>CAWFSH010000001.1:0-174672 GCA_963818495.1 uncultured Actinomycetota bacterium
GCCGACGCGAACGTGTACGAGCAGCACAAGTCCCGGCACCCCGCCCGCAGTCTTTGAGCTGCCGGCACGGGCCGCTGACCATTGGGCCAATGCGGGAAGGCGACCGTGAAGCCATCGGCGTGTCGGCCAACCGTCTGCTCACGGCTACTGGTCTGCCTCCGTACTGTCGGCCGCCAGAATTCGGTAGTGAGGATCGTCGACTGATCGCCGTCAGCGCACTGTCATCGACAGATCCGACAGCGTTAGTGATCGGAGTAGGTGACTGATTAGCGTGCGAATCGCACCCGGCTCGTACGCTTCATCGTGACGTCTCTTGAGAATGCGCGGGCCCTGGCCAGCGACTGCCTCGCTGATCTGCTTCCACTTCGATGGAGTCAGGTATTCGATCTTGGATAGTGGCAGCGTCGTGTGCTCCCGTGACCCGGCACAGTCCGTCCGAACGTGGAAGCACCGCCGACCACCCGTCCACACGCCCAGGTACGGCCGGTTACGCCGAGACCGGTATCCTCGACCGAGTCCCGCCCTCGTAGCTCAGGGGATAGAGCAACGGTTTCCTAAGCCATCGACTGTCGTCGCTGCGCACGTTGACGACCTAGAGGTTTTCAGCAGCGATAGCAACGTGAAGTACGTCGACGGGCTCCGCGTGTGCTCGGTGGACGGCCACGTGTCGACAGGCTGCGAATCTCGGCGGCATCTCCTCCGAGCGACGACCATGCCAGGCTCGCGACAATCTCTTCGCCGCGAGCAGCTCGCTACCAGGACGATTCCGCCAAGCGCCGTAGTCCGGCGACGTCACGGAACTCGGGTGGCCCGGCTATGCGTGACGCCTCGGCGTTCTCCCGGATTGGGCTGACACAGCTTGAACGAGACTCGTCAAGCTGGTCAGCGGTTATTCCTTGTGGAACGCGTACCGCAGCCGACTCGGAGGGTGAGCCCGACTCTCCCGTAACTCCAGAGTCGCGTCGACCAACAAGTCCCTTCAGCCAACGGCTTGCAGGGCCGAGTATTTCGGGCAGATCGCCGCCGCCAATGCCGCCGAGTGCGAGGTCGGTGCCGCGGGCACGTAGGACCGCCAAGAAAGCGTGGGCGCCCCGGCGCCGCACAGCGGGAGCACGGCAAGGTGTAGCCGTGCTCCCGGCGCGGCGCGGCCATTACCCGGCGCTTATCGACTCAGGCGTGGTCGGTGGCGCACGAGCAAACCGCGCGGACGCGCTGCCCGGACGGTGTGAAGCCGGCGATGAGGCAGACCCGCCGCGCGTACGTCTTCGTCCTCGATCGTCGGGGCGGCATCAGCCGGGCCCGTTCTTATCCAACGTCATTCAGAACCCGCGCCGGGGGCGGTACGAAACTCGCCACCGAAACGATCCGCCCGCTACGAGACGCCGCCGCGTTCACCAATTCGCAACGGCGATCTGAACCGCAGATCTTGCGGGCGTTGACCATGACCGACGCCGCGATTACGCAACAGCGCTGCTCGGCGAGTTACCGGACGTACTCGACGAAGCGTGCTATTACTGGCGGAAAGGTGTCAACCAGACGAGACCGCCAGAAAGGACGTGCTACGTGAAGAAGTCCCGTATCGTCGCGGCTGCCACCGTCGCCATGGTCATAGGGACCATCGTCGCGGTTACATCGGCCGCCGACGCGAGCCCATCGCCGGCCAACTCGAACGGTGCGTCACGACGGGCCAAGCCGGTGAGGATCGAGGTCTTCGCGCCCGAGCGGGGCGCCAACGCCGGCGCGAACGGATTCGGCTGGTTCGTCGACATGGAGGTCGACTTCCTAGGCAAGAACCTGCAGCAGGCCGGTTTCAGCGGTCTGCAACTGACCGGCCCCGCGGGGCACAACAACGTTCCGCCGTTCCCTGGCACTTTCTCGACCGGCCAGGACGACCGCCTGCCCGGCCTGGTCGTACTCACATCCACCACCAACAACACCCTTGCGGGCTTCTCCGGCCCGGGCACCAACTTGGCCAATCTGTTCAACCTCACCGGCATAACCAACCGGGACAACAAAGAGACCGAGTTGTGGGACACCTGGATCGTCGGTGCGGCTATCGCCGGTCAGAACGTCAACACCACCCTCACCGTCGCGGTCATCGACGATCTCAATCACGACGGCATCTTCAACGATGCCCCGAACGTGGTCTTCGATCTGAATCAGGACGGTCGCATCGACGCCAACGACCTCAAGCTGCTGGGCGTCGCGTCCAACATCGTCACCGTGCCGTTCCGGATCAACGGCGACCCGGCCCAACCGTGATGCCGCGGGGCGCCGTGCCGACGGCGCACAAGGAGGCAACCCGGGCGGTCGTCAACCACGACACCCACGAGCCGATCAAGTGAAGAAACCTACCTAGGGAACCCGGGGGCCGCCGCGTCGCGGCGGCCCCCGGCCTCGCCGTCAGATCGCGGTTCAAAACAGTTGAGGAAGTGTTCGCAGCTACCCGGTCAGGACTGGCAGCCGCCGCGCGGTCACCAGTGCCGGCGTTTGGTGACCTCGCCGGCACGAACCCTTCGTGGACAACGATGATCCATGGATCAACAAATGAGACTGATGTCGCGTCGACACATCAGATGTCGACTCACCGCGTCTGCCTGATCGATGCGACGCGCTTGGCGTCACCGTTCTTCGGTCTGAGAGACGGCAGCGTGCCGCATCCGTCGCCTTCCGCGTGCCGGCCTCTACGCCAGCTGGGCTGGTTGTTGCCGTTGCCGCGGTGATCCCCCTATACGACAATGCTCGCCGGGACCTCTCCAGGCCGTCGTTGCTCAACCTCTTCCGTCGGCCCAGCCCGCGGGAGCGCGGCGATGCGGCGCACACGGTCAGCGGGCCTGGCGCCTTGTTACAACGTTCGCCCGGCGGCAAAGCGCCTTCTCAGGGTCGGAGGTCCTGACCTGCAGAGCCACTCGGTGGCCAGTGAGCGTGGACTAGCCGGCAGTTGAACGGCTCCTCACCTCGCCACCGGGCCAGGGTCATCGAGCCTAACGGGGCGAGAAATACGGCACTGTCTGCCGTAAGTGAACACATGCCACGCTGGGTCCAGGCCAGGGCTGTTGTCATGCCTGGCTGCACGACACAGTGGCTTGTGGGGGGCGGCTCTGATGACTGTGATGACTCGGCGCTGGCTGGCCCGCGCCTGCTTCGCCCTGATGCTCGCCGCGGTCGTGTTGGTGCTCGCGGTGGCCGGGTGGCGCAGCCTGACGCTGGTGGTGTTGACCGCGGTCGGTGTGTGCGCTGTGCTGGCGGGCGGGTACTGGTTCCTAACAAACCGTGGTGTACTCCGGTGGCTGGCGCTGGCCCTGATGATCGCCGCGCCGGTGCTCATCCTGGTGGCCTTCGCGTGGCACCACCTGCTGTGGGTCGCCGTCGTGGCGGTGGCACTGATGATCGCCGCGGCCGCGGCCGCCCGGACCGCACTGAGCACCGACGGCCAGGACACCGCCATGCCCACCGCCCCGGCCCAGCGCCCGCGACGGCCATTTGTGATCATGAACCCGAGGTCGGGTGGCGGCAAAGTCGCCAAGTTCGGGCTGAAAGAGAAGGCGGAGAAGCTGGGCGCCGAAGTGGCGCTACTGGAAGGCCCCGGGACGGTGGACGTGGCCGCACTAGCCCGCCAGGCGGTGGCCAACGGCGCCGACCTGCTGGGGGTGGCCGGCGGGGATGGCACTCAGGCTCTGGTGGCCGGCATCGCCGCCGAGCATGACCTGCCTTTCCTGGTCATCAGCGCCGGCACCGCAACCACTTCGCTCTCGACCTGGGACTGAACCGCGAGGATCCCGGCGCCTGCCTGGAGGGGCTCACCGACGGCGAGGAACTACGGGTAGACCTGGGCATCATCGCAGACCGCACGTTCGTCAACAACGCCTCGTTCGGCGCGTACGCCGAGGTCGTACAAAGCCCCGCCTACCGCGACGACAAACGCGGCACCACCTTGCAGCTGCTGCCCGACCTGCTCAAAGGCGACCATGGTGCCCATCTGACCGCCCAGGTCGGCCGCACCAGGATCGATGCCCCGCAGGCCCTGCTGGTCAGCAACGACCCCTATGGCACGGGCGACGTCGCCGGCCTTAGCAGGCGCGCCCGGCTGGACGCCGGCGCCCTCGGCGTGGTCGCCATCCGGATCGACAGCGCCCAACAGGCAGCCGGACTCATCCGCCGCGGCCGCGGCACGGGGCTGACCGCGCTCACCGCCGAGCAGGTCACCGTCGACGCCAACGCGCCCGAGATCCCTGTCGGTATCGACGGCGAGACCGTCATGCTGCCCACTCCGGTCGGCTGCACCATCCGGCCCCGGACGCTTCGTGTGGTCGTGCCCCGGCAACGGCCCGGCGTTCCCGCCCCCAAACCTCCCCTCGAATGGCCGCGGCTACGGCAACTCGCCTCCTTCCGCCATCAGCCAAACGCCGAAGCCCAGCCCGCTCCGCCAGACGGAGCGCCAAGCCCGCAAGCACGGTAGAAGGGGGGTCAATGGGCTCAACTGGTCGGTCGCAGCGACGTAGCGACGTAGCGACGCCGGCCAACCCGCCACCGTGCAGGCGATTACTGCCTGGCGCGACGAGTCGATGGAGCCAATGGGTGCCGCTGCCGCGTTGCTGTCGGACCCGGCAGCCGAGGCGGCGGAGATACTCAACACCGCCGTCGCTACAGCACGCGCCCTACATCCGCAGGTGACCATCGCCGACGAGGTCGTGCACGGCGACGCGGCAGAAGCTGTGACCCGGGCGTCCGACGGCGCGGGCCTCCTGGTTGGCGGCAGCCATCGGCACAACCGTGTCCTCGCCGCGGTCATGGGATCCGTCGCGAAGGCATGTGTGCGCGGCGCCACCTGCCCCGTGGTCGTCATGCCGGCCGCCCGGTTCTCCTGCCACAGTGGGCAGCGCCGGACCATCGCCGTGTCCCTCCACTGACTCAAGATCGGTCGCGGCCACGGCGGCTGCACCCCGGCCGGCCCCTCATCGCCACATACCCCGAGGTGCATCTGGGCTACCTGCGCTATGGCGTCAGAACCGCGCAGCGCGGTTCGCTCGCGACTGGTGACGTCATCAACACCTGGCCGCTGACGAAGCTCCGCACATTCGTCGCCACGAAGCGTGGTCGCCCCACGAAACAGCCGACGTTAGTTCCCCCGGGTGGTAAGTTCGCCACCCTTGTGGCTAACGCGACTCCACCACTGCCACCGCAGCGAACGCTCGTCGTTCGCCGCGGCATAGCAGTTGGGCTATGAAGCCCGGGCCGCGACGATCGTGCGGACAGGGCTTTGATGGCCGCGAGTCGCCACCTTCCCGACCACCGGTAAGGACTTAGGATCCGGTTTCGGCGGCGTCGCGGCCGCGTACGATGAGCGTTGGGCAGTCGGCATGATGCAGGACAGCTTGGCTGACGGACCCGAGCACAAGGCCTCTGAGCCCGCCCCGACCGCGGGCGCCTACCACGATGAGCTGCGACTGTCTGCTGGCGTCGATCAATGTCTGTCTCGCACGGCCGTGTACGAGACGCCGGCGTACTGCGACGCCTGGGAATTTCTCCTGCCAGCCGGCCAACGCCTCGGCCAGGAGTCTCTCCTCGCCGTCGCGTGTCGCGTTCTTGTCGTGGCGCAGGGGGGTCGTTCCGTCTTCGTCTACCGGACCGAGCCACGCGTGTACCGCCTCGATGCGGCAGCCGCGCAGGCTAGCCTCTTCAAACGCGACACCAACGGCCGCGTTACTGGCCGGCGAGCCGTCGACGCCGAGTAGTAGGTCACCGGACGCACCGGTCCGCCCTCGGCTTAGGAGCACCGGGCACACCGCGTGCGCCGACACCTGCGCCGGCACGGAACCGAGTAGCAGCCCAGTGAACCCGCCGAGACCTCGGTCGCCGACCACGATGAGACCGGCGCGTTGTGACTCGGTTACTAGCGCCGCACCCGCATAGCCGGCGACCACCTCGCCGGACACATCAGCCAGCGCCGGATGTGCGCGCGCAACGCGGGTGAGCGCCGAGGCCATCAATTTGTCTGCGTCCGACCGGACACGCTCCGTACTGATTTCGTCAGATGTCGGCGAAGTCGGCATGCCGGGCGCTGGCTTGATACCCGCTAGTGCATGGACCAACCGCAGGGGTTGGTGCCGCACGAGAGCTTCATGGGCCGCCAGATCGATCGCTCGCGTGCTCGCCACTGAACCGTCGATACCAACGACAACCGGCCTGATCATCGCGGAGCCTCCGAATCCATGACCAGTAGACAAGAAGCGGTACTCGGTCACGTCCTGCGTCCACCCTGGCACGATCACATGACCGCAAATAGGGTCGATGGTCCTTGCCGCGACGGCCTTTCGGGCACTGCGTTTCCGCAATGACATCCATGTCGCGTGGGCAGGCACACTGTCAAGCCAAGGACCTTGGCAGAGCAAGGACGCGGCCGCGCGCGGGCATCGCGACGGTGCCCGACCAGTGCCGCCACAGGAGGTCAATCACACTCGCTGTCGCCGGGTCCAGGATGCCGTGCCGGCCGACACCCAGCCCAGCGATCCGGATGGCGGCGTCGTCGAGGCCTCGCCCGCGCACCGCAAACGGCTAGTCAAAGCGGTCAGGTCACCGACGCCGAACTCCCCGCTTAATCCGGCCGGCCACAGCGCACCTGCGTAGAACGTCCCGCCCTGGAATCCGATGCCAATGCATTTTCCATGCGCAGAATCCTGTGCTGACGTTCACGTACTCTGACCCGGGCACCGCCCAAGGTCGCACCCGACGCGAAGCCATCCCCTGCATCAAGCGCTACATCGCCCGGGAGATCTATCACCTCATTCGACAACTCGACCTCGCAGAACCGACCCTGCGAATGGCTTGACAAACTGGCATCAGCGCCCTTCGGTACGCTCATATGACACACGTCATGAGATGAGACTGGTATGGCAGATCAGCAATGGCGGCCGCGTGAGCGGATGGTCTATAGCGCGGTGCAGTTGGTTCGCGAACGTGGCGTCGCGGCGACCGGTGTGCGTGAGGTCGTCGAGCGTGCGAGTGCGCCGCGCGGCTCGTTTCAGCACTACTTCCCCGGCGGCAAGGATCAATTGGTCTCCGATGCCCTGCTGTGGGCGGGCGATTACGCCGTGGACTGGGTCGCCCGCTACAGCGCTCACGCACGCAAGCCCACCCCGTCCGGCCTGTTCGCCCACCTCGTCTCCCAGTGGAAACGCGAGTTCACCACCCGCGGGTATGCCCGCGGCTGTCCGATCATGGCTACCGCGGCCGACCTCGCCGGCACTGACTCACCCGTCGGCGAGCCGCTACGCGCCGCCCTCGCCCGCTGGGAAGACGCCATCACCACCGCGCTCATCCAAATGGGGGTGCCGGCCGCGCGCGGCCAGCGGCTGTCCACGTTGATGCTCAGCACGCTTGAAGGAGCGATCATGATGGCGCGAGTTCACGACTCGGTACGGCCGCTGACGACCGTAGCGAACGACCTCGCACCGTTGCTCGACTCAGCCGCCACGTGAGCCGAGCCCGCCGACGTCACGAAATGATCCCGGCGTGCCGGTCGCGCGCTTGGAGCGCCCGAATCACGGCGATCATGTCTTCGGTGCCATGGCCCAGCGCGACCGTCTCGCCGTACAGGTCCCGGCTCGCTTCCAGCAAAGGAGAGGCGACCCCAGCCGCGCGGGTTGCGGCCGCGACCAACTCGCTGTTCTTGAACGCATCGGCCGCGGCGGCCTGCGCGCTGAAGTCGGCATCCAGCAGCTTGGCTAGCTTGACTGTCGAGACGTTGCTCGCCATCGGGCCCCCGTCGAGGACCGCGGCCAGCACCCGCAGGTCAAGCCCGGACGCACTCGCGAGATGTACGGCCTCGGTCAGGCCGACGACCATCGTAATCAGATACAAGTTGACCGCCAGCTTCATCGATAGCGCATTCGGCACCGCGCCGCAGTCCACGCTCTGGCGACACATGGGGGCAAGCCAGGGTCTCACCAAGTCAACGGCGGCGGGCTCCCCGGCCAGCATCGCCACGAGTTCGCCCTGTCGCGCCGGCAACCGTGAGCCCGACACCGGCGCCTCGACGTAGCTGCCGCCGGCCGCCCGCACGGCGGCATCCAGACCAGCCGAGTACCGGGGTGAGGTCGTGCCCATGTGCACGAGCGTGCGCCCCTCCACGCGCCGATCAAATCCGGCCGCGCGCCGCCCAAGCACCGCATCGAGTGCCGCCTCGTCGGCGAGCATGGCGAACACGATGTCACACTCGTCGAACACCTCATCCGGACTCGTTGCGATCCGCGCGCGCAAGGCGCGAAGTTCGGCGTCCTTGCCGGGTGTGCGGTTCCACACCGTCAGCGGTACGCCCGCACGAGCCAGGTTTACCGCCATCGGCTCGCCCATCAGGCCCAGCCCCACAAAGCCACGACGCTCGGCCAAGACCACTCCTCGTTATGACACCGCCCAGTAATGACAACCGTCATAGCACACGGCCTCCCCGCTTGTGAATGTGTTATGACAGTCGTCATGAGACAACGCGATGATCAACGCCTAGGCGCCGGTACGCGCCGACGAACCGCCTGCCGGAACTGCGAGGTCAGGCGCATCTATGTCTCGTGCACCTGGTCCGTGCGTCGCTGCGCTATGCACCCAAAGGCGCATGGGGACCGATCACCAAGGCGGTGGGTGAGGTCTACACCGCCCCCGCCCACCGCCGCCCGGGCCGGGACTGAATCTGATGGTGTTTCCGGCCTGACGCGCCGGCCGTCTGGCTGGTGGGGAAAGGTGCCGTGATGACCGCGACACTAAACGACGTGACGAAGACGAAGGCGACCGAGCAGTCGGCGGAGCAGCAGGCGGCTGCCGAGTTGGTGCGGCTGGCCAAGGAACAGGGTTTGTCGCTGACGGGCCTGGATGGGCTGCTCAAGCAGCTGACCAAGACGGTGCTTGGAACGCGCTCAACGAGGAGATGACCGTTCACCTGGGATATGAGAATCGACTGAGTCGGTTCCCGCGACTGTCTGGGTGAGGTGTCGCTTGACATGGACGTTTCTACCCGCGGTCAGCGATGTTCTCGACGCCAGCGAGCTGCCGAGGCGTTTTGGCGGGCGGGATGGCTTGACTGGTGGGGTGTTGTCGGGGTGCGAGTCGGGATGAGCCGATCGGGTATGAAGCAGCCGGCGCGGGCCGTCGGCCAGCAGCCGCCACAGCTCCTCCCAGGCCCGCATTCCCTCGCGCGGCCTGCGGATGCGGAAGAACTCGTTCGGCGGGTGCAGCCTTTCCATGGCCCGGTGCTGGCTATCGGCTCGGGAGCGAGCGCGGTAGCCCGAACCACGGCAGCACGCTGGCCTCGAAGCGGGTCATGGCGCAAATCCGGTCGCCGGCAAGGGTGAGCACGTAGAAGCCGGCCGCGTGGCGGATGCCGGCCGGGCCGCGCAGATACGCTCCGAACGCGGGCTGGCCGTTGGCTCGTACCGGGACGAGGTCGAACCTGCGGCCCGCGCCGAACTGGCGGGCGCAGTAGCGGGCCACGAGTTCACGGCCCTCGTATCCGAATGGCTCCGGAGGCATCGCGATGAAGACGTCGTCGGTCAGCAGGGCCACCAGCGCGTCGAGGTCGGCCGACTCCCACGCGCGGGCGAACATGGCCACGATCGCGTCCTCGGCGGGTGAGCCGACGGCGGGCGGCGGCTGGTGGCCGGCGGCCGGCGGCTGCCGGCGCTGCAGGCCGGCGCGGGCTCGTTTGAGGGCGCTGTTGACCGATTCGACGGTCACCTCCAGCATGCCGGCCACCTCACGGGCGTGGAATCCAAGGACGTCGCGCAAGATGAGGACGGCGACCTGACGCGGCGGCAGCAGCTGCAGGGCGGTCACGAAGGCCAGCGAGATGGCTTCGGTCTGCTCGTAGCGGGCCTCCGGCCCGGGCGGCCGGTCGACGGCACCCTCGAGGAGGGCGTCAGGAAACGGCTGCAGCCAGACGGGCTCGTCGCGCGGGGTCGGCACGGGCGCTTCGAACTGGGACATATCCCACTCCCTGACCGGGCGCCGGGCCGCTGCGCGGCGCGCGTTGAGGCACCGGTTGGTGGCGATCTTGTACAGCCAGGTGCGCAGCGACGCGCGTTCCTCAGCGAACCCGCCGATGCCTTGCCAGGCGGCCAGCATCGTCTCCTGGACGGCGTCCTCGGCGTCGGCGAAGGACCCGAGCATCCGGTAGCAGTGCACCTGCAGCTCCCGCCGGTGGGACTCGGCCAGCTCCCGGAACGCCTCACCATCCCCTGCCCTCGCCCGTGAGAGCAGATCGGCTGTCACCATCCTGCGCTCCTTCCTTCCGCATCATGTCGTACCTCCGCCCGGTATATACACCAGCCAGCCCGCGAACTGGGCGGCTCGCGGGCGCCCAATTTCCCGGCGCCGCGGTGTATGCACTACCGACCCCGGACGATCCGCCCACCGGATCGTGCCGCAGCAGCCGGAAACGACCCTGGAGGTTGACGATGCAATCGTTCGTATCGGCCGGGCGCGTGGCGTCCGCCGTTCTCGATCGCCGCCGCCGCGGGCGCCGATGAACGCGCGAGTCTCCGGCGTGCACGGGAAAGCAGCCAACCGCAGCAAGCAAGTGAGCAGGACACTCGCTCGTGTGTTCGCCGGCTGGCGCACGGGCCTGCCGGGGCCTGTCCTTGTTCTTCAGGCTGGAAGCGCGGTCAACTACTTCGGCACTGGACTGATCCTTCCCTTCGAGATCATCTACCTGCACCAGGCCCGCGGCTTCCCGACGGCGACTGCGGGGCTGGTGCTGGCGGCGATCATGGGCACGGCGGCGCTCGTCACGCCCCCCTCGGGTGCGCTGCTCGATCGTTTCCGCGCCAAGCCGATCCTGATCACCGGCAATCTCGCCAGCGCACTGGGCTACGCGGGCTTCGCATTCGTCGACCGTCCCTGGCAAGCCTTCATCTGCTCGGTCGTCGGCGGCGCCGGGTTCGGAGTCGCGAGCACCGCGAACCAGGTTCTGAGCCTGACCCTGGTCTCAGCGGAGCAGCGCGCCTCCTCGATCGCGCTCGGCCGGGTCGCAGGCAACTTCGGTATGGGTGCCGGTGCGACGGTGGCGGGCTTCATCATCGCTGCCGCCAATGACCTGCGCGCGTTCCAGGCGCTCTACCTCTTCGACGGCGTCACCTTCGCTGTCTTCGCGCTGGTGGTGTTCGTGGGGATCCCGAATCCTCGCCTTGCGAATGCTGCGCCGGCCAGCGACAGGGGAACAGGCTTCCGAGCAGCTGCTCACGATCGGCTCTTCCTCATCCTGATCGCCGCCAACATCGTGCTCGTGATGATCGGCGGCGCGTTCTTTTCCAACATCCTCGCGCCGTTCGCGAAGGCGCACACGCCTGTCGGGCCGGGCGAGATCGGCATCGTCTTCTTCATCAACACCTTCTTCGTCGTCGTCGCGCAGATCCCGGCCACACGGGTCATCAAGCGGATGCGCCGCACACATGCTCTTGCCGCGACCAGCGCCCTCTTTGCGGTCGGCCTGCTCGCGGTCCTGCTCGCAACGCTGACGAGCTCGACGCTCACCGCTACCGCCGTCCTGGCCGGGGTCGCGATCGTGATCGCGATCGGTGAGTGCGCGCAGTTCATCGTGCTCGGCCCAATCGTCGCCGACCTCGCACCCCCGCACCTGCTCGGCCGCTACATGTCGCTCTACGGCCTCAGCTTCATGGCAGGCGTGGCCCTTGGCCCCGCGGTCGGCGGCGCGCTGCTCGCAACATCACCCGACGCCATCTGGTGGGGCGGTGCCTTGACGGTTGCACTGATCGGAGCCGGCTTGCTGCGACTCGGCGACCGGATACCCGACCCACTCCTGCCGGCGCAATGCCCTGCGCCGCAAGCCGTCAGCGCGGCCGACATGGACTCCGCCTACCACAGCCAGATGAATAGTACGGAGATGTAATGCACCGGCCTACGTGACCGTCGATGTATTTACTGACACGCCGCTGCAAGGGAAACGCAACCGTGTCGGTGTCTTCTGTTCCGCGCGTAAGAGTCAGCTACCCAACTCAGTCCGAAGGATTCACATGACCACTACTTCCCACGCACGGGCGCGCGGCGCATAGGATCGCTCCGCCCTGCTGTCGAGGTACGACGCCGTGCGCGCGCAGACCGAGACGCTGGCCGCGCCCCTGTCACCGGAGGACCAGACCGTCCAGTCGATGCCGGACGTGTCCCCCACCAAGTGGCACCGCGCCCACGTCACCTGGTTCTTCGAGACGTTCGTGCTCGCCGGCCAGGAGCGCGAGTTCGAGCCGTTCCAGGAACCAATACTGGTTCCTGTTCAACAGCTACTACGAGGCGGTCGGTCCACGCTACGCCCGTGCCGAGCGCGGCGTGATCAGCCGGCCCGGCGTGCACGACGTCGGCGATCTACCGCGTCAACGTCGACGACCGGATGCGCGACCTGATCTCGACCGCTCGACGAGGGCACCCTGGCCAAGCTCGCCGACACCGATCGAGCTCGGCTTCCACCACGAGCAGCAGCACCAGGAGCTGCTGCTGATGGACATCAAGCACGTCCTGTCGCTCAACCCGCTCCGCCCGGTGTACGCCGGACGACCGAGCTCTCGCCAGCGCGCCAGACCGCGCTCGGCTGGGTCGATATCGAGGGCGGCCTGGTCGAGATCGGCCACCGAGGGCGACGGGTTCTGCTTCGACAACGAGCTCCCTCGCCACCAGCAGTGGCTCGCGCCCGTACCGGCTCGCCGACCGGCTCGTCACCAACGGCGAGTGGCTGGAGTTCATGGCCGACGGCGGCTACCAGCGCCACGAGCTGTGGCTCTCCGACGGCTGGGCGCGGGTCAACGCCGAGGGCTGGCGACGCCCCGTTGTACTGGGTCGCAGCATCGACGGCGTGTGGTTCGAGCACACCCGTCAACGGCACGTGGCCGGTCAACCCCGGCCTCCCGGTCAGCCACGTCAGCCATCTACGAGGCCGAGGCCTACGCCACCTGGGCCGGCAAGCGGCTGCCCAGCGAGGCGGAGTGGGAGCACGCCGCCTCGAACCACGCTGGCCCGACTCGACGACCGGCAACCTCGCCGACGACCAGACCTTCCACCCCCGGGCCGCCGGGCCCGCCACCGGCACGGCTGCGGCAGATGTTCGGCGACTGCTGGGAGTGGACCTCGTCGGCCTACCACCCCTATCCCGGCTTCCATCCGCCCGACGGGCGCCATCGGCGAGTACAACGGCAAGTTCATGTCCAACCAGATGGTGCTGCGCGGCGGCTGCGCCCTCACGCCGGCCGACCACATCCGCGCCGTCCTACCGCAACTTCTTCCCGCCCGGCGCCCGCTGGGCGCTGTCGGGCGTGCGGCTGGCCGATGGGGCGAGGGGAGCCGATGACCGAACTACGTCTCGGTGCTGCTAGCCGTGCTCGGCCGAAGCTGCGCTCGCAGGACGTCCGGCGGCACGAACCGCGCACGCTCCCTCCGAGGTGGCTCTACGACGAGGAGGGCTCGAAGCTCTTCGACGAGATCACCCGGCTCCCCGAGTACTACCCTTACCGCGGCCGAGCGCGCGATCCTGCGAGGCCCACCGCGCGAGATCGCCGCGACCAGCGATGGCGCCCACCCTTGTCGAGTTCGGCAGCGGCACCAGCGAGAAGACCCGCCTGCTGCTCGACGCCGCGATCGCAGACGGACGGCTGGATCGGTTCGTACCGTTCGACGTGTCCGAGGAGACGCTGCGAGGAGGCCGCCGAGCAGATCGCGCCAGGCCTACGCCGGGCTTCGCGTCGACCGGCGGTAGGCGACTTCACCCTCCACCTCGGCCCCCTGCGCTCGCGCCGGCCGCAAGACTGGTGGCCTTCCTCGGCGGCACCATCGGCAACCTCTACCCGTCGAGGCGCGCCGGCTTTCTTGGGCGCGCTCGGAAACCTGCTCCAGCCGGGCGACTGGTTCCTGCTCGGCACCGACCTGGTCAAGAGCGCCGACCGCCTGATCGCGGCCTACGACGACAGCAAGGGGCGTCACCGCGGAGTTCATCCGCAACGCACTGCGCGTGCTCAACCGCGAGATGGACGCGGACTTCGACCCCGCCGCCTTCGACTACGTCCCCTTTTGGGATAACCGCGAGCACCGGATGGACCTGCGCCTGCGCGCCCGCGACCCCCAGCACATACACATCACCGGCGCTGCGCTCGACCTGGATCTGGCCTCAGGCGAGGAGATACGGATAGAAATCTCCACGAAGTTCACGCACCGCCAGGTCCAAGCCGAACTTGCCGCCGCGGGCCTATCGGCTCACAAGACCTGGACCGACCCCGCCGGCGACTTCGCGCTCACGCTCACGGCTCCCAGCCGCCAAGACGAGACCGCGCACCTTGCCTAGTCCTCCGTCCGTGGATCGGCGAGGTCTGTCAAATTAGCGGTTTGCGCCGTGAGGCGTTGGTGCGCCGTGAGGCGCGGATTAACGAGGGTGTGAGGGACCTCCTCGCTGGGTCGTCGCAGTGGCCTGGTGGGAGCTGGGCGCAGCCTGATCCCGGAGACGCCGGGAAGGGTGGGAAGCGGCGCCGACAAAGCTGGGACGATCCAGAACTGCCCGATGGGCCGCGCCCGGCAAGCGAGGTCAGAAGGCTACGAGAGGAACGCGCCGTTTTAAAGCGCCGTAAGCGTGGCACCGACCCAAATCTGGTGGATATCGGGTGGAGTGCCGTACGCGGCCGTCCGATGTGGATGATTCACTCCGAAGCCGGCTAAGCGCGTCGGTGGGGAGGCCATGGTGACGGTATCCGGCGTAGTCACGGCAATGCTGCCGGAGCAAAGTTGGGTGCCAAACTGATCGATCGGATGTTCGTGAACACGGGAAACGTAAAGCATCGTTCCTGCCGCCCGAGACCCACTCGCGCCGGTCGGATAAACCCGTCGACGGTTGAAAGTGTGCACCGAGACGAAGGCCCCACAGTAGACCGGGCGTGTTCATGGCGTGTTAATGGCGAAGGGGGCCAGCAACTCAGCAGTGTAGGTGTCGGACTGTCAGGAGAGTTCGCCGGTGAACCCCGACGAGCTCGAATCGACACCCTGGTGCGCTCTCATATCCGGGTACTGAAGATCCAGACCAAGGTGCACCGCTGGGCCGGCGATGATCCTCATCGCAGGTTCGACGATCTTTCATCTCGTCGGTGATCCTGGCTTCCTTTTTGGTGGCCTGGGATCGGGTGCGGCACAACAGAGGAGCTCGCACTGCTGGCGTGAACGCATCCCTACACCATGGCCGAGCACATGAGCCTGACCCACCAGTCCCAGCGAGGCTTGTGGAGAGCCCGGCGCGCTTAGCACGCACGCCGGGTTCGGGAGACGGTCCGGGGAAACCCACCGGCGGCAACGTCGACAGTGCTCCCCCGACCGACCTCACTTGGATGGTGCGGACGTGAGCGACCACCACGCCCGCGACGATTGGGCCCTCGACCTTGGTGCGCAGGCGTTCCGCGACGCACTACGCAAGCACGGCGTCACCGACGACATCGTCCACTTTTGAACTGTTCGACGCACGCACACCGCGATCGACTACCGGTACCCGCTGTCGCTGGCCAAGCTGGCGCACCGAATCGCCCAAGACGACGACTAGGTGGTCCTCGGCGTTAGTTCGTCGGGGGTCACGCGGCGAGCGTGAGAGCAGGGCGTTCATGGGCGGCGATGCGGGTCAGCAGGTCGTTGAGGCCGTTGGCGGTGTACTTCCAGTTGAAGGGCCGAGCGGCGGCGCTGTAGAGGTCTTGGAAGGCCAGTAGCCGGTTCTCCACGTCGGCCGGGTCGTAGAAGTCGTTGGGAGTAACGACTTTGCGTTGCACGACGGAAAAGTAGATCTCGCACTCGTTCAACCAACTTACGAGGAACTTCGGTACCAGGTCGACATCGGGTACTCATCCATCGCGGTCGTCTACGGTCTATCGTGTCCGTTCGCATCTTCGATGACGGTGACCGCCGCGGCCGGGTCGGGGTCGGCGAGCAGATCGGCAAGCGCGAGGTGCGCCTCGACCACTTGTCGGCGGGCGGCTTCCCGGACGGGTGGTATCCAGTAGTAGTCTTGGTCCGCAGCCAACGGACCGCTGTAGGCGGCGATCGCCGCCCGCGGCGCCGCGATGCGGGTCTCGGTGTCGGTGGCGGCCGTGGCGTCGTGGAGGTGTTGGTGCATTCGCCACAGGTCGCTGTCGACACGGTCGGCGTCGATCATGATGTGGCCGTGGGGGGCGCATTGGAGTCGTCTTCGAAGAGGTCAAGGTCGGCGGCCGTCATCCAACTGATATTCGGGAGGGCGTCGAGCGTGTCGATTTCACGGGCGAGCCGTTGATCTCGTGTGTGCTCCTGATGGGCGCAAATGCGGAGGAACACGCGGGTATTGATGCGTACATGAGGACACTGAGCGGTATTCGATCTTGACCGATGGGATCCGGGTGGGATCCGTGGTTGGCGGACGGTCACGCTCGACGCTGAGCTCCGTGCGAGTACTCGCACGGACGCCCAGGTACGGGCACCTACGCCCAGACCGGTATCCTCGACCGAGTCCCGCCCTCGTAGCTCAGGGGATAGAGCAACGGTTTCCTAAACCGTGTGTCGGCAGTTCGAATCTGCCCGGGGGCACCACCGCACCGGCCGAAATGACCCTCAACAGCGGAAACCGCATTGTCGATGATCCACCATGTGCAGCCGTACGCCGCCGAATGCACCCGTCTGTCTGTGGTCGTGTGAAAAACACGCAATGGATCTTGGTCCGCTTCCGTCCAAAGACCACACGAGCTGCGGGGCGACGCCACGACCCAACCGCTGTCACGCGGATCTTGTGCCGAGCGCATCGTCGAACTGCGTGTTCATGTGTCCCGATCCGCCGGCCATCGAGGCACCGATCGTCGAGGTTGAGCGATCAGATCACGGCGATGACGTGGATTCGAACCGGGACCTGAGCCCAATGATGTCTGACAGCAGGCCGCCGCAGCCTAAAGACGTACGCGACCCCGGGCGCACGGCTCAGCGACCGGTGGTGCCGTCGAGCTGTTCCCGGAGGATGTCCGCGTGTCCGGCGTGCCGGGCGGTCTCGCTCGTCATGTGGGCGATGACCCACCGCAGCGTGTGCCGGTTGCCGTCGACGGGCACGGTGAAACGCGCGTCCGGATCTCCGACGGTGCGGATCGCGCGATCACTGTCCACGATGGCCGCCTGGTAGTCCCCCAGCACGTCGGCGGCGGCGCGGTCGGCCGGGACGGCCATGTGGTGCTCCTCGTCCGCATCCCATGCGGCCCCGACGAGGTGGTAGCCAAACCAGTACCGCTCCGCCTCAGCCAAGTGCTGGACGAGACCCAGGATGGAGGTGCCGCTGTCGACCAGGACGCGACGCAACTGCTCGTCGGACAGCCCGTCGGCCTTCTTCAGTACACAGTGCCGGGCAAACGACAAGAACGCGAGCGCCGTGTCGAGCTCGCCTGAGTCGACACGTGGCACGGGCTCCCGCTGCGTCTCCACCATGTCGTCACGGTAACGCGGCGACCAGATCAAAACGCAGAGGACGAGTCGGAATGGAGGAATTGACTACCGGCCCACCATGACGTGGCCAACGATCAACGCAACCGCTCCGCGGTCCGGCAGCAGCCGGAACGCTTCGCAAAGAGTCTGCGCGGGCTTGCGATCTCTGCGTTGCGGAACGACAGCCCGGACGGTGATGCCTGGGGCGTCGATGTGGAGATCCGCTGCCCTACCCGCCGGTCGTGGGCTCTCTGACAAGTGCAGTCGGGCCCGCGAATTCGGCCTCTGTCAAACACTACGGGCGGCAATGTTGTCTCGTAGGTGGGCGAGGCTTGTCGTGCCTGGGATCGGCAGCATCGCAGAGCACCGGTGCAGCAGCCACGCGAGCGCGGTTCGCTGGGGCGCGTGCGGTGTCGAATTGCGCGGTGACTAGGTAACGCATCCACATTGGACCAGACGCGGGCGACGGCGCTGCACGACGATGTGGCGCTCTATGTTCTTGGCCGGTTCGCATTCGTACGGTTAACCGCAGGCACGCCGTTGCACGACTTGCCACCCATCTCCTCGCCGCCGACCTGATCGGCCTGGATCGGGTACGAGGATTACGCCGCGGGAGCGCCGTGGTTCCTGGCTTCGATGGCCTTGACGGTCTTTCGCAGCGCGCCGTCCAAACTGCGCTTGCCGACGGCTCCGACGAGGATGCCGAGCACTCGTCCCTTGATGTTCTTGCCTTCGCGCACAACGACGACATCGACGTCGGTAGTCCCGTTGGGCTGCCGCGTGAACGTGTAGGTGTGGCCTGAGGCACCGCCCCACGTGTTGGAGTCGATGGTCTTCATGACGACGCGGTTGGGATCGGACCAGTCGTACTGCAGGCGTTCCCAAATGCCGTGCGAACCCTCCGTGACGTCCGCGTGACCGGGGCTCTGGTCATGCACCTTGAGGTAGTCGTCGGCGCTGTTGCAGCAGGTGAGCGGTATCTGAGGGCGGCCGCGGGGCGTGTCATCCCATTCCTCGACAGACCCACTGTAGCCGCTCACGTCCCGGTTCGGGTGATTCGGGCGACTCGTCCCACCAGCGGACATCCCCGCGTCGGCTCCGCGATCCCCCGATCGGTGCCCGACCTCCGCGGTTGCGACGCGTAGCGCACGAACCTCCGTACGGTCGCATCGTGATCTCGCCGAGCGTCACGCGCACGACCGTCGCTGCAGCCAGTCGACCGCGCTGCGGCCGAGACGACATTTCGCGGCAGCTATCGCGTCGAGTCCGGTCGGCGCGGACGCGAGACCGCCGGCGAGCAGGAAGCCGGCGTGAGCGGCCAGGATTGCGTCGACCTTCGCGGGGTCCGCGCCGGCCGCGTACGTCCGAAGATGCGGCTCCGGGTCGATCCCGTCGGCCGCGGCGCTGGACAGAAGCATGACCAGGTCGACGATGGGTGCACCCAGACGAGCATGTGGCCAGTCGACGAACACAACCCGATCGGTCGTCACCAGAATGTTGTGCGGATAGAGATCGAAATGCACCAACGACGAGCCTTGTGCGGCGATGAGGCCGTCAGTCTCCAACTCGACGAGGTGTGACAGATTGTCGGCCGCCCACCTCGAGACCCTACCGAGTCGCGCGCCGCGCTCCGGATCGGCAGCGAGATCGATCCAGCCACCGAGCCGAGGATGGTGATTCGGAAGCGCAAGCGGCGATGGCGTCACTGCGTCGGCCAACCCAACCACGGCCGGTACGACGCGGGTCAACGTGTTGCAATCCCATGGTTCCTCAGGCGGAACGCCGTCGACTTCCTCGAACGCGAGAACCACCCAGCGGCCGTCATCGAAGCAACCGATGAACGCCGGTGCCGGTACGGACGCCGGCAACGCGCCGGCGATCACTGCTTCGGTGCGATGCGCCTCGCATTCCAATGGCCACACGTTGCCGTCCATCGCTTTCACGAAGACGCGCCGGCCGTCGTGAGGCGTCAGCCGCGATGCGAGGCCGGGCGAGTATCCGCCAGCGCAGTTCTCCGCGTCGGCCACCCGGCCGCCGACCAATGCTTCGGTCGCGGCGCGGATGGATCCGGGAACCTCACTCCACCGCAGGCGGTCCTTGCTCACTGACATCACGACTCCGGCGGTTGACTCGGCTTGGATTGATAGACAGACAGCGATATGAGGCAACTGGTCGTCATCCGCTACGTTGGTACGTCCAGATCACGACGCCCCGGTCCAGATCACGACGACCGGAGAGGACGGGAGCACACGATGACGACCACCGCGACCGCATTGCCATCACGCATTGCCGAAGTGCGTGGGCGTGCTCTCGGGGTGACGGTGCTGGCCTTCTTCGGTCTCGCCTGGGTCGGATGGGGCACCGGCGGACATCTCCCGACCGTCGCTCAGGTGATCGTCGTCGTCCTCGCCGCACTGGTCTCTACGGCACTGACGGCGTACGCATGGCGACTGCCCCGTCGCCTGTCGCCCGTTACGCAGCGCGCCGATAGTGTCTCGGCCGGCAGCAATTCACCCGGCCGGAGCTTCGGCCTGATCGTGGCAGCCGAATGGATCGGACTCTTTGTGATCGCCGGGATTCTCGGCGCGACTGGTCACGCCGTAGTGATTCCCGCCGTGGTCAGCGCCGGCGTCGGCATTCACTTCATTCCGCTGGGCCGCTTGTTTCACGTGCCCGCCTACTACGCGACGGCGGCCGCACTGTGCCTGATCGCCGTCGCGACGTTCGCGATCGCGCCCGCCACGTCGACCGAGGCGCTGTGGACACTACTTCCCGGCATCGGAGCCGCGCTCGTCCTCTACGCAACCTGCGGCGTGCTACTACGGCAGAACGCACGGTTTGCCGCGCCCGATGAAGCCGGGTGACGCGGAGATCAAGCCGTCGCCGACCGGTATCGCCGGACTGCAAGCGTACGGAACACGAGCAGGATGACCACCGACCACAGCACCGACGCGATCACCGGGTGCTGCATCGGCCACGCCGGCGACTTGGACACACCGGGGTTGCCGAACAGCACCCGGGCCGCCTGCACCGTGGCGCTGAACGGATTCCACTCGGCGATGTGGCGCAGCCAAGGCGTCATCCCGGCAGAGCTGACGAAGGCGATCGACACGAACGTGACCGGGAACAACCAGATCAGGCCACCGGACGTGGCCGCCTCCGGCGTCCGAACGGACAGCCCGATCAGCGCACCGATCCAGGAGAACGCATATCCGAGCAGGAGGAGCAGCGCGAAGGCCGCGATCGCCTTCGGGACACCGTTATGGATCCGCCAGCCGACCAGGACGGCGACGACAATGAGGACAACCATGGTGAGTGTGGTCTGCACGAGGTCGGCGATGGTCCGGCCGGTCAGCACCGCGCCGCGGGTCATCGGCAGCGATCGGAATCGGTCGATGACGCCCTTGTGCATGTCGTCCGCGATACCGGCGCCGGCGCCGGCGGTGGCGAACGTGACTGTCTGGGCGAAGATGCCGGCCATCAGGAATTCGCGGTAGCCGCTAGCGCTGGACGAGCCGTTCACATTCACTGAGCCGCCGAACACATAGCTGAACAGTACGACGAACATAATCGGCTGGATAAGCCCGAAGATGATGATCTCGGGAATCCGCGTCATCCGTCGCAGGTTGCGCTTGGCCACGACATACGAATCGCGGACGGCCTGAGTCACGCCACCACGCGACCTCGGCGCTCCGACGGGTCTGCGTACGACATCGGTCACGGCGCTCACTTGGCCACCTCCTGATCATCGGCGAATTCGGCTTGATGTCCGGTCAGCGAAATGAAGACGTCGTCCAGCGTCGGCCGGCGTAGCCCGATGTCATCGATCTCCACGCCGCGACTGTCAAGTTCGCGGATGACCTCCGCAAGGAGCTTCGCACCACCGATCACCGGAGCGGTGATCCGGCGGGTGTGGTCCTCCACGGTCAAGTCGCCCTTGCCGAGCGACTTGAGCACGTCGCTGGCCGCGTCCATATGCTCGCGCCGATGCACGACGACCTCGATCCGCTCACCACCGATCTGGGCCTTCAACTCGTCAGACGTGCCGCGCGCGATCACCTTGCCGTGATCGACAACGCAGATGTCGTGCGCCAGCCGGTCGGCCTCTTCGAGATATTGGGTGGTGAGCAGCAAGGTCGTGCCGCCGGCGACCAGATCCTGGATCAGATCCCACAACAGCTGACGGTTGCGCGGGTCGAGCCCGGTGGTGGGCTCATCCATGAACATCACCGGCGGGGACACAACCAATGCCGCGGCCAGATCAAGTCGCCGGCGCATGCCGCCCGAGTAATTCTTCGCGATGCGATCGCCGGCATCCTCGAGACTGAACCGCTCCAACAACTCGACCGCCCGCCGTCTCGCATCGCGGGCCGACAACTGATAGAGCTCGCCGACCATCTGCAGATTCTCGCGACCGGTCAGGTATTCATCGACGGCCGCGAACTGACCGGACAGACCGATCAACCGCCGGACCTCGTTCGGGTGTTTCAGGACGTCGATCCCGGCAACGATTGCCCGTCCACTATCCGGTTGTAGCAGCGTGGCCAGCACGCGAACGGCGGTCGTTTTGCCGGCACCGTTCGGCCCGAGGAGGCCGAGCACCGTGCCCTCGGGTACGTTCAAATCGACGCCATCCAGCGCCCTAACGTCCTTGAATGTCTTGACCAGGCCCTCGGCATAGATGGCGCCCTGCATACGACTCCCCCGTTGTCGCCCCACGGATCAGCGGTCGCTCGCGGGCCGGCCGGTCCGACCACGCTCGACGAAGCCCAACCATGCCACAGCCGACCGACATTGGTCGCGGCATAATCGCCGCGGCACGACCCGTGTTCGAGTGACGCTGATCCCGCGCGCCCGGTCCGGCCTGCGATGACCACATCCACGGTACGGCGAAAACTCTGGCACCGACGCGGCTAGCATGACCGCTATGTCCGATATCAGCGTCCTGCCGGATCAAGGGCAGAGCACGACGTTCGCCTATCGCGTCGATTACCGGCCCGCGTTCGCATTAGCATCATTGACTCTGGCCACCGAGCAGCCGATCAAGGCGCAAGCCGGCGCCATGGTGAGCATGGCCGGCAACGTCGAGCTTGCCTCCAAGATGGAGGGCGGCGTGTGGGGTGCCGTCAAACGCAGCGTGGGCGGTCGCAGTGCGTTCGTGTCGACGTACACCGCTCATGGCGGCCCAGGCGAGTTGACTCTCGCGCCGGCGGCACCGGGCGACATCGTGCCGCTCGGGTTGACCGGAGAGGCCTACAACATCGCGGCCTCGTCCTATCTTGCGAGTGACGCGACCCTCGAGGTGGACACGAGTTGGGGCGGCGCGAAGTCGTTCTTCGCCAGCGACAGCCTCTTCGTGCTGCAAGTCCGGGGAAGCGGCGTTCAATTCGTCACGTCGTTCGGCGCGTTGCATTCCCGGACGCTGGCCGCCGGCGAACGCTATCTGGTCGACACTGGCCACCTGGTCGCGTGGCACGCGTCGATGCCGTACGAGATTCGCAAGGCCACGCGCAGCCTGTTCCGATCGCTCACCTCGGGCGAGGCGTTCGTTGCGGAATTCACCGGCCCGGGCACGTTATTGCTGCAGACCCGCAATCTGCACGCGTTCGCCGACGCGCTCGAACCTTTCCTGCCCAAGCCGGTGAACACATCGGGCAACACGTGACGGGTCCTCCCGAGCGGGTTGCATCAGCGACGGGCGACGCGCTCGCGCCGCACTTCACCCAGGATCCGCGACGCGTGCCGTAACACCTCGGCGGCGTCGGCCAGCGTGGCTGTGGATCCGGCGACCGAACCCGCGGCCATCGGCAGTGCAGCCGGCTCGGTCATCGGCACCGTCGAGTATGGCTCGGCAGCACCGAGGATGGCATCGGAATCAACTGGCACCATGTCGATGTGCGCGTCGAGCCGCAGCAACGGGATCCCGAGCAGGCGAGCGAGGATCGAGGCGTCGACAACGGCACCACGCGACAGACTTGGCTCCCGCCTGAACCGTGCACGCGTCGCCGGGAGCGGGCGCAGTATCTCAGGCTCGGCGACTGTTGAATCGCTGGGTGGCCGTACGGGTTCGACCGCCGGCGGCCGTCCCATTGGCGCCCGCCACGCTGTACTCTTCCAGCCGCTGCGACGCGCGCTTCGCGGCCGCCATGATCTGACCATATCGCTCGCGCCCTGCCTTACTGCCGAGGACATACCCGAGGGCGAACGCCGCCAAGCTGCGCGGTCTCACGAGCCATTCTTCCGGCGCAGCGACGACACCGCCGCGCTCGCCGCCGTCACCGTCACTACGCCGGTCAGCGCAGCGGCGCCCGTCTTCACAGCGGGATTCTTGTACGTGAGCGTCGTAGCCTTGCCGACCGCCCGCTGCCACTTGTTCTTGCGATGAAACATCTTCACGTCGCGCTCCTTACCTAGTCGAGGTTCGGGTCCGCGCCTGGGCGCGCGATGCTGTCCTGATCGCCCGGACGAGCTGGCTCTTCGGCATCCGCGAAGCGCCGCCGATCTCCAGCGGCTGCGCGATGTCCAAGAGTTCGGCCTTCGTGTAGTCGGTCAGCTTCTCCGGCACCCCGGCGGTCTGCTCCTGCCGTACGGCGCGGGCAGCGGTCGTGGCGAGAGCATCTTCGGTTCCGCGCGCCGCCTTCAGCCGCCGATCCGCCGACCCGGCCCGCTCCTCGGCTTCGTCCGCGATCGCCTGAGCCTGTTGATGCGCGCGATCGGCTACCTCTCGCGCGGTCGCGGTCGCCGCCGCGGCGAGTTCACGAGCGGACGCCATCTGCCGATGCGCGTCATCGATACGCGCCTGGGCACGGGCCGCAGCGTCCTCGGCATCCTGACGGGCGCCGTCGACCTGGTGTTGTACGTCTTCGGTGAGCCGGTCGATGCGCGCAGCGGCCTCGCGGCTCGCCTTCTCCCGCTCTTGCTCGATCAACTGTCCGTAATGATCACGAGCCTGCTGTGTTCGTCGGTCGACCTCTTGCTTGCCCTCGCGGGCCGCGTCTCGGATCCGCTGCTTGCCCTCATCCGCGACGGACTTGGCCATATCCGCACGGGCACTCGCGTCTTGCGCCTCGGCCAGCGCCTCCTGCTCCGCCTTGCGGGCCTGAGCCACCGCGACCTCGGCGCGCCGGAGGCGTATCTCGACCGAATCGTGGACTCCCGGAACATTGTCGGCGACGGCCGCGGTGAATCGACGGACGCTGTCCGTTGCGCCCGAACTGGCCGACTCCATGACCGCGCCCGGCGTTCCGAGCACTTTCGACAAGACCCAAGCGCCGTTTCGGGGCAATTCGGTCAGACCGGTCGTTGCGTGACTGGACAACCACTGCACGGGACGGATATTCGACATCGCACACTCGCCTTTCCATGAACGGCAGGTTGTCGGCGGAAGTATGTCCTGCCGTGTCCGGCCGTCGACCGGAGACGACTCGCGTCCGACGCTAATCCTCTGCCTCGCTGTTGCGGGCGGCCTTGCGCAATCGCGGATCGCGAAACCGACGCCGTCGGCACGGCCGAATTCGACGTTTACCCGTGCTCTGCCTGCTTAAACAGCCGGACCGTGATCAAGTCGTCCGTGGGAATCCGGTGTCCGACCAACGAGCACCGGCTCCCAGCCGGTCACGGTCCGTCGCTGAACGCTGCCAGCATGAGTGGCACCGGGGCGATGGCGTGGTGGCCGATGACATCGCCGCGTATGTCGCCGTGCGCTCGGAGTTCCTACACCACGAGCCAGCCTTCATGCTGGGCGTGATCTCAGGGCTGGTCCGGCCCGAGTTCAAGGTCGAGATCGAGGTCATCGCGTTACGCCCCGCGGCAGAGGGCTAACGTGGCCGGCGACGGGAACTCTGGTCGGCGCAACGACACGCAGTAGTCCGAGGAGCACGCAGTAGTCCGAGGAGAAGGGGCGATCGCCGTGACGAGCAGTGCAGGACCAATGACCGCGATCGATCTATCGACAGCTCGGGAACTTGCCGCGCAACTTCGGGTCGACTCGATCCGATCCAGCACCAGTGCGGGCTCCGGGCACCCAACCTCGAGCATGTCCGCCGCCGACATTCTCGCCGTCCTGGTCGGTCGTCACCTCCGCTACGACTGGGACAACCCGGTCGCCGCCGGCAACGACCACCTCATCTTTTCCAAGGGACACGCCTCGCCGTTGCTGTACTCGGTCTACAAAGCAGTCGGTGTCGTCTCGGACGACGAGTTGATGAAGCAATACCGGCGCTTCGGGAGCCGGTTGGAGGGCCATCCGACGCCGGTTCTGCCGTGGGTCGATGTAGCGACGGGCTCACTCGGCCAAGGGCTGCCGGACGGCGTCGGCGTTGCCTTGGCCGGCAAGTATCTCGACCGTCTGCCGTACCGGATCTGGGTCCTCTGCGGCGACAGCGAGATGGCCGAGGGCTCGATGTGGGAGGCGCTCGACAAGGCCGCCTACTACGAACTGTCGAACCTCATCGCGATCGTCGACGTCAACCGCTTGGGCCAGCGGGGACCGACCGAACTCGGCTGGGACATCGAGGCGTACGTGCAGCGCGCCACCGCGTTCGGCGCACGGGTGCTGAGCATCGATGGTCACGACCTTGCCCAGATCGACGAGGCGCTCACCGCGGCAGCGGACGGATCCGGTCCCGGACCGACCGTCATCCTCGCCCGCACCATCAAGGGCCGCGGATTCTCGGAGGTCGAAGACAAGGACGGCTGGCACGGCAAACCGTTCCCTGAAGACATGGCGGCGCGCGCGATCGCGGAGTTGGGCGGCGAGCGCAGCCTGGTGGTCCGCGGTCCGCTCCCGGACGTCGGTGACGGGCTCATCGACACCGAATTCGAGATGCCACCCGAAGCGGAGACGCGATCCCACCTACCCACGTACGCCATGGGCGAGAAAGTGGCGACCCGCAAGGCGTACGGCGACGCGCTCGAAGCGCTCGGCGGTCAATACTCGCGGCTGGTCGCACTCGACGGCGAGGTCAGCAACTCGACCCATGCCGACCAGTTCGCCAAGGCTTACCCGGACCGGTATTTCGAAATGTTCATCGCCGAGCAGCAACTCGTGGCGGCCGCGGTCGGGTTGAGCGTTCGCCACTACATTCCGTTCGCCTCAACGTTTGCCACGTTCTTCACCCGCGCGTACGACTTCATCCGGATGGCCGCGATCTCCCAGGCCGACATTCGACTGGTCGGCTCGCACGCCGGAGTCGAGATCGGTGCCGACGGACCATCCCAAATGGCGCTCGAAGACCTCGCCATGATGCGGGCGGTCCAGGACGCCACGGTCCTGTATCCGAGTGACGCGACGACCACGGCCGCTCTCGTCCACCTGATGGCCGACCGGCCCGGGATCAGCTATCTGCGTACGACGCGGGGCGCCTATCCCGTGCTGTACGGCGCCGACGAAAATTTCATGGTCGGCGGCTCGAAGGTGCTGCGGTCCGATCACGCCGACGCGGTCACGTTGATCGGTGCCGGCGTGACCGTCCACGAATGTCTCACCGCCGCCGACCGGCTGGCCAACGATGGCATTCACGCCCGAGTTATCGACGCGTATTCGGTCAAGCCCATCGACGTCCCGACGCTGATCGAGGCGTCGACGGTGACCGCCGGCCGCATCGTCGTCGCCGAGGACCACCATCCGGAGGGCGGTCTCGGCTCGGCCGTGGCCGACGCTCTGCTCGGCATCGATGCGCAGGGTCTGCATGTCACCCACCTCAGTGTCCGTGCGCTTCCGGGCTCGGGCACGACGGCTGAATTGCTGGCCGCGGCCGGAATCGACGCATCACACATCGAGTCGGCGGCGCGAGCCCTGGTCGATTGACCACAGCACATGCCGCGCTGACCAAGTAGCGAGCCTGCGCCGTTGACTCGCGCTATTCCAGCACGAACACCGGGATCTGGCGCGTCGTCTTCTTCTGGTAAGCGGCGTAGTCGGGGTAGGCCGCGATTGCTCGTTGCCACCAGATCGCCTTCTCGTCGCCGAACACCTGGCGCGCGGTTACGTCCCGGGACACCGGGCCGTCCCGCAACTCGATCCGGGGGTTCGCGCTGAGACTCCGGACCCACTGAGGGTTATCCGGTGCCCCGCCCTTCGAAGCGACCACCGCGTAGACGCCGTCGTGCTCGACACGCATCACCGGCACCTTGAGAAGTTTCCCGGATGACACGCCGCGCATCGTCATCACGACAACGGGCATGCCGCGCAGCGTGGTTCCCTCTGTACCGCCCGACGACTCATACGTGGCGACCTGGTCACGGACCCATTTGGCCGGGCTCGGCGCGTACTCACCTTGCAATGGCATGAAAACCAGTAAACACCGCCGAGCGCTCAATGCGGCGAGGAGCGGCGCGCGCCGTCGAGTGTCCGGTCACACCCTCCGCCGGTACGGCGAACCGCCAGCTCTACCGGATGTTGACCGGCTCGTCATCGGCGGCCGCGGCTAGCTGGCCGGCCAGGGCGTCCTCGTCGGCGTCGGTCCACGCCGCCGCGGATGGATCGTCGGCCCCGGAGGTCACGACGGTGTCCGTCTCGACCGCGTCGATCAGTGCCATACGCCGGTGAACAACCCAGGCTCCGGCAGCGGTAGCCGCGAGGCCCAGGCCGGCCATGAGAACAACAGACTTCTTGGACATGACGATCCCTCCATCGTGAGCCGAACGACGATACGGCCGGTTCGGTGCCGTACGTCCGATCCGACGGTACGACGGAATCGGTCAGTTGGGAGGAAATTGGATGATAAGGGCACCTACTGTACGCAGAATTCGTTGTCCTCCGGATCACGCATGGTCACGTGGTTCGCGCCCGGTTCCGCAACGCGGTAAAGCTCGGCCGCTCCGAGCGCGGTCAGGCGCACGACCTCACCGTCGCGCCGATCGGGGCCGACATTCAGATCGAGGTGCGCCCGGTTCTTCACCTGCTTCGGCTCCGGCACCTGCATGAACAGCACACGCATCGGGCCGTCGACATCGGCCGGACGACGAATCGCCGCTCCCGTCTTCCAACCCAGCCGGCCGTCGCCGATGTCCACGACGTCCTCGTCCGTCGCCACGCCATCGGCCAACATCTTGCGAACGAACGCGTCGCTGTCCTCGACGTCCCAGCCCAACGCGGCACCCCAGAAGCGCGCCTGCCGGTGCGGGTCCGAACAGTCCATCACCATCTGCACGTTGATCGGTGTCATAGCGGGCACTATAGTGACCAGTTAAGTGGTCTGCGCAATACAGCGTCACGCAATACAGCGTCACGCAATACAGCGTCACGCAATACAGCGTCACGCAATACAGCGTCACGCAACACAGTGGAGGGCGCCGACCGTGCCGACAGCTCTGACGCTGGCCCTGCTGGATACGGGTGGCCGGACCCCGATCCGCGCACACTTCGAGCGGCTGCGGACCGCGAAAGATCTGACTGCGTGGCTCACGAGCACGATCGGCGTACCGGTCCGTACGACGGCGGCTGATCTCGTCGCGGCCACGGATCTGCGCGAGGCGGTCTTCGAGGCGATCCGGGCGCGTACGCGTGGCGACGTCATTGGGCACCGGGCGCGCGAGACCATCAACGCGGCCGCATCTGTCCCGCCCCTCGTGACCGCCCTCGACCCGACCGGCCGTGATGTCCGCTGGCAGCAACGACCCACCGTCGGCGCGGCCTTGTCGGCCGTGGCTCGCGATGCGATCGACCTGCTGACCGGCACGATGGCCGATCGCGTGCGAGAGTGCGCCAATCCGGAGTGCGAGATTGTCTTCGTGGATACGTCCCCGCCGAGCGCACGTCGGTGGTGTGCGATGGGCCGCTGCGGCAACCTGCTGAAGAATCGGGATTACCGGCGCCGTCGTGCCTAGCGCGCTCCGGGCTGGCCCGCCGTTTCGTCGCGTTCGCTTCGCCCGTACCGCCAAAAGGGCTTGCTCGGCGCCGATGCAATCAGCGCAGGTCGACCCCGAAGATCTCCGACAGTTGCGCGGTGGTCGTGCTGGCGTCGACATGATGCACGGTCGTCATACCGAGTGCCCGCGCCGGTTTCAGGTTGCCGCGCAGGTCGTCGACGAAGACGCATTCCTTCGGCTGCAGGTGCAGCGACCGGGCGCTGAGTTCGTAAATTTCTGGCGCGGGCTTGCGGATGCCGACCGTGGCCGAGATGACGACACCGTCGAAAAGCTCGCGGAGAAGGTCGGCGTCATAGCGGGATTCGCCCCATGAATTCGAGACCAGACCGGTGGCGATGCCGTGATCGCGGGCCCTCCGGACGACGGCGATCATGTCGAAATTCGGGCCGGCTCCGCCCATGAGACGCTCGATCAGATTCGCGGCGTCGACGCCCAGCACACCGGCCATCCGTGTCTCGAACTCAGGCTCGGACACCGAGCCCAATTCCAGACCTATCAACGCTTCCCGCGCCCGGGCGTCATGGACGAACGCATGCCGCACGACCCCAGGTTCCAGGCCTTCGTTCGCGCAGAACACATCAAACGATCTGAAGACGTCGGTGGTCAGCACGCCACCCCAGTCGACGAGAAGCCCGCACGGGCGCTCGCCGTCGACGTCGGATCCGGCGGCGGCCGACGCATTGGCCGCCGCCGTCCCGGTCTCAGGCATACTTGCGCAGTTCCCGACGCGCGAGCGATCGGCGGTGCACCTCATCCGGACCGTCGGCGAGACGCAGCGTCCGAGCGTGCGACCAGAGCGACGCGAGCGGGAAGTCCTGACTCACGCCGCCGGCGCCATGGGCCTGGATCGCCTTGTCCAGCACCCATTCGGTCATCAGCGGTGTGGCGATCTTGATCGCCTGAATCTCGGTGTGGGCACCCCTGTTGCCGACCGTGTCCATCAGCCATGCGGTCTTGAGCACCAGGAGGCGAGCCTGCTCGATCCGTACCCGCGATTCGGCGATCCACTCCCCGATCACGCCCTGGTCGGCGAGCTGCGAGCCGAACGCGACGCGATCGAGGACACGGCGACACATCAGCTCAAGGGCACGCTCGGCCATACCGATCAGCCGCATGCAGTGATGGATCCGGCCGGGACCGAGCCGCGCCTGGGCGATCGCGAATCCTTCACCCTCGCCGGCGATGACGTTCGACACCGGCACCCGTACGTCGGTGAAGACGATCTCGGCGTGCCCGCCATGCGGCCCGTCGTCGTAGCCGAATACCCTCAGGCCGCGCTTCACGTCGACGCCGGGCGTGTCCCGCGGCACCAGAATCTGACTCTGCTGACGATGCCGTTCGGCGGTCGGATCGGTCTTGCCCATCAGGATGAATATCTTGCAGCGGTCGCTCATCGCACCGGATGACCACCATTCCGGCCGTTGATGACGTATTCGTCGCCGTCCCGCTCGATGCGGGTGGCGATGTTGGTGGCGTCCGACGATGCCACCTCCGGCTCGGTCATGCAGAACGCGGACCGGATCTCACCGGCCAGCAACGGCGTCAGCCAGCGGCTCTTCTGCTCCGCGGTACCGAACGTCGGCGAGCACTTCCATGTTGCCGGTGTCCGGCGCGGCGCAGTTGAACACCTCCGGCGCGAGGCGTGGGCTGCGACCCGTGATCTCCGCACAGTGGCGCGTACTGGAGATTGGTGAGACCGCCACCGCGCCGCGATGATGCGGCAGGAAGAGGTTCCACAGGCCCTCCGCGCGCGCCTTGGCCTTCAACTCCTCCATCACCGGCGGCGTCGTCCAGCGCGGACCATCGGCGACCTGCTCTTCGAACGCGATGCTCGTTCGGATAGATGTAGGTGTCCATGAACGCGAACAGCCGGTCCCGCAACTCCAGCGTCTTCGCGTCAAATTCGAAGTCCATCACATCTCCACGAGGTTGTCAGTGCGCATGCTGATCCGTGTGCCGGCCGGCCGTCAGGTGATCGCTACCGTCGTCGATCGCGTCGCCGTGCAGCACCGCCAAGCCCTTTGGGCCAACGGGACGACGATGTCGCCCATGTGCGCGAACCCGCCGCCGACGGTCTGCCCTGGCTGTAGCGGTAGTGAATGCCCTCGGCGATCACCGCGAGCTTGAAGAAACCGAACGCGATGATACCACGGCAGTCGGTCCGAGGTCGACGTCGCGACGCGCGGCGTAGCGCGCGATGAGTTCGCTTCCGGTCGGAAAGCCGCTATCCGGGGTGACGGCTTGGTTCAGCGTCCCGCGCGGCATCGTGCCGACGCCATCCCAATACACGAGGAGCAGACCGAGGTCCGCGAGCGGATCGCCGAGCGTGGCCATTTCCCAGTCGAGTACGGCGGCCACCCGGTCGTGGTCATCGACGATCGCGTTGTCCAGCCGGTAGTCGCCGTGCACGATCGCGGGCGCGCCGCTGACCGGAATGTCCGGCGGCCAGCCGTTCTTGCAGGTCTTCGATCCGGGGAGATCCCGGCTCCGCGATGCCGCGAGTTGCTTCCCCCACCGTACGACCTGGCGGTGCAGGTATCCGTCCGGCCGGCCGAAGTCGCCGAGGCCGACCGCGACCGGGTCCACGTCGTGCAGATCGGCGAGGACATCGATGAGGTTGTGGGCGATCGCCGTGGCACGCGGGACCGTCAACGCGGATGTCTCGCGTGCTGCCTCGGTAGACCATGCCATCCACGAACTGCATCACGTAGAACGGCGCCCCGATCACGTCGGCGTCTTCGCACAACAAGTACGTTGCCGGCACCGGCACCGGCGTCGGACCGAGCGCGCGTCATGACCCGGAACTCGCGGGACATGTCGTGCGCCGTCGCGAGCACGTGGCCGAGCGGAGGTCGCCGTACGACGAACTCGCTCGTGCCGTCGGTCACGACGTACGTCAGATTCGACTTGCCGCCTTCCACCCGTTCGGCCCGCAGCGGACCCCGACAGAGCTGGCCGGTCGGCGAAACCGATGGCCGCGAGTCGAGGTATGACCGCAGCCGCACGAGGTCGAGGCCGGGCAGGTCGGCGGAGTCACGTACGGCGGGATCGGTCATGCGTCCACCGCGACGACGACGCGGCCGGTCGTTTCCCCGCCGGCCAGTCTGGCCAGGCCGGCCGGTGCGTCCGCAAACGGCACGATCTCGCTCACCAGCGGCACCGCGACACCATCATCGGCCAGCGCAGACAGCGCCACATGGGCGTCCACAATGGATCTTCGGGATCGTGGCGCTTGTAGAGCCCCCAGTGCAGACCGACGATCGAATAGTTCTTGATGAGGGCATGGCTCACCACCGCGGACGGGATGTCGCCGCTGGCGAAACCGATGACCAGCAGCCGACCCTCGAAGGCGATGCACTTGGTCGAGCGCGCGAACGTGTCGCCGCCGACCGGATCGTAGATGACGTCCGCGCCCCGGCCGCCGGTCGCGTCCTTGACCGCGGCCACGAAGTCGTCGTTCTTGCGATCGATCACGATGTCGGCGCCGAGATCGGCCGCGACGCCCGCCTTCGCCGGTCCGCCGGCGACGCCGATCACCCGCGCGCCGGCCGCCTTGCCCAGCTGTACGGCCGCGCTGCCGACCCCGCCGGCGGCGGCATGCACGAGCAGGGTCTCGCCAGCCTTGAGCCCGGCGCGACGATGCAGGCCGAACCACCCGGTCTGGTATCGCGATGTGGAAAGAGGCGGCCTGCGCGTTGTCGAGACGCGGCCGGCGCCGGCAATGCATCGACGGCGTCCATCAGCGCGAATTCGGCGAGCGCCGCCGGCCGCTGGCGAGCCGAGGACACGATCGCCGATCGGACGGCGCGCGACGTCCGGACCGGCCGCGACGACGGTGCCGCACAGCTCGACCCCCGGCGTGAACGGCAGCGGCGGCCGCACCTGATAGAGGCCACGACACATCAGGACGTCGGGGAAGTTGAGCGCGACGGCGTGCACCTTGACCAGCACCTGTCCCGGCCCGGGCGCGGGATCGGCGGCATCGTCGACCAGCCGCATCACGTCGATCGGCTCGCCGAGCGTGGGCACCTGCCAGGCCTTCATCGTGCCGTTCCTCGGTATGGGTGGCGGCAGTCGACGCGGTCGTTCCACGCCGTCCGTCCCCCGGCTCCGTTTCGGCGGAGATCATTCGTTGAAGTTTGCGCATCTGGCCCTGCCACCGATCCGGATCGGCCGCCCGGGCGGCGTAGTAGCCGGCCACCTCGGGGTGCGGCAGGATCAGGAACCCGCCATCGGCCAGACCGGCAACCACCGCGTCGGCGGCCTGCTCGCGGACTGATCGATTCGGCGCCGAGCAACAGCTTTCCGGCCGTACCGGATGCCTCCAGCATCGCCGTGCGTACGCCTTGCGGGCACAGCGCCTGCACGGTCACGCCACGGTCGGCGTACGTGATCTGCATCCACTCGGCGAACGCCAGCGCGCCGTGTTTCGTCACCGAGTACGGCGCCGACCCGAGCATCGTCAGCAGACCGGCGGCCGACACCGTGGCGAGGAAGTGGCCGCGACCGCGTTCCAGCCAGTCCGGCAGGAGCGCGCGAGCCGCCCGTACGTGTGCCATGACGTTAACCTGCCAGGCCAGATCCCAGTCGTCCTCGGGTGCCTCGGGGCCGCCACCGGTGCCGACGCCGGCGTTCGCACAGAACAGGTCGATCGCGCCGAGATGAGCCCGGGCCGTCGGCGACGAGCGCCTGCGCGCCGGCCGCAGTGGCCGCGTCGCCCGGCACGGAGAAGCCGCCGATCTCGCTCGCGACCGCGTCGCACGATCCGGCGTGCAGATCGTTGACGACGACCCGCGCACCGAGCGCCGCGAACCGGCCGGGCCATGCGCAGCACCGATCCCGTTACCGCCGCCGGTGATGACCACGCCGGCATCATGCAGCTGCATGCTTCAAAGCCTCCCTCGACGCGGACGGTCAATGAACAAAACCGGCGACCTACGAGTAGAACCGAGCGACCGACTCGGCCACGCACACCGGCTTGTCGCCGCCGTCGCGTTCGATCGTCACCCGGCTGGTCACCTGTACGCCACCGCCGACGTCCTCGACCGAGACGATCTCGACGTGCGCCCGGACCCGTGAGTCGACCGGCACCGGCGCGGGAAACCGCACCTTGTTAACGCCGTAGTTGACGCCCATCCGGATGCCGTCGACGCGTATCGAGCCCGCTCGTCAACGCCGGCAGCAGGGACAGCGTCAGATAGCCGTGCGCGATCGTCGTCTTGAACGGGCCGTGCGCCGCCGCGTCCGGATCGACGTGGATCCACTGGTGGTCGCCGGTCGCGTCGGCGAACTTGTTGATGCGCGCCTGGTCGATGGTGACCCAGTCGCTGTAGCCGAGGTCTTTTCCGACCGCGTCACGCAGCGCGTCAATCGATGCGAAGGTCATCCCACTCCCCTCATCAGGCTCACGCCGCCGTCAATGACGAGCGTCTGTCCGGTGATCCAGTCCGCATCCGACGATGCGAAGAACGCTACGGCGCCGGCCACGTCGTGGGGCAGACCGAGCCGGCCGAGCGCGTAGCCGGCGGCTGCCTCCTCCTCGCGGCCCTCGTACAGTGCGCGGGCGAACTGCGTCTTGATGACGGCCGGCGCGACCGCGTTGACCCGGATCTTCGGCGCCAGCTCGAAGCCGAGCTGCTGGGTCATCTGGATCAGTGCGGCCTTGCTGGCGGCGTAGTAGCCGAGACCCGGTGCGGGCGCGGTGCCGGCGATCGAGGCGATGTTGACGATCGCGCCGCCGTTCGCGCCGAGCCAAGCCGCGTACGCAGCCTTGATCCACCCGACTACGCCGAGCACGTTGACGTCGAAGACCTTGCGGAGCGGCGCTGAGCTCCTGTCTCGATCATCGGGCCAAACGCCGGGTTGATCCCGGTGTTGTTGACGAGGACGTCGAGTCGGCCGTACCCGTCGATGGCCGCCGCAACCGCCGCGGAGTGGTGCTCGACGTCGTCGCCCTTGCCGGCGACGAACGATTGCGTGGTCCTTGCCGCCCAACGATTCGACCGCCGCCTGCAAGGGCTTCGGTCTTGCGCGCGGTAATGCACACGCGCGCGCCCTCGGCCACCAGGCGCTCGGCGACCGCGAAGCCGATGCCGCGGCTCGCGCCGGTAACGAGCGCGACCTTGCCGGCAAACCGGCCGGGGACAGAACTCATATGGAAACTCCACCGTCGACGGGAAGGACTATGCCGGTAACGTAGCCGGCTTCCTCGGATGCGAGGAAGCCGACGGCCGCGCACATCTCGGAGGGCGCGGCGAAACGGCCCATCGGGATGCCGCTTGCGATCTCGGCCCGCTTGGCCTCCGGAATCGAATCGATCATCCGGGTCTGCGCGTTCGGCGAGATGGCGTTGACGGTCACGCCGAAGCGGGCCAGCTCCTTGGCCGCGGTCTTCGTGAAGCCGATGATCCCGGCCTTGGCCATCGCATAGTTCGCCTGACCGGTGTTGCCATGCAGGCCGGTGTAGGACGTCACGTTGATGACTCGGCCGTACTGCTGCGCGCGGAACTGCGGCACGGCCGCTCGGGTGAAGCGAAACGTGCCGCCGCCGTGGGTGTTGAGCACGTCGTCCCAGTCGGCGTCCGAGATTTTCCACAGCACGTTGTCGCGCAGGATGCCGGCGTTGTTGACCAGAGACATCGAGGCGTCCGGTGCGCTCGATCGCCGTTGCGACGGCGCGGTCCGCGTCGGCTGAACTCGATACATCCGCCGGTACGCCGTGAGCTCTGCTCCCGAGGCGTCCGACCGCCGTGGCGAGCGTGTCGGCGTCGAAGTCGACGAGAATCGTGTCGGCGCCGGCAGCGTCGAAGAACGTTGCGAGAGCAAGGCCGATGCCCTGGGCGGCGCCCGTCACGACGACCGTTCGACCACCGAAGTCGTAGCTGATGTTGCCCATCTATCCCCTGCCGTCCGGATCGCCGCACCCGCTTCGCCGACGGTGCGCGGGTAGGCGCGTCTGTCGCATAGCCGGCGTCGCTCACGCTGACGCGGCCGGTGTCGCAAGTCTCGTTCGCGCCGTCAGCCGCCGTGACTAAGCGCTTGCTTAGCATCACCGGTCGCCGGCCACGTGTCAACGCTCCGCAGCCCCGCGGACATTGCCGGCCGGTGCCGGGCGGCGGCCATGCGCATCGGGTTTGGCGGTGATCCCGAGCGAGGGTGCTCCGAGTTGGCGGCTGACAGGTTGGCATGCTGAACTTGGCCGCCGCCGCATGGGTGTGCGGCCGGACGGAGGGTGTCATGAGCAGCGTTGAACAACCGCGGCCGCGCGCTGCGGCGGTAGTCGGCGCGCTCGTCGCCACGATCGTTGCGATCGGCGGCTTCGTCTGGCTCGCGGTCAGCGGCAACTCGCACGGCACGTCGGCCAGTGTGGCCACTGCCGCCACGGGCGCCTCCTGCACATGGAAGCCGGCCGACGGCAGCAACACCGCGCTCAAAAAGACGGGGACGCCGTCGACGAAGAACCTGCCGGACTCGGGCACGCGCGACATGACGATCGCGACAAGCCAGGGAACCATCACGATCAAGCTTGACGTCACGGCTGCGCCGTGTTCGGCGGCGAGCTTCACCTATCTCGCGAGCCAGAAGTTCTTCGACAACACGACGTGCCACCGGCTCGTCGCCAATGGCATCTACGTCCTGCAGTGCGGTGACCCGTCCGGCACCGGCGCCGGCGGCCCGAGCTACACGTACGGCCACGAAAACCTGCCGTCCGGTACGGCCGGCTATACGGCGGGCGTGGTCGCGATGGCCAACGCGAACGACCCGGACGGCAACGGCAGCCAGTTCTTCATCATCTACAAGGACACGCCGACCGATCCGAGCACCGGACAGTCGGCGCTCGCACCGAACTACACCGTCATCGGCACCGTGTCGGCCGGGATGGATGTCGTACAGAAGGTTGCCGCGGCCGGCACCGACAACGTGTACGGCGCGGGCGACGGCAAGCCGAAGCTTCCGCTGAACATCACGTCGGTCACGGTCGGCCCGGTTACCGGCGGCTGACACCGGATCACCGGCGGGCTGTTGCCGTCGGGGCGTCTCGGCGTCGGGCTCAGGCGACCTGGAACGACCGCTTCGCGAGACCGATCCAGAAGCCGTCGATCACCTGCAGTGCCGGCGCCTCGGGGTCGGTCGCCGCGCCCAACGTCACGAACATCGGTGCGAAGTGCTCGATGGTCGGATGGGCGTATGGCATGCCGGGCGCTCGATTCCGGAAGTCCGCCAGCTCATCGACGGCACCACGGGCGAGAGCCTCGCCGGCCCAGGCATCGAATTCGGTCGACCATCCCGGCGGTGTCTGGTCGACTCGGAAGTCGCGCAGGAACGGCAGACCGTGCGTGAGGAAACCACTGCCGATGATCAGCACGCCTTCGTCACGCAACGGGGCGAGGCGCCGGCCCAGGGCGATCAGCTTGTCCGGGTCGAGGGTGGGCAGCGACATCTGGAGCACGGGGATATCAGCGCCCGGATACATGACGGTCAGCGGCACGTACGCCCCGTGATCCAGTCCCCGTCGGGGTTGCTCGGCGACGGTCTCGGTGTCGACCACCAATGCTTTGATCTTGTTGGCGAGCTCGGGTGCGCCGGGGGCACGATACTGCGCCCGGTAGTAGTGCTCGGGGAAGCCGCCGAAGTCGTACACCAGCGGCACGCCGGTCTCGGTCGCCCCGAGGGTCAATGGCGCCGACTCCCAGTGGGCCGACACCATGAGGATGGCCGTCGGCCGGGGCAGGTCACCGGCCCAGGCCGCGAGCTGGCTCGTCCACAACTCGTCGTCGACCAACGGCGGTGCACCGTGTCCCAGGTAAAGCGCTGGCATCCGCTCGCCCGACACGCCGCCGGTCGACTGGTCGCTTACCGCCGATGCCACCATCGTCCCCACCCCACATGCTTGCCGTGTCAACCACCCAAGCATCTCTCAATTTACTTGACGCCGCAACTATCGCCCACTGCCAACCATTCGTGACCCCCGTCTCCCCCACACCAGCCCAGTATCACCGCCCAGCCCAGGGACACCCGGCCCCAGCCGCGGTTCATCCGTGTCACGACCACCCCAATACCCCAACCCCAACGGCGCGTGCGCACACGCCGCCACCACGGCCGCGGTTCATCCGTGTCACGGCCACCCCGATAGCTCAACCCCGACGATGCGTGCGGCACTCCGACGGCGCGTGCGGACACGTCGCCCGGGCGTGCGGGCAATCGCCGGGGCAGCTTGGCCACGTCGGGATCAAGCCTGACCGCCCAGAGTGGCCAAGCTGCCCCGGCCCAAAGCTAAAAGCCAACCCGACCGAAAGACCCGAACCCGAGACCAACCACCACGACCTCAGTGCCCCCGAAACGCCTCCGCCAACCACCACGACGCCTCGTCCCCCGCCACCTTCGCGTCCACGACGATCGCTCGATCCCTCGGCCCGCTCAGCCAGGCCCGCATGGGTTCCAGGTCGGCCATCGACCGTACGGTGATCCCGTCGAGTCCGAAGCCACGAGCGATCGCGGCCATGTCGGAGTCCGGGAAGGTCACCGTGTCGAGCGCGAACCCGTCCGGGCCGAAATGGTGGACCTCGGCGCCGTACGCCGCGTCGTTGTAGACCACGATCGCAAGCGGCAGACCGAGCCGCCGGACCGTGGTCAGCTCGGCCAGCGCCATCAGGAACCCGCCGTCGCCGAGTGCGGCCACGGTCAGCCGATCGGGTCGGGCGATGGCCGCGCCGATTGCCGAGGCCAGCCCCAGCCCGATCGACTGGTACGCCTGCGTGAAGCTGAAGCCGGCCGGGTCGGGGACCCGCAGGTACGTTGCCGGATAGCCCATGAAGTTGCCCGAGTCGACGGCGACCACACGCTCGGCCGGCAGGATGTCGTCGAGCGCGGCCGTCAACGCTCGCGGGTCGATCGTCGACTCCGTCGACCAGTCGTCGTAGGGCACCTGCCGCCAGCGACCGGCCGCCTCGATGCGTGTGCGAACGTCCGGCGTTCGATACCCCGATCCGCCCGACGCGACTGAGGCCGCTAGCACCGCGTCGGCAACCAGCCGGAGCTCACCCCGTACCCGCAAATCATGCGCAGCCGGAGCAATCAGCGGCTGATCGAGCGCAACCTGGTTATGGTCTACCCGCACGACGGCCGCATCGGGCGGGATCAGCGTGCCGTGGCGGGTTGTCCACATGTTCAGGGAACAGCCCCAGGCGACGAGTACGTCGGCCGACGCGATCAGCTCGGCGGCGAGCGGCGTGGCGAATCCGCCGGAAATGCCGAGGTCCCACGGCGAGCCGGCGAACAGACCATGGCCGGCCGCCGACGTGGCGAGCAACGCGCCGCACGACTCGGCCAATTGCTCCAAGGCCGCGCGCGTGCCGGCGAATGGCGTACGCGCGGCACCCCGGCCGGCGATGAACACAGGCCGCTGTGCGCGGGATAGCAAGGCGGCGATTTGTTCAATCTGCGCCGCGACCGGCAACTCCGCGACCGGCAACTCCGCGTCCGGCGACGGGATGGCCGCGGCGTCGCGGGCCGGGCCGGCCTGCGCGGCCTGAACATCCAACGGCAGGCCGACGACGACGGTCCCGCCAATGCCGGTCGTCGCGAGCCGCCATGCCGCGGTCACGTCATCCGCCGCCGACTCCGCCCGTACGCGACAGAATGCGGCCCCGATTGCCTGCGCCATCGCCGCAAGGTCAAGGTAGAAATTCGACCTCGGGTTTGTTGCCTCGGGCGCCAGAACAATCAGCGGGGTACGGCTCTTTGCCGCTTCCGTCACCCCGGTCAATGCGTTGGTGACACCCGGGCCCTGGTGCACGGACACGATGCCGACCTTGCCGGTCAACCGGGCATAGGAGTCCGCCGCCGTCGCCGAGCCCGCCTCGTGCGCCGACGGCACGAACCGCGCGCCGGCGGCAATGAGAGCGTTGGTCACGTGGAAGTTGCCGCTGCCGACGACGCCGAAGACCGCGTCCACGCCGAGAGCGGCGAGTACGGTGCCGACTTGCGTCGCGACGTCCATCGCCCGACCCTCAGTGCTGGACGAGCGCGAGTACCCGCGCCGGACTGCCGGATCCGGTCACGATTCGCAATGGTGCCGCGATCACGACGGCACCGGTCGGCGGCAACTGGACCAGGTTTCGCAGTTGGGTCAGGCCAAACTTGTCGGCTCCGAGCACGTACGAGTGGCACGGGAACGGCGGGTCGAACGAGTGCGCCGCACCGGCGTCCGTACCAACGGTTTCGACTCCGACGCCCTGGATCGGCGCTTCATCGGCGAGCCACTTCGCACACTCGATGGACACGCCAGGTGTCGCGCCGCCGTTCAGGAACGCATCCTGGTCCGTCGAGCGGACATCCCAGCCGGTACGGATGAGCAGCCAGCCGCCGGCCGGCAAGGCGCCGTGCTCCGCCTCGAACGCCTTGATGTGCGACACCTCGAGGAGGAAGTTCGGGTCGGCTGTCGCCTCGGCCGTCACGTCCAGCACGGCCGCCGGCGCGATGAGCTGCCGGACCGGCACCTGGGCGACGTCGCGCTTATCGCGCCCGGTGACCCAGTGGATCGGCGCGTCGAAGTGTGTGCCGGTGTGCTCGCCGGTGGTGAAGTTGTTCCAATACCAGGCCGGGCCGCGGTCGTCGTAACGGCTGATCTCGGTCAGCGCGAACGGCCAGGTCTGGCCGAACTGCTCCGGCAGCGCCAGGATGGGCGTGTTGGACGTCAACGGTGCGGTGAGGTCGTACACCTCGATGGCACCCGTGCCGATCGCGTCGACAAGATCCGAAAGCAGCGTCATGGACCGACGCTAAGACACCGGGCGGATCAATACAACGAAACCCTCTCCCGTGATGTCGCGGCCGGCGGGGTCGTCGCGAGGATCGGCGGCGCGATTTCGTGCGGTGCGCGGCGTCCGTACCACCATCGGTTGATTCTTGGCGCGACGAACAGCGCGATGGCGCCGGTGAGAAAGCCGGCCGCGACGTCGGTCGCATAGTGCTCGCGCAGGTACATCGTGGAGAGATACAGGCCGAGCGCAGCCGGCAGGTACGTCCAGAAGAGCCGGCGCGCGTCGCGCCACATCATGCCGAGCACGACCGTGGTCATGGCCGTGTGCAGACTCGGGAACGCATCCCGCGCGGAGCCCTTCATCTGGTCGATCGCCCGCAGCACCGTTCCGGCGCTATGGTGCCAGCCCGGCAGTGGATCGGCGTAGAGCGAATGCTGATAGACGTACGGGCCGACGGCCGGCATCAACAGGTATCCGGCGTACCCGATGAACGCGGTCACGGTGATCGCGAGCGCGAAATCGTGGAACTCGCGATAGCGCCCACGGAAATACTGCAGACCCGCGTAGATCGGTGACGCAAACGCATAGCTGACGTAGCACGCCGTCAGCACATCGGTGACGGGCACCGAACCGAGGTGGTCATCGAGCCAACGCCCGACGTCGGTGTGGAACACGAAGTGGTCGCTCGCGACGAGCAGGTGGTCACGTACGTGCGGGCAGATGATCGGCGTGAGATCGTGCAGCGCTTCGTAGATCGCGAGACATGCGAAGAGCGGACCAAACTCCCGCAGCGTTCTGATCGCCACTCCCGCACCGATCCGAAATCGGGCCTGGTCGAGGCCGAACGTGCGGATCGGACCGGGTTGAGCACGACGATATGCCCGTACGAAGATCACCAGTGCCACACCCACGACGATCGCGACGAATCGCAGATCCGCGATGAGCCGCGCGACGACCAGGTGCACCTGGCCTGTCGCGATCACGAGTGCGATCAGCGCGATCCCGAAGACGCCGAAGAAGCACTCCTCCGGCATCACGAGACGGGTGATGCTGTCAATTACCGCGCGGCGCCGCTGGCGTACCGTCCCACGTTCGGCAATCGTGGCCGCCGCGATCGGTGCCGGTGTCGCGGCGATCGACGTGCTGTCGCCTGCTGCGGGAGCGCCCGGCGCGGTCTCGCCATAGGCCTGGTCTCCGGGGCCGGGCGGCCGGTCCTGCCGCGGAAAACCAGAGATCGGAGCCGTGGTGAGCACGGCGAGATGCTACCGACTTCGATCAACCCGGCGTTCACCTGTTGACCATGTCCGTCGTTCCCGCCGAAAGCGGTCGATGTTCCAGGTTTTGGGACATCAGTCGACACCGTCGTCGACCGCCGAGTCGCTTGTGGATGGCTAGGGCGCGGGGACCGGCCGCGCGGCCATCAGCATTCGATGACGTTCACCGCGAGACCGCCGCGAGCGGTCTCCTTGTACTTGATCTTCATATCGGCGCCGGTCTCCCGCATCGTCTTGATGACCTTGTCGAGAGAGACGAAATGCTGCCCGTCGCCGCGCATCGCGAGCCGCGTTGCCGTGATTGCCTTGATGCTCGCGACGGCGTTGCGTTCGATGCACGGAATCTGCACCAGACCACCGACCGGATCGCAGGTCAGCCCCAAGTTGTGCTCCATCGCGATCTCGGCGGCGTTCTCGACCTGGCGCGGAGAACCGCCGAGCACCTCGGTCAGGCCGGCCGCGGCCATCGAGCACGCCGACCCGACCTCGCCTTGGCAACCGACCTCGGCCCCGGAGATCGAGGCGTTCTCCTTGAACAGCACGCCGATCGCGGCCGCGGTGAGCAGGAACCGGATCACGCCGTCGAGGTCGGCACCGGGCACGAAGCGGGTGTAGTAGAGCAGCACGGCCGGCACGATGCCAGCGGCGCCGTTGGTCGGAGCCGTCACGACGCGACCGCCGGCCGCGTTTTCTTCGTTGACCGCGAGCGCGAAGAGCGTCACCCAGTCCATGACCCGTAACGGATCAACGGCAAAGTGTTCCGCCGACAACGTCCGGCTCAGTTCGGCCGCCCGTCGGCGCACCTTCAGGCCGCCGGGCAGCGTCCCGTCGTTGGCGCAACCGCGGTTCACACATTCCTGCATCGTCTGCCAGATGTGTGCGAGTTCGGTGCGTACGGCGTCCTCGGATCGCCACGACAGTTCGTTGGCAAACATCAGCGCGGAGATTGGCAGCCCGGTCGCCGTCGTGTGTGCGAGGAGTTCGGCCGCCGTACGGAATGGGTACGCCACCGGCGTCTCGTCCACCTTGATCCGGTCGGCTCCGGTCGCCTTTTCGTCGACCACGAAACCGCCGCCGACCGAGTAATACGTCCGCTCCCGCAGGACGGCGCCGTCCGGTCCGTACGCGGTGAAGGTCATCCCGTTCGGGTGGAACGGCAACGTACGCCGACGGTGCAGGACGAGGTCCGCGTCGACGTCGAAGGCGATGTCGTGCGAGCCGAGGAGAACCAGCCGACCGCACGCCTTGATGGCCGCGACGCGCTGCTGGATCGAGTCGGTGTCGACGGTCTCCGGATCGTCGCCGGACAGCCCGAGCAAGACCGCCCGGTCACTGCCGTGCCCATGTCCGGTCGCGCCAAGCGAGCCGAACAGTTCTGCGTACACCCGGGTGGTGTTGGCCAGGAGGCCATCCGCCTTGAGCCCGGTGGCGAACGTGTGCGCGGCTCGCATCGGGCCGACGGTGTGCGAGCTCGATGGCCCGATGCCGATCTTGAACAGGTCAAAGGTGCTGATCACGCCGTCTCCATCCCACCGACACAGCCACCTCGTTGTACGCCGTGCCATCGGCGCCCGACCGCCGGGGTGTTGGCGGCGTCGCCCTCGTCAGCGTAGTCCGGTCCCGGCGTCGAGCGCCTCGAGCGCCGTCAGCCGTCGGCGGCGCCAGCGCCGTGCGTTGTCGCCCCGGCTCCGCCGCCGAACCTGATGCAAGATCCACCATCGTGGCTTTAGCGTCTGCGGACCTGGCCGCTAGCATCGACTGGGCCGTCGTCGCAAGATCCATCACGATGGACGATCGAGGTCGCTGTAACGACGCGAATCGTCCAGCAGGGTGGATGACAGAGCGCGGCAAATCAAAGCGCGCGCCGCACGCCGTGGCCGAACGCCGCGGCCCGGGGCCGCCCGCGCCGCCGCCCTCAACCCCGAGCCGCCCTCGCCCTCAACCCGAGCCGCCGACGCAAGATCCACCAGCGTGGACGATCGACGTCGCTGCAACGATGCGAATCGTCCAGCACGGTGGATCATGGGGTTCGGGATCAAGGGATGCGACGGTGCACGCGGATGTTCGCCCGAGGCTACGGAGCCGCGTAGTTGACGGTGACCGAGGTGTAACCGAGCGACTTCAGCAGGCCGTTGAGCATGGCCGTGGTGTTCTTCTCGGCCCGCGACGGGAGCTCGCTGTCCAGCGCCGCGGCTGCGATCTTCTGCTGACCGAGCTGATAAAGCTGCTGCTCGGAGTTCGCGTCGTTAGAGAAGACGTCACCTAGGCGGTTGATCAGGCCCTTCTGCGTCGCGTACAGGTAACTCCGGCCCTCGTCGAGGTTCGGTGGCTCGAGCTGCGGCGCCGGCAGGTTGACGGTCACCTTCTTCGAGTCGTTCGGGTCGACCTTGATGTCGCCCTGGCCGATGTGGCTGAAGTCGACGTACGCGTCGACCGAACCGTCGGCGACGAACAGCGACCGCTCGTTGAACAGGAAGTCGGGCACGTACTTGCGGTCGTTCTGCAGGTCGACGATCACCTGGAAGCTGCCGCTCGCGGCCTCGAAGCGCGACAGGTCCTGAATGGACACGAGCAGCACCGGTCCGCTGCGGTCGGTGGTCTTCGAGCCGAAGATGTTACCGAACCTCGGCCACAGCCCGAACATCGTCGTGATGAGCAAAAGCACGACGATGACGCCGGCGATCGCGGCGAGCCAGAACATCTTGCGCCCGATCGCGGCAACCGGATTCCAGCGCCAGCGCCGCGCGACCCGCGCGCCGCCGGCGGACGGCTCGTCGTCAGCTTGCCGCGAGTGGACCGGCAGCGACATGGTGTCGTGGTCGTGGGACGCGCGCCGCGCAGGCAACTCCGCCGTCGCTTGCGCCCGGCCGGGTCGGTAGGCATGCATCACCGGCGACTCGTCCTCGTCGGAACCGGGCAAGCCGGTGCCTGATTCGACGTCCAGCTTCGCGGCGGTCGGCTCCCGGTCGCCGTCATCGGCGGTCTTGGCAGTCATCGCGTCACATCCCGTCTTCGATCCGGCGTTCCGTCCGTCACCATCGCCTCGGATCACCGCGCCCGGATCACCTGGTCCGAGTCCGCGCAGCTTCCTCGGGAGCGCGGTCTCAGCCCGCGCTCAGTCTTAAGTAGAAGGTGCCCGCGCAAGGGCACGACGAAACCCGCATCGCAAGGTTCGCGCGAACCCGCGGCGCATCTGCCAAACAGCAACAAGCTAGAACGTGGGTACGACAGTCATCGATGCCGGACGCTGACGGACGTCAACGTCGACCGCCGCTAGGCAAACGCCGACAGGCCGGTGAGCTGTTGCCCGATCACGAGTTGATGCACCTCGGAGGTGCCTTCGTAGGTGAGCACGCTCTCCAGGTTGTTGGCGTGCCGCATAACCGGGATATTCGCCGCTGATGCCGTTCGCGCCGAGGATCGTCCGGCACTGTCGCGCGATCGCGATCGCCTCGCGGACGTTGTTGAGCTTGCCGACGCTGATCTGCTCCGGCGTGCTTCGCTCCGGCGTCGGCCTGCCGCCCGAGGTGCAGCGCGAGCAGGTAACCCTTCTGCAGCTCGAGCGCCATGTCGGCCAGCTTGGCCTGGGTGAGCTGGAAGCCCGCGATCGGCTTGCCGAACTGTTCCCGCGTGGTCGCATAGTCGAGCGCCGTGTGCAGGCAGTCGCGCGCCGCGCCGAGCGCGCCCCAGACGATGCCGTACCGCGCCTGGGTCAAGCAGGACAGCGGGGCGCGCAGGCCGCGCGCCTCCGGCAGCTGCGCGGCGGCCGGCACGCGGACGTCGTCGAGCGTGATCTCGCCGGTGATCGACGCGCGCAGCGACATCTTGTGGGTCACCTCGCGCACCGACACACCTGGCGTGTCCATGGGTACGACGAAACCCGCGATCCCGTCTTCGGTGCGGGCCCAGATGACCGCGACATCGGCGACCGGCGCATTCGTGATCCACATCTTGCCGCCGTGCAGGATCCAGTCGTCGCCGTCGCGGCGCGCCCGGGTGCGTCATCGATGCCGGGTCGGAGCCGTGGTCCGGCTCGGTCAGCCCGAAGCAGCCGATCGCGTCGCCGGTCGCCATTCGCGGCAGCCACTCGGTGCTTCTGCTCCTCGCGAGCCGAACCGCCAGATCGCGTACATCGCCAAGCGAGCCCTGGACGCTGACCAGCGAGCGGATGCCGGAGTCGCCCGCCTCCAGCTCCAGGCAGGCGAGGCCGTACGCGACGGCCGACGCCCCGGCGCAGCCGTACCCGGTCAGGTGCATGCCGAGCAGGCCGAGCGTGCCGAACTCCTTGGCCAGGTCGCGAGCCGGGAGCGTGCCCGTACTCGTACCATTCGGCGACGTGCGGGCGGACCCGGTCGTCGACGAGCTTGCGGACCACGCGACGGATCTCCAACTCCTCCTCGGAGTGGAGCGAGTCGACGTCGATCAGGTCAAGCGGGGCGCGCGTCATGACCACAACGTAACCGCTGGGGCCGTCCGTGGATAAGGCGGCCGCTCGGTCGCTCTACGTCAGTCGACGGCGACCTTAGCCGTCGCGGTCACGGTGCCGACCGGCATCGAGAGCACCCGGGCGTGGATCGTGGTGCGCTGCTGCAGCGCGGCCCGAAGCGCCCGGTGCACGCCGTCCTCCAGGTAGAGCGCGCCTTCGCACTGCGACGACGTGCGGGAACAGGTCGCCGTAGAACGTGGAGTCTTCGGCCAGCAGCCGGTCGAGCGCGAGCTCCCGCTTCGTGGTCACGAGTCTGATCGAGGCGCACCGGGCGCGGCGGGATCTGCGCCCACTCCTTGAGCGAGAGCCCGTGCTCCGGGTACGGCCGGCCTTCCGAGACCGCCTTGAAGATCACGCCGGTGGCTCCCCTCCTCGCCTGTCAAGCCCAACATCCTAGCCGCCACCGCTCAGCGCCGGCACCGAGCCAGCGATCCGGCACCGCGACGCGTTGCCAGCACTCGCGCTGACGCACCGTGATGACATCCCGGTCGCCTCGCGGCTGACTGGCGACGCGTCGGCTGACATCCTAGCGCCTCCGGCTGACGCTACGCGTCGGCTGACATCCCAGCGCCTCGCGGCTGACGCTACGGGTCGGCTCGCCAGCCGCCCCGGTGCACAACCTCGGCCACCGGTCGCCGGCCCCGTCGCAGTGACGGCGATCGGCGGTCGGGCGCCGGATACCCGACCGAAAGCGCGCCGATCGGCGTGTACTCAGCGGGTACGCCGAACGCGGCCCGGAAGGTCGCCGTCCGCTCCGGTGGAATGCCGAAGAAGCACGTGACCAGTCCCTCGTCGACCGCGCCGAGCATCATCATCAGCGCCGCGAATCCGGTGTCGATGTCCCAGTACGGCACGGGCCAGCGCGCCTCGTCGCGATCCGTCCAGCCCTTGTCTCGGCGGCGTACCGGTCGAGGTAGACCTTCTTGTTGGACAGCGGGACGATGATCACCGGTGCGCGCTGCATCCCGGCCAACCACGGGTCCGGTTCGCCGGATTCATCCGGTGGAGTGGTCGCGGCCCAGAATCGATCACGGTCGGCCGGCTCGGTCAGCACCAGGAAGCCCCAGCCCTGCGAGAAACCGGCCGACGGCGCGCGGATCGCATAGTCGAGCAGACGGTCGAGCAACTCGGCCGGCACCGGACGGTCGGGATCGTAGTTGCGGACCATCCGGCGCCGGCGCACGACCTCGGCGAACTCCACGAGCTACCGCCCGACCGGGGCGGTCACGGCGTCGCGGTGGCCGGGGCGGATGCCCCAGGTGCCGCGCCACGTCTCCCCTGGCTTGATCGCGACCATGTCGCGGCCGGACCGGAACGCGTCCGGCGGGCAGGTCATCGGCTCGATCGCGACCGAGCGCCGGTGCCGTTCGCCATGCAACGTGTCGCCGGTGAATACCTGCCACCAGTGGAAAGCGCCGTCGGCCCAGATCGACCGCGTACGGCCATCCGGCGCCGCCAACACGACCGTCGACCGGCCGTCATCGTCGTGCTCGACATCGCCGAACGCTGTGTCCAGGGTCGCCTGGCCGAGGCGGCGCGGGCTCGGTGAAGTCGTACGCGTCGCCGGCGACCTTGGCGGCGCCGATCGGCAGGAGACGACCGTCGACGAGCAGCCGCGAGTGCGCCGGCAGCGTCAGCTCCAGGTCGTCCACGCTGGCGCCGGGCAGGAAGAGGTACGGGTGCAGCCCGAGGCCGTACGGCGCCGGCGTGCCGCCGTGATTGGTCGCCTCGTGTTCGGCGTGCAGCCCGTCGGCACCGACCGACCAGCGCGTACGCAGCCTCAGCGGCCACGGATAGCCCGGCTCGGGCGCGATGTCCAGCCCCACCGTGACCGCGTCCGGCGCGACGTCGACGGCGTGCCAACGAGCCCACCGGGTGAGCCCGTGGATCGCGTTGTGGGGGGCCGGCTCGGACAGCGCCAACTGATATTCGGTTCCCTCGAACGTGTAGCGCCCGTCGCGGATCCGGTTGGGCCACGGCTGCAGTGCCTGGCCGGCGCCGCCCGGGCACAGCTCGTCGGCCGCGTAGCCGTCGACCACGTCCTCGCCATCCGCCGTGTACGTCCGCAAACCGCCGCCGACCTCGACGATGACCGCCGTGTGCCCCTGGGACGCGATCTGCCATTGGGTGCCCGATGGAAGGGCAACCGACGAGGAGTCGATCGAAGCCATGGGCCCGACCCTAACGTGCCCCTGAGCGCGTGGGAACCGCGCCCGCGACACCGGACGCGCCGCAACACGGCGACGCCGTAAACCGTGGGACGCCAGCCGCAAACCTGGCGTACACGTCTGCGCCGTACCAGCGTCAATCTCGCGGAACCGCGACGGCGAGCGACTAGCGGTTGGTCGCCGTGTATCGCGCGCAGCGCCGGGAAGCACAGGCCGATGCAGGATCGCGACCACCGACGCGGCGATGCCGCCGCCGACCCAGGCGGTGGTCGTGCCGACCGCCGACGCGGTCAGGCCGGCGCGGAGGTCACCGAGGCGCGGACCGCCGGCCACCACGGCGGTGAACACGCCCTGCAGCCGGCCGCGCAGCTCGTCCGGCGCGTAGGTGAGCAACATCGTCTGGCGGTAGACCGAGCTGACCAGGTCGGCCGCGCCGCCGACGGCGAGGAGGATGACGACCAGCCACAGCTGATGGGCCAGGCCGGCCGCCGCCACCGCGATGCCCCACGCCACGACGGCGCAGATCAGCGCAGTGCCCTGGTGGCGGACGCGGGCGACCCAGCCCGAGGTGACACCGGCCACCACGGCGCCGATCGCGATCGCGCTGAACAGCCATCCGACGCCGCCGTGCGAACTCGTTGTCCGCGACCGCCGGAAACAGCGCGCGCGGCAGCGCCAGCGCCATCGCGGCGATGTCGACCGCGAACGACAGCAGCAGGACCGGCGTCGTACCGAGATAGCGCAGCCCGAACAGGACGTCGGACCAGCCGCCGCGCTTGTCCGACACCTCGCCGACCGGCGGCATCGCTGGCAGTCGCAGCGCGGCCCAGAGGGCGACGGTGAACGTCAGTGCGTCGGCGGCGTACGCCCAGAACACGCCGCCACCGGTGCCGATCAGGACGCCGGCGAGCAGCGGACCGGCCACGGTTGCGACGTTCGACATGGTGAAGTTGAGCGTGTTGGCCTGCGCCATCTCGTCCGCCGGCACGATGCGCGGGATGATCGCCGATCGGGTGGGCATGGTGACCGCCACCGCGGCCGACTGCACGGCCACGAGCCCGAGCAGCAACCACGGACTGTTGACCTTCAGCACCGCCTGGGCCAGCAGCGACAACGTCACGAGCCACATGAGGGTCGAGCTGACGAGCAGCAGGCGACGCCGATCCAGCCGGTCCGCGAGCGCTCCGCCCCAGAGCGAAAAGATCAACAACGGGACGAGGCCGGCGACGCCGAGGACACCGACCCACGCGTTGGACTTCGTCATCGCGTACATCTGGACGGGCACGGCCACGGCGGTTAGCTGGGTGCCGAAAAACGAGGTCGCCGACCCCACGAACATCCGCCGGTACGCCGCATGGCGCAGCGGCCGGGTGTCGATCGCGACCCGGCGCCAACCGTGCCGTCCGGTCGCAAGCTCGGCCGTCGACGGCGTCCGGGTTCGGGCCGGCGGGATCGGTGCCGTACGGATCTTGGTCGCCGTCTTGCGCTGCATCGCGCCGCCGCCCGGCCCATGCACCTCGCCGGGTACATCCACCGGAAAAGCCGACGATCCGCCCATCTCCACGTCGGCGAGCGCATCATGGGCAACCGCACGGCCGTCGACGGCCTCGTCGTACGATGCGGTGCCGGCGCCAGCGTCGCTGTCGTCGGCACTGCTCACGGACCCAACCTCTCCACAATCCAGTTGTCGGCGGCGATCCTGTCGTTGGCGGCGTCGGCGGTGTTGTCGGCAGTGTGCGCCGGCCGCTCCAGACGGCGATAACGGAGCCGATCATGTAGCCGGCTCGTACGGCCCTGCCAGAACTCCACTGTGTCCGGGCGCACGCGGAAACCACCCCAGTGCGGCGGTACGGGCACCTCGGGCACATCGGCGAACCGCTCGACGGTGGCCCGCTCCGCGGCGTCGAGGTCGGCGCGCCCCGACACCACCTGGGATTGTGGACTCGCCCAGGCACCGATCTGCGATTCGCGGGGGCGGGTGGCGAAATACGCCGCCGACTCCTCGGGCGCGACCCTGGCGACCGTGCCGCAGACGATGACCTGTCGCGTCATCGGAAACCACGGGAACACCACGCTGGCGTACGGGTTCGTCGCCAACTCGCCGCCCTTGCGCGACGTGTAGTTGGTCACGAACACGAAGCCCCGGGTATCGACGTGCTTCAGCAGGACCGTACGGGCGCTCGATCGGCCATCGGCGGACGCGGTCGCGACGATCATCGCGTTCGGCTCGGGCAAGCCGGCCGCGATCGCGTCGGCGAACCAGCGCTGGAATTGGGTGAGCCAATCGGCGGCGAGGTCTTGTTCGGACAAGCCGGGCGCATCGCGGCCGCTGCCGTAGTCGCGCCGCATCGCCCCAAGATCGAATCGGGCCGGGTGTTGCCCGTCGCCGTCTCCGCTCGTGTCCGACATCACGAGCCCATCCAACACTCACCGGTTGAGCTGCGCGAACCATTGTCGTATGGAACACACCCACTGGAGATCGCGCCGAGGTCCGCCGATGCGCGACGATCCCATCCAAGGCGGTGTCGGCGTCAGCACATGCCAGATCAGTCGCACGCCCGTACACCGCCAGGCAAGATGGCAGTGAGGCGTCGTCGACTGGGCCGCCCGAACCCACCCGTCCGATCGACGATCGTCACCGTCACGACCCGGCAGTGACACCCGCTCCCGACGAATCCAGGAGACCAAGATGTCTGATTTCAAGCCTGGCCTGGAAGGCGTCGTCGCCTTCGAGACGGAGATCGCCGAGCCCGACAAGGAGGGCGGCGCGCTGCGCTACCGCGGCGTCGACATCGAGGACCTGATCGGTCACGTATCGTTCGGCAACGTCTGGGCGCTGTTGGTCGACGGCAAGTTCGGCCCGGGCCTGCCGCCGGCCGAGCCGTTCCCGGTGCCGGTGCACTCCGGTGACATCCGCGTCGACGTCCAGTCCGCGGTCGCGATGCTCGCGCCGTATTGGGGACTCGGGCAGCTGCTCGACATCTCGAACGAACAGACGCGCGAGGACCTCGCCCGAGTGAGCGTCACCGCGCTGTCCTTCGTCGCCCAGGCCGCCCGCGGACTCGGTCTGCCGGCCGTACCGCAGAAGGAGATCGACAAAGCGGCGACGATCGTCGAGCGCTTCATGAAGCGCTGGCGGGGCGAGCCCGACCCGCGTCATGTCAAGGCGGTCGACGCCTACTTCATCTCCGCGGCCGAACACGGCATGAACGCTTCGACGTTCACCGCCCGGATCGTCGCCTCCACCGGTGCCGACGTGGCGGCCTGCATCTCCTCCGGCATCGGTGCGCTGTCCGGTCCGCTGCACGGCGGTGCCCCGTCCCGGGTACTCGGCATGATCGAAGGCGTCGAGCGCAGCGGCAACGCCGAGGTCTACGTCAAGGACCTGCTCGACCGGGGCGAGCGTCTGATGGGCTTCGGGCACCGGGTCTACCGGGCCGAAGACCCGCGCGCTCGCGTCCTGCGCCGCACCGCCCGAGAGCTGGGCGCGCCGCGGTTCGAGATCGCCGAAGCACTGGAGAAGGCGGCGCTCGCCGAGCTGCACGAGCGGAAGCCGGACCGGGTCCTCGCCACCAACGTCGAATTCTGGTCGGCCGTCGTGCTCGACTTCGCCGAGGTGCCCGCGCACATGTTCACCTCGATGTTCACCTGCGCCCGGGTGGCCGGGTGGAGCGCGCACATCCTGGAGCAGAAGAAGCTGGAGCGGCTCGTCCGGCCGTCGGCGATCTACGTCGGCCCCGGGCCACGCAAGCCGCAGGACGTCGAGGGCTGGAGCGCGGTCGCGGGCGGCTGACACCGCGACAACCGGCGGACGCCTGCCGGCACCTGGCGGCCCCTGCGGCGCCGCCTGGCTGACGCGGCGGCACCTGGCTGACTCCCCATGGGAGGATTGGCCTCCGCGGCAACGGGGCCGATCTCCTGCGCGGATGCCGGCTGCCGCGTGCGCCCGGAAGGAAGATCATGGACACCGCGATCACCATCCCCGCCGGTCTCAAGCCTGCCGACGGCCGTTTCGGCAGCGGGCCAAGCAAGATCCGCCCGGCCGCGGTGGCCGCGCTCGCGGCGCGCGCCACCGACTACCTCGGCACGTCACACCGCCAGACGCCGGTACGGGACGAAGTCGCGCGCCTCCGTCGCGGGCTCGCCGAGTTCTTCAGCCTGCCGGACGGGTACGAGATCGTCTTCGGCAACGGCGGCTCGAACGCGTTCTGGGAGGTGGCCACGTTCTCGTTGATCCACGACTGGGCCCAGCTCGCCACGTTCGGCGAGTTCGGCGCGAAGTTCGTCGCCGAGGTCAAGGGAGCCCCGTTCCTGGCCGAGCCGACCGTACGGACCGCGCCAGCCGGTAGCGCGATCGGCCTCGTCGCCGAGGCGGGTGTGGACGCGTACGCGACGGTGCACAACGAGACGTCGACCGGGGTGGCCGTCCCGGTGACGCGGGTGGACGGCGCCGACGACGGTGCGTTGATGCTGCATCGACGGCACCTCGGGCGCCGGCGGCCTGGACGTCGACGTACGGCAGAGCGACGTCTACTACTTCGCGCCGCAGAAGTGCTTCGCCTCCGACGGCGGTCTGTGGATCGCACTCATGTCGCCGGCCGCGATCGAGCGCGCCTTCCAGATCAAGGCGACCGGCCGGTTCATCCCGGCGTTCCTGGATCTGGTCGCCGCGATCGAGAATTCCCGGCTCGAGCAGACGTACAACACCCAGGCGCTGGCCACCATCTTCCTGGCGGCCGAGCAGACCGACTGGATGAACGCGCACGGCGGGCTCGCCTGGGCCACGAAACGTACGGAGTCCTCCGCCGCCATCCTGTACGGCTGGGCCGAGGCCTCGGAGGTCGCGACGCCGTTCGTCACCGACGCCTCGATCCGCTCGAACGTCGTCGGGACCATCGACTTCGTCGACGACGTGGACGCCGAAGCGATCGCGGCAACGCTGCGCGCCAACGGCATCCTCGACACGGAGCCTTACCGCAAGCTCGGTCGCAACCAACTGCGCGTCGGGATGTATCCGGCGGTCGAGCCGGCCGACGTCGAGGCGCTCACGGCTTGCATCGACTACGTGCTCGGCGAGCTTTAGGAACGCCGGCAACGCGACGATCCGCGGTCCACCCGCGCAGACGGATGACGAATGTCGGTAGCAGCCGAACGGCTGAGTCGGCGCGATACGCGCCGGCGCGGCCTCCCGGCATCGCCTTGCCCCTGCGGCGTACGGTATGGGCCTGGGTCAACGTCGGCGGGCGCCGACCTTTCGCGCCCATCGGACGAGGAGGTAGGCGATGCGGCCGGTTCGGTTCGTCGCTCTCTCCGAGGACGGCCACGCGTTCGTCCTCGCCGATGAGGTGGGCCGACTCCTCGCGCTGCCGGTCGACGACCGGATCACGTCCGCGATGAGCGCCGACCGGGCCGGCGCGCAAGCCGCCGGAGCCCGATCCGAATTCGGTGTTGTCGCCGCGCGACATCCAGGCTCGAATCCGCGCCGGCGAAACGGCCGACGAGGTCGCCCGGCTCGAGCGGCGTACCGGTCGATCGGGTCCTTCGCTATGCCGGCCCGGTGCTGCAGGAACGGGCGATGCTCGCGCAGCACGCTCGCCGGACAAAGCTCAAGGGCCAGGATCGCAACGCGACCCTGGCGCAGATTGTGGACGCGCGCCTGAGCCAGCACGGCGTCGACTCGGAAAAGATCGCCTGGGACGCCTACCGTCGCGACGACGGCACCTGGCGCATCGTCGCGACCTGGCCGAGCGGTAAGGCGAGCGCGCAGGCCGTCTGGGAGCTGGACAAGGCCCGCCAACTGGTCAGCGCGTACGACGACATGGCGCAATATCTGAGCGTCGACCGACCGTCGCCGGTGCTCGGGCAGGATATCGCACTCGCCCGCGGTCTCACGATGCCGACGCGCGGCGAGTCGAGCCGTGGCGACCTGTCGCGCAGCGAACCGACACGCGGCGGCCACGAACCGATGCGGCCGGCGCCGGACACCGCTCGGCGGGAGACGCGACCGGCCCGACCCGACCCCGTACGAGCCGGCCGCGACGCCCTGCTCGCGAGCCTCGATCGGCCGCTGGGCAACGACCCAGAAGCCGGCGACACGGCCCCCCGCAACCGGCCACTCGCCCGACCCCGGGGTGCGCTCGGTGCGCCCGGCGGCGCGTTCGACAGCGACCCGGACCAGGCACTCGACGCGCCCGCCGTACCGTCGCTGGCCGTGCTGCGTCCTCGGCGCAACCCGACGCAGGAGTCCGACGCCGAGGACAAGCCGCGCAAGCGCGCCCCGAGCTGGGACGACGTGTTGTTCGGTTCGGCTCCGGCCGCTCGCGAATCGAGCTGAACCGCCAGCCGAACCGATGCCCACCCCGCGCGATCCGGAGAAGCCGGCCGTTGAACCGGCCGCCACACCGCCCGATGCGTACGGTGGCCACGCGAGCGTGTACGACGACCTCTACGCGAGCCGCGGCAAGGACTATGCGGCCGAGAGCCGGACGATTGCGAAGCTGATCCGAAACGCGAACCCGGGTGCCAAGACATTGCTCGACATCGGCTGCGGGACCGGATCCCACCTCGTGCATCTGCGTGAGGTGTTCGACGAGGTGACCGGCGTCGAACCGTCGGAGCCAATGCGTACGGTCGCGCGGCAACGCCTCCCCGGTGTAGTGATCCTGGACGGCGACATGCGAACGCTCGACCTCGGGCGGCGATTCGACGCGGTGATCTGCATGTTCGCGACCATCGGGTACGCCGGCGGTCCGATCGGCGACATCGCCGGACTGTTCGCCGCGGCCGACACGATGGCGGCTCACGTCGAGCAGCGGCGGGGTGATCGTCGTCGAACCGTGGATGACCGCCGCCCGCTACAACGTCGGGCATATCGGCAGTGACTTCACCAACCGCCCCGGCGCCGATGGGGACGACCGCACGATCTTCCGGATGTCGCACTCCGGATTCGACCCGGAACATCCGCGCGTGAGCGTCGTGACGATGCATTACCTCGTCGGGACACCGGACGGCATCGAGCACACCACCGACGTGCACTACATGTCCATGTGGGCCGACGACGATTTCGTGGAAGCGTTCGACGCGGCCGGTTGCACGGCGAAGTTCTATCTGCCGGGCTTCGGCAACGGCGTATACGCCGCCGTAAAGCGCTGACGGCCCGTGGCAGAGTGGGTCGCATGGAATACACGAATCTTGGCCGCACCGGGCTGAAGGTGAGCCGGCTCTGCCTGGGCACGATGAACTTCGGTCCGGAAACGACCGAACCGGACAGTCACGCGATCATGGACCGCGCGCTCGAGCACGGGATCAACTTCTTCGACACCGCCGACGTGTACGGATGGAAGGTCGGCGAAGGCATCACCGAGCAGATCATCGGCCGTTGGCTGGCTCAGGGCGGCGGTCGGCGCGAGAAGGTCGTGCTGGCCACGAAGGTGTACGGCAAGTCCAGCGACTGGCCCAACGACCAGGGACTTTCCGCCCGCCACATCATCGCGGCCTGCGACAACTCGCTGCGCCGTCTCCAGACCGACTGGATCGACCTCTACCAGATGCATCACGTCGACCGGTCGACGCCGTGGGAGGAGATCTGGCAGGCGATGGAGATCCTGGTCGCGCAGGGGAAGGTGCGCTACGTCGGATCGTCGAACTTCGCCGGCTGGCACATCGCCGTCGCGCAGGCCGAGGCCGCCAAACGTAACTTCCTCGGCCTCGTCTCCGAACAGTGCATCTACAACCTGATGACGCGTTTCGTCGAACTCGAAGTCGTGCCGTCCGCGATCGAGCACGGCATCGGCATCATCCCGTGGTCGCCGCTGCACGGTGGCCTGCTGTCCGGTGCGATCCGCAAGGAGCGCGAAGGCTCGGGCGCACGGTCCAAGACGGGCCGTCCGCCGAGGGTCTCAACGATCACCGCGAGACGATCGAGGCGTACGAAAAGCTCGCCGCCGAAGTTGGCCACGACCCGGCCAACGTCGCACTCGCCTGGCTGCTCTCCCGCCCCGGAGTGACGGCGCCGATCATCGGTCCGCGCACCATGGAGCAGCTTGACGGGCCGCTCGACGCGTTGTCGATCGAGCTCGACGGTCCGACGTTGGCTCGACTCGATGAGCTGTTCCCGGCGGTTGGCAACGGTGGTCCCGGGCCGGAGGCGTGGGCCTGGTAGAGCTTTTCGGTTTCGGCGGGCATCCCCACTCCGGGCGGTCAGGCTTGATCCCGGCGTGGGGATGCTACCCCGAAACCCCGCGGTGGTTGCGGTGCGTCCGCACCCGGGGGTTTAGAGCTCTCAGAGTTACGTGGTACGGCGGGGAGACGGTTGACGTGGTGGGCATGATCCACCGGGGTGGACGAATGAGGGTCGCAGGTGCGACGCTGAGCGTCCACGGTGGTGGATCATCGCCGCCGGCCACGGCCCCGGCCCCCGGCTCACGTGCGACGGCTGGTACTCGATTACCTAGCCAGTGGAGCGCGGTGGAGCGGGGCGTGCTGGGGTGCGGGCCCTGGTGGGATTCGACGAGGACGAGTTCGGTCAGGGGCCAGGTCGGGCCGGCGTAGGTCGCCAAGGCCGCCACGTCGGCGTCGACCTCGTCGCGCGGCAGTCGCTTCCCCGGCCGAGCGATCGTCAGGTGCGCTCGGAACGGCTTGCGGTCGTATTGGACGCGCGTGCGGCGTAGCTTGGCTCGAACCGTACCGGCCAATGACTGGAGTCCGGCCACGTCCCCAGCGAGACCGACCCACAGGGTGGTGAAGTTCCCACGCCCGAACGTGCCGCCGCCCCCTAGTCGCAGAATCGGCGAAGCATCGGTCTCCTGCGCGGCCAGATCGACCGCCGCGATCGCGGCGTCGCAACGTTTCTCGTCTACGTCGCCCAGAAACGCGACCGTTACGTGCCACAGCGGGCGAGCGGCCAGGCGGGCGTTGACACCAGCCGCTGTGGCTCGACCAATGCGCAGACCATCGATCTGCAGTGCAAGATCATCCAGCGCCGCGGCCGGCGGATAGGCCGCGACGAACAGCCTCACCCGTCGACGTCCTGCTCAATATCGGAGTCAGCGAGAACCATGCCTGCGTCGCTCAATGCGCCCTCGACCCGCAGCCGTTCCATATCGAGGTCGAAGCCGCACAGGTCATAGATGCGGTGGTCGAGACCGAGCGCGCGGCATCCGTTCGCGAGTTGCTTGTCATATTGCGTGGTCAAGATCGTGTAACCCAGCGATCCGAGGCTTGTCTCGCGACGGGCCGACCCGATCCGGCGCAGATCCGTCGCGATCTTCTCCAGCGGCGGTCCGACCGGCTCCGGCAGCACGCGTCCACGGGCCTTACGAGCACGGCGACGGGTGCGCGCCAGGGATTCCAGAAGGTTGTCGGCGTGAATGACCGCTAGCACCGCCAATGGCACGATGCTGAGCACAGTGATGGCGAGGAAAACAGACATAGCCAGCAACCAGGTCACGATGACTCACGGTAAGCGGGCAAGGCAACAATTGCTACCTGATTTATGCCATTCACTCACCGTGGGATTGCAACGTCGCGATTGCCGTGAACCGGACACCACGGGAGCGAAGGCGGCGAGCACGTCCGACCCGGCGATGTTCATCCGGTTTATCCGCCGTCGTGGTGTCTGACGCAGTTTGTCCGGTGCCGCGGTGTTGTGGCCGTTGGGTCAGGCTCGTTGCAGGACGGGCTCGCGCTCGACCTCGATCTTCGGCGCCACGGTGAACCGGCGGGAGTCGCGGTCCAGCCGGACCCGTACGCCCTGCCGGCGCTGTTCGAGGGCGAACACCACGATCGCGGCGATGAGGGTCACCGCGCCGCCGGCCCAAATGGCCGTACGGGGGCCGAACGCCTCGCCGACCCAGCCGACCACCGGTGCGCCGACCGGCGTCGTACCCATGAAGACCAACACGTAGAGCGCCATGACGCGGCCTCGGATCGTCGCGTCCGTGCCCATCTGGACCCGCTGGTTCGCCGCCTGCGCAAAGAAGATCATCGCGAAGCCGGTCGGAATCAGCAGAAAGAGCGTGAGCAGGAACGACGGTGACAGGCCGAGCACCGTCTCCAGCGAGCCGAAGCCGATCGCCGCGGCGGTCACCGTCCACGTTGACGGGCGCTTATTGCGCGAACTCCCGGCCAACGCGCCACCCAGCGCGCCGATCGCGAGGCACGTCGAGAGCAGGCCGAACTCACCGGCGCCGCGGTGGAACACGTTCTTCGCGAGCACCGGAAGCGTCACGGTGAAGTTGAACGCGAACAAACCGGCGATGAGGATCAAAATCATCGGGATGGCGAGGTCGCGGCGCTGCCGTACGTAGCGCAGCGCCTCGGCGATCCGAGCCTCGCCCGCCTTCGCCCGCGCGGCGAGATCGCGATGCAGCTCGGCCGGGACCATCCTGGACAGCGCGACCAGTGGGCCGATGAACGTGAACGCGTTGAGGACAAATGCCGTCCCGGTGCCGAAGAACGCAATCGTCAGACCACCGATGGCCGGGCCGAAGATCCGGGCCGAATTGAACACGGCGGCGTTCAGCGACAGCGCGTTGGGCAGTAGGTCTCGTCCCACCATCTCGGACACGAACGACTGGCGCGCCGGCGTGTCGATCGCACCGACCGTGCCCCACGCCGCCGCGAAGCAGAACACCATCCAGAGCTGGATCGCGCCGCCGACGACGAGGATGCCCATCAACGTCGCGAGCAACGCGTACGTCGCCGCGGTAACGAGCAGGATGCGGCGCTTATCGAATCGGTCCGCGAGCTTGCCGCCGACGAGCGTCAGGAACAGCACCGGCAAGAACTGCAGCGCGGTGACGAAGCCGAGCGCGGACGGTGAGTTGTGCGAAAGCTTGAGCACAAGCCAGTCCTGCGCCGTGACCTGCATCCAGTTGCCGAGCAACGAAACCATCTGTCCGGTGGCGAACAGGCGATAGTTGCGTACGTGCATCGCGCGAAATATGTTCTTGAGCCGTTCCTGCACGGTGTGGTCCGCCTCCTGGGGGCTTATCGGGTGGTGGTTAGCGTGGGGGGATTTCCGGGGTGTCGTCGCGGGCAATGCGGATGATGATCTCCACGGCCGCCCGCAGTGTGTCGCGCTCCGCATCGGAGAGAGCCGCGAGCTGCTTGGTCAACCAGGCGTCGCGCACCCGCCGAGTCTCGGCCAACGCTTCCCGCCCGCGCGGCGTCGCGGACAGGATGACCTGCCGACCGTCGGTGGGATGCGGGGTTCGCTGTACTACGCCGATCTCTTCGAGCCGCGCCACGATCTTGGTCATCGTTGGGGGCTGGACGCGTTCGGATTCGGCGAGCTCCCGTGGGGTCAGCGCGCCGGCCAGTTCGAGGCTGGTCAGCACGGACAATTGGGACTGAGTGAGGTCGCCGACCGGCCGGGCCTGGCGCAGCCGCCGGTTGAAGCGCATCACGCCGTCGCGCAGCTCGGTCGCCAGCGCGGCCACGGCCAACAATTTCTTGGGTCCGCTCACGGCGGCCGGCCGTCGCGTCTTTGTCTGCTCGCTGGCCATCTTCACCCCAACCCCTGGCCGTCAAATCGGCCGGAAGGCACGGGGCGTTGTTGCGCAGTGACGCTGGACGTCCGTGCCGGGTCATTGACTCCGGCCACTCATTAGCTTAACTAATAAGCTTGGCTAACGATGCGCGATCTACCATGATGTCGGTCACGGGTGCCGGGCAAATCGGTCGTTACCGCCGGGCGCGACGGCCTGGCCACCGATGCGGCGCCATCAGCAGGACGACGTACGCTGCCCTCGTGCCCGAACAGCCGATCACCACGGATGGCCGACCACCACAGCGCCACCTCGAGCCGGTCGACCCACCAACCGTGCCGTTCGCGATCGGCGGCATCGTGTTGTGGGCGATTGCCGGTCTCGTCCTCCTCCTGTTCCGGCACACGCTGTCCGCCCACGGCCACACTGACTGGCTGTGGATCTGCCTCGCCGGCTTCCTGTGGGGCTTCCCCGGCTGGTACGTCATGATTCGGCACGACCGGCACCGCGCGGCCCGTCGCGCGGCGGGAAACGACAAGGAGTCCTCGTCCGTGGGCTAGCGTTCAGGCATGCCTACACGTACCTCATCCGCCCTCTGGGAGGGCAACCTGCGCGACGGCTCGGGCACCATGAAGCTCGGATCGGGCGCGTTCGAAGGCTCTTACTCATTCATGTCCCGGTTCGAGTCCGGTTCGGGCACCAACCCGGAGGAGCTCATCGCGGCGGCCCACGCCGGATGCTTCTCGATGGCTCTGTCCAATGGCCTCAGTCAGGCCGGATTCACGCCGACGTCGATCGCGACGAGCGCGACCGTACATCTTGATCGGGTCGCCGACGGCTTCGGCATCACGAAGATCGACCTCGATACGGTGGGCACGGTGCCGGGCATTGACGACGCAAAGTTCCAAGCGATCGCGGCCGAGGCGAAGGCGGGGTGTCCCGTCTCTAAGGCGTTGGCGGCGACTGAGATCACGTTGTCGGCGCGGTTGGCCTGACGTCGGGCCAGCGTTACGGCGGCGGGATCCCGCGGCTCGACTGCTTGCGCTTTGACTGCCCGTTGCTCGTCGGGGAGCGCGGGCTTTCGGAGTTACGTGGTACGGGGGACGGTTACGCGTCCTCGGGATCGGCGTGCGCGTCGGCAGCGCTGTCGTCTGTCGCACGCTCGTCGAACCGGTCGGTCGGCTCGGAGGCTTCGGCGGCGCTGTTCTGCGGCGCGGGGTCGTTGCTCTCGTCCGCTGTTCCCGCTGCCACATCGCCAGGGGGCTCGGCTAGGTCGGCCGCTACGGGCTCGGACACGGTCGACTCAATCGACGCCGACGGCTCGGTGTCCGCGGGTGCGTTCGCGGCTTCGGGGTCGACGGCGCCGGGGAGTGGGATGGCGGCGGGACGGGCTGGAGCGACCGCGCCGGGCTCAGGCCTCGACATCGACCAGATCGACTTCGGCGTCGTCGTAGATCGTCGGCGCTTCCTCGATCTCGTCCGGTTGATCGATCAGCACTTCGGAGTGGGCGCCACAGCCATGGTCGCCGGAGACTACCCGGCCGTCGTCCGGCGCGTACACGTTGGCGCATGCTCCGAACATCGACCGCATGGACCCGGCGAGTGGCAGAGAAAAACCGCACGACACGCAGCGGGCATTGCACGGTGCGCCGGTGGCGATCGCGGCATTCGGGCCGGCGTCGCCCTCGTACCAACGCTCGGCGGTGTCGAGCCGACCGTCGCGGGAGAGCACCCGGACGCGGCCCGAGACCCAACTCCCAGACCACATCCTCGACGGCTGGATCGTCCGACATCAGGTAGGCCGGGAGCGAGCCGATCATCGTCGGGCGCCGTCGGCATGAGATCGCCGATGCCCAGGTCGCCCGGGCTGGACCCGGTCGGTCCCACGGCACCCACGTCCGGCGTGACCAGAGCGTCCGGCCCGGGCAGCAGGACGGTTTCGCAGACGTGACGTTCTTGCTGCGGGGTACGGGCGACCGTGACCGCCCAGCGCCAGCCTCGGTAGCCCGGACATCAGGCATTCGAAGTAGTGCGTGACGAGCCGCTCGCCCTCCGCAACGGCCTCGATGTGCGCACCGGCAATGTCCTCGGTCACCGCTGCGCGGGCAAGATCAACGGCATCGGCACAGATCTGGTCCGAGCTTGGCGGGCCTCGTCCAGGGTAATGCGAGTGGCCACGGCGCATTGTCACCTCACCGTTGTCCGCCTACGGGCACGCGACCACCCCGGCGCACGGGCGAAGTCCAATTTTCGTCAGCGGCGTTGACTGGATGTCGGCCCGGATAGGTGCGCGAGTCGCGACACGAATACGACAGGATATGAACATGCCGCAGATGGACACCGCGAGGAGGTCACTGCGGGACGCGCGGTGGGCACCACGATCAAGGGGGCCCGAGTGGCCGCCCGCGGGGGTACGCAGCCGGGCGGTGGGTCGTCCGGAACGTTGGCTCGTGCCGGAACAAGGGTGGCGCCGGCGAGGTCGGGATGATTCGCCTGCTCGACCTGCATGCGGCGTCGTGTGCCGGCGACACCCTGGTGACCATGGGCCTCGCGCGACCGATCTTTTTCAACGTGCCGGTCGGCGAGGCGCGCGGCCGGGTTGCGCTCTACCTGTTGATCACGATGGCTCCGTTCGCATGTTGGCGCCGATGGTTGGGCCGGTTCTGGACCGGTTCCGCCACGGTCGCCGGTATGCGCTGGCGATCACGATGCTCGGCCGGGCGTTCCTGGCCTGGGTGATCTCCGACTATCTCGCAACGTCGCGCTCTACCCGGCGGCGTTCGGTGTGCTCGCGCTCTCCCGGGCGTACGGGGTGGCCCGCAGCGCCGCCGTCCCCCGGCTACTGCCACCTGGTCTGGGCCTGTCCGAGGCGGGCGCGCGCGCATCGATCTTCGGTACGCTGGCCGGCGCGGCTGTCGCCCCGATCGGCATCCTGGCGTTCTGGCTCGGCCATCCGTGGCCTCTGCGGCTGGCAGCGGTCGTCTTCGTCGTCGGCATGGTGGTCGCACTGCGGCTGCCGCCGAAGGCCGACTCCGAGCCGCCCGAGGTGCTGCCGCGGATCTTCCTGCTCCCGGACCGGAACAGTGTCAGGGTCCTGTCTGGCCGGCTGGTACTGGCGTGCTGTCCGGCAGTGCCGTACTCCGGGCGCTCTACGGTTTCTTGACGTTGTTCCTGGCGTTCTCGATCCGGTCACATGATCTGACCCGGAACCTGTTCGGCCAGACGCTGCCCGAGACGTGGGCGCTCGCCATCGCGATCGGCGCGCTCGGCGCCGGCTCATTCGTCGCCACCGCGTCGGATCCGGCTGCGCATCCACCGGCCGCTCTGCGTGCAGGCCGTTGGCATTTGGTCGGTCGCGGTCGACCGGCATCCTCGCCTGCATCTGGTATTCGCTCGGCACGTGATCATCTTCGCCAGCCTCGCCATCGCGATCGTCGGCGGGCTGGCGAAGCTGGCGGTGGACGCATCGATCCAGGAGCGCATCGCCGAAGACGTCCGAGCCAGCGCGTTCGCGCACTCCGAGACGCTGCTCATGCTCGCGTTCGTGGTCGGCGGCGCCATCGGCCTGATCCCGTTCACGGGCCGAGTCGGCATCATCGCTGACGGCCGGCATGGTGGTCGCCGGGATCCGCATGGTCTGCGCGCGATCCGTTGCGGCGGGACATGTTGACCGGGCGGCATCGGCATCGCAGACGGTCGCCAGCCACCTACGGCGCCACCACCAACGGCGCCACAGCCAACGCGGCCACAGCCGTCCGGCGGAGAGCCGACCGTCGGTTATCCGTCCGGCACCACCGCGCGCACGGTCGAGTTGCCGGGCGGGACGACGTACCAGCAGGGTCACCATGAGCACGGCGAGCCTTCGGCGCCGGCCGGCCCTGGTGGGCACGGCGCCGCGCGGCCAAGGCGGCTCGCGCGGCCGGGTCTCAACGCTGGCGCGGCGCGTCGCGGCGGCCAACCGACCGCAGCGAAGCCGCGCGCGACGCGCATTGCAGCGCAAACGACCGCCGCGCAACCAACCGCGTCGCAGCCGACCGTGCCGCAGTCCGGAGCGGCGCGGTCCGGCCGGACACCGTCGGCACGACGCGCGTACTCCCCCGCACCGACGAGGATCAGCCGGGCTACCACATCTACCGGCCGGACAGCGTGCGGTCCGACGACGACTCCGCCGGCACATGATGCTTCTGCTCGTCGTCACGGCCGTCGCGGCCGAACGCGACGCCATCCTCGCCGGCCTCGGCGCGACCGGCGTCAATGCCGTCGATGCCGCCACCACCATCGAGCAGGCGACCGCCGGCGCGCACGTGCTCTCGGGCGGCGTCGGCATCGCAGCGGCGGCCGCACGTACGGCGCGATGGCTGACCGAGCGGCAGTTGACCGGCCAGGCGGCGTACGACGCGCGTGATTAGCGCCGGCATCGGCGGCGGCATACGTCCGACGTGGTGCGCTCGGCGACATCGTCGTGGGCCGCCGCACGGTCGCCGCCGACCTCGGCGCCGACTCGCCGGACGGCTTCCTGACCCTGTCCGATCTCGGCTTCGGCACCGACGCTATGGACGCTGACCCGGGCGTGTTCGAACGCGTGACAGCGAGCTTGCCGTCGGCGCTCACCGGCGCGGTCTTGAGCGTCCAGACCGGTCACCGGCACGGTCCGCACGGGCGGCGGAGTTGGCCGCACGGCATCCAGACGCGCTCGCCGAGGCGATGGAGGGGTGCGGCGTCGCCACCGCGGCCGAGGATCACGAAGTGCCATTCGTCGAGATACGGACGATGTCGAACATGGTCGGTCCACGCGACCGTATGGCGAATTCTGGCGGATGGCCGCATTGACCAAGGCGCGCGTTCTGAGCGGCCGCGTCGCGGAAGGACTCGAATTACGTTGGTCGCCGTGAGTCTGTCGCTTGCCATCTCCCCTGCCCTAATGACACCTTTGCGTTCCATGCCTCGTGCACGGTCTGGTCGAGGGTGCGCCGCCGATCGACGTGACCTTCGCCGACGTGGACGTGACCAACACTGCATCCCTCGACGGCCGAGTTCGACCTGGTGAAGGTGAGTTATGCGGCGTTGCCGTGGCTGCTCGACCAGTACAAGTTGCTGCCGTGCGGCGGTGCGCTCGGCCGTGGCTGCGGCCCGCTGGTGCTACGCGGGCCGACGCCGGCCAGCCGCGGCCACCGACACCAGCGACGCCGGTCGGTCGGCGCGACCGTCCGGAGACCCGCGCTGGCCGGGGCGACGGTCGCCGTCCCCGGTGATCGAACGACGGCCTACCTGCTGTTTCGTCTCTGGGCGGCCGGGCACGATCCCGCCAAGATCGAGATCGTGCCGTTCCACGAGATCATGCCCGGCGTGGCCGAGGGCCGATTCGATGCCGGCCTCGTCATCCACGAGGCCCGGTTCACCTACCCGCGGCTACGGCCTGACGGCGCTCGTCGATCTCGGCGACTGGTGGGAGCACTCCACCGGGCACCCGATCCCGCTCGGCGCGATCCTGGCCCATCGCGAACGCGTCGACGCGGCACAGGCCGCCGAATGGGTGCGAGCGTCCGTACGGCAGGCCTGGGCGGCTCCGGCGGCGAGCGAGCCCTACGTGCTCGAGCATGCGCAGGAGATGGAGCCCGACGTTGTCGCGCAGCACATCGCCCTCTACGTCAACGAGTTCACGGAGAACCTCGGTAGCGCCGGCTATGCCGCGGTCCGTGCGCTGCTCGACCGCGCCGCCGCAGGCGGGGCTCGTCCCGGCCGTACCGGCCGATCGCTTTTCGCTCTGAGCCGGCCACTCGCGGCGAGCCGGCGCTAGATCTCCAGCTCGCTCGCGACGGCGTGGACGACTTCGGCGATCGTCTTGGACACCTTCTTGTCCGGGAACCGTCCACGCCGTAGATCCGGCATGATCTTGGACTCGAGCACCTTGATCATGTCTTCGATCAGTCCGTGCAGCTCCTCGGCCGGCCGGCGGCGCAGCTCGGCAACGGACGTCGGCGACTTCGAGCACTTTCACGTTCAGTGCCTGGCTGCCCTTACGACCTTCGGCGACGCCGAAGTCGACGCGCTGACCGGGGCTGAGCGCGGTCACGCCGTCGGGCAGCGCTGCCTTGTGCACGAACACGTCCTCGCCATCCTCGCGAGTGAGAAAGCCGAAGCCCTTCTCCGTGTCGTACCACTTCACTCGTCCCGTGGGCACTGTTGATCCCTCTGTCGTCGCATCGATGGGCGGGCGCCGTCTGTCTCGCGTCACCGCAAGATGTCGCCGCACAGATGAAGTTACGCGCGCGTCGAGGTTATCGGCAGATCTGGCGGCGACCAACCGGATTCGCGTTTTGCCAGTAGCCCCGGAAATCCCAGCAGATCGGGCAGAATGTCGTCGGCGCCGGCATCGGTCAATTCACGCGCGTCGCACGGCCCGGTGGTCACCCCGACCGCGACGATGCCGAGTCCGGGTGCGATGTCGGCGGCGGCTCGCGCGGACCGCATGTCCGCGACGTGATCGCCGACATACCAACGCGCGCGAAAGCGCAGCAGCGCATCGCGCTTGCCGTCGCCGTGCGCCGAGCCGGCGAGCTCGTCCGCATCGAGTCCGGTGTGGTCGAGGTGGAGACGGGCGTTGCCGGTGAATTTGGACGTGACGACGATCACTCGTCCACCGGCGGCGTGGACCGCGTCGACCGCCTCGGCCGCGCCCGGAAGCAGCGGTGTGCGCTCGATCGCGTACGAGCAGTAGATCTCGCGATACCGGGCTGCCATGGCCGGCACGTCGGCGGCCGGGAACCATTCGGCCAGCTCGGTTTCGAGCGGCGGACCGAGCCGTGAACTGGCGAGGTCCGCGTCGATGGGCACGCCCGTCTCCGCGGCGAGCGTGCGGTAGACATCGCCAACGCCCTGCCGCGAATCGATCAACGTCATGTCTAGGTCGAAGCCGACCACGAGATCGCCGCGCATGTGGGTGGTCGCGCTAGTGCTCGGGGAACGCATCCTCGGTCGGGTGCACGTAGCTCAGCTCCGACACGGGCAGCGGGAAGCGCATGTCATCGCCGAACGGGGATGCCGCTCCGGCCCGGTCGAACAGGATCTCGGTCACGCCGAGATTGCCCTGCGGCACCGGTCGCGCCTTCGATCGCAACACCGGCAGCCGGTCGTCCTCGCCACCCGGGCGATCGGGATCGGGTGCGGATGCGGCGTGAGACGCCATGTGTCCTCCTGCGAGCGACCTGGTAGAGATGCGGGCCTAGACGATCTACCGCCATCTTCCCACATCCGAATCCCGCGCGTTGGCGGCCGCCGTGGGCGACGATTCCCGGCCGAGCCGGCTAGCGTTGTACGACGATGGCCAGCACTCTCACCGATCACCTCCGCGCGCTGCCCGACGGCGCGCTCGCCGCTGTGTTCAGTCGTCGCCCCGACCTCCTGACGCCGCCTCCGCCGGATGTGGCGGCATTGGCGGCACGCTCCCAGTCCCGCGTGTCCGTCGCGCGAGCCCTCGACGGCCTGGATCTGTTCACCATCGAGATCTTGGACGCCGCCCGGCTGACCCGAGACCCGAACGACGGCGACACGACGTCGATGGCCGCGATCCTTGCCCTCACCGGCGCGGCCGAGGCCGATCAGGTGCGCGCCGCGGTGCGACGGCTTCAGGACCTGATGATCTTGTACGGCACCGACGAGGCGCTGCACATCGTGGCGGCGGTCGACGAGGTGAGCTCGCCCTACCCGGCCGGGCTCGGTCGCCCGGCGCAGCTCCTCGACCCGTCGGCGGCCGCGCTCGCCGCCGACCCGGCGGCGCTCCGCCGGGCGTTGCTGGCCGTGGCACCGGCCGGACGGGCGGTGCTGGACCGGCTCGCGGCTGGGCCGCCGATCGGAGCGGCCAGTCCGGAAACGATCAAGGATATCGACGCGACGGTGGGGTCGCTTGTGGCCCGGAGCCTGCTTGTCGCCGTGGCCGACGACACGGTCGAGCTGCCGCGCGAGGTTGCGATCGCGCTGCGACGCGACGGCGATCTCGGACCGTTGCATCCGCTCCCACCTGTCGGCTCCGGATCCTCGCGTACGGCCCGGGTGGTCGACTCCGCCGGCACCGGCCAGGTCATGGAGACCGTGCGGCACGTGGACGACCTGCTCGGCGTCCTGTCGGACGATCCAGCGGCGGTGCTGCGGACCGGCGGCCTCGGCGTACGGGACCTGCGGCGAGTCGCGCGTGCGGCCGGGGTCACCGAACCAGCGGCCACCGTGCTGTTCGAAGTCGCGGCCGCCGCCGGTCTGCTCGGCGAGACCGATGGGAGCACGTACGGCAGCCCCGGCGAGCCGCGGTTCCTGCCCACGCTCGCGTACGACCAGTGGGTCGAGGCGACCGCCGCGCAGCGCTGGATCCGGCTTGCCCGCGCCTGGCTCGTCATGACGCGGCAGCCGGGGCTGGCGAACCGTCCCGGCAACGCGTCGACGGCATCGAACGGCGGCTCCTTCCCGGGCAACGGAGCGACGGGTGCGCCTGGCAACGGGACCACGGCGAACGGGGGCTCGGGCGGCGGCCGAACCGGCGCCGATCGCGCCCCGAACGTGCTCGGCCCGGAGCTCGAACGCACCGGCGCGCCTCGGCTGCGCGCGACCGTGTTGGAGCTGCTCGCGGCCGGTGGCGCCGGCAGCACACCGACCGAGGACGATCTGCTGGCCGCACTCCACTGGCGAGCACCACGACGATCGCCGTGGCAGCCCGGGGCGGCCGATCCGACGACGGCCGACCCGGTCCGATGGATTCTGGCCGAAGCGGCCCAGCTCGGGCTGACCGGTCTCGGCGGATTGACCGGCTACGGCCGGATGCTGCTGGAGGAAGTCACGGCGGCGGCGATGCACGACGCCGACGACGACCCCCTGGGCCTGTCGTCGAGTTCGCCGGCGGCACCGTCACGGGCCGCCGCTGCGCTCGACAAGCTACTGCCGCCACCGGTCGACCATCTGCTCGTGCAGGCCGACCTGACGGTCGTGGTGCCGGGACCGCCCGAGCCCGGCGCTCGCCGCCGAACTCGCGCTCGTCGCCGAACACGAGTCGGCCGGCGGCGCGTCGGTCTACCGGGTCACTCCCGATAGCGTTCGGCGCGCTCTCGACGCCGGTCACACCGCCACGGACCTGCAGAACATGTTCACCCGACGGTCACGGACGGCGGTGCCGCAGTCGCTGACGTACATGATCGACGATGTTGCCCGGCGCCACGGTGGGTTGCGGCTGGGGGCGGCCGGATGTTACCTGCGCAGCGAGGACGCGGCGCTGCTGATCCAGGTGGCCGCCGACCGGCGGTTGTCCGGGCTGTCGCTGCGATCGGTCGCGCCGACCGTGCTGATCTCGCCCTATCTCGTCAGTCGCGTGCTCGATGAGCTGCGCGCCGCCGGGTACGCCCCGGTGCAGGAGGATGGCGGCGGCGGTCTGGTGATCGCGCGTACCCGGGCGTTTCGGGCCCCGCCACGGCGCAACACCCTCTCGCTGCCCGCGTTCACCGACGCCGGTCGCGGCCTCACCGCTCCGCGGCTCGCCGCTGCGGTGGAGGCGCTTCGCCGCGGCGACGCCGTGGCACGCACGGCCCGCCGGGCACCGGCCACCGTACGGGCGGCCGGACCGACCGACTCGCATGCCCACACGAACGCAATGGCCGTTCTGCAGCAAGCGATCCGGGACAAGGCGCCGGTCTGGGTGGGGTACGTCGACGCACACGGGTCGACGACGTCACGGCTGCTGCGGCCGGTTTCGATCGGCGGCGGATATCTGCGCGCGCAGGACGAGCGGACCGAGATGCTGCACACATTCGCGCTGCACCGGATCACGGCGGCGGCCGTCGAAGCCGAGGCTCGATTAGCGCCGTGCGGCTGCGGCGATGCAGGATCACGCGCTCGCCCCCGAACCTCGGTGGCGACGCCGGGGCGGGCGCGCCCCCAAAACGCGCCCGCCCCAAAACACCACGGCTGTCGAACGCGTGCATCCGGCACCGCGTGCATGGCTCGTTTACGGCGTCGTCCCGTGCGGCGACACGGGACGCGTACCGGGCGATGCGACGCGGGACCCGCCGACCACCGCCAGCCATGCATAACCGGTAGACGCCGCAGGACGGTGCCGCGGTTGCATCTGGCACGCGAACTGGTTCGTTCGGTCAATACTTCCGGCCATTGGGTGCAAGGCACCGCTCCGGATGGTCGTACCGAGCGTGTAAGACTTGACCGTTGCGCCGGCGTACGCCACAGCCGCCGCGACACCGTGCACCCAACCCGGAGGCGATGCACCTGTGACCGGCGGCCCGCTGATCGTCCAGTCCGACAAGACCCTGCTCCTCGAGGTCGACCACCCGGATGCGCGCAGCTGCCGGATGGCGATCGCGCCCTTCGCCGAGCTGGAGCGCTCGCCCGAGCACGTGCACACGTACCGGTTGACGCCCGCTCGGGCTGTGGAACGCCCGCGCCGCCGGTCACGACGCCGAGTCGGTCGTCGACGCGCTGCTGAACTACTCGCGCTATCCGGTGCCGCACGCGCTGCTGGTCGACGTGGCCGAGACGATGGACCGGTACGGCCGGCTCCAGCTCGTCAACGACCCGGCCCACGGTCTGGTGCTGCGGGGGCTCGACCGCGCCGTCCTGGTCGAGGTCGCGAAGTCGAAGAAACTCGCCGGCATGCTCGGTGCCCAAGCTCGATCCGGACACCATCGCCGTCCACCCGTCCGAGCGCGGCCGGCTCAAGCAGGCCCTGCTCAAGCTCGGCTGGCCGGCCGAGGATCTGGCCGGCTACGTCGACGGCGAGGCGCACCCGATCGAGCTGGCCGAGGACGGTTGGACGCTGCGCTCCTACCAGCAGGAGGCGGTCGAGCACTTCTGGGCCGGCGGCTCGGGCGTGGTCGTGCTGCCGTGCGGCGCCGGCAAGACGCTGGTCGGCGCGGCCGCGATGGCCGAGGCCAAGGCGACCACGCTGATCCTGGTCACGAACACGGTCGCCGGTCGGCAGTGGAAGCGCGAGCTGATCGCCCGCACCTCGCTGACCGAGGAGGAGATCGGCGAGTACTCCGGCGAGCGCAAGGAGATCCGGCCGGTCACCATCGCGACGTACCAGGTGCTCACCACCCGTCGCGGCGGCGCGTTCGCCGCACCTGGACGTGTTCGGCGCGCGCGACTGGGGCCTGGTCATCTACGACGAGGTGCACCTGCTGCCGGCGCCGATCTTCCGGTTCACCGCCGACCTGCAGGCCCGCCGCCGGCTCGGCCTGACCGCGACGCTGGTCCGCGAGGACGGGCGCGAGGGCGACGTGTTCTCCCTGATCGGACCGAAGCGCTACGACGCGCCGTGGAAGGACATCGAGTCCCAGGGCTGGATCGCGCCGGCCGACTGCACCGAGGTCCGGGTCACGCTGACCGACGCCGAGCGGATGGCGTACGCGACGGCCGAGCCGGAGGAGCGCTACCGGGTCGCGGCGACCGCCGCGGACGAAGCTGCCCGTGGTCCGGGCACTGGTCGAGCGGCACCAGGGCGACCAGGTGCTCGTCATCGGCGGCTACATCGACCAGTTGCACGCGCTCGGCGAATATCTCGACGCCCCGATCGTGCAGGGCGCGACCACGAACAAGGAGCGCGAGCGCTGTTCGACGCGTTCCGCACCGGCGAGGTGCCGACGCTGGTGATCTCGAAGGTCGGCAACTTCTCGATCGACCTGCCCGAGGCGGCGGTGGCGATCCAGGTGTCCGGCACGTTCGGCTCGCGGCAGGAGGAGGCGCAGCGACTCGGCCGGGTGCTGCGGCCCAAGGCCGACGGCCGGCAGGCGCACTTCTACACCGTCGTCTCCCGGGACACGATCGACACCGAGTACGCCGCTCACCGGCAGCGGTTCCTGGCCGAGCAGGGGTACGCGTACACGATCGTCGACGCCGACGACGTACTGTCCGCGTAGCCGCGTCGCGACGATGAGCGAATTCCTGATCGAGCGGTGGTGTCAGGCGCTGCCGGCCGACTGCGGGAGCGCGGCGGCGCAGGCCGCCGGAGCGGAACTGGTCGCGCGCTGGTCCGAGCCGGCGCGCCGATATCACACCGTCGACCACTTGACGTTCATGCTGACCGTCCTCGACGAGGCGGCCGATCTTGCCGACGACATCCACGCCGTCCGGCTGGCCGCCTGGTTCCACGACGCCGTCTACGACCCACGCGTCGCCGAGCCGACCGGCAACGAGCAGGCCAGCGCCGAACTGGCCGCGGCCATGCTGCCGCCGCTCGCGGTCCCGCCGGCCCAGGTCGACGAGGTGGTACGGCTGGTGCTGCTGACCGCCGACCACGCGCGTCGAGCCGGACGATCGCAACGGCGCCCTGCTCGCCGACGCCGATCTCGCGATCCTGGCCGTCGACGACGAGCACTACGCGGCCTACGCCGACGCGGTCCGGGCCGAGTACTGCGTTCGTTCCCGACGACGCGTTCGTGGCCGGGCGGTCCGCCGTACTGGCGAAGCTTCTGGGTCTTGACCCGCTTTACTACCTGGCGCCGCATCGCGCAGGCGTGGCAAGAGCGCGGCGCGCGCGAACCTGACCGCGCGAGCTCCACGACACTGCGGGCTTGACCGGACCAGCGGGCGTCGTTCGGGCCGGCGCAGGCCGGCGGCGGTGAGCCGCCGGACGAGGTCTTTCGACGTGACGTGTACGGCGCCGAGCAACACCGCACGCGGCACCAGGTCGGCCGGGATGTCGTAGTGATCGCGTTCGAACGCCCGGCGCGGGCACGCCGAGCATCTCGGCGAACGCGTGCAGCTCATCGAACGACACGTCGCTCACCAAGTGGGCGAACGAGCCGACCGGCGGCGCGGCCACGTCCGGGCCACACCGGCGTCGTCCACGAGAAGCATGGGCTCACGCTAGCGTGATCGGGTGACCCGCGTACGGACGATGTACGGCCCGGATTCACGTTCATCGGCGTGCCCGCCTGCGACTGGCGGAGCCGGAGACGTACGCCGACGCGGATGTGGTCATCATCGGGGCACCGTTCGACGGCGGAACGTCACACCGGCCCGGCACCCGGTTCGGACCGGCCGCGATCCGAGGAAGCGACTACCTGCCGCTACGACGGGCAACCGGCCGCATCATGGCGATGCGGGTCGAACGCGCTGACCGGCGACCTGGTCGTCAAGGACGCCGGAGACCTCGAGGTGTACAGCGGCGAGATGTTGCGCAGCTGCCACGCAATCGAAGAGGCGGTCGCGTTCATCGCCACCCACGACGCGATCCCGTTGATCCTCGGCGGCGACCACACGATCACGTGGCCGGACGCGACCGGGGTGTCGCGGCACACCGGTGCCGGCAAGGTCTCGATCATCCATTTCGACGCGCACGCCGACACCGGCAACATCACGTTCGGCTCGCTCTACGGCCACGGTCAGCCGATGCGGCGACTCATCGAGTCCGGGGCCGTGCGCGGTGACCGCTTCCTCCAGCTCGGCCTGCGCGGGTACTGGCCGGAGCCGGAGACGCTCGACTGGATGGCCGACCAGCGCATGAACTCGTTCCACATGAGCGAGATCGTCGTCGCGCGGCCTCGACGCTGTCCTCGATCGAGGCGTTCGCGATCGCGCTGGACGGCTGCGACGCCGTGTTCCTGTCGGTCGACATCGACGTCTGTGACCCGGCCCACGCGCCAGGCACCGGCACTCCCGAGCCGGGTGGCATGACCGCGCGGCAACTACTCGACGCGGTATCCCGAATCTGCCACGAGCTGCCGGTCGCCGGCATGGACATCGTCGAGGTGTCGCCGCCGTACGACCACGCCGAGATCACCGCGTTGCTGGGCAACCGGGTCGTCCTGGAAGCACTGGCCGGCATCGCGCGCCGCCGTAAGGATGCTCGCGACGGCGTGACCTGGAGACGTTCGACACCGATGCTGGAGAACCGGGGCACCGCGAAGCCAGACTAGGCTCGCGGGCATGGTTTCGCCCGAACCCCTGACGGCCGAACGCACCCCGGTCGGCGATCTGGTCGACGAGCTGGCCGCGGTGACGCCGGTGATCACTGATCCGGATCTCCTCGCGAGCTTCGCCCGCGACGAGGCCGACATGTGCGACGTCGGCTCACCGCTGGTCCTCGTACGACCACGCACGACGGCGGAGGTTGCCGCGATCGTCAAGATCGCCGCGGCACGACGCATCCCGATCGTGCCTCAGGGGGGGCGGACCGGGCTGGCCGGCGCGGCCAACGCTTGGACGGCGCGGTCATGGTGTCGCTGACGGCGATGAACCGCATCGTCGAGATCGACCCGGTCAACCGGACCGCCGTGGTGCAGCCGGGTGTGGTGAACGCGGCACTGGCGCGAGCGGTGGCCGAGCCGGTCTGTTCTACCCACCCGACCCGGGATCCTGGGAGTCGTCCACGATCGGTGGCAACGTCTCGACCAACGCCGGCGGCATGTGCTGCGTGAAGTACGGCGTGACGAGCGCGTACGTCCGGGCCTGGAGGTGGTGCTGGCCGACGGCGAGGTGCTGCGACGCGGCCAGCGGACGGCCAAGGGCGTGGCCGGCTACGACCTGGCCCGCTGTTCATGGGCTCGGAAGGCACGCTCGGCATGATCACCGAGATCACCGTCGGCCTGCGGCCGGCCGCCGAGCCGGGCCTCACGCTGGCCGCCGTGTTTCCGACCGCGGCCGCGGCCGGGGTCGCCGTCAGTCGATCGTGTCGACCGGCACGACGCCCAGCCTGCTGGAGCTGATCGACCGTACGCATCTCGCGGCGATCGAGGCGTACCGGCCGATGGGGTTGGCGCACGACGGCAAGTGCGCTGCTCCTCGCGGCGCGTGGACAGCGGACCGCGAGCCGCCGACGACATCGCCGGGCTGGCCGCGATGTGTGAAGCCGCCGGTGCGGAGGTGTTCACCGCCTCCGACGCCGACGAGGCGGCAGCGCTCCTCGGAGCGCGGCGGGCGGCACACCCGGCGATGGAGCAGCTGGCCGAGACGACGTTCCCCGGCCGCGGCGGGCTGATCATCGACGATGTCGCCGTGCCGGTCTCCCGGCTGGCCGAAATGATCGAGGGAGTCGAGCAGATCAGCGCGGCCGCGGGCGTCGCGGTCGGCATGATCGGTCATGCCGGCGACGGCAACCTGCACCCCATCATTCTCGTCGACCGGTCCGATCCGTCCAGTGTGGCCGCCGGTCACCGCGTGTTCGACGAGATCCTGGCGCTCGGCCTGGCCCTCGGCGGCACGGTCACCGGCGAGCACGGCGTCGGGCTACTGAAGCGCGACTGGCTCGCGACGCGAACTCGGGCCGATCGGGCTGCGCGTTCACCGAGCGATCAAGCAAGCGCTGGACCCGGCGAACATCATGAACCCGGGCAAGGTCATCGACCTGGCAGCCTGACGCGGGGCTGGCCATACAGGCGGCTGGCCGTGGACGCGAAGCTAGCCGTGGGCGCGCCTAGCCATGGACGGGCGACGACCGCCGCCGCGTGCCGAGCCGGACTTCGTCCGCACCCAACCGGGCCGCGTCGGCGGTCAGGTCATCCGGCATCCGCTGCGACTCACGCTCGGCCTCGACCCGCTTCAGGTAGTTCGCCACCTCGCGCTCGCGGGTTTCGGCTCCCCAGCCGAGCAGCGGCGCCATCAGGTCGGCCGTAGCGGCGGCACTCTCGGCGCCGCGGTGTGTGGTCTCGATCGAGATCCGGGTACGGCGGGTCAACACGTCCTCGACGTGCAGCGCGCCCTCGGCCGTGACCGCGTACACGACCTCGGCGGCCAGGTATTCGGGTGCGCCGTCGAGCGCCTGCCCGAGCCGGGGATCGGCGTCGACGAGCGCGAGCACCTCGGTGGCCAGCGTGCCGTAGCGCTCCAGCAGATGCTCTAACACGCCGACCGTGATCCCGCGACGGCGCGCGATGTCGGCCCGGTTCGACCACATTGCCGGATAGCCGTCCGCACCGAGCAACGGCAGCCGATCCGTACGCGATGCCGGCGGCGGATCCGCACCGAACGATCCGAGCCGGCGAACCACCCGGTCGATCACGTCGGCGGCCATCACGCGGTAGGTCGTGTACTTCCCGCCCGCGACCACCATGATGCCGAGCATCGGCTCGACCACGGCGTGCTCGCGGGACAGCGCCGAGGTCTGCTCGTCCTCACCGGACAACAGCGGCCGCAGCCCGGCGTAGACGCCCTCGATGTCCTCGGGGCGGACCGGCCGGTCCAGCCAGCCGTTGAGTTGTTCCAGCAGGTATACGATGTCGCGCGCCGAAGCGGCCGGATGCGCCCGGTCCAGCGACCAGTCGGTGTCCGTGGTCCCGATGATCCAATGGCCGCCCCACGGCAGCACGAACAGCACCGAGGTCGGCGTACGCAGGATCAGGCCGGCGTCGCCGGAGATCGCCGATCGCGGCACGACCAGGTGCACACCCTTGCTGGCCCGTACCCGTAGCCCGGAGCGCGCCCGGCTGGCCGGCGCACCCGAGCAGGACCGCGATGTCGTCGCTCCACACGCCCGTCGCGGCGACGACCGTACGGGCGGACACGTCGAACTCGTCGCCGGTCTCCATGTCGCGGACGCGAGCGCCGGTGACCTCGCGGGCGTCCCGGTTGAGTGCCACGGCCGACGTCGACGTCACGATGGCCGCGCCGAGGCTGGCCGCCGTCCGAGCCATCGTCGCCACGTACCGCGCGTCGTCGACCTGTCCGTCGTAGTAGCGGATCGCGCCGGTGATGACGTCCTCGCGCAGCGAGGGGAACAGTCGCCGGGCACCGGTCTTCGACAGGTGACGGTGCGGCGGCATGCCACGAACGCCCGGACCGCCGACGATGCCGGCGAACGCGTCGTAGAGCGCGACACCGGCCCCGAGGTACGTACGCTGCCAGGCGCGGTGCCCGATCGACCGCACTTCGTGACGCGGCCTTCCGGCCACCCGACGCGGCCGCGTGCGCGCCGTCGTGCGGCGGCGCGGGTGGGCACCGCTATCGGTGGAGTGGCGACCAGCGGGACGAGGATCGGCACCGGCCGCACGAGGTGCGGGGCGAGCCGGGTCGCGAGCAGGCCGCGTTCGCGCAGCGCCTCGTGTACCAACCCGAACTCGAGCTGTTCGAGGTAGCGCAGGCCGCCATGGATGAGTTTGCTGGACCGGCTGGACGTGCCGGCCGCGAGATCGCGCGCTTCGACGAGCGCCACCGACAGCCCTCGGGCGGCGGCGTCGAGCGCCGCACCCACTCCGGTGACGCCGCCACCGATGATGAGCACGTCGAAGCGCTCGCGGCGGAGTCTGGTCAAGGTCAGCTGCGCGGCGCGCCGGCGACAGAGCACTGGCCGTAAAGCGCGAAACCGCGGGATCTCGTCGCACGTCGTCCACGGTAGCGCCATGCCGATCGATATCGCGGTACCCGGTCTCTTTACCTGGCATTTGGGACAAGATGGGCCTGTGACCGCGGTGACCGATTCGATGCCGCGCGAGCGGCAACGAGGTCAGTGGTCCCGATCGCGGCCGCCGCAGCACTGGGCGGTTTCTGTTCGGCTACGACACGGCCATCATCAACGGCGCTGGCACCGCCGTCCAGCATGTCTATCATCTGGGCCCGACCGCCAAGGGCTTCGTCATCTCGTCGGCCTTGCTCGGCTCTGTCGTCGGCGCCTGGTTCGCCGGCCCGATCGGAGACCGGATCGGGCGCGTCCGGACGATGATCATCGCGGCGATACTGTTCATCGCAAGTGCGATCGGATCGGCGCTGGCCGTCGGCCGTATGGGATCTGGTTCTGTGGCGCGTGCTCGGCGGTTTGGCGGTCGGGGCGGCCAGCGTCATCGCACCGGCGTACATCGCCGAGATCGCGCCGGCCAGGATCCGCGGACGGCTCGGCTCGCTTCAGCAATTCGCCATCGTGACGGGCATCTTCCTGTCCCAACTGGTCGCCTACCTATTGGCTCGAGGCGGCGGTGGCGCCCTCGGCGACGAGCCATGGGGCGGGCCGGCGTGGCGGTGGATGTTCGCCAGTCTCGCGATCCCGGCCGTGGTGTACGGCATCGTCGCCCTGATGATCCCCGAGTCGCCGCGATATCTCGTCCGCACGCACCGCACCGAGCAGGCCCACAAGGTGCTGACCGAATATGTGGGCGGCGATGCCGACAACCGGATTGCCGAGATCCAACGGTCGCTCGGCAATGACGAGGAGAAGGTGAAGCTCGCCGAACTGCGCGGACCACGATTCGGCCTCCTGCCGATCGTCTGGGTCGGCATCCTGCTCTCGGTCTTCCAGCAGTTCGTCGGCATCAACGTGATCTTCTACTACTCAACCGCGCTGTGGGAGTCGGTCGGCTTCTCGTCCGAACGACTCGTTCCTGATCAGCACGATCACGAGCGTCACCAACATCGTCGCAACCATCGTGGCGATATCGCTCATCGACAAGATCGGCCGGAAGCCGCTGCTCCTCATCGGCGCGACCGGCATGGTGGTCACCTGGGTGTGATGGCGGCGTGCTTCGGCACCGCGTCCGGATCGGGCAGCAACATCACGTTGAGCCCGGACATCGGCAAGGTCGCGCTCGTGTCGGCGAACCTCTATGTCTTCGCGTTCGCGCGTGAGCTGGGGCCCGGTCGTCTGGGTGCTGCTCGGCGAGATGTTCAACAACCGGATCCGGGCCTCGGCGCTCGCCGTGGCCGCCGCCGCACAGTGGCTCGCGAACTGGGCGATCTCCACGACGTTCCCGACGCTCGCGTCGGCCGGCCTCGTCTTCGCCTATGGCCTCTACGCGACGTTCGCGTTCCTCGCGCTCGTCTTCGTCTGGCGAGCCGTACGCGAGACAAAGGGCCGAGAGCTCGAAGACATGTAAGTCGCGGCGGTGCCGACCGGACAGGTTCCCGGCCGCCACAGCCATCCGCCGGCGGACCTACCACTCTGCACGCACTAACGCCAGCGGGTGATAGGACGCCGTAGGAATGATTCCAGCTCGGGAAGGCCGGCGCGACTGGCTCAGGCGGCCGGGGCGAACGTGGCAAGCGATGGCCCGCGTTCGGCCTGCGCGGCTCGCGCCGCCGACTCCGTGTCGCGCAGCACGCGCAGCGTGTTCTGCCAGGTGAGTTTCGCCGAGGTCGGTGTCGGACCAGCCGCGCGTCGCCAGTTCCGCCAACAGGTTCGGGAACGTCGACACATCCTCGAGACCATCGGGCGTGCCGACCGATGCCGTCGTAGTCGCTGCCGATCCCGACCGCGTCGACACCCGCCACTTCGCGGACGTGCTCGACGTGATCGGCGACATCGCGCACCGAGCACGACGGACGCGGGTTGTCCGCGATGTAGCTCGCTCGTCGCTCCCGTGCCAGTGCCGCCGTCACCGGGATGCTCGGCGGCGACCTGATCCTCGAATGCGAACAACCCAGCCATCCACTGGCCGGCACTCTTCGTTGATGAACCCGGGACACGAACGTCACCATGACGACGCCATTCGTGTCTCGGACCCGAGCGAGCACATCGTCGGGCACGTTGCGCGGGTGATCGCGAGACGAGCGCGGGCACTCGAATGCGAGAAGAACGCCGGCGCGGTGGACATGTCAAGCGTCGCGTGCATCGTCGCGGGCGCGACGTGGGACAGGTCGGCCATGACGCCGAGGCGGTTGCATTCCCGTACGACCTCTCGGCCGAAGGCGGAAAGCCGCCCACGCTGGCTCATCGGTGGCGCTATCGGCCCACGGCGTGTTGGCCGTGTGTGTAGCGTCAGGTAGCGCGTGCCCAGCGCGGCCAACATCCGCAGCGTGCCAAGGGAATTGGCGATCGAATGGCCGCCCTCGACGCCAATGAGCGACGCGATCCGGCCCGCGGACGCGTCGCTGCCTCAACCTCGTCGGCGGTACGGGCGACCACGAAGTCCGTTCGGATAGCGATCCGCGAACTGGTGTACGAAGTCGATCTGTTCGAGGGTGGCGGCGACGGCTCGCCTCGCCGGCAAGACCGCACGGCACATAGACCGACCAGAACTGGGCGCCGACCCCACCGGCCCGAAGGCGTGGGATATCGGTGTGTAGGCCGGTCGACCGGTCAGATCGGTCGCAGATGTCGAGGTCGGTCAGGTCGTAGCGGCTCCGGCCGCGGAGCTCCCAGGGCAGGTCGTTGTGGCCGTCGATGATCGGCGCCTTCGCGAGGAGTGCCTGGATGCGCGATCGGTCGGCGCCGATTCTCAGTGCGGTCATGGCCGGCCACCCTATCCGTGGCAAGCCGGGATGGTGCGGTCGCACGGAACGGGCGGGCCGCCGAAGCGACCGCGCCAGCGCTGTCTGGTCAGTCCGGACCTCCTCAGAAGTCCATGTCACCGCCGCCCGGGGCGCCCGCCGGGGCCGGGTTCTTCTCCGGCTTGTCCGCGACGACGGCCTCGGTCGTCAGGAACAGCGCGGCGATCGACGCGGCGTTCTGCAGCGCCGAGCGGACGACCTTGGTCGGGTCGGGGATGCCGGCCGCGAGCATGTCGACGTACTCGCCGGTCGCGGCGTTCAGGCCGTGACCGATCGGGAAGGTTGCGCACCTTCTCCACCACGACGCCACCCTCGAGGCCGGCGTTGACGGCGATCTGCCGCAGCGGGGCGTCGAGCGCGACGCGCACGATGTTCGCGCCGGTCGCCTCGTCGCCGACCAGGTCGAGCTTGTCGAACGCGGTCTTGCCGGCCTGAACGAGCGCGACGCCACCACCGGGGACGATGCCCTCCTCGACGGCCGCCTTCGCGTTGCGAACGGCGTCCTCGATGCGGTGCTTGCGCTCCTTCAGCTCGACCTCGGTGGCCGCGCCGACCTTGATGACCGCGACACCGCCGGCAAGCTTCGCCAGGCGCTCCTGCAGCTTCTCGCGGTCGTAGTCGGAGTCGCTCTTCTCGATCTCGGCACGGATCTGGTTGACCCGACCCTGGATCTGGTCGGCGTCACCGCCACCGTCGACGATCGTCGTCTCGTCCTTGGTGATGACCACCTTGCGGGCCTTGCCCAGCAGGTCGAGGCTCGCGTTCTCCAGCTTGAGGCCGATCTCCTCGCTGATGACCTGGCCACCGGTCAGGATCGCGATGTCCTGCAGCATGGCCTTGCGACGGTCGCCGAAGCCCGGCGCCTTGACGGCGACCGACTTGAACGTGCCGCGGACCTTGTTGACGATGAGCGTGGCCAGGGCCTCGCCCTCGACGTCCTCGGCGATGATGACGCAGCGGCTTGCCGCCCTGCATGACCTTCTCCAGGATCGGGAGCAGGTCCTTGACCGACGAGATCTTGCTGTTCGACGATCAGGATGTACGGGTCGTCGAGGACGGCCTCCATCCGCTCCGGGTCGGTCATGAAGTAGGCCGAGATGTAGCCCTTGTCGAAGCGCATACCCTCGGTGAGCTCGAGCTCGAGGCCGAAGGTGTTGCTCTCCTCGACGGTGATGACGCCTTCCTTGCCGACCTTGTCCATCGCCTCGGCGATGATCTCGCCGACCGTCGCGTCCGCGGCCGAGATCGACGCGGTCGAGGCGATCTGCTCCTTGGTCTCGACGTCCTTGGAGATGCTTGGCGAGCGCCTCGGCAACCGCCGCGACACGCCTGCCTCGATGCCGCGCTTGAGCGCCATCGGGTTCGCGCCGGCCGCGACGTTGCGCAGGCCCTCGCGGACCAGCGCCTGGGCCAGGACGGTCGCCGTCGTCGTGCCGTCACCGGCCACGTCGTCGGTCTTCTTGGCGACCTCCTTGACCAGCTCGGCGCCGATCTTCTCGTACGGGTCCTCGAGCTCGATCTCCTTGGCGATGCTCACACCATCGTTGGTGATGGTGGGGGCGCCCCACTTCTTCTCGAGAACGACGTTGCGGCCCTTGGGGCCGAGCGTCACCTTGACGGCGTCGGCGAGGACGTTCATGCCCCGCTCGAGACCGCGGCGCGCTTCCTCGTCGAACGCAATAATCTTGGCCATTCGGCGTTGTCCTCCTGGACACTCGCGGGCGCTCCGCCTTGAGCGGCGCGCTGTTCGCATATGTACGCACTGATATGCCTGCGATGTCGCCAGACACCGCCGGCCGGCCGGACCGGACAAAGCCCGCGACGACCCGCTCCACACATTTCCGGAGCGTCACCGGACCCGACCATTGGCACTCCGATAGTGCGAGTGCCAATGTCTTGTTTAGCACTCGCACCCTCCGAGTGCAAGCGACCTCGACGTTCTGCTCCGGTTCGGGGCGCGATCCGGCGGTCCGGTCAGCCGCCCAGGCTGTTGACGAGGTCGTGGGCTGTAGTCGGGATCGCTCGCGCGCGCATCTGGGCGTACGTCATCAGAATGCCGATGATCAGGAACATGGTCGTCGGTACGGACACGATCGCGCTGAACACCGATTCGCCGATGACCGCGCCGGCCGACGGACCGGTGTTCGCTGCCGTGGTGGTCGTTATCGACCCGCTGGCGGCCGCCGAAACGATCAAGTTCACCACGAACGACACGGCGGCGACGAGCAGATACATGATGACTAGCCGGCCGAGGACCGCGCCGAAATTCCGGTTCACCAATCGGAACGAGCCGCTGATCGCCCCCGAACCGCGGTCGAAGATCGCAAACGGAACGATGAGGCTCGCGGCCACGGCCAGGTAGAGGCCCGGAAGGAAGCAGGCGACCAGACCGGCCACGACCATCAGCGCCACGACGATGAACAGGCCGCCCAGCCGGAGACAGCGTCGCGCTCCGAACGCCAGCGCATCGCCGACCGAGACCGGCGCACCGGCGGCCTGCCGGGTCACTAGCCACATGGCGCCGGACCAGCCGATCGCGGAGGCGAACAGGGCGACGATGCCGAGTGCGGCGCCCAGCCCGAGGAATGCACCGAATTCGCCCCAATGCACGGTCACGTTGCTCGTGTCGCCAGTGTCGAGGACGGTAAAGCTCCGCGACAGAAATTCGACACCGACGATCGCCAGGATGATGCTCGGCGCGGCCGAGGTCAGCAGCACGATCGGCAGCAGCTGCTTCCAGCTTCGTGCGAACGCCGACCACACGGAATTCCACCAGGCGCCAAATCCGCCACCGGGATGTGGCACCAACGGGTCGGCCGGGTAGGGGACCTGGCCGCCGTACGGTGTGCCGGCACCGTACGGCCCGGTCGAGTAGGGATCGGGGTAGGGCTGGCCGGGATACGGCGCCCCCGGATACGGCGGCTGGCCCTGATACTGGCCGCCGGGGTACTGGCCGCCCGGATACTGCGGCTGGCCCGGGTACGGAGGCTGGCCTGGATACTGCGGACCGGGACTCTGGCTGCCCGGATAGGGTGGCAGCTGACCGTAGCCGTACTGCGGATAGGCCGAGCCGTCCGGTTGCTGCGGCCACGTCGGAAGCGATGACGGCCCACCGGGCGGTACGGTCGGCTCGGAGTTGCCGCCCGAGTAGGGCGACGGGCCGGGGTACGGCTGCCCGCCGGGCTGATCCGATGGATTCTGCGGGGCCGGTTGCGACCGCGGGTCGTACGGATTCTGATGTGGGTCGGGCGTCGTCATGTGGCACCTCCGCGTGGAGGCTATCGCCTGAGGTCAAACGAACGCAGCCCGCCACCTGACAGCGGATACGACGGGCGAGGGATGGGAAGCGCACGTGGACGGAGTGACGATCCGGCGGGTCACCAAGGAAGACTCCGGCGCTGTCCGCGGACTGCGGATCGAGATGCTGGCCGACACGCCGCTCGCCTTCGTCACCACGTTGGCCGAGGTCGCCGAACACAAGCACGACGAGTACGTCGGCCGGTGCGTACGCGCCGCGGCCGGCAGCCAGTATGCCCAATACGTGGCGCAGCTCGGCGGCCGCCTCGTCGGGCAGGTCGGTGCGTACGCCGACCCGGCCAGCCCGGACACCACGATGCTCGTGTCGATCTATATAAGTCCGGCCCACCGTGGCAACGGCACGCTCGGTGCGCTGGTCGACGCCGTCGCCGCGTGGTCGCGCGAGTGCGGTCGCCCGCGGCTCGAACTCGAGGTCGTCACGACCAACGAGCGCGCCGTCCGGGCGTACCAGAAACTAGGTTTCGCTGCCCTTCGGCGAGACGATGCCGCATCCGACCATCCCCACCATGCGCGAACAACGGATGGGACGCCCGGCCTGACCGGGCGTCCCATCGTTGCGACAGCTCAGTTGTGCCGGCGTGATTGGACGACGCGGAACCGATTGGCGACGTAGGCGCCGTCGGTGAGGGCAGCGTTCGCGGCTGCGTTAGCGCCGCTCGCGTGGAAGTCGGAGAACGCGGCCGACTGGTTGACGAACACGCCGCCGGTCAGGTTGCACGACAAGTGCACGCCGACGTCGATCGTCGCGGCCTCCATCGCGTCCAGCACACCGGGGTCGGTCGAGTAGACCGCGGCCGTGAGCGCGCCCTTCCGGCCGACGATCCGGCGGAAGATATCCAGGCTCTGCGCGGTCGAGTCGGTCGCCACGATGAACGTGATCGGCCCGAACCATTCGCTGTCGAACATGCCTTCGTTCGCGGCGTCCTGCGTCAGCAGCAGCGGCGTGCGTACGACTGCCCCGGGATACGTCGGGTGTGCCACCTCGCGCGAATCCAGCAGTACGGTGCCGTGCGAGCGGGCCGCGTCGATGCGGGAGACCACCGCCTCGTTCACGATCGCGCCGGTCAACTCGACGGCGCGCGCGTCGTCCCCGGTCAGCTTGGCGACCGCGCCCGCGATGCCGGCCGCGACCTCGTCGAAGCTCAGGTGACCCGATTCGGTCTCGATCCCGTCCCGGGGCACCAGGATGTTCTGCGGCGTCGTACACATCTGGCCGCTGTAGAGCGTGAGCGAGAACGCGATGTTCGAACACATGCCGCGGAAGTCGTCGGTCGAGTCGATCACGATGGTGTTGACGCCGGCCTTCTCCGTGTAGACGGATGCTTGGCGGGCATTCTGTTCGAGCCATTCGCCGTACGCCGTCGACCCGGTGAAGTCGATGATCTTGATCTCCGGGTGCGTGGCCAGCGTCGACGCGATCTTCTCGCCGGGCGCCTCGGGTGCGAGCAGCACGAGGTTCGGGTCGAAGCCGGCGTCCTCCAGCACCTCGCGCGCGTACTTCACGGTGATCGCCAGCGGCAGGACCGCGCCCGGATGCGGCTTCACGATCACCGCGTTGCCGGTGGCGAGCGAGGCGAACAAGCCGGGATATGAGTTCCAGGTCGGGAACGTGTTGCAGCCGATGACGAGCGCAACGCCGCGCGGGACGACATGGAACGTCTTGCTCATCCGCAGCGGATCACCCTTGCCCGCCGGCTTCTCCCAATCGGCCGTCGCCGGATGACGCGTCATCTCCGAGTGGGCGTACGCGATCGCCTCCAGGGCGCGGTCGAGCGCGTGTGCGCCACCGGCCTGGAACGCCATCACAAACGCCTGGCCGGTCGTCACGTGGACCGCGTTGGCGAGCTCGAAAATGTGCTCGTGGAGCTTGCTGAGGATTTCGATGCACACCGCCGTACGTACATCGGGTCCGGCGTCGCGCCACTCCGGCATCGCCGCCCGGGCGGCCAGGACCAATGCATCGACGTCGCCATGCGGATACGTCACGCCGAGATCGACGCCGAACGGGGAGACCTCCGACGACACCTCGCCCGTCGTGCCCGGTTGCTCCAGGGGAAATGCGCTTCCGAGGTACGCCTCGAAAGCCTTTTTGCCATCGGCGGCGGCGGACTCGCCGTATACGCGCGGACTCGGCGACTCGGGATAGGCCGACCAGTAGCCGCGTTCCGCGATCGCGGCGCGAGCCTTGGCCAAAGTGTCGGCGTGGGTGCCGACGAGTGCGTGGGCGGGTGCAGTCATGGGCCCATTGTGCCTCGCTTTCTCAGCGCCTGGACTCCGTCCCTTCAAGCGCCTGGACCGACGATCGGCGCACTCAATCTTCAAAAGCGCGTGAGAACTGGTTGCGGATGAGCGCCACCAAGTCGGCGTGCGTCTGATGATCCGCTGCCGCGATGAGTCCGCCCGTGCCGGTGTGCAACGGTTGCCCGTGGATTCCAGTCACCACGCATCCCGCGGCCTGGCACAAGGCGATCCCGCTGGCGAAGTGCGACACTGTCGCGCAGGTCACCATCGGTGACGTACGCGGCTCGCCGGCCGGCTGCCACCCAGGTCACCGCCAGGGTGGTAGAGACAACGCGCGGGCGGAACCGCTCGACAAAGCCCATGTCGGCGAGCAGCTTTACGGCCCGGAATCGTGGAGCGTTCGGAAACGGCGGATCGAGATTGACATCCACCAGCCGCGACTCGGCCGACGGTGTGAGTTGCTCGTCAACACCGTGGCGCCGCACGTACGCGCGGATGCCGTCGGTCCAGAACACCTCGTCTGCAAACGGGTCCGCCGAGGCCGCCGCGGTGATTTCCGAACCGGCCCGCAGCGCGACGTTTACCGCGACCAGCGTGCTGCGCACGGCATAGTTCAGCGTGCCGCACAGAGGATCGACCAGCCACATACGTGCCGCGACACTGGCGTCCGTGAGTCCTGTCTCCTCACCCGTCACGGGATCGTCCGGCCGCGCCGACCGAAGAACGTCGAGGATCGCCTTCTCCGCCTCGATGTCGGCGGCAGTGGCGAAGTCACCGGCGGCCTTCTCGTAGCGCGTCAGCGATGCGCCGTAGTTGGCGCGCACGACGGCAGCCCCTGCTTGTGCTGCCGCAATCGCCAGATCCTCGTCCGTGATCATCCGTGCAGGATAGCTTTTGCCGTCACACCGATCTGATCGTGATGTGGCTGGCAGTCAGCGGCCGGCCGGCCGCGGGTGCACTCGCGACCGGCCGGCCGGCGGATGAGACGTCGAGCTCGCCCCTTGTCGGGCCGGCGTCTCGAGCCTCGTTATAGCGATACGCCCTGCTCCTCGGCGGCCCCGGAGGCCGTCGCCGCGTTGGTCACGGCGGGCATGGGGACGGCCGTACCCGTGATGTCGTCCGCATCGGACGAACCGTCGCCGGGCGGCTGCGGCCGAGTCCGGCGGACCGTCGCCATGGTCTCCGGTCGGCAGTTGGCGCGCGCAGCGCGCGGGCGAGAAGAAGACGAACAGGAACGAGAACATTCCGCCGATCGCGCTGACCCACAGCGTGTTGCGCACGCCGATCGTCTGGCCGAGGATGCCACCGAGTCAGACCGCCGAGTGGCAGCGTGCCCCAGACGAGGAATCGCATCGTCGCGTTCATGCGGCCGAGCAGCCGGTCCGGCGTGAGCGCCTGGCGGAAGCTGACCTGGTTGACGTTGTAGACAACGACGCCGATCCAGTAGACGAAGTTGCCAAGGGCCATGGCCCACAGCTTCCAGCCCGGCTGCGTCAACGGCACGAACAGCGCGAACGGACTGGTGACGCCGATCGAGATCCAGATGACCGGACCCTGTCCGAGCCACTTCGCGAACCGCTGCGCCGTCAGGGCACCGATCAGGCCGCCGATGGCCATCAGCGAGAACACGACACCGATCAGACCGGGTGAGATGTGCAGATGACCGGCGAGCAGCAGGATCAGCATCGCACCGCCGATGCCGGAGAACAGGTTCGACGAACCGGTGCAGGCGGCGATCGACCGCAGGACCTTGTTGCGGACGACGAAGTTAAAGCCCTCGGAGATCTCGCGCCCGAGGTGCGCGTCGGCGCTGCGCTCGGGCTTGTCCTCGAGCTTGCGGATCCGGCCGACGAAGAAGGCCGATCCGACGAAGCTGACCGCGTCGACGAGAATCGCGTACGGCGCGGTCATCGCCTGGATCAGGAAGCCGGCCGCCGGTCGGGCCGGCGAGCTGGCTGACGCTCTGCACGCCCTGGAGCTTGGCGTTGCCCTCGACGAGGCTGCCCCGACCGACCAGGTGCGGCAGGTAGCTCTGGTAGGCGACGTCGAAGAACACCGTGGCGAGCCCGGTGCCGAGGCCGACGACGTAGAGCTGCGGCATCGATAGCCAGCCCATCCACCACGCGAATGGCACGCTGCCGAGCAAGATGGCACGAGCCAGGTCGCCCGCGATCATGACATTGCGCCGGCGCAGCCGGTCCACCAACGCGCCGGCGGGCAGCCCGACGATCAGGAACGCCGCCGTATCGGCCGCGGCGAGGAGTCCGACCTCGAACGCGCTCGCGTGCAGCGCAAGCACGGCGACCAGCGGCAACGCGAGCTGCGTGACCTGGGTGCCGACCTGGCTCACGGTGTCCGCCAGGAAGAGCTGGCGGAAGTCGAAGTCGGCGAGCACACCGAGCCGCGTACGCATGGACATGCGCACAGGGTGCGCGAGTGATTGGGAAATGTCAACCACTAATATCCAGCGGCGCCGACCAGCACGTAAGCTGTGCACACCATGCCATCGCACAGCACAGCGCCACAAGGCCGCGACGAGCCGGCCCGCCCCGCCGCGGGCGGCGTTACGGCGATCCCCGCCATGGGCGCCGACGCGGTCGATCCGGACGCCATGGATCAAGGCGCCATGGGTCAAGGTGCCCCGGACTACGTCGCGGCGGCCGCGCTCGGCCGGGCCGCGCCTCGTCGCCCCGCGACCGAGGCGGAGGCCCGCGCGCTCGCGTCGGCGATCCGCCTGCGGATCATGCGGCTGTGCCTCGACCGACCGCTCACAAACAAGGAGATCGCGGAACGGCTCGGCGCGAATCCGGCCACCACACTCCACCACGTTCGCACGCTCGTCGCCACCGGTTTTCTCGCGGCGCAGAAGGAACGCCGCGGCACCCGGGGAGCCCGTGAAGTGCCGTACCTTGCGACCGGCAAATCCTGGACGTTAAGCGTGCACGACCACCGGATCGACGGAAGTGGCCGGGCGATGCTCGACGCATTCCTCGACGAGATCGCGCACATCGACGTGGACGCGGCGCAGGAAGCAGACGATCCGAACGATCCGAGCGGATTCAGCCGGCTCGGCCTACGTTTGCCACCGAAAGATCTCATGGAGCTCGGCGACCGGATGGCGACGTTGCTGAACGAGTACGCGATCAAGCCGGCCGACATGACCGACGGCATTCCGTACTCGATCTTCTTGGCCTTCTACCGGGACGTCACGCGGCCCTGATCGGCCAGTTCCGATCCCACGGGTGTGATCGGACAAGCTGTCCGTGTTGGCGTCGGCCCGGCCCGCGATCATTGACCAGCCATTGCCGGAAGCCGCGCGAATCCCACCCGCCGATCCTCCTACGCAAATCCCCTGCTACGAGGGGCCAGACATGGTCGAGAGGACGCTCGCACAGCACCTCCGGCGCTGGGTCACTCGATGTCGAAATCATCGACTCCGAGCGGCGATACGTCCTCCCGCAACGAGCATCCTGCGCGGTCCCGCGCGGGCCGTCAAGCCCTGCGCGCGCCGTGACCGCCAACTCTTAGCAAGTTCCCAGTTACTCCCTGCACACAGTGATGTAGCCCAGAGTTGTCAAATCGCCGGCCCGACCGTCCCATCTGCACACCAAGCCGATTCGGCGCGACGCGGTTCGATGTGGACGATGACCGACGGTAGTCAGCATCGGCGCGAAAAACTGGCAACATCATGTCGAGCCGGCACTCAGCGAAGACCTGACGGCTCGTCCTGGCCGGCGGTCATGAGACGAGGCCAGCTTCGCGCGCGCCCTTCAGCGACGGGGCCACGCGATGCGTCGGTACGGCCTGCTCCGCGACCGCGTCGAGCGTCTTAAGACCCTCTCCGGTGTTGAAGACGACGGTCTCGAGCGTCGGGTCGAGTTTGCCGCTGGCCACGAGCTTGCCCAGCACGGCAATCGTGACGCCGCCCGCCGTCTCGGCGAAGATGCCGGTCGTCGCGGCCAGCAGCGCGATCGCGGCCCGGATCTCGTCGTCGTTCGCGTCGTCCATCCAGCCGCCGCTGCGGGTGACCGTCTCGATCGCGAAGATGCCGGACGCCGGATCGCCGATGTTCAGCGACTTCGCGATGCCGGTCGGCTTCACCGGCGTGATCTCGGCGCTGCCCGTACGCAGTGCCGTGGCGATCGGGTTGCAGCCGACCGACTGGGCGCCGAAGACCCGCCAGCCGCCCTCCGGCGCCGTGGCGAGGCCGATCGAAACGAGTTCGGTGAACGCCTTGTCCACCTTGGTCAGCAGCTCGCCCGAGGCCATCGGGATGACGACCTGGGCCGGGATCCGCCAACCGAGTTGCTCGGCGACCTCGTACCCGAGCGTCTTGGAGCCCTCGGCGTAGAACGGACGGAGATTCACGTTCACGAACGCGGTCTTCTCGAATTCGTCGGTCTCGGTCAGTTGTGCGCACAACCGGTTGACGTCGTCGTACGAGCCGTCGACCGCCACGACGTCGCCGCCGTACACGGCGGTCGTGATGACCTTGCCCCGCTCCAGGTCGGACGGGATGAACACCACGGTCGGGACGCCGGCCCGGGCACCGTGGGCGGCGACCGAGTTGGCGAGGTTGCCGGTCGACGCGCACGCGAAGCGGGTGAATCCGAGCTGCGACGCGGCGGTCAACGCGATCGACACGACGCGGTCCTTGAACGAGTGCGTTGGATTGGCCGAGTCGTCCTTCACCCAGAGCGGTGCCTGGATGCCGACCGCGTCGGCGAGCGCGCTCGCACGGACCAACGGCGTCATGCCGGGATTGACGGTGACCCGCGTCGCCGGGTCCTGGCCGGTCGGCAGGAGTGCCGCGTACCGCCAGATGTTGGCCGGGCCGGCCTCGATCTGCTCACGGGTGACCCGGGCGATCGCGGCCTCGTCGTAGTCGACCTCCAGCGGGCCGAAGCACTCGTAACAGGCGTGTTGGGCGGCGAGGGGATAGCGCGCCCAACAGGATCGACAGACCAGGCCTCGAGCGGGACTTCCGGTGAGGGCGGCGTCGATGGTCTGCGTCATGAACATGGTCCTCTCATCTTCCCGGGCGCAGCGTGCGGAACCGGACGGAATTGGCACCTGCCGCCGATGCGGTGGTTGCCGGGGCGTCTTCGGGCCGTATCCCTCAGCCCCTCTGGATGAGGTATGCAGTTGTGCTGCCAGCCTAGCCGGGCCGGCGCCGACGGCCGGCCGGGGTCCCGCCAGATGGGCGGTCGGCCGGGCGATGGTGGCGCACGTCACGGCCGATTTGACCGCTGTCGGGCCGGCGTCCATCGATGTTCGAGTCAATCTCGGCGGCGGCAAGCTAGCGTTGGGCCCATGCATCCGGAGGCGACGGCGTGGTTCGCCCGGCGGACATCGACCTGGTCAGACTGGCCGATCGACCGCCTCCAGGTCGCCAAGGGCTCGACGACGGTGAGCGTCGTCCTGCCCGCGCTCGATGAGGAGCCGACCGTCGGCGAGATAGTTTCCGGTGTCATCGAGCTGCGCGACCGCACCGGGCTCGTCGACGAGGTCCTGGTCATCGATTCCGGTTCCGTGGACGACACGGCCAAGGTCGCCGCCGCGGCCGGCGCGTTCGTGCATCACCGCGACGCGATCCTGCCCGCGTACGGCACCCAGCCCGGCAAGGGCGACGTGCTATGGAAGGCACTCGCGGTCGCGGCCGGCGACATCATCTGCTACATCGACGCGGATCTGACCGACTTCCGGGCAACGTTCGTCACGGGCCTACTCGGGCCGCTGTTAACCGATCCGAACGTCGGTCTCGTCAAGGCGTTCTATGACCGGCCGTTGCTGGACTCGTCACCGGCCGGCGGGGGCCGGGTCACCGAGCTCGCCGCGCGGCCGCTGCTCGGCACGTACTTTCCCGAGTTGGCCGGCGTCGTACAGCCACTCGCCGGTGAGTACGCCGCACGGCGCAAGATCCTCGCCGCGATGCCGTACGCGCCGGGGTACGGCGTCGAGACGGGACTGCTAATCGACGTTGCCGCGGCGTACGGACTCGACGCCATCGCGCAGGTCGATCTCGGCCAACGTACACACGGCCACCAGGACACGGCGGCGCTCGGAAGGATGGCGGCCACGATCCTCGCAACCGTGCTGCGTCGCGCGACGCCGGAGCGGGTGCTTTGGCCGTCGCTCACGCAATTCCGCCGCGATGCGTCGGGCCGGATCGAGCCGGTCGAGCACGAGACGCTGTGGCCGGAGCGGCCGCCGATGGACACGATCCCGGAGTACTGCGGCCCGACAGCGCACCGTGTACCGGCCCGGTGGCGGCGCACGGGCAGCCACAACGGGGCCACGGTCGTGAGCGGGGCCGGGGCCGACTCCAGAGGGTCCAACGCCAATGGGCGCCACCCCAACGGGCCCAACGCCAGCGGGCGCAACATCAACGGGCCGAGCGCCGCCGGCAATACGGCGCCCGCCCGCTGCGCCGAGCTCATCGCCGTACGGCACGGGGAAAGTACGGCCAACGCGGCCTTCGCGTTGGTCCCGCCCGCCGAGATCAGTGGGCCCGATGCCGACATCCCGTTGACGGCACTGGGCGAACGGCAGTCGGCCGCCCTCGGTGAGACCCTCGCCGGCTGGCCGCCGGATCGGCGCCCTGGGGTGGTTTTGTCCTCGCCGTACGTCCGCGCCCAACGTACCTATGACATCGCGGCCGAGGCCGCCCGCGAGCGCGACGTGGCGCTGCCGGACGGCACTGATCGACGACCGGCTGTCGGATCGCAACATGGGCGAACTCGAGCTGATGCCGTTTTCGGCGATTGCCGCGACACACCCCGTCGAGCCGGATCGGTTGGACAGCGAGGGCGTCTATTATTACCGGCCGCCGGCCGGCGAATCCCTCTCCGATGTCGCCGACCGGACGCTGTCGCTACTCGGTGAGGTGAACCGTCGGTACGAGGGTGAGCGCGTCCTGATCGTGGCGCACGACGCGATCGTGGCCGTCTTGCATTACCTCATCGACCGGCCGAGTCTCGTCGACTTCGCGGCACACCTCGGTGAGAACCCGGCCGCGAACGCCTCCATCACCCGGTGGGTCGACACCGACGGCAAGCTGCGGATGACCGAATACAACGTCGTCGATCACGTACCGGTCGCTTGATCCGGCGGGTCGCGGCGGTGCTCGCCGCGCTAGCTGACCACGTCCTTGCGCAGGAAACGCCACCATGCAAAGCCGAAGAAGATCGTGGCATAGACCAACGCCGCGATCGCGCCCTTGATCATCTCGTTGTACTGCACCGGCGTCGAGAGCAACCCGAGCCACGCCTCGCGAGTAGTGCGTCGGCAGGTAGTTGCGAAGCGAGCCCAGCGCGGTGATCTGGTCCAGGATGCTCGACAGGATCTGCAGCAGGACCGCGCCACCGACCGCGCCGAGCGGCGCGTCGGTCGACACCGACAGCAGGAACGCGAGCCCGGCGACGATGAGCAGGCGTGACCGCGAGGTACGCGACGATGCCGAGCAGCCGCCACAGCGCCGGTCCGGCCGCGATGTCGTCGGCGACGTTCGAGCGCAGCGGATGCCAGCCGTAGCGCGCCGTCCCGGCGGCCAGCGCCGTCGCCGGTCAATAAGATCAACGAGATTCCGCTGTACGTCAACGCCACCAGCAGTTTGCTGCCGAGCAGACGGGCCCGCGGCACCGGGATGGCCAGCAGGTAACGCAGACTCCCCCACGACGCTTCGCTCGCGATGGTGTCGCCGTGGAACAGCGCGACCACGACGACCAGCAGGAACGACGCGGACACGAGCAGCGTGAACAGGGCGAAGTTGAGCCCGCCGCTGGTCGCGATGTCGGCGAGCGCCGCGAACTGGCCGCGGTCACCGCCACCGTTGCCCGAGTTTCCACCGAACTCGAACGCGACCAGGATGATCAGTGGCAGTACGAACATGAACCCGAGCGTCAGTTGCGTACGACGCCGGGACAGCTGCCGCCGCATCTCCGTGGCGTACGTGAGCGTGGCCGTCGGAGCGGTAGCCGTTCGGCGCCGCCGCGCGCTTCGACCCGTGTCTCGCCGGAGCTATCGATCGTCTGGGTCATCGTTCCCCGCTCGCCTTCGTGTCGCCGCCGACGAGCGCGAGGAACGCGTCCTCGAGCCGCCGCCGCGGTGCGATGCGATCGACACCGATCCCGGCCTGTACGAGCGCCGCGACCACGTCCGAGCGCGGCGTCCCGTCCATGTTCACCACCAGGCCGTCACCGTCGGCCTCCACGGTCTGCACGCCGGCAAATCCGGCGAGGACGCGCTCGGCCGCGCCGACGTCGGACACGTCGAGCTGCACGGTCGGCGAGTCGCCCACGATGTCGTCGACTGGGCCGTCGGCCACCTTCTCGCCCTTGTGCATGACCGCCACATGCGTACACGTCTGCTCGACCTCGGCCAGCAGGTGACTGGACACCAGCACGGCGCGGCCGTCGGTCGCGTAACGCCGCAGCACGCGACGCATCTCGGCAATCTGCGGCGGGTCCAGCCCGTCGGTGGGCTCGTCGAGCACCAGAAGCTCGGGCAGTCCGAGCATCGCCTGGGCGATCGCCAGCCGCTGGCGCATCCCGTGGCTGTACGTCTTGACCCGCCGATCGATCGCGGAACCGAGCCCCGCGATGTCCAACGCCTCGTCCATGTGCGCATCGGCGGGCGGGCGCCCGGTCGACCGCCAGTAGAGGCTGAGGTTCTCCCGCCCGGACAGATGCGGCATGAAGCCCGGCCCTTCGACCAGCGCACCGAGCCTCGACAACACCGGCGAGCCGGGTATGAGCCGATGGCCGAAGACGTAGATCTCGCCCTGCGTCGGTTGGGTGAGCCCCATCAGCACCCGGAGTGTCGTGGTCTTGCCGGCTCCGTTCGGCCCGAGCAGTCCGAGCACCTGACCCGGCCGTACTTCCAGGTCGAGCTTCGCGACGGCGACGAACGAGCCGTACTCCTTGCGCAGTCCCCGTACGACCAGCGGCACGTTCGCGTAGTCGGCGCGCACGGCGAGCACCCGACGCCGACCCCGGCGTCGAGCCAGCATCACGATTCCTGCCGTGCCGAGCGCGATGACCGCGACGAGAATGCCGAGCGCCCACCACCACACGCGATCCGATCCGGCCTGCTCGACGCCGTGCACCGAGGGCAATGCGATCCCGGTGCCGCTCGCCGCACCACCGAGGGCCACTGTATAGACGGTCGGGGCGGACGGCGTCGCATACGACTGGTCCGACGTCGCGACGGTCAGCCGCAGCGGCATGGCCGGCCTCGAACCGGTGGACGATCGCCGGCAGCGTCACGGTCACCGGTTGTGCGGCGTCAATGCGAGCGGGCAGACCGGTGAGCTTGATCGGCGCGACCAGCCCGTCCGGCAGTGAAAGGCTCCCGGCCGGGTCGACGTCGTAGAGCTTCACAAAGACGACGGCGGTGCCGGTCGGCGACGCGACCTTGATCGAGACCCGAGGCGAGCCGACCACGTCGACCGATTGCCGCAGTGGTGCCGAGTAGAAGTCCGCGTGCTGGCCGGGTACGTCCCTCGTGACGCCACGCTACGAACGATGCGACCCCACCGCCGCCCGCACCGGGCAATGAGCTGATCGCGGCGGGCGTGCCGTTGGGCGGGTTCGCGGCCGGTTGCGGTGGACCGGCCATGGCAATCTGCGTCGTCGATTGCCCGCTCAGACCCGGATACCTCGGTACGTCGAAGGCCAGCGCGACGACTCCGTTGGTGTTCGCGTCCAGCCCGGCGATCCGCGAGTAGCTGAACGCGTCCGACGGTGCCGGACCGGTGCCCTTGAGGTAGTGGTCGAGCCATTGATCGGTGAGGCTGTTCAGCCGATCCTGGTCCGACTGCGGCCCGGAACCGCCATCGTGGCCGCCGGTGAACCAGGCCACCCGTACGGTCGTGCCGTTCGAGGCAATCCCGCGCGCGTTGGCATCCGCCTCGGACAACGGGAACAAGCTGTCCGCCTCGCCCTGGATCAGCAGCGTTGGCGCCTTGATCCGGTCGAGCACGCCGGCCGGGCTGGATCGTTCGAGCAACGCGATGTCGGCCGGTGTGGCGGCGCCGGACGATGCGATTGACAGATAGGCCCGGCAGACGTCGGCCGCGAACCGACCGCAGGCCGGGTCGTTGGCCGGCACTGTCGCGCCGGGCAGTCCCGAACCGGCGCTTCCCGCGCTGGGGCTGCCGCTGGAACCGGCGCCTGCCGACCCGGCGACGCTGGTGTCGCCCCCGAAGCCGGACGGTGTGCTGGTCGTTCCGCTGCTACCGAAGAACAGACCGGCCCAGGCCTTCTTGAACACGCCATCGCTGGGCGCGCCGCCGTCGGCCGACGGCAGGAACGCCGTCGCAAGGTTGTTCCACGTGATCATGGGAACGATCGCATCGACCCGCTTGTCGTACGCCGCCAGGAGAAGCGAAAACCCGCCGCCGTACGAGCCGCCGACGGCGCCCACCCGTGGGTCACCGGAACCGGTCTTCTCGACCTCCGGCCGCGTTGCGAGCCAGTTGATCAGCTGGGAGCCGTCCTTGATCTCCCAGTCGGGACTGTCCAGGTGGATCTGCCCGCCACTGGCGCCGAAGCCCTCGGCCGTCCACGTCAGCACCGCGTAGCCCCGGCTCGCCAGGTCCTCGGCCTGTGCGGTCACCGAATTCTTCGTACCCCCGAAACCGTGCGCCAGCAGGACGGCGGGCACCGGATGCGCGGCGCTGGCCGACCGTGGCTCGTAGTAGGTCGTGTCGAGGTTGATCGCCGTCGCGCCGTTCGGACCCGTATGCACGGTGAGCATCCGAGCCTGCGTGCTGTACGCCGCCGGCGACGGCAGCGCCGCCCAGACGAGCGCCGCGAGCACGACTGCCGCCACGATCGACCAGGTGACCACGCGACGGCGGGTCCACCGGATGTGGGGCAGCGCACGCCGAACGCGCTGCGACAGGGTTGACGGCATGGGGATCACGGTACGTCGTGGTCTGTGCCGGCTGCGTACGACCGCAGTGGTAGGCGGGCTGACCGCAACTACGCCCGCCGTCCGATGCTTGGCGCCACCGTGCGAGCTTCCGCGGGATCGGCCGGCGAGTGGCGGATAGGCTGGCCTGCGTGACCGCTCCGACCCTGACGCTCACGGCCACGCTCCGGGCGGCCGGTGTCGATGCCCGACGCGGCATCGTGCGGCTGCATCCCGAGGTGTTGACGGCGCTCGGACTGCGGCCGGGCGACGCCGTGACGATGACCGGCGAGCGCACGACGGCGGGCATCGTCGCGATGGCCACCGGCGGGTCGAGCCGGGCCCTGCTCTACGCCGACGATCTCGTGCTCGGCAACCTCGGCTGCCGCGACGGCGGGCAGGTCACGATCGCCAAGTCCGATCCGGTGGCCGCCACGCGGGTGGTTGTCGCCGGACCCGTACACATTCAGGCGGCCGTGACGCCGGACATGCTCCGGCTCGCGATGCTGGGCAAGGTGGTGAGCATCGGCGACGACGTGTCGCTGCTGCCGCAGGACGTCCTGCCGGCGGCGTCGGTCGGCCCGCTGCTCGAAGCGGCGCGGGCCTCACTGCGCAACACCGTCGGCTATGCCTGGACGTCGGCGCTGCTCACGGTCGTGGCTTGCGACCCACCCCAGGCCGGGTTCGTGACCATGGACACCGTCGTGGGCTGGGCCAGCGGTCAAGCCACGCATTCGAGCGCCACCCCGGTGGGGGTACGCCCATCCGCCAGTCCCAACGGGTTCACGATGACGGCAGGTGCGGGATCTTCGGTGGCATCGGGGACTCCGGCACGGTCGGAGTCTCCTACGGCGGCCGACGTTGCTGGCGTCGGTCGTTCGGCGGCGGGTGCCGCGTCGGATGTCCAGGAGGCTCCCGAGCCTCGACGACCTGCCCGGGCTGCGTGCGCAGGCGAACCAACTCATCGAACTGCTGGATCTCGGCTTTCACCACAGCGAGGTGCTCGGCCGCCTCGGCACGACGATCACGCTCGGCGCGCTGGTGACGGGACCGTCCGGCTCCGGCAAGTCCGCGATGGTACGCGCGGTCGCCGGCGCGGTCGGCGCCCACATCTACACACTCTGGGCGCCGGAGATCGCGGCGCTCACGAACAACGACGCGGCCGCCCGACTGCGGAACGCGGCGAGCGCAGCGGCCGCTTCGTCGCCCGCCGTACTTCTGGTGTCCGACGTCGAGTCGTTGATGCCGCGCGACTCGGATGCGTCACCGGTGGCGACCGCGTTCCGGCATACGGTCGTCCGACGCGCTGCGGGCCGGGGTCGCCGTCGTCTGCACGACGAGTCGACCGGAGTCCGTCGACCCGGAGCTACGCTCGCCCGGCCTGCTCGATCACGAGATCGCGGTCCCGCTGCCGGACGCGGCCAGTCGCCGTGAACAGCTCGGCGTACTGACGCGACAGGTCCCGCTCGCCGCCGACGTACGCCTCGACGACCTCGCCTCGCGTACGCCCGGTTTCGTCGCGGCCGACCTCGCGGCCCTGGTACGGGAGGCCGGCGTACGGGCCGCGCTCCGCCACCGCGCCGGCGATGCTCCCGACGGTCAGCCATCGGTCGGGCTGGGCGACTTCATGGCCGCGCTCGAGGTCGTACGGCCGACGAGCATGGCCCAGTCGGTGCTGGAGCTGGGCTCGATCACACTCGACGATGTCGGCGACATGGTCGACGTGAAGCAGGTGCTGACCGAGGCCGTACTGTGGCCGCTGACCTATCCGGACACGTTCGCCCGACTCGGCATCGAGCCGCCGCGCGGTGTGCTGCTCTACGGTCCGCCCGGCTGCGGCAAGACGTATCTGGTCAAGGCGATCGCCGGCACCGGCAAGGCGAACGTGCTGTCGGTCAAGGGCGCCGAACTGCTATCGAAGTGGGTCGGTGACAGCGAGCGGGCGGTCCGCGAATTGTTCCGTCGCGCCCGCGACGCGGCGCCGACGCTGATATTTCTCGACGAGGTCGATGCATTGGCGCCGATGCGCGGCCAGTCGACCGACGGTGGCACAACGGACCGGGTCGTCGCGTCGTTGCTGACCGAATTGGACGGCGTCGAGACACTGCGGAATGTGGTCGTGATCGCCGCGACGAACCGCCCCGACCTGGTCGACTCGGCTCTGCTGCGGCCCGGGCGCGTCGAGCGTCTCGTGTACGTCCCGCCGCCGGACGCGACCGCGCGCGCGGAGATTCTGCGGGCCGCCGCAAAGTCCGTACCCTTGGATAAGGATGTTGACCTGGGCGCGCTCGCGGCGGACCTGGATGGATTCTCGGCGGCCGATTGCACCGCTCTGATCCGCGAGTCGGCGCTGGCCGCGATGCGCGAGTCGCTGGACGCGGCCACGGTCAACGCCGCGAACGTGGCAGTGGCGCGCAAGCGCGTGCGAGCATCGCTCGACCCGATTCAGGTTGCCGCGCTCGCCGCGTACGCCACCCTGCACGCGCCGGGCTGACGCTTCTCTTGCACGACCCAGCCGAGTCCATCCGCTCGACGGTGGTCTTCGAGAAGCGTCGCGCCGAGTCCGAGAATGCGTCGACGTCAGCGTCGCGCGTCTCGTCCGGCTCCAAACAGATGTGCGCGCGATTCTTGGCGGCCTTCGGTTCCACGTGACTCCCTTCGGCCCGCCACGGTTGTCTATCAAACGCGGCACGCGCTCGTCTGCCCCGTCTGCCCGACTGCCCGTCTGGCCGGCCCGCCGGCCGGCTGGCCGGCTGGCGGTCTGCCCGTGGCGGATCGCGGCGGCCGGTCGGCGTCCCATGTGGACCTTGGCCTGCGCTTGGACGTCCGGGCTGCTGGGTACTCTGGTGGGCATGGCTCGCGTGGCTCGATCCGAAGTTGCAACGGATATGGACGTTGCACCGGATGTGACAGTGGCCGCCGACGCGCGTGACGAAAGTTCTCCGCCGGTCGCGTCGGCCGCTTCGTCCGGCGCTGTGTCCGCCGGACTGCGCCCGCGGCCGCCTCGGCCGCGCGACGGCGAGGTCGACGACAATACCCGGGATGGCCAGGCCCAGAGCGCCCATGACCAGCTCATCGACGCGGCGCATGAGTCGTCCGCGCTAGAAGCATCTGAGCTAGAACCATCCACGCCAGCAAGCGACGTCGCTTCCGAGTCTGCCGGCTCCGCTCGCGGTCGGGTCCGAATCGAGCGGACGCCACTTACCGATCGCGAATGCGCGATGCTCGAGTTCGAACGGTTCTGGTGGCGGCACGCGGGCTCAAAGGAGCAGGCAATCCGGGAGACGTTCGACCTATCGGCGACGCAGTACTACCGGCTGCTGAATTCCCTGCTCGACCAGCCCGCGGCTGTCGAGTTCGATCCATTGGTCGTCGGCCGCTTGCGCCGCCTGCGCGCCAGCCGCGCGCGTCGCCGAGCCGGTCGCTAGGCCTGGAGGTGGCATCCCAACGCTGCGACGTGTTCCATGACCGCCACAGCGGGCACTCCGCGCTTGCGTGCTCGACCCGATCGAGCAATAAGGCTCCACCCGACACAACGGGCGGAGTGATGGCACATTCGTTGCGGTCTACTGTTCCGCGGCGAAATCGGCGAGAAGCTCGGCGATGAGGCGCTTAGCGTTACGCACTGCCGTAGGCCGGCGAGCTCGGTAGTACGGCAGCGCGATCATCACCAAGGAAAGAGTCCAGCCGCGGGCACGTGCCCAGGCATGCTCGTCGATCTCCAGCGCATCGCGGAAGGCGCGCCGTGAGTCGCCGCTGAAGAGGTACCAGGCGGCCAGCAGGTCGCCGGCCGGATCGGCGGCACCTGCGGTGGCGAAGTCGATGACCGCGGCGAGCCGACCGTCGGCGACCAGCACGTTGCCTGGCATGAGGTCACCGTGGATCCACCGCGGCGGCCCGTCCCACGCGCCCACCGCGAGCGACGCCTCCCACGCTGCGAGTACGAGCCCGGTGTCGAAATCGTCCCGGAGCTCCTCGACCGCCGCGCGGAAGAGTTCATCGCGCGGTGCCAACGGCGTGCCGCGGCCGAACGGGTCGTCCGGGGTCGGAGCTCCGGTCGCGTCGATCTCCTGCAGGCAGTGGACAAAATTGGCGAGCTCGCGCGCCGCGGCCGACGGGTCGATTAGCTGATCCCGTTGGAAGGGTGTGCCTTCCAGCCAGCGGTAGACGCCCCAGCTGAACGGGAACTCCTCGTTCGGCGACCCGAGGGCCAGCGGTTGGGGGACGGCCAACGGGAGCTCAGGGGCCAGGCGGTGCAACCACGTTAAATCCTTCTGCACCTGACCTTGCGCCCATGCGGCGCGCGGTAGGCGGACGGCCAGATTCGCGCCCACGCGAAAGGTCACGTTGTCCGTGCCCGAGGATGTGACCACTCGCACCGGCAGCCCGGCCCACCTCGGGAACTGTTCGGCGAGCAGGCGCGCCACGAGCGGCGCGTCGATGTCCACTTCATCATCGTGCAGCTTGGCGACCTTGACCTCAGACACGGGGACGGAGCGTGCCACAGTCGCCGGTTCCGCGTCCACCAACTTACGAGCGGCATCACCGGGTGCTGTTCATTCGTCAGCGGGCGATGAAGACAGGGTGGATGTCGTCGCCGTTCTCCCGGCCGGTGCACAGGTCGGAGCCGTGCCGCTCACCGCCGGGCCGATGTGCGGCGTGATCCGCAGGACTCGACATCGTCGCGTTGGCTGACGTCGACAGTCGCACAGGAGAAGTCAGCGGGTCCACTTCCTCGGTGCCGGCACTTGCGCACGACCACGGGCAGGAACGACTCGACGTGCGCCCATAACTGGTGCTCGATCTCGGATGGGCTACGTGCGGTCATCGCATCGGCTGCTACCACCCAGTCCGGCGAGCATCAACGACGCAATGACACGCCGTCATCCCGGGCACGCCACCAACCCACATTGTGACCAGTCGGGAAGGTCTGCTGGTCACGGATTCTTTGTGCCACAACGGTTTCAGCCCCGTTTGTTGCTCCGGGAGTGTCGCACGTGTGTGCCAATGTTGGTGTCATGGACGAGGCGTGGCGGCAGGTGACGGCGGACATCGCCGAGCTGGCCACGCGTGCGGTCTACGCCCTGTCCGACACCGAATTGTGTGAAACGGCCGCCGTCGTACACGCGATCAGCTCCCGCTGCGTCGCGGTGCTCGCCGCACTCGCCCACGAAGCCCACGGCCGGGATCTGCCCCACCGGCAGGCGGCGACCTCGACGGTGGCGTGGCTACGTGACCTGCTGCGCATCAGCCCGGCCGAAGCCCGGGCACTAGTGTCGTTGGGTGAAGTGCTCGATACCCGGCCGGTACTGGCCGACGCGGTCACCGATGGTGCAGTCAACACCAGTCAGGCGGCCGCGATCGGCCGGGTCCTCACCGACGCCCCCGACACCGAACCGCCGCGGCTGCTCGACAAGGTCGAAACGGTGCTCATTGGCCACGCCGCCCAGTTCGAACCAACCATCCTGCGCCGCCTGGGTGAGCGGGTCATCGCCCACATCAACCCCGACCTCGCCGACACGCGGCTGCGTGACCGGCTCGAACGCGAACACAAACACGCCCAGCAGCACCGCGGGTTCACCCTGACCCCCGACGGGCTGGGCGGCATCCGCCTATCCGGTGTAGTCGACGTCGAAGGCGCGGCCATCATCGACGCCGCCCTCCAACCCCTGACCCGGCCGAACCGCGGCGCCGACGGCCCCGACCCTCGCACCCCCACCGCCCGCCGCGCCGACGCCCTCATCGACGTGTGCCGCATCGCACTGGCCGCCGGTGGCCTCCCCGACAACGGCGGCACACCACCACAACTCAACGTCACCGTCGACTTCGACGCCCTCGCCCGCGATCTCGCCGTCGGCCAGCTCGACACCGGCGCCCAACTCTCGCCATCGGCGACACGACGCCTCGCCTGCCAGGCACAAATCCTGCCCGTCATCCTCGACGGCCACAGCGTCCCGATCGACCTCGGACGCGCACGACGACCATTCACCGGCGCCACCCGCACCGCGGTCATCCTCCGCGACCGGGGCTGCGCCGTCCCCGGCTGCGACCGGCCCAGCCGCTGGTGCCACATCCACCACATCCAATTCTGGGCCCACGGCAGACACACCAACCGCGACAACGGCGTCGCCCTCTGCCGCCACCACCACCAGCTCATCCACACCACCGACTGGACCATCCAACTCGCACCCGACCACAAACCCGACTTCCTCCCACCCCGACACATCGACCCCACCCAGCGGCCCCGCCGCAACCCATACCACCAACGCAGACAGCAGTCAGCGATCGACGAATCGGACCCGCCAATCGTCCAAGCCGCCGCCGCGCCGCGCACGCTCACGATCGCCCACAGGGACCGCCCAACACGTCAGCACACGCACGGATCGCCCACCGCACCGCCCGCCACGTCAGCAAGCGTGCGGTCCGGTCAGGCCCCGTTCCGCATAGCACCCACCGGCGACGGCCGGTCGCGCTGCGCTGCCCGCAACATCGGGGGTTCACAGCCGAACGCCCCAAGTCGCCCGCCGACCTCGGCCAAGTCGGCAGGAAGTCCCCCAGCGGCCCGACCGGCCAAAGCAGACCAGCCGCGACGCCGGCAGGCCGTACCAAACCATCCCGCGGTACCCCGTGCGACCGAGGCCAGGTCGCCAGCAGATCACCCGGCGCATCCCGCGACGCGAACTCAATCCCCGCAGATCATCCTCGGGCCGGACCAGGCCTAACCAGGCCGACCCGACGACACTGGGCAGGGCGGCACAAACCACCTCCGGCGATCACACGACGCCAGGCCGGTCCTAGCAGATCCGCCGTGCGCGAGCGGATAACCCAGCGGCCCGTGGGCTGCGCTGGCCGGACATCTCACTGGTTCCGAGCGCTGGCCCGCTGGGCGACCACGCTCGTTGGCCCGCTTTCTGACGACGCTGGCTGGCCCGTCCGATCAGACGCGTACGACGGTGAGGCCGACCGCCTCGAAGTCTCGGACCGTGGCGTCGGACGCGCCGGCGTCGGTGACCAGGGTGTCGATGCGTTCGATCGGGCAGATCCGGGCGAACGCGTGCATGCCCAGTTTCGAGCTGTCCGCGATGATGACGACTCGACGTGCTCGGGCCACCATCAAGTTGTTCATCGCGGCCTCGCCCTCGTGGTGAGCGGCCGCGCCGAGCGTGACATCGAGCGCGTCGACGCCGAGCAATGCGATGTCGAGCGTCACCTCGCGCAGGATGCCGCCGGCCAGCGGCCCGACCAGCTCGAACGACTGTGGCCGGACGACGCCGCCGGTGACGACGATCTTCATCCGGGACCGTACGAGCAACTCGTTCGCGATATTCAGGGCGTTCGTGACGACGGTGAGTTGAGCCTCGTCCGGCGACGAGCTGAGTTCCGGCCGGACCGCGAGCGCGCGGGCGACCTCGGTCGTCGTCGTCCCGCCGTTGATCGCGACGACCATGCCGGGCGACACGAGCGCCGCCGCGGCCGCTCCGATCCGCTGCTTCTCGGCTGAATGCTTCGCCGTTTTGTAGCGCAGCGGGAGATCGTACGAGACGCCGTTGGCGACGGCTCCGCCGCGCGTACGGGTGATCATCTGCTGCTGTGCGAGCTGATCGAAGTCGCGCCGGATCGTGGCCTGGGACACGCCGAGGCGCTCGGCCGCATCCTCCACCGTGACCCGGCCGCTGTTGGTCAGGAGTTCGAGCAGCGTGTTCCAGCGCGCGTACCGGTCCACGGGACTCCCCTGCACATTAATGAGTGAACGTGTGCACAATGATGCGCGAAACATGCCGTCTGAGTCGAGACTCGTGCGCGAAACGTCACGTCCCCGACACTAGCCACCGATCCCGGGCCGGCCCGGCAGAATGATCAGCAACGTCGATCGGCGAGGGCCAGATGATCACCGACCGCGGTCGGCCGGCCGGCATGATCAGCAAGCCCGGGCATGATCAGCAAGCCCAGGCATGATCAGCAAGCCCAGGCATGATCAGCAAGCCCGGCCCGATGCAGCAACAGGATCGGCAACGGAGCCGGGCAACGCGATCGGCAAACGGATCGACGACAGGGAACGGCATGACGGGCACTCGCACGTGAGGGGCACTGACCGATGACCGACGTCGTCGTCGCGATCGACATTGGCGGCACCGGGCTGAAGTGCGCCCTGGTCGACGCGGCCGACGGATCCATCCGGCACACGGAGCGCCATTTGACCGGCGCGGATCGCGGAGCGGGAGCCGTCGCCGACACGATCGTCGAGATCGCCGCCGGCCTCGCCGACACGGCTCGCCTCGAGGGGCTCGATCCGCGGGCCGTCGGGCTCGTCGCGCCCGGCGTGATCGACGACACGACCGGCGTCGCGGTGTGGTCGGCAAACGTCGGCTTCCGGGACGTACCCCTGCGTGATCTGGTGATCGCCCGCCTGGGGTTGCCGGCGGTGCTCGCCCACGACGTGCGAGGCGGCGCGCTCGCCGAAGCGCGACTGGGCGCGGGGCGCGGGGCCGAGCGGGTCTGGTTCGTCGCCATCGGCACCGGCATCGCCGGCGCGTATGTCCGCGACGGCCGCACCGACAGCGGTGCACACGGCGCGTCGGGCGAGATCGGGCACGTCGTGGTCCGCCCGGACGGCCCTCGGTGTGGCTGCGGCCTGCGGGGATGCGTCGAGATCTTCGCCTCCGCCGCATCGATCGCGCGGCGATATGCGCAGCGCACCGGCGAGAAGATCACCGCGGCCGACGTCGTCGCGAGGGCCGGCGACGGCGACACCGCGGCCGCCGAGATCTGGGCCGAAGCAATCGATGCGCTCGCGGACGGGTTGCGCATCGGCATCACGCTCTATGATCCGGACGTCATAGTCCTGGGCGGCGGTCTGGCCGAGGCCGGCGGTGCCCTGCTCGACCCGCTGGGTTCGGCAGTGCGCGGGCGCCTCACGTTCCAGACCATGCCTTTGCTGGTACGGGCTGAGCTAGGTGACGAGGCCGGCTGCCTGGGAGCCGCACAGCTAGCGATCGATCTCCTCGCAACTACGGAGGGTGCACGTGGCTGACGATCACGCGAGCACCGGTCACGGCGGCTCCAACCACGACTTCGTCAGCCACGAATTCGTCGGCCGGATCGTCACCCCGGACGGTGTCGTCGAGGGGCGGCTTCGGATCGAACGCGACCGCATCACGTCGATCGTCCCGGAGCAGATTCCGGCCGACGCATCCTGGCTCGTTCCGGGGTTCGTCGACATGCACGTGCACGGCGGCGGCGGCCACACATTCACCACGGGAGACGCCGACGCGGCCCGGTCGGCCGCGGCCTTCCACCTGACTCATGGCACGACGACATTGGTCGCGAGCCTGGTCAGCAGTCCACACGATCTGATGCTGGCGGCGAGCGCGGCGTACGCCCCGCTGGTCGACGAGGGCGTGCTCGGCGGCATCCACTTCGAGGGGCCGTACCTGGCGACGGCGTTGTGCGGCGCGCAAAATCCCGAGTTCCTGCGTGAGCCGTCGACCGCCGAGCTAGGCGCGCTGATCGACGCGGGCGACGGCGCCGTCCGGATGGTGACGCTCGCGCCGGAACTGCCCGGCGCCCACGACGTGATCCGCCTTCTCGTGGAACGCAACATCGTCGCGGCGATCGGTCACACCGACGCGACATACCGCCAGGTCGCCGACGCCATCGAGGAGGGCGCGACGGTCGGCACGCATGTGTTCAACGGGATGCGACCGCCGCACCACCGGGCACCCGGTCCGGTGTACGCGTTGCTCGGCTCGCCCGGCGTGACCTGCGAGTTCGTTGCCGATGGCGTACATCTCGCGGACGAGACGATGGAGTTCGCGTTCCGGGTCGTCGGCGATTCCCGGGCCGCGTTGGTCACCGACGCGATCGCGGCGGCCGGCATGACCGACGGCACGTACGAGCTCGGCGGGCAGTCCGTGATCGTCGCCGACCGGATCGCGAGACTCGCACCGACGGGCAGCGGCCGGCCGGGGACGATCGCCGGCAGTACGTTGACCATGGACACCGCGTTCCGCCGTACGCTGCGGATCACCGGATCGATCGTGACGGCGGCCCGGGCGGCCGCGACGACGCCGGCCCGCGCGCTGGGCTTCGTAAACCGAGGTTCGCTGGCCGCCGGGCAACGGGCCGACGTCCTGACGTTCACACCCGACCTGACCCTGACCGCGGTCTGTCAGGCCGGCCGCGTCACCGAGATCGACGATCTCGACAGCTAGCGCTTCAGCTGCTCCGCGAAGCTCACCGCACGTGGGTGAACAGCGCCGGTCCGTCCCAGCCTCGCCGGGCCAGCCACGACCCGAGGGGTACGTCGTCCCACGGCACCCGCGCGATCACCCGCCACAGCACGAAACCGACGAGGATTCCGGCTGCGGTATCGGTGAACCAGTGATAGCGCAGGTAGATCGTCGTCACTGTCAGGATTACCGGTGGCGCGATCCGGACGAACCAGCGCCACCGGGGCGTGAGCCAAGGCGCGAGTAGCAGGGCCAGCACGCCGTACCAGACGAAGGCGTTCGCGAGGTGCCCGGACGGGTATGACACTCCGCCGCTGCCGAACAGTTCCGGGTGCGGGATGTGCGTCTTCGGAGCGGCTCGATTCGTGGCGTCTTTCAGCACCGTCAGCACGATGTACGTGAGCGCGAACGCGAGGACGACCGGAAGCAGTGGCCGCACCGAGTGCCGCCGCCACACCCAGTAGACGGCGAGCAGGCCGCAGACCACGGTGAAAAAGCCGCCTTGACCGAGGTAGTTGAACACCACGGCGATCGGTGCCAGGCCGTCGTGGGCCGCGCACCAGTCCCGTACCCGTAGGTCGAAGGCGACCAGATGCCCGGTGTTGATCACGAGGGTGAGCGCGGCGCAGGCGATGATCGCGAGCGCATCCCACCACCAGCCGGCGGGCGCCACCCGGCGCGTGGTGAGTCGCGGCCGGGCGCCGGCGGTCACCGCTCGGCCCGGTGCAGCGTCACTCGTCTGCCGGTCCACGCCGCTCACGGTATCTGGTTCGACCGCTGGCGCCACGAACGGAACACGCAAACTCCACATACGTCAAGATCGACCGGCCGGTCCGGTATCGACCTCGACCGGATCGGCCTCGGACGCTGCGGCCGCCGGCGCGTTCTGCTCGACAATCTGCGACAGTCCGGTGCCCGTGGCCACAACGAACATGTGATCGCCAACGGCGAGGGTACGGTCGGTCGGCGGGCGTACGGTCGGCCGACCGGTCGCGTCCGTCAACGCGATCACGCGCACCTGGCCGGGCGCGTCGAAGCTCGCGAGCGTACGGCCGGCGAGGCCCGAGCCGGCGAACACCGGAATGTCGGCGACGAGCAGGACCCGCCGCCGCACCGGGATCGTGCCGATAACCTCGCGGCCGACCATCGCCGCCGCGAAACTCGACGCGGCGAGGTAGGACACGCTGCGTGAGATGGTGACGTTGAAGACCTCGTTGACGCGCTCGGCGAAGTCTCCGTCGAAGAGCCGCAACACGACGCGCAACACCGGCTGCAACTGTTGGCCCTGCAACGCGAATTCCAGGTTCACCACGTCGTCGGACGTCATCACGACCATCGCTGCGGCGTGCGCCACGTTGGCTCGGCGCAGCGTGCTCTCGCGGCTCTCGTCGCCGACGATGAAGTCGATGTGCTGCTCCCGTCACGTACTGCGCGCCGTACGCGTGATCGGCGTGGTCGACCGCGACGACCGGAAAGCCGCGCTCGTGCAACGCCCGCAGGACGCGCGTGCCGACATTTCCGAGGCCGACCACGACGACGTGGTTGCGGTCGGCGACCCGATCGCGTCCGAGCGCCGGGACCGAAGCCTGCACGATCGCCGCCGAGACGACCGGGATCATTGCGACACCGGTGAACGTCACGATCGTCTGCAGAACCTGCAGCGGGACCGAAATGGTGTTGTCCGGATTCGCCTCGCCGACGGCGGTGAGCAACATGAAGTACACGCTGTACCACGCCGTGTGGAACGGTGGCTGATAGTGGTCGACGATCGCATAGGCCGCGATGCCGGCGACCAGAAGACCGGCCATGATGCTGAGCGTGACCCGGACTCCGCGGCTCACCCGGCCCGGAAGCAGGCGCCGCGGCACCGTCTGGATGATCGTCACGAATGCTCGGCCCGCGCGCCCGGTTGCGGCAACGAAGCCGTGCGGCCGACCGTCGCCGGTCCTGCGTGACGTTGGAACACCGGCCAGCGTGGCCGCTGTTTCGCCCGGCTGCGCCGGAATGCCGGGCTGCAGGGCACCCACGCTCCGCAGCGTGGCTCGCAGTGTCGCGACGATCGGGCTGGGTACGAGACGCCGCCGGCGCCGGTAGCGGCGCAACGTCACGACTTCGCGAACCGCGGATGTTTCGGCTCCTGGGCCGGGCGCCGAGAGGACGAGGTCGGCGGCGTCGATGTCGTCTGGCAGGAGTCGCATACTTCGCCGGTCGGTGATCGCAAGACCGCACCAGACCTCGTCGCCGTCCATCAACTCGGCGCGCGTCGTGACCCGCGCGACCAGACCACCGATGGTCACCTCGGTCGGCTCGGTCGTGCCGAGACATGCGGCCACGAACGCCGGCACCGCGATTTCCACGTCGGACAGCAACTGCGCATTGTCGAAGAGTGGCCCGAGCCGTTGGCCGAGCGTCGAGTTGAATACGCGCAGCACCAGACGGATGCCTGGGCAGGTTTCCTGAGCTTGCAGTCCGGCGTACACGTTGCCGACGTCGTCCGAGGTGACGATCGCGACGGCATCCGCGGTCGTCAGGTTGGCCTGACGGAACGCGGCCGCGTCCAGTTGCGGGACAGCCCTGATGGCGACACCGGGCAGCCGCGCGATCAGCAGCGCGTCGGCACTGCCGTCGTCGGTCAGCATCACGGTGACCTTGACCCGGTAGCGGCTGATCAGTTCGTCGGCGATCCGATACGCGAGCGGCGTGTCGCCACAGATGATGAACCGGCGAACCGCGTCGGTGCCGGACTTCCGTTCCGACCGAGGCAGCGGGACCGACGGTCCGGGCTCAGAAGTCGACGGCACGGGCGTGATCGTACGGCTCGGGTAGCCCGACGTACGACCCCGCGGGGCAAATGCCGGCATTCACCCCGGGCGGATGCTCGCATTTGTACGGTCGCGCCAGCGGACCGGGGCGACCCGACCGGTCAACGATGGGCGAGCGACGCGGGGAACTGGCTGGCGCACTCGGCCGACGTCAGCCTGGCAGTGACGTCATCGACCGGTTGCGACCGGCGGCTGATGCGGCTGATACGGCGTCGTCGCGATCGGACCGCCCGTTTGGCGCGGGCGGCGACCGTACGTGCTCGATGCGGTAGGTAGTTGCGCACCTGCGCCCAGGTCGGCCGGCCGGCGTCGACCAATTGGTATCCGTGCCCGAGTAGCCGTCGCCGCATCACCGACTGACAGAGGGCGAGATCCTCCGGGCCGAGCCGCTCAACGAACAAGCCGACGCGTTGGGTCGTCACCTCGCCGTGCGTGAGCTCGTGCCAGACCTTTCGCTTCGGCACGGCGAGTCCGGCCATCGTGCTCGGGCCGGCCATGTCGGGGTGGTACTCCTCGCCCAGGAATTCGCAGATCGCGGTCATGTGTCGCACCGGATCCTGCACGAGGGACTCGTAATAGAGCTGGTGATAGGTGTCCGGCGGCAACGTACGCAGCGCCCGCCGCCCCGCGTCCGAGCCTCGGCACCACACCGAGATCGCCTCGTTGAGGCCGCCGCGATGCCAAGGCTGCTCCTTCAGCGAGGCGACGCAGTCCCGGCCGTCACGAATGATGTTGATGATCTGCGCATCCGGGAACATGCGCAGCAGCTTGCCGATATTCAACAGGTACGCCGGTCGCTTGTCGCCCCATCGCGGCTTGTCGAACTTGCGGGCGTACGCCCGGAAAACGATGCCGATGGCCGAGCCCAGTGTCGGCGGCCCGGAGACAATCTCGGCCGCGACCGCATCCCGATCGAGTTCGAGATCCGCGAAATTCGTCCCCTTGCCACGTGTTATCCAGGCGGCGAGCCGCTCACGGTTGGCCGCCTCGCGAAGGTCGCCCCACTCCGCGCGCCGCTTGTACGCGGCCAGCAGGAAGCGGGTCTCCGGCGGGATCGCGATTCGTGGATGCGCGTGCAGCATGAGTTGGAGCATTGTGGTGCCCGATCGGGGCGAACCGACAACGAAAATGGGTCGGTCATTCGGCACATGGTCCCCCAGGATCGTCCATCGTCCGACGCCTGTCACGGCGCACGCGGCAGGCCGGCAGTCGCTCGGTTTCCCGTTGACGTCTGACCAACGAGCGGCTGCACGGTCGGTTACCGCGAGATGACGCTAACTGGCGAGCCTCAAAGGTAACTCATAGGCTCGTCACAACTGTCTGGGCGGACGGATCGGAGTTCAATCCAGACGGACGATTTTCGCAGCTCAGGACGCTGTCACGCGGGCGGATCAGGCAACTGCCGATCTCGCCGTACGGCTGGGGACATAGTCTCGCCGAGCGGCGCATAACAGAATGTTCCACCTACCCGATCGTGTACGGGTTCGGACAGATCCGGCTCGCCGTCGCGCGCGATCAGCTCCGGCGCGAACGTCTCGGCGTCATCCTCGGACACGAAGCCGAGCACCGCTGCGCCATCGATCGACCACCACCGACGGGTGTTGTCGGAGATCGCGAAGATCGCCCGGAAGCCGGGCTTCGGCGCAATAAGACAGGCGTGCACGACGCGGCCGACGTCACCCGGCGACAGCCACGTCGTGAGCGCTCGCGCGTCGGGCGGCGTCGTGAAGCACGTGCCGATGCGCAGCGCGATCACATCCATGCCGTACCGGTCGTGATAGAGCGAGCCGAGCGACTCCATCGCCGCCTTGCTCCAGCCGTAGAACGTGTCCGGTCGGGCAGCGGCGGGATCGGCAAGTTCCAGCCGGCCATCGGCCGCCGGAGTCGCGTCCGATCGGCCGTAGAACCCGACGGAGTGGTTGCTGGAGGCCAGCACTACGCGGTCGATGCCCGTCTCGACCGCGGCCTCGAGCACGTTGTACGTCCCCACGACGTTCACCGCATTGATGTCAGCGAACGGCGCCTCGGACGGGATCCCGCCCAGGTGGACGATCGCGCTCGCGCCTACGCACGCGGCGACGGTCGCGCCCGCATCGGTGACGTCCAGCCTGTCGATCCCGAGCGACTCGTTGGGATGCAGGTCGGTCAAGACCAATGTGTGTCCGGCCGCCCGCAACGGCTCGATCAACATCTGCCCAATCCGGCCACCCGCACCAGTGATCAAGACACGCATTCCCACACCCTAGGGGACTGCGTGAGACGGTGCGGGCAAGGACGGGCTCCCGGATCGTGATCCGGGAGCCCGTTTGCGCGTGCGCGAGTCGGTCGTTTCGGCCTTACAGCCGGACGCCGGACTTCGAGTGGAACAGGTGATGCGCGCCGACGCGCGGCAGGATGAACACGTGCTCGGCCATGTGCGGCGTGGTGCGGCCGTCGGTACGGACGACGATCCGGTCGCTGCCCTCGTCAGAGCTGCCGTAGACGTACGCATCGGAGCCGAGTTCCTCGACGAGTTCGACGGTGACGCGCATGCCGCCCTGCGTCTCGGTGACGAGATCGCAGTCCTCGGGCCGGAAGCCGACCGTCACCGTACCGTCGCCGTCGGACCTGGCCGCCGCCATCTGCTCGCTCGTCATCGGCAGCGGTAGCCCATCGAAGTTCGCGCCGTTCTCGTCAAGCGGCACGGTCTTGATGTTCATCGCCGGCGAACCGATGAAGCCGGCGACAAACACGTTCGCCGGAGTGTCATAGAGCGCGCGCGGTGTGTCGCACTGCTGGAGAACGCCATCCAGCATGACCGCAACGCGGTGACCCATCGTCATGGCTTCGACCTGGTCGTGCGTGACGTAGACCGTGGTGATGCCGAGTTGAGCCTGCAGCGTGGCAATCTGCGAACGCGTCTGCACACGCAGCTTGGCGTCGAGGTTGGACAGCGGCTCATCCATGAGGAAGACCTGTGGCTTGCGTACGATCGCCCGACCCATCGCGACACGCTGCCGCTGACCACCGGAGAGCGCCTTCGGCTTGCGGTTCAGGAACTCTTCGAGGTGCAGCATCGCGGCCGCCCGCTTGACCGCCTCGTCAATCTCGGCCTTCGGCGTCTTGCGCAGCTTCAGCGCGAACGCCATGTTGTCGTAGACCGTCATGTGCGGATAAAGCGCGTAATTCTGGAACACCATCGCGATGTCGCGCGCCTTGGGCTGAAGATCCGTGACGTCCCGGTCGGCGATGAAGATCGAGCCAGCGTCGACCGGTTCGAGACCGGCCAACATGCGCAGGCTGGTCGACTTGCCGCAGCCCGACGGGCCAACGAGAACGAGGAATTCGCCGTCGTTGATTTCGAGATCAAGCTCGTTGACGGCGGGCGTCGTGCTGCCGGGATAGATCCGGGACGCCTTCGCGTACGTAACTGTTGCCATGGCAGAGCCACCTTTCACCGGCAGGAACGTGCCGGACGATCCGAGTAAAAGGGTCACCGGCTGGGGTGCCGGTCCGCTCACCGTAGGTGGTGAGCCGCTCCATGCCAAGCCTCAGCGGTACTTCTGGCGCAATTGCCCGGAAATGGCCGGTCGATAGCAGCCGCGCCGTACGGTGCGCCTCCGAGGACGATGTTGCCGCTAGTCCCCGGTGGCCTCGGCGATCGTGCGCGGGAAGCGCGCCTCACCGGCGACGATCGCCCCAGCCGGGACCATCCAGGGCATCGCCTTCACGACGAACTTCCCGGCTCGCACGGCCGGATCCTGGCCCTTCAATTCCAGGGCGGTTTCGACATCGACCGACAAGATCGATAGCCCGCGATAGCTTCGATCCGGCATATCCATCAGCGGGCCGGCCGCGATGAGATGCCCGGCATCGTGCAGGTCGGCCAGATGCGCCATGTGCGCCTCTTGGAGCGCGTTCTCCTGCTCCACGGTGAGCACGGGACCGTCCGGGTTGATGATCAGCAACGCCACGGTGAATTGGTCGAATCGCACGAGGCGGATCATGCCCCGAACGCTCCCCGGCCGCAATGCGCTTGTCGCGTCCCGCGATGGCTGCTTAGCTTGGACGAAACAGCCATGCCGACGTACGGGTGGACGACATGTCGAAGGTGAGCCGGCTTCCCGGCGAGAATTGACCTAATGCCCCCCGCGGGCTGGCGGCACGGGTCTACGCACTCGTTGCCCTACGCGACGCCATCCCGCTCTACCCGGTCTATCCGGTCTTGTTCGCCGATCACGGCCTGTCCACGGCCGCGATTTCGGCGCTCTACATCTTGTGGTCGTCGACCGGCATCGTGCTTCAGTTGCCAACCGGCGTGCTGGCCGACCACGTATCTCGGCGGCTGCTGCTTGTCATCGCCGGCTTCCTGCGTGTGGTCGGCTTCGGCGCGTGGATCGTGGTGCCGAGCTTCGCCGGATTCGCGGCCGGTTTCGTGCTCTGGGGGCTGTCGTCGGCGCTGCAGGACGGCACGTTCGAGGCGCTCGTCTACGACGAGCTCGCCGCGGTCGGTGCCACGAGCGCCTACGGTCGGCTGACGGCGCGGTCGGGGACGGGCGGCCTGATTATGAGCGCGGTCGCGACCGCGGTCGCGGTGCCACTCTTCCGCATCGGCGGTTTCGAGCTCGTCGGGTGGGTAAGCGTCGCGGTGTGCGCCGTCGAGGGGCTCGTGTCGTTGTCACTGCCGGCTCGACCGCGGGTCGCCGAGGCGAGCGAAGGCGGCCTGCGCGGATACGTGGAGACGTTGCGTACCGGCGTCGTGGAAGCGGCCACCCGGCCATCCGTACGCGGCGTCGTCCTGCTCGTCGCACTCCTGCCCGGTCTTACGGCCATCGACGAATACGTTCCGCTGGTCGGCCGGGACTATCACGTACCGACGTCGATTGTTCCGGTTTTCCTGCTTGTCATCACCGTGACCGCCGCGATCGGCAACTGGGCCGCGGGCCGATGGTGGTCGGTTCGGGGTTCGCGCATGGCCGCCACGCTCGCGATCGGTGCCGCCGCGCTCGCTGTGAGCGGGCTGACCGACCGTTCCGCCGGGTTCACCGGGGTCGCCGTTGCGTTCGGCGTCGTGCAATTCGGCATCACGAGCGCGCAGGTCCGGCTGCAGCACGCGATCAGCGGCCCTGCGCGCGCCACGGTCACATCGGTCGCGGGTGTCGGTGCCGACGTGTTTGCGATCATCGTGTTCGCGGCGAGTGCGGCGATCGCCCAATGGCTCCCGGTCACTGGGTTGTTGGCCACGTTCGCGCTGCCGCTGCTCGTTCTGGCCCTGTTCACGCCGCGCTGGCTGCGCTACCGCGTGTCAGTGACGGCGACCGATGACGCCGATGCGGGCGATTCCGACGCAGGCGCAGGCGACGGCGACAACGTGGCGGCGGACAGCGTGCTTGACAGGAACGCGACCGACTCGTCCAGCAGACCGCCGATGTCGCCGTAGCCCTCGAAGCAGTGGTCGGCGCCCGGCACGACATGCAGCGTCGAGGAGGCGCCGACAGCGATCAGGGCGGCGTGCAGTCGTTCGCTCTGGTCCAGTGGCAGCACACCGTCGGCATCGCCGTGGACGATGAGAAACGGTGGCGCGTCGGCGGTCACCCGAGTCACGGCGCTCGCGCTCGCCGCCAACTCCGGGACTGTTTCCGGCGCGGCGCCGAGCAACTCGGCCTCGACCGAGTCGGACCGGTCGGCGTGGTGGTGCGCCAGATCGGTCAACGGATACCAGGCCACCACGGCGGACACCTGGCCGCTGGTAAGCCCGGCCAGCGCCGCGAGCGCGCCGCCGGCCGACTCGCCCCACGTGCCGATGCGATCGGCGTCAATTCCGTAGGCGGGAGCGAACCGCCGCAAGTAATCGATCGCGGCGTGGACGTCGTCAATTTGCGCGGGGAAGGTGGCTTCCGCGGAGAGTCGGTAGTCGACGGTAGCCACCGCTACGCCCGCGGCCACGAGACGATCAAAGACCGAATTCGGCGGGTACGTCTCCGGCAGGATGCGCCGATCACCGGAGTAGAAACCACCGCCGTGGATCCAGATGGCTAGCGGCGGCAGGTCCGTTTGTGAGCCGGGCGGGACGACACCGGCGGCCGGCACGTACAAATCGAGGAGCAGCGGCCGGAACCCATGCAACTCCGCGTACGCGACATCGGCGTAGATCCGGGTGCCGTCCGGCCGGATCATTGTATGTCGTCCGCGGCGAGGTGCGCCTCGATCGAGGCCACCTTGGCCGTGATGGCGTTTGTGACGCCCGGCCGGATGTCTGCCTTGAGGGAGATGCTGACCCGAGGCGCTTTCGCAAGAACGGCGTCGGCGGCCTGCTTGACGACCGACATCACCTCGTCCCATTCGCCTTCGAGCAGGGTGAACATCGCGTCGGTCTGGTTAGGCAATCCGCTTGCTCGCACGACCCGGACTGCCTCGGCGACCGCTGCCCCGACGTCCTCGCCAACGCCGATCGGCGTGACGGAAAATGCGACGATCATCAGTGTTCCCTTCGATCCGTGACGTGGGCCGCTTGTCCGTGGTGTACGGCTTCGCCCGTCACACCTGGTCCGGACCCCGTCAGGCCTTCGAACACGTCTCGCGGAAGCCGACCCCGGGCGCGTACTTCGCCCATTCGGCGCGTGTGAGCCCGCGGCCGACGAGACCACATGCGTACGCTACCGGATCGTCGATCGCGTCTCGTGGCAGCGGAGTGGTCAGCTTGGCCAGATCTGAGACGACGACGAGCTGCTCTACGGATTCGCCGGTCAGTGTGACGACAGCCCACCGACCACTGGAGCTCAACCAGGCGTCGACAGCCTGCGTACCGACCGAGACCGTACGCGGCGGTACGAACGCCTGCGGCGTGGACGCGCTGAGGTGCCAGGCCGTTGCCGACCGGTCGCCGGAGTACTTGACGACCAACCAATCGCCGAACCGTACGGTCGAATCGGTGGCATGCGGCCCGAGCGGCCACGCGGCCGGCGGCGACGTGGTGAGATTCCACGCCGACTCGCTACCCGATCCAGAGTCCAGAACGATCCACTTCCCCGGCCCCGGTCGGATCTGCATGACACTCTGATCGAGCGGCCGCTCGGTGGGCGGATTCGTGGCCATGTTCCACGCAGTGCCACGGCCACGGTCGTCCGTGGTGATGAACCAGTCGGCCGGGCCCGGCCCGACCATGGCCCAAGCGTCCAGTGTGACGTCGTACGGTGTCGCGACAGCGACGTTCCACGCGCTCACACCGGCGCTGCCGTGGTCGACGAAGACCCAGCCACCATCGGCGCTCGACATCAGGCCCGAGGCCGCCGCAGGATCGGCACCCATCAGGCCGGCCGTCGTGTCCAGCCGGACCGGGCCGGCCGCCGGATCGGGCAGATCCCACACGGAGGACATCGAACCGTTCGCCTTGTCGAACTCGACGATGTCGGACTCACGCGTACGAACGGACGTGACACCCCGGTCGAGTGTGATCGGCGCCGCTGTCGACGGAAGAAACCGTGCCGTGGCCACACCGCGATCGAGGAGCGCCACCCAACCGTGCGTTCCGATGACAGACGCGGTCGTGGCGTGTTGAGCCAACACCGTCGGCGTGGGGTCCGGCGCGTTGAGATTCCAGGCCGTCACCGCTCCGGCGCTGGTCACCACCATCCAGCCGGTTGCGCCGACCGCCGCCACGTCATCCACGTCGGTGCCGAGGGCAAGCGCATGCCCCGACGCCGCGGCGCCCAGCTTCATGGCCTTGAAGGATCCATCGGCGTCGAGCAGCTCGATCCAGCCGGTGTCGCCGATCGCGATAACGTCGATCGCCCGAGGATCGACGACCACAGGGCGCGGCGAATCGTCATCGAGATCCCAGCTCCTGGCCACGCCTCGCGTATCGAGCGTGACGGTGAAACGTCCGGCGGAGACGACCCGATTCGCTCGCGTCCACACGTCCGGCGGCCCCACGACACGCACGCGCAGGAAGGCGGCAAGATCTTCTATCGAGCCACGATCCGAGTCGACCGCGGTCGCCGCGATCCGCAGTCGCAGCGCGGTGTCTGGATCGGTCGCCTGCCGTTGATCGGCCGCCCGGACAAGAATTCGCGCTTGCTCGTCATGGCGAAGCGAGAGGCGCTTGTCGACCACCGCGTGCACCGAGGGCACGGCCTCGTAGGCGACGCCGGCGACCAGAGCGCCGAGCGCGACCGCCGTGACCGACCAGCGCTCGAACGATCGCCACCGCGGCGGCATCCGGACCGGATCCTGGCCGTCCGCAGCGTTGACCGACGGCGCGTCGACCGTGCCGCCCGCGCTCCGTATGCGCTCGCTGAGCCCGTTAGCGGCGGCGTATTTCATCGCCAGATAGCGGCGAAAGCGCTCATGTCGGAACTGGTAGACGGACCCGGTCCGGCGAAGGATCTCCTTGTCGAGCGCGTCATCGAGGAATTGAAGGAGCCGCCATGGAAGCCGATGTCCGAGAAAGGCGAACCAGGCGCGCGCGATCGCGTACGACAACCAAGGTGAGCCCGATCCGCAGAACACGGCGCCGAACATGAGGAAACCGCAGATGACGCCGCTCCACAATGGTGCAAGCGCGGGTATGCCCTCGATCGCCAGTGAATTGATCACGGTGACGAAAAAGCCGGAGGCTACCCCGGCCGCGAGGCCCGACGTGATCGACGTGATGAGTAAGGCAGCACGGTCGCCCAGCAATACCGCGGTCGGTGTCAACGGATCCTGCTCCGGCACCGGCGCGCGAAGCCACCGACCGACGGCGACCGGAATGCCCACGGCCGCGGCGACGACCACAACCATCACCAAGCCGGTACGGACGCCGACCGGAGTGCCGTAGTCGACGCCCGCGACCGCGCCCACGATCGCGCTGAACGGCACGCCGAGGGCGAGCGCCGTGATAATGCCGCCGTAGAGCGACTGCGTCAGGTCGAGGGCTCCCCGCTTCGTGCGGTTCGGCACCAGGCCCCGACCGGCGCTGAGCCCGTTGGCCACGATGCTGATCGCCATGCCGGCCAGACCGGCCGACAGCACACCCTCGATGGGCCCGGATAGGTCAGTCCACGGGAACGCTCGCCCTCGAATGATGAGCAGACCCACCAGCACGACAGCCATGGCGGCCAAGCTGTCCCGGGCGGCCGCGGCCAACACTCCAAACACGACGTGTGACTTCTCGTTGCGTACGCCGCTGGTTGGGGTGTCGCCCGTGGACGTTGGTCGCAGGCGCGACGGGGCAACCGGGCCAACGCTTCGCGCCGCACTCGCACCGACGACGACGCCGACCGCCGTACCGGCGACGAACCCGAACAGCGCGTTGTGGAAGCGATCGTCGAAGAACGGCTGGCCGATCGCACCGATCAGCGTTCCGACAAACGCCCACACCGCGGCCAGCGACACCACGATGACCGCGCGCGGCACCGCCACCACGAGCTTCCACCAGGCGAGATCCGGGCTATCTCCCCACCGCTCGAGATGATGGGCGAGGAACGACAGCCAAAGCTCGCTGGTGCGGCTGGCTTCAGCGTCCGCGTACGCCGCCGGCATCAGACGCTCGAGAAGGTGCGCCTCGATCGCGGCGGCGTCGGCCAGGCGGCACAGCTCTGACGGTTGGCTCGATTCCGGTGCGTACACCGACCGGGCGAGGCTTGCCATCAACGGCGTCGACAATGCACCGGCCAGTGGACCCGTTGGTTCGTGGCGGATGCTCTCCACCACATCGGCCCATCGATCGGTGTCGGGCGCATCGCCGGTGAGGTACCCGATCATGTCTTCCGGATCGGCCCCTTCGAGGACAACCACGTCCGCGAACGGCAGCGATCCGAACAGGCGGGCCGCGGTCTCGTAGACAGCGGTGCGGCACGTGATGACCATGGGCACCCCGCGCCGACCACCAGCGTCGCCGATCCGCCGCAGAGCCGCGCCGATCTGTGCAGTTGGCATCTCGTCGAGCCCGTCGAGCACCGGCAGCACGCGACCGCGGTCGAACAGGCGCGCCGGAGCGTCCTTGCCGAAGGCCGCGTTCGTCAGCTCGGGGTAGTCCTCGGCGATACGACGGACTACAAAGTCCCGCAGTGTTTCCTCGGCCGGTCGCCACCCCGCGATCGTGACCAGATAGGGCACCGGCTCCGGTGGATCGCCGGTGCGGCCCCGCCGGGCCTTTCGGCTCGGCCGGTCGAGTGCGGCGATCGTGAACAGGATCGCGACCGTGCTCTTGCCCGCGCCGGCGCCGCCCAGGATCACAAGATGGCGAGGCAGTCGACGACGAAACGCTCGGACGAGCGAGGAGGCGGCCGAGCGGCGGCCGGTCGGATCGACAAGGACATCCGCGTCGCTGCCACCGAGTCCATCACGTCCGGCGGCACGCGACACCACTCGCCAGTGCAATTGCAATGGTTGCGGGTTGAGCAAACGGCGCTCGCCGACTTGTGTCGACCATTCCCTGCCAACGTTCGTTGCCAGGGCGTCGGCGGCCGCGTCGAGATCGCCGGCGATATCGGGCGTCGTTCGGCGTTTGCGCAAATCGAAGCCGAAGGCGACGACCGCGAGCACCAACTGGGCGAAGCCGGCGTAGAGACTCAGTACGTCCGTGTACGGCGTCGCACTCTCGACTGCTTTGCTCGACGCGGCAAACAGATACCAGACGACCATTGCCAGCGCCGAAACGAGAAGCGCGACGCCGACCCAGAACCAGCGCGGCGTCAACCATCCGAACGCGCGTGGTTTCGACACGTCCGCCATCATCAACGAATCCGTCGCGTGACGCCACATTCCGTGCCACCGTCGTTGAGTGCGTGGTCGACGATCCACCGCGTTCGCCGCATGTCCAATGCGGACCACTGCCTCAGATGACGATTGTGTCGGGTTGACGACAGGCACGCGGGCGACGGATCGGCGCTCGATACGGTCGGAAACTCCGATCGTCGTGATTCAATATCACGGCTCGGCGGCATTGACGCCCGATCCCTCTGGATGAGACGTATCGGTAGGGGAACCAACACTTGAAAAGCTATGTGCTGGCCGGCCTCGTCGTCCTCGTTGCCATCGGTGGGTGTGAAGCGCTCCAGACGATTCATCGGTTGAGCACTCAGCAGATCCGGGTGACGATTGGTCAGCCCGTCGCAATCGTCGAGTCGGATCGTCACTTCACTCTCAACGCGCCGGCCGATGCGTTACCGGCCGGATGTGTCTCGGCCAGCCCAGTCGCGGCCGGTTCGCCGGAGGTACGGGATGCCGTCGCCGTGTCGAGCTACACGCCATTCTCGCCGTACGCGAGACCGACATTGGCCGCCTCCGTGCGGATTTCCTTCGGTGTTCCGGCCGATACGTCGATACGGGCATCGATTGGCTACTTCGACGAGAGCAGCCGACGGTGGACTCCGATCCCGACGAGCCGGCTCGGCGACAGGATCGTCGGCTTCACCCGCACCATCGCTCACTATGGATGGTGGGAGGACGCTCCGGGAGTGACAACGGCAGCCAATACTGGGCCCGCCCCGGAGACATCGGGCGTTTCGGCGGCCGTACCCGTGGACGCGGCGACACTCGCCGGTGAAGTCTGCGCCGAAGCGAGCCTGCGGGATCAACTCGACATCCAGGGTTCGTTGGGGCGGTCGCTCTACGGACTCCTCGGCACGATTGTCAGGTCGGCCAACGCCGCATTCGTCGACCCGCGTCTGTTGCTGGCCGTTTTGATCAGGGAAAGTGGCGACGACCATTCCACCAACTGGATGTCGGACACTCCGCTCGCGTGGATCCACGATTTCTCGATAGGGATCTCCAACATGCGAAAGCCTGCCTTCGAGGAGGCCCGAGCGTTTGCCAACGGCCGTATCAATTTCGGCTGGAAATCCATCCGGGCCGCACCGACGAAGGCCATTGCCGCCGCTGCCTTTCTATTGGCAAAACTGCGCAGCGAGCTCTCGCCCGATCGGAGCAGGCACTTCACGGATGCCGAATACGTCCGGGTCGGATATCGCGCCGGGGAGCACATCATGAACACCATGGAAAAGACGGGTACGTACCCGCCGGGCACCGAGCTATTCGATCAGGCGTTCGTCGTCGCTGGCAGCATCCTCAGTGGAGGCGAGCCGTTTGCGTGTGCATAAGTGTCTGAGGACCCACCGACCGCTGGGTCCGGGATGTGATGGACTGGAATCGGTCTCGACGTCGACGCCGATCACATCGGCAGACGAGACTTGCGGTCGATTCGCGAGGAGCGATAGCCATTTCGACGCCGACTGACGACGTGAATGAGCAGCGCACGTCCGCCTCCGTACCGCAGGCTCGACCCGGGCCGGAAGCGGCAACGGGCGCGGCTGGCCCGACCGCGACGCCGGTGTCGCCGGACGCATCGGCCGAACCGATTCCACCGCCGGCATCGATTTCGAGCTCGCGGGCCTGGCGTTGGGTCGGAGCCGGCATCGTAGCCCTTGTGATCATCGCGATCATCGTCACGTTTGCCGTGACGGACCGCGTGGCGGCCGACCGCGCCGACTCACCGGCCGCGACGCAGGCGGCGGGAATCGATGCTCTGCTGACCGCGAGTTCTGCCGGGCGGCTGCATCTATTGAGCGCTATCGACGATATTCAAACCTGTGACGTTACCGCCGCGACCACGGCGAACATCCGTTACGCCGAAACCTCGCGATTCGCCCTGCTGGCCCGCATCGAGAACGCCAACGTGACCGATCTGCCGACCGGAAACATGATCAAGTCAGAGCTGTATGCGGCGACCCAGGCCTCCTACGCTGCGGACAAGGCCTACCTCGGGTGGGTCGAGGCTGCCGGCAACCGGTGTCCATCAGAGAGCGACAAGGCGTTCGCTTCGGTGCGGAAGGCCAACGCGCGGGCGGACGCGATCAAGACGCGATTCGTCAACGCCTGGAACTCCGTCGCCAAGAGATATCGCCTCGGTCGCCGAAGCGTAAAAGACATCTGAGCTGCGTCAAAACCCGCGGACGCGATCGACCGTGATGCGCAGCGCGACGGAGTATTCGGCGCTGAAATCCTCGACGTTGCCGCTGATCCGTTCGGCTGCCTCGCGGTACTTGTCGACGTACGGCGGGAATTCATGAGGCAGCGGTTGATCCTCGACGATTTCCGCGCGGCCGGACAGCACGATGACGTCTCCGCCGCGACCGTCTCCGTCGAGGTTCAGCGTGACCCGCGGATTCCGTCGAATATGCGCCAGCCGACGCGCATCGGGTCGGTTGTAGACGAAGACGGTTGTGCCGTCGACCAAAAACCACACCGGATTGGGCTGCGGTGTCCCGTCAGCGCCGACACTGGTCAACCAGATCACCTGCTCGTCGCGCAGCCGTTGCTGGACGCGCTGGCCAAACGGCGTCGCCGGATCGGGGAACACATCGGTCATGGCGCGAGCCTAACCCTTCGCCGCTCGACTGGCCGGCGGCTCAGCCGGCATTCCGGCCGTCGCCTCAGCCGGCATTCGGGCTGTCGCCTCAGCCGAAGTCACGGGCCGTCGCGTTAGCCGGCGTCACGGGCCGTCGCGTTAGCCGGCGTCACGGGCCGGCGCGTTAGCCGGCATCTCGGACCGGCGCGTTAGCCGGCATCTCGGACCGGCGCGCGGCCGCCCGGCGCGAACGGGAAGATCGTCGCCGGATCGTAGCGGCGACGAATCTCGGCCAGTCGATCGGCGACCTCCGCGGGCCACGCCGTCGCCGCCTCATTGGCCGTGTTCGTCGATCCGCAGAAGTTGATCTGCACGCCGCCGGTCGACCACGGCGCCACGGCGTCGATGACTGCCCGTACGCCGTCGTTCACCGCGGACAGCTGCCCGCCATCGAAGTCCGGTGGCAGCGGGGCACCGACCACCCAGAGGCAAACGCGCGCATCTCGGCCACTTACCGCGTCGCGCGGCGGTGTCCCGGTCAGCGCTCCGCCCAGATGGCGCACCTCGATGGCGACAACCGGCGTGTCGGCGTCGGGACCAGCGACTCCGAGGATCGCGTCGACGGTCTCCGGTTCGAAACGCTCGAACAGGATGCCACCGGTCGCCTGAGCCGAGGGCATTGTCGGATCGTTGTGGATCGTGCCGAGATCCGCGTATGGCAGCTCCTCCACTCCACCGAGGAGCGGCTTGCCCACGGCCGCCCGCAACGGCGCCAGGAGTTCCTCGGCCGACGCCGCGCGTTCGTCCGCGCTATCCCCGCCGACGTACGCGATGCGCAGATGGGCTACGGTCTGGCCGCGCAGCGGTGGCGGCAGATCGGGCAGCTCCGGAAATCGAAGGATTGCCAACGACGTGCTGAGCGCCCACGGCAGAGCCGAACCCACAAACCCCTGGTACGCCCGAAAGAGCGTCGCGATATCGCCGGCCGGATAGAACTCCCCGCCGCCGTAGAGCGACGGGATTTCGAGCAGCTCGACCGTCGCGGCCGTAACGACGCCGAAGCCACCCTTGCCGCCCCGCAGCGCCCAGAACAGGTCGGGATCACGATCGGCCGACACGGTCCGGAGCCTGCCGTCCGCGCACACGATCTCGAACGAGCGCACGTGGTCGGAGCTGAACCCGACCGTACGACTGATCGGGCTGACGCCGCCGCCGAGCAGATAACCGACCACGCCAACACCGGGAGCCGACCCGCTCACCGGTGCGAACCCGATCGGCGTCGCCACCGTCATGACGTCCTGCCAGGTCGCGCCCGCACCGACGCGTGCGGTCCGGGCGCCGACATCGAGCGTGACATCGGTGATGCGGCTGGTGTTCAGCAGGATTCCACGGGTCACGGCCGGGATCGCCGCGTGCCCCAGGCCAACGACCGAGATCGGGAGTCCGGCGGCGGCAGCAGCCCGTACGGTCGCTACAACATCGTCGGCATCCGTCGCGCCGACCGCGATGGCCGGCGCGTGCTCGACAACCATCTCGAATCCGGTGACCTCGGCCGCGTACCCGTCCTGATCCGGAGTGAAAACCGGCCCAGTCACGTCGGCTCGTAGGGACTCGATCGCAGCCTGAGTGATGGCGACATCTGTCATGCCAGAGCTCCCGCTCGATCGATGGCTCGCACGTGTGCGCCGGGCGGGACGCGGCCGGACCGCGCCCCGACCTCACTCAATCAGAGGTTGCTGGCGCCCGTACCCATATCTTGCGGTTTGACGGCAATGCGGACCCGTAGTTCCGCGAGCCGCTTGGCCGCGTAGCCGGGCTCGGCCATCCAGCACGTCGCGGCCTCCCATGCGACGTCGGCGGTGCTCAGCGCGTCGGCATCGACCGGCACATCCGCCTCGACATCGGTAGGCAGAAAGGCGAAATCGAACCCCGGTACGTCCACCCGCGACTCGTCACAGTTGAGCACGCCGCGGAGCGCACAGCGCCGCGCACCGAACAGCGCCGCGCACATGTACGGAACTTGGGCGGTCGGACGCTGCCGAGCGCGCAGCGCCGCCCACATGTACGGAACTTGGCCGGTCAGACGCCGCGGAGCGCGCAGGGCCGCGCACATGTACGGAACTTGGGCGGTCGGACGTCGGCGAACCGGCCGACTCCCGTACATTTGCGCGCGGCCCGACGAAACGGCGATGCAGCCCGAGTGATCCGAGATTGACCGGGCTGATCCGGCGGCGACGAGCAATCTCGAAGGTCGACGAGACAACCGCCGGCTCACTCTCATCGACGCCGGCAATCCTCGCGCTGCGGCACAAAAGTCCTGCATGCTGGCTCGTATTCGTACACGTGTTCTAGCATGAGGAGCATGGCCGGACATGATCGCGAATTGCGAGACGCGCGAACCCGATACGTGGCGGCCGCGCGACGGCTCGACGAAGCGATCCGTGCGTTTCGGTCCGCGGCTGTGCCGCTGAATCCGGGAAGGGATGCCGAGCCGATCCCATGGTCGCGTCGTCACGTACAGGCGACCACCGCACTGGCCAGGGCCTTGCTTGACGTACTGGACAAGCGCAAGACCTGGGACCAGATGCGCAATGAATGGCAGCCGCCGCACTAGGCGACGGCGCGAGGCGGCGTCGCGGGCGGCACTCGCGCCAGACCGCCGCGCCACCCGTGCGGCACGCTCCCGCCCGGGCCGCACGCACGCACCGAGCCGCCGGCGCCGTGCCGCCGGCGCCGTGCCGCACGCACGGCTCCGCACGCACGGCACCGCGCGCACGGCTCCGCGCGCTCCCCGCGTGCCGCGCCGTTCCGCGCCGGCCGGGCTGACCGAAAAACGCGGCGAAAGGCCACCGCGTGCAACAACGTGCTGACCGACGGCGTCTGTATCACCGACGGCTGGCAGATCACTCCGGTGATGTGGCGCGCGACTCAGCGTGCGAGGGCACGACGCGGGGTTGAACCGGGCGACGTTAAGGGTAGGTCCCATTGGGTCTGTCAGGTGGCCGCGAAACGATGGGAGCCTTTGTGTCAGCGAGCGCGACCGAGCAGATCGTCTCAATTCCCCACAATCAGGCGCACCATCCGACTAAGCATCGCCTGGAAGTTCTCGACGGCATTCGGTTTCTCGCGGCGGCGTACGTCGTGGTGTTCCACTTCTCGGCCGGAGATCGCAGCAGCTGGCATGGGCCTTCGCGGGAACTGTTCGCGCCGCTGTTCCATGTCGCGTCGTACGGCTGGCTCGGTGTCGAACTGTTCTTCATGATCAGTGGATTCGTCATCTGCCTCAGCGCGTGGGGCAAGAGTGTCGGTGAGTTCGCCATCTCCCGGTTTGTCAGGCTCTATCCGGCCTACTGGTTCGCGATCCTGCTGACCACCGCTGTGCTGCTGGTTGATCAGCGTCGCGCGCACGCTTTGTCGCCGTCGCAGATACTCGCAAACCTGACCATGACCGAGTCGTACGCACGGGTGCCGGGGGTCGATCCGTCGTACTGGACGCTCGTCATCGAGCTGAACTTCTACCTGCTGGTCGCGGTCACGTTGGTGTGGCGCGGATTCACGTACAGGCGGGTGGTCACGTTCTGCGCAGTATGGCTGGCCGTGTCTTTGCTGGACGCCGTGACCGACTCCTACTGGTACGGGCTTCTCGTGCAGCCGCTGTACGTGCCGTTCTTCGTCGCAGGCATCGTCTTGTACCTGATGCATCGCTTCGGGCCGAGCCTCGCCCTGTGGACGCTGCTCGCGTGCTGCTGGGCGTGTGCGATGTACCGCCTGGTCGACCGTACCGCCGTGCAGCACCCCTCCGGCGCGACCCTGAACTACTGGATATCGGCGGCGATCGTTTCCGCCTTCTTCGTGCTGCTGACGTTGATCGCCCTGCACAAACTGACGGCGGTTCGCGGCCGGTGGCTGGTCACGGCCGGCGCCCTTACCTACCCGCTGTACCTGCTCCACCAACAGATCGGCGAAACGCTCATCCGCTCGCTGGACCACCGCGTCCCGTCCTGGGTTTTACTCGTGGCCGTGTTCGCCTTCATGCTCCTGCTGTCGTGGCTGGTCCAGCACTACGCGGAACGTCCGTTGGCACGGCGCGTACGCACGGCGTTGATGGCCGGCCTGGTCCGAGCCCGCGATCTGCGGCGAAGGATGGGCGGACCGAGGCGTCCGCGAGGCCGGGCCGACGATTCCGCGGAGGCGCCGCATGCGCCACGTGTTCCTAGCCAGCGCCTAGGCAAAATGGATGACCGACCGGGTCCGCGAACACTCGATATCTCGTCCCGCCGTCAAACAACGATGTCGCTCCGATCGCCAACGCCTGAGCCTGAGCCGCGTCGAGATCCTCCAGATCTAGGTGCGACGGTGTGGATGATCCAGATCGGGCCGTCGCGGTGAGCGCTCCCGATCGCACGCGGGCCACCGTCGGAGGTAACTTCCACGAATGGCCCGTACGATGCGGTCCGCGACCGTAACCCCCGACAACGTCGAAGTCTCGGCCGATAGTGGCGCGGCCGGCCCGGCCGGCTACCGGCGATCGGCGGGATCGGCCCGCGGTAATGCACGACGGCAGGAACTGCTTGATCGTGTGACCGATGACCTCGCCGTCAACGGCCTGGTGGATTTCTCGCTGCGGCGCGCCGCGCGGGCGGCCGGAACGACGCACAAGGTCCTTCTCTACCACTTCGACGGCGTTGATGATCTTCTCGCACAGGCGATGTTCCGGTTGCGCGAGAGACGCATCAGTAACGTGCTCGCGGCCGCGGCCGAGAGTCCGGTTCGTCAGACCCTCGCGGCTCGCGTACGCGCCATCTGGCCCGTGCTCATGGCCGACGAATCCGGCCTGCGGGTCATCGATCAGGCCATCGGACTCGTGATGTACGACCCCGAGCGCTACGCCCAGCTCGGGCGGGAGGCCTCTACCCAGTACCTGCCCACGCTGCTCTCGCTGTGCCCGGCGGACTGGTCGGACCGACGCAAATCCGAAGTCGCGCAGATGATGTTGGCGATCTTCCGTGGCTTCCTCATGGACTGGCGGACCACAGGCGAGACCGGGCGGATCGACGCTGGTATCGAGGCTCTCCTCCGTGCGCTGGAGCGGGAGGAAGCCGCGGCCGAATAACTGCCGCGACCAAATAGTCGCCGGGACCAACTGACCGGCGCGGACCGGCTGATTGGCGCGCGTCGGGTCGCGAGTCCGGTGTGCGAACCCGATTGCCGGTGCGACCCCGATCGCGGGACTCGTTGGACATGATGCGAACCACGTGGTTCACTTCTTGGGAAGGGGCGAATCCGATTCGAGTGGGGGTCTCACGGATGTCTGTACGGCGGGAGAAAGTTCGATTCCTCAGCAGCGATGCCGAGTGCGTCGCTTGGCACTATCCGGGAACCAACGGCAGCTGCGTGATCATGGCCGGGGGCTTCGCGGTGACCAAGGAGCCGGCGACTGACCGGTTCGCGCAGCGATTCAACGAGGCCGGCTTCGGCGTCCTCGCCTTCGACTACCGCCGTCTCGGGGAGAGCGGAGGGCAGCCGCGTCAGGTCGTTCGCATCGCCGACCAGCTCGCCGACTGGCAGGCCGCGATCGCATACGCCCGGTCGCTGCCCGGAGTCGACCCGGCCAAGTTGGCGATTTGGGGCTTCTCCGCGTCGGGCGGCCACATCTTCCACGTGGCGGCGAGTGACCAAGAGATCGGCGCCGCAATTGCACAGACACCAAACGCCGACGGCCCGGCGGCGACGCGCAACGCCGCGCGCTACCAGACACCTGTCGCGCTTCTTCGCCTCACCGGCCGCGGAATCATCGATGCCATCGGCGGTCTCTTCGGCCGGCGGCCACGGCTGGTGCCGCTCGTGGGCGCACGCGGCACGGTCGCCGTCCTATCGACACCGGACGTACTCGACAGCGACCGCATTCTCAATCCAGGCAACCGATACCCGGACTGGCTGCAGTCGGTCGCCGCCCGCTCCACGCTCGCGCTCGGTTTCTACCGACCCGGTCGGGTCGCGTCCCGGGTGCAGTGCCCACTGCTGGTCGTCGTGTGCGACGAGGACCGCACGGCACTGGCCGAGCCGTCCGTCGCAGCTGCGCAACGCGCTCCCCGCGGCGAACTCGTCCGAATGCCGGGCGGGCACTACGAGCCATTTCTGGGCGGACACGAACGCACCGTTGAGGCCGAGCTGTCCTTCCTGCGCCGGCACCTGCTGGAGCAATCGGGTACGGATCGTGCTGGCTCCCGTGCCGCCGAATTGGCGCCGCACGCGGGGGGACGGACATGAGCGAGATCGAACTGCCGGCCGGGACAATCGAATACCGGGACACCGGCGGCGACGGCCCGGTCGTCGTGCTACTGCACGGGCTCATGATGGATGCCTCACTGTGGGACGCAGTGATCGCCGATCTGTCGGTCGATCATCGATGCGTGGCACCGACGCTGCCGCTCGGCGCGCATCGACACGCAATGCTTGCCAACGCTGACCTTTCGCTGCCCGGAATCGCGCGCCTCGTCGAGGACTTCCTCGACCGCCTCGATCTGAACGACGTGACCCTCATCGGCAACGACACCGGCGGCGCCATCGCGCAGCTGGTCATCGCCAACAGCGCCGGACGCGTGGGCCAAGTCGTGCTCGCATCGTGCGAGGCGTTCGACAACATCCCGCCCGGGTTGACCGGCCGAACGCTGGCGCTCACCGGCAAGCTCTCGCCCCGGATGTTCGGGCTGTTCATGCAGCAGATGCGCCTCCGGCCGCTCCGGCGACTCCCGCTCGCGTTCGGATGGCTGACGAAGCGGGGAGACGCGGCCACCGCCGGGTGGGTACGGCCGGTCATGGAGCAGCCGGAGATCCGCCGCGACGCCGTACGGGTGCTGCGCGCGGTCATGGCCGACGCCCGGGTGCTGATCGATGCGGCGCAACGGTTGCCCCGATTCGATCGGCCGGCGCTCGTGGTCTGGGCGAGCCAGGATCGCGTCATGCCGCCCGAGCATGGGCGACGCCTCGCCGATCTGCTCCCGCAAGGACGACTCATCGAAGTCGACGACAGCTACACGCTGATCCCGTTGGATCAGCCGGCGCGATTCGCTGAGATCATCCGGAAATTCACGTACGCGGTTGACCCGGCCTAGCGGCGAGCGGCGCCAGGTCTGCCAGGTCCACGTGCGACCCGCCTGATCGCGAGGTTCGGCCGATCCGCGATCACGTCGAGCCCGCGTACACCTCGCGAAGACCGCGCAAGCGTGTGCTCAAGACGGCGCGCGCCTTGGCCACGTCGAGTACGACCCGGCCGGGTCGGGTCGCCCCTGCCGATTCGTGGGTGCCGGCGGGCAGGGCGTCCGGATCGCCGCCATGCTTTGCCACCACGAGTCGGCCCATCTCGTACCAGCTCATGACGTCGGCGCCAGCGACATTCAGGAGCCCCGTGATGTCGTTGGCGGCGAGTTCCAGGCAGGCGTCGGCGAGGTCTTCGACAGCGATCGGACACCGGATCTCATCGGTGAAGAGCACGCCATCAGCCCGTGATTGGGCGAGGTCGAGCATGAAGCGCTCCCGATGAGCGAGCCCATCGTACTCGCGTCCGTCGCTCATGATGGGTGGCACCCGCACGATCACTGCGTGCGGCGCGACCGCCGCCACGCCGAGTTCGGCGGCCGCCTTGGCTGCGCCGTACGAGTAGACGGGATCGGGTGCGACGGCATCGCCGTAAGGCTCTTCTCGGCCGCGATGAACGGCATCGGACGAGATGTGTACCAGCCGAATGCCGTGGCGCGCTGACGCGCGGGCAATGTGGACGGGCGCGACCGCGTTGGTTGTCCAACTCGTCTCCGCCGCGAGCGGAGAAAGCGAGCCGGCGAGCTTGGTCGCAGTGTGGACAATCGCATCCGGCCGCGTCGCCTCGATCAGCGCATCCACTGCGTTCGTGTCGGTTACGTCGGCCGGCATCCACTCGACGAACGGGACAGACGCGGGCGCGGACCGATAGGTCCCGGCGACCGCGTGCCCCAACGCGATTGCGCGCTGACACAGGTTGCGTCCCAAGAATCCTGCGGCGCCAGTAATGAGGATCCTCATGGGCGCGAGTCTCGCACGTCGCGAATTGCCTCCGCTCCTCTCGATGCACGTGTTGGCTCAGCGTTGGATTCCGGCGGCAGTTGTTGGGATCGCCGGCTTCAAAGATTGATCGCGGCGAATCCGATTCGGATTCCGTTATGGGTCATTTATGGGGACAACGCGAAGGTCGGCTGTAGCCGTACAGTCTCGTCGACGCACTCCGCATGGGCCGCTTTCTATGCCCACCCTGGACGAGCGCGCTATTCATCCTCATAGGAGCTCGTATGCGCATCCCCCGCAGTCGCCGTGGATTGGCAATCGGCCTAGCCGTTACCACGGCCGCGATCGCCATCGCCACCGTGACTCTCAACGGCGCGTACGCCAGCCATCCCGGCGCTGCCGGCAGCCCGCTGACCACGTACAACGAATTAGCCGTCCACTTCGCCGACGGTACCGCCATTCCCGCCCATTCGAATTTTGCCGAATTCGCGTGGTCACCGGACGGTAGCCGCTTTGCGTACATCGACAACACCGCCGACGCCATTCTCAGCGTCCGAGCCAACGACCCCGACGGAGACACCAGCAATGCCGGCGGCTCAGCCATCACCCTCGTCGACGGACTCACCGGTAATGGCGCACGACACGAGCCAACCTGGTCCGCCGACGGTTCGGCGCTCTACTACACCGAGGAGCCCACCGCGGGTAAACCGTGGACCATCGACTTCAGCACGTCCGCCGCGGGCTGGGGCGACCAGACGCTGACCCCCGCCGACGGCATGGACTACACCTGGCCCGACGCCGGTCCGACGAGTGTGGTCGTCGCGCAGCGCCAAACCGACGACGGCACCGGCAACCCGACTGGCGCCCCGACCGTCGTGGTCATCGATGCCTCCACCGGCACGGTCACACCAGTCATTGACAATGCGTCGCAGCCCGCCGTCTCGCCTGACGGCAGCCACGTCGCGTTCATGCGCTCGGATGGCACAAACAACCAGATCTGGACGTCGAACATGACCGGCGGTGATCTCACCCAGATCACCGCCGACGCCGCGGATCACCGTGTGCCGACATGGTCGCCGGACGGCACCACCATCGCTCTCATCTCGAGCGCCTCCGCGACCGGCATCGCCACGGCCAGCGCCACCGGCTCCGACGCGGCCAACCCGACCCCGGTCAGCGGCATCCCGTTTGGCGAACCGGCCTACCAGCCGCTCAACAAGGACCACGTCGTCGAGCTGGCCGGCAGCAACCGATTTGGCACGGCGATCGACATTTCGAAGTCGCATTGGGCGACCGCCGGTGCCACCGGCGACAACCGCGAGGCGGCCAAGTCTGTGACGCTGTCGCGTTCGGACACCTTTGCCGACGCCGTCAGCGGCAGCGCGCTCGCCGCGGCCAAACACGGGCCGCTGCTCTTGACGCCGCCGACGAGCCTTGATGCGGGAACCAAGGCCGAGATCAAGCGTGTGCTCGGCAGCACGACGGCCACTGTCTACCTGCTCGGCGGCACCGGGGCCATTTCAACGACGGTGGAAAACGCGATCAAGACGATGGGGTACACGACGAAGCGGTTGTCCGGCTCTGACCGTTACGCGACGTCGGTGGCCATCGCCAAGGCGATCAGCGCCAACCCCGCCCTCTTCCTCGTCGCGACGGGACGCAACTTCCCCGACGCGCTCAGCGCCGGCGCCGCGGCCGGAAGTTACGCCGCGTCTGGGACCTACCCGGCGGTAGTCATCCTGTCCAACGACTCCGCAATGCCATCGTCGACCGAGACGTACCTCGAAAGCTTCGTCAGCGGCACCACGTTCAACGGATTCCTGTCGGCGATCGGCGGCCAAGCGGATGCCGCGCTCACGAAGGCCGGCTGGAAAGACTACGACGTCGAGGCTGGCCCGAACCGGTACGTGACCGCCCAGAAGGTCGCCATCGAGTTCTTCGGCGGCGAACAGACCGCCGGCGTCACGACCGGCCTCAACTGGCCGGACGCGCTCGCCGGTGGCGCACTCCTCGGAACCCTCAACGGCCCGCTGCTGCTCACCGGCGCCAGCTCGACGCTCGACAGCAACGCCCAGGCACTGCTCAGCGACAGCTCGGGTTCAATTTCGACCGCGTTCATCTTCGGCGGCACGTTGCCCTCGTCGATCAACGGTCAGATCGGCGCGGCGATCAGCGGCCCGGCCGGATTCGACGCCAACCTACCGGCTACTGCCAGCTCGAAGCTGAAGTCGGCCGCAGGATCCAGCGTGATCGGTTCCGGCTCGCCGTCCAAGTTGCCAGCCAATGCAACGAAGGCAAAGCACAAGGGGTAACAAGCAGCAACGAACACGAACGGGGCCCCGCCAGATATCGGCAGGGCCCCGTTTTGCGTAGATGGCGTTGCTGTCACCCGGCGATCACGGGCCCGGGTCCCACTGCGGACCGGTGGCGGGCGGACTGTTTCTGCCGTCTATCGCGATCGGCGCAGCGGTTAGTGTGTGCGTATGCAGGAGGCGGTGTCTACGAGCGATCTCGATGGCTGACGCCGACGACGTCCGTCAGCTGGCACTCGCCCTGCCGCACGTGGTCGAGATCGACAGCGACGGCTTCGACTTCCGGGTTGCCGACAAAGGGTTCGTCTGGTCTTACCCCGAGCGCCGACCGGGCAGGCCACGCCTTATCCGCACCGACATCGCAGTGCTGTACGTCGGCGACGAAGCTGAGAAGCAGGCGCTGCTACACGGCCATCCCGAGGTCTTCTTCACCACGCCCGCCTACGACGGATTGCCCTTGGTCATGCTGCGGCTGGAGCGGGTGAACATAGATCATCTGAGGGTTCTCGTCACAGACGCGTGGCGCATGCGTGCCCCGGACGTGCTCGTCGGCGACCTCGACGACAGCGCCGATTCGTCGAGCTCAGATCTGGGTTGAGTGGGACCGATCAGTAGGCCAAAACGACGGCCGCCTGAGGCCTCACCCGAGCTCATCGGCCGCACGACCGTCACGCGTTGTCCAACGAAGACGGGGCAGCGATTCACGTTGCCAGCTCGAACAACGGCCGGCCATACCGGGACCACGCGAATGCTTGTGCTCTAAGTCACAGCACGGCACGTCACAGCACACAGGGCTACCTGGTCCTTAAAGCAAACAACCACGATGGAGGGTTCGTGTTCGCCGCCTACGTCACGGTCACCATTCTCGCCTCGGTCTTCAACGGCATCGCCGCCGTCACCTACCTGATCGGCCACGACTATCCCAAGGCCCAGGCGGACATGAAGCGCGTACCGAGGTCCTGGGTACCGGTATTGGGAATGTTGCTGGCAACAGGGTCTTTGGGGCTGCTGGCCGGGTTCGCCGTTCCACTGCTGGGAACACTTGCCGCCGCCGGTCTCGTGCTGTATTTCGTCGGTGCGCTCGTTGCTCACCTGCGGGTGGGTTCCCGCCAGCTCGTGGGATGGGCCGTGTTCTTCTCGACTGCGGTGGCCGCGCTAGCCGTGAACCTGAGTTACCACTGATGATCCGTGGAGGCAGGCTGCGCCAGAATCGATTCCGGCCTGCAGCGGAACGGGCCCGGCGGAAACCGGCTCTCCGAAGTTAGCGGGGGTTGAGATGTCCGTGGGTTTTGCGGGTGGTGGCGGTTCGGGTTCGTAGTCGCTGGTTGACGGGGTTGCGGAAGCCGTAGGCGTCGCGGGCGATGGTCTTGATGACCCGGTTGGTACCTTCGGAGCCGGCGTTGGTGATCCCTGTATTCAGGAAGGCGAGGATCTCCGGCCACCAAGTCTCCACGGTCGTGGCCAGGCGGTGCAGCTCGGGGATGTCGGCGTCGGCGCAGCGGCGGTAGAACCGGTGCAGCAGGTCGTGGATCTGTTCACGGTCCGGGTGGCTGCGGGAGGTGGCGAGCAGGTCCAGCAGGTCTTCCTTGGCGTTCCACGCGGTGGTGATCGGCACACCGACCGCTCTAGGCAGGCAGGCTAGCTCGTCGAGTAGCGCGTCGACGTGCTCGCCGCGCATCCGCGCGGCCGAGCGGGTCAGCCGGTTACGCAGCTCCCACTCACGGTTCCCCTTGCGGCCGCGGCGGCCCCGCTGCTGCACGGTGATGGGGCGGCGGACCTCGGTGAGAGTCTGGTTGGCCAGCTGCACGAGGTGGAAGTGGTCCACGACAAGGGTGGCCTGCGGCAGGGCCGACGGACCGCCGACTTGAAGATCGTGCACATGTCGATCGCGACGAAACAAACGGCGTCGCGCCAGACTTGGCTGCGCTCGCCCAGCCAGTCGATGACCACCCGCGCAGTGCGGCCTTCGACCTGCCCGAGCAGGCCCTGCCCGCCGGAAAGATCAACGAAGCCGACGTGCCAGCGGTCCACCGCGGTCTGCCAGACACCGGCGGCCTCGTCGAGCACCCACCTCGGTCGACCCCGGCGAATCTCATCAATACCCAGGACCCGCACTGGTTGTGGCTGGGCCGACAGCACCGCGTGGGCGTGGTCGACAAACGCCGCCGCAACGACCGGCCAGGACACCTCGTGGTCGCGTGCCGCCTGAACCACAGTACGCCCGGCGTCGGCCACCGCCGCGCCGGCCGCAGCCCGCAACCGGGTCGTCAACCGCTTGCGTGGCGGCACCGCCGGCACCGACTCGGTGAACGAGCCACGCCGACGCGCCGCCTCGTCGCAGCGCCACCGACGCTTAGTCCAGACCAGGCGCGTTCGACGGCCGCCAACCGGCAAGTCACGCGGCCGGGTCACCCGCTGGCCCTTACCCGCCGTGCCCTCGTGCCGCAGTCAGGGCAACGTCGTGCCTGCTCATCGGCGGTCACCAGCATCACCATCGGCCCATCGATATCGTCGGCAACCCTGGCCACCGCCAGGCCGTCAAGGCCCAGCAGCCGCGTTGTATCGTTAGCCACGCCCGTAGCTCTTCTGCCGTGATCATCCTGCCTTCGACAACAGGCATGATCACCCAGAGCTACGGGCACCCTCACATCAGGGTCCACTTAAGACAGCCACGCTGATGAACCAGCCACAGTAACCGGACTGCGACCTGAACAGCGGAGTTGATCGGGGGTCGCCGTCCGCCCTGTCTGGTCGGGGACCAGGTTGCAAGCACACCAGCGCGGTGCCACGATTTGAGACGTGGCACGCACCGCTGGGCATGCTGATCGTGGTGCTGCTGTTGGGCGCGGCGGCATGCACGAGTTCACCGGCGCACCGAGCAACCTCGAGCCGGCCGCCGTCCTCGCCGGCACCATCATCGGCGCCCGGCGTGTCATACGCCGACCTGTGCGGGGGCGGGGACAGTTGCCCGCCGGGTGGCGTGCCGGCGAGTCTGCGTCGCCCGCTACACCCACCCCGCGTCCGGGCGGGTGAGTGCCCGGTGACCCAACCGGTCCGCCAGGTGTCGGCGGACTTCGGCCCGGCGCAAGGGCCAGGCCCGATCTACCCAACCGACGTCGATGCGCACGGGGTACTTTCCTTCATCTGGCCGCCTCCACCCGGCAGCGTCGCCCCGCCCGGCTGGAGCGGGCAGAAGGTGCTGTGGCTCGGCGCCCCCACATACACCGGCCCGGTCCTGATCCGTGGCGTCCGGCTCGACAACGACTCACCGGTAGCCTTCCAACTCGGCGGCGGGAACCCAGCCCTGCCCGAGATGCAGTTCCCACCCGGGCCGCCGCAGAACGTCTCCACCATGCAATGGCGGAACTGGCCCTCGGCCACACTGCTCAGAGCGCCCGGCTGCTACGCCTGGCAGATCGACGGGACCACCTTCAGCATCGTGGTTGTGTTCAAAGCAGAGATCAGCCACTGACGGCTCCGTCTACACCAACGGGCAACTCGTCCCAGGCGCGGCCGCCCAACAGCCCCGACCGGCCCCTGCCCAGCGCCCGACCGTGCCCGTGCTGGTCGCGGGTTCGTAGTGGTCACCATGTCCTCGCTAAAGTGCAAACCTCTACGACCCCCACCAAACTCGAAGAGCCCGGAAACCACGATCGACCCGGCCGCGTAATGCCCGCTCGCTGTCTACGCCCTAAGGGTCCCGCCACGGCCGCCAAATCATACGCAGTTCACTCCCAAGATGGTGCGCTCAGGGACGTGGCCCGAGTGTTCGGCACCGTGAGACGTCTGTGACAATTTCGATCTTGATCGGACCCACCCGAGCCGCACGTCGGGCATCGGTGTGGTGTGGTCGAGGTGAAGCACCACGCTGCCCAGCACCCGGGCCTCGCGACGGGTCCAGTTTTCGAATGGCTGCGTCGTGAAATAGGTGGTGGGCAGCACGACGCGTCGCTCGTCCCACAGCTGCACCACGACGTGGGTCAGGCCGACGTCTTCGACCCGGCCCCATTCGTTGTCGACGAGTACGGCGTCGTCGAGGCGGAGCATGTCGGTGAACGCAAGCTGCAGCCCGGCGACGAAGTTGCTCAGCGTCGATTTTGCGGCGAGCCCGACAACGACTCCGAGGATGCCGGCGGAGGCGAATAGCGACGCTCCGACGGAACGCAGATGTGGAAACGTCATGAGGGCCGTGTAGGCGGCGATCAGGATCACGGCCGTCGCGGTCGCCCGCCGGCTCACGGCGACCCGCGTCCGCCTTCGGCGCATCCGCCGGTTGTTGGCGACGTTGACCGGGTAGCGGCGAAAGGTGATCTCTTCGAATGCGAACAGGAGCTTCACGCACAGCCAGGCGCCGGTGACGATGAGCGCCAGGACGAGGATGTGCCGCACGGCGTCGACAACCGTTCGCGGCAGGTCCGTCAGCGGTAAGGCCACCAGCAGGGCAACGACGAAGATCACGGCAGTCCAGGGCCGGTGACACATGCGGTGCACGGTGGTCAGTGTGGCCTTGCGACGTCCCCGTGCCGAGTGACGCATGATGACGTCGGATGTCCAACCGGCGATCGCGGCAGCGACGGCCGCCGCTAGGAGGACGACCGCGGCACGCATCAGCCCGCCTCGCCGTGGAGTCGTTCGTGCACCATGCGGACCGCGATCGCTCCCTCTCCGACGGCCGACGCGACCCGTTTGACCGATCCGGCCCGTACGTCGCCGGCCGCGAAGACGCCGGTCCGGCTCGATTCGAGAAGCAACGTGCCGCTGCCACTCGGCGGCGATTCGACGTCGGTGCCGGTCTGTATGAACCCGTGGTCGTCGAGGGCGACGCTGTGGGCGAGCCACGCCTGTGCCCGGGGCGGCGCCGATGAACACGAACAGCGAACGCGCGTCGATTCGGGAGCGGTCGCCGGTCTGATTGTTCTCGAGGAGGACCGCGTCGAGGCTGCGATCGCCGACGAGTTCGCGCGCTTCGGTGTGGGTGAGAACTGCCACGCCGGGGTGATTCGCGAGCTGGTCGACGAGGTAGCGTGACATGTCCTGGCCGAGGTCGCCGCTGCGTACCAGAAGCGTGACGTGTGCCGCGTGTCGGGCGAGGAACAGCGCCGCCTGTCCGGCCGAGTTTCCGCCACCGATGACCGCGACCGGATCCCCGGCGCACAGCCGCGCTTCGATCTGGGTCGCGGCGTAGTAGACGCTGACACCTTCCAGCCGACCGAGCCCCTCGATGTCCGGCTTGCGGTATCGCGCGCCGGTAGCGATGAGCACGGTACGGGCGCGGATCCGGCTGCCATCATCGAGCGCAACGGCGTGATAGCCGTCGTCATCGGTGAGTCCGACAGCGGCGGCCGGAACACTGATCGAGCGCACCGAATTTCGCGGCTTGGATCGACGCTCGCTCGGCGAGTTCGGCACCCGATAGGCCGGCCGGGAAACCGAGATAATTTTCGATCAGAGGCGAGGTGCCGGCTTGACCCCCGGTGGCGATCGCCTCGACGGCGACGGTGTGCAGGCCCTCCGACGCGCCGTAGACGCAGGCGGCGAGGCCGGCCGGACCGGCACCGACCACGAGCAGATCGCAAACATCGTGGGGCGTCGAGTGGTGGACGGCAGACCGACGAGCGCGGGCCAGATGGGCGTTGCTGGGGTTGCGCAAGCACGTTCTCGTCCGCGCCAGATCACCACCGGCGTGTCCGCCGCGGCAACGCCGAGCGCAGTGAGCAACGCTTCGGCGTCGTCGTCGGTATCGAGATCGATCCAACGGTGCGGGAGGCGGTTGCGGGCGGCGAAGTCGCGCAGCCGCCGGGTGTCCGGCGAGTAGCGTGATCCGACGATGCGGAATCCGGCGCCGAGCCCGATCAGCATGGATCGCCGTTGCAGATACGCCCGCAGGATCAGGTCGCCGAGTTGCGGTGTCGCGGGCCACGAGCTGACGTAGCCGGTCGGCCGGAACGGCGATGACTTCGCCGTCGGTGAGTGCGACTGTGCTCACGAACGCCGCGTGGCCGGCCAGCATGCCGAGTTCGCCGAGGAACCGTCCGGGTCCATGCACCGCGATCCGGCGCTGTTGCGGCGTGCCGTACGCCTCGTACGTCGCGACGATTCCGGCCGTGACCACGATGAAGTCAGCGGCGGTTTGCCTTCGGCGATCAGAACATCGCCGGCTTGTGGTGCGGTGCGTCGGCCCCGCGACGGCGCAGGCGTTCGATCTGGTGCCGAGTCAAGCCGCGGGTACGCGCCGAACGTGTCGGGCGTCTCCTCGGCCGGCTGTCGCGTCCGACGGCCGCTCAGACATAGTCTTCGTCGACGTAGCACCAGCGCCAGTCTTCGCCGGGCTGGAAGGACTGCACGATCGGATGGCCGACGCTGTAGGCGTGGGCGCGTGCGTGGCGCATGCGGCGACGAGTCGCAGCATCCGACGTGGCCGCACGTCAGGCACAGCCGCAGGTGCACCCACGGCGAGTCCCGATGCGCAGACACTCCTCGCATCCGCTGGGTGTGGACGGCGTTACCGGGCGGATCATGGCTGACGTGCGGGTCCATGCTGGACTCCTTGATGCGTGGTCATGGTCCGGGCGCTGGCCCTGATCGTGTCGGTCACCCACTGCACGGATCACGGCAGCGGACACCGCACCGGCGCGGCGCGCTTTGACCTCGCCGCCGTTGCATCACGAGCAGCGTCGGCATCGCCTGTACGGCGAAGCGTGCGGACGTCTTCGGGCGCGGCGTCAACGTCGACCTTGGCGAGCTTGACGGACCCGGCAAGGTCTCGGGCCACCTGCTCTAGTGCCGGGCTTACGATCCGGCACGGTCCGCACCAGGTCGGCCCACAGATCGACCAGTACAGGCAGCCGCGCAGCGTCGACGACCTCGGCGAACGAGTCGTCGTCGGCGCCGGCGATCCACGGCAGCGGCTGGTGGCAGTTCCCGCAGCGCGGTACGCCGTTGGCCGCGGCCGGGACACGGTTGCGCTGTCCGCAGTGCGGGCACGTAGTGATTTCGGCTGGTGTGTCCGCGGTCATGGCGTGCTCGCCGTGGCATTCGATAGTCGACCGCGAGGTCACCCGCCGCGACACCGACCCGGATCACGGCGCCGCGGCTCTACGTCACCGGCCAGCAGCGCCCGCCCGATGCGCGTCTCGACTTCGCGGGAGATGAACCGTCGCAGCGGCCGGGCGCCGTAGACCGGGTCGAAGCCGCGCTCGGCGATGAACCGGCGTGCCTCCTCGGTCAGTTCGCAGGGTCAATGTGGCGCTCGGCGAGCCGTGCCCGCAGGTCGGCGAACATCAGAGTCGACGATGTGCTCGATCTCGTCCTCGCGCAGCGGCTTGAACAAGACGATCTCGTCGACGCGGTTGAGGAACTCGGGCCGGAAATGGCCTCGCATCGCGGCCATCACCCGCTCGCGTGCCGGCGTCGACAGCTCGCCGTTCGGACGTGACACCGTCGAGCAGGAACTCGGAGCCGATGTTGGAGGTCATGATGATGACGGTGTTGCGGAAGTCGACGGTGCGGCCCTGCGCGTCGGTGAGCCGGCCGTCGTCGAGGACCTGCAACAGGATGTTGAACACGTCGGCGTGCGCCTTTTCGATCTCGTCGAACAGCACCACGGTGTAGGGCTTGCGGCGCACCGCCTCGGTCAGCTGGCCGCCCTCCTCGTAGCCGACATATCCGGGCGGCGAGCCGACGAGTCGGCTGACCGTGTGCCGTTCCTGATACTCGGTCATGTCGATGCGGACCATGTTGTCCTCGGTGTCGAACAGGGCCACCGCGAGCGCCTTGGCCAGCTCGGTTTTTCCGACGCCGGTCGGGCCGAGGAAGATGAACGAGCCGATCGGCCGGCGCGGGTCCTTGATGCCGGACCGGGCCCGGATGATCGCGTCGGCAACGAGCTGCACCGCCTCGTCCTGACCGACGATCCGCTCGTGCAGGATGTCGGCGAGGCGAAGCACCTTTGCCCGTTCACCCTCTTGTAGCCGGCGCCACCGGGATGCCGGTCCATCGGGCGACGATCGCCGGCGATCTCCTCGTCGGTGACGACCTCCCGCAGCAGCCGGCCGTCGCCCTGCTTCGCGGCCAGCGGTCTCTTCTTCGGCGTCGCAGCCGGCGTTCCAGCTCGGGCAGGCGACCGTGGCTGAGTTCCGCCGCCCGGTTCAGGTCGTAGTCGCGCTCGGCACGTTCGGCCTCATGGCGCACCTGCTCGATCTCGCGCCGCAGCTCCTGTACCTTCCGCAACGCCTGCCGCTCGGACTCCCATTGGGCGCGCGTCGCGTCGGCCTGCGGCACGCAGGTCGGCGAGGTCCCGGCGCAGGTCGGCAGGCGGCCATTGCTTGCCGGGTCGTCCTCCTTGGCCAGCGCGGCTTCCTCGATCTCCAGTCGGGTGACCCGTCGGGTCAGTTCGTCCAGTTCGGCCGGCATCGAGTCGATCTCGGTGCGGAGCATCGCGCACGCCTCGTCGACGAGGTCGATCGCCTTGTCCGGCAGGAACCGGTCGGAGATGTAGCGGTGGCTGAGGGTGACCGCGGCAACCAGCGCGCTGTCTTGGATTTTGACGCCGTGGAAGACCTCGAGCCGCTCGCGCAGTCCGCGCAAGATCGAGATCGCGTCTTCGATCGACGGTTCGTCGACGATGATCGGGCTGGAAGCGGCGTTCCAGCGCGGCGTCCTTCTCGATGTGGGTGCGGTACTCATCGAGTGTCGTCGCGCCGATCATGTGCAGTTCGCCGCGGGCGAGCATGGGTTTGAGCATGTTGCCGGCGTCGACCGACCCTTCGGCGGCGCCGGCGCCGACGACGGTGTGCAACTCGTCGACGAACAGCAGGATCCGGCCCTGCGCGGCGCGTACCTCGTTGAGCACCGCCTTGAGCCGCTCCTCGAACTCGCCGCGGTACTTCGCGCCGGCGACGAGCGCGCCCATGTCGAGCGAGAAGACGGTCTTGTCCCGCAGCCCTTCGGGCACGTCGCCGGCTGGCGATCCGTTGGGCGAGGCCTTCGACGATGGCTGTCTTGCCGACGCCGGGGTCACCGATGAGCACCGGGTTGTTCTTCGTCTTGCGGGACAGGATCTGTACGACTCGGCGGATCTCGCCGTCGCGGCCGATGACCGGGTCGAGCCGGCCCTCGGCAGCGTCGGCGACGAGGTCACGGCCGTACTTCTCCAACGCCTCGTAGGCGGCTTCCGGCATGGCGGAGGTGACCCGCTGGTTTCCCCGGACGCTGTCGAGCGCGCGCCAGGAAAGCCTCGCGGGTCAAGCCCTGGTCGCGGAGCACCCGTCCGGCCGGCGTCGCGACGCCCTCGCCGATGAGCGCAAGGAGCAGATGCTCGACCGAGACGTACTCGTCTTTGAGCCGGCCGGCCTCGGCGCCGGCGGTGTCGAACAATCGACCCAGGCGTTGCGTGATCCGGATTTCGCCCGGTGCGGCGCCCGGGCCGCTGACGCGCGGTCGGCGGCCGAGTTCGGCGTCGATCGCCTTGGTCCAGCGCGTGCGGGTCGGCTCCGGCCTGCGCTGCAACAGGCCGGGCGAGCCCGTCGGGCTGTTCGAGGAGGGCAAGCAGCAGGTGTTCACCGTCGACTTCGGTGTGCCCGAACCGCAGCGCCTTGGTCTGCGCGTCGTGCAGGGCCTCCTGCGACTTTTGGGTCAGCCGATTGAGGTCCACGTATCTCCGCCTCCGGCGTCCGGACCCGGCCTGCGTGCGCCGAGGCGGTCTAGCAGGTCCAGGACCAGACCGACTGCGGCGTAGTTGAGCCCGAGACCGGCGCGTAGTCGTTGGATGCGCGCGACACGGGCGACATCGCGCCGGCCGGAACCACAGGCGACCGCCTGTCGTCGCGCGGCTCGACCAAGCCCGAGGGCGACGAATCGGCGCGACCATGTCGGGGTGCAAGCCCGCACGCCGCGCGAACGTGTCGAGCTCGAGCTCGGCGTGGCGGAGTCTGACCCGGACGATGGCGTAGAGTGGCCGGTCATGGCTGCGCTCCTCGGGATTGAAGTGGACGCCTTGGCGAGCTCCTCGAACAGCCCGCGTTCCCGGTGGCTGAGGTGTCGCGGGCACCATGATCCGGACTTCGGCGAACAGGTTTCCGGGCGGCCACGCGGGTTCGGCATGCCCTGGCCACGCAGACGCAGTCGACGGCCACTGGACGTGCCGGGCGGCACGGTCAGATTCTCGCGCCGGTAGGTGTGTCGCACCGTACGCGACGCCGAGCGCTGCCTCCCACGGGGCGAGCGGCAGCGTCGTCGTGACATCGCGGCCGTAGACCTGGAAGCGCGGATCCGGCGCGATGCCGCACGACGAAGTACAGGTCGCCGGCGGCCGCGCCGTCGCTGCCCCGACCTCCCTGCCCGGCCAGCCGGATACGTTGACCGTCGATGACACCGGCCGGGATCGTCACCTCGTAGGTGCGCGCACCGCCGGGGCCGGCGAGCGTGACGGAGCCGTGGGCCGCCACGGTAGGCGTCCTCGAGCGACAGCTCGAGTTGGGCCTCCTGGTCGGCGCCGGGGATCGCCCCCCAACCGCGCCGCCGACCCGAGAACATGCCGCCGAGCAGGTCCTCCAGGTCGACGTCGCCGCCGCCGGTGCTGAACCAGACCTCGTCGTCGGGCTCGCCCGCCGCCGGCCCGGCCCGTGCACCGGCCCGCGCGCCGGCTCGTGCCCCGGCGGTGGCGCGCGGCCGCGCGCGGCGGCGTCGGCACCTTCGGGCACGTGCCGGAAATCCGGGTCCGTAACGCGTCGTAGCGACGACGCGTGTCCGGATCGGACAGCACGTCATACGCCTCGCCGATCGCCTTGAACCGCTCCTCGGCCGCGGGATCAGAGTTGACGTCCGGATGGTACTGGCGCGCGAGTTTCCGGTAGGCGCGCTGGATCTCCGGCCGCGCTGGCGGTCCGCGGCACGCCCAGCGCCTCATAGAAGTCGCCGTAGCGGCCATCACGATCTCCGGACGCGACCACCACGACGGCTGGGCGCAGCTGATGGTCGCCGTCGCCGTAAGCCGGGCGCACCACGTGGACGATGTGCCCGGCGGGGCGTCAGGATCGTCGATACTTGCGACGGCCTCGTGCCGGGCCGGGTCGAACGGTCGCCCGTGTCGTCGTCGCGCGGGGAAACCCAACTCCGCCAACACGTCAGCCGCCTGATCACGCACCGCACGTACACCCGTCGATGATCGATTCGCGGGTCGGCGTCGGCATGTTCCAGCGCGAGGTCGAGATTGTCGAGAACCGGCAACAGCGCCGCCGTGACCCGGGTCCGCTCGTCGGCCCGCTGCGTCACGGCGTCGCGGGCGGAGCGTTTGCGGACGTTGTCCAGGTCCGCGGCGGCGCGGCGCCACCGATCCTTCAGCTCGGCGACTCTGCGTCTGCAGCGCCTGGATCGTCTGCGCATCTCGTCGCCCGGCCACGTCCTCAGCTTGCGACGGCATCAGGGCTGCGGCCACTTGGTCCGCAGCGCCGCTGCGGAGTCGGCGGCGCGGGTCCGTCACGGCGCTCACCCCTCGCTGAAGTCGGCGTCGATCACATCGTCGTCCGTTGCCGCCGGTCGTAGGTGGCGGGCCACCGGATCGCCGGCCCGCCGCCCGCCGTCGGCCCCGGCTGGCGGCCGCCGACCGACAGGCTCTGCGCGGCCTGCTGCAGATCCCCGGTCAAGGACCGCAGCCGGTCCAGCGGCTGACTGCTCGGTCGAGGGCTTGTTGGGCGTCGCCGACGAGCATGTCGGCGCGGGCCTTCTCATGTGTCGGCACCGACGATCCGAGCTGGTCGACCGGCGTTGAACCTCGTGCGTGGCCGAATCCAGCTCATTGCGCGCGTCGATCGCTTACGTGCAGCTGCGCGTCCTCGGCACGGTGCGCCTCGGCATCGCGAGACCATCCGGTCGACCTCGGCGGCGTCGAGGTTCGAGCTTTCACTGATCGTGATCCGCTGCTCGGCGCCGGTGTCGCGATCCTTCGCGGTCACGTTCAAGATGCCGTTCGCGTCGATGTCGAGGGTGACCTCGATCTGCGGTTCGCCGCGCGGCGCGGGCCGGATGTTCTCCAGCCGGAACCGGCCCAGAACCCGGTTGTCGGCGGCACGTTCCCGCTCGCCCTGAAGGATCACGATGTCGACGGCGGGTTGGTTGTCCTCGGCGGTGGAGAAGACCTCCGTACGCCGCGCCGGGATCGTCGTATTGCGCTCGATGACCTTCGTCATCAGGCCGCCCATCGTCTCCACCCCGAGCGACAGCGGTGTGACATCGAGAAGCAGGACGTCCTTTACATCGCCCTTGATGACCGCGGCCTGGATCGCGGCACCGACCGCGACGACCTCGTCCGGGTTGACCGTCATGTTCGGGTCTTTGCCACCGGTCAGCCGCCGCACCAGAGTTCTGCACCGCTGGAATCCGGGTCGAGCCGCCGACCAGGATCACCTCGTCGATATCGTTGGCCGTCACCTTCGCATCGGCCATCGCCTGTTCGACCGGCCCGATACACCGCTCCACGAGATCGGCAGTCAACTGCTCGAACGTCGAGCGCATCAGCGTCGTGTTGAGATGCTTGGGACCGTTAGCGTCGGCGGTGACGAACGGCAGGCTCACCGTACGTCTGAGTGACCGAGGACAACTCGACCTTCGCCTTCTCCGCGGCCTCGAACAGCCGCTGCAGGGCCTGCGGGTCTCGGCGCAGATCGATACCGTTGTCCTTGGCGAACTCGTCGGCGAGATGGTCGACGACCCGGCGGTCAAAGTCATCGCCGCCCAGATGCGTATCACCAGCCGTCGAGCGCACCTCGACCACGCCGTCACCGACATCGAGCAGGCTGACATCGAACGTGCCGCCGCCGAGGTCGAACACGAGGACCGTCTCGTGGCCCTTCTTGTCCAGCCCGTACGCCAGGGCGGCGGCGGTCGGCTCGTTGATGATCCGCAGAACGTCCAGACCCGCGATGCGGCCCGCGTCCTTCGTCGCCTGGCGCTGGGCGTCATTGAAGTACGCCGGTACGGTGATGACGGCCTCGGTACACTTTCTCGCCGAGGAACTTCGCGGCGTCCTCGACCAGCTTGCGCAGAACCAGCGCCGAGACCTCCTCCGGCGCATACAGCTTGTCCCGGATCTTGAAACGGACGGCGTCGTCTGGGCCCGGACACGACGTCGAAGCTGACGGCGGTCCAGCTCGCTGTTCGACCTCGTCGTAGCGACGGCCGATGAACCGCTTGGCCGAGTAGATCGTCGCTTTCGGGTTCAGAATCGACTGGCGGCGTGCGAGCTGGCCGACGAGGCGTTCGCCCTGATCGGTGAACGCCACGACCGACGGTGTGGTGCGCGAACCTTCCGAGTTGGCGATGACGATCGGTTGGCCGCCCTCCACCGCGGCGATCACCGAATTCGTCGTGCCCAGGTCGATACCAACTGCTCTGGCCATGACAAAATCCCACCCTCGAGTTCGGGAAATGTCGGACTGCCGGGAAATGTCGACGGGCCGTGCAGGCCCATTCAGCGTGGACCGCGGATGCTGACCCGCCCTGGGTCACGCGACTGACCGCCACTGGCACACGCGCCCGATAGCGACCGACGGCATGACATCGGGCGCGCGATGCGATTGCGTACAACCCCCGACACTACGCCCGCCCCGCCGGGAAGAGAGCCTCTGACCTGGAATAACTCAGAACTCCGTCGCACGAGGTTCGACGGATCACAGTGCACGACGCCCGGCGAACCTGCGGCTCACTGCTAGCCGATCTTGACGTGCATCCACGAGTGGCGATGCAAATACTGCGGCATGCGAAGTTTTCGATCACGATCGAGATCTATACGGAGGTCTCGGACAAGCAGACGCAGGATGCGCCTGAGGCGTCTGGGCGAAAGCCTCGACAGATGATCGCCTCTGTACCTTCCCGCCTGTACGCGCTCGATATTCGGCGACACTAATCGCAAAGGACGCGGATCGAATGTCCAATGTTGTCAGCGTGCCTGGTAACCCGGTGGCGTTGCGTCCTCTTCGAGGCTGACGGTTCGCACCTGCAGCCGCGCGGCGCGTTGGAGCCGGTCGATGAGAGCCGCGGATCCCCCGATGCACCTCCACTCGTCATCCCACAACGTGGAGAGCAGCCACGACCGATCTGCAGGAAAAATCACGTCCGGCAGAGCGCCACGCCAGGACGAGAGAGCCCTCCATGTGGCAGCTTGCAGCGGCCCCGCCTCGACGAGGACGTAATGCCATCCCGCGTACATGGTCACCATCGGTGCCTCGGGGAAGACGACATCGTCAGCACCCGTGTCCAGATAGCCAAGCCACCACCGTTGGCCCGGCGACTGCGAGCTCAGCACCGACAGCACGACCCGGTCATCGTCATCGCGCACCGCGTGCTCGCCCGGCACGACGATGGTGGCGTAGACCTCGAAGGCAGGTGGGATGGCCGACGTGATTGCCAGGCCGGTTGCAGTGCCAGCGACGATCCAGGCGACTTCGGCGTCGCCTCCGATCTGCCAGTCTTTCCCGTCCTTCGCATATCTCACTGGTGTGGAGCGCGCATCATCCACCATCGATGGTCAGCCCAACTCTCGGTCAGCGCGCAGGTGGGACACATGCCCCTGTGGGAGGAGGCGGATGATGCCCTGGACGAACCCTCGGCCAAATGACCGCTGCTGTACTTCGCCGCTGTATGTAGATGGTTTGTCCGATTACCAGCACCGGCGAAGCCCATCTGAGCTGCGGTTTTGGAGCCGACGGCGGGACTCGAACCCGCAACCGCCCGATTACAAGTCGGGTGCGCTACCAATTGCGCCACGTCGGCGTGCCCTTGCGATCGTACTTGGCCTTGGGTCGACTGGACGGCACCGGCCCGCGGGGCGGCCGGTGGTCCACCACGAAGCCGATCGAGCACCGATGATCGGCAGACGGAAGGCCTAAGCCGCCCGCGGGGCACCCAGGCCGGCCGGCCATTCGTCGGCCGACAGGTGACCGAGCTGCACCAGGCGAGCGCGGATCGAGTTTGCCGAGCGCCCGAATTCGTGTCGCAGGTCGGCAATCTCGGCTCCGTCGGCAAAGCGAGCGGTCAAGAGCGCCTCCTCGTCGGGTGTCCATCGGGCGCCCTGATTCGGATATTGCCGTCGCCGGCCGTCGAGCTTGGCCGATGACGTGCCCCCATCGGCTCGTGCGGCGGCGGCCAATGCGAGACCGAGCAGCTCACCGGCGACGGACAGGCTTTCGGTCGGGATCTCGCCGGTGACGCGGCCCACGGAGAGGCCGGTGGCATCGGCGATGGTCAGCTTGACGGTCGCGAGCTGCGTCCCGACGTCAACGCCGACGAAGTGCTCGCGGCCGCCGTCGATCTGACGGCGAAACACGGCGGTGCGGGGTTCTTCGGCTTCCGCGGGAAGCCATCCAGATTCATCCATGCCGGCGACGCTAAACCCACCAACCGACAATCCGGGTACGACAACCCACAAGTCCACCGCGGCGTGCTAGCCGGGCAAAGAGTCCCGCGAACCACCGATCGCGTCGACGATCTCGATGCCGAGCGCCTTCGCGAACACGCGGGTCAGCAGCACGAGATCATCGTTCGACATCGATACTCCTCGCAGACTGGTAACACCACCGATGCCATCGAGCTGGCAGTGCGAAAAGCGCGCTCCCTCGGCGCTGGCCTGAGAAAACTGAGCGCCGGCGAGGTCGCATTCGATGAACGTCGCTCCGCCGATCGACGCGTTGCCAAAGTCGGCGCGGGCGAGATTGCAGCCACGGAACTCGACACGACGCAGCCGCGAGGAGCGGAACACGGCGAGGTCGAGCTTTGCATCCTCGAACACCACATCGGACAGCCCGCTGTCGATGATCTGAGCGCCCGTCAGCCGTACGCCGCGCAGCGTTGATCTGGTCAGATGTGCTTGGTGCGCAACCAAGTTGGACCAGTCGCCGCGATCGATCGCGACGTCGCGGACCACGACTCCCGGCAGATGTGCGCCGGCCAGATCGACGCGTTCCAGCCGGGCGGCGACGACCTCGACGTGCGCGCCCATGACGCGGCTGAAGTCGGCGCCGATGACATGCACGTTCTGGTAGCGACCCTCAGCCTCGATCCGCGCAACACGACCGCCGATCTGGTCGAGGACGCTCGGGATCCGCGGCTTGGCCGCCGGGGCCGACCGCCGAACCGGCACCGCGCCGGACTTTGCCGGCCGACCGGGCCCAACAGGCGAGCGCACCAGCACAGCGTATGTGACCATCCGACACCACGGCGCGTCGTCTCGGCCGATCCGCGGCCGCGCCGTCTATTCGTCCGCGGCCTCAGTAATCGCACCATTGACATCGTCGTCCGGCTCTGCGCTGGCCGGCTCAACACTCGCCGGCCCAGCAGGAGCCGGCGCAGCGCTCGCCGGCTCGTCATCGTCGGGCCCGTCGTCCTCCGGCACGTAGTCCGGCACATTGGAGTCCGGCTCGTCGTCGTCCGGTGACGCACCTCGAGGATGGATAACACCCTCGGAATCGGGGTCAGTCCCGATCACGTTCGCCCGACGACGTAGCCACCAGCCGGACAGGGCCACCGGCATGCACGTCACACTTAGGCCGAAGACCAGGGCCGCCACCTCGCTGGGCCAGTCCAGCACCTCAGCGGCCGCGAGGCGCCAACCCGACAACACCACCACGGGTACGCAGACCACAACGAACCCCAGCACGGCGCGACCACGCAGCGCGAGCCAGCCCACAGCGGCCGCCGCGACGATGGCCAGCGCCAACCAGTCCAGTGGCGTCTGGGCGACCGCCCAGTCCCAACCGAGCGCGAGCCACCACACGCCGACGACCAGCGCGACGGTCGCGCCGACTTCGAGCGACCCGGCCGTGGACCGTCGGGCCGATGCCAGTCCGCGAACCACGGCCGCACGTCTGCCACGTACGTCCACGGCTGCTACAACGATCGAACACGATGTGGATCTACGGCTGCGGCGTGCCGGATTTATCCGCTCTTGCCAGAGTCGACCGAATCGGTGCCGCCGGAATCGGCGCGGGACTCGTGGGCGAGTGTGCCGATGGGGCGCCGGTACTAGACCGGTGTGCCTCGGCCGGTCCGAAAACGTCGAGCGTCGCATCCCGTACGAGCACGACGAAGAGTGCACAGGCGGCCTCGCATTGCAGGCGCCGCTGATACGTCCGGCTCGACACCGCGACCTCCTCGCCGTCGAGCCGGAGTCGCCACGACCAGTCGGCACGACCGGCCCGGGCGGCCACCGCGACCGCGGCCCCGATCCGGGCCTGCAAATAGGCCACCGCCTCCAGGCAGGCGTCCAGATCCGGGTACGCCGTCGCCGAGCGCGCGACGTCACGGTTGTTTGCGGCGAGCAGCCGCCAGCACAGGGGGAACTCCGGCGCGTCAAGATCCTCGCCGCGTAGCGGGCGACCGGGGCGGCCTCGCTGTGGAGCAACGAAGATCGTGAAGCGGGGCAAGGCCACGCGGACTCCCATTCAACCTCGGTCGTGCGACGCGAGACCGTACGGTTCACAGATTCGCCTACGCCGGTGGCGAACCCGTAGCCAGCGGGTGAACAGATCGCCTTCTTTCGGATAAACGCGCGTCATCCGCTCGGCGCGGGAGCGTTCTGTACCGTCGGGCGAAGGGTTTCGAACGCGCCGTCCCGACTGCTAACGTCGTGGTTACCGACAAGTAACCTCGCGGGAGCGGGCATGGACGCACGTGATGTGACCGGGGTCGACAACAACGACGAGACGGACGTCGACATCGCGGTCATCGGGGCCGGCTTCGGCGGCCTCGGCGCGGCCATCCGCCTCCGGCAGGCCGGCTGGCGCGACCTGGTTGTGTTCGAGGCCGCCGATGACATCGGTGGCACTTGGCGGGACAACTCCTACCCGGGTTGTGCCTGCGACGTGCCGTCGCACCTCTATTCGTTCTCGTTCGCGCCGAATCCACTGTGGTCGAACACATACTCCGGGCAGCCTGAAATCTGGGACTACCTGCGGTCCTGCGTGGACCGCTTCGGCATCCGCCCGCATCTGCGCCTCAACACGGCCGTACGCGAGCTGGCCTGGGATGATGCCGACGGGCGCTGGCACATCGACACATCTACCGGGCGTTGGTCGGCGCGCGTGGTGGTTTCCGCCGCAGGCCCGCTCTCGGACCCCGCGCTTCCCGACCTGCCGGGTCTCGCGAGCTTCACCGGGACCGTCTTCCACTCGGCGCATTGGCGTCATGACTATGACCTCACCGGTCGCCGGGTTGCCGTGGTCGGCACCGGCGCCTCCGCGATCCAATTCGTCCCAGAAATCGCGCCGGACGTCGAGCGGCTCACACTCTTCCAGCGGACGCCGGCCTGGGTCATCCCCCGCCGATCGCGACCCATCCGGCGCGGCGAGCAGCGGCTCTTTAGCGCCGTTCCCCTGGCGCAGAAGACCATCCGTACCGCCGTGTTCTGGGCGCGTGAATGGTTCGCGGTCGGCTTCCTGCGACCGCCGATGATGCGACCGGCGCAGAAGATCGCGGCCAACCACCTCGCCAACCAGGTCCCGGACCTGGACCTACGCGCGAAGCTGACACCCGACTACACGATGGGCTGCAAGCGCGTGCTCATCTCGAACACGTACTATCCGGCGCTCGCACGGGACAACGTCGAGGTCGTCACCGCGGGCATCCGGGAGATAGGTCCGCACGGCGTGATCTCCGCCGAAGGCGTCGAGCACGATGTCGACACGATCATATTTGGTACGGGATTCCACGTGACCGACGTACCGATCGCGAAGCATGTGCACGGGCGAAACGGAAAGCTGCTCGCGGACGCGTGGCACGAAACGATGACCGCCTACCTCGGCACCACCGTTTCCGGGTTTCCCAACCTGTTCTTGCTGCTCGGGCCGAACACCGGCCTCGGACACAACTCCGTCGTCTTGATGATCGAGGCGCAGCTGAAGCACGTCCTGAAGGCCCTCGATCACCTAAAGCGCAGCGATCTCCACGCGATCGAGCCGACCGAGCGCGCGCAGCGGGACTTCGTCGCGCGCGTGGACGCGAAGATGCGGCCCACCGTCTGGATGCGAGGCGGCTGCCGGAGCTGGTATCTCGATGCGGGCGGGCGGAACTCGACGCTCTGGCCCGGCTTCGTGCCGTCGTTCCGTCGTCTGCTCGGCCGGTTCCGACCGGAGGCGTACGAGATGTCGAAAGCACCGGCGCCGGCGCCGGTCGGGGCGAATCGGAGCGGAGCATGACGGAGCAGCACGTGGCCGAGATCAACTTCGAGCGCCGCGGCGCCGGCGAACCTCTGGTGCTCATCCACGGCATCGGCCACCGCTGGCAGGCCTGGGAGCCGGTGCTGGACGTGCTGGCCGAAGAGCACGACGTGATCGCGATCGACCTGCCCGGATTCGGGATGTCACCGCGACCCGTCGGCGGCATGCCGCCCTCCGTACCGGCCCTGGCCGCCAAGCTCTGCTCGTTCCTCGCCGAGCTCGGCGTCGACCGCCCGCACGTGGCCGGCAACAGCCTCGGTGGCGGGCTGGCGCTGGAACTGGCGGCGGCCGGCATCGCGCGGTCGGCGACCGCGCTCTCCCCGGCCGGGTTCGCGTCTCGAGCCGAGGCGATGCGGGCCCTGGCGATCCTTCTCGAGCTGCGTGGCACCACCTATCTGCCTGAGACCACGATCCGCCGGATCGTCGCCTCGCCCGGCGGTCGCCGGATATCGGTGGGGATGATCGTTGCTAAGCCGGCCGATCTGAGTCAGGAACGGACGGTCGGCGATGCGCTCGCGATGCGGCGCGGTAAGGGTTTCATCGCGATGGCCCGCGCGCTGCGCGGATACGCGTTCGGCGGAGCGCCGGCCGTCCCGGTCACGGTCGCCTGGGGCGACCGCGACCGGATCCTGATCCCGCGACAGGCCGCCCGAGCCGAGCAGCGGCTGCCGCTGGCCACCCACGTCGGGCTGGCCGGCTGCGGGCACGTACCGATGAGTGACGATCCGGAGCTGATCGCCGCGACGATCCTCGCCACCACGGGTGCGGTGGTCAGCCCGGCGTGACCGGCTCGGACGAGGCCGGATCGAGAATGCGGACGAACACCAGGTCATGAATCGAGCGGCCGGCCGCGACGCCGCGACGCTCGAATTTCGTCAGCGGTCGACCGGCCGGGCGCGGCGCGTAACCGTCGGACGTGTTGCGCAGTCCGGGATCGGCCGTCAGGACGTCGAGCATCTGCTCGGCGTAGTGGACCCAGTCGGTCGCCGTGTGCAGCAGGCCGCCCGGCCGCAGCCGGTCCCGCATGAGGGCGACGATCTCCGGGCGGATGATGCGGCGCTTGTGGTGCCGGGCCTTCGGCCACGGATCAGGAAAGAACACGTGGATCGCGTCGAGAGACGCCGGCTCAACGCCGTGTCGCAGCAGTTCGACCGCATCGCCGCGAGCCACGGCCAGGTTGCGGACCCCGTCGATTTCGGCCCGAGCGAGCATCGCACCGAGGCCGGGCGTATGCACGTCGACGCCGAGGTAGTCACGCCCCGGGTCGGCCGCCGCCATCGCGACGATCGCCTCACCCATGCCGCAGCCGATCTCCAGGACCAGCGGTGCGTCCCGTTCGAAGAGCGCCGTGCGGTCGAGCCCCACCGGCGTCGTTTCGTCGACGTCGAATCCGCGCTGGGCCCAGAGCCGGGCGAGCGCGTCGGCCGCCGTCGGGCTCATCCGGCCTCGCCGCGGATGGAACGTCCGGATCACACCGGGTCTCGGCGCATACTCCGGGGCTGTATCGATCGGCACGATATCGAGGTTAGTCGGGTCGGCGCACCGAACCGACCTGCGGCACTATGAACGCGGGCCGGCGTTGAGTCGTACGTCCCTGCGGAGCTAACTCGACCGAGCGAAGCGACCCAGACTGACTGGAGATTTCTGTGACGATCTTTGACACTCCGATCCAACGCCTGACCGGCGAGGACGCGACGCTGGGCGAGCACGCCGGGAAGGCTCTGCTGATCGTGAACGTGGCCTCCAAGTGCGGGCTGACCCCGCAGTACGCGGGCCTGGAGGATCTGCACGAACGGCTGGCCGATCGCGGTTTCTCGGTGCTCGGCTTCCCGTGCAACCAGTTCGGCGGCCAGGAACCGGGTACGTCGGAGGAGATCGCCGAATTCTGCTCGGCGACGTACGGTGTGACGTTCCCGATGTACGAGAAGGTGGACGTCAACGGGGCCGACCGGCACCCGATCTACCAGCAGTTGACGCTTGTCCCCGATGACAAGGGCGAGTCCGGCGACATCCTCTGGAACTTCGAGAAGTTTCTAGTCGCCCCGTCCGGCGAGATCGTCGGCCGGTTCCGGCCGCAGACGAAGCCCGAGGACCCGGAGCTGCTGGCCGCGATCGACAAGGTCCTGCCGGCGTAGAGCTGCGTTGAGCCTGGTCGGGCCGACGTCCGGTCGGGGCCGACATCTGGCGCTGCCCACCGTCCGGCGTCACCCGTCGTCGGGCTCGACGATTGCCGGGCGGCGCGGGTCCTCCAGCCGTACGACCAGATCGGCGAACGTCTCCGGGGCCACCTCGGCGGCGTACCGTTCGTAGGCCGGCAGCGTCCATGCGTCGTCCGGCGGCGTACGGCGGGCGAGCGCCGCGGGCGAGCACGTCAGGTGCACGGCGTAGTCGAAGGGCAGGCCGCTGCCGAGGAGAAACTCGCCACTCACCACGACCACACCATCGGCCGATACGGTGACGTAGTCAGCGCGCGCCGACCGGTCGATGTCGGTGCGCCACAGCGCCGGCAACACCTCACCCGATCCGTGTGGCGCGGCCGGTTCGAGGACCTCGCGACGAAGTCCGTTCTCGTCGCGCCAGCCCTCGTAGAACGCATCCGGGCTGTCGTGGCCGAACTCAAGTCGCTGGGACGCCGGCAGCAAGAAGTCACGTACGGACACGTGCGTGGCGAAGCGGCCACCGGCTCGCATCGCGTCCACGATCGCAACCGCCCAACCGGTCGGGTCGAGCCCGATCGCGCCGTCGACCGCGACGCGCAGTCGGTGAGTCGGCGCCCGATCGCGTACGTCGTCGATCACCCGGGCCACGATCAGCTCACGGGACAGCGGACGGATCGGCACGCCTGCCATCATTGCGGCCCATGCCGGGACGCCGGGACCCGGCCCCACTTTCGGCACGGGGGATTCGGGACGGCGGATTCGGGACGGCGGGCTACCCGAGCGCAGCGAGCTGAGCCCGCAGCGCCTTCACATCGACGGCCTGGTCGATCTGGCGGGACGTGTAGACGTTCACCACGGCGACCACGTTGCCCACGCGCTCGTACATGACGCTGCGACGGTTTCCCAGCGAGTCGACCTTGGACAGCTCGTAGCCGACCGCGTCCGGTGTCGCCGGCACCTCGAACGTCGCCGTGACGCGGTCGTCCGCCGTCCACGCCGACTTCTCGACGTCGAAATAGTCCTGGGCGCCGGTCGCGTCCGTGAACTGTACGAGGTGGGTAGCGATCTCGATCCCGTCCGACCGTACGTAGTCGGTGGACGCGGCGACCTGGAACCCTTCCTGCCGCAGCCGGCTCAGCTCCGATGCGTCGCCTTTGAAGTAGTGGCGGACGTATTGCTGGACGTCCATGACACCAGCCGAGCTGTCGTCCACGTCGTAGATGTGGGCCCCGGCCGGCGCCGGCACGACCTTCCCGATCAGCGCCTGTCCGTCACCGAGTGGAACCAGTCCGGCCGCCGATCCCGACGACGTCGAGCCGGATGGGACCGTTGCCTTCGAGGCGCCGGCGGACGGACCCGAGCCCGCAGACACGCCAGCGCCCGCGGACGGGCCCGAGCCCGCAGACAGGCCCGCGGAGGACGTGCTCCCGGACTTGGCGTGGCCGTTCGACCGGGTGCCGATCACGACGCCAACCACGCTGAACACCACCACCGCGACCACCACCACGAGGGCGATCACCCCACGGCCGCGCCACGGACCGGCCGGCGGCGCCGGTTGCGGCCACGCCGGCGACACGGCCGGGCTCGCGGACGGCAAGCGCTGGTCGGACCACGGCGGCGATCCAGGTACGTACACGCCCGGGGTTGCGACGCCGGCCGCGGCCGCCCACGCCGACGGCGTCGGGACCGGCGACGCGGGCTCGGTTACCGATGGCCGCAGCTCCGACTCCGCCACGGTCGGCTCCGGAATCGACGTGCGTGCCTCACCGGCGGCCGTGTCCGGCAGCGGTGGCCAGCTCGGTGGGGCCGACTGCTGGGGCCATGCGGGTGGCGACTGCTGGGCGACATCGGGTGGCGTCGACACCGCGCCGAGCGACGACCGCGCCGAGACGGACGGTGCAGGGGCGGACGGTGCAGGGTCGGGTCGGGCAGCCGCCCCATCCAGTGCGGATGGTGACGGTGACCACACGCCCGGCGCCGACTCAGTTGGCAGGTCGATAGGCGGCCAAACCACCGGCGCCGACGGCTCGGCGAGATCGCCGGGCCACGGCGGGAGCGGTGCGTCGGCTGGATCCGGATAGGCCGCGCGGCTCGTGACGAACGGCCACGGCGCCGTCGGATGCTCCGACGTGGACGGACCGAGTGAAAGCCCCGCCGCATCGATCGATTCCGGGCCGCGCGGGTCCGACAAGGCGGTCGGCCCCGACGAATCCGGCGGCTCTGACACTCGTTCCGGCTCGGACGATAGTTGCGGCTCTGACAATGCGGGCTCTGACGATGATTCCGACAAAGCGGACGGCTCTAGGGCCGGGGTAGGTCGAGACATCGGCACGCCCCATGGGTCACCGGCCGGCACTTCCCGTGCATGATCCGCGCGCCAGGCCGATGGGTATCCGTCGCCGTCCGTACCGGTCACACGCTCTCCTCCCACCGCGGCGGGCTGCATGATCGCGCCTTGCTGCTAACGCATCGGCACGAGCAACGCGGCCTCGCGGCTGCGCTACGCATCGGCACGAGCAACGCGGCCTCGCGACAGCGAGACAATGCGGAGGGGACGCTACCGGATTGACCGACCCGTCGAAAACCCCCAATTCGGGCCACTGTGGATAACGGGAGCGGCTACTCCTCCGGTGTCGGCAGATCGACCAGGGTGGCGAGCGCGGACCGGTGCACCGCGGCCGAGCCGTACGCCAATGAATCGCTCTTCGCCCGCTTCAGGTAAAGGTGGATCGGATACTCCCAGGTGAATCCGATGCCGCCGTGCAACTGCACGCACTCCTCAGCCGACCGCACGGCGACCGGGCCGACGAACGCGTGCGCGACGGCGGCGGCGACGGGAAGGTCGCCGGAGCCGGTCGCCAGACAGTCGGCCGCATACCGGGCCACCGCCCGGGCCTGGGTCGCGTCGACCCACATGTCCGCGACGCGGTGCTTGAGCGCCTGGTAGGAGCCGATCAGCCGGCCGAACTGATAGCGCGTCTTCAGATACTCCACTGTCGACTCGACGCACCAGGTGGCGACGCCGACCTGCTCGGAGGCGAGCAGCGCGAAGCCGGCGAGCAGCGCGGCGTCGACGGCGGCGACCGCCGCCGCACCGTCGGCCACCCGCCGGCCGGTCGCGCCGTCCAACGTCACGTCGGCCAGCTGTCGGGTGAGATCAAGCGACACCACTGGCGCCACGGTCACACCGTCGGTGGCGAGGTCGACCGCGAACAGCCCGTCGGCCGTCGGCACGAGCAACACATCGGCCGGCAGCGCGTCGGCCACGCTGGTAACTCGGCCGGACAGCCGGTCACCGTCCGCGGACACCGAGAATGCCCCACTGGTACGGGCGGAAAAGGGCACCACCAACGCGGCTGTACGATCGCCGGATGCCAGCAGCGGCAGCAGCTCGGTGTCTCCACAGCGGAGGAGCGCCGTGGTCGCGACGACCGCGCTGCCGAGGAACGGTACGGGCGCGACGGCGCGACCCAGCTCTTCAAGCACGACGGCGGCTTCCCGAGCGCTGGCACCCGCGCCGCCGAGCGACTCCGGGATGAGCAACCCGGCCAGTCCCATGTCGACGGCGAGCGAGCGCCACAGCTCCACGTCGTACGTGTCCGACGTCTCGGCGCGCTTGAGCACGTGCGACCACGGGCTACGGTCGGCGAGCAACGACCGTACGCTCGATCGGAGGTCTTCTTCGACGTCCGAATACAGCAGGTCCGTCATCGCGGGATGTCCTTCCACGCCACGTCCTTGTCGACGCGCATCTCCGACGGCAGGCCGAGCACCCGCTCGGCGACGATGTTCTTCAGGATCTCGGACGTGCCGCCCTCGATCGAATTGCCTTTGGCCCGCAGATAGCGGTAGCCCGGCGATCTCGAGACGAAGTCGACCGCGTCGGCCCGGCGCATGGTCCAGTCGTCGTGGCGCAGGCCCTGCTCGCCGAGCATCTCCAGCTCAAGGCCGGATAGCTGCTGCATCAACCGCGCGAACACGATCTTCGATGCCGACCCTTCGGGACCGGGCTGGCCGGCCGCGAGCTGCTGGGTGAGGCGCAGCCCGGCCAGCCGGGCCGCCTCGGACGCCACCCAACCCTGCAGCAGAGCGTCGTGCATCGCGTGCGTACGCAGTTCCGGGCGCGAGCGCCACTCCTGCGCCAGGACGCCGATCATGCCGGCCTCCCGCGGTTGCGCTCCACCGCCGATGGCGACGCGCTCGTTCATCAACGTCGTCTGCGCGACCCGCCATCCGTCGCCGACGTCGCCCAGGCGGTCGCTGTCCGGAATGCGTACGTCGGTCAGGAACACCTCGTTGAATTCGGCCTCGCCCGTCGCTTGACGCAGCGGCCGCACCTGCACGCCGGGGGCGGTCATGTCGGCCAGGAAGTACGTCATGCCCTGGTGCTTGGGCACGTTCGGATCCGTACGGGTGACCAGAATGGCGCGCTGCGCCTCGTGTGCCATCGACGTCCAGACCTTCTGGCCGTTGACGATCCAGTCGTCGCCGTCCCGGACGGCCCCGGTCGCGAGGCCGGCGAGGTCCGAGCCGGCACCGGGTTCGCTGAACAGCTGACACCACACCTCTTCGCCGACCCAGAGCGGTCGCAGGTAACGGGCGCACTGTTCGTCCGTACCGTGGCACAGGATCGTCGGCGCGGCCATACCGAGCCCGATGCCGATGCGGCGCGGGTTGTTGTCGGGCGCGCCGGCCGCGGCGAATTCGTCGACCACCGCTTCCTGCAGAGCCCGCGAAGCGCCGAGGCCACCGAGCCCGACCGGGAAGTGGACCCAGGCCAATCCGGCATCGAAGCGGGCCCTCAGGAAGCCGACGCGGTCCGTCGTCGTTGGGTCATGCTCGGCCAGGAACGCTTGGACGCGGGCGCGCATCCCGGCCGCGTCCAGAGCGGCAGAAGCCGCTTCAGCCGGCGGTGAGACGTCGGTGGGGGATGCCATACAGACCTCCGAAATGCGGCCGCGGGACCGGTCCGCGGCGCGCCCATGTCACGCCCGCCACGGCTTGACGAGAGCGGCGGGCGCCAGCGCACATTTTGCACTCATAGTGCAACATACGGCTGCGCGGGACTCAAGCGGGTGCGCTAATGTTGCCGTGCCTCCCAGCGGGATGACGGTCCTGACCTCGATATCTACCCCGGCAGCGGCCGGGTGCGAAAGGGCATCCGCGATGACGATTGAGACAACCTCAGCGTTCGCCGACCAGGTTGGCGCGATCCGCGACGACCTCATCGCACTCCGGCGGGAGCTGCATCGCGATCCGGAAATCGGTCTGCACCTGCCCCGGACGCAGCAGCGCATTCTGGACGCGCTGGCCGGGCTGCCCTTGGAGGTCACGACCGGCCACGCGCTGTCGTCCGTCGTCGCCGTGCTGCGTGGTGGTCTACCCGGCCGCACTGTGCTGCTTCGCGGCGATATGGATGCGCTGCCGGTGCAGGAAGAGACCGGCCTGGAGTACGCGTCCGCGGTGCCGGGTGCGATGCACGCGTGCGGACACGATCTGCACATGGCATTGCTCGTCGGCGCGGCCAAGCTGCTCTGCGCGGCCCGCGACGAACTCGCCGGCAACGTCATCTTCATGTTCCAGCCGGCCGAGGAAGGCCCGGGCGGTGCCGAGCCGATGATCTCCGAGGGCCTCCTCGACGTCGCCGGCGAACGCCCGATCGCGGCGTACACGATTCACGTCATCGCCGGCGATGACCGCCACGGCGTGTTCTCCAGCCGGCGAGGCTCGTTCATGGCCGCCGCCGACGCCATCAAAGTCGTGGTCCGCGGCGCCGGCGGTCACGGATCGGCCCCGCACCGGGCGAAGGACCCGATCCCGGCCGCCTGCGAGATGGTGACCGCGATGGAGACATTCGTGACTCGCAACATCGACATCTGGGATCCGGTCGTGGTAACCGTCGGCCAATTCCACTCCGGCACGGTCGACAACGTGATCCCGGCCAACGCAATGTTCGACGCAACCGTCCGGTCGTTCTCGCCCGAATCGCGCAAGACCATCAGCGATGGCCTCATGCAGGTCGTACGCGGCATCGCCGACGCGCACGGGCTCGGCGTCGACATCAACTACGAATGGGGTTACCCGGTCACCGTGAACACCGACACGGAGGCCGACTTCGCGGCGGAAACCGTCGCCGAGTTGTTCGGCCCGGACCGGTTCGAGTGGATGGCTAACCCGAACGCTGGCTCCGAGGACTTCTCGTACGTGCTCCAGCAGGTGCCCGGTGCGTACCTCAACCTGGGTGCGTGCCCTCCCGACCTCGACCCCGCGACCGCGCCGATGAACCACTCGCCGTTCGCCCGCTATGACGACGCTGTCGTACCGGACGGCGCGGTGCTGCTGGCCGAGCTGGCCCGGCGGCGGCTGACCCAGGCGGCGTCGGACTGAACGGCCGCGCCGAGACCGGCCGCGCGGGCGGAACCGACCGCGCGGTTAGGGCGTGAACTCCTGGCGGGCCAATGACATTCGTTCATCGATCTGCCGCCACTCCACCCCGCAGGCAAACGCGTTGGCTCTAAACTCTGCCCGTCCGGCCTCGGACACTCCGGGCGAGTTCAGGAGTCCGATGTCGAACATCATGTCGTCGATGTGCCGGCTCAGCAGCGCCCATTCCAGTGTGGCGAAGTCGACGTTCGGCTCCCCGCCGGCGGCTCGATAGCCTGCCCAGAACGCCGCGACGTCACCGGTCCCCGGACTGCCGGCGCCGAGCGTGAAGATCAGATCCTGTTCCCTTGGTGCCGTGCCGGCCTCGTCCCAGTCGAGCACCGTGAGGCGGCCGTCCGGCGTCACGATCAGGTTCCACGGAGTCAGATCGGTGTGGCAGAGGACGCGCGGGTTGGCATCCCGTACCCGTGGGTCAAGCTCGGCACAGCGCGCAACCACCGCGACGATCTCCGTTGCGAGTTCGGGCACGGCCGCGACGAGCGCATCCAGGTCCACCACCACTTCACGAACCGGCCCCGGTACGGCATCGCCGAGCTCCGCGGTGGCGCGATGAATCGTGGCCGCCGCCCGGCCGAGCAAGGCACTGTCCGACGCCGACGTCCACTGGAAGGGGCGACCGTCGACGTAGTCGTAGCAGACGAGCATGCCGGCGCGCCACACGGCGAACAGCCTCCCGTCGACCGCGGGGAGCGGGTTGGGCACGTCGACGTCGATGCCGTGCTCATGGAACTCGTGCAGCAGCCGGAGATTCGCGATGCGGATCACGTCCGCCGCTGCCTCGTCGTAGGGGTGCGGACGGAATCCCTTGACCCACAACGATCGGCCGTCGGCCGTCTCGACGAGAAACGCGTCGGCGGTCGCGCCGCCGGGTTTCGACGCGATGCTGACCGCGTCGATGCCGAACCCGTCGGCCAGCGCTGTTGCGAGGCCACGCGGCGGCGGCGGGACACGGCTGTGAGCCGACGTCATCGGATCAGATACCGCACCTGGGAACCGCGCAAGGTGCCGTACGGCGTCACGGTGGCGACAATCGCGGAGTGCTCGCCGCCGACACCGGCCAGCCGCCAGCGAGGATTGTCCATCGCGACCGTCACCGGCGCGTAGCCGTCGAGCATCACCGAGAAGCCGGTCGCGTACGGATGTGGGGTGTGCAGCAACAGATGCGTCCCGCCACCGATGCCGGAGATCCCGACCGAGATCGCTCCGAGATCCGGGTAGACGGCCGCCGGATCGCGCAACAGGTACGTACACGTGGCGACGTCCTGACCCTCGAACACCGGGACGTACGTGCCGGTCCGCCACGTCGCCGTCGAGCGGCCGCCGACGGTGCCGCTGGCGAACGTACGCCACCAGAAGTCGGCCTCGGAGTCGGGCACGAGACGTCCGGTCGTGGCCGGCGTGGCCCGAGCCGCGCCGTCGCTCACGGTTCGCAGATACCGGCTGCGCAGCTCGACGAGACCGAGCGGGATGCCGGCCTCGTCCGTCCACCACAGACCGTTCTGCGGATCGAGCAGCACCCATTTGCCGAGGTCATCGACCCACGCCTCGGAGACGTTGTGGCCGCGGCCGACGCCGAAGTGGTAGTCCGCGGTCATCAGACCGACCGATCGCGCCGGGATATCGAGCGCGTTCAACGCCTGCGACAACACGACCGTGTATTCGACGCTCGAGAACCGCGCGCCCTCGGCTACTCGATCGAGCACCCCGACGGCGTCGCGACTCGCGATCGCATCCGTTCCCGGCGCCCACCGCTGCGTCACCCAAGCCAGCGTCGCGACGGCCGTCGCCCATGCACCCGATTGCGGTTCGGGCAGCTCCGCGCGCAATCGGTCAGCCCGCTCGCTCGGCAACGCGTCCAGGTCCAACGGCAACGTCGGTACGGGAGACGGCCAGCTCAAGATCTCGAGCGGCGGTGGCGGAACGTTGGCCCGCATGCGCGCGACGAGATCGTCCCAATCCCGATCGACCGAGAACAGCATGACGAGCTGCGGAAACAACTCGAATTGGGCGAAGCCGCCGGAGATCGCCTCGTCGAGGAAGGCGCGAGCGTCGTCCCGTCCAATGGCACGCGCCGCGATCGCGCATTCCGGCGCGAAATACGTCGCCCAGAACTCGGTGTCTGACCGCAGCATCGGGCTGAGGTCGAGCAATGCGTCGTAGAACTTCGTCGCGATCGCGTCCTGAGCCCGGACGCGCAGGTCGGTCAGGTCCGACAACTCCATGGTCGTGCCGCCTCCCGCCGGATGTGCGGACGGCCCACATCCGTGAGCGCCGCGCGAGCACATCAGCGGTCGACACCATATCCGACGATCGTTGTGGCGCAACACCGCGATTTTGCGACGGCACATCCAGCAGGGGATCCGGCAGCCTATCCGAGCGCCTCCGGCCGCCGCTATAGGCTGAGACCATGCAGATGATCAAGTACACGCACGCCTGCGTACGTCTGGTCGAGGGCGACCGCAGCCTGCTCATCGATCCCGGCACGTGGGCCGAGGACGTGGCATTCGAGGGCGCCACTGACGTGCTGGTCACGCACGAGCACGCCGACCACATTGACCTGGAACGGTTGGTGGCGCTACACGGTCGCAATCCCGATCTGCGCGTTTACCTGCCGGCACCGGCCGCCGCACAGGCCAGTGAGGCGGCGCCCGCATTCGCGCCAGCGCTCAACGTGGTCGCGGTCGGTGACGCGTTCGACGCGGCCGGGTTCAGCGTCCGCGCCGTTGGCGGCAAGCACGCGGTCATCTACGACGGAATTCCGGACGCGGCGAACATCGGCTACGTCATCGAGGACGCGGTCTATCACCCGGGCGACTCGACGTTCGTGCCGGACGGTTCCGTGGCCACCTTGCTCGTTCCGACGATGGCGCCGTGGCTGAAGCTCGCCGAGGCCATCGACTTCGTCCGGGCCGTACGCCCGGTTCGGGCCTACTCGATCCACGACGCGATGCTGTCCGAGCGCGGTCAGGCCGGGGTCGACCGCTGGCTCGCGATGCGTGGCGAGACGGACTACGGGCGCATCACTCCGGGCGACGCCGTCGAACTCTGACGCCTCCGGCCGAACGGCCAATACCAGCGCCAGCGCCGCGGTGGCCGCGGGTAGCTCGCCCGGACCGAACTGCCCCGAGCGTCACCGTGCACGACGAAGTGTGTGCGGCCCGGCTGCGGCTCCGACCCGATGCCTTTCTGCTTCGTAGCGGAGCCGGTGAGCGAGAGGCCGGTGAGGTCGACCGTGCATCCGTCGGGCAGGATCAGCTTCGTGCCGCTGCCGCGCAGGAACACTTCGACTTCGACCACCGGCGATGAGATCAACGCTTGCGAGTAGTCGAGGTAAACGCCGGAGCCGTGCGCTTCGATCTGCATCAAGGGTGGCACGGGCCATCGCCCTTCCCGGCGCAGGCTTGCCCCCCGTACCGTGATGGGTCCCTGACGGCCCGACGCGACCGGCACCGGCGGCAGGTCGGCGACGTATGGCGTGACCTCGCCGAACGTACGCGCGGCGAGCACCGCGGCCATCCGGTCCTCGAACTCGCTCAACGTGATCCGACCCTCGGCGACAGCGGCGTGCAGCCGGGCCACCACGCGTTCGCGATCAGCGTCGGCCATCAGCATCTTGGCGTTGGGCACGAGGTCGCTTCCCATGTCGTAGAGAGTAATGGGCCGCCGACGCGTAGCGAAGACCGCGGCGCAGCCGCGAGGCGGACGCACGACATCGATGCGAACCGCTACCGTGGCATCTCATGACCGCCATGGGTACGCCGCCGCAGCAGCGCACATCGGAGCCACCGGCGACGCGGCCGCCCAAGCCGCCCCGGCGCCGGCCCGCATCGATGGATCCGGCTGAACTCGGATTCAAGCCACAGCATCCGGTGCACTGGCTGAGCCCGACGATGCTCGTGACGACCGCGGTGCAGGTGCTGCTGTCGAGCATGTTCGGCGAGTTTCTGGACAAGCGCGAGTTGCAGGGCACGCTGCCCGACGAGATTACCGATGAACGGCCGGGTTCGGTGGACGACACCGAGGTCTGGTTCGACTACGTGGCGGATCTCGGCGACGGCTTCAACCCGACGTACACGATCGCGTATCTGCTGGCCCAGGACGCGCTCGAGATCGACGGCGCGCAACTGCCGCGGGGCCATTTCCTGATGATGGGCGGCGACGAGATCTACCCGACGCCGTCCAGCGGGCGGTACGACGACAAGACCGTCGGACCCTACAAGGCGGCGCTGCCGAACTCGCCGCCGGACGGCACGCCGGCGTTGTACGCGTTGCCCGGAAACCACGACTGGTACGACGGGCTCAGTTCTTTTCTGCGGTTGTTCGCGCGCAATGGCCGGGAGGAGATCGGCGGCTGGTGCAGCCGGCAGTCCCGCAGCTACTTCGCCATCCGGTTGCCGCAACGGTGGTGGCTGCTCGCGGTCGACATGCAGTTCGGGGCGTACATCGACCAGCCGCAACTCGACTACTTCCACAAGGTGGCGGCGCAGATCCAGCCGGGCGACAAGATCATCTTGTGTACGCCGACCCCGAGCTGGGTCGAGGCGTCCTGGGACACCGGCGCGTACGACTCGACCGACTACTTCATCCGTACGGTGCTCGCACCGACGAAGGCCGACATCAAGCTGATGCTCTCCGGCGACCTGCATCATTACGCGCGCTACGAGGGCCCGGACCGGCAGCTGATCCACTGTGGCGGAGGCGGCGCGTACCTGTATCCGACCCATCGCATGCCCGACGACATCCAGGTGCCGCCGAAGCCAGCCAGCCCGCACCACCATCTGGCCGAGACACCCGAGCAGTACCGCTTGCGGCACACGTTCCCCAGCAAAACTCAATCGCGCCGCTACGCGGCCGGCGTGTTCTTCCGCGCGCTGACCCGCAACCCCGGTTTCATCGGCATGCTCGGCACCGTCCAGACGCTGTTCATGGTCAGCCTGATCGGCATGTTCGTGCATACCAGCGCGCTCACCCACAAATGGCTCGAATTGCCCATCGCCGTCATGACGCTGGTGATCCTGCTGGGTGGCATCGCGTTCGCGAACTCGCCAACCGGCGGCGGCGGCAAGGCCTGGCGGCGAACGTCCCTCGGCACGCTGCACGGCATCGCCCATCTCGCGCTCGGCGTCGGCGCGACCTGGCTGCTGGCACACATCCACGTGCTGCATTCGAGGTGGCCGCTGCCGATCGTCGCCGGCGTCGTCTACCTCTTCGTCGTCGGTGCGGTCGCCGCGCTGATCCTCTGCGCGTACATGCTGGTTGCGAGCGCCTTCGGCGTGAACGTGAACGAACTGTTCTCGGCCCAGGGGATCACCGACTCGAAGAGCTTCCTGCGCATGCGCATCGACGACACCGGTGCCCTCACGATCTACCCGGTGGAGGTGCCAAGCATCAGCCGGCATTGGATCGCGACGCCCGGCGCGGAGGTCGCCCATGCGTCGTGGATCGAGCCGACCAAGCCCATCCGGTACGGGCTGACCGAGCCGCCGATCGTCATCCGCTAGCTCTCGTACCGCTCCGAGTAGGCCTTCCGGGAGCCGCACACCGACGCACGGGAACAGCTGCAGCGAGAACCGTCGGAGTCGAGCCGGACGACGACCGCGTCGCGCGGCACGCTGTGGCCGACGACCCGGCCGTCACCCTCCGGCGTGGAGACCCGCTCCCCGACGGCCGGCGCGGTCGCCTGGAACTGTTGATACAGCGGGTGCTCGTATTTCAGGCAGCACATCAGGCGCCCGCACGCTCCGGATATCCGCAGCGGGTTCAGCGGCAGCTCCTGGTCCTTCGCCATGCGGATGCTGACCGGCTCGAAGTCGGTCAGGAACGTGGCGCAGCACAGGTCCCGCCCGCAGGAACCGATCCCGCCCTGCACGCGCGCCGAGTCACGCGCGGCGAGCTGGCGCAACTCGACCCGGCAGTGCAGCGTCGCGCCGAGGTCGCGAACGAGCGCGCGGAAATCGACTCGGTGCGGAGCGGTGAAGTAGATCGTCGTACGCCCGCCGCTGGATCCCTCGGCGTCGACGACGTGATCGACCGCGACGACCTTCATCGGCAGTTCGTGATCGCGGATGAGCTGCTTCGCTGCGACCTTCGCGGCGGCCTTGCGCTCCCGCTGAGTCTGCTCGCGCCGGAGATCGGCGTCGGCCGCGATGCCGAGCAGGGCCGGGAAGCCGTCGGTGTCCTCGGTGACCCATTGCGGCGCCCAGACACATTCGGCGACCTCGGGACCGTCGTCGGTGGGAACGAGTACGCGGTCGCCGACACCGAAGGTGAGACCGGCCGGATTGAAGTAGAAGAGCCGGCCGTACCGGTTGAAGCTCACCGCGCACAGCATCCCCATGCGGCCACTGTAGTGCGGTTATGCGGTCCACGCATCGTGCCCTATTAGCCGGAAAAATTCTCTTTGCGTGACCCGTGACGAAATCTGAACACGGGCGTTGGTACGGATGGAACACACAGGCCTGCGGGGGGTGCAGGAGCCGCGGCGCCGGTCGCGAGACGCGAGTCTTGCCGCTGGCGCCGTTGGCGTGTCCGCGCACCAACGGCGGCTCGCAAGATCGCCGCAACTGCCGAGCGGTCGCCGACCGATCAGCCGCACCCACACCTCGATGTTGCGGCCACTGACGTTGCGGCCGCCGTCGTTGGGCGCGTTGCGGGCGCCGTCGTTGCGGGCGCCGATGTTGCGGCCACCGACGTTGCGGGCGCCGTCGTTGCGGGCCGCGGCGCGACGTTGCGGCGGCCGACGGCCTCAGCGGACGTCGATGCGGTGGCCGACCCCGATCGTCGGAGCAGCGCCGGTATCCACGCGGCCGGCTTCGGCGAGAATCGACGCATACCGATCCCGCACTTGCCATCCGTCGTCCAGGCAGTGCGCCACCATCGCCAGCACCTGTGCGCCGATGTCGGCGGCCGCGATGATCGTCGCGTGATCGGTGCCGGTCATGGTCGCCGACCGCAGCGTCAGGGCCTCCCGCGAGCGGAGGCACGAGGCGAGCGTGCCGGCGAGGGAGCGTCGGGTGCGCGCGATCCAATCCGCTGTCGCCCGCAGGAATGCCGATGCCTCGTCGAGGCCGCCGGCCAGGTCATCAAGGTGTGCCGCTATCCCCGGCCACGCGTTGGTATAGGCCTCCGCCGCGACGCCTTGCGAGTCGATCGACCGGGGCAGGCCGGCGACGATGTCGTGCCACTCCGACATCGACGCCGTCACCGACTGCGCCGCATCGGTCAGCTGCTCGGCGTCAAGGCCCATCAGGTGGGCTACCGCGTCGGACGGTGTCGCCCCGACCGTACGCATCACCGTCCAGATCGGATGGTTCGGCGGCGCGCCCAAGGTCAGCAAAGCCTGATCGACGCGCGCGAGCAGATCGCTGGCGACCGGATAGACGCGATCGAGCAGATCCATCAGGAACCACCGCCACCGTGCGACGTGCCGCCCCGGCTGGCGTCGGTGTCGCGGTATCCGGCCACGGCGTGGCGCATGCCGTCGCCGAGGCGCGTCACCTCGGCGCCAGCGGCGCCGGCCTGGCGATCGCGAGCATCGAGCGCGGCGGTGAACTGCGCCGACATGGCGCGGCCGAGGTCGCCGAGGCGGCCCGGTCCGTCCGCGCCGAACGCTCGTGCGCCGGGGTCGAGTTGGCGGCAACGCGGTCGCGGCCCGGACGAGCCGGGTCGCCGCGGCGTCGAGCCGCTTCTCCAGATCGTCGAGCTCCATCAGACCCTCCCTACCGCGTGATAGTCGCCGAACGATTCGGCGTGCAGTTTCTGCCGAGCCCAGGTTGCCGCGTCGGCCGCGGCGGTCACCGCGAGCCGCACCGATGTGGAGACCGTGCGGCCCGACTCGCCAAGGAGACGGTCGTCGATCACCACGTCGCGGATGGTGCCGGCGAGTGTCACGATGACTTCGACGAGCCCGTCGGGCGAACGGACCGTCACCTCCATCGCGGCGCACGCCTGGTTGAACTCGGCGAGTTGGGCCTCGACACGCTGGTAGCGCTCGATCGCCTCGTCAATGAACGCCTCGTCGATCTCGCGCGCCATCGGCGACTGCCTCCCCGCCCGTAGAGCCGGATCAGCCCGCGGCCGCAAGTGATCCGCCTCGAAACCTACGGCACGCCGCGTCGATCGGGAAAGCCCGCGTTCGGGCCCTGTGGATAACCAGCGCGCCGCTGTCGATCGCAGCGATTCAGCCCACCGGGCCTGCGAATCAGCCCTGCCAGAGTGCGAGCATCATCGATTCGACCGCGATCCGCGGCTTGACGTTCTCCTCGATGGCGCTGCGGCAAGCCAGCACAGCCTCCAACCGGCGGAGCGTGCCCTCCGCCGTCCATCGAGCCGCCGCTTGCGCCGCCGCCTCGCGCGACATCGGTGTGTACGGACGCGACCGGCGCGCCGAGGATCATCGCCAAGCACGTCCCGGTAGAAACCGGCCAGGTCGACCAGGGCACGGTCGAGGGCGTCCCGCTGCGTCCGGGTGGCCCGCGACTTCTGCCGCCGTTCCAGATCCTTGAGTACGCCCGCGGCGCCGCGGATCGCGCCTGACGCACCTCGACCGGTGCCACCGGCGCCGAGCGCGGTCTCCATGTCGGACCGTTCCTTGGTGTCCAGTTCGGCGGTCGCGCTCGCCGCCTCCGCTTCGGCCGCCGCGATCAGCGCGTTGGCCGCGTCAAAGCACGCACCGATCCCGGTCAACCGGCGCGGGATCGCGAGCACCGCGGCCCGCCGGTCGCGCGCCTCCGGGTCCCGGGCCAGCCGCCGGGCTCGGCCGACGTGGCCCTGCGCCGCCGCGGCCGCCCAGGCGGCCGCCTCGGGATCGGCACCGTCCCGGCTCACGAGCACCGACGCGACCGCATCGGCCGACGGCTGCCGCAGCGTCACGACCCGGCAGCGGGACCGGATCGTCACCGAGACGTCGTCCGGGTGGGTCGACGGCGTACAGAGCAGGAAGACCGTGCGCGGCGGCGGCTCCTCGATCGCCTTCAACAGCGCGTTGCCGGCCTGCTCGGTCAGCCGGTCGGCGTCCTCGACGAGCAGCACCTGCCAGCGGCCCATGGTCGGGGCGGTCTGCGCCCGCAGCACCAGCGCACGCATCTCGTTCACGCCGATGGTGAGGCCCTCCGGCACCACGAAACGTACGTCCGCGTGCGTGCCGCCGAGCGCCGTGTGACACGCCGTACAGGTGCCGTCAGCCGCCGTCCGGGCACTGCAGAGCGGCGGCGAACGCGCGGGCCGCGACCGATCGACCCGACCCGGCCGGCCCGGTGAACAACCATGCGTGCGTCATCGCACCGGGTGGTGGCTCGTCGCCGCCGCACGATCGCCGCCGCGGCCTTGGATGCGGGCGACAGCGTCTCGATCGCGTCGTCCTGGCCGACCAACGCAGCCCAGACGCCCGTCGCCACCGGTGTGGCGGTCGGTGCGCCCGGCATCGTCACCGCCACCGACTGTCCACCGTCGGCGGGCGCAGCGGCAGGTCCACATCGGTCACTGCGGCGTCGACGGCCGCCGCCGTGGCCGCCTCGATCTCCGCCGGTGAAGCCTCGGGCGGCAGCGCGTCGGTCGGTGGCGCCGGCACCGGATCGTCCGGGACGCGGTGACGCGCACGGTTCGCCGGGCCGACGGCGATTGGCGATCCGTCGGCGCCGTCGCCATCGAACGCCGCCCACGAGCCGGGCTCGATGGTCGGCGCGAGCGGCGTCGCGGAGCCGGTGGCCGGCCGCGGAGCCGCTGGCGCCGGCGGAAGCATCCGGTGGATCCGATCCCGCACGGTGAAGGCGATGACGTCGATCGGCTGGGTCGCGTCCACGACCAGATAGCGGTCCGGGTCGGCCGCCGCGAGATCGAGGAACGCTTGGCGGACGCGCTGGTGGAAGGCGAGCGACTCGGCCTCGAGCCGATCGGCGTGGCTTCGCCGCGCCGCCCGGTGAAGCCCGATCGCGGGGTCGATGTCCAGCAGCACCACGAGGTCCGGCTTGAGGCCGCCGGTCGCCCACCGGGACAGCCAGGCCACCTCCTCCGGCGGCAGCGTCCGACCCGCGCCCTGATATGCGAGCGACGAGTCGATATACCGATCGCTCAGCACGACGGCACCGCGCTGCAGCGCCGGTGTGATCACGGTCGCCACGTGATGGGCCCGATCGGCCGCGTAGAGAAGGGCCTCGGCCCGCGGCGCCAAGGGCGCGTCGTCTTCGTCGTCCGGCTTGTCGAGCACGATCGACCGGATGCGCGCCCCGACCGGTGTCGCGCCCGGCTCGCGGGTCGTGATCACAACCCGGCCGTACCCGTGCAGCGTGTCCGCGAGGCGCTGCATCTGGGTCGACTTGCCAGCGCCCTCGCCACCCTCGAAGACAACGAAACGGCCGATGCCGGGCAGCGGCCGACCGGCTGCGGCGATCTCCGGCAGCTCCTCGTCGGAGTCGCGGAGCGAGCGACCGCGGAAGGACGCGATGACGTCCGCGAACAGCGGAACGCCGGGTTTGTCGTCCATCTGTTTCAGCGCGGCAATGCCGGCCACGGTTCCGAACACACCGGCCGCGAGCAGCAGCGGTCGGGTGGTCGAGATGGTGAACCCGAAGATGTCGCGGGATCCGCCCAGGCCAACCAGGAAGCTCGACAACGAGATCGTGAGCAGCAGGGTGACCTGCGTGCCGGTCTGGATGAACGCGAACACCCGGCCGCGTACGTCGTCGGTCACCTCCTTGCCCAGCAGCGTCGTGCCGGACAGGAACGCCATGCCGGCGCCGATGCCCACGCACAGCGCGCCAATCACGCCAATGAGCAGGTGCCACGCGAACGCGAGCGCGGTGACGGCGAGCGCGGCCCACACGATCGACAGGCCGAACCAGCGCCGGCGCGACAACCCACCGACGATCTTCGGACCGGCGACGATGCCGATCCCGAGTCCGACGAAGATGCTGCCGAACAGGATGTAGAACGCCAGGTCACCGCCGCCGAGCGACTGTGCATAGAACTTCGCCGTCCCGACGACGACGCCGGCGCCGGCGAACGCGCCGAAGATGCCGAACACCAGGCCACGGACGAGTCGGGTCTGGGCCACGTAGGCCCAGCCGCCGATGAATTCGCGCAGCAGGCTCGGCCGCTTCGCCGGCCGGTCAACCGCCCGGCCACTGATCTCCTTGATGCCGAAGCCGACCGTGAGCGCGGTGGCCAGGAACGTCAACGCGTTGAAGTAGAGCGCGATGTGGGTCGCGTTGACGGGGCTGCGTGGCGACGCCGAGTGGATGCCCTCGACGATCCAGGTAAACGAGGCCAGCACGATCACCGACGCGATCGGCGCAAGTCCGTACGTCGTCGCGAGCGTCAGCTGGTTCGCATTCTCCAACCGCTCGCGGGGCAGCAGATTCGGCACCGACGAATCCTTCGCCGGCGCCCACACCATCTGGGTGGACTCGATGATGAACGTCGCGACGGCGGCCCACCCCACGACGACCTTTGAGTCGCTGGTGAGCAGCGCGACCGTCGGGATCGACGTGAACAGCACGAACCGGATCACGTCGCAGACGACCATGGTGTAGCGGCGGTCCCACCGATCGGCGACGACGCCGGCGAGCGGGCCGAGGATCAGCGCGGGAAGCATGCGGACGGCGATGACGCCACCGAACGCCGCGCCCTTCGCGGCCGAACCGCTGACCTGCTGGGCCGCGAATGTCGACGTCGCCAGCAGACCAAGCCAGTCACCGAGCGAGGACAGGCCGAGCACAGCCCACAGGCGCCGGAACGCCCGGATCTGCATGAGAGCTTTCAGCGCCGCGAAGCCCGACAGATCCGTCGGGCTGTCGGCGGCACCGACCGCTCGACTCGCATCCACCCCTGGCACCCCCACGCCGATCGTAGGCAAGACGCGCGCCTAGTCGAGTTGTACTGACTATCAGCGGTCCGGCCCCTGTTGTCTAACTGTAAACGGGGGGTATGAGATCGGGCCTAGCGCCGCGAGAGTTCCGCTGAACACACCCAAGAACGGCACGGAATTCACCAGGTGTCATTGAACCCGCGGCGTCAGCACGGAGGGTGACCAGCGCCGCCGCATTCGGCGCCCGGCCGGTCATGTGCTCACTCTCCGTATCGCGGCATATCCGTCGTCCACGCCGGGCGATAAGGTGACGCGGTGCTCGAAACCCCAGGTGTCGATCGGTCCGTCGCCCTCAAGGCGCGCCTTGACACGGCCACCGCCGCGCTCGACCCGGCGTTCGCGGTGGTCGATCTCGCTGCGTTCGATGCCAATGCGGCGGCGCTGGAAAAGGCGGCCGCGGGTACGCCGATCCGGGTGGCCAGCAAGTCCGTACGCTGCCGTGATCTCATCCGTCGCGTGCTGGAGCGGCCGGGGTGGCAGGGCGTGATGGCCTACACCGTGCCGGAGGCGATCTGGCTCGTCCGTGACGGCGTCTCGGACGACGTGCTCGTGGCTTACCCATCCGCGCATCGGGCCGGCCTGCGGGAAATGGCCACCGACCCGGCACTCGCCGCCGCGATCACGGTGATGGTCGACTCGATCGATCAGATCGACTTTCTGGACGGCGTGATCGCACCGGGTGACCGCGAGACCGTCCGCGTCTGTGTCGATCTCGACGCATCGTGGCGACTGGCCGGCGGACGGGTGCATGTCGGCGTACGGCGATCGCCCGTACACAGTCCGGAGCAGGCCGGCGCTCTCGCGTCCGCGATCGCTTCCCGCCCCGGCGTGAACCTGGTGGCGATCATGTCCTACGAGGCACAGATCGCCGGGCTCGGCGACGCTCCGCACGGTCAACGCGTGCGCGGCAGTGCGATCCGGACCATGCAGAAGCGCTCCATGGCCGAGCTGATGGACCGCCGGAGCGCCGTGGTCGATGCCGTACGGAGCCATGCCAACCTGGATTTCGTCAACGGCGGCGGGACCGGGAGCATCGTCGCCACGGTGGCCGATCCGGCGGTCACCGAGGTCACGTCCGGCTCCGGGCTCTACGGTCCGACGCTGTTCGACGCCTACCGTCGCTGGCAACCGACCCCGGCG
>CAWFSH010000002.1:0-491111 GCA_963818495.1 uncultured Actinomycetota bacterium
CAGGCGTGCTCGAACCACCGACGGGTACGGGCTCGACTACCGCTCCGAGGCGGGGTCGGAATGGGTCATCGAGGCCGATCCGTGGGCGGTCGTCGTACGCCATGGCCGGTGGTACCTGCTGTGTCGGTCCCACCGGTCGCGCAGCGCGGACGCCCGACGGGCGTACCGGATCGACCGGGTCCGCGCGGTAGAGGTGCTCGACGACACCTTCAGTCCACCCGTGGACCTCGACCCTGTCGCCATGCTTGAGGAGCACCTCGCCGTCGGATGGGAGTACGAAGTCGAGGTCGTCATCGAAGCGCCCTTCGACGCCATCGGGCGCTGCGTCCCCCGCGCAATCGGACGGCTCGAACCGATTGACCCGGAGTCAACCCGTCTGGTCGGCAGCACCAGTAACCCGGCCGGTACGCCGAGCAGCTGGCGATGATCCCAGCGTCGTACCGGATCGTGAAGTGTCCCGAGATCCGGGCGGCCGCGCGCGTTCTTGGTGAGCGACTCCTGGCTGCGGGCGACGATCAACATCCGTGACCTGGCACGAATTCGTCGATGAGGGCCAGAAGCATCACGAAGTCAGCGCGAGCCCGCCGTGAACTGAGCCGGCAGACCCGCAGTCGTCAGGGCGCCCGCGAGTTTCGGTGTCAGCGACTTCACGTACGTGGCCGTGAGGTGTGAGCCTCCGCGATAGACGAGGACGTTGCCGATGACCGTCGGACACGTAGGCGTCGCGCAGATCGAGCTGAACAGGTCGACCATCTTCACCTTCGGCGCGCCGAACACCGCAAGCAACTGAGTGAGGTAGGCGCCATCGGTCAGGTGGACGTTGCTGCTGTACGTGCACGCTGACAGGTGAGTCCGGTGTTGATCAACGCACTGGTCGACGTTGAGTCCGGGGTGTGGGTTGTTGGCCAGCACGATGACCTTGGAGCCAGCGCCGTCGAGCGCGGCCCACGATGTAGGCATGCCCGCGGCCATGGAATTGGCCGACGCGTGATTCGACGCGTCCGCCGCGACGCCGCTGCCCTGCGAGGTCACGACGTATTCCGGCCGGTCCGCGACGAGCTTGGCGAGCAAGTTCTTGTTCCACTGGGTGCACGACGTGTACGGCTTACTCGCGTCCTGGCCGGTGATTGCGGGCGCGGACGTGAACGCGCAGGCGCCCTTGACCGCGATCGAGAGCTTCCAGTTGTTCTGCTCGGCCAACATGTCGAAGGCCGGGAACCACTCGTCCATCTTCGAGTCGCCGACGAGCACGACCTCGGTGGTCGAGTTTTGGTTTCCGTACGTGCACCAGAGCACCTCGGTCGAGACTTGGTTTTGGAAGCACCCGTCCGGCGTAGTGATCGGGTAGTCCTTCGTCGCCTTCAGCGGGTCAGGCGTGATGAAGTCGGCGCGATCGGGAATCGGGGCGGCCGACCCGCTGGCGGACGGGGCGGCCAGAGCGGCGGCTCCCGGTGCGGGCCGATTGGAGTCGCGGTTCCCCCGGTCGACAGGGCGACGATCAACACAAGCGCTAGTCCGGCGCAGACACCGGCGAGGCTAAAATTGCCGCCGAGGCTCAGTGCAAAGCGCGGCGACGTCGACAGACTGCGTGAATACCGCAAGGGGTTTTCGACCAAGTGGTACGTCAGCCAGGCCGGCACCGCCGACGCGATGACGATGGCCAGGCCGCGCTCGACCGACAGCCCGTTCCAATGGGCCGTCGCGATCGCGATCATCGGCCAATGCCAGAGGTACAGCGAATAGGAAAGGTCGCCGACCACCCGGAACGGGCGGGTGCCGAGGATCGCGATCGGGCCGCCCGAGCCGGCCGCGGCTCCGGCCGCGATCACCGACGCCGCGCCGATACCGGGACGGCCGCGGCGTAACCCGGCCAGGATGTGACGGCGCTGAACACGATGGCGGACGCGACGATCGCTACGAGCCCGGCCCAGCCGATGATCACAGCCGCAGTCTTGGGCATGCGCGCGAATACCGTCGCGGCTAACGCCACGGCCGCACCGACGGCCAACTCCCACATGCGGGTGGTCGACACGAAAACGCTCGGCCCGGGTTGCTCGCCGTGTAGAGCACCGACCAGATGAACGACGGCACCGCAACGACCGCGAGCCCGACCCACAACGTCGTCCGTACGCGGCGTCGCCACGCCTTGGGACGAGAATCGCGAGCAGTATCAGCAACGGCCATACGATGTAGAACTGTTCTTCGACCGCCAGCGACCAGAAATGCTGGACCGGCGACGGTGGCGTGTCTTGTGCGAGATAGTCGACCGCGCGGTTGGCGAGCCGCCAGTTGATCACGTACGTCGCCGCCGATGTCCTGCCACCGCAGCCGCGGCACAAACATCCAGACCGCGACCGCTGTCGCTATGAGAACGACGGCCGCGGCGGGCAGGATCCGCTTGGCGCGCCGAGCGTAGAACGCCGTCAAGGAGATGCGCCCGGTGCGGTCGATCTCGGACAGCAGCTGTCCGGTGATCAAGTAACCCGAGATGACAAAGAAGACGTCGACCCCGAGGAAGCCGGCGGGCACGAATCGCACCCCGGCGTGGTACAGCAACACGAGGCCGACGGCGACGGCACGGAGTCCGGCAACGTCGCCGCGGAAGCGATCGGACGTCGGCGTTCGCCGCCGTCGGTGACTCGGCGCCGGCGGTCGTCCGTGCGGCATCGCAATCTGACTGGGAATCCCAACTCGTCCGTCGGTGCCCGGGCTCGCGGCAGTACGACTCGATGTCGGGTGCGACGGAATCACGGGTGTCCTCCCGACAGGCTGCGGCCTAAGCACGCTAGCTTTTGGGAGGCGCAGCCGCAATGGCGCTTAGCCCTACCGTACCTACGCATCTGGCCAGATTTTGGTTGTTAGCGGTCGTCGGGCAGGGTGGCGCCGCTCACCTCGCGCGCAGGCGTGGCGCTGGACGCTGCCGGCGCCGCAGCGGCAGCGGCCAGGAAGCTGCGGACGCGGTCCCGTGCCCGCTCGGTGATGTGTGGGCCGTGGGTGAAAGCGGCAACGCGGTAGTCGAGCTCGCCGAGCACATGCGCCGTCTGTTGGTTGAGCTTCACGTCCTGGCAGAACGCTTTCACCCCCCAGCCCATCTTCCGTACGTTCCAGATCGAGTCACCGGTGACGAGCACTTGAGTCGGCTCGTGCAGGAGCGCGATGTGGCCCAGGTGTGGCCCGGCGTGTGGACCACCCGGAGGCCGCCGGCGATCGGCAGAACCTGTCCGTCAGTCAACTCCTCGCCGACCGATACGGCCGGGAATCCGTTGCCGCGCTTGCCCATCCGATTCATCAAGCGACCGCCCGAGGTGGTGGCGTCACGCGGCGGCGCGATGCCGTCGCGAGCGAAGGGTGCATCGACCTCGTGAATGGAGACCGGAGCTGCGGTCAGCTCGGCGAGCCTCGCAGCATTACCCGCGTGGTCGCCGTGCGCGTGCGTCAGCACGATCCGCGTTACGTCAACGACCGATCGTCCCATCGCCGCAAGGCCGGCCAGGGTTCGCTTCGAGGCGCTCTTCAAGCCGGTGTCCACGAGTGTGACCTGTCCGTCCTCATCGACGAACGCATAGATGTTGACGAAGTCGAACGGCGCCGCCGGAATGCGCCAGACGTTCGGCGCCACTTGATATGCCGCTGGTGCCGACATGTCTCCTCCTCGGTGGGATCGATATCGGTCGGCCCGTCGGCCCGGCTAGACCGTCGGCTCGGCCAGACCGTCGGCCTGGCGAGACCGTCGGCCTGTCGGCCCGTCGGCCCGGCCGGACCGCAACGGACTAGATCGGGGACGAGCCTAGATCCCGACGAGAACGCGTTCGACGGTCGCCGTCGGCGTCGAGTCGCCAACCCGTGCGGCCGCGCGCCACATCGCGCCGGCCAGCAGGGCCAAACCCACGAGCATGAGGACGCCGTGGGCGATACGTACCGACGGTGACGCGTAGAACTGAGGCAGGAACAGGACGATGGCCGCCGCGAACGGGATCCCGACCCATCGGGCGAACATCGCGCTTCGCCAGATGGCGACGGCGACGAGGATCGCGCCGATCGCCAATGCGACCAGACCAATGCCAAACGTGGTCATCGCGACCGGCTGGGTGCGTACCGCGTCGACGAGGCCGACGACGTTCGACCGGTTGGCGGTGGCCCGGCGATCGCGTGCAGCCCGAAGTCCTCGGAACCGTAGTACGGAAGCGAAAGACCGGCGCCGATCCACACCGCTACCGTTCCGGCGAGCGCGAGACCAGCCGCCCGCGTGCGCCCGAGCAAGCCGGTGATGGCCAGCAACCCGAGGGGCAGCAACACGAAGCCGACCATCGCGAACAGATGGGAAGCGACCCAGGCGTTCGAACTCATTGACCTGGTAGCACCGGCCGCCGTCGATTCGTCGTGGTATGGGCGCACGGCCGGATAGGCAAGGAACAACACACCGGCCGCGGCGAGTGCGACGGCGCCGGCCCGGGCGCGAGCGGTGAAGCAAACATGGATTGGTCCTCCTGTGCGATCTATAGGTCAGTGCAGGGATGCGAGAAACATGTCGATGAGCTGCTCATACGTGTCCGCCGGGTCTTCGGCGAGGCCGAATCCGCCGGAGGATTCGATCGCGGCGAAGCCGTACACGATCACGCGCAGACATCGCGTGGCGTGCACGGCGGCCGGTCCGCTCAGGTCGTACCCACGTAAGACCGCCAAGAAGACGCGCAGGAACTTCTCCGCGGCCTGAGCCAGCGCCGGATCGTGTATCGGATCGCGGGTACGGCCGCATACCGGCTCGGGTGCGCGACCGCGTACTCACGCAAGCGGCGCATCAGCGTGGCTACGGCGTCGTCCCCGCTGCGCCCGAGGACGGCGTCGGTGGCGATCGTGGTCATCTCCGCGAGTACTCGGGCCGCCACCCGTGCCCGCAGTTGAGCCAGGCTCGCAACATGCTGATAAAGCGACGGCGTCGCGACGCCGACGCGAGCCGCGACGGTAGCGAGGGTCAGCGCCTGCGGGTCGTTCTCGTCTACGACGGCGAGCGCCGCATCGACAACGGCGTCCTCGTTGAGGCCGACCCTAGGCATGTCTACGATCCATAGGGTAAAACCTAATGCCATTAGGAGACCGCGTCAACTCAAACGGCCAATGGGGGACGCAGCTCACGTTTGCGGCCCGAGCGGCGCGCGGATCCTTACCGGTCGCCGCGCGTAACCTCCCATGGCATGACACAACTTCCGGGTACCGATCCGGCGAATGAGATACCGCTCCGGCTAAGGCCGCTGGTCGAGGACGACCTGGCGATGTTTCGGCGCTTCGCGACCGAGCCCGGTCTCGTCGGTCTGGACTGGGCCGGCTTTCGGGACGCGCAAGCGCCCGCGCGGCGATTTGCGACCGACGGTTACCTCGGGCCCGACGACGGGCGGCTCATGGTCGACGTCGCGCCCAACGGCGAAGCGGCCGGGTTCGTGAGCTGGCACGCGGGTTCCTACGGTGGCGCGGCCAAGCACTGGGTCATTGGAATCGCCTTGCTACCGGAGTGGCGTGGGCGTGGCATCGGCTGGCGCGCGCAAGCGATGTTGTGCGATTACCTGTTCGAAACACGCCGGCCCAACGGATCGAGGCCGGGACCCATCCGGAGAACGTCGCCGAGCAAAGGGCGCTGGAGAAGGCGGGTTTCCGGCACGAGGGCGTGATCCGGGCGGCCGAGTTCCGGGCCGGTCGGTGGCGCGACGGATATCTCTACAGCCGACTACGCGACGACCCGGCGCTGCCAGCGACGATGCCGATGCGGCGCACGTAAGGCTCCGTCTGGGAGCCTGATGTCCGACTCTCGGGGGGCGATTGACGGATCTCGACGCTTGTCTCTGCCGGCAGACGGACTTCAGTGCGGCCGCTGCCTGCAGTTGACGTCCGGGATCGCAGCGATCACGGCACCGTGCGTTCGATCGCGGCCGGTCCGTCCTCGGCCAGCTCGCGTCGCGCACGTTCGACGTTGCGCGGTGTCGGGTCGCGGCCCTCGGCCACCGCGAGATCCTCCGCATCCCAGGGTTGATCGGCGCCGGTGCGGGCCTCGGCGCCGCGGCCGCCGCGGCGGCCACACTGGGACCCGGACCGGCCAAATCGGAGAACGTGTACGCGGCCTCTTCCGGCGAGTACTCACCCTGCGGGAAGAGTCGGAACCGGTCAATGACGTCGGGATCCGGACCGGCCGCGGTCACCCGGCGAAAGATCTCGTCGCCAGTCAAGCGGTCCTGGCCATCGAAGACCTCGGCCAAGATGTCGTCAACGTTGCCCATGTCTTGAACGTACCCGTTGGCCAGCGGTTGATCGCCCAAAACGACAGGGCGAACGCGATCGACGCGGCGCACCTTGCGGCCCAGCTCAGCACCTACCACGCGAGCTCACCGATCCACGCGACCGCCCGCCACATCGTGGAGCCAGCGGCCGCACGGCGGCGGAGCCAGCGGCCGATTCATTTCGCTCGATTGACGCGTGTGTCCTCATTGGTGAGAGTGGGTAGCGGGACGCGCTCAACGCGATGAACATCGAACCTCGGGACGCTCGGCAATCACGAGTTCGACCGAGGCGTCACGGAAATGCTGCGTCAGGTCAATCGTGGCCAGTCCACGGTGGATTCATCCATCAAGTTCAACAAGCTGAACTTCCCGGTCGTCGACGCCAACGTCATCAGCGATGCGACCGGTAAGCCGCTGATGCAGCCGTACACGATCAAGAGCATCGGGCGCCCGCGGTCACGCCGGATCAGAAGGTACAGAAGATCGTCGACGCGGCCGTGACGGCGACCAACCCGATCACGCAGCAGGTGATCAACACTGCGGCGGCCGACATACCGTCGCAGCGTGACGGCGGGTCGACGGCCACCGGTGAGTCGCGGCCGGTGATCTGATCGCCGACGCCCAGCGCTTCTACGCCCACACCGATCTCGCATTCGTGAACACCGGCAGCATCCGGGCCGGCTTGCAGGCCGGTGACGGTCACCTACGGCGACCTGTTCACCATGCAACCGTTCCAGGATGACGTCGTCGACACGGTCAACCTGACCGGCGCTCACGTGTGGGCGTTGCTGCAACAGCAGTTGGCCGCCGGCACCGGCGGCATCATGCAGATCTCCGGGCTGCACTTCACCTACACGGGCAGCCAGGGATCCGGAACCATCACGGGAGTGTGGCTCGGCGCGGCCGGCGATAACAGCACACCGATCCCGAACGACACCAGCGCCAGCTACACCGGCACCGCCAACTCGTTCGTGGTCGGCGGCGGCGACGGATTCACGGTGCTGGAGGGCGCGAGCAACATCGTGCAGACCGCCGACGCCGAGCTCGTTCCGCTCGTCGCCTATGTGGGTACGTTGCCGAACCCGTTCACGTACACCACCGACGGACGGATCGCGATCGGCTGAGATCGCGCACGACGAGGCGCGCGACCGCGTTCGCACTATGCGAACGCGGTCGCGCCCTCCGTCGTGGTGCACTTCGCGGTTACGAAGGTGGAACGGCCGGCCGCACGGGTCGCACCATGCCACGCAGTTGCTCGGGAGTGATCACCCTCGCTGGGGTGAGGCCGAGAGCCGCGCCGTAGAAGGCGAGTCCGTCCTCGGGTCCGTTGGTCAGTCGCTTGAGCACGCGTTGCACGGGCCAGATCACGGTGCCGTCGGGCAGCCGCAGGATCACGTTGACCTCGCCGGCCGGATCGTCGTCATCGGCCATCCAGTCGCCGCCGAGCCGCCGCCGGAAGGCTTCGCCCACGTACGCTCCGAGCGCGAAGATGCGGTGATCCCACAACACTCCAATCACCGCACCGGCCAATGTGCCAGCGCTGATCGCGCACAGAGCGGATCGGCGACCCGCGGTGATGTACGTCGGTGGCCTCGACCGCGCCGGCGCGCTGACCTTGCCGACGCGAAGCGGATGCTGACATAGATCTCGTCCGTCTCGCCCGTCGCGGACACCCGCGCGGTTGCGACCTGCCGGCAATGATCGTCAGAATGAGCGCAAGAATCCGACGAGAAGATGACAAAACTGTTTCATAGACCTTGTGCAATGACCGGCGCGGGTCCTAATGTCACCTCGACTCTCTTGGCGTCCGCTCCGCCACGAGCCTCGGAAAGGCGTTGCCATCCCGGAGAGAAACGAGTCGTCCGATGTCAGGAATCATCATCCGAAGTGCTGCGAGACGAGGTCGATCGCGCTGGATCGTGGCCGGCGTCGCCACCGCTACCGCCGCGGCGGTGAGCCTTGGCGGCGCGGCATTTGCCGGCGTCAGCCCGCATTCCGCATCCGCACCCGCCGCCACCCGAGCCGCCGTCGATCCTGCGCTCGTCGCGGGTCGCGGCGCTACCGTCCCGTTCGTCGAGCAAGAGGCGGAAACCGCTGCCACCGACGGTACGGTCATCGGCCCGGCCACGAACGCGTACACGTTGCCGGCCGAGGCGTCCGGCCGGTCGGCGGTCAGCCTCGCCCCCGGGCAACACGTCGACTTCACGCTCCCGAAGTCCGCCAACGCCATCACCGTGCGCTACAGCATTCCGGATGCGCCGACCGGTGGCGGCATCACCGCGCCCCTCGACGTCACGATCAACGGCCACCACGCGAAGACCATGACGCTGACCTCGCAGTACGCGTGGCTGTATAACGCGTACCCGTTCTCCAACGACCCCACTGACCACATCGATCGAGCCGGACTGGTGGACGACCGAGTGCGCCTGCGTCCCCGGCACCACCGTCGCGTTCCCGGCGCCGTTCCGACCGAACCACTTCTACGACGAGCAGCGACTGCTGCTCGGCCGGACGTATAAGGCGGGCGACACCGTCGGCTCGCGGCCCCGGCCGGCAGCCGCGTCCGCGACCGTCATCGACCTGATGGACTCGGCGTTGGTCGCGCCGCCGAAGATCGACGTCGCCGCCGTGAATGCACTTGACTTCGGAGCCGACCCGACCGGTCACCGCGACTCGGCCGGCGCCATCGACAAGGCGATCGCTTTCGCGCAGAAGACCCATCGCAAGGTGTACGTCCCGCCGGGCACGTACAAGGTGAACCGCCACATCGTCGTGGACAACGTGACGATCGAGGGCGCCGGAAGCTGGTACACGATCTTCAAGGGACATGAGGTCACCCTGTCCACTCCGGCGCCCGACGGATCCGTACACACCGGGGTCGGGTTCTACGGCAAGTACGTCGCCGACGGCGGCAGCACGAATGTCCACCTTTCCGGCTTTGCCATCGAGGGTGACGTCCGCGACCGGGTCGACACCGATCAGGTCAACGGCATCGGGGGCGCGCTGTCCAACTCGACGATCAGTGACCTCTACATCCAGCACACGAAGGTAGGAATCTGGCTCGACGGCCCCATGACGAACCTGAAGATCACCAACAACGTGATCGTCGACCAGATCGCCGATGGCATCAACTTCCACACCGGCGTCACGAACTCGGTCGCCTCGAACAACTTCATCCGCAACACCGGCGACGACGCGCTGGCGATGTGGTCGGAGAAGACCGAGGACGCGAACGACACGTTCGACCACAACACGATCCAGACACCGGTCCTCGCCAACGGGATCGCGCTCTACGGCGGCACCGACAACACGGTGTCGAATAACCTCATCGCCGACCCGATCCGTGAGGGCAGCGGCATCCAGCTCGGCTCCCGCTTCGGCTCCGAGGCGTTCACCGGACATGCGTGGATCACGAACAACACCACCGTCCGCGCCGGGACGTTCGAGCTGAACTGGAACATCGGTCTCGGCGCCATCTGGATCTACGCGTTGGAGAAGGACATCAACGCCGACATCGAGGTGGTCGGTGACAACTTCCTCGACAACACGTACAACGCGATCATGTTGGTGTCCGACTTCCCGGTGAAGGACCTCTACTCGATCACGAACGTCCACTTCAAGGACATCAAGGTCGACGGCACCGGCACCTCGGTGCTCAGCGCCCGCGTCAAGGGCTCGGCGACCTTCGAGAACGTGGACGCCCGCAACGTCGGCGCGGTCGGCATCAACAACTGCGGGTCGTTCAACTTCACGCCCGCCGGCTCGGAGTTCACGCCGGTCGACCTCGGCGGCAACGACGGGGGCGGCACCACCGGCCCATGGATGGCGTCCTGGGAGCTGCCTAACACGATCACGTGCGACGACCGGCCGCCCGTGGTGGTGCCTCCGCCGCCATCGCCGTGGGTTCAGCCCTAGATCGTCGGATCGGCTTCGCGTAAGGAGCGGCCGGCCGAGTGTCCATACTCGGCCGGCCGCCTCATGCTGTCGACAACGCTACCGCCGGCGGCCGGCAGGCTTCGGCCGCGTGACTCGGCTCGGTGGATCGCCGCCGACCGCTCGCCACACCAACGAGGCCGTTCGAGTGGGCCAGTCCGGCGGCGGCGGATCGCCGGCTAGGGCGCGCGCGTACCAGCTTCCGGTGCACAACGTGACAACGACCGCCAGATCCGCGTCGAGATCGATAAGCTGCAGCCGCTGCGCTTCGCGCAGGATCGTGGCGATCCGTTGCCGCCGTGGCGCGATCACTCGCGCCCGATATCGGGCCACCACACCGGGATCGGCTGTGTCCTGCAGCATGGCGCCGACCAGCGACAGGCGGCCAGGCATGCTCACGCCCCGAGCGAAATCCTTGAGCTCGGCCACCAGAGCCGCGAACGGGTCGAGATGGGTCGCGCCTCGATCGGCCGGATCCTCGATCGTCGCGACGACCGCACCCGCGAGGTCAGCCTTCGTCGGCCACCGCCGATAGAGCGCCTGGCGTGTCGTACGGGCGTCGTGGGCCACGGCCGCGACCGACATTCCCTCGAAGCCATAGCGGGACAGGTGGTCCTTGGCCGCCGCCAGGATCCGATCGTCGATCGTCGCGTCGCGAGTTCGCCCGGGCCGGTTCGGCGGATTCCCTGACGAGAGCGCATTCAAATGCACTACTGTATTGTATTGCAAAGATACCTCGTTACGAAGGATGACGCTTATGATCGTCGAATACATTCGCTATCAGATACCGGTCGACCGCAGCGACGAGTTCGAGGCCGCGTACGCGCAGGCGGCCGACGTGCTGCGTGAAGCGCCGGAGTGCGTCGACTACGAGCTGACCCGGTGCGTGGACGAAACTCAGAGTTACATCCTGCGCATCGTGTGGACGTCCGAGACCGATCATTTGGAGAGATTTCGTCGCAGCGACCGGTTCGGTGACTTTCTCGCCGCGGTCAAGGCGTACGTTCCCGAAATCCAGGAGATGCGGCACTACCGGCGCACCGACGTTCACGGGAGCGGGGCCTCGGTGCCGAGCCTGTACGACTGGGCCGGCGGTGACGACGCGTTCGGGCGGCTCACCGAGGCGTTCTACCGGCAGGTGCTGCGCGACGACCTTCTCCAGCCGCTGTTCGCCCACATGGACCGCCATCACCCGGCGTTCGTCGCGATGTGGCTGGCCGAGGTGTTCGGCGGACCGGCCCGCTACACGACCGAGCGCGGCGGCTACCCACACATGCTCGCCCGTCATCTCGGAAAGGCGATCAGCGAGCCGCAGCGCAGACGGTGGATCAACCTTCTCGCCGACGCCGCCGACGAGGTCGGGCTGCCGTCCGATCCCGAATTCCGCGCGGCGTTCATGGGATACATCGAGTGGGGAACACGGTTGGCGGTCGCCAACTCGCAACCCGATGCTCATCCGGTCGAGCGCGCGCCCGTTCCGCATTGGGGTTGGGGCGTCGCGCCGCCGTACCAGGGCTGATGCGGCAGCGGTGGTTTCGGTTGCGACCATGACCGCCCCGACGGTACCGTCGCACATCGCGGTATCGTTCCGCGGTCAGGGTCGAGGGGCGCTGCGACGGGCCGGTGAGGTCCGCCACGCTCGATCCTCGACTAACCCGTTAAGGGCGCCTCCTGTTCATTCGGAGGCGAGTTTCCTGCCATCGGTCGAGCAATCCTTCGGCTGCGGGCAATCGCATGCCGTAAGTCGGTCTGCCACGCCGCGTTCACGCCCTGCGTGCACGCGCGATGGGTGGTGCCCGTATCCGGATGTGGGGCCCTCGCTGACTCGACGATCGGCCGATCGGGAAGTGAGGATACACACATGAAGGCAAGCTCCAGACGTCAACGGTGTCGAGTTCGCGGTCGCGGACCTGACCCTCGCGGCGTACGGCCGGACCCAGATCCGCCTGGCCGAACACGAAATGCCGGGGCTCATGGCCACCCGGCGCGAATATCGCGGCGACGAAGCCATTGCGCGGCGCGCGGATCGCCGGGTCGCTGCACATGACCGTACAGACGGCGGTGCTGATCGAGACGCTGGTCGAACTCGGCGCCGACGTGCGCTGGGTGTCCTGCAACATCTTCTCCACCCAGGACGAGGCCGCCGCGGCCGTCGTCGTCGGGCCGAACGGCACCGTCGACGCGCCCGCCGGCACGCCGGTCTTCGCCTGGAAGGGCGAGACGATCGAGGACTACTGGTGGTGCACCGATCAGCTGTTCCGATTCCCGGGCGGCGCTCGGGCCCAACATGATCGTCGATGACGGCGGTGACGCCACGCTGCTGGTGCACTACGGCGTGCAGTTCGAGGCGAAGGGCGAGGTGCCGGCGGCGGCGGCCGACGACTCGGAGGATTACCGCACACGTGCTGGCGACGCTGGCCCGCAGCCTGGCCGAGGACGGCCAGCGGTTCACCCGGATGGCTCCCGCACATTCGCGGGTGTCAGCGAGGAGACGACGACCGGCGTGGACCGGCTCTACCGGCTGGCCCGCGACGGTGAACTGCTGTTCCCGGCGATCAACGTGAACGACTCGGTGACGAAGTCGAAGTTCGACAACAAGTACGGCATCCGCCACTCGCTGGTCGACGGCATCAATCGGGCCACCGACGTGATGCTCGCCGGCAAGCTCGTCGTCGTCTGCGGCTACGGCGACGTCGGCAAGGGCGGCGCGGAGGCGTTGCGCGGCCAGGGCGCGCGCGTCGTGGTCACCGAGATCGACCCGATCTGCGCGCTGCAGGCGGCGATGGACGGCCTTGCGGTGGTACGGCTGGAGCGACGTCGTCGACGAGGCCGACGTGATCATCACGACGACCGGTAACACCGGAATCGTGCTGGCGTCGCACATGGAACGAATGAAGCACAACGCGATCCTCGGCAACGTCGGCCACTTCGACGACGAGATCGACATGGCCGGTCTGGCCCGCGTGCCCGGCATCCACGGCACTGGAGATCAAGCCGCAGGTGCGACGAGTGGACGTTCCCGGACGGGCACGCGATCATCGTGCTGTCCGAGGGCCGGCTGCTCAATCTCGGCAACGCGACCGGCCACCCGAGCTTCGTGATGTCGAACTCGTTCACGAACCAGACCATCGCGCAGATCGAGCTGTTCACGAAGCCGGACGCGTTCGACCGCCAGGTCTACCGGCTGCCGAAGCACCTCGACGAGAAGGTGGCGCGCCTGCATCTCGACGCCCTCGGCGTACGGCTGACCGAGCTGCGTACCGAGCAGGCCGACTACATCGGCGTGGACGTCGCGGGGCCGTACAAGCCGGACCACTACCGCTACTGATCCGGCGGATCCGGCCGTCGCGCGCCGGTGTGCGGCGGCCGGCACCGGCGGTTAGCCTCGGTCGAGGGCCCGGGCACGGAACGGGCCGTCTACCGAGGTACTGACGCGGCGGGGGCGAGATGGCGGCGACCGGCGAGGAGCGCGACGGGGTCGCGCTCACGAATCTCGATCAGCCTCTGTTCGACGACGCCGGCGCGACGAAGCGGGATCTCGTCGAATACCTCGACGCCGTCCGCAACCGGATCATCCCGGCGCTGCGCGACCGGCCGCTGTCCGTGATCCGGGTCCGGCCGGGGCAGCCGCCGTTCATGCAGAAGAATCTGCCGAAGTATGCGCCCGATTGGGTGGAGACGGTCACGATGTGGGCGGAGACGTCCCATCGAAACGTCGCCTACGCGTTGTGCAACGACCGCCGGACGCTGTTGTGGTTTGCCAATCAACGCGCCGTCGAATACCATCCGACGCTGGTGCGCGCCGGGCATTGGCACAGCCCAACACATCTGGTGCTGGATCTCGATCCGCCGTCGGCCGATGCCTTCGGCCTTGCGGTGCAGGCGGCCTATCTCATCCGCGAGACGCTCGACCGGTCTCGGTTTGGCCGGCGCGGTCAAGACCAGTGGTGCCAAGGGACTTCACGTGTTCGTACCCGTGGCGGGCGAAACCACGGCGGACCAGATGGCCGCCGCGACCCGGGCCATCGCGGCGCGGGCCGAGCGGCTGGATCCGGACCTCGCAACGACCGCGTTCATCCGCGACGATCGTGGCGGCAAGGTTTTCCTCGATTCGACGCGCGCCGGTGGCGCGACCGTCGCGTCGGCATACAGCCCGCGCGTGCGGCCGGGTGTGCCGGTGTCGTTCCCGGTGGCCTGGGACGATCTGGACCGGATTACACCATCGGACTTCACGGTCCACACGGCTGTCGGTTTGCTGGGGGACGCCGATCCGTGGACGGATACGATGCCGGCGCCGCTGCGACTCGGCGCCGACCTCGTCGAGGAAGGCAATGCGATCCCCATTGCGCGTGTGCAAGCCATGCACGAGGGAAAGCGTCGCGCCCGGGCGCGCCGCGCCGACTGACCAGACTCATCCATCGGTACGGCGGTTGGAACGGCCGTTCTCGCAGCGTGAGTCGGATTTACGACCATGCCAAATGCCCGCCGGGACTGTTCCGATCGACGGCGTGCCCCTGAGCATGGAAATGCGTTGCTGTGCACGAACTGTGCCGACCAAAGCCGCGTGACCATCTCGGGGGGAACGACATGCAGCCATCCGACGACCACCTCGATCCCGACGCCGTCGCCACCAGCGCCGAGGACGGCGATCCATTGCAGTTCGCCAGCGACGACGATCCCGACCACGATCCGTTCACCGACTACCCACCGGGCGGGGGAGACGACTGATGGCCACGAATCGCGCACAACCTCGGCGTCCGCCGATCGGCTTGCCTCGATTCCTTTCCGCACATCGAAATCGGCTGGATCGGCAACGCGGCGCATCAGGCCGAGCAATCCGACCACAATCCCGACGCCCGTGGCCTCGTCCACGCGCTCGACGTGATGGTCATCAAGGCTCGCGCCGAGGCGGTTGTCACGTGGGCGCTGGCTCACCCCGACGACCTCGAGTACGTCATCCACAACCGTACGATCTGGACGCGCCGGCACGACTTCCGGCCGAAGAGATACACCGGCAAGGACCCGCATACGAATCACGTACACATCTCGGGACGACACGGGCCGACCGGGGAGAACCGTGCGACCGGCACGGGCTACAACACCGCAAGCGAGCAGTCGACGCCGGCCGGCACGCCCACCAAGGTCCCGGTCCCGATCCCGAGTCCGGGTCCCGGTCCGAAGCCCAACCCCGGGCCCGGGCCGAATCCCAAGAAGTCCTCGAACCTCCCCGTGCACAAGCCCGGCTCGCGCCCGCTCCAGCTCGTGTCGCCGCACATGTCCGGCACCGACATCCTGTTCGTGCAGCGATTCATCGGCAAGAACAAGTGCGGCAAGGCCGACGGCTTCTACGGCAAGGACACCATCGCCGGTGTGAAGTGGTATCAGGACATGCGTGGGATCCCGGTCACCGGCGTCGTCGACGCGAGGACATGGCACAACATGGGGGCCTGAGCGTCAGGCTTCAAGAGCTTAGGGCATCGGTGACGTCGCGAAGACGGGTGCCCGGCCGCGGCCTGCGCGCTCCCGTACCGCCGTTCGGTGATCTTGATTGCTTGGACCGGATCGTCAGCCGGCAGGGCCGAGCCCGTTCGGCGGCTTTGCGTCCAGGTGGCGACGATCTCTGGGAGTCCGTGCGCGCGACGCCGGCACTGATGGTTCGATGGAAGGCTGGGACGCGGGCGTGCCTCGCCTGCCGATGCGTGCACCGACCGGAGGTTCCGATGGACAGAGAAGAATACGACGCGACGGACCGCGATCTCGGTGATTGGGAGCAGATCGAGGACGAGGGGTCGCTCAGCACGTCCGACACGCTCGACGACGACGCCGTGGAGGATGCGCTGGACGCCGGCATTGTGCCGGCCGACAAGTGGGCCGGAGCGAATCGATTCGGCACGACCCCGGAGGAGGAGCGGGAGGGCGAATCCCTCGATGCGCGTCTGGCCGAGGAGGAGCCGGACATCGCCCTTGATGACGGTGAGGGCGATGATGACGACGACGAAGACGAGCTGACCCGGCGAGGGTTCGAAGTCGATCCGCGGGCCGGGCGACTGTATGCGGAGGACGAGGGTCTTGGCCCGGACGAGGAAACCGACGCGATCGCGTTCGATGCCGGCGTCGACGCCGGGGGAGCGAGCGCCGAGGAAGCGGCCGTTCACCTGGTCGACGATCCGAACGGCGAGGGCGACGGTCCGCTGCGCTGAGCGATCGTTGGGCGTTAGGCGAAGACGATCTGCGATCCTGGTACCTATGGATCCTGGCGAACCCGGTGTGCGTCTCGCGACGGCGGCCGATGCCGACCTCGTCGCCGACGTCTGGTTGCGTTCCTTCGCTGACGCGCTGCCGTCCGTACGCCGGGCACACAGTGACGACGACGTTCGGTCGTGGATTCGTGACATCGTCGTGCCCGACCGCGAGACATGGGTGGCGACCGTCGATGGCGCAGTCGTGGCCATGATGGTCCTCGGCGCGGTCACGGACGTCGTCGGCGAGATCGACCAGCTCTACGTCGATCCGCCGTCGCAGGGTTGCGGTCTCGGCAGTCGGTTGGTCGACGTCGCGAAGCAGCGTTATCCGGCCGGACTCGAGCTATGGACGTTCCAGGTCAACGTGCGTGCGCAACGCTTCTACGAGCGAGCGGGGTTCGTTGCCGTCGACCGTACGGACGGCAGCGGGAATGAGGAGCAGGAGCCGGACGTCCGTTACAGATGGCGGGCCGACGACTAGTGGTATGTCACCGGTCCGGCCGGACGGCGTTACCCCACTGGGCGTCGACGTGGCGGTGGCAGCTGTGATATGCGCCGAGCACCAAGCGGCTGTCAACCGGCCGTACGCGAAACAATGACCGATCGTCATGGCGTTGAGCTGGGTGACCGTTCCATTGAAGACATCCTGATCGCCGGGGAGTGAACCGCTCGCCGCGTATTGCCAGATCGACCAGGAAGACCAACTTGTCGGCAGGGTCGTGGGTGGTGTCGATGAATACGATGCGACATCCAGGAGCTGATCGCTGAACGCGGTCGTGTTCCCTGTGCATTGATTCCACCAGCTCGCCGCGGTGTAAATCAGGGTCGGGGATCCGGTGCGGCGCTTCACCTCGTCGACGAACGCTCGGATCCAGGCCACCATCGCCGTCGTGTTGAGCCCATAACACGGGTACGGCGCGACGTACGTTCCGCTCAGCTTGTACGGCCATTCCAGGTCGAGCATCGGCGGCAACGTCTTGCCGTCCCGGACGACATTGGCATGGTCGATGAAGTAGTCCGCCTGTGCGAGCGCCGGTGTGTTCGGCCGCGCGAATGCATACGCGCCGGTGTAAAGCCCGGCCGCCTTGGCACCCGAATATTGCGCGGCGAATGTGGCGCTCAGATAGGTCGTGCCCTCGGTCGCCTTCACGTAGGCAAACTTCGCGGTTTTCGCGACCGTGGCCCAGTCGACCGTGCCCTGCCAGGACGAAACGTCGATGCCGGTGACCGGGTAGCCGACCGGCGGCGTGGTCGCCGGCGAGACGGTGCCGCTGGTCGCCGTCGAGCCGCGCGGGCCGAACCCAGCGTCGGCAACGCCGCCGCTGCCGGCCGCCGACACTGTGGTCGCCGCGGAAGACTTCGGTGCTTTCGGCGCCGTGGCATTCGCGCCGTTGATGAGGACGAGCGACACAAGCGCGGCGGCCACTCCGACAATGCCGACCGACGTGGCTCGGCCCATCGCGAATCTCGTCACTGCATGCCCCTCGGTCGGCAACGAACCCGTACAAAGTGCCGCTGCGTCCGACGCATCGTGTTCGCTGATGCGCGGCGATCTGGGCATGACTGTCCAGAATCTACGGCCTCCGGTCGCGGCCGCGCCACCCCGGTCGATCACGACGCGATCACAAACGCCGCATCCGATAGGACAGTGGTCGGGGAAAGTCGGCGTGATGCCGCGCTGCGCCGTATAAACGTCATATGCCCGTCGTCATGTCCGTGGAGCGCTTCGAGGAACTTGTCTCTGATGCCCTTGACACGGTGCCGAACGGGCTCATCCGGTTGCTCGACAATGTGGTGATCCTGGTGGCGGACGAGTCGCCGCCGGGCGAACCCGAGTTGCTCGGCTTGTACGAGGGCTACGCACTCACCGCACGCGGCACCGACTACGCGGGCGTCCTGCCGGATCGGATCATGATCTACCGCAATCCGATCCTGAGGATGTGCGCCTCCGAGGCGGATGTCGTCCGCGAAGTGCGGGTTACCGTCGTCCACGAGATCGCCCACCATTTCGGCATCGATGATGCTCGACTCCACGAACTCGGTTGGGGTTGAGCCGATGCGACCGCGGTGGACACACTTTTTGTGCCATTCCATGTAATCGTCGACGTCGCGATAAGCTCCGAGACGTGGGCTGGCAAGCGTTTTCGTGCCATACCAGAGATCCGGAGGACTGGCCGTGAACGGCGATTCTTCGTGGCCTGACATCGTTTCTTCGCGGTCTGACATCGTTGGCGAAGCGCCCGCCCGGCGAATTCACGAGATCGTGCTGTGGCGGATCGAGGAACAAATCGCGAGCGGTCGCCTTACGGTCGGCGATCGGCTCCCGTCCGTACGCGACCTGGCCGCATCACTCGGCGTCAGCCGACCGGCCGTGCGTGAGGCGATCCGAATGCTGGAGGCGATCGGTACGGTCGTGCCGGGCACCGCCGGGCCAGACTCCGGCACGTTGGTGGCAGCCGTGCCGGGCGATGCGCTCACTCACCTTGTCACGTTGCATGTGATGCTCTCGAGCTTCGAGACCACCGACGTGGTGCGGGCACGGATAGCGCTGGAGCGGGAGTCGGCCCGCCTCGCCGCGAAGCAAGCGACGATCGCCGACCACACCGCTATGGCCGATGATCTGGCCGCGATGGACCAGCTCGGCATCACGCCGGAGGAGTTCAACGATCGCGACACGGCCTTTCACCTTGCGATCGCCCGCGCGAGCGGGAATGTGCTGCTGACCGAGCTGACAACCGCGTTGCGCGTGGCGATGCGGCCGACTCAACTCCGAGCATTGCGCGCGGACCGGGACTTCCGGGCAATCGCCGTCCGACTCGCCGTCGAACATCACGGCATCCACGATGCGATCGTGAATGGCGACGGCGAGCTGGCCGCGAACCGGATCGAGGCTCACATCGACGACTTCTATAGCGTATTCGGAGCTCCGTCGCCGATCGACGTGCCCGCGGCGGACGCGGTGCCCGAAGACATGCCCCGCGACGACCGGTAGGTCGGTCACTTCGCGAGTCACTTCCGTGCGAACGCCAACGCCTCGGCAGCAAGATTCAGACCAGTCCAGGTCCGACGTCGGCGCGAGCCCGACCCATTCCTTCATCGGACGGCCTTTGTTCGCGTCGAACGGCGTGCCGGTGCGGTCAGCGATGAGCGCGTCGACGCGCGCCTTCGGCAACTTGACGACCAATTGCCCACGAACCAACATCGCGAATATCTTGCCGCGGCAGGTCAACGCGCTGCCGCCAAACCCCCGTGCGCCGGTCGGCGGCGACACGTCCGCCTGGGCCGACATCTCGTCCACCAACCGCTCGAACCGCTCGTCCGGCGTCATCCGCGTCCCCCGCTCGTGGTGTCGTTGGCCTTGCGTGGTTGTCGTTGGCCGCGCCGACCAACTCGTGCGGCTGACTCGAGCGTAAGTTCCGCTACCGACGGTTCACCGCTGCATGACAAACCGGGCCGGATGATGGCGTACGGCGTCGAGCGCGGCTTCGGCGGCGCCCCGGACCGCGGCCCGACCGCCGAGCGCACTCGATCGCACGCGCGGTGCTGACCATCGCGAAGCCAGCACCCGACTGTCGAGCTCGCTCTGTACGGCCGGCGCGAGCCACGTCGCCAACGACGCGAAGACGCCACCCAGCGCTACATCGGTGACGTCGAGGACGTTGATGGCACCCGCGAGCGCGATTCCGAGCGAGCGGCCGGCAACCTCAGTGCCGCGATCGCGCGCGCGTCGTTGCGGAGCGCCAGGGCGGCCACGTCGGCGACGGTCCCCCCGTCGGGAAGAACGGCCCGTACGATCGCGTCCTGGCCCGCGTACTGCTCAAGGCAGCCGTACGCTCCGCAGCCGCAACGCGGGCCGTCCGGGCGTACGCAGACGTGGCCGAGCTCGCCGGCAAAGCCGTTGGTGCCGCGTAGAAGCGCCCCGTCCATCACGAGTCCGGCGCCGATGCCGACTTCGCCGGACACGTAGACGAAGCTCGTGCCGCCGATCGGCACCGGACTCGGTGCTCAGGGCGGCCAGCTCGCCGAGCGCGGCAAAGTTGGCTTCGTTGTCCACGAGGAGCGGAAGGCCGTGTACGGAACTCGGCACCAATACGTCGTGCCAACCGAGGTTCGGCGCAACCCGTACCAGATGGCCTTGGACCAGACCGGCCACCGCGAGCGCCGCGCCGACCGCCGACCGCCCGTCGGTCGACAACGCACGCTGCGCGCCCTCGGCAAGCGTTGCCATGCGGATCAACGCCTCGGCCGCCGGTACGCCGCGCTGGTCGGCCGGCGCGATGACCTCGTAGCAGACGTTACCGGCGAGGTCCACCGCGCTGACCGCGAGATGGTCCACGTTGATCTCAAGTCCGATGCCGATCGGTCCACGCGGATCCGGCGACAAGACCGGTCGCGGGCCGGCCGGCGGCGCCCGAGCGCGACTGACCGACCTCGGCCACTAACTCCGCGCCGATCAGGTCGTCGACAAGTGCGGAGACCGTGGCGCGGGTGAGGCCGGTGGCAGTGGACGAGGCCCGCGCGGGAAATCGGCGATTCGGCGTGGAGCACCGTATCGAGCACCACACTCAGGTTGTGCTCCCGGATGCTGGCCTGCCGAGCCGGTCCGGTCGCGCGCGGCAGCTTCATGGGTTGACATTGTTGCACCCCGATCGGAATAATTCATCCACTAAACAAATAGCCGCTTAGCTCGGGATGGCCCTGCCGTCCAGCCGATCCGGGAGGTCACGATGGCGCTGGCACCAACACCGGATGACCACTTCACGTTCGGACTGTGGACGGTTGGTTGGCCGGCCCGCGATCCGTTCGGCGACGCCACCCGACCTCCCTTGGACCCGGTCGAAGCCGTTCATCAGTTGGCCGCCCTCGGGGCGTACGGGCTGACGTTCCACGACGATGATCTGATCCCGTTCGGCAGCGACGACGCCGAGCGAGAGCGGCAGATCGACCGGTTCACCGCCGCGCTCAAAGAGACCGGCCTTGTCGTGCCGATGGCGACCACGAATCTGTTCACCCATCCGGTTTTCAAGGACGGCGGCTTCACCAGCAACGATCGTCGAGTGCGGCGTTTCGCGCTGCGTAAGGTCATGCGCAACATCGACCTCGCGGCTCGGCTGGGCGCGCAGACATACGTGATGTGGGGCGGTCGCGAGGGCAGCGAATACGATTCGGCGAAGGATGTCCGGGCCGCGCTCGACCGTTACCGCGAGGCGGTCGACACGCTTGCCGACTACGTCCTCGCGCACGGATACAACCTGCGGTTTGCGTTGGAGCCGAAGCCGAACGAGCCGCGCGGCGACATTCTCCTGCCGACCGTCGGGCACGCGCTCGCGTTCATCGCGAGCCTCGATCATCACGAGATGGTGGGTCTCAATCCCGAGGTCGGTCACGAGCAGATGGCCGGGCTCAACTACGCGCACGGCATCGCGCAGGCGCTGTGGCACGGGAAGCTCTTCCACCTCGACCTCAATGGTCAGCGTGGCATCAAATTCGACCAGGACCTTGTGTTCGGCCACGGCGACCTCATGAATGCGTTCGCCCTCGTCGACCTTCTCGAGTTCGGTGGTGTGGGTGGTGGCCCGACGTACGACGGGCCGCGGCATTTCGACTACAAACCGTCCCGGACCGAAGACATGACGGGTGTCTGGGCGTCGGCGGCCGCGAACATGCGGACGTACCTGTTGCTCAAGGAGCGCGCGGCGGCGTTCCGCGCCGATCCCGAGGTCGCCGAGGCGATGGCGGCTAGCCGGATCGGCGAGCTGCGCGAACCGACCCTCGCCGCCGGCGAGACGTATAACGACCTGCTCGCCGACCGCAGTGCCTTCGAGGACTTCGACGCGGACGCGGTCGGTGTGGCCGGCTATGGTTTCGTTCGGTTGAACCAGCTCGCGCTCGAACACTTACTGCACGCACGATGAGCCCGGGGCCGGGCCGGCGTGTGCTGGTCGCCGGCGTGGACTCCTCGACGCAGGCGTGCAAGGTGGTGATCCGCGATGCCCAGAGCGGTGAGCTGATCCGGGCGGGCCGCGCGTCGCATCCCGACGGGACCGAGGTCGATCCGGCCGCATGGTCCCGGGCGCTGGACACGGCCGTGGCAAGCGCGGGCGGGTTGGCCGACGTTGCCGCGCTTTCCGTTGCCGCACAACAGCATGGGATGGTCTGCCTGGACGACGACGGCGCCGTGGTCCGGCCGGCGCTGTTGTGGAACGACACGCGTTCGGCCCCGGAAGCCGCGGCGCTGGTCGACGAACTGGGCGACGGCCATCCCGATCGCGGCGCGCAAGCATGGGCGGATGCGGTCGGCAGCGTGCCTGTCGCGTCGTTCACCGTCACGAAGCTGCGCTGGCTCGCCTCGCATGAGCCAGCATCGATGGACCGGACGGCGGCGGTCTGCTTGCCGCACGATTGGTTGACCTGGCGGCTTGGCGGCACCGCGGACATTGCGGCGCTACGCACCGATCGGGGCGATGCCAGTGGCACCGGCTACTGGTCACCGGCGACCGGCGCCTACCGACTCGACCTGCTCGAGCGCGCGTCCGGCAAGCGCCTCGCCGTGCCGGCCGTGCTCGGGCCGGCCGATCAGGCCGGCACCTCGGCCACGCCCAACACTCTCACGGCGCGGCAAAGTCAGGCGGCACACGACATCTCGCCGGTTGCATCGCCGGCCGTACCGTCCGGCATTGCGCTCGGCGCCGGCACCGGGGACAACGCCGCGGCGGCCCTCGGCGTCGGCGCCGAGCCCGGTGATGTCGTCGTCTCGATCGGCACGTCTGGCACCGTTTTCGGCGTCGCCCGGAATCCAACCGCCGATCCGACCGGCATCATCGCGGGGTTCGCCGATGCCACCGGACTGTTCCTCCCGTTGGTCTGCACGCTCAACGCGGCCCGCGTGCTGTCGGCGGCCGCGACGATGCTCGGCGTGCCGGCCGACGCGTTGACCGCACTGGCACTGTCGGCCGAGCCGGGGGCCGGCGGCGTGGCCATGGTGCCGTACCTAGATGGTGAGCGCACGCCGAATCGGCCGGACGCAACCGGTTCGCTGCACGGCCTGACGGTTGCGAACGCTACGCCGGCTAATGTCGCCCGAGCCGCCGTCGAGGGCATGCTGTGTGGGCTCGCGGATGGTCTGGATGCCTTGCGGGACGCGGGAATCGCCGTACGCCGCGTGCTGCTGATCGGCGGTGGTGCTCGATCCGAGGCGGTACGTGCGATCGCACCGACCATCTTCGGCGTCCCCGTAGCCGTACCCGAACCGGGCGAGTACGTCGCCGACGGCGCCGCCCGGCAGGCGGCCTGGATGCTCTCCGGCGATGTCGAGCCACCGCCGTGGACTCCGGCCGGCCTGGTCACCTACGACGCCGATCCGCGGCCGGACATTCGGGTGCGCTACGCCGCCGTACGTGACCTAGCGGGCTGACAACTTCACTGCGATCGCCGATGCCTAGCACGGGACGGAAGTGGGTGCCGCCAACCGGATAAGGACCCGCGCGCCGCGATGTCGCCGCATCGGCCGTTGCCAGAGCGATCCCACCGTCGGTCGTCACCAGCCTGGCCGCGGCCGTGAGCCCGAGCGATCGCGAATCCGTCGTTTCGCGCCCGACCAACGTCCAGCGCCCAGTCGAGGGCTGCAATGCGCGGGCGCGCATTCGCCGGGCGATCACACGGCCGTGGTCGACGACCTCGATCCGTACGCTTCCGGCCGCTGGCACGATCCGTACGCGGACCGGCGGAGCCCCGTACGTCACTGCGTCGCCGATCAGTGTCGCGAGGACATGTTCCAGGTGTCGACGATCCATCAGTGCGGGCGCGGGCGGCCCGGAGACGCCCACGCCGGCCGTGGCGGGCAACGCCGCCAGAACGGCGTCCACGGAGCCGCGTACCGCGACCGCGTCGACCGGCGCCACGTTGCCGGCAAGCACGTCCATCACGACGACGACGTGACCGAAACGGGTCGCGAGGGTGCGCGCACCGGTGTCGATGTGCCGGGCCAATTCTCGCCGTACGTCGTCGGGCAGCGCCGTCCAATCCTGTGCGAGCAGGTCGGCGAGGCTGGTGACGGTCGAGAGCGGTTGGGAGAGGTCATGTCCGACCGCCAAGGCGAGTTCGGCGGCGCCGCGACCGGCTCGCAGCCGAACCAGGCGCGGCGAGTAGCGCACTCGGCCGGGGGCGCGGGTGCGTCGCGGCAGGAACCGCCGGCTCGGCATCATCTGTGGCCCCATAGCGTCGCGTTTATGGCAAATGGCACTATTAACTGAGCGTACGCACGAGTCGGGAGGGTCACTCGATGTCGGTCGAAGAACAATCCGATCGCCGGCCCGAACCACCGGGGATGGTCCTCGTGCTCGACGACGACGACTTGATGCGCGAGGCGATGCGTCGGATCCTCGAGGCCCGCGGCCACACCGTCGCGACGGCACAGACGGCAGCCGAGGCCATCGAGTTCTGCGAGGCGAGCAATGCGGCCGGCGTGGACGGCTGGATTTCGCTGGTGATCGCGGATGTCCGCGTGGCCGGGGCCGACTTCGGCACGCGGGTCGCGAGTGCCCGGCCCGGACTCTCCGTGGTGTACGTCAGTGGGGTCAGCCGGCCGGTGGCCGAACGCCGCGGCCTGATCACGGCCGGAGACATGTTCGTCGCGAAGCCTGTCAGTGCCGCGGCCCTCGACATCGCGGTTCGCACAGCACTCAGCCGATAACAACCTTCCCCGTCGCCACGCTCATCCGGCCGGCGCATGCTCCGCCACGCGCAAGGGGCCGACTCGTGTGCTCAGGACGACCGCGAGCGGCCACAGCGCTTCCGCGGCGGCACTGGCGCGCTCCGAGACGCCCACCATTTCATGCGGCAACAAGCTCAGCCCGAACCAAGAATTGATCACGAGGAGCACCACGGTTGCCGCAATGGCGACCGGTAGACGAAATGCCCACGGCGTGACGTCGGCCACCGCACTGCGGCGGGCCGCGGCCAACGGCCAGAGCGCCATGGCCATAAAGCCAACGAGAGCCACCAACCCGTGGGCCTGAGACGTGCCGCTTGGCGGCAAGGGCAAGGCGCTCACCATGATCGTTGCGGCGCCACCGATGAAGAGGATCACCCGGCCCAGCGGTGCGGCCGCTCGCAATCCGGAAGCAGTGAAGAGATAGCAAACTCCGAGCCCGAGAAACGCCGTCGTCATGAACCACCGCTCCGGTGCGCCGACTCTCGCGAGCGCGCTGATGGTGTCGCGTGTCCATAGGTAGTTCGTCGGCTGGAATGTCTCGGCCACGGACCAACCGCCGATCAGGAGAACGGGAGCGACCGCCGCGGCGCACACGACCCACCACGGTGCGCGTAGGTCTGCCGTACGTTGGATCGGCACCGGTCGGGTGTCGGTGACCTGCATGGAAACCCGCCTTCACGTTCCTGGATTCCGCGTCGGGAATCTGGTCATGAGATCCAGGCGCCTATGCCTTTGAGCCATAAAGCCTCAGAGCCTCAGAGCGTAGAGCGTAGAGCACTGCAGCACCGCATGCGCGACGACGGCGCCGATGACGGCGGCCGAAGCGTCGATGTGTAGCCGCGGCCACGAGGCGCATTTCGCCGCGACGTCGTGTCGCGATATCCCGCCGGGTCGGCGACCGGATCGTCCACGGCTGCCGACACCGCGTTGACCGCGGTGCCATCGCCGCAACCGGAGTCGAGGTGCGCGGTTCGGCTAAGGAGTGGGATCTCGCGAGGCACAATCGAACGTCTGGCGTCACCTCCGGCCGACGGCGTCAACGCAGGTCAGGGCACTTCCCACCCGATCTACGGTACGGCGAGGGCCGGGAGTCGCGCGGGTGTTCGCGGCATCGTTCGTCGACCACGTGGCTCGGTCGTGCCGCGACCGGCGGCGTTCATGATGATCGAGTGCCGGGTCCGTATAACCGGACAACCATTGCCATTCGTCTTAGGTACGGCGATCCGCTCCACGAAAGGGCCCGCGACGCGAAATTCGCGTCGCGGGCCCGATACCGCTGTCGTTTGTCGTTATTCGCCGAGGGTCATGTGTTCGGCGCCCAGGTACGTCTGAGCCGCCCACGAGACCGGATCGCTCGCGAAGTCACGCTGCACGGCCCGGTTGTGTAGCGCATTGTCCAGCGATGCCATGATCATGGACTGGTCGAGCACCAGGATCCGGTGGCCGACCGATCCGGTCGTCGGATTCACCGCGTCGAAGAATCCGTTGGCGCCGTACACGCCGGGGAACTGCGTGCGCAGCTTCTGGATGTTCGCGTACGCCTGCTGCGGCGCCACATCGAGCGCGAGGAACGACGCGTGTGGCGTCACGGTGTCCTCGGACGCGCACGCGTAGCACTGCGACAGCCCGAGGTTCGGGTCGTCCGCGGTCGCTCCGCCGCCGTGGTACGGGAATTTCAGCCCCTCGACGCCGAAGCCGCCATAGTTGCCGGTGTCGTCGGCAGTCGACGATGGCGACATCCCCCAGACCGAGTAGCCGAGTTCCTGCGTGGCGTACTTGATCTGGACTTGAGCGGTCCGAGCGTCGGCCTGGCCGAAGCTGGACGGGCCCCAACTCGTCTCTGGTACGACCTCATTTGCCATCAGCCCCTCGAACATCCCGCCGGCCCACGTCGGCATGAACGTGAGGTTCGAGTTCGGGTACGTGTAGTGCCCCTCCCAGACCGGGAACTTTTGGTGTGATACCGGGTCGGTGATGGTCTTCCACTGCCCGCCCATCGGCCACTGACCTTGCCAGGAGAAGTCCGGGTCGGTCGTGGCACAGTCGGCGAACGGTGCCGGCGGCGGCAACTCGCGCCAACTCCGCCACCACACGTTGCCAGGCATCTGGTGCAGACCCATGCCGATGTACGCCGAGATCCGCGGATCGCTGTAGATCGCGCCGTTGTGGTAGTAGTGCGTCCAGTTGTCGCCGACGTCCGGGCGGAGATCCGACGTAGTAGCCGCCGTACATCTGGCCGGTCGGCTGGTTGCCGGGGATCGCGGGATTGACGTTGCAGTGCGTCTCCGCCCGATCGTCGTAGAAGATGCCGAAGTTCATCTCGTTCAGCAACGCGTCGGCCTGCGATGCCAACTCCGGCATCGCCTGGCGTACGACGATCAGACCCGACGCGTACCAACCATTGTCGACGTTGGACAGGAACGAGCAGTTGTCGAATGTGTTGCCGACGCTCGGGCAGTCGCCCTGCCCGGGATTCAGCAGAACCTTGCCGTTCGTCGTGTCGTACCACTGGTAGAGGAAACCGTTCGACCGGTCGAGGTGGCTGACTTCGGTGAGCGTCGCCGAGATCAGCGACTGTGCCGTCGACCTCGACACGAGACCGAGATCTTCGGCCGAAACGACCGACCAGAGATAGACGCCGATGTTAGAGGCACCGGTGTACTGGCCAGTCGACGTCGGTGTCGCCGAGCCACCGGCATAGCTGAGGTTGTCCATCGGTAGGTGCGTCGTCGGGTCGACATCGTCGGCGAAGAATTTCCACGTGTCCCGCGCGATGCCCATCAGGTTCGCCTGCTGCGTGGGGGTCAGCCCGGCGAAGGTCTTTACCGAATTCCCGGATGCCGTGTGGTTCGAGCTCGCGTCGGCCGTGGCGGACTGCGCCACCCCGAACACCGCGAGCACGAGTACGCCAGCGAACGCGCACACCCTGCGTGCGGTCGTCGACTGCCGTCTTGTCATCTTCATAAACCCTCCTTCGAGTGTCGTGACGTGGCGCCTTGCGGCAGCGCAAGCGCCGATGCACCCACCGCGCCGGCGGGCGGTTCCGTGACGAACGGTGTCGCCACGGCATCGAGCAGCCGCTTGGTGTAGTCGTCCTCGGGATGTTGCAAGACATGTTTCGTCTGGCCACGCTCGACCACGCGACCGCGGTTGAGGACGAGGATCTGATCCGTCACCACGCGTGCACTCAACAGGTCGTGCGTGATGTAGAGAAGGCTGAGCCCGCGCTCTTCGCGCAGCCGTCGAAGCAGCGAGAGCACGCCGGCTCGCAGCGACACGTCGAGCATCGACACCGGCTCGTCGGCCACGATGACGTCGGGATCGCAGGCGAGCGCTCGGGCAATCACTACACGTTGACGCTGGCCACCGGAGAGTTGGTGCGGCAGCTTCGTTGCGTACTGCGTCGCCGGAGTCAGACCGACGATCTCCAGCAACTCATGCACGCGTCGCAACGCATCTCGCGCGGACAGTCCGAGGATGTTCTGACACGGTCGCGTGACCGTGTACTCCACCGTGTGCAACGGATTGAGCGCACCGTACGGATCCTGGAACACCATCTGTACGCGTCGGTGGTAGTCGCGAAGTCCACCCGAGCGAAGCGTATTGACTTCGAATGTCGCCGAAGCGGATGGTGCCGCTGGTCGGTTTTTCCGATCCGGTGATGAGTTTGGCCAACGTGCTTTTCCCGCTGCCGCTGGCGCCGACGAGGCCGATGGCCGCCCCCGGTTCGATCACGAATGAGACGTCGTCGACCGCGGTTACCGTTGCGCCGCGTCCCTGGCCCCGCGCCTTGTAGACCTTCGTCGCATGCGAGATGGTCAGGGCCGGCACGCTCGACTCAGTGGACATCGCGCACCTCCGTGCCGTCCGTATTTGCGTCCGTGGCAGCGTCCGCCGACGTCTGTGCCGTCGGTTGCCGTACCGTGGCCGAGGTTTGGCCGCCGGCCGGCGCGACGGCTTCGCGCGCCCGCACATGGCACGCGGCCGAGCCACTACCTAGCGGCGTGAGGGGCGGATCCTGCTGGCGGCAGATGTCTTCCGCGAGTGGGCAGCGTGGCGTGAACGGGCAACCGGCGAGCGACAACGACAGGTCGGGCGGCGTGCCGGGAATGCCACCAAGGTGGATTTCCTCGGCTCTCGGGTCGGCATAGCAGCGGAGAAGCGCTTCGGTGTACGGATGATGTGCGCCGGCGACAAGCGAACGCGACGGCTGATCCTCGACGATCTCGCCGGCATACATCACCATCACGCGGTCGGTCGCCTCGAGCACGACGCCGAGATCGTGGCTGATCAGGATCGCCGTGAAACCGTCTTCGCGCTGCAGATCCTTGATGGTCTGCATGACCGCCTTCTGCACGATGACGTCCAGTGCGGTGGTGGGTTCGTCGAAAATGATCATGCGCGGCTGCAGTGCCAGCGCGAGCGCGATCGACACTCGCTGCCGCATTCCGCCGGAGAGTTCATGCGGATAGCGGTCGAGCAGCGACGAATCCAACTGGACCTTGTCGAGCAATTCACCGCCGCGGTGCCGGATCTCGGCTCGGCTCCAGCCCTCGCCCTCGACCTTGTGCGCCTTGAGGATGTCGCCGAAGTGATGGGCGACGGTTCGGACCGGGTTGAGCGCGTTCATGCCGCTCTGCAGCACGAGCGCGAATCCGCCGCGGCGCTGTCGACGCAAATCTTCACCGTCGAGCAGTGAGATGTCCTTGCCATTGAAGAAGATTTCGCCGGACTGAAGTTTGGCCGGTGGGCGCAGCATCCGGGTGAGTGCGAAGCCGAGCGTTGACTTGCCGCACCCGGATTCGCCCACGAGTCCGACGAACTCGCCCTCTCGCAGTGTCACGTTGACGTCCCGAACGGACCAGATTCGTACCCCTCGGGCCGGCTCGTACACAACGTTGACGCCCTTCGCCGCGAGCAGCGGCAAGGCGCCCGGGTCACCGCATCTGCGGCGCCGCCATCACTTCTCCCTCAGTCTCGGGTTGGACAGCGCATCGACGCCGAAGTTGACAAGCGTGAAAGCGGTGGCGAGCAACGCGATCGCGAGACCGGGCGCGAACACCAGGAGCCATTGGCCGGTCAACAGCGAATTCTGTTGCTGGGCGTAGTAGAGGATGGTGCCCCAGCTCACCGTGTTGGGATCGCCGAGGCCGAGGAACTCGAGGCTCGCTTCGGCCATGACGGCCGCCGTGGCGGCGGCGAAGAAGCTCGCGGCGACGAGCGACGTCATGTTGGGCAAGATCTCCCGGAACACGACGCGGTAGAGCCGCTCGCCCGAGAACTGTGCCGACGTGATGAAGTCACGCGTGCGCAAGGTGGCGGCCTGGCTACGAATGACCCGGGCGCCGGTCGCCCAACTGGTGAACGCGACGACCAGGATGATCGTCCAAACCGAACGGCTCTGCAGGTACGCCGCCAGAATGATCATGAGCGGCAGGCCGGGGATGACGAGCACCAGGTTCGTGACGAAGCTGAGGCCCTCGTCGACCGGTCCCGGCCGGTAGCCGGCGATGAGCCCGAGCGTCACGGCGACAATCGTCGCCACGGCACCGGACACGAGTCCGACCAGCAGCGAGATCCGGGCGCCGTACACCATCTGGGAGAAGACGTCCTGACCGTTGCCGGTCGTGCCGAACCAGTTCGAACCGTTCGGGTTCTGGTACGGCTGGAATGTGGTGGCGGTCGGCGAGTGATTGGCGATCAGTGGAGCGAAGATCGCGATGAGGATCATCAGCGCGATGATGGTCAGCCCGATGCGGGCCTTGCCGCTGCTCCACAGAGTCCGAAACGCGCGCCCGACGAACCGCACCGGACCGGGAACGCGACTCTCGCCCCCGATCGAAACGGCCGCGGCGGCACCGGGCACCTCCGGCGGTGGGGTCGGGGTGGTGGTCAGAACGCTCATCGGCGCACCCTCGGATCGAGTCGTACGTAGAGCAGGTCGACGATGAAAATCGCGACGAGCATGCTCACCGTGATGACGAGGAAGAGGGCCTGCATCAACGGGAAATCGTGGTTGGACACCGCGATGTAGAGCAGGTTCCCGAGGCCCGGATAGCTGAACACGCCCTCGACGAGAACCGAGCCGCCGACGACCGCGCCGAGCGAGAGCCCGAACGCGGTCACGTTGGGCAGTAACGCATTGCGGGCGGCGTACAGCAGGGCGACCGTACGCGAACGCAGTCCGTTCGCCTCGGCGAACGTCACGTAGTCCTCGCCCAACGTGTTGATCATATTGTTCCGCATGCCGAACACCCAGCCGGACAACGTGGTGATAGCGAGCGTCGCGGCCGGCAAGACGCTGTGGACGATCGCGTCCCGGATGAACGGCCAGTTGAAGGACGGCGTGGCACCCTCGTTGTAGCCGCCCTTGAGCGGGAAGACGCCAAACTTGAACGCCAGCAAGTAGAGCAGTAACAGACCGAGCCAGAACGGCGGGAAGGCGGCGAAGAACGTCGCGCCGATCGTCACGGTCGAATCGGCCGCCGTGCCCCGCCGCCAGCCGGCGTAGACGCCGAGCAACGTGCCGATGATGAACGCGATGATCGTTGTGCTGCCGACCAGGAGGATCGTCCAGGGCAGCGCCTTGCCGATCGTCTGGGTAACGGTTTCGGTCGGGAACGAGTAGGACCGGCCGAAGTTGAGCGTGAAAATGTTCTTCCAGTACTGCGCGTACTGGCTGAACACATTCGAGTGCGGGACGCCGAGTTGCACCTCGATCGCTTGGCGCTGCGCGTTCGTGATGGCCTGCCCGGTCGACGCGATCTTGGCAAGAGCCGCGTCGACCGGGGAGCCGGGCATCAGCCTGGGCAGTGCAAAGTTCAGCGTGATCGCGGCCCAGAGCGTGATGACGAACAGCGCCACCTTCCGTAGGACGTAGCGCATGGCCAGACCTACGAGACTGACTTCAGGTGTGTCGCCACCACGAGCATGGCGTTGGTGTAGTTGGTCGGCAGCGTGTACGGATCCTGCGCGGATGGCCAGCCGGTGAAGTGGTTGTCACGGAACAGGCCCCAGCTGCCGCCGTAGTACAGCAGGACGACCGGCACCTGGTCGTACATGACCTTCTCGAGCGCGAAAGTCGCGTTCTGCTGGGCCGACGGGTCGGTGGCGCCGGCGAGCGTGCCGAGTGCCTGGTCGACCGTCGGGTCCTTGAAGCGCTCGAAGTTATTGACCGTTGGCGTCTTCACCGCAGCCGCGAATGAACTGTTGAGCCCATTGTTGTAATCGGTGTACGGGTCGCCCGAGCCACCGAAGCCGCCCATCGCGGCATCGAACGTGCCGCCCTGAGTGGCGGTCGAATACTGCGCGTACTGGGGTTCGTCGAGCGAGACCTTGATGCCGGCCTGACCGAGCTCGGTGGCGACCTCTTTCGCCGCGGCGACCCAGTCACTGAAGTTGCCCGGCATCACGATCGTCATCGTGGCCTGCTTGCCATTCGAGCCCATCAGCTTGCCGCCGGTGAAGTGATAGCCGGCCGCCGCGAAGTCCTGCTGCGCCTGCGAGCTGCTCTGCGTGATGAGGCCGTTGTTCGGAATGCTCGGGTCGAGCCACTTTTGCAGGTTGGGCAGGATCAGGCCGGACATGCTGGCCTGGTCGAGATAGCCGTTGACCGCCTTCTGCGCGATCGTCGTGCGGTTCAGCGACTCGGAAACACCTTTACGGAAGCTGGCGTTGCTGTACGGCGCCTTCGTGAGATTGAGGAACAGCCCAATCGTGCCGCCTGGCGGGAACCAGTACGTGTTGTGCGCCGAATCGCGGTTGACGTACGTGTTCTTCACATCGGGGATGAACGTGTAGGCCCAGTCGAACTTGCCACTGGTCACGTCGAGTTGGTTCGTCGTCTGGTTGCTGGCCTGCGCGGGGAACGCGACCTCGGACGGCGCGACCTTGTTCGCCTGCCAGTAGGTCGGGTTCTTCTTCAGCTTGTACTGGGTCGGCGCGAACGTGTCGAGCACGTACGGGCCCGTCACCACCGGCTTCGTGTCGGTGTACTTGACCGGGTCGGCGACCGACGACCAGACGTGCTCCGGCACGATCGGCACCTGCGCCACCTGGGACGCGAACGGGACGTTCGGTTGCTTGAACGTCACGGTGAACGTGTTGCCAGCCCCGCTGACGCTCGCGACCTGCGCCCAGATGCCGCGCGTGTCGAGCGCCGGGAACTTCTTGAGCAGGTTGAACGTGAAGGTGACGTCGTTGACCGAGAAGGCCTGCCCGTCGCTCCACTTCACGTTCGGACGCATCGTGTAGACGAGCGTCGTGGGATTCGTGAACTTGTAGCCGGTCGCGAGGAACGGGGTGTACGTGCCGTCGATGGGGCTCGGGATCTCGAGTGGCTCGTACATGAGGAACTGGCCATGCAATGCCGTACTGGCAAACGGGTTGAAGTTCTCCACAAGAGTGGGGTTGCCCGCATCGCCCTGGATCGTCAGCGTTCCCCCGCCACCGGCCGAGGAGCTGGATCTTCACGTCCGAGCCGCCGCACGCGGCGGTCCCGAACAGTGCCACGGCCGTGGCCGCGGCGCACAACAGCATCGGTGTGCGTTTCATCGTGTCTCCTTGAGTGTCAGTCCGGTTGATGCGACGGGCGCTGCTGCGGCGCCCTGGGGGCCGACCGGGCGGGGCGCAACCGGATACGCGCCACGCCGGGCATGGGGAGTGCGAAGTCGAAACGGAGGGTGGTGTCGCCGGCCGGCGATGCGGTCGCCGACGTCGGCGGGCCGGCCGGCGTCGGCAGCGAGGTCGGCGCCGGCGGCGCGGACGGCACCGGGCCGGTTGGGAGGATCGGCTCGGTGGCGAGCGTGTCGGCCGCGCGCAACCGTGACCAGAGCTGTTCGTCCGGCCAGATGATGTCGGTCGGGCATGCGGCGGCGATATTGGAATGGTTGGTGTCGATCCGGGAGAGCGTCACCTCGTAGGCGATGGCCGGATCGAGCCCGCCGACTTCGAGCCGGACGTTGCGGTCCAGCCGAGGGTCACCGGACATGACGGCCGCGTTGATCGTCCCGTTCCACGTCAGAACGTCGATCGTGCCGTCGTCGTGGCGAGTGGCCGAGCACTGTACGAGAACCGCCGCGCCGTCGCCGGCCACGGTGTGAGCGAGTACCGCGTCGCCTTGATGCGCGGCCAGATGCGCCGCCCAGTATCGGGGCTTGGCGAGATTGCCCACGGTCAGCAGGCCAAATCCGTTGTGGAACAACCGATCGGGCCGACCGAGCTCCTCGAAGTGGTCGCTGGCCACCCAATAGGCGAGCGCGTCGAGATGATGTTGCGCGACGGCGTACCCGCTCAGGACGAACGGAGCGCCGAAGGCGGTGTCGTGAATCGGGCCGAAGTGCGTGGAGCCGACGCCCCATTCGGTCCACCACACCGGCGTCCCCTCGAAGCCGTGCCGAGCGAGTGCCGGCCGTACATCGAGCGGAAGGTTGCCGTACGTGTGGCTGGTAACGAAGTCCAGCGGCACCGCGGTGTGCTCGGCGTAGGCGGCCAGGCGCTCGACCCATTCGGCCGCCGCGGTCGACGGGCCTCCAACCGCCAGTCGCGCATCAACGGACTTCAGCGCGCGCGCCGACTCCTCGTAGAGGCGCAGGTATTCGTCGATCGTGCCGGTCCAGAACACCACGAGGTTCGGTTCGTTCCACACCTCGAACGACCATCGCGCGACTTCGTCGATGCCGTACCGGTCGATCAGGTGTTCCGCGAGTGCCGCGATCAACGCGCGCCAGGCGGACCAGTCGGCCGGTGGCGAGATGATCCCGCGATAGGTGAAGACAGTCTCCTGCGGATCGCGGGCCAGCGCGGCCGGCATGAAGGACAGCTCGACGACCGGTCGGATCCCGATGGCGAGCAGCTGATCGTAGATCGCGTCGATGCGATCGAAGTGGTAGGTCACCGTGCCGTCGTCGGCGACCCGGACCACGTCGTTATCGTCATGCAGGATCGCGTGGGCGCGGACCCGCCGCACCCCGAGGTCCTCGTGCACTCGCCGCAGCGCGGTCGCGAACTCGTCGGCGATCCACTTCTGGTCGCCATCGAGGAGCAGTTGTGACAGCCGTTCGGAACCGATCAATTCCCAGATCCGACGGAGGTCGCCGACGACACGGGCGGCGTCGACGCTGACCGCGACGACGGGCGTCTCGCCAGCGCCACCGGTACGGCCGTGCCACGTGTCGACGGAGACGGGCTGGGACCATGTCCAGACCGGGTAGTCGGCGCCGGTGACGGCTCCGACGCGGTAGGTGTACGTCGTCGCGTCGCGTAGGCCGGTATCGGCGAACACGGTTTGCGGAACGGCCGGCACGTCGGAGCCACCGTGGTCGACGATGATCGGCGAACGACCGGCCTCGGTGCGCTCGATGACGTAGCCGGCCGCACCCGCGACGGGCTCCCAGGAAAGTCGTACGTGTCCCGTGGCGGGCTCGGCGGTCAGATCGGTCGGTGCGGGTAGACGAGTGTCTTCGCCCGCGCCGACGGTGTCGGTCAGCCGCTGGTAGATGCGGGTTTCGAAGTCGGTACGCGCGTCGGGAGATGTCATCGAACCGGTCCGGCGTGGTGGAGCGCTACAGCGCCTCGTTTCGTCATGTGTGACTCCTTGTGGATCCGGCCGGCGGTGAATGGCGTATCCGCCGGTGAGGCGTGTCCTAACGAGGCCGAGGCACCGCTAGATGTCGGAGGTGCAACCACAGCTTTCGCGGATATCGACCCGCACCGGCATCTCGACCAACCGAGCCGCGAGCGCCGAATCGGCCAGGCGCTCCTCGAGCATGCTCACGGCCTTCTCGCCCAGTTGACGCATGGGCTGCGTGACCGTGGTGAGGGCGGGCCGTACGTGCTGGCCCAGTTGGATGCCGTCAAATCCGGTCACCGCCACATCCTGCGGAACGCGCAACCCTGCCCCGGCCAACGCGGTCAGCGCGCCCAACGCGGTCTGGTCGTTGGCGCACACCAGAGCCCTGGGGCGATGCCCCTCAGCCAGGAGGTGGGAGACGGCCCGTCGGCCGCCCGCGGTAGTGAAGTCGCCCGTCGCATGGGGACGTTGCCCGACCGGCAGTCCCCGTTCGGTCAGGGCCGCCCGGAAACCGTCGAAGCGGGCCGCGGAGTCGGGCGAGTCCGGCCCCGCTACGAACCACGGGTCCGTATAACCGTGCACATCCACCAGATGCCCGGTCACCTCATGGGCACCGGCCCGGTTGGCTACCACGAGGTGGTCGACCACCCGCGCGACCTCATCCGACGTACGGGGCCCGGCCAGCATCACTACCGGGATCCGGCCGGCGATCCGTTCCAACACCGGCGCCGGCACCGTTCTGGCCAGCACGACCAAGCCGTCGCACCGGCCGGCGACGGTCGTTACGAGATCGACGTCGTCGGTTTCGTGAGACGCCGCGATGAGTAGCGCATATCCCCGGCGTCGAGCCGCCCGCTCCATTCCCCGGATGATTTCGTCGTACCAGAACATCGCGTCCGACTCGGCGTCCTGATCCCCGACCAGGTCCGGGAAGCACAACCCGAGCACTCCCGTCCGTCTCGCGGCCAGGTCGCGGGCGGCGCCGCTGGGCACGTAGCCCAGCTCGGCCACGGCCGCGAACACCCGTTCCCGATACTCCGGGCGGACTCGATCGTTGCCCGACAGAACCCGGGACACGGTCGCGGTCGAGACCTGGGCGTGCCGAGCAACCTCGTACACCGTGGGCACCGTACGCACAGCGGCTGACTCCCCACCTCGCGTGTACGCGCTTACTGTATGCGCGTACAGAACGAAGTATGGCGAAGGTGAATGGCGATGTAAAGGTCTGTGAACTCCCACCCGGCCCGGCCGCCGGGTCGGTAGCGCACCCGGTCCGATGTGGAAGCGCCATGCGCCCGTGGCAGATCGGTGTCGACCCGGCGCGATGACAAACATGGCCTCGGGGCTACCCCCACGACGTGGGAGTAAACCCAGCTCGTATGCCAAGACGCCAACGCTCAGCGTCGAGTGAGACGCTGAGTATCGGGTCAGCTACGGGCTGTTGCTAGGGGTGATGGACGGCTGTGGCGTCGGCGGATTGCAGGGCCGGTCCGGCTGGGCGTTGGCCTGGGCCACCACCCATTTACCGGCCGCGTTTCGGTTCATCAGCATCAGGACCGTGTACTTGCCGACCGCGTCGGTCGGATAGGCCGGATGCGGCGGGTGGGCGCTCAGGTCCAGTGCTGGCGCGGTCGGCTCGGGCGACGGGCTGTTCGCGGAATCCGACTTCACGGTCCTCCACGAGGCCGGATCGAAGCAGAACGTCACCGACGCGATCGTTTCGTTCGCATCGACGAACTGGACGACCGGCTTCGCCCATGTCGGCTGGCCGATGGCGATGATGTTTGCCTTGACGGCGGTTCGGATGACGGTCTGAAGGCCAGCGGCGTTGCCGCCGCCCAGGCTGACGAAGTCCGGGCTGTTCGGATCGCCGGTGTTGAAGGCCGTCACGTACTCGGTCATGAATTTGTTGTACGTCGCGAGTATCTGCGTGGCGCCCTGGCTCGCCGACACCGTCGGCGGCGCCACGGCTGTCGCGACGTCGGGCGTGCTGCTCGTCGAGCAGCCGGCCACGCCGGTGAGGCCAAGGGCAATCGACACTACGATCACCCGGGTACGTCGGCGTACATGCGGCCGCAACGCGCTCTCCTTCATGGCAAAACTGGCAATGCAAACTAGCAGTGCAAGCTGACATGCAACTGGCAAGGCAGCCAGCATGGCAAACGGGATGCCCAATGATGGCGTGTCCATGACAGTCGGGCTTGGTGCGGCTGTCAACCCCTGCGCTCGCCCCGATCGATACGGACAGTGATGCGAACCACTCTCGATGAGTACGAACGGCGCATGTGGCAGGGGCGTGCCCAAGCTTACGTCCTCAGCTTCGCAACGCTCTGTGCATATCCCGTGCACGCATTGCTTAACGCAGCCGCCGTTGGCCCTGGCACTTCGTTGCTCGATGTCGGCACTGGTCCGGGCACCGTCGCGCGGGCCGCGACTGCTCGTGATGCACGGGTGACCGCGGTCGACGCCGAGCCGAGCATGATCGAAGTCGCGTCGGCGGCCGTGCCGACCGCTGTTGTACACATGGCGGAGCTGCCGGAGCTGCCGTTCGCCGACGGCACGTTCGACGCCGTTGTCGCAAATTTCGTCGTCAACCACGTCGGCGACCCGGCCGCCGCGATGGCGGAGCTCCGTCGCGTGGTCCGGCCGGGTGGCCGGGTCGCCGCGACCGTGTGGCCACGGCCGTCGCCGCCGCTGCAATTGTTCTGGGCCGATGTCGCCGACGCCGCCGGCCTTACGTCCGGTCCGACCGCGCGCAGCGCGCCACGGGTTGCGCCGGAGGCCGACTTTGCCCGGACACCGGCCGGGTTTGCCGGGCTGCTGTCCGGCTCGGGGCTGGTCGACGTCGTATGCGACACGATCGAGTGGTCGCACGAGACAACGGTCGACGCGTGGTGGTCTGCCCCGGCGAACGGGCTGGGCGCGCTCGGCGCGGCATTGGCGGGCGCGCCGCCGGCGAGAGTCGAGCAGGTACGGGAGACGTTCGAACGGCTCGCCACTCCCCACGTCGCCGACGGCGTGCTGACGATGTCGACGTCGGCACTCCTCGCGAGCGGGACGCGATAGGCGCGCGTGCGTACGTTAGGCATTGACCTCGCCGCGGCACCGGCTCGTACGGCCGCTTGCGTCATCTCGTGGCGCAACGGAGCCGCGAGGGGTGAGGTCTACCCGCCGCCCCTCGACGACGACGAGTTGCTGCGCCTCATGCGAGGCGCGGATCGGGTCGGCATCGACTGCCCACTCGGGTGGCCGGTCGGATTCGTCGACGCGGTTGCTGCGCACCGTGACGGCGATGCCTGGCCGGGTCGCGGCGCGACCGATGCGGTCGGCTATCGGCGGCGACTCGTGTACCGCCGTACGGACGAGGTCGTCGCGGCGGCGGGCTCGCGGCCGCTCAGCGTGTCGACCGACCGGATCGGCGTTGTGGCGCTGCGGTGCGCGTTGCTGATCGACGCGTTCGAACCGCCGGACCCGATGCGGGGACCCGATCGATCTGGCACCGGCGTGGTGACCGAGGTCTATCCGGCCGCGGCGATGCGCCGCTGGGGGCTGGCGACCGCTGACTATAAGGCCGAACGGAGCCGGGCCACGCCCGCTCTGGCCGCGCTCGCGGACGCCCTCCGTGCGATGGCGCCGTGGCTCCAGCTGTCGACGGCGGCGTGGGAGCACTGTCGGCGAAGCGATCACGTGTTCGATGCGGTGATCGCTGCCCTCGTGACACGCGCCGCAGCCCTGGGCCTTACCGCGGGGCCGAGCGCGGAGGACCGGGACGTCGCGGCCATCGAAGGCTGGATCCACGTACCGACGCACGATCTTCAGCACTTGATCTGATCGCTCGTCGCGGCGCTCTGGGCGCCCCGGGCGGTCCGAGTAGCCGGAAGCCGAGGGCCGAGAGCGGACCGGCCCGAAGCCGAGCGCGGAAATGTACGGAACTTCGGCGCTGTCCGGCTCGGCGGGCGGCCAACTTCCGTACAACTCCCTCGACCAACCCGGGAACCGCCGTACGGCGAGAAAAGGTGCCACGGCGGCCGACACGCGGCGCATCTGTGCCCATCGTTCGTCGCCTCGGGCCGACAATGACGAGGCCGACAACGACGGGGCAGCTTTGCATCGATTAAGGCGGATCACATGAGCACCTGGGACATGATCAGGTCCGAGCGGGAATCGCTCGCCGACGCGCTCGCGAGCCTGCCGCCGGACGCGTGGGACTCCCAGTCGCTCGCGAGCCGGTGGACGGTCCGCGACGTCGTCGCGCACATGATCGCGACGGCGCAGATGACACCGCCGAAGTTCTTCGGCGCGATGATCGGCAGCGGTTTCAGCTTCCAGGCGATGACGGCCAAGAAGATCGGCGGCGTCAAGGCCGGCCAGTCGGATGCGGGTTTGGTCGAGACCTATCGATCGCTGATCGACTCACGTTCGGCGCCACCTGGGCCGGCGCCGTCGTGGCTTGGTGAAACGATCGTGCACGGTGAGGACGTTTACCGGTCGCTCGGCACGTACCGTCCGCATCCGGTCGAGCACGTCGTCACCGTGGCCGACTTCTACAGCGGCTCAAACCTGTTGATAGGCGCGAAGAATCGGATCGAGGGTGTGACGTTGCGGGCAACCAACAGCGATTGGACACACGGCTCCGGTCCGGAGGTCACTGGGCCGGCTATCGCGCTCGTGATGGCAATGACCGGTCGCAAGGCGGCGCTCGACGATCTCAGCGGGCCCGGCGTGGAGGTGCTGCGATCCCGACCGTGACGGCCTGACCGGCGCGCAACTGTCGAACTGCGTTTGCGAACGACGCGACGGAACGTCCCGGCTGTGCAAAGAACCAGCGGTCGCAACTTTCGACGTCGTGGCCAACACCACGAACTGCACATGGGCAAGCCCGTGTGGCCACAACCCGGCACGTTGCGCCGGCTGCCGTCGAACAGCCACTCCACGGGCACGCGGCTAGTCTGGCGGTGCGTGATCGGGGCAAATGAGCGGGAGTGGTGATGGCGGAGCTCGGTTGGCAGGTCGATGGCCCGGGCGAGGGTCCGCTGCTCGTGATGGGTTCGTCGTTGGGCACGACGCGGGCGATGTGGCGAAACCAGGTCGCGCCGCTGAGCCGGCATCTCCGCGTGTTGCGCTATGACCATCGAGGCCACGGCGAGTCAGCCGTGCCGCCGGGGCCGTACGCGCTCGATGACCTAGGTGCCGACCTGCTCGAGCTGCTCGATGCCGTCGCGCCGGGCGAACGCGTCCACTATGCCGGTCTCTCGCTCGGCGGCATGGTCGGCATGTGGCTCGCGATCCACGCGCCCGAACGTGTCGGCCGGTTGGCGCTCGTCTGCACGTCGGCCCACATGCCTCCGCCCGAGACCTGGACGACCCGGGCCGAGACTGTCCTGACCGAGGGCATGGAGGCGATCGCCGACGTCGGGATCGGCCGCTGGTTCACGCCGGCATTTGCCGAGCAGTCACCCGACGTTGTGGCCGAGGCTCGCGACATGCTTACGGGTACGCCGCCGATCGGGTACGCGGGATGCTGCGCGGCCATCGGCGCGATGGACCAGCGGGCCGAACTGGCGAAGATCAGCGCACCGACGCTCGTGGTATCCGCGGTCGACGACCCGTCGACGCCGCCCGATCACGGCCGGGTAATCGCCGAAGCCGTGCCAGGCACACGGTTCGAGGTGATCCCGGGCGCGCACATCGCAGCCTTCGAATCCGCCGATATCGTGACTGGGCTGCTCCTTGATCATTTCGCCGGCGCCACGACCTAACGGAGCCACGACCTAACGGAGCCACGACCTAACGGAGCCACGACCTAACGCGGCCCACGGACTCCGGCCCGCGAGCATGGCGGTCGAGGACCAGGTTGACGCGGTGGCCACGATCACGCCGTACGCGCGCGGAAATCATGCGAACGCGCCGGTCAGGGTACGGTCAAGGCGACGGCTCCCGCGGGCGGAGGGCGGGCGGAGGGGTTAGTGGAAACGGTCCAGCACTGGTTGTCCAGCGTGCCTCCCGGGCTGATGTACGTGATCGTGGCGTTGGTCATCGGCGTCGAGAGCATGGGCATCCCGCTCCCGGGTGAGATCGCGCTCGTTGCCGCTTCGCTGCTAGCCGTGTCCGGATACGCCGACATCTGGTGGGTCGCCATTGCCGGCTCGCTCGGCGCGATCATCGGCGACTCCATCGGATACTGGATCGGTCATCGCGGCGGCCGACCGTTCTTGGAGCGTCTCGGCCGACGCTTCCCCCAACATATGGGCCCCATCCAGCTGGCTAAGGCCGAGCACACGTTCCAGCGGTGGGGTGTTGCGGCGATCTTCTTCGGTCGCTTCATCGCGCTACTGCGCATTTTCGCAGGCCCGCTGGCGGGAGCGCTGCGCGTGCCGTACTGGAAGTTCCTCATCGCGAACGCCTCCGGCGGCATCATCTGGGCGAGCGGAACGGCGGTGCTGATCTATTACATCGGCAAGGTCGCCGAGACCTGGCTGTCACGTTTCAGCTGGATCGCACTCGTCGTCGCCATCGTCGCCGGCATCGTGACGACGCTGATCATTCGACATCGAGCGCGTCGCCAGTTCGCCGAGGCAATCGACGACTCCGAGCAGGCCGAGGCCGCGGCGAGCGGTCGAGGTGGACCGACCACATGACCGATCACATGACCGACCCCGGAATCGGCGGCGGCGATGTCTGGCGTTACCTCGACACCCTCGCCGTCGGCCCGCCGACTCCCCGCAAACGGACGCTGGGCCGCATGCGAGGGCTCGTCGAAGCGCTCGGTCAGCCCCAGCGGACGTTTCCGTCGATCCACGTCACCGGAACAAACGGCAAGGGCTCGACGGTTGCGTACACGGCCGAGCTGCTGACCGCGTCCGGGCTTCGCGTCGGCACGTATACCAGCCCGCACCTGCACACCATCACCGAGCGCGTCCGCATCGACGGCCGACCGGTGACCGCCGACCGGATGGCGGACGCGGTTGCTCGCGTGGTGAAGGCCGCACCGACCGGCGTCGATCACAGCTGGTTCGAGCTGGTCACTGCGTCTGCATTCATCCTCCTGGCGGAGGCCGACATCGACGTGGCCGTCATCGAGGTCGGAGCGCTCGGGCGGTTCGACGCCACCAATGTGATCGATGCCGACATCGCGGTCGTCACGAACATTGAGATCGAGCACGCCGATCGGGCCGGTCCGACCCGGGCGCACATCGCCGCGGAGAAGTCGGGAATCGTACGGCCCGGGGCCACGCTCGTGCTGGGCGAGCCGGATCCGTCACTCGACGAGGCATGGGTGGCCGCCGGACCGGGTCGCGTGCTGCGCATCGGCGACGACTACGGCTCGCGCAACCGGAGTCGAACACCGGCCGGCACGTACGCCGATCTCTGGACGCCATGGGGGATACGGCATGGCGTGCCGATCGGTGCCGCGGGGCCATATCAATGCCTGAACGCGGCGACGGCACTTGGTCGCTGTCGATGCCTACCTCATCGCGCGTCAGGGCCACCCGGCCGTCCGTACGGCGATCGAGTCCGCGCTCGCGAACACACGGGTCGGTGGCCGCTGGGACCTCGTCGGGCGGAACACCGAGCGTCATCGTCGACGGCGCCCACAATCCAGCTGGCGCCGCCGCGCTGGCCAGCACCGTCGACGAGGAGTTGGCCGACGTACGACCGAGAGTGCTGGTCGTGGGCGTGCGTGGCAGCCGAACGCCGACCGGCCTGCTCACGGCGCTGCGCCCCGAACGCTTTGACCACATCGTGTGTACGGAACCACCGGCCAGCGACGCCTGTCCGGCCAACGATGTGGCGGCCGCGTTGCCGGACCGGGCAACCTCGGTGCACGTCGAGACGGATTGGCAGAGCGCGGTCTCACTCGCGCGAGATCTCGCCGGCCCGACCGGTGCTGTCCTGGTCACCGGATCGCTTTACCTCGTCGGTGCCGTCCATGGAGAGTTGGCCGCCGAAGACTAGACGGGCCCGAAGGCTAGACGGGGCGCCGACCGGCGAACCCGCAATCTTCCCGGTGATACCACCGGATGTCGTCGTCGCCTTCGAGCCAACACCACAGGACACGGACGTTGTCCCGCTCGCCCGGGAAGTCGAGGAGCAGCGGCGCATAGCCCTTGACCTGCGTACCGGATTCGGAGATCGCTTCCAGCTCGGCGTACAGGCGGGCCTCGAACGCCTTGACCTCGGCGATGCCGCCGCGTGCGCTGCGCCCGACCGCCTCGAGGTCGGCGCGGAGCTCGGCCAGGTCGGCCCGGGCTTCGACGATCGTGTCGAGGCGCGGACGGAGCTTGCGTAGCCGGTCGCGCGCTTCGTCGAGATCCATCGACCCAGTATGCCGTGAGTTGGCTCGCTAGGCGGCCGGTCGTTGCTCCGTGGACGCGGCCGGGGAGTCGGGTGTGTCCGGCCGCGACGGTGCATCCCGCTCCGTCTCGTCGCGCTCACCCAGGCGCCAGCCCGCCCCTTGGGTACGCTGCCGCAGGCCAGGTGGCGCATCGAAGCTCAGCGACGGTCGCGACATCGCGACGACGACCGCGAGTCCGGCCAACAGCATGGCGTGGGTGCCGAGCCGCCCCGCGCTCACGTCACCGTGCACGATGTCGTCGACACTCAACACGATGAGTACGCCGACGAATGCGGTGAGAAGCGGCAAGAGCGCAGCCGGCCGGGTGCGTCGCCACGCGATGAACAGGAAGCTTGCTCCGATCGCGGCATTCCAGGCCACGAACTCGTGCGTCATGTGCATAAGCGCCGTGCTCTCGGCGCCCATCGGACCGGCGAGTTGGGCGACGGCCAACAGGATCTGACCGGCACCCAGGAGCGCGAGCAGGATGCGAAGCACGTTGGCGAGCCGAGCGCGGGTCGGACCCGGGGTGGCTTCGAGCACGCTATCCGGGATGCCGCCGACCGCTGCCGACCCGGCGTCGACGCGGGCCAGGCGGGTGATGAACGCGGCATCCTCGTACCACTGGCGGCACGCACCGCAGGCATCCAGGTGTGCGTCGATGTCCGCGGCTCTGACCCGACCGTTGCGGCCGACGCCAACGGCGATGCCAGCGCCGGCGTCGAGCCCAATGCGACCGGCGCCCTCCCACGCGACGGAGAATTCCTCCCCATCGAGTCGCGCGGAAAGCGCCTCCCGCCACATCGAACACGTCACGAGAGAGTTGTCGTCCGGTCGCGCCGAAAAGTTCCCGCCAGATTGCCCCGGCCGGAGTGCCCGGCTATGAATGGCCGCCGCTTCCGACCGGTTGCCCCACCGCGCTGAAGACCGGTTGTCCGGCCAGCTCAAGTCGGTCGATCGAGCCACGCTACGCTACGCTCTAGCGTCATGAGCCAGTCCGGCTACGACGACGACACTGTCAATCGGGCCGCGCTCGCCGCGAAGGCTGGTGATCGCGCCGCCGCATCCGCGTTTGTCGAGATGACGCAGGGATCCGTACGGCGATTCCTGGCCCACCTCAGCGATCCGGCCGACGTGGACGACCTTGTCCAGGAGACGTATCTACGGGCGCTGCCGGCGCTCACCCGGTTCGCGTCACGGTCGTCGGCTCGGACCTGGCTGCTGGCGATTGCCCGCAATGTCGCCGCCGATCACGTCCGGGCGGCCGTACGCCGGCCTCGGCCCAGCTCGCTGGACGCGCGCGATCCGAACGCAGCCACGCCACGCACGTTGCGTACGGCGGGGGTCGATGACGGTGTCGCACTGCGGCATCTGCTCGACACGCTGGTCCCCGAACGGCGTGAGGCGTTCATTGCCACTCAGGTGCTCGGACTGAGCTACGCGGAGGCGGCCGAGGTTTGTAGCTGTCCGGTCGGGACGATCAGATCCCGCGTGGCACGGGCGCGCGAGGATCTCGTCACGGCGTACCGGCAAGATCAGCCCCTGCGGCGCTCGCAGGGCGCGCTCTGACCGCGGACCGCGACCATCGCGGGCGTTACGACCAGAGCTCGAAGGGTTCGTCGATGTCCTCGCCGCGCAGGTGGGCGGTCAGGTATTCGGGCAGCCGCCCGGGGTAGAAGCGTTCCCGGCTCGCGCTGACCTCGGCCACCGGCCACCAGCGACTCGACGAATAGTCCTCCCGCTCGTAGTCCAGCTGGCCGGACACGTCGGGCTCGGCGCCGCGGTGGTCCAGCCGCGCGGTCACCACCAGCTCATGTTGCAGGCGACGGGCACGGCGGTAGCGAAACGTCGCGGTCCGTCGCCACGTGGGCTTCGATACCTGCGCCGGTACGACGACGATGCCGGTCTCCTCGCGCAACTCGCGGATCGCGGTGTCGACATAGGTCTCGCCGGGCTCGCCGCCGCCGCCGGGCAGCTCCCACCAGTGGCCCGGGTGATCCGTGTGCCACGTCCGGAACAGCAGAATCCGGTCGTCGACATCGAGAACGACGACCCGTACGGCGTCTCGCTCCTCGATCGGCCACCCATCATCGGGGAGAAGTGCGCTCCAGCGAGGATCGGTCACCGGCTCATCCCACCACATCGGCCGGGATCGTCGTCTGGCCGTCCATGCTCCTGTCGGCCCATATTCTGGCGATATGTCCGATCAGCCGGCGAGACGGTGGCGAACCGTCCTGGCTGTCTCGCTCGCGCGCCTGGCCGAGGTCACGCTGGCGCTCATCGGACTGGCGTACGTCTTCGGCCCGGAGGACTCAACCTACAAGATCAGTCTGCTCGGCCTGTTCGCTCTCGTCGCCCTGACCTACCTCTCGGTCGGTTTCTGGGTCGTCCGACATGGACGCGACCAGCCGCGAACCGAGGAGCGCCCGGCGCCGACGTGGCGTCGCAAGCTCCGCCGAAAGTTCAGTTTTCTGCTCACCGTCGTCGCCAGCCTCACCGGTCTGGCCGCCGCGTCGGATGTGCTCGTGCACCCGGGCGCCGACGAGCGCGATTCCACGGTCAAGGCGCTGGGCGTGCTCGTCGTCTTCTGCGCCTGGACGTTGCTGCATGTCGGCTACGCCGCGTTCTATCGCTTTCTGGACGACGACGAGTCGAGCACCATCCAACCCGGCCCGGGTCTGCGATTCATCGAGGAGACGCAGGGGACAACGGTCGACTACCTATACTTCGCCATCACGCTGGGCGTCTCGTTCGCGTCCTCCGACGTCGAGGTCATCACCCGCCGGATGCGGTGGCATGTGCTCGTCCACGAGCTGCTGAGCTTCTTCTACAACGCCGCCGTGCTGGCGATCGCGATCAGTGTGATCACGAGCCAGTGATCGTCGGACGGCCCGCGCTCTCAGCCGCCGGTGGGATCCGGGATGTTTGCGAAGCCCTTGGGTACGGACAACCAGGTGGCCCGGCCCGGCGGCCAGAAGAGCACGAACGCACGCCCGATCACCGACGATATGGGGATCGTCGCCTCGGTGATGTTGTGCTCGGCCGCGTAGTGGTAGCGGGAATCGGCCGACTCGACCCGGTTGTCACCCATCACCCACAGCCGCCCCGGTGGCACCGTGATCGCAAACTTGTTCGGGCTGGCCTGCGCCGTAGGTCCGGAGTCCTTGTCGAGGTACGGCTCGTCGATCGCTACGCCGTTGACCTTCAGCCGCCCCTGCGCATCGCAGCAGACGACGTGGTCGCCCGGCACACCGATCACGCGCTTGACGAAATCCTTTTCGTTTTCGGCCGTACGCCAGTCCAGCGGCGAGGTGAACACGATCACCTCACCACGACTGGGATCGCGGAAGTCGTAGACGAGCTTGTTGACCAGCACCCGGTCGTTGATGTTGAGCGTGTGCTCCATCGATTCGGAGGGCACGTAGAACGTCTGCAATACGAACGTACGGACGAGCAGCGCGACGACGACGGCGGCGCCCAGGAGAATCGGCAGCTCCTTCCAGAAGCTGCTGCCCGATCCCTTCTTGCGGCCGCGTCGGTGGCTCGGCGTCGAGCCCGGTGCCGAATTCGACGACGGATCCGGCGGCGGGTTTGTCGGCGTCGGAGGGTCCGTCTGTACGTCGGTCACGACGCGAGCTTACGTGGCGTAGCTATGGGTTGGCTCACCGAGAACCCGCGTGCACTCAAACGGCCGTTGAACGGATCTCGAACGAACGCTGAACCGGCGACGGACGATTGCCGAACCGCCGCGGAAGTAGCCGCCTGTCGTCGGTACATTCGCCCTCAACCGACGTGCACGAGGAAATCGCCGTAGAAAAGGCCCAAACCGACCGCGACGCCGATGCCGGCGATGATCCAGAAGCGCACCACGATATTCACTTCGCTCCAGCCGGCCTGCTCGAAGTGATGGTGGAGCGGCGACATCAGGAAGACGCGCTTGCCGGTCGTCTTGAACGACGTGTACTGGATGATGCGGGACATCGTGATGATCACGAACAGCAACGAGATGATCGGCAGCAACAAAACCGTACGGGTGGCGACCGCCTCACCAGCGATGAGTCCACCGAGGGCCATGGAACCCGTGTCGCCCATCATGATCCGGGCCGGCGACGTGCTCCACCAGAGAAATCCGGCGCAGGCACCGGCCGCCGCACCGGCGATCATCGTCGCCTCCAGCGGATCTCGCGCGGTGTAGCAGTAGTTCAGATGCACCGCCGTGTCCGCACACCAATGCCGGTACTGCCAGAACGAGATCATCATGTACGCGAACAACACGACCACCGAGGTGCCGGTGGCCAGGCCGTCCAATCCGTCGGTCAGATTGACGCCGTTCGTGGTGGCCATGACGACCGCGATGAATAGCACAACGGCACCGATGGCGCCGATGTGCGCCCAACTGATGTCCCGGATGTAGGACAGGGTGGTGCCGCCGACCGTGATCCCGGCCGTGCTCTGGGCCGTCAGCGCGAGCGCGCCAAAGACACCACCGACGACGATCTGCAGCAGGATCTTCCATCGTCCGGCTAGGCCCGCGCTGTTGCGCCGGGACACCTTGAGGTAGTCGTCAACGAATCCGATGGCTCCGCAGCACACCATCAGACCGAGCAGAACAAGGCCGGTCATCGTCGGTCCCGGTGGCACGATCTGCTCGGCTGGCAGTGTCTTGAGCACCAGATGCCCGGCTACGTACGCGATCAACGTCGCGCCGACGAACACCAGGCCACCCATGGTGGGCGTACCGACCTTCTTCTGGTGGCCTTCGGGAAGAATGTCGCGGATCGGCTGGCCGTATCGGAGGCTCCTCAGGACCCGGATCGCGATCGGAGTGCCGAACAGCGTGAGCACGAAGGCGACAGCCGCGGCGACGATCACCGCACGCATCGCACCACCGCCTCGCCGCCCTCCGTCGGATCGTTTGCGTTGCGGACACCCGATCGGTGCATGCACAACGCCCGGGTCAACCTACCCCGGACCGCAACGCTTCTGCGCGTTCGGCCCGGGCGACCTCGTGGAGACACGGGACCTCTGACGACGTGTGACGTCGCGTCCGACCGCCTTCGTGACATCGTTCGCGACATCTTGCCGACTTTTCCAAAGTCAATGTGACGTCAGTATTGACATCATGCTGACGTCATGGTGACAATAGACGCATGATTAATGACGTCACGTACGCATCCGATGAATGCTCCGTCCACTCCACCCGCCCGCGTCACGGCCTCAGCCGCATATGGTCCCGGCCCCGCGGTCGCGCCTGGAACGACCCGCACACCCGCGACTCGTTCGCTGGTGACGTCGCGGTGAGCCTGGCGCGCGTGCCCCGATGATCGAGTCCGCCCGCGACCCGCGACCGCCGTCGCCGGGGTTCCGCTGAGCGCAAACGCGCTCGCCCCGGTGACGTCGTCGCTGGTAGGTTGACCCGCCGTGACGGCTACGGGGCAGACCGATGATCAAACCGCGCCGGCCGTGCCGCACGATCCGCCAACCCGCCCGGCAGTCAATCCGCCACTCGATCCGCTAAGCGATTCCCCGACCGGACCGCCGGTCGTCAAGGCCCGACTCGGTGGCCGGTTCGCCAAGCTCTGGGCGGCGAGCACCACATCCGCCATCGGCACCGGACTCGCCAACGTGGCGACGCCGCTATTCGTCGCCTCCCGCACCAGCAATCCGCTCATCGTCTCGATCGCCGCGACCGTCGCGTGGCTTCCCTGGCTGATCTTCGCCCTACCGGGCGGCGTGCTCGTCGATCGACTGGATCGCCGCCGGGTGATGGTCACGATCGACTGGATCCGGGTGGTCGCCCTCGCCGTCCTCGGCGTCGCACTCCTCGCCGACCACGCCTCCATCGGGTTGCTCTACGGGGTCCTGTTCATCACCGCCGTCGGCGAGGTCACGTTCCGATCCGCCAGCCAGGCGTTCACCCCGGCCCTCGTGCCGCCATCGCTGCTCGAGCGGGCCAACGGCTGGCTCGCGGGCGGATCGATGCTCACCGCCGGCCTGTTCGCCGGGCCACTGGGTGGTTTCCTCTACGCGGTCACGCCGAGCTTGCCGTTCATCGCCAATGCCGGTACGTACGCGGCCAGCGCGATCCTCGTCGGCCTGATCGGCGGCTCGTTCCGCGCGCGGAGCGCGGCCGCCCGCAGCCACACCACCGCGACGCATCAGCCGCCGGCCTCCGTGTGGTCGGACATGATCAGCGGGTTGCGATGGCTTGTCCGGCAACGTCTGCTGCGCACGATGGCGATACTCATCGGCCTGTTGAACGTCACCTTGACCGCCGCTCTCAGCGTTCTCGTACTGCTGGCCAAGGAGCGATTGCATGTCGGCTCGGTCGGCTACGGTGCGCTGTTCAGCTGCCTCGCGGTCGGCGGTCTACTCGGGTCCGCGTTGGGTGACCGGATCATCGCGCGGTTCAGCGCCACGTGGACCATCCGGATCGGCCTCTTGGTCGAGGCGGCCACTCACCTGGTGCTCGCCACGTCCCACAATGCGTACACCGTCGGAGCGATCTTCTTCGCGTTCGGGATCCACGGCGCGCTCTGGACGATCGCGTCGGTGTCGCTGCGCCAGCGACTGACACCGCCCGAGATGCTCGGCCGGGTGGGCAGCGCGAATCTCTTCGTGAGCGCTGGTGGCAACTGTGTCGGCGCGATCCTCGGTGGTGCGCTGGCAACCGCCTTCGGACTCTCGGCGCCGTACTGGGTCGGCTTCGTCGTTGCGATCCTCGTGTCGGCCGCGACCTGGCGAGTCTTCGATCGTGCCAAGGTGGCAGCCGCCTACGCGAGCGGCGCAAATCGAATAAACGGGGCAACCGCGGTGACATCGACGAGTGCTGAGATCGGGCCGGACGCGATCAACGGGCACGCGGCGTAGCGGGTAACCTTCGCGCGTGCGTACCCATCGAAGCTTCTTCGCGGTCTTGCTTTCCGCGGCCGTCATGGCCGCGCTGGCCGCGTGCGGGTCGTCGTCGACACCCGCCCCGACGGCGAGCCACCGTCCGGCCAAGCACGCCGCGGTCGCGGTCGGCGGTTGCCTGATGTCAGTCACGACGGACCTATCGGTCGAACCGACGGTGTCGGTGCCGGCGTCGGCTGCGTGCACAACTCCGCCGACAAAGCTGGAGATCGCCGACGCGATCCCGGGGCACGGACCGGTGGCCAAGGCCGGTGACTCGCTCGACGTGAAGTACGTCGGCCTGCACTGGACGAATCGCCAGCCGTTCGACGCGTCGTGGAACAACGGTCCGACCAACACGTTCAACGTGTCGCCGCTCGGCACCGCAAGCGTGATCGACGGTTGGAACCAGGGCCTGATCGGTGCGCGGGCCGGAGATCGGCGAGTTCTCGCTATCCCGTCGTCACTCGCCTACAAGGCAGCCGGCTCCGGGCACGGCCATCGGGCCAAACGAGGCGTTGATCTTCGTGGTCGACGTCGTCACCGTGACGCCGGGCGGGAGCGCGTCGCCGAGCGGATGAGGCTTGCGGCCGCGAGCGTTCCGGTCAGCTGGCTTGGGCGTCGGCGCCGCACATCGGGCGACTCGTGCCCCGGATGCGCGCGGACAGCACCGGCACCCAGTGGTCGCCATAGCGCAGTTGGAGCGCGGGGATCCGCCAGTCGTTGCCGGTGATCACGTGGCGGCACAGCGGTGACCCGCACGAACAGCCCATCGTGAACGACTCGACGCCGGCGCTGGTCGCATAGTCGTTGGTGACCTCTTCGCCGGCCAGGATGTCGCGGCGGGCGGCGAGGGTGTAGGCGTCGACCCACCAGAGGTTCGGGTCGCAGCTGTGGTTGCCGTACCCATTGGTGCGCTGTGGCGGCAGTACGAGATGGGCGTCGTCGTCGACGACGATCGTGTCGACGTACGGCTGTTGGGGATCGGCCGCGGCCGCTGCGAAGGTCTCCTGCAGTTCGATGGTTGACACGAGTCGGCCGCCGAGGCGAGACACGACGGTGTCGGCGGTGATGGGACGACGGGCAAAAAGTCCTCGACCGGAGATCGGAGACCGACGCACTTCAACGTCCGGGTGCAGCCAGCAATCTGCTGCGGGTACGGCCACCATCGGGTCACTATGCAGCCCGAACGCAACTTCGCGCTAGAGCTGATTCGCTGATCGTGATAACGGATCGACGGCAGCGCCGGCGGCGATCGCTTACTCGATCGCGATGTCGATCGATGCGCCGGTGGCCAGCGTCCGCGCGACCACGCAGTAGCGCTCGGTCAACTCGATCATCTTCTTGACCTTGTCGGTGGCTGCGTCGGTGTCGATGCCGAAGGTCAACTGGATCCGCGTGAATCCGACCGGTGCTTGTTTGGCGACGCCGAGCGTGCCGCGAAAGTCGATGTCGCCCTCCGCCGTGACGGTCGCGCTCGCGAGCTGGATGCTCATCGCGGTCGCAACCGAGGCGAGCGTGACGCCGGCGCACGCGACCAACGCTTCCAAGAGCATGTCCGCCGAGCATGCGGTCGAACCGTCGCCGCCCGTCGCCGGGTGCAGGCCGGCTGGGGTGCCCGGCTTGCCGGTTTCGAGGGCGACCGTGATCGAGTCTTGTGAGACGCGTCCCTTGGCGCGCAGCGTGTGTAGCGCCGAGGTGGGATCGGCGTTGTACCTCGACTTCAGTGGAGCTTGCAGCGCCCGCAATTGCTCGGCATCCATGCGAGAACGCTACGCCTCGACGCCGGACGGCCTTGGGCGTGCGGCGCCGTACGTGTAGAAGTGCGGTATGACTGTCGCCGGTGTTCGCTCGTCCATGCTGGAGGCCATCGGCTCGACGCCGCTGGTGCGGTTGAGCCAGGTCGTACCGGCCGGCTCGGCCGATGTTTTCGTCAAGTTGGAGGGCGGCAATCCGACCGGAAGCTACAAGGATCGGATGGCGCTGGCGATCATCGAGGGAGCCGAGCGACGCGGCGCATTACAGCCGGGTCAGCGGGTTGTCGAGTTCACGGGCGGCAGTACGGGATCGTCGCTCGCGTTCGTCTGCGCGGTCAAGGGTTATCCCCTCTCGCTCGTCTCGTCGGACGCCTTCTCCCCGGAGAAGCTCCGCACGATGAGAGCCTTCGGGGCCGACGTCGTCGTCGAGCCGAGTGACGGCGGGCGGATCACCCCCGACCTGTTCGTGCGGATGCGAGAACGCGTACGCGAGATCGTCGAACGTACCGGTGCGTTCTGGACCGACCAATTCCACAACGTCGACGCGCTCGACGGCTACGCCGCGATGGGGCGCGAGATGTTCGCGCAGAGCGCGGCCTCGGGAGCCGCGATCGACGTATTCTGTGCCGGCGTCGGCACCGCCGGAATGCTGGTGGGGGTCGTCCGAGGCCTGCGCGAGGGTGGCAACCCGCTGCGCGTCGTCGCGCTGGAGCCGGCGAGCGCGCCGATGCTGACCACCGGCGTATCCGGATCACATCGGGTCGAAGGCATCGCCACTGGCATCGTCCCGCCGCTGCTCGGCCCGGACACGTACGACGAGGCAAGAGTAGTCGACGAGGCCGAGGCCCGACGTCTTGCGATCCGGCTGGCCCGGACGGACGGAGTGTTCGCGGGAACATCGTCAGCGCTCAATGTGGCCGGCGCGATCGCACTTGCGCAGGAATTGGGCCCCGGAAAGACGGTCGCAACGGTAGCCGTCGACACCGGTCTCAAATACCTCGCCGGCGATCTGTTTGGTGGCTCGTCGGCCTGACTGGTGCACGCGCATCGGGCTCGCGGGGAGACTTCGTTAGACGTGCCGTGTCCCACTAGCGTCGGGCGGGTGTTCGCGCTGGCTCCAGATGGTCGCGCTGCCCATCGCGGTCCAGGATGCACAGGACTTCCGCTGGACCGTCGTGTGCCCCGAAGTGCGTGCGGAATCATGGTCGAAAACTCCGCCGCCTGACCGGCCTTGACCAGGATGGTCCGTTCGCCCAACAACAACACCACGGTTCCGGACAGGACGGTGAACCAGTCCCGACCCGGGTGGACCTTGAGTTCGTCGCTGCCGCGCCGGGGTGCCGGCCTGGTGATCCGCATCTTGGCCACGGTCACGCCGTGCGGCCCGGGTTCCCCGTTCAACATCCACGTCGTGACCCCTCGGGTCACATCGCGCTGCGGCCGGATCACCACATCCTCGTCGTCGACCGATTCCACCAGCTGGTCGAGCGTGGTCCCCAGGGCCCGCGCGATCGGGGCCAACTGGTCGAGGGCGATCCGGCGGTGGCCCGTCTCGATCCGGCTCAGGGTCGAGGGGCTGAGGTAACAGCGTGCCGCCAGGTCGTCGAGCGACCAGCCCCGGGCCGTACGCAGGCCCCGGATCCGCTGGCGGACCAGATTGTCGAGTTCGCCGTCTTGCGTCATACGCAAGATAGTATGTCGCTAACGCAAGGCGCCGTAAGGTCGGGAGCATGGCAAGCCATCACCACGAAAGCAGTCACCGGCACGGCGCTAGCGCGCCTCGACGTTGCGGCCATGCTCGAGCTGCTCGATCTCGACGCCGAGGTCATGCAGTCATACCTGTCCGACGTTGTCGCGTGGGTCCACCATCTGGCCGCCGATCGGCCGTGCCGCCGGATCCTCGACCTCGGTTGCGGCACCGGCTCCGGCGGTCTCGCGCTGATCCGTCAATTCGCGGCGGCTGATCTCATTGCCGTGGACATGTCAGCTCCACTGCTGGCTCGGCTCAACGTCAAAGCCCGCGATCTCGGCGTGGCCAACCGGATCCGTACCGTGGAGGCCGACCTCGACGGGGTCTGGCCGATGATCGACGCCGGTTGACCTGGCGTGGGCGTCCAATTCACTGCATCACATGAGCGATCCCGACCGCGTCCTTGCCGATGTCTTCGCGACGATTCGCCCCGGCGGACTCCTGGTGGTGGCCGAGATGGAGTCGTTCCCGCGCTTCCTGCCAGACGACATCGGCTTCGGCCACCCCGGGCTCGAAGCGCGCTGTCATGCCGCCGCGGCCGAAGCGCTGCGCCGACGACCTACCGCATCTCGGTGACGACTGGGGCACGCGTCTGCGCACGGCCGGCTTCACGGTCGAGGCCGAGCGGACCTTCAGGATCGATCTGGCCCAGCCGCTTCCCGTGGCAGCCGGGCGCTATGCCCAGGCATCCCTGCGGCGTATGCGGTCCGGTCTGGATGGGCGACTGAACGCCGACGATCTCGCGACGCTCGACACTCTCGTCGATGGCGACAACTCGCTCGGCGTACTGCGGCGCGATGACCTCACCGTCCGAGCGGCACGTACCGTCTGGGTGGCCAGACGCCCTTGATACGCCTCGGCCAGCGTTAGGCGTCGATGGCCTGGTCGTGCCGGACCCCTGGGCCGCCGATTATGCCCACGCGTCGTGGCCGGAAGGCGGACGATGTGAGGGTCGGATCCGAACCGGAGCACCGCATCCCGAACGAGCGCGCCTACCGAGACGGGATCCTCGCATGTCTGGTGGGTCAATATCCGAAGCGTTCCTGTTGGTGTTCGTGTCGGCTCTCAACCCTGCGGCACTGGTGGCGTGCGCGGTCTACCTAGGCAGGGAGCGCGGGATCCGACTGGGCAATGGTCTTCTTGCCGGTGGTCTGATCATGAGCGTGCTGGTCGGTATCGTCGTGCTGCTTCTCGTCCGGGACACCGGCCTGCAGCTCCCCACGAACAGGACGCCCCGCTACGGCGTACGTCTCGGCCTCGGCGTTCTTGCCCTGCTGCTGGCGGCCTTCCTTCCGTGGCTGAAGGCCCGTGTGCGCCGGGGCGCAGAAGGCTGACAAGCCGAGCTTCGTCACACGACTCATGGAAACAGCGGGAGTCGGCGGAGCCATCCTGGTCGGCGTGTTCATCTTCGTGCCGTCCGCCCAGTACCTGGCCGGCGTACAGACCATCGCCACGGCCGAGCGGGGGATCGCCTTTGCCGTACTGTTGATTGTGGCTGCAGCGGTCATCAATGTGGCGGTGGTGTGGGTGATTTTGGCCGCCTACCTTGGCGCACCCGGCCGGACGCAGGCCGGCTTAACCAAGGCAAATACAAAGGTTGCGTGGGTCAGGAGCCACAGCGAGCTTGTCATCCGGACCATCCTCACCATCGTTGGTGTGTACCTGGTGATTACCGGCGTGGTCGGGTTGGCATAGGTAGCGTGGGGTCTCGCGTGTTCATTGCCCCATTCGCTCCTCGTGGTCGTGGCTACGTTGCTGGCTACAGATCGCCGGGTCACTCGCGGCGGGTCAGCGAGGCGGGTCAGCGCGGCGCGGATTCTCGCCCCGAGTTCGGCGGTGTCTTCCGGCGAGCACTCCAGGATGCCGTTTTCGGCCATGAGTGCGTGGTATTGCTGCTGTTCGTAGGGCACGCCCGTCGTAGCGGGGCAATGTGCCAATGCACGTGCGCGTTGCCCTGCATGCTGCCCAACGACAGAAGGTAGGTCCGTTCCGGCCGGGTCACCTCGTTGACGGCCCGGGCCACCTTGTGCACAGCCGCCTGCAGTCTCAGATACTCGTCGGGCGTGAGGTCACCGACCACATCCTCGACATGGCGGTGGGGCGCGACGACGGTGTAGCCGTACAGCGTGGGATACCTGTTGAGGAACGCGACGTGTACGCCGTCGTCATAGAGCGTTTCGTGTTCGAAGCCAGGTTCGCCGCTGAGGAACGCACAGATGAAGCAGGGACCTGTCCGGGTACGCCGCTGGTAGGTCGCGACGTCCATTCGAACACGGTTTCGGGCGCCGTCCATTGAAGAGGGATGGTAGCTGGGACGCGGGCCGCGCGCTGACGGTCAGGTGACGGCCTAGCAACTACGGAGCTAGAAACGACCAAGGCGACGCCCAGCTGGGCTGGTCGGGGCCTTGATCTTGTGGAGCCGCCTCCGAGAATCGAACTTGGGACCTACGCATTACGAGATCAAGTTGGCGACCTCCCGCGACTTGGATAAGTTCCGCTTGGGCTGCGCAAACACCTGCTGACATCTCTCAGCGTCGGTGGTCGCAGTCCAACCTCTTGAGGCCTGAACAAGGACCGCCGACGATTGTGGACGCGGCGGCCGCTACGGCACCCGGCTGCTATCACTACGGGTGCTGCGCCGCCGCGCCGCCCAGATCGAGCGCGCTCGCACGATCCTCGCTCGTCGCGGCGGACCCGCGGTCTTCCTCGGCCGATTCGTCGCGTTCCTGCGCGCCGTCATGCCGTTCCGGGCCGGCAGCGCACACATGCACTACCGACGATTCCTGGCCTACAACGCTGCCGGCGGCCTCGTCTGGGGCATCGGCACCGTGCTGCTCGGCTACCTCGCCGGCAACTCCTACGCCACCATCGAAAAGACGTTCGGCCGCGCCGCCGCCCTCGCCGTCGCCGCTCTGTTCGTCATCGGCGTCATCGTGTGGCGGATCCGGCGCCACCGCCGAGAACGGGCCATCGATGCCGGCGGAGACAGCAGTCGGTCTGAACCTGGCGACAAGCGCGATGAGTGATTGGCTGACCGGTCTGGTCATCGCGGCGGGTTCACCGTACGCAGGCTCCGTAAGCGTCCGCGGGTGCCCCGTCGTGCCAAGATCGCCATCGTGATTGCGGGCGTGTATGTGGCATCCCCGATAGACCTGATCCCCGAATTCATCCCGGTCATCGGACCGCACGACGACATGGTTGTGGTCGCCTGGCCCTGCGCTATGCCGGCCGACAGGTACCACGCCAGATCCTGCTGGCCGTTTGGCCGGGAGAACCCCACCTCGTCGAGCGACTCCTCGGGCCACCACGACCCGCCCGCCCCACCGCCGAGGAACCTCCCGACGCGACATGAACCGGCAGTGCCCCACGCCCGTCACCGGACCGGAGAACCAACAACGTCGGGCCGACAACTGATGCAGCCGGACCCCATGATCATGATTCACGGAAATGCCTGGTCAGATGAACAAAGAAGTGGAAAACGAGGGTGATCGGACCCCTAAACCGCACTGCAGCCAAGACCGACTCATATCGGGTGTGGCGCGGTCATGAGCTGCTGGACCGCTGTCGACATTTGACAACACGTGTCGGCGTTGCTCGTTGCGGATTGGGCCGAGATCAGGACGTGCGTGACACTCCGCCGTGTGTTGGTGGAGTTGAGCGTGACAGAGCAGCGGTATCGGGCCGTGTTGGAGGTCCAGGCCGGTTCGTCGGTGACCGAGGTGGCCGAACGTTTCGGGGTGTCCCGGCAAGCGGTGCATCGTTGGCTGGCTTGGTACCGGGATGAGCGTTTGGCGGGATTGGTTGACCGGTCAAGCCGGCCGCATTCCTCGCCGGCGCAGACATAGCCGGAGGTGGAGGCGGCGGTCTGCGAGCTGCGCCGTACTCATCCGCGGTGGGGGGCCCGGCGGATCGAGTTCGACACCCTCGGAGCACGCTCGCGCGAAGGCGGCGGGTACGTCCTCGACCGACGCGTCGACCACGTAGGTCGCTCCCAGCTCCGCCGCCGCAGCCAGGCGGTCCCGCACGACGTCGACGACGATGATCGGATACCCTCCGCCGAGGACAGCCCCCATGACGACCGACAGTCCGACGCCACCCAACTGCTGCTGGGCCGGTCGCGGCCCGACGGAGCCCTTCTGAGACGCCAGGCGGCCAGGCACTGTCGAAACAGGACAACTTCGGCCGTCGGTGTCGGTCAGGCAGCTGGCAGCGCCTCCAACCGGGAGCGCAGTTGGGCGGCGGTTTCGTCGTCCAGGTCGTCAAGGACGGCCAGGGCCTGCCCCCAGGCGCGGGCGGCGGCGTCGCGGTCCCCGGCCCGGTCGTACGTGTCGCCGAGGTTGGTGTAGAGGTCGGCCTCGCAGAACCGGTCGCCGAGCTTGCGGTATATGGCGATCGACTGCTCGTAGCACTCCGTGGCCTGGTTGATGTCACCGATCCCGAAGTGCAGGGCGCCCAGGCTGTCCCAGGTGGCTGCGGCGCCATGGAGGTCATCGACCCCGATGAACCAGGCCAGCGCCTCTCGGCAGTACGGCACGCCCCGCCGGTGGCGGCCGAGCCGGCCGTTGTACCAGCCGATCGCGTTGGCCGCGTATGCCTGCCCCGGCGCGTGGCCCAGCGACTGGTACCTCCGGTATGCCTCCTCGGCCCGTACCAGGGCTTGTGTGAGGTCCCCGCGCCGCTCCGCGATGGCGGCCAGGTTGATGTTGACGTCGGTCATGGCCAACACGTCCCCGACCTGTTCGAACAGGTCCTGCGCTCCCTGGGAATGCTGCTCGGCCTCGGCCAGGCGGTTCAGCCCGCCGCACACCTTGCCGAGGCTGCTATGCGCGTATGCCTGCGCGGTCAGGTCGCCTAGCCGCTGCGCCGCGGTCAGTCCGGCTCGCTGGACGAGTTCGTTGTCGCGCCAGTGGCCGCGGATGTCCAGGAACGTCAGCAGGGCCCAGGCCAGTTGCCAGGTGTGCCCCTCGAACCCGTCCGCCGGCCGGGTGGCCGCGGCCACCAGCACCGGGCGTTCGGCGGCGAACCAGGCCAGTGCCGCGTTCCGGTCGGGCAGTTGCTCCGGGGTTACGCCCGGGCCGGGCGCGGGCAGGTCGATCGGGTTGCGGGCCGGCTTCAGCCGCAGGCTGCCGGCGGTGGCGGTGTGCACGAGGTGGTCCAGGAACCGTTGCCGGGCGGCGGCCCGCTGCTCGCTGTGGTCGTACCGGTCGGTCTGCTCCAGCGCGTAGGCGCGGAGGAGTTCGTGGAAGCTGAAGCGCTCCGGGCCGGACTCGATGAGCAGGTGGGCGCAGGTCAATTCGGCCAGCAGCGGCCGGACCCGGCGTACGGTCAGGCCGGCGACGCTGGCCGCCGCCTGGGCGGAGATGTCCGGGCCGGGGCACGCGCCCAGGAGCCGGAACAGCCGAGCCGCCGGGTCGCTCAAGATCCGGTACGACCACGAGAAGACCACCCGCACGTCGGTCGCGCGGTCGGCGGCCTCGAACGAGTCCAGGGTGCCGGCTGTGCTGCGTAGCTGGGCGGCCAGCCGGGCCAGCGGCACGGTGGGCAGCAGGGCGGCCCGGGCGGCCACCTCGGCCAGAGCCAGGGGCAGCCGAGCGCAGTGGGCGACGATGTCATCGACCGCGGCGGGCTCGGCCGCTACCCGGTCGGCCCCCAGCCGGACGGCCAGGATCTGCCGGGCGTCGGCCGGCGACGGTAGCTCGACCTGCATCGGGTGGGCCCCGTCGCTGGCGATCAACCCGGACAACGGGTTGCGACTGGTGACCACGACCATACCGCCGCCCGCCCCCGGCAGCAGGGGCCGCACCTGTTCCTCGTCGCGGGCGTTGTCGATCACGATCAGAACCTGTTTGTCGGCTACGCGGCTGCGGTACTGGTTGGCCTGAGCCTGCGGGCCGGCCGGGATCCGGTCGGGCGGTACCCCCAGATCTTCAAGGAACCCGCGCAGGGCCTCGGCCGGGTCCATCCCGGTCCCGCTCGGGTCGAACCCGCGCAGGTTCACATACAACTGGCCGTCTGGGAACCGCCGCCGCACTTCGTGGGCCCAGTGGATGGCCAGGGTGGTCTTGCCGACGCCGGCGGTGCCGGACAGCACCAGGACGGTGGCCGGCGGCCGGGCGTCGTCGGTAACCGGCGGTACATGCGCGTGCAGCCGAGCCAGTTCGGACCGCCGGCCGGCGAAGGCCGGTAGCGGTCTCGGCAGCTGGACCGGGCTGATCCAGGCCGAGCCGGCTGGCGGCCGGGGCCGATCGAGGTCCTGATCCTGCCGCAGGATCGCCCCCTCCAGCTCGCGCAGGTCCGGGCTCGGGTTGATGCCAAGTTCACTGCGGAGAACCCGGCCCAGCCGCTGGTACGCGGCCAGCGCGTCGGACTGCCGGCCACACCGGTACAACGCCAGCATCAGCAGCCCGTGGATGTGCTCCCGGTACGGGTACCGGGCGGCCAACTCCTGCAGCTCCGGCACCAGCGGTACATGCTCGCCAAGGGCCAGCCGGGCCTCGGCAAGCAGCTCGACCGCATCGAGCCGGAGTTCGTCCAGCCGCTGCGCTTGGTTGCGCAGCCAGTCCACCTCGGTCACGTCCACCAGTGACGGCCCACGCCACAGCCGGAGGGCGGACCGCAGTCGGTCGGCGTTGCCCGCGTGGTCGGTGCTCGACCTGCACTCGTCGATCAACCGGGTCGCCCGTGTGACATCGGTCGCTACGGGCGGGATATCGAGCCGGTACCCTGGCGGCCGGGACAGGATCATGTCCCGACTCGGCAGCACCCGACGGAGGTACGAGATGTGCCGCTGGAGGGTGTTGGCCGCCGTGGCCGGCTGGTCGTCCCCCCACACCAGGTCGATGAGGCGCCCGGCGCTGACCATCTCACCCGAGTGCAGGGCCAGCACCGCCAGTACCGACTTGCGGCGCAGCCCCGGGAACGCGTGCGGAACGCTCGAGCGGACTACGTCGATCGGGCCCAATAGTCGCACTTCCAACACTTCGGGCGCCCCGCTCACCGGTACCTGCCCGCCCGCCGCGCCCCCGGGCCCCCCGCTCGGGTCGTCCTCTGCCGCACGTCTTCCCCCTGCCCCCGGCCAGACACGGATCCCCACCGCCCAGCCCAACCTCAAGATACGATCGATCGGCCGGCGTGGTTCAATCCGGCGTGTCGCCCACTGGGGCGGCGGCCGCCTCAGTGAGCCTTTGCCGTGCGCCCAACGGAACGCGAGTCGACCGTGTAGGTACACACGCAGAAATCATCGCGGCGAAACTTACTTCCGGAGAAAGCCGCGGTCATGAGTGGCGCCACCCCTCATGGCCTCCAAAAGGGACTATCAAGCGGCGGCGCAGGGTGTCGGTGGTGGCGGTGCCCACGTCGGTCGGCGCGGTGTCGGGCAGATTGGCGCAGTATCGGATCAGCGCGCTGTTGGAAATGCCGGTCGAGGACTCGCGCAGTGCCGCCTCGGCGCCGACGATGACGGCCTTGAGCTGGTTAAGGAAGCCTTTTAAGCCTTCAAGGCGCCGCTGACGCGGCGCACCGCGGCGCTCGGGGCGCCTCGCGCCCTGGACCGCTCCGGCTTCGCCTATGCGGCCAGGCAAGCCCCCGCGCCCGCACGGGATCAATGGCGCCGAGTCGAAGACAAGGATAGACAGGCTCACCGGCGAGGCCGCGAGGCGGGCTCTGATCGTCACTTACGGTGCGGCAACACCCTCCCCAGGGGTGAGATTCCCCCGTGCGATCCGGCGGACATGGCCCGTCAATTGCGACCGCGCGTTGCTGCCGATGCCCCGTTTCAGCGGCGTTTCGGCATGCCGTGTCATTGTCCGCTTGTCCTTTTCAAGGGACTCGACCGAGTCGCTTGCATCTTCGCGGAGGGCCTTGCTTGGCGCGGGGCTGACAGGAGAAATCGGAATGAGACGAAATAGGCTTGTCGCGGTGTTCGTGACATTCGTGGCCGCGGTCGTCGCCAGTTTGGCGGTTGCTTCACCCGCGCACGCGGACACCGACGGTCCAACCGTGAACTACTACGGCGGCCTGTGCCTGACGCCCGAGGGCCCCTGGGCGGGCGCTCTGGTCAGGCAGCAACCGTGTGACCTCTACACGACCGGCGTGCGCAATCTCATGCAGGAATGGACCGGCGTCTGCATCAACTCAAGCTGCAGCTCCTTCCACTACGTCAACCACGGGAGCGGTCTTTGCCTGCGCGCCCGCGGGCCGAACGGTGTCGCCCTCGGCCTGCAGATCATGCTGTGGTATTGCAACTCGATCAGCGACAACAACTGGGTCTACCGCTCGACGCCGGTCGGCGGTCAGACGTTCGCCCTGGAGTCTCGGCTGGCCAACTCGCACGGGTACTGCCTTGACGTTCCGCAAGGAGACATAACTACCGCTAACCTGGCCCTGCAGCTCTGGTACTGCAACGGGACCGCCGCGCAGGTCTTCTGGGCACCCAGCCCCATCATCGAGTAAACACCCGACGTGTGACGTTCCGCGGTGAGGGTGGCGTGGCCCCGTCACCGCGAACGTCATTCGACGTGATGACCTTGCGGCCGGGCATCGGCCAGCGTTGGCGTAGCGCACTAGGAGGGCAAGTGCCCGTCCCGTGCCCGATCGTGCGGTGTACAGCAGACAACGGCGGTAGCTCGATCTGGCGCACTTCCACGTTGGAGCTCCAGGGCCAACCGAGCCGCCCGGTCACGGCAGACCAGCCATTGCGTTTCGCCCAAAAGGACACGGCACGATTCGCACAGCGTCGCCCCGCGTTCCGGGCGGCCGCCACCAGGAAAACGGCACCGACCAACACCCCGAGTGACAGCGGAAAACCGAGCGTCCCAGCGACCGGCCGGATCATGAGAGTCAGTGATACAAGGCCGCATAGAACACCGACGATTGCCAACACGACTAATGCCGTTGACCATCTGCCGCGTCGAAGACCGCCTGACGCCCACATAATCGCTCCCGCCGATCGGAACAGCCGTCAGCGTTGCCCGCACGAAAAACGACCACGTTGTTGATGCTGTGGCGATGAAGCGGACTCCACATGCCGCGCCAGAAGCCTTGTCATCTGTCAAGCCAGGCTTTTGAGTTGTTTCGCCTGATGGTGAGTGTTCAAAACGGCGGCGAAGACGGCTAAGACGATCGCACCCAGGCCCGAGACGATGGCCAGCCAAATACTGTCCATGCCGTCAGGGTCCGTCTTCATCCGACGCAGGTGGGTCCGTTTTGAGGCTCTGGCACAAGTTCCGTGATCGGCTAATGTTGATCATTGTGTGTCCATTGTGGATTCTGCGGCGGTTCTGTTACCGCATCTAGCCAAGTTGCAGCTGGACAGGGTCGATCTCAAAGGCGTCCGGGTCAGGATCGACGCCCGCACAACCGCGATGACGGCGTGCTGTCCTCGCTGCGGGGTGGCCTCGCAACGGACGCACAGCAGGTACGTCCGTCCCCTGGTCGACACCGGCCTCGGCGGGCGAGAGGTGACCGTGTCGTTGACTGTACGGCGCCTGTTCTGTGATCAGCCCGGTTGCCCGCGCAGGGACGTTCGCCGAACAGGTGCCCGGGCTGACCATCCGTCACGGGCGGCGCACCGCACCCGCGGCCGGCGTGGTCGAGTCGGTGGCGATGGCCCTGGGTGGTCGGGCCGGCGCCCGCCTAACAGATCGGCTGGCGCTACCGACGAGCCGGGCCACGCTGCTGCGGGTCATCCGCCGCGTTCCCGACCCGCCGGTCGTGACACCGCAGGTGCTCGGGGTCGACGACTTCGCCCAGCGGCGCGGGCACCGCTACGCCACCATCCTGGTCGACATGCACACCCACAGGCCCATCGACGTGCTGCCCGACCGGGACGCGGACACGCTGGCCGACTGGCTGGACCGCCGACCCGGAGTGCAGATCATCTGCCGGGACCGCAGCGGCGCCTACGCCGACGGCGCCGCCCGCGGCGCCCCGCAGGCGATTCAGATCGCCGACCGCTGGCACCTGATGCACAACCTGTCCGAGGCGGTGCACAAGGTAGTCACCCGGCATCGCCGCTGCCTGCAGCACACCCCGGCAGCCCGCCACCGCCAGCCACCGCCGCGCCAGCGCCGGCGGCATCGGGACGGCGCGCGGAGAACACTCGCAGGCGCCACGCCGCCGGCCTGATTGACATACTCGCCGTAGGTATCTTCGTCCTGGGCGTTGAAGTAGAAGAGGATCGCGTCTTTGCCCATCGTGTCGAATGTGTTCGTGGCGGCACCGTCGACGGTGACCCTGTGCTTGACAACCGGGTAGAAGCCGAAGAACGCCTCTTCGCCGTTGAGGATGTAGAGCTTGAACCCGGGGCTGGTGGTGTAGACCCGGGTCTGAACTGTTGTCGACTTCACTAGCCCGAGATCGGCAATTTCGTTAACGGCGTCGCTGATGCCCTCGGTGGCGCGGACACTGATGTGTCGTGCCCGTTCGCGAACCGCTGCGTCCCGGTTGGCAGCATTGACGGCTCTGGGGACGTCGGTGGCCGCAGCGAGGTCCGGCAGCAGCATTCGGATGAATATCGACTCGGGCCGAACTCGACCGGCTCTGACCTATCGAGCGAGCCGGGCTTCGGCAGGTTCGGCTCCACGACCTGCGGCACACGGCGGCTAGCGTTCTTCTCGCGGAAGGCGTACCGGCTCGGGTAGTGATGGAGATCTTGGGCCATTCGCAAATCAGCGTCACGTTGAACGCCTACGCACACGTCGCGCCTGGATATCGCCCGTGAGGCTGCGAACCGTGTGGAGAGTGCCCTATGGGATGGCGCTTGAGGCTGCTTGGCTGGCTGCTTTGGCATCTCAACGAGCGAAGAAGACCCAGGTCATGATCCACTGTTGTGGTCGTGACCTGGGCTTTGGGTTGGAGCCGCCTCCGAGAATCGAACTCGGGACCTACGCATTACGAGATCAAGTAGGCGACCACCGCGACTTGGATACTTTCCGCTTGGGCTGCGCAAACACCTGCTGGCGTCTCTCAGCGTCGACGGTCGCAGTCCAACCTCTTGAGGACTGAACAAGGACCGCCGACCACTTGGTGGACGCGGCGAGGTCGGTCAACCGTCGGACAAGCGCTTGTGCATCGCTAACCGGTCTCGTGTGAGATCGGGTCCGCGTGCAGTTAGCTTCAGCGGACAATTGTGCTCGGTATGTCGAGACGATTGTCGGTCGCCAGTGAACATTTCACTCGCGACCAAGGCTGAGCTGGGCACTGAAATGTTGTTGGGCGAGGCTTCCGCCTGGAAGTCGGCGTTGATCATTTCAGTAATCGTGCTCACGGCCGGGCGTCGCCGTGCGCGTGGGTGCCCGTCGTGGATACCCCGCAGATGTCACGCCGCGCTTCCGCTGATGCGTTGACGACCATCTCATGCTGAATCCGCCTGCTGCGCCAGCCGCTCACCGAGGCCGGATAGCAGCGACTCCCCACCACCTCGCCGGGAAATCGACGCGCGGTGTCGCGTCGAGTTGGCTGTGCACCGATGATCGGCTCTGACCATGTCCTGTACGCACTGCTGTGGCGCGCGCCGATCGCGCTGCGCACCGAGTTCCCTCGCGCGCGTCGCAGCCGACTGCCGTGGAGGTGGGTCAGGCGCGAGTTCGAGCCGATGCCTCGCGCCGATGACCGCACAGATCGTGGCAAAGGCGGCACCGACGGCGCGGTCCGTGGAGGCTCCTCAATCGATCCGATCGCCGGCGATGCGTGGGTCTCGAACCTGGAGCGCAACGGCGCCCTGCGGCAGGCAGCCTTTTCGGCACGATTCTTTGGCGCCGTGGGAGGTCGAGCGAGCATTGTGCCGACGTGGCACCCGGAGGTATGCGCCGCCGTTGACGCCGCGCTGTCCGCGGCGTCGGTCGATGGTGTGCCCGTGTGGGAATGAAGCATCTGCTTGACGGGCTGCTGATGGACTCGTCGACACGCGCGTCGCAGTGCGTGTACAACATGGGCGGGCGGCCGCACGGCCTGCGTGGGTTGGCTGCCAAGGTGTGGCGCGATCCGACTGGAGACTTCTCCCCGAGCGTTAAGGAGCTCGCGGACGTTGGGGCGATCGTGGCGCCGGCCGGCATGACGTCGATTGCGGCCGTGCGGTGGGTTAACCGCCTGGCCACGCCTATCGGGCGGATGAATCCGTTCGAATTTCAGGTCCACGCGGGATCCGTCGAGCAGGCCGTGCGGCTGGGGCACCCGCAGGTGACGACCGCCCACCAAGTACTCGCGGTGTTGGCCCTCGACGACGAACTCGCCTTCTTGGGCGTTGTCCTACCACCTGCCGAGGCCAGAGCCCGAGATGTTCGCGCCGCGGTGCCAAACCTGACACTGTCCTCGGCACTCGCCGACATGGTCGGCAGGATCGAGACGGAGCAACCGGCATCGCGACGGCGGGCCGGCCGCTTGAGACGTAGCCGGCGCAGCCTGCCGCGATCAATCGGAAACGCGTCTGCAGATGACGCGGCTCATCGCAGCATCGCCGCCGATCCGTCGCGCGCCGCGACCGACGTGATCTTCCGCGCCGCGATCGCGGATCCGTCCGGCGCCGGCCACCGGTTGTTGCTCCGCCTCGGCGTCGACCCCACCAACTTCGGCCGCCAAACCGGCGAAAGCCAAGAAGGACTGTCCGCGGTTTAGTTGACCGTCGGGGTAGGTGATCAGGAACGGAGCCGGAAGTGCGCGAATCGCGCAGCATCGAGCCGGCGTCCGTGTGCCGAACATGATCATGCGGAGGATCTCGGTGGATGGCATGCTTGGCGAACTGAAATCTCTACTGAAAGAATCTTGGCCAACTGAAATGTTCGGTGGCAACCGACAACGATTCGGCGGCTGCGAACGCCTCGACTCGCCGCAGCCGACGCGCGCTCTGAGTGTCAGACCAGCGGGTTAAGAGTCGACCGCACCACCCTGGTTGTGGCCATAGTCTCCTGGTCGAGCGTCCGCGTATGTCGGTCGGCGTCGACCTTGGCTGGACCGCTTGGCTGTACGGATGGCTGTACAGTCCAGCCGCGAAGTTGAGGTCCATCGGACGTCGAGGGGTGATCTCGTGTCGATGGCCGAGGACGAACTGGCCGCTAGCCACGTCATTGAGGCCGGTGGATGGCATCCGGCCCACGCCCGCGTACTCGCAATCGCCACCGACCGCGACCGCGCGCTGGCCATTGTCGACGGCAACGGCGACGGCGCGGAACTCGAAGCAGAGGTCTGGGCACGCGACCCAAGCGGCTGGCGTTGCATCGTCTCGCACGGCGCCGGACCTCTCGATTTCACCCGACCTATGAACGACACCGCGCATGGTTGGAGCTCGGATGCCCACTATGCGCACGGCGTCGCTGCTGGCCTGGCACGTGTCACTGTCGCCTTCGGCGGCGCGGCCTACGAAGTGCCGGTCAGCCCGACTGGTGTGTGGGCCTTCATGCACATGGGATCCTTCGACGCATCACCACCACAGAGAGTCGAGTAACCCGTCATGGTCAGGCGAGCCAACCGGTCATTCACTCGGCTGCGGTGCAGCCTTAAATACTCTCCCCACGGCGGGTTCCCCGTGCTGATCGGCTATCCGTTCGCCAGGCTCGACATATACGACGACCGTCTTACGTTCTCGGCCGGCCGCCTATTGAGCGTGCCTTGTTGGACAGTCGAGAGATCGGATAACGAAGTTGGAACGCACACAGAGGGGCGTGCGGTTTTATGCAGAGGGGTTTGATAGACCCAGGCTGGTGGCTTCGTTCTTCCGAGATAGCTTTCTCGACAGGTTGCGTGAACATGGAATCGTCGCCGAGGCCCTGTCTGGCAGGGTCGGGTAGAGACACAGTTCGGGCATCCGTTCTGACCGTGACCAGGGCGAGACTGGACGATACGACCGTGACCTTGACCGTTGCAGACTTCCCGACCCGGTGCCCGATGATGGGCTGATGGGTTCCTCGAGCGGACCGCGTGCCGATCAACCCCGTCGGCGTTCGTTCACCGCCGAGTACAAGCTGACGATGGTGGCCGAGTACGACCGGCTGCCCGCGGGCGAGAAGGGCGCCCTGTTGCGCCGGGAGGGGCTGTACTCCTCGCATATCATCGAGTGGCGTCGGGCCCGTGACGCCGGCACGTTGACCGGTCCGGCCTCGCCACCACCGGTCGCGGCGAGGCGGGGCAGGAGTGCGGAGCAGACCGAGATCGAACGGCTGCGCCGGCAGAACGAGCGGCTGGCGGCGGATCTGGCCCGTAACAAGGCCGCGCTGGAGATCGTGGGAAAAACACACGCGTTCTTGCAGCTGCTCTCCGAGAACGCCGAGCACGACCCGAAGCAGAGCAGATGATTGAGGCCGCGTTCGGACAGCTGCAGCCGTTGCTGGGCACCAAACCCGCCTGCGACCTGCTCGGCAAGTCCCGCGCCACGCACTACCGACGCTGCCGACCGGTCGTGTCCCGGCCACGACCTGCCCGCCCACCGGCCAACAAACTCACCGACGCTGAACAGGCGCAGGTCCTGGCGGTGCTGCGCCACGACGAGTTCGTCGACAAGGCGCCGGCGCAGGTGTGGGCCACCCTGCTCGATGACGGGCAGTACCTGTGCTCCGAGTCGACGATGTACCGGATCCTGCGCGCCCACGGCGAAGTGCGGGAACGACGCGCCCAGGCCACCCATCCGGCGAAGGTCAAACCCGAGCTGGTCGCGACCGCAGCGGCGCAGGTGTTCTCCTGGGACATCACCAAACTGCGGGGCCCGGGCCGGGCGAGTACTACCACCTGTACGTGATGATCGACATTTTCAGCCGGTACGTCGTGGGCTGGACCGTGGCCGCCACCGAGTCCGCCGAGCTGGCCAAGGCGTTCATCGAAGACGTCACCGCCACCCACGGTGTCCCGCAAGCGATCCACGCCGACCGGGGTACCTCGATGACCTCCAAACCCGTCGCCCAACTGCTGGTCGACCTGGGCGTGACCCGCAGCCATAGCCGGCCCCGGGTGTCCAATGACAACCCGTACTCCGAAGCCCAGTTCAAGACGCTGAAATACTGTCCGGCCTTCCCCGGCCAGTTCGGCTCGATCGCCGACGCCCGGGCGTTCTGCCAGACGTTCTTCAACCACTACAACCACACCCACCGGCACAAAGCCCTCGGCCTGCACACCCCAGCCTCGGTCCACTACGGCACCGCAACTGCCATCCGCGCGCACCGCGCCGTCGTCCTGCAGGCCGCGCACGCCCGCAACCCCGAACGGTTCAGCCGACCGCCGACGCCGCCACGCCTGCCTGCGGCGGCCTGGATCAACCAACCGACCCCACAAGCTCAAATACAGACCGTCTAACCAGCCCGTGTCTCACTTGCCTTGACAGCTCCGAGGTCCAATGGTTCCCAGCACGTGGACCACGATTTAGCGGACCACCACCAGCTAGTTAACAAGAACAGGGCACCTTGCGTACCGTGTGCCATCGACCTGCCCACCGGGGAGCCAGGTTCCGGCTCGACTCGTCCAGGTCGTCGGCGTGCGGGGCAGCCACCGGAGCCCGAGATCCGGGTCCAGGGCAGCGCCCTGGTCGCCGAAGGCAACTCTTCCAATCGCCCATCACCGCTGGTGCGGCCGGCCGGCGCGCGCGGCAGGCCGAAGGTCGAAAGCGTGGCGCCGGGCCGGCGCGGTCGCGCCGCGCCAGCGGTGTCTTGATACACAAGAGAACTATTCGGCAGTGTGGCCAGGTTCGATGGTGTCGTACTTCGGCTGACGCTTTACATCGCTGTCTCGCCTGATGTTCGGCAGGATCGGTGCGCACTCAGCGGAAAGCCGGGCGGCCGCGTTGCGCGGCACACTGCTGGGCATCATAGGGTTTCGATGTATCGATCCAATACATCAGACCGGCAGGTCACTACATGATTTGCCGCCGGAGATGGAGGTCTGATGTCCAGCGCGCAGTTGTATGACACCATCGGAACCACCTACACCGTAACGCGGCGCACCGAGCCGCGGATCGCCGCGCAGGTCTGGGCTGCGCTCGGCGATGCGCGGACCGTGCTGAATGTCGGGGCTGGCACCGGCTCCTACGAGCCCTCCGACCGTGACGTCACCGCGGTGGAGCCGTCGGCGGTCATGCGTGCGCAGCGTCCCGCAGGCGCAGCGCCGTGCGTGGCTGCCACCGCGGAGAGCCTTCCATTCGAGGACCAGTCCTTCGACGCCGCGATGGCTTTTGCCACCGTTCATCACTGGCAGGACCCGATTGCGGGCCTGCGCGAGATGCGGCGCGTGGCCCGCCGCGTGGTGGTGTTCACGTGCGACACCAGTGACCGGAGCTGGCGTCGCCGGTTCTGGCTGACTCGTGACTACCTGCCCGAGCTCGCCGCCTCGGCCGCGTCGGCCTTCGCGAGCGAGCTGGCCCGCGCGATCGGAGCCCGGATGGAGCCGGTGCTCATCCCGTGGGACTGCGCTGACGGCTTCTTCGAGGCCTACTGGCGCCGGCCCGAGGCATACCTGGACGAGCATGTCCGTCGCGGAATATCGATGTGGGCCAGAGTCGGGCCGGACGCCGAGCAGAGGGCGGTGCGCAGCCTTCGTGATGACCTCGCATCTGGCCGGTGGGCCGAACGCAACCGCGACCTCCTCGATCTCGACGCAGCAGAGCTTGGCCTTCGCCTGCTTATCGCCTGAACCCGCCACAGCTACCGGGTCGGACATGCTGCCAGGCACGTGGCCCCATCTCGCTTACCTTTGCTGTCAAAGGTGGGTCGAAGCGTAGACCGGCGGTCCATCAGAGATTCGTGAAGATCGAACTCCGCTGCCGCACCATCGAGATCCCAGCTGGCCAGCACGTCATGCGCGTGACAAGGACTACTTAAATGACTGTCACTGATGCCAGCACGGTGATCGATCTTGGCAAACGCCAAAGCCCAGGCCGGTGACCTGGGCTTTGGGTTGGAGCCGCCTCCGAGAATCGAACTCGGGACCTACGCATTACGAGTGCGTCGCTCTGGCCGACTGAGCTAAGGCGGCAACGAGGTGAAAGCATACGCGATCGATCGGGCGCCAGCGAACAGGGTTCGTCGGCCGCGGATGGGCGTATGACCCGCAGGGGCGGCGATGCTGACGGCACGTGGCGCAGGTCTCACGAAACTGACTTGCCGCCCGGCTAGTGAATCGGAATGCTTGGTACCAGCAAGTTGTTGCTGGACGTGACCAAAGCAATGACCAAGGCAATGACCGAGGCAATGGCCAAAGCTGTGACTACGAAGAAGGCGACCACGGTGGGACGTACGAGGACGACCGGCGGCGACGCTAGCCCGCCGATTGGCGAGCGCGAGATCAACGACGATGCGTACGCCGAGATCGGACGCCAGTTCGGCGTCTTCCTCCGGCGCGCCGACCGCTTCTACGCCGACCTGCGACTCGGGCCGGACGGGCTCGACCTCGATCGCTCCGCATACCTCTTGCTCGGCCGCATTGTCGCGGCCGGCCCGACCCGGCTGTCCGCGCTCGCCGACGGACTGCGCCTCGATCTGTCGACGATCAGCCGCCAGGTCCATGCGCTGGAGGGGGCCGGTTTGGTTGGCCGTACCACGGAATCGACCGACCGCCGTGCGTCGCTGATCGCTGCGACCGAACGCGGACTGGAGATCTACCACCGCAACCGCGCAGTGCAGCAGGCCGCACTGCGCGATCTGCTGTCCGACTGGACCGACGCCGAGCGGGACGAATTCGCCCGGCTACTGACGAGATTCAACGACACGATCGCCACGCGACACGCGGCGGCGCCCAGCACTTCCCGGGCCGCCGGCAACCGACAGGAGAACGCTGCATGACCACCTCGACTGCGGCGGCGGAGATTGCCCGCCCGCGGCTGTCCCACCGCCAAATCCTGCTGCTCATGGGCGGCCTGATGACCGGCATGCTGCTCGCGGCGCTGGACCAGACCATCGTCGGCACCGCCCTGCCGACGATCGTCGGCGAGCTAGGCGGCATCAACCACTACTCATGGGTGGTCACCGCGTACCTGCTGGCATCGACCGCGTCGACGCCGCTCTACGGCAAGATCTCCGACCTGTACGGCCGGCGACCGGTGCTGCTCTTCGCGATCATGACGTTCCTGGTCGGCTCGCTGCTGGCCGGCGCGTCGCAGAACATGACGGAGCTGATCGTCATTCCGCGGCATCCAGGGTCTCGGCGCCGGTGGTCTGATGACGCTGGCGTTCACCATCATCTCGGACGTCGTGTCGCCCCGCGAGCGTGGTCGCTACATGGGCATGTTCGGCGCGGTGTTCGGCCTCTCCAGCGTGGCCGGTCCGCTCGTCGGCGGCTACTTCGCGAGCGGCACGACGGTGGCGATGGATCTTCTACATCAACGTGCCGCTCGCGATCGTCGCCGTCATCGCCATGCACCGGCGTGATGCGGCTGGTCCCGCACAAGCGTCGCGACCACAAGGTCGACTGGCTCGGGCGCCGGGCTGATGGTCGCCAGCGTCGTGTCGCCTGCTGCTCGCGCTGTCCTTGGGCGGCACGAAGGGCTGGGAGTGGAGTTCAGACACGATGATCGGTCTGTTCGTGGCGGTCGCGGTGCTCGCCGTGGCTGTTTGTCGCGGCCGAGAGCCGGGCCGCCGAGCCGATCCTGCCGCTGCGGCCTGTTCCGCGGGCGTACGTTCACGACTGGCCAACGCGGCCACGTTCATGCTCGGCTTCGCGATGTTCGGGTCGATCATCTACGTCCCGCTCTACCTGCAGATCGTCAAGGGAGCGACGCCGACACAGTCCGGTCTGCTGATGCTGCCGATGATGGTGGGCGTGATCGGCACCTCGATCGTCACGGGTCGGATGATCTCCCGGATCGGCCGCTACAAGTGGTTCCCGGTCGCGGGCACCGGCTTGATGGGCGCCGGCCTGGTGCTGTTCACCCAACTGCAGGTGACGACGCCGCTCTGGCAGTCGTTCATCTACATGCTGGTGGTCGGCATCGGTCTCGGTAGCGCGATGCAGCCGCTGGTCCTCGCGGTCCAGAATGACCTCTCGCTGGGGGACATGGGTGCCGGTACGGCCGCGTCGACGTTCTTCCGCTCGCTCGGTGGTGCCGTCGGCGTGGCGGCGCTCGGCGCGGTGCTGTCGAACAAGCTCGCGAGTCTCGGCGGTGGCGGCGGTTCGGTGTCCGTCAACGATCCGGCGACGATCAACGCGCTGCCGGCGGCCGCGCGGGAAGCCATCCGACAGCTGTTTGTCGGTGCGCTGCACCCGATCTTCCTCGTTGCCGGCCTGGTCGCGCTGCTCGCCGTCGCCATTACGCTCGCGTTGCCGGATCGTCAACTCAAGGGCGCCGCTCCGGATCCGGCGGCGGACGGCAAGCCGCAACTTCGGGACGAGGACGACGAGCTGGCGGCGGCCGACATGGAGGCACAGGCCGCGACGTTGATCTGACCGTCATCGACTCGTTTGATGAAGGGCGCTCGCGGAGCGAGCGCCCTTCATGCTGTCGCGATGCGACGGGCCGCCGTATCCCGGCACCCGCCCCAAGATCCGCTAGCCCGAACGATTGGCGTTGCTATGTCGCAGCAATCGACTACCGCAACGGATCATTGCGACCGCACCCTGGCATAACGCGTCGGGTACTTGCCGGTAACTGAAGCGAAACAGGGTCTAGGTGACTGGTGTTAAACGGCGGTTTCTCGCGTCGTTCGAGGGGGTTCAGTCCCGGTCGAGGGGCTTGATCGGTGGTGTGTTGGTTGCTCGTCGGCGGACTGTGGGGGTAGCGCTATGCGTTTACCGGGTTAGCTGGCCGCCCAGCCGGTTGCTGGCTGGTAGGTCAGGCCGAGGGTGGCTAGTCGGGCGAGGTTGGTGGCGGCGGCGAGGAGCCGGAAGTCGGCGGTGATCTTGTGGCTGCCGCGCATCCGGGCGCGTCGTCCGCCGTGGCGTCGGCGCATGAGGTGGCCGATTTTGCGTTCGACTTTTGGTCGGGTGGCCCGGTAGTCGGCCTTCCAGGTCGGGTCGTGCTGTTCGGCGCGGGCGCTGCTCAGGCGGGCTTCGTAGTGGCCGATGGTGATGATCCGCCCTGATTTCGAGGTGGTGCATTCGGCTGCGAGAGGGCAGCTGGTGCAGGCTTTGCCGTATCGTGCGGCGCCGGCGTGCCGGTCATGGCCGCGGATCGGGCGGATCGGCTTGGTGAGGCCGGCTGGGCAGGTCACGGTCGCGGCGGCCAGGTCGATGGTGAAGGCGTCTTTGGTGAAATGGCCGTCGGGGGCGACTGGATTTTGCACCTTCACTTTCGCCTCGACCATGGCCTGGTCGAGGCGGGTAAGGAGTTCCCCGGCGCCGTAGGCGGCGTCCCCGTAGACGGCCGCCCGGTCGCTGGCGGCTGGGGATATATCGGGTGGGTCGGTCAGCAGCTCGGCGAGCAGGTCCACCGCGCAGGCGGCGTCGCTGATGCCGGGTGCGCTGACCGCGGTTGCGGTGATGATCTCGCTATCCGGGTCGATCGCGATATGCCCCTTGAACCCGTCGTAGCCCCGGTGGTTGGTTTTGTGCCCGTGCCGGGCCTGCGGGTCCACCGTGGAGATAACCCGATCCGGGGCAACTCGACGGGCGATCCGGAACACGTCATGCCCGCCCTCGAGGTCTTGGCCCAGCACCGTGGCCAGCAATGCCGCGGCCTGCGCCACCGGCGCGTCTACCCGCCGACCGTCTAGCGCTGTGAGCAACGCGTAGCCGTCGCGCGCCCGGGAATCGATCAACACCTCCCGGGCCGCGACGTCGTCCCAGTCGATCTGCGGCTTGCCCGCCGTGGTGTAGTCATCGCCGCTGCTCAACACGGCCCGCAGAGCCGTGGCGAGATCCGCGTCCGCCGCCGCGAGCAAACCTCGCACCGCCGAGCGGATCAGCGTGATCGTGTCCATCGTCGCGACTGCGTCATACAACGGCGTGGAATCCAGCACCCGCCGCCGCCCGACCAGACCCGCCTGCCGGGCCGCGCTCAACGCGACCTCGAAGACCCGGTCCGGGCGATCCGAACGACGCAGCCGCTCCCGCATGTCCACCAACACCGTGTGCGCGAACGCCACCCGACCCGCACCGTCCCAACCGCCGACCCCGGCGGCATAGCGCCACCGGGCATCGAAGGTGAACCGGTCAACGGCCTCCCGATCGGAGAGTCCTTCCAGACGCTGCAACACCATCACAACCGCAACCACCGACGGCGGCACCGACCGGCGACCCGTGCCAGTAAACAAATCCGCGAACAACGCATCCGGGAACAACACCGGCAGCCGACGGTGCAGAAACCCGTAGATCGAGGACTCGGCAAGTGTCTCGTCGCAGAACCGGGTCACCGGATCCAGCAGATCGCCCTGGTGCGAAGCCTTCCCCAACGTCACGTCTCAAACTACCGCAAAACATAGTTAACCATCAATAGGCCCACCGGCTGAAGACCACGAAAAACACCAGTCACCTAGGCGAACGTGATTGGCGCCACTAACGTTGCGATCATGCGAAGCACGATGATGGATCTGCCCCTGCAGATTTCGCGGCTGTTGGAGCACGGCTCGACCGTGCACGGTTCGTCGGAGGTCGTTACGTGGACCGGCGACGGCGCCCGACGCATGACGTTCGCCGAACTCGGTGCGACCGCTGCGCAGCTCGCGCACGCGTTGCACAACGATCTCGGCGTGACCGGCGACCAGCGAGTCGGAACGTTTATGTGGAACAACGCCGAGCACTTGGTGGCGTACGCGGCGGTGCCGAGCATGGGCGCCGTCCTGCACACGCTGAACCTCCGGCTCTTCCCGGATCAGCTGACGTACATCGCGAACCACGCCGAGGACTCGGTCATCATCGTCGACTCGACGCTCATCCCGCTGCTCGCCCGGGTGCTTCCGGATCTGCACACGGTCAAGCACGTGGTCGTCGTCGGTGGCGGTGACGCGTCGCCGTTCGCGGCCGCTGCGCACGTGCAGGTGCACGTCTGGGACGAGCTGCTCGCCGGCAAGCCGACCACGTACGACTGGCCGGAGATCGACGAACGCGACGCGGCCGCGCTGTGTTACACGTCCGGCACGACCGGCAATCCGAAGGGTGTCGCCTACTCGCATCGCTCGATCTGGCTGCACTCGATGCAGGTGTGCATGACCGAGAGTTTCGGCCTGTCCACGCAGACCCGCGAACTCGTCATAGTCCCGATGTTCCACGCGATGGCGTGGGGCCTTCCGTATGCGGCGCTGATGTCCGGCGCGACACTCATCATGCCGGATCGGTTCCTGCAGGCGGCCCCGCTCGCCGCGATGATCGAGGCGGAACGCCCGACGCTGGCCGGCGCCGTACCGACGATCTGGACCGATCTGCTGTCCTACCTCGGCCAGCATCCGGCCGATATCTCCTCGCTTAAGGAGGCCGTGGTCGGCGGCTCGGCGTGCCCGCCCGCGCTGATGCACGCGTTCCGCGACCGCGGCGTCGAGATCATCCACGCCTGGGGCATGACCGAGATGTCGCCGCTCGGCTCGGTGGCCCGACCGCCGGCCGGCGTCGATGCGGACGAGGCCTGGAGATATCGCTACACGCAGGGCCGGGTTCCGGCCGCCGTGGCGGCACGGATCGTCGGCCCGAGTGGCGACGTGATGCCCAACGACAACGAGTCAGTTGGCGAGCTCGAAGTACGCGGGCCATGGGTGACGAAGACGTACATCGGCGATACCGAACCGGATCCGGAGAAGTTCCAAGGTGGCTGGCTCCGGACCGGCGACGTCGGCATGCTGTCGCGGGATGGATTCCTGACACTGACCGACCGGGCCAAGGACGTCATCAAGTCCGGCGGCGAATGGATCTCGTCGGTGGACCTGGAGAACCATCTGATGGCGCATCCCGCCGTGCTCGAAGCCGCGGTCGTTGGCGTGCCGGACGACAAATGGACCGAACGCCCCCTGGCCACCGTCGTCGTCAAGGAAGGCGCGACCGTGACAGTCGAGGAGCTGCGCGACTTCCTGGGCGAACGGATCGCGCGGTGGCAACTCCCCGAGCGCTGGGCGTTCATCGAGGAGGTGCCCAAGACGTCCGTCGGGAAGTTCGACAAGAAGGTGATCCGGTCGCGGTATGCCGACGGGGATCTCTCGGTGAAGGTGCTTTGAGGTTTCGCTTTGGGGCTTCGGGGCGGCATACACACTCTGGGCGGTCAGGCTTGATCCCGGCGTGCGTATGCCGCCCCGAAGCCCGACCACGTCGCGGTCCGCGGCGACGTGCGGGTTAGAGCTTTCGAGGTTCAGTGGTACGGGGGACGGTGGAGTGATAGCAGGGCAGCGGGTGGAGATTCGGGCCGGCCGGGTCGTGTTGCGGGAAGTGTTGCCGACGGAGGCGGAGCGGCTCGTCGACGGCGGGCCGCGCGAACGATCGTGGGCAGACGGCTATCCGTTGCCCGGAACGCTTCCCCCGGCCCGGGCACTCATCGCCCAGGATCACGATGGCCAGTGGCGTCCCGGCTTCGGGATGTATCAGATTCTGCTGCCAGCGTCGGACGGCGCCGAGGAAGCGACCGTGATCGGGGACATCGGTTTCCATACCGCGCCGTCTGGTCGGCTCGGTCGAGATCGGGTACGGCATCGTGCCAATCCATCGAGGCCACGGGTACGTGACCGAGGCCGTGAACGCGCTGACCGCGTGGGCGCTCGCGCAGCCCGGGGTGACGGTAGGTGCGAGCCGAAACCGAGCGGGACAACGTCGCGTCCCAGAACGTACTCGTCCGAGCCGGATTCGCGCTGGTCGACGTGACAGCGGAGGCGCGCCGATATCACCGGGTCGGTGCCGCCTAGCCAAGGCTGACGATGATGTTGGGCATCTGCACCTATTGCCGGTCGGCGATACGTGCAGATGCCCAACATCACTTGGCCAACGCCACGATAAGACGCCACGATAAGACGCCACGATAAGACGCGACCGTCGGTGTCGGTCCCGAGTGCCGGGTCAGGCGCCGTACCCGCGGTCAGCCGGCCTTGCGAGCCGGCGCCTTCTTCGCGGTGCTCTTGGTCGACGTGGTCTTCTTCGCTGCCGCCGTCTTCTTGGCCGGCGCCGCCTTCTTCGCGGCGGATGCGGTGGACTTCGTCGGCGCGGCCTTCTTGGCCGGCGTCGGCCCGCTTTGTCGCGGTCGTCGACTTCGCTCGGGTCGACTTCGCCGGCGCCTCGTCGTCACTTGCCGCTGCGGCCGCCTTCTTGGCCGACTTCGCGGCCGTGATCGGCGTCGGCGCGCTCGGCTTGACCGGCCCGCCGCGTTCGCCGCGAGCCGCCTTCGCCCGGTCGACCGATGCCTTCAACGCCGCCATCAGGTCGATCGCCGCGGTCGGCTTGCACGTGCTCCGGCTCCGGCTCGGTGATCTCCTCGCCGCTCACCTTCGCGTCGATGACCCGCTGCAGCGCCTCGCGATAGTCGTCGGTGAACTCATCCGGGTCGAATTCGCCGGTCATCGACTCGATCAGCGAGGACGCCATGCTGAGCTCGGCCGGGCGCACCTTGATGTCGTCATCCAAGAAGTCAAACTCGGCGGCGCGCACCTCATCCGGCCACAGCATGGTGTTCATCACCATCACGCCGTCGCGGACGCGGAGCGTCGCGAGTTGCTCCCGTTGCCGCAGCGCGACCTTGACGATGGCGACCCGGTCCGACTCGACGAGCGCGTCGCGCAGCAACACGTACGGCTTGGTCGCCTGACCCTCCGGCTCCAGGTAATACGCCTTCGCGAACAGGATCGGATCGACCTGGTCGGCCGGTACGAATTCCAGCACGTCAATCGCGCGCGACGACGACAGCGGCAGGTCGGCAAAGTCTTCGTCGGTGAGGATCACCATCTGCCCGCCACCGAGGTCGTAGCCCTTGGCGATGTCGTCGTACGCGACCTCTTCGCCGTCGATCGAGCAGACCCGCTGGTATTTGATGCGGCCGCCATCCTCGCGGTGCACCTGGTTGAAGCGGATGTTCTTCTCTTCCGTCGCGGCATAAAGCTTCACCGCGATGGACACGAGTCCGAAGGACACCGCGCCCTTCCAGATAGCCCGCATCGCGACCCCCCAACATCGTCAGCGGAAATAACCTTATCGTGGGTGTTGTGTCCGGGTCGCCCGTTGCGCCGATGCTTGCTACACCCGGCACGCTGCCGCTCGGTCACGGCTGGGGCTACGAATTCAAATGGGACGGTGTCCGTGCTATCGCGGTGCTCGATGGCGGCCGGCTCCGGCTTTACGCTCGCAGCGGCGCGGAGATCACCGCTGCGTACCCAGAGCTGGCCTCCCTTGCATCCACGGTACCGAGTGCGGTGCTAGATGGCGAGATCGTTGTGCTGGACGAGGCCGGCCGGCCATCGTTCGGCGCCCTCGCCGAGCGGATCCATGTCCGGGAACGGAGTCGGGCCGCGCTGCTGGCGGCGAGCCGGCCGGTCACGTACATGATCTTCGACGTGTTGTCGCTCGACGGAGTGGAACTGCTGCGTGAGCCGTACGAGCGGCGGCGGGAGATTCTCGACGGACTCGGCCTGGCTGGCGATCACTGGTTGTGCCCGCCGACATTCACCGATGGCGTGGCCACCAAAGAAGCGGCCGAGGAGAACGCGATCGAGGGCGTGATGGCCAAGCGACTCACGTCGGTCTACCGACCCGGGCAGCGCAGCGCGGACTGGGTCAAGGTGAAGCTCGACCAGACCGCGGAGTTCGTGGTCGGAGGTTGGCGCCCCGGTGCGCGGGCATTGGGCGCGCTGTTGGTCGGCGTACCTACGAATGACGGTTTGGCCTATCGCGGCCGCGTCGGTGGCGGCATTTCGGCCGCGTCGGAGCGCGCGCTGCTCGCGGCCCTGCGGCCGATCGAAGCCGCGACATCGCCGTTCGCTCAACCGATACCGCGACCGGACGCGAAGGACGCCCGGTGGGTGCGACCCGAACTGGTCGTCGAACTGCGCTATGGCCAGCAGACCGCGGACGATCGTTTGCGGTTTCCGCGGTTCTTGCGCCTGCGCCCAGACCTCACCGCCGCCGAGGTTGGGCTTACTGACCACCTCGCGGGTACGGATGACGGCGCGCTCGACGACCGCGGTGACGAGGATGGCTGAGCGGGATGGCTGACGCGAGCCGGATCGCCGTGCACGTCGACGGGCGCGACCTCGAACTGTCCAACCTCGACAAGGTGCTGTATCCGACGACCGGATTCACCAAGGGCGAAGTGATCCACTACTACACGCAGATCGCCGACACGATCATCCCGCACCTCGCGGATCGGGCACTGACCCGGATCCGCTACCCCAACGGTGTGGGCCGGCAGGGCTTCTTCGAGAAGAACGCGCCGGCCGGGATGCCGTCGTGGGTGCGGCACGAGACGCTGCCGGTGCCCGGATCGACGATGAAACGCGACACGATCGACTTCGTGGTCGTCGACGGCCTGGCGTGCCTTGTTTGGTTGGCGAACCTGGCCGCGCTGGAGCTGCACGTGCCGCAGTGGAAGGTCGGTTCCGACGGCCCCGACTTGCTCGTCGTCGACCTCGACCCGGGCGCGCCGGCCGGCCTCGACCGAATGTGCCGAGGTCGCCGTGCTGCTACGCGAGCGCCTCGCCGCCGACGGACTCGAAGCGCTGCCCAAGACGTCGGGCAAGAAGGGCATGCAACTGATGGCGCCGATCAGCGGTACGCAATCGTCAGACGTCGTGTCCGCGTACGCCAAACGGGTCGCCGAGGAACTCGAGCGCAAGCACCCGAAGCTGATCCTGTCCCGGATGGCCAAGGCGCTGCGACCGGGGAAGGTGTTCATCGACTGGAGCCAGAACGCGGCCGCGAAGACGACCGTCGCGCCCTACTCGTTGCGGGCCGAGCCGACACCGACGGTGTCCACGCCGTTCACGTGGGACGAGGTCGAGTCGGGCGCCGTCAGGCCGTACGAGTCGGACGATGTGTTGGCCCGCGTCGACGCGTACGGAGACCTGTTCGCCCCGCTGCTCGAGACGGGACCGGCCGTACCAGAGAAGTGAGGCGCGGTTTTGTCCACAGATGTGGACGCGGGTTTTCCACAGCCTGTGGACTCCGGCGGCCGCCTGTCCCCAGTGGCCGGATTGCCGAGCGTGGCCAAGTGGCAGCTGTGCACAGCCTGTGTACGGGCCCGGCCAACGGGCCGTCGCGCCACTGCCCGGATGGTTACGCTGACGCGCATGCCCATCCCCCCGTGATCACGCTCAGCGCGCCGTGGATGCGCTGGCCGATCTCGGGCACAAATCGGCCGTCCGCCTGAGCGACCGGATCGGTCGGGTGCGGGCAAGCCTCATCGTCGCGGTCCAGGCCGGCATCGCGGCCGGCATCGCCTGGTATCTCGCGCATGACGTGATCGGCCACGCGGCACCGTTCTTCGCCCCGATCTCGGCGGTCATCGTGCTCGGCGTCTCGATCGGCCAGCGGCTGCGCCGGGCGGTGGAACTCGTTCTCGGCGTGGCATTGGGCATCGGCGTCGGCGACATCCTTATCTACTTCATCGGCACCGGTGGCTGGCAGATCGCGCTCGTCGTCGTGCTTGCGATCGTCACCGCCGTGTTCGTCGGCGGCAGCGCCACGTTGATCGGCCAGTGCGCGTCGTCGTCCGTACTCGTCGCCACGCTCGCGCCGCCGAGCCACGGGATCTACTACACGCGGTTCGTCGACGCGCTGGTCGGCGGCGCTTGTCGGCGTGGGCGTGATGGCGATTCTGCTGCCGGTCAACCCGCTCACGACCGTACAGAAGGCGGTCGTGCCGGCGCTGGATCTGCTCGCTGCCGAGCTGACCGGATGCGCCGACGCGCTCGCCAACCGGGACGCTTCGCGGGCGCGGGCGGCGCTTGGACCGGATGCGTTCGAGCGAGGCTGCGCTGGGCAGAGTTTCGGGACGCGCTCAATGTCGCGACGGAGACGGCGTCCATCGCGCCAACCCGGTGGCGCAGCCGGGCGCCGCTGTCGCAGTACCTGGACAGCGCCGTACACATCGATCGGGCGCTGCGGAACGCGCGCGTGCTGGCCCGGCGTACGACGGCGGTGCTGGATGACAGCGAGCCGTTCACCGACGATCTGCCGGTCGCCCTCCGTACGCTCGCCGACGCTGTCCGTATGCTGCACGAGGAGTTGGCCCACGGCACCGATCCGCGGCGGACCCGGCAACTGGCACTGGCGGCGGTGGGGCAGGCCGCGGACGCGTACCGGGCCGGCCTCGGCTTCTCCGGCGACGTCGTCGTCGCCCAGGTGCGGTCGATCGCCACCGATCTCGTTGCGGGCGACCGGGCTGGACGACGCTACGTCGATCCGGGCGGTCCGACGCGCGGTAGGTAGGCTGGCCGCGTGACGCATGCAGCCGGCCGTCGCGCCCGTGGGCAGCGCCGACGGCGTGCCGGCGCCGCCGCAACGCATCGACCGTCGTCGAGTGCTGGCCCTCGCCGGGGTCGCGCTCTTCTTCCTCGTCTGCGGCACCGCGCTGCTGCTGATCATCGGGTACGACATCGGCCCACTCGCGCTCGGCATCGGCCTCGCCGCGGCCGCGATCCCGGTGCCGTTCCTGGTCGCTGCGTTCATGTGGCTGGACCGCTACGAACCCGAGCCAACCTGGGCACTCGTCCTCGTGTTCGCCTGGGGTGCTCTCGTGGCGGCGCTCGCCGCATTCGGCGCCAACACCGGCATCGCGGCGCTCTTCGCCCACCTCGGTTGGTCGCGGGACATCGTGGCAGTGGCCGTCGCTCCGGTCATCGAGGAGTCGCTGAAGGCGCTCGGACCGGTGCTGCTGCTGATCATCACCGCTCGGCGGGGCCGGCCGCTGTTCAACGGCATCGTCGACGCGATCGTGTTCTTCGGCATTTCCGCTACCGGGTTCGCGATGTCGGAGAACATCCTTTACCTCGGCGGATACGGCTACGCGATGGGCGCGGACAAGGCCGGCGTCGCGGGCGGCTTCACCGGCCTCATCCAGGTCTTCATCGGCCGCATCCCGCTGTCCGGCTTCGCCCATCCGCTGTTCACCTCGATGACCGCGATCGGGGTCGGCATCGCTATCCGGTCGACCCGTCACCGAGTGCGTATCCTGGCGCCGATCGCCGGCCTCCTCGCGGCGATGATCCTGCACGGTTCGTGGAATCTGATGGCCACGCTCGCGAACCACACCGGACGACCGGAGATCCTGCTCTACGGCTACTTCTCGGTGATGATGCCGATCTTCTTCGGCATGGTCGCACTGGCCATGTGGTTGCGATCCAGCGAAGGGCGGGTCATCCAGAGCGCGCTGGTGCCGTACGTGCGGGCCGGGTGGTTGAGCCCACCCGAGGTGGCCTCGCTCGCTACGGTCGGCCGTCGCCGATCGGCGCGGGCCTGGGCTCGCCGGGTCGCCGGGCCGGCCGGAGGCGATGCCATGCGCGGCTTCCAACTGGCCGCCACCCGACTGGCTCTGTTGCGGGACCGTGCCGAGCGGCGGGCCGCGGCCGGCAGCGACACCTGGTCGGCCGATCTCGCCGACGAGGGCAATCTGCTGCACCTGGTGTCGGCCTACCGCAGCGGGTACGCGACCGCCGACCCGATGGCACCTCAGGCGTTCTGGGACGGCAATCGATATCACGTACAGTTCCCGGACGGTGTCACGCGTACGGTCGACCCGCCGGTTGAACCGGTCGTGCCGGTTCCCGTCGTCGCACCGCCGCCACCCGCGTTCGCTTACCCGGGCGGGCCGGGCGGGCCGGGCGGGCCGGGCGGCTACCCGCCACGCGGATATTTACCGCACGGGTATCCACCGCCGGGTCAGCCGCCGCGCGGCTATCCGTAAACGCGCGGACCGCGGCGACCCGTCCGGCACGACGAGCGCTCGCTAGAGGTAGAGACCCGTCGCGTTGTCCTCGACTCGGCGGGCCGCGACGGCGTGGACATCGCGTTCGCGCAGCAACACGTACGTCTGGCCATGAATCTCGACCTCCGAGCGCTCCTCCGCGTCGAACAGCACGCGGTCACCGGTCACGATCGCGCGGACGTGCGGACCCACGCCGACCGTCTCGGCCCACGTCAGACGCCGGCCAACCGATGCGGTCGCCGGGATGAGAATGCCGGCGGATGACCGGCGTTCGCCCTCGCCGACCTCGACCTTGACCAGCACGCGGTCGTGCAGGAGTCGGATCGGGAGGTGCTTCGACGTCGGTGGTTTCGCCGCTGCTCACGCTCGCAACCTACAACGCCGGTCCCGGCCGGTGTCGCTGGACACCGGCGTCGCCTAACACGCCAGCGCGATGTGACGAGCGGGTGCCGGTCGGTCGTCGACTGGTAGCTTCAGATCTTGCCCCTGCTGGGTACGGTAGGGCAGGTATCGGCGAAGGATCATCACGTGGGCATAATGTCGCAGGCGCGTTCCGCCGTTGCGCGGGCGTACGAGTCGGCGCGCGCGGTCACGCGCGAGTCGACGCTGCGAGCGCGAGCCGACGATCAGAACGACTCCTACGAGCCCGACGCCGACGATGAACCGTTCGAGGTCGACGTCGAGACGGATACTCCGGTCGAGGCCGCGCCGACCGGCCGAGCGATGTCCGTTCGCGACCGTGACGACCTCGCGGTGCCGCGACCGTTACGGGTGGCGGCCGGCTGGAGTTGGCGGCTGCTGTCTGGTCGTGGCCGGATTCGCGGCGGTCCTCTGGGCACTCGCCCGGCTGCACTCGGTCGTCATCCCGGTGGCGATCGCTTTGCTGCTGACCGCACTGCTGGAGCCGGCCGTCGGCTGGCTGCGCCGGCACGGCGTGCACCGGACGCTCGCCGCGGTCATGGTGCTGGTCGGTGGCCTGATCCTGGTGGCGGGCACCCTCACGCTGGTCGTCACCGAATTCATCAACAACTACTCCGACCTGGCCGATCGAGCGCAGGCCGGGCTGAACAGCATCCAGAACTGGCTGCAAGAACGGCATCTTCCATCTGTCCGACGCACAACTCAACAACCTCTTCCAGGCCGGACAGAAATGGATCAGTGACCACCGGTCCACGCTGACCACCGGCGCGCTGTCCACCGCGACGACCGCGTTCGACATCCTCGCCTCGACGTTCCTCGTGCTGTTCACGCTGTTCTTCTTCCTGCGCGACGGCTCGAAGATCTGGCGCTTCCTGGTCGGCCTGCTGCCGCGAGCGGCGCGTTCACCGATCGCGAACGCGGGCCAGCAGTCGTGGCGCACGCTCATCGCGTACGTGCGCGCGACCGTGCTGGTCGCGTTCATCGACGCGGTCGGCATCGGCATCTGGCTCACCGTGTGGCGCGTCGAACTCGCGTTTGCGCTGGCCGCCCTCGTCTTCCTCGGCGCCTTCATCCCGATCATCGGTGCCACCCTGTCCGGCGCGGTCGCGGTGCTCGTCGCCCTGGTGACGCATGGGCCGGTGCTTGGCGCTCATCGTGCTCGGCGGCGTGATCGGCGTGCAGCAGCTGGAAGGTCACGTGCTCCAGCCGCTCATCATGGGCCGGGCGGTCGCGATCCATCCGCTCGCCGTCATCCTGTCGATCGCATCCGGCCTCGTCCTGGCCGGGATCGTCGGCGCGCTGGTCGCCGTACCCGTCGTCGCCGTGCTGAACACCGCGATCCGGCACCTGACCGCGCGGCGTCGCCATGAACCAGACCCGCCGCCGCCCGACGCGGTCGTCGTCGCCGACAAATAGCGACGACTACGACGCGCGCCGGGCGGTGTCGCGGCGAGCCGCTGTAGAGCGCCGAGCGCGACATCGCGCTTCGTCGTGTACCAGAACGGCGGTAGCGAGGCCCGCATGAACGCGCCGTAACTGCGTGCCGTCTCCAGCCGCGGATCGAGCACCGCCACGACTCCACGGTCGGCGGTGGAACGGATGAGCCGGCCGACGCCTTGCGCCAGCCGTACCGCCGCGATCGGAACGCTGACCGACGCGAACCCGGAGCCGCCGGCGGCATCGACCGCGGCGGACCTGGCCGCGGCCAGTGGCTCGTCCGGCCGTGGGAACGGGCAGCCGGTCGATGACCACCAGCTGGCACGAGTCGCCGGGGATGTCGACGCCCTGCCACAGCGACATGACACCCATAAGGCAGGTCGCCGGGTTGTCCCGGAACGCGCGGATCAGCAGCGGCAACGATTGGTCGCCCTGCAGCAGGATGGTCAGGTCGGTGCGTTGGCGCAGGACCTCCGCGGCACGCTCGGCCGCGCGCCGGGAGGAGAACAATCCGAGCGTACGGCCACCCAGCGCACTGACCAGCGCGACGAGTTCCTCGGCCGCCGCGTCGGACAGGCCGGATTGTGTCGGCCGCGGCACGCGCGAGGCCACGTAGAGGATTGCCTGCCGTTGATAGTCGAACGGGGATCCGACGTCGAGGCTGGTCCAGGACGGGGCGGTCGTCGGGTCCTCGGTGGACGGTGTGGCGGACAGCCCGAGCGACCGGGCGACCGTGTCGAAGCGGCCACCCAGCGCGAGCGTCGCCGACGTCGCCACGACCGTGCGCTCGCTGAACAGGTGCGTGGACAGCGTGCCGGCGACGCTGAGCGGGGCGACGACGACGGCGCGATGACGGTCGCTGATCTCGATCCACGCAACGTCATGGTCCGACTCCTCGAGCAGCCGCTGTGACGTCTTCGACAACTCGTCGAGGGTGGCGCGCGCCTGTTGTTTGCGTACCGGGTCCGGGTCATCGATCTTGATTTCGCCGACCGCTTCAAGAGCCCGGCGCGTGGCCGCGTCAAGCAGCGTCAACGCCTCACGCAATGGCCCGGGCAGGCCGGCGGTCATCCGTCCGGGCGCCGCGTCGCCGAGGCCGACGGCGAGCGCATCGCCGGCCTCGATGAGCTGCTCGTAAATGTCGGCACCGATGAGCGACCGGGACCGTCGCGCACCCCGGTCGATTACGTCCGGGGAGACCTCGGCCTGCGACGCGCTCGACACCCGATCGGCCAGGTCGTGCGCCTCGTCCACCACGAGCAGACGATGCGGCGGCACGATATGCCGGCCGGCGAGCATGTCGACCGCGAGCAGGCTGTGGTTCGTCACGACGATGTCGGCCTCGCGGGCGCGGGCGCGCGACGCCTCGGCGAAGCACTCCGCCCCGTACGTGCACCGGGACGCACCGACGCACTCGCGCGCGAACGTCGACACCTGGCGCCACGCGGTGTCGTCGACGCCGGGATCGAGTTCGTCCCGGTCGCCCGTCTCGGTCTCGCTTGCCCAGTCGCGCAGGCGTTGCATCTGTTTGCCGAGGCGGCCGACCTCGCCGAGCCAAACCGTTTTCGGCCGCGCGCCGGGACCCGGTGTCGAACAGGGCGTCGTCCGGCTCCTCCTCGGTCGAGCTCTCCAACTTCGCGAGGCACAGGTAATGATGGCGGCCCTTGAGCACGGCGTGCAGGGGCCGGCGGCCGAGAATCGGCTCCACCGCGTCGGCCAGTCGGGGCAGATCGTGGTCGACCAGCTGCGATTGCAACGCGAGGGTGGCCGTCGAGATGACCACCGGGCCGTCCACGAGCAGCGCCGGCGTGAGATAGGCGAGCGATTTGCCGGTGCCGGTGCCGGCCTGGACGAGCAGGTGCTCGCCATGGCGGGCGGCGTCGGCGACCGCGTGCGCCATCGTCTGCTGGCCGGGGCGCTCGGATCCGCCCGGAACGGCACCTACCGCCGCCGCGAGCAGCGCGTCGACCTTCGCCCGATGACTGGCGGCCGCGGTGTCGGTCGACGCGTGTCGGTCGATCCAGCGTCGCTCGATCCGGCGCCGCTCGATTTTGCGCCGCTCGATTGCGGCGCCGCGCGTCCGTGCTGGTGCTTGGGTCGGTGCGGTTGAGTGGCTCGGACGAGAGCCGGCCGGAGCTTGAGCGGGGTGCGGTCCGGCTGCCAGTCACGGCCACCGACGTTACCGCCTTCCGCCGACAGATCCGCTCCGACCGGCCGGCGCCCGTCGTCGCGCGGGTGATTCCGGCCGATCCTGGTAGCACGGCCGCTTCCGGTGGCGCACGATCTACAGAATGCAGGAGCGTCCGTCGGTCATCCGAGTCCGCTACCGGAAATACGACGGCAGCCCGCACCGGTCGTACCCGGCGGTGCGCCTCGGATCCGACGAGTACGGCGACTGGCTGGGCGTGCCGAGCGGCGAGTTCATCGCGGCGGCACTGGCCGACTTCAAGTACACCGATCCGTACGTCCTGCTGGTGCCGCGTGACACGTGGTGGACCGCGATGTTCAACTCCCCGCCGCGGCGGACCGAGGTCTACTGCGACATCACGACGCCGGCCCAGTGGATCGATGGCGGTGTCCTGCTCACGGATCTGGACCTGGACGTACGCCGCCGACGCGAACACAATCTCGTCGAACTGCTGGACGAGGACGAGTTCGCTGACCACCGGGTGCGCTACGGCTATCCGCCCGACGTTGTCGCGGCCGCGTGGGAGGCCGCCGAGTGGCTGCTCAAGGCGCTCGACGACGGCACCGAACCGTTCCGTAGCGAGTTCCACCGCTGGCTCGACAAGGTCATCTGAGCCGCGATCATCGTTGGGACGAAGTCGACCGAACGCCCCGAGATCACCGGCACGAGATCGTCAAGCCTCCGCGTGCCGCGACCTCGAGATCGAATGGATCAAACCGTACAATCGCCACATCCGGCAACGAACGGCATCTGGACGAACAAGGGCGGTTGGATGGCTGCGGTGGTCAGCGGGGTAGTGGTCGTTGCCGGTGGCCGTCGCAGCCGGCTTGGTCAGCGCCCGGGCTCGACGGGAGAACCCGTGTGCGGCCGGAGCCTATGCGCCGCGCGACGCCGCCGCCCGCGATCCGTTGACTCGCCGCCTGCGGCAGGGCTACGCGAGCGTGGAGATCGTCGTGTGGCTGGACGACACGGACCGGCTGCTCGTCGGCGGGTTGCGTGACTACACCGATCCCGGTGCCGAGCTTGAGCGGCTGATCCTCCGACCGCTGGCCGATCGGATCGCAACCCTCCACGGTCGGGTGTACGCCGACAGCCCCTCACCGTTTCGCCTCGTCATCGCGATCGACGAGCCCGATCCGCAGCGGCTCGAGCGCGCGTACGAGCGGCTCGAAATGCAGCTCGGCGGCCATCCCGACGTTTTCACGCGGCGCGTCGACGGCGTGGTGCGGACGGGTCCGGTCACCGTACTGCTGACCGGCGAGCATGTGCCTCGACTCGCGCTGGCCGGCGCGGCCGAGCGGCGGACGTTCGCCGATGGCACGTTCGCCGATCTCGGGCCGTGGGGCGTGCCGCCAACGGTCGCGCCGATGCTGAGCGAACCGTGGTCGCAGCGCTTCGACTGGGACGGTCGCGGCGAGATGCCAGCCGATGAGCGCAACGCCTTGCATCGGTTGGTGGCCGCCGCCCACGCCGAGGGCCGCCAGGTCCACTTCGCGGATCTGCCGGAGCGCGGGTGGCGCGTTCGTGAGGCGTTCTGGTGCGAATTGGCCGCCGCCGGGGTCGATCTCATCACGACCACTCGGCCGCGTGCGCTCGCTAACTTCCTTCGCGGGTACGGCAATCCGGCGCCCGCGCTGGCGACCGTGGCCCATCCGCGACCCGTACGGCGGACGGTTGCCGTACCGGTGCAGACGACTGTGCATCGACCGCCGCGACGTGCCGGCGGCCGACTCGCGACGGTGCCGGCGCAGGTGGGCACGTCGGCCCGCCACCGCGTCAGCCGGTCAGGCGGCGCGGCTCGTGTCGGTACGCAATGATCGGAGCATGACTGTTCGCGACGCGCTGCGCGTGGCACCGGGGACCGCGGTCAACCTCGAATCGATCGATCCGGGCGGCACACCCGGCCTTCCCGCAAACGCAGGAAGGGCGGCAAGAGCTGGGCCCGGCAGGAGTTGGTGGGACTCGGCGCTCGCCTCGAAACGATGCAGGAACAGTTGTTCGCGTCCGCGAAGGTCGCCGAGAACCGGCGGCGTGTGTTGCTGGTGCTGCAGGCAATGGACTGCGGTGGCAAGGACGGCACCATCCGCAAGGTGGCCGGCACGATGAACCCGCAGGGCCTCACGATCGTGAGCTTCGGTCCACCGACGGAAGAGGAGTTGGCGCACGACTTCCTCTGGCGGATCCGCAAGGCGCTGCCGGTGCCGGGTCAGATCGGCGTGTTCAACCGGTCGCACTACGAAGACGTGCTGGTTGTCCGCGTGCACGACCTGGTGCCGAAGCGGACGTGGCAGACCCGGTACGCCAAGATCAACGAATTCGAGCGGTCGCTCGTCGACGACGGCGTGACCATGATCAAGATCATGTTGCACATCTCGTACGCCGAGCAGGGCGAGCGACTGCGGCAGCGCCTCGTCGACCCGACGAAGTACTGGAAGTACAACCCGGCCGACGTCGACGAACGCGCGCACTGGGACGACTACCAGGCGGCCTATGCGGACGCGATCAGTCGCTGCTCGACCGAGGACGCGCCGTGGTACGTAGTGCCGGCGAACCTCAAGTGGTATCGAGATTGGGCGGTCGCGAACATCCTCGTGGAGACGCTCGGCGACCTCGGCCTGCACTATCCGCCGCCGAGCTTCGATCTGGAGGTAGAGCGGGCGCGCCTGCGCTAGGTGTCCGGCGCGGGTGATCACCGGCGACACGGAGATCCGGTCGGGAGTTGACCGATTTGTCGGATTCGGCGAACTGATGGTCGCCCCGCCGACCTGACGCTCTACGGTCCGATTACTTTGATCGGTGGCGGTCAACTCCGCCTCGCCGCAGCTACCGGCTAGCATTCCCCCCGATATCCCTGTCGTAGGCGTCCCCCCGTCGAGTCCAGGAGTTCTTGTGCGCATCAAGATCCGTCCGAGCGATGACTCGTTCTATGACTTCTTCAGCCGCGCTGCACAGAATCTCGTCAAGGGCACCGGGTTGTTGTCGGAGCTCGCTCTGCCGGGCGCGGACGTCATGGCGATCGGCGAGCGGCTGGTCGAGGTCGAGCACGACAGCGACAGCATCACCCACGAGCTGTACAACAAGATCAATTCGTCGTTCATCACGCCGTTCGATCGCGAGGACATCTACCGCCTCGGATCCGGCCTGGACGATGTGATGGATCACCTCGAGGCCATCGGTACGTTCGTCTACCTGTACGGCCTGTCCTCGCTGCCGGCGCTGCCGCGCGAGATGGTGGAGATCATCGACGTGCTGGACCAGCAGGCCAAGGTGACCGCCGACGCGATGCCGCGGCTCAAGTCGATGCGTGAGTTGCAGGAGTACTGGGTCGAGTGCAACCGACTCGAGAACGAGGGCGACCGCGCCTATCGGATGCTCCTGGTGCGTTTGTTCTCCGGCGAGTACGACGCACTGACCGTGCTCAAGATGAAAGAGGTCGCCGACGAGTTGGAGGCCGCCTGCGACGCCTTCGAGCACGTGGCGAACACGGTCGAGACGATCGCGGTCAAGGAGTCCTGAGTGCGTTTCCCCGCGCCAACGGGCATCCGTGTGCCCGTGATGCGCTACCTCTCGTTCATTTTCCCGTCGCTTGATGGCAGTCGGTCGGCGCGATGAGCGGACTGACCGCCACCATCGTCGTGATCATCGTGGCGATGGGGTTCAACTACACCAACGGCTTCCACGATGCGGCCAACGCGATCGCTACCAGCGTGTCCACCCGCGCGCTGACGCCACGTTTTGCCTTGCTCATGGCCGCGGTCGGCAACCTCGTCGGCTCGCTGCCGTTCTTCGGGCTGGCCGGCAAGGTCGCGGCGACGGTCGGGACCGGCATCATCTCGCCACCGTCGGACGTGAGCGGTCTGGGCGTGGTCATGGGTGGCCTGCTCGGGGCGATCACCTGGAACTTGGTCACCTGGTATTTCGGCCTGCCGTCCTCGTCGTCGCACGCCCTGATCGGTGGCCTGGTCGGCGCCGCGCTGGCCTCGGGCACCACGCAGGTGTTCTGGCACGGCATCACCGACAAGGTGATCCTGCCGATGTTCATCTCGCCGTTCATCGGGTTCTTCCTGGGTTACGTCGTGATGCTCACGATCCGTTGGGTCTTCCGCAACGGGCAGCCGGCCAAGTTGAACCGCGGCTTCCGCATCGCGCAGTCGTTCTCCGCATTCACGATGTCGGTCGGCCATGGCCTGCAGGACGCGTCCAAGACGATCGGGATCGTCGCGCTCGCCCTCGTGCTCGGTGGCCAGATCGGACCGCACTCGGCCACTCCGACCTGGGTATACCTCCTCAGTGCGCTGGTGCTCTCGCTCGGGACGTACTCGGGCGGGTGGCGGATCATCCGTACGCTCGGCCGGCGGATCATCCACCTCGGGCCGCCGGAAGGGTTCGCGGCCGAAATCGTCGGCGAGCACAGTGCTGTGGACGACCGCGGAACTCGGCTACCCGATCTCCACCACCCACACGATCACGTCGGCGATCATGGGCGTCGGCGCGACGAAGCGGCTCTCGGCCGTACGGTGGGCGGTCGCCGGCAACATCGTGGTCGCGTGGTTCCTGACGCTGCCGGCCGCTGGCCTGGTCGGCGCGCTCGCCTGGTTCATCGTGCATCCGCTCTTCAACTGGGAGGGCAAGGCCGCACCAGCGTCAACGAGGACCTACGCCGCGCGGTGATCCACCGCGGTGGACGATTTGTGCTGCGGCAGCGACGTGAATCGTCCACGGCAGTGGATCAAGCGTCCCGTGGATCAACGGACGGCATGTCTCAGGCCGCGCTGTCAGGCTGCGTCAGCCGCATAGCTCACGCCGATCTGGCCGCGGATCTCGTCCATCGTCGCCATGACCGCGAGTGTGGCCGCGTGTGGCAGGAGTGGACTCTCGATCTCGCCGGCGCGCAAGCAGCGCATCGCTTCGATGGCCGGAAAGCGCAGGCCGTGCCCCTCGTACGGCACCTCGACCAGCTCGGCGTTCTCGCCCCGGTGCAGCGTGAACGATTGCGGATGATGGAAACCGGCCGGGAAGTCGATCCGGCCGAGCGTGCCGGCGATCGTGGCCGTGGTCGAGCCATTCGAATCAAATGCGCAGGTCAGCGCGGCGTACGCCGACTCGTCCCGCCACGACGGCGCATCGGCCCGACCAGCCCGGTAGCCGAGGAGGATGCCGGTCCCGGCGTCAACGCCCTCGGGCGACAACCGAGCCGAGGCGCTGACCGTATCGGGAGAGCCCAGGAACAGCTGCGCGAGCGCCAGCGGATAGACGCCGAGGTCGAGGAGCGCGCCGCCGCCCAACGCGTGATTGCGCAGCCGATGCTCCGGGCCGACCGCTGCCGCGAAGCTGAAGTCGGCCGACACGGCGGTCACTTCTCCGATCGCGCCGCCGGCGACGAGCTCGACAATTCGCCGTACCGCCGGAATCGTGCGGGTCCACATCGCCTCGGCGAGGAACACGCGGTGCTCGGCCGCCACGGCGACGAGGTCTTCGGCCTGGGGCGCGTTGAGTGTGATGGGCTTCTCACACAGCACCGCTTTGCCGGCCGCGAGCATCAGGCGAGCGGCCGGGATAGTGAGCCGGGTGCGGACCGGCGACGTAGACGATGTCGACATCCGGGTCGGCGGCGAGCGCTTCCCAGGTGCCGTACGGCCGGGGGATGTGATGCTCGGTGGCGAACCGGCCGGCCGAATCGTCGCTGCGTGAGGCCACCGCGAGGACCTCCGCATCGTCGACGATCCCGAGATCGCTGACGAACTGCGCGGCGATGCGGCCGGTTGCGACGATGCCCCAGCGGATCGGATCGGTCATGCACACATCGAACCAGCCGTCCGGTCCAAGCGCGCACCGGACCGCTCAATCGGCGCTCAACAGCCACAACCGGGCGGCCGATGGTGTGGGACGGCCGCCATCGCGGAGGTCGACTCGATCCGGTGGCCAGTAGGCTCCATCCCGTGGACGCCTACCTCATCGACGCGGTGCGCACGCCGTTCGGCAAGCACCGCGGTGGACTGGCCGGAATCCGTACGGACGACCTGGCCGCGCTGCCGATCATCGAGCTGTTGAAGCGGCACGCGGGGCTCGATGCCGGCCGCCTCGACGACGTGATTCTCGGCGACACCAACGGTGCCGGCGAAGACAATCGCAACGTCGCACGGATGGCCGTGCTGCTGGCCGGCCTCCCGGATACCGTACCGGGGGTGACGGTCAACCGGCTGTGCGGCTCCGGTGGGGAAGCGATCATCCAGGCCGCGCGAGCCGTCCGCGCCGGCGATGCGTCGCTGATGATCGCCGGCGGTGTGGAGAGCATGACCCGCGCCCCGTTCGTCATCCCGAAGCCCGACGTGGCCCAGCCGGCCACGATGCAGCTCTACCCGACGCAGGTCGGCTGGCGCATCGTGAACCCGAAGTTCTCCGCGCAACAGACGGCGTCGCTCGGCGCGTGCGCCGAGGCCGTCGCGGCCGAGCTCGGCATCTCGCGCGAAGCGCAGGACGAGTGGGCGTTGCGGTCGCATGAGCGGGCTGGCGCCGCGTTCGACAAGGGCTTGCATGACGGGTACGTGTTCCCGGTCGAGTCGGTGACCCGCGACGAGTCGATCCGCCCAGATACGACCGCGGCGAAACTGGCCGCGTTGAAGCCGGCGTTCACCAAGGACGGCACGGTCACCGCCGGCAATTCGTCGCCCATCAACGACGGGGCGATCGCGACGTTCGTCGGCACCCGCGAGATGGCGGCCGAACTCGGCGTCGAGCCGGTCGGCCGCATCGTGGCCAGCGCGACCGTCGGCATCGCACCCGGAGCGGTTCACGCTGGCTCCCGTCGGTGCGATCGGAAAGGTGCTCGATCGGGCCGGTCTGACCGTCGCCGACATCGCCGCGTGGGAGATCAACGAGGCGTTCGCCGCGATGGTGCTGTCGGTGCTCGACGGGCTGCCGTCGCTCGACCTCGAACGGGTCAACCCGAATGGCGGCGCGATCGCGATGGGGCACCCGCTCGGGGCATCCGCGCCGCGCGTGATCGTTGACGTCTGCCGCGAGGTGGCTCGCCGTGGCGGCGGATACGGCGTCGCCGCCGCCTGCATCGGGGTCGGCCAGGGCACCGCCGTGGTGGTCCAGGTTGACTGACCACGCCGCTCGCGGATCCGGAGTCCGGACCGGACGGCGTCGGCGGTTCGTCGCCCGATCTGCGGCCGACCGATCTGCCGCCGGCGTTGCTCGCGCACGCGCGCTCGTTCTATGCCTCCGGCGTCGCGCCGGCCGTGCCTCGGCTGGCTGCGACGGTGCTGCTGCTTCGTCCCGAGTCGTCCGGCGCCGCTTCCGGCGCTTATGAGGTCTACGCGATTCGTCGCGTTCCGACGATGCCCTTCGCCCCCGGCATGTACGCCTTCCCGGGCGGTTCGGTCGATCCGCGCGATGCCGGTGCCGAAATCCGTTGGGCGGGACCGGATGCGGCGGCATGGGCGCGGCGGCTCGGTCAGACGCCGGACCAGGCGGAGGCCATCGTCTGTGCGGCCGTGCGCGAGGTGTTCGAAGAGTCGGGCATCCTGCTGGCCGGTCCGACCGAGTCGACCGTCGTCGGTGACGTCTCCGGCGACGATTGGGAATCGGAGCGCGCCGCGCTGGTCGCGCGTCAAATCGGCTTCGCCGAGTTCCTGCGCGCCCGCGACCTCGCTCTGCGCGCCGACCTGCTCGCACCATGGGCCCGCTGGATCACGCCGGATTTCGAGCCGCGACGCTACGACACGTACTTCTTCCTGGCCCGCCTGCCCGCCGGTCAGCTCACTCGCAACGTCGGCGGCGAGGCGGACGAGGTGCGGTGGCTGCGGCCGATCGATCGGCGCGGCCTGCCGATGCTGCCGCCGACCCGGGTCACGCTGAGGCAGGTCGACGCGTACGGCTCGATCGATGAGCTGATGGCCGCGGCGGCCGAACGAGATGCGGCGACCCCGGTCATGCCCCGTCTCGTGGAGGCGTGAGGCCACGTAACCGGTCGGGTGCCGCCGAAGCATGTGGCACCGTGCCGGATCCCGAACTCCGACACGGTGCCACGACTACCACGCACCCGTAACGCCGAAGCGCCCGGGTACGAGACCCTCATCCGCGCTGTCTCACCCGAATCGGCCGGTGATGTAGTCCTCGGTCTTCTTCTGGCTCGGGTTGGTGAAGATGCGCGTGGTGTCGTCGAACTCGATCAGGCGACCCGGGTCGCCGGTCTTGTCGATGGAGAAGAACGCGGTGCGATCCGACACGCGTGCCGCCTGCTGCATGTTGTGCGTGACGATCACGATCGTGTACTCGGACTTGAGCTGGGTGATCAGATCCTCGATCGCCAACGTGGAGATCGGATCGAGCGCCGAGCACGGCTCGTCCATCAGCACGACCTGCGGCTCGACCGCGATGGTACGGGCGATGCACAGGCGCTGCTGCTGACCGCCGGACAGGCCGGCGCCCGGCCGGGACAACCGCGTGTGCACCTCGTTCCAGAGGTTGGCGGCGCGTAGCGCCTTCTCGACATGCGTCGTCCAGAGCCGACTTGCGCCGGACGCCCGCCGAGTCGCAGGCCGGCGACGACATTGTCGTAGATCGACATCGTCGGGAACGGATTTGGCCGCTGGAAGACCATGCCGATCATCCGGCGGACGGCGGTGACGTCGACGTCCCGGTCGTAGATGTTCTGGCCGTCGATGGTCAGGCCGCCCTCGACGCGGGCGCCGGGGAGCACTTCGTGCATGCGGTTGATCGAGCGCAGGAACGTCGACTTGCCGCAGCCGGACGGACCGATGAGGGCGGTCACCGCCTTGGGCTCGATCGTCATCGAGATGGAGTCGATGGCCTTGAACGATCCGTAGTAGGCCGAGATGTTGTTGGCTTCGATGCGTTTCGCCATGACGGTGCCTCTCATCAATTCGATGCGTCGATCAGTTGTCCGCTGGTCATGGTCATCGCGTCAACTTGTTTCGCCGGGAGAGCAGCTTAGCCGCGATGGTCAGCACCAAGACGATCGCCACCAGCACAAGTGCCGCGCTCCAGGCGCGTGGCAGGCCGTACTGCGAGGCAAGGCCGGCCTGGCTGTAGATGTAAACTGACAGCGACTCCTGGTTGTTGCTGAACGGGTTCATGTTGATTGAATCGGAGCCACCCGCGACGAGCAGCACCGGCGCCGTCTCACCGGCCGCCCTTGCGATGGCGAGCATGATCCCGGTGACGATCCCCGTCAGCGCAGTCGGCAGCACGATCTTCAGAACTGTCTTCCACTTCGCGATGCCCAGTGCGTACGCGCCCTCACGCAGAGACACCGGGACCAATCGCAGCATCTCCTCGCTGGAGCGGGTGATCGTCGGCAACATGAGCACGGACAACGCCAGTGAGGCCGCGAAGCCCGAGTATCCCGGCCGGCCGCCGTTGAAGTACGGCGAGACCACGGTGACCCAGAATGCGAGGATGAAAAGGCCAGCGACGATCGAGGGGATACCAGTCATCACGTCGACGAAGAACCGGATCACCCCGGCCAGGCGCCCACGCCCGTACTCGACGATGTAGATCGCTGCGCCGATGCCCAACGGGATCGCGATCAACGCAGCGAGGGCCACCTGCTCGAGTGTGCCGACGATGGCATGGTAGATGCCGCCGCCAGCGTCGAACGCTGTGATGTTGCGGTTGGAGTGGGTGAGGAAGGCGGCGTCGAGCCGGTGGCGGCCTTCGACGATCAGCGTCTTCACCACGGAGTAGAGCGGCAGTGCAGCAAGTCCGAATGCCGAATAGACCAGGGTGGTTGCGATCCTGTTGCGCGCTGCCCGGGAGCCCTCCACGAAACGTGACGTGGCACCGAGGATGACAACGAATGCAACGAGGCCCACTGCGACCGTCAGCGCGAACCCGCCGCCTAGGACCCCACCCAGGTCAACGACAAGGTATGCGAGCGCGAACGCACCGGCGCCGATGGCGGCCGGTGTCCATGACGGCATCCGCCTGGCGCGGAGCACAAGCGGCGCGTCGTGGATGGCCGAGGATGTCGTCATGCCGCACTCCCGCGGAACTCACGTCGGCGGTAGATGACGGCCCGCGCGGCCACGTTCACGACCAGCGTGATCGCGAACAACACGAGGCCGGATGCGATGAGAGCGCCGCGACCGATGGCGTCGGACTCTCCGAAGTTGTGCGCGATGTTCGCGGCGATCGTGTTGCCACCGTTGACCAGAATATTGTCGGTGATGATGAAGTTGGAGCCGAGTGTGAGCGCGAGCGCGATCGTCTCGCCGAGGGCACGGCCGAGGCCGAGCATGGTCGCCGCGATCAGGCCGGGCCGCCCGAAGGGCAGCACCGCGGTGCGGATCATCTCCCACTTCGTGGCGCCTAGCGCCAGCGCCGCCTCCTCATTCATTGTCGGCGTCTGGGTGAAGACCTCGCGCGACAGCGCAGTGATGATGGGCAGGACCATGATGGCCAGGACCATGGAGCCCAGAAGGATGGACTTGCCGTATGGGCCATTGCCGAAAATCGGCAGCCAGCCGAAGTAGCGGTGCAGCCAGGCCGACAGGCCGGCGACTGGCGTCACCAGATACTCACGCCCCCAAAGTCCGAACACAATGCTGGGTACGGCTGCGAGCAGGTCGATGGTGAACCCGACCGTCGAGGCGATCGTCCGGGGGGCGTAGTGCGTGAGGCACAACGCGATCCCGACCGCGACCGGCACGGCCATCAGCAAGGCAAGTGCGGACGTCAGCAGCGTGCCGATTGCCAGGGCACCGATGCCGAACATAGGCGGCGACTGGTTCGTAAACCAGTTGTTGTAGGTCAGGAAGTTCGCGTGGTCGGCGCGTAGCGCGGGTATCGCCTTCGACACGAGGAAGACGCCGATCGCCACGATGATGACGAGAACCGCGAGGCCGGCACTCGTGCTCAGCAATCGGAACACGGACTCGGCGCTCCAGCGACGGCGGGTCTGCAGGGCGGACCCACCGCCAGGCGGCGGCCCACCGAGGGACCCGTCGGGCGAGGAGGCGTCGGCGGGTGATCGTTGATCGCCGGCTGGGCGGAGTGGCTCCGCCGAGGCGTTCGCCTCGGCGGAGCCAGCGGAATAGGGGTGGCTCATTCGGGTGAGCTCTCCATCCACGGTGGGTAATGGTCGGGCTAGCTGAGGCCACCGACGATCGAGGCAACCTTGGTGCGTACCGACTCCGGCAGCGGACCGTAACCGATCCCGGACAGTGTGCCCTGGCCGGCAGTACTAGACGTGTAGCCGAGGAACGACTTGAGCAGGTTCAGGCTGGCCGCCGGGTTGCCCTTGTCGCACACGATCTCGTACGTGACCAGAACGATCGGGTATGCGCCCGAGACCGTGGTAGCGTAGTCGATCTTCATCTGCAAGTCGTTGCCGGTGCCGACGACCTTCGCACCGGCGATTGTCTTGGCGGCGGCATCCGTCGTGAGTTCGGTCGGCTCGCCGGCTCCGTTGACGATCTTCGCGACGTTGAGGCTGTTCGCCTTCGCGAACGACCATTCGACATACCCGATCGAGCCGCTGGTCTTGCCGATCTGAGCGCCGATGCCGTCGTTGCCGGTCTCGGCGTCGCCGCCAGGTGCCTTCCAGACCTTGTCGTGGTCGAACGTCCACGCCGGACCGGCGGTCGAGGCCAGGTAGTTGGTGAAGTTGTCGGTCGTGCCCGAGCTGTCCGCTCGGTGGATGCTCGTGATCGACAGGTTGGGCAGCGTCACGCCCGGGTTATCCGCGGCGATCGTTGAGTCGTTCCACTTGGTGATCTTGCCAGAGAAGATGCCGGCCAGCGTGGCGGGCTTGAACTGCAAGCTCGTTGCGCCGGGCACGTTGGTCACGACGGCGATCGGGCCGACCACCATCGGTAGGTGGATGGCATGGTTGCCGGTGCCGCAGTGCGCGTCCGCGCTGGTCTGGTCGGCCGGCTTGAGTGCCGAGTCGGAACCGCCGAATGCCGCCGTGCCCGCGATGAAAGCCTGCTGGCCGGCGCCCGATCCAGTGGGTTGATAGTTGATCGTGGTGCCGGGACACGCCTGCTGGTAATCCTTAATCCACTCGGCCATCGCGTTGGCCTGAGCGGTGGAACCCTGGGCGTTGAGTGTGCCGGTCCCACATTGGATCTTGGCAGCGGACGAGTTGCCGCCGCTCGGCGGGTTGGTGTTGGTGTCCGTGCCACACGCCGCAAGCGCGACTGTCGCGGTCAGCGCAATGCCGGCCAGGATGCCGAGCCGCTGAAGCTTCACGTGTTTTCGTCCCTTCGGGGGTGTTAGGGCACAGGCGCCAGGCGCCGTGCACGGCACCGGTCTTCTCGACCGGTCAAATCGCACGTTAGGAGCCGCAGGTTGACGGCCAACCGGCGAAAGGTGAACGAACGGTGAACAGCGCAGGACCATCCGCGTGACTGTCGGCGGTGTGCACATTTCGGGCAGATTACGACGGTCGATATCGCCGCGATCATGCTGGTGACCACGCGTGATGCACTGCGAGAAACCGGCCGAATATCACGTGCAGGGACCGTGCGCCGACCAGTCGGTCCAGGCGCTTAGACAAGCAGAGTGCGGCGACCAGTCGGTCCAGGCGCTTAGACAAGCACAGTCAGCCGCGCTGAAAGCAGACGTCGGTGGTCCACCGTACGAAGCCGAGCCGATGGTAGAGGTCAACGGCGCGGGGGTTGGACTCGTCGACGTAGAGCATCACCTGGTCGAGTCCGCGCCCACGCAAGTAGAGCAACCCGGCCTCGGTCAGCGCCTCGCCGAGCCCAAGTCCGCGTGCGTCCGGGTCGACGCCGAGAACGTAGACCTCGCCGATCGGATCGTGGTCATGCTCGGCCCCGTCGTCCGGCCGGTGATCGCTACGTTGCGATCCGTGCACCTTGGTCCAGTGGAAGCCGAGTAACTCCGCCGCCACGCGTCGCGAGTAGGAACCCGTCCGGATCGAACCACGGCTCGGCCATCCGCACATGCAGGTCGTCGACCGTCCACTTGCCCTGATCGGGATGGCCGGCGAAGGCGCGCGCATTCAGCCGTACCCATGCTGCGTCATCGCGGCCCGGTTCGAACGCGCGCAGGGTGACCCCGGCGGGCAGTTTGGGCGGCGCGACCGGCGCGAACAGCGACCGTCGCAGCTGGAACAGCACCCGGTGACGGTCGAACCCGAGGGAGAGGGCGAGCGCCGTCGCGGACGGATGGTCGCCGTGCGCCCATAGGCGCAGGCGTCCGGCGGGCTCCGCGACGGCCGCCGCCTCGGTCAGGGCCGTGACGAGCGCGCGGCCGAGGCCATGACGCCGAAACATGGGGTGTACGACCAATTCCGCGCTCGGGCCTTCGACGATGTCCGTGGTGTCCAGATGGGCATACCCGACGAGTTCGGCGCCCTTCCGGATGAGCAGGTGTACGGCTGGCGCGTCGCCCCCCAACCGCAGGTGGAGCATCACATGCTCGGACAGCGGATAGGCACCGTCGGCGTCGCCGGCCGCGGTGGCGAGGTGATGGACGTCGTCGACCTCGTCGTGGTTCAGGTGGTCGGCCTGGCGTACGACGGGCAACATCCTCACGACCGCCACCGTATCGCCACCCGGCGCGTCCCGGCTGGCCGGCTCCGACCCGCCGGGTTTCGGCCCTGAGGGTTACGCGAGCAGCCGGTCCGCCGGGTGGTCGATGTCGGACGGATCGGCGACGTCCAACTCCGGGTCGGCGCCGGGTGTCCGGTCGATGCCACGAGCGGACGGTACGACGAATTTGTAGCCGACCTGCCGTACGGTGCCGATCATCGACTCGTACTCCGAACCGAGCTTCGCGCGCAGCCGCCGTACGTGTACGTCGACCGTCCGCGTGCCGCCGAAGTAGTCGTAGCCCCACACCTCACGCAGCATCTGGTCGCGAGTGAACACGCGCCCCGGGTGCTGAGCGAGGAACTTCAGCAACTCGAACTCCTTGTACGTGAGGTCGAGCGGCCGACCTTTCAGGCGAGCCGCGTACGTGTCCTGGTCGATCGTCAGCTCGCCGACCCGGATCGTCGCCGAATCGGCCGATACCGGTGCGCCCAGCTTGCCGACCGCGAGACGCAGTCGGGCCTCGATCTCGGCCGGGCCGGCGGTGGCCAGCACGAGGTCGTCAATGCCCCAGTCGGGGGCGAGCGCGATCAGGCCGGCATCCGTGACAACCGCGAGCATCGGGATCCCGGATCCGGTGGCGTGCAGCATCCGGCAGGTGGCGCGAGCGTCCGCGAGGTCGGTGCGGGCGTCGATCATTACGACGTTCGGCGACGGGCCGGACATCAGCGTGCGGATGTCCCTGGCCGCTGTCCGGACGACGTGCGGAAGCAGATCGAGGGCCGGCAACACTGCCGCGGCCGAGCCGCCCGGAGTCGCCGTCAACATCAAGATTTCCATGGGATCTCCCGTCTGCGTGCAACCGACGTCGCTGGCGGGTGAACAGGACCTCAGAGTAGCGGAGGAGCTACGGAATGAGCCGGAAGCGCTCACCAGGTGGGCGCCACGAAACACCGCAATGGCTTGCCGACGGCGTTTTCGAAGCCGGATGCCGCTGCTGAGCTGGGCCGACGGTGCCGGTGTGAAAATCGTCGCAAAGTCGCCCGCGTGATCGTCCGGAAATGCGGTCGTAACCTGCGACGATCTGCTGCCGGCGGAGCCGGCGGTCGCTATCGGCGGCCGGAAATGGCACCATCGGTGCGTGTCTTGGATGCCCGCTGGTGAGCCCCGCCGCGACGACGTCCGCCCGGACGGCGATCGCCGCGACGGCGAGCGTCCCGTCGCGTCCTCGATCTTCGATGTGCCACTCGACGAGGCGGAGTCCATCGACGCGCTCGCCGGGGCCGGTCGCCGTCGCCGTGCCCGCGGCGAAAAGGGTTACGAACGAGAGCTGGACGCCGATCTGCTGACCGACCGGGAGGACATTGTCCGGGTGCCGGTCGCGCCGACCGGTCGGCTCGTCAGCCTCGCCATCGCTGGCTTCGCCGGTCTGCTGGGGCTCGCCCTCGTCTCCGGCGCGTACCTCGTCCCGAAGACGTTCGCGCTCATCATCTTCGGCGTACAGGTGCTGTTCGTGGTCACGTGGACGGTCGCGACCCGACCGGCCGGCGCCCGGATCGTCGCCGGCGTCGGGCTCGCCGCGGCCGTCGTCGCCGACCTGGCCGTGGCCTGGCCGACTCATGCGACGATCGCGCCGCTCGGATATGTGACGGCCGGCGCATTCGTCGCCGGCATGATCGGCCAGCTTGCTCGGCGCGACGGCCGGTCGCAGGTCGCCGAGAGCGTCGGTGCGACGCTCGTGATGGTGATCGGCGTGGTGGCGTACGCATCGCTGATCACGTTGTCACGCAACGAGCTCGGTCCGGAATCGATCGCCGCCTGCCTGGCCGGTGCGACCGTCGCCTTGGTCGTGGCGCGCGCGCTCGATGCCATCGTCCCGTTCCCGCGCACCACCCCACAGGTCGCGCGAGGCACGATCGGGATCATCGCCGGCGCCATGGCCGGTACCATTGCGTCCGCTTTCGTGGCATCTGGCCTTGTTGGGTTGTCCCCGGGCCGTACCGTGTATGCGGGCCTTCTCACGGCGATCGCCGCAGTCCTCGCGGACCTCGGCGTCGGATATGCCGAGGCCAGCCGCGAGATCGACGGCGACGTGGGCTCGATGTGGTTGGTGCGACACATGCAAGGTCCGCTCGGCGCGTTTGCGTTGGCCGCTCCTGTGGCATATGCGATGAGCGTGATGGTGTTGCTGCCCGCACTGAGTTGAGCCGGCGATTCCGGTTCATCCGGCCGGGCCCGATCTGGTGATCGGCCTTCGGCCGCACCCCGATGCGGAGGTTTCTGTGGCACGTGCCAACCGACCCGAGCGGCGTCACCGCGGCTTGCGAGTCCTGGCAATCGTCGTGCTCGTGCTGGTCGTCCTGCTGATCGCGGCCGACCGCATCGGTGTCGTGGTGGCCGAACGTGCGGTCGCGGACAAGGCTCAGACACAACTCGCGAGCGAGGACGTCACGATCGACGGCAAGCCGAAGGTCGACATCCATGGCTTCCCTTTCCTCACCCAGGTCGCGGCCGGCCACTATGACCGGATCGACATCTCGGTTCCGGATCCGTCCACCCGCGGCGTACGGCTGGACTCGCTCGCGGTCACGGCGACAAACGTGTCCGCGGATACGAAGGCACTGGTCAACGGCAATGGCCGGATCGAGGCGAGCAAGGTGGTCGGCACGGGCAACCTCGGCTGGGCCGCCCTCAATCAGCTCATCGACCTGTCCGGCGTGAAGCAGTACGGCATCGATCCAACCAAGATCACTATCGGCAGTACGGACAGCGAGCACCTGCGCATCTCCGCGCCGGCGAGCTTCCACGGCCAGACGTTCACCATCCAGGCCATCGGTGCGATCTCGGTCAAGAGGGACGTGCTGCACGTGGCCGTGTCCAACGTCACAGCAAGTGACACCCCGTTGCCGCAGGTACTACAGGGGACCCTTCAGGCGATCGCCCGGCAGCTGACCTTCGACGTACGCATCCCACAGTTGCCGTACCGGCTATCGCTCGACAGCGTCCGGGCGACCTCGGGCGGGATTGCCATCACCGCGAGCGCGCAGAATGTGGTCCTGGGCGGCTGATATTCGCTGAGGCACGGCGGTGACGCCCTACGTGGAGTTTCCGTCGGCGCACGCCCGGGGGCTCGACGTGGTCTGACCACCGTCCCAACTATTGCAATCGTCGTCCTGATGCGTGGACGTTCGACCGTTCGGTGGCCTGTCCGGCCCATCGGGCTGGTGTTAGGGTGGGTAACCGTGAGCCCGCTCGACGCAACCCACAGCGCAGTTTCCTGCGCCACTCTCGACGCACGAATGTGCGGCGACGGTGAGGGCATGTCGGCGCCGGCCATGAGCGTGGTTCTGCCCATGCTCACCAAACGCCGCCCGGTCGATTTCTGCCTGGTCGCGGCGAGCCTCTGTCGCTGTTGCTGATCTTCGCCGGCCGCCTCGACGCCACCGGGATGTGGCTGTTCGCGCGTCTTCCGAGCGCTTGACGCGGCCAGCCGCTAGGCACTGACAGCCGTACCGGCCGACAAATCATCCCGCGGCAATGCGGCCGCTCGCACGCATTCATCAGCATTCCGTTCCCGCTTTCCGGCGGATCTTCGGCGCACCCGCCGCCGCCGCAACCACCGCATCGAGAGGCATCCATCATGGGTCGCGAATCCGTCCTGGTCTCCGCCGACTGGGCCGAAAAGAACCTGGACACGCCGGGCATCGTCTTCGTCGAGGTCGACGAGGACACCTCCGCCTACGACACCGGGCACATCCCGGGCGCCGTCAAGCTCGACTGGCGCAAGGACCTGCAGGACCAGGTCCGGCGCGATTTCGTCAACCAGGAGCAGTTCCAGGCGCTGCTATCGGCACGGGGCATCGGCAACAACGACACCGTCGTGCTCTACGGCGGCAACAACAACTGGTTCGCCGCGTACGCGTACTGGTATTTCAAGCTGTACGGGCACGGTGACGTCAAGCTGGTCGACGGTGGCCGCAAGCGCTGGGAGCTCGACGGCCGGCCGCTGACCACGGAACTGCCCGACCGGCGAGGCGACGCAGTACGTCGCCCAGTCGCAGGACACTGACGCTCCGCGCGTTCCGCGACGAGGTGGTGGCCGCGATCGGCAACAAGAACCTCGTCGACGTGCGGTCCCCGGACGAGTACGCGGGCCGGCTGCTCGCGCCGGCGCACCTTCCGCAGGAGCAGGCGCAGCGTGCCGGGTCACATCCCGACCGCGCTGTCGGTGCCGTGGAGCAAGGCGGCCAACGAGGACGGCACCTTCAAGTCCGACGACGAGCTGCGCGAGATCTACACGGCCGCCGGGCTGGACGAGTCGCAAGCTCGACGATCGCCTACTGCCGCATCGGCGAGCGCTCGTCGCACACCTGGTTCGTGCTGCACGAGCTGCTCGGCCACGGCGACGTCAAGAACTACGACGGATCCTGGACCGAGTACGGCTCGCTTGTCGGCGTGCCGGTGGCGCTCGGCGACGAGCCCGGGGAGTGCCTGCGATGAGCCAGTCTTCCGCCGTCGATATTGCCGGATGCGGCGCACCCGAGCAGGGCGCCCCGTTGCCCGCGAGCGTCGACCTCGAGAAGGAAACCGTGATCACCGGCATCGTCCAGAGCGCCGATGGGCCAGGTCAGTGGCGGCGCTACGTCCGGCTGCTCGACTCGTCCGGCGAGTTCACGGCCGAGGTCGTCACGTCGCCGGCCGGCCAGTTCCGGTTCTTCGCCGCGCCCGGCAACTGGACGCTGCGCGCGCTGTCCCGGCTCCGGCAACGGCGATCTCGTGGTGTCCGCGAACCGTGGACTCAACGACGTCACGATCAAGGTCGCCGAGTAGTCGACTTTCGGTAGACGGGGCGCGGGCTCGACGGCCCGCGCCCGCTGCGTCTCCGCGGGCTCGACGGCCCGCGCCCGTCTGCGTCTCGGCGCGTGGCGGTGCGGTGGTTTCATTGGCGGGTGACCCAGGAGCCGCCTTCGGCGCCGGCATCGCCGCCCGCGGGCGATCGGGCGTCCGGCGACGTTCCGCCCTATCCGGCACCCCCGCCGGGCTACGTCTGGGTGCGCCCGACGCCGCCACCGGCGACGGAGCGACCCCGGAAGTTGCCGCTCTGGCTCAAGATCGTGACGGTCGTCTGGATCGCGGCTCTTGTGATCGGCGGCGGCTGGTACGCCTTGCACGGCAAGCCATCGGTGCGCGAGCAGACGACGATCGGCCAGGCACAGCCGGTGGTCGACCGGGCCATCGTCGATGTGGTGGCCGCGGCCGGTGGCGGCCCCGTGGTCGCGGTGACCGGGTTCGATCGGATCAAAACCTGCAAGATCACGCCGGTACGGTCGGGGGCCGAGTTCCGTCGCGTCGTCGACCTTTACACGTCGCCGGGCACCGAATCGGCGATCCTGCACATGGTCGCGTCCGGTCTGCCGGCCCGATATCACGCGCGAGCGGGGTCGTCCGGGAAACTCACACTCGACGCCGACGCCAGCGATTACGTCGCCGTTGACGGCTCCGTACCGGCACCGGGCCGGGTACGGATCGAGGCGGCCACCGGGTGCCGGCCGGGCAGCGGGGCCACGGTCGGGGAGCCGTCGCCGCCGGCCGGGTCTGCTCCGGTGGCCGCGATCGCTCCCGTCCTCGGTGCGCTCGGCCGACCGGCCGCCTCGTACGCGACCGTGGCCGACCTCGCATGCCCGTCGGGCGGCTCGCTACGCAGCGTGGCGGCCACGCTGCCGCCGGGCTCCGCGCCGGCGTCGCTCGCCACGACGCTCCACGCGCTCGCGGCTACTCCCGCCCAGGCGAGCCGCACGACGTACGCGTTCCGATCGGGTGGCGTCGACATCGTGACCGTCGCGGACCCGGGGAGCCGCTCCGTCACCGTGACCGCGACAACTCGCTGCGCTGCCTAGCCGGCCGGGCCTGCGTCGGGCACTTGCCGCGCCATGCACCCGCCGCGCATTTGTACGGGAGTTGGGCGGTCGGGCGGCGTCCGGGAACCCAACTTCCGTACATTTCCGCGCGAGAAGACCCGCGCGAGACGACGCGCGCGAGACGACGCGCGCGAGACGACGCGCGCGAGAAGACCCGCGCGAGAACGCGTCAGTAGACGAGCGCCTGCACGTCGTCGGCGACGGCTTCCTCGACGAAGGCGGCCGCGCCGGCGATCCGTACCCCCGCAATGACCGCGTCCGGCGTGATGCCGCGACGCGCGGCGCACTGTGTGCACAGCGTGACCGCGCCGGCGGCGAGTACGGCGTTCAGCAGATCCTCGAGCGGCGCGGAGTGTGGCAGCTCGAAGTCCGCGGCCCGACCCGGCAGCGCAAACCACGCCGACTCACCGGTGAGCCACAACGACACGTCGACGCCGGCCGCCGCCGCGGTCGCCGCCACGGTGAACGCCTGCGAGCAGCGCTCCGGAGCATCGGCACCGGCGGTCACTTTGATGACAAGCCTGCGACTCATGCGCCACAGCATAAGATCTCGGTTGTGGTGACCGAGATCGGATTCGTGAGCCTGCTCGTCGCCGGATTCGGGGCGCTCGCCGGCGGCCTGATCTTCGTTGCGGTTCGAGTCGCGAGGGGGCGTTGGTGACCGAGAACCCGCAGCAGGCGCCGCCGTGGCTGAACGCGCCGCCGGTCGGTCCGTCGCCGTTTGAGGACGTTCATGACTTGCGTACGGGCCCGGATCTGCACCCGGCGCTGCTGGGCCTCCTGCCGTACGTCGGCGTGTGGCGTGGCCGCGGCGTCGGCGGATATCCGACGATCGAGGACTTCCACTACGCGCAGGAGATCCGGATCAGCCATGACGGCCGCCCGTTCCTCGCTTACGAGTCGCACGCCTGGATCATCGGGGAGGACGGCACGCCGGTCCGGGCCGGCGCGCGTGAGGTCGGCTGGATCCGGCCGGTGGTCGTCGACGACCGGGTCACCGATGAGGTCGAAGCGTTGTTCACGCTCCCTACCGGGATCATGGAGCTGCACGTCGGCACGGTCGACGGCCTCAAACTGGAACTCGCGACGGACGCGGTCGTGCGGACAGCCACGGCCAAGAACGTGACGGCCGGACATCGGCTGTACGGAATCGTCGAGGGCGCTTTGCTCTACGCCCAGGAGATGGCGGCGGTCGGGTACCCACTCACCTCACATCTGAGCGCCCGGCTGCTACGCGTCGCCGGCTGACGTCGGCCGTCGCGCCAAACGACGGGCGGTGCCATCAGACGCTGAAGCCGAGCAGCTCGCGCATCCGTACGGTGTCCTTGGCCGCGGCCATCGCGACGCCATCGATGGCGCGGATCTCGACGACGCCTCGGACCGACGACGCGAACCAGGCGCCGGCGGCCTTGGCCAGCGCGGCCGGAGTGATCATTCGTTCCTCGGCGTCGTAGCCGAACTTATCCACGCGCTCGAGAAGCCACCGGGCGGTCGTGCCGGCGAGGATTCCCGTGGTCTCGGCGGGGACGGTGCACATGGTCGTCCCGTCGAGCCAGATCAGCGTCGAGGTCGGGCCTTCCAGTGCAAATCCGTCGGCGGAGACCCACAACACGTCGTCGACGCCCTGTGCCTGGGCCCACCGCTGGGCCGCCATGTTCACGGCGTACGAGATGGTCTTCGCGCCGCCGAGCAGCCACGGCGCGCGCTCACGGGCATCGGCGGCGAGGCCCAACGACGCGGTGGCCACGGTGATGCCCTCGCGGCGTGACCGTACGACCGACGGGCCGATCGGGGTGACCGTGGCAAACACGGTCACGTCGCTGCCCGCTTCGGCACCACGCGTGCAGACGAGGCGGGCAGCTCCCTCGACGTCGGCCGGCCAGCCGGCGAGCAGGATGTCGATCAACTCGGCCAGGGCTTTCGCCGGCGGCAACGCGAGATCGAGCCGAGCCGCCGAACCGGACATCCGGCGCAGGTGCTCATCGAGCATCCACGGCCGACCCTGCGGACGTGCAGCGTCTCGAAGATGCCGTCGCCGCGCAGCGCGCCGAGATCGTCCGCGCGGAGGATGGGCGTGTCGGCCGGAACCAAGCCGCGACCGAGCACGGCGACAAGCCGCTCCGGCACGGCGATCTCGGTCGGGGAATCGGCAGCGTCAACGCGTTCGGGCACCCGGCGAGCCTACCGTCCGGACGTAGGATCGAGCGGTGTCCGAATCATCCTTGGCCGACGTGCTGCGCAAGCGCGGGCTGCGACTGACGCCGCAGCGTCAGCTGGTCCTGGAGGCCGTCTACGAGCTCGGCCACGCCACGCCGGACCAGGTGCACGCGAGGGTCGCCGCGACGGCGGCCGGGGTGAACATCACCACCGTCTACCGGACGTTGGAGCTGCTGGAGGAGCTAGGTCTGGTCACCCATGCGCATCTCTCGCACGGCGCGCCGACCTATCACGGCGTCGGCCGGGGAACAACACGTCCACCTGGTCTGTCGTAGTTGTCGATGCGGTTGACGAGGTGCCCGCGGCCATGCTGAGCCCGCTCGCCGGCCGAAGATCGGCGACGCGCGGAGTTCCAGGTCGACGTCGGACACGTAGCGCTCTTCGGCCTGTGCGCCCACTGCAGCGGGCAAGATGATCGACATCGCGGGTGCGGTGCCGTCGAGGCGAGGCAGGTGCGCATGACCGCCGTACGCCGGGCGACCTGAAGCCGGATTCGCGCGATGCCGATCTCGTCGCGCACTACGGCGACCCGATGCGCGAGCAGCGCGCTGCTGGCCTCCGAGGTGGCGCCTGGTCGACCGGAGTAACCGCGGCGTCATCGCGATCACCGGCGCGGAGCGGCTGACCTGGCTGCACAACCTGACCACCCAGCATTTGCTGGCCCTCGCCCCGGGCAGGGGACCGAGTTGCTGGTTCTGTCGCCGCACGGGCACGTCGAGCACGCACGCCCTTCTCGTCGACGACGGCACGACAACATGGCTGGACGTCGAGCCCGGGCACCGCGGGTGATCTGCTGGACTTCCTGCTGAAGATGCGCTTCCTGACCCGGGTCGAGCCGGCGACGTGACCGCCGACTGGGCGGTGCTGTCGCTGGTCGGCCCGCAAGGCCGACGAGCGCACTGGCCCGCCTCGGCGTCGACCGCGCTGGACGAGCCGCAAGTGCGCCCGTGCCCGGACCGAAGTTCGCCAGCCGGCTCGACGTGCCGCGCGGCCGACGACCGGTCTACGCGACGGTCGCGCTTCCGGGTGGCGGGTGGGCCCGGCGGCACGCCGACCGGGGTGGACCTGCTGGTGCCGCGCGGCTCGATCGGCCGACGGTGACCGCGAACGCTCGGTGTCGCGCCGGCGGCGGCATGTGGGCGTACGAGGCGCTGCGGGTGGCGGCCCGGCGGCCACGGTTCGGTCTGGAGACCGACCACCGGACGATCCCGGCCGAGGTCGAGCTGTTGGCTCCGGCGGTGCACCTGGACAAGGGCTGTTACCGCGGCCAGGAGACGGTGGCCCGCGTGCACAACCTGGGCCGGCCACCGCGCCGGCTGGTGCTGCTGCACCTGGACGGCGTCAGCACCGACGAGTTGCCGGCGCCCGGCACGCCGGTGGTCGCGGCCGACGGGCGTGAGGTCGGATTCGTGGGTACGGCGGTGCGCCACTACGAGCTCGGCCCGGTCGCGCTGGCGGTGCTGAAGCGAAACGTGGCCGACGACGCCGCGCTGCTGGTCGGCCAGTCCGCCGCCGCCATCGACCTTAGACAAGCACGAGTGCGCCGACCGGCAGGTCCAGGAGCGTTAGATAGGCGCGGCCTGCCGAAATCACGGACGCTTCGGAGCGCGCCGACCGGCGGTCCAGGCGCTTAGACCAGCATGTGCGACGATCGCTGGATGACAACAGGTACGTTGATCACCGTTGCCCCGACCGGCGCGGAGTGGACAAGGCCGACGTGCCGGCGTTGCCGGTGACCCTCGACGAGCTGGTGACCACCGCCAGCGAATGTGAGGCGCTCGGCGCCAGCCGTGATCCATGTGCACATCCGCGACGACGCGGCCCGGCCGACCCTCGACCAGGGCCGGCTGAAGGACACCGTGCAGGCGCTGCGGGCCGAGACGGATCTGATCGTGCAGCTGTCCATCGGGCGGCGCGGTGACCGATCCGGAGGCCGACCGGCTGGCCGTGCTCGACGCCGAGCCGGACATGGCCTCCTGCACGATGGGCACCGTCAACTTCGGCGACGGCGTGTTCATGAATCGCTGGGAGTTCATCGTCGACCTGCACACCCGCATGCAGGAGCGGGGCATCGTGCCGGAGTACGAGATCTTCGACCTCGGTCAGCTGGCCTCGCTGCAGCGGCTGCTCGGCGAGCACGGCCTGCCGGCCGGCGGTCACGTGCATGTCGACTTCGTGATGGGCGTGCCGGGCGGCATGCCGGGCACGACGGAGGCGCTGGTGGCCTGCAGGCAGGCGTGCGCGACCTGCCCGAGGGGACGACGTTCTCGGCGACCGGCATCGGCCGCTCCACGATCGACGTGATGCTCGCCTCGCTGTCCGCCGGTGGTCACCTGCGGGTCGGCATGGAGGACACGATCACCTACGCCAAGGGGCAGCCGGTCGAGTCGAACATGCAGCTGGTCGCCCGCGCGGTTGGCTTCGCGCGACTCGCCCAGCGCCCGCCGATGACCACCGACGAAGCGCGCGAAATGCTCGGCGTGGCCAAGCGGTGATGCCGACCGCATCCGGCATCGGCGGCTAGGCCACGATCGGGTCATGAGATAGCGTCGCCGCGTGGCTTACGCAGGTGGCGACGTGGTCGCCGAGGTGGTCCGGTCCGGGTTCGTCGAAGGGTTGCACCGTGGATCGGTGGCGGTGCTCGACGCGGACGGCGTGCTCGTCGCGTCGGCCGGCGACCCGAGCAGCCCGATCTTCCCGCGCTCGTCGAACAAGCCGATGCAGGCGGTCGGCATGCTGCGCTCCGGCCTGTCGCTGGATGATCCGGCCGACCTTGCGCTGTGCGCCGCCAGCCACTCCGGCGAGCCGATGCACATCTCCCGGGTACGGGCGATGCTCGCGGCCGGTGGCCTGACCGAGTCGGATCTGCGTACGCCGCCGGACCTACCGATCTCGGAGACCGCGCGGGCCGAGGTGCTCCGATCCGGTGGCGGTCCGGCCCGCGTCTACATGAACTGCTCCGGCAAGCACACCGGCATGCTGCGTACCTGTGTCGCGGCCGGCTGGTCGATCGATGACTATCCGCTGCCCGATCACCCGCTGCAGAAGCAGATCCGTACCGCTGTCGAGGAGCTCGCCGGCGAACCGGTGACCGCGATCGGGGTGGACGGCTGCGGCGCACCGGTGATGGCCATCTCGCTGCGCGGCCTGGCCGGCGCGTTCCTGCGATGTGCCACGGCCGCACCGGGCAGCGACGAACGTCGGGTCGCCGATGCGATGCGGGCGCACCCCACGCTCGTCTCCGGTACGGGCGCCGACGACGAGCACCTGATGACCGGCGTACCCGGGCTGCTGTCCAAGGGCGGCGCCGAGGGCGTGCTGGCGGTGGCCGTGCCGGGGCGTGGGCGCGGTCGCCATCAAGGTCGACGACGGCGCGATGCGGGCCCGGATGCCGGTGCTGGTCGCGGCGCTCGCGGTGCTCGGAGTCAAGGCTCCGGTGCTCGACGAGTTGGCCGAGATGCCGGTGCTTGGCGGCGGCGGCGGGTCGGTTCGGTGCGCTCGGTCGCTCGATTCCGGTGAGATCCCGGCCCGATCCGTGGAGATCTTGGTGCGTTTCAGGTGCTCGCGTACCGGAATTGCACCATGATCGGGCCTGACCGGCGTCACCGCCGGCAGATCCATCGACGGTGATCTGAGTAACTGCAGCTAGCGTTTTGCTTGCAAGAGCTAGCACTTGCTCCTAGACTTGGCGACGTGGCAACGCCCAAGGACCTGTCCCACGACATCGGCGAGTTCATCCGCGATCTGCGGCGAAACGCCACGCATCTCGCTGCGGCAGCTCGCCGAGCAGGCCGGCGTGTCCAATCCCTACCTGAGCCAGATCGAGCGTGGCCTGCGCAAGCCGAGCGCCGAGGTGCTCCAGCAACTCGCGAGCGCGCTGCGGGTGTCGACGCCGGTGATGTATCTGCGGGCCGGTCTGCTCGATCTGAAGGACGGTCAGGGCGTGCTCGCCGCGATCGCCAACGACCCCGATCTCACCGAGGTCGCAGAAGCAGACGCTGACCCAGATCTACGAGACGTTCCGTCGCGAGAACGCACGCGACGCCGACGCCCCAGCGCCGCCGGCCGCGACAGCGATGTCGCGCCGGCCCAGCCGCCCGACGAACGGGTCCGCCATGCCATCACCGCCGCCAACCGTCGCCGCGCCAACGACCGCGGTGCCAACAAGGGCGGCGGCAACGACGACGCCTACGAGGACGGCGCGGTCGAAAACCGCGCCGGCTGACAAGGCGTCCGCAGAAGATCGACTCAACCAAGACCACCAAGGTCGCGACCGCGACTGAGAAGGAGTAGCAATGCCCAAGACCGACACCACGAAGATTCCCGCTCCGCTCTATGCCGCCGCCGGTGCCGGCGACCTCGCCATCGAGCGTCTGCGTAAGGTGCCTGCGAAGTTTGCCGAGCTGCAGGAGCGCTTCCAGACTGAGTTCCCCGGTCGAGTCAACGTCCTTCAGGACAAGATCACTGCTCGGGTCGCCGAGCTGCCGGCGATCGTCGCCGAATTCCGCCAGCGCGTCGTCGACACCGACACCGACAAGTTGCGTGAGTCGGCTCGGCGCAACGCTGGGGTGGTCCGGACCAACGCACAGGCCGCGCAGGAAAAGGCCACGGCGATCTATGCCGAGCTGGTAGCTCGCGGCACCCAGGTCGTCGGTCGGACCATCCCGGGCCCCAACGACGTGTTCGTCGCCGAGGTCTACGCGGCCCCCGCCGACGCTGTAGCGACGGACGAGGTCCTCGAGGGCGACGTCACCGGCACGCCCACCGCGAAGCCGGCCAAGAAGGTTGCCAAGAAGGCCACCAAGAAGGCCTGACGCCGGTCGGCAAGCCCGTACGGACCGACACATACGACGCAACGACGGAGCGTCCGCCCATCCGGGCGGGCGCTTCGCTGTCGGCGGCTTAAGCTGGAGGCATGGCAAGTGCGCCCATCTTCTACACCACGGTCACCGGTTACGTCGCTCTCGTCCTGCTAGCCGTCGCGCTGGTCGTCGAAGTCTGGGCGTTCGTGCATGTGGTCACGCGCCGTTCCGCCGCGTTCGCCGCCGTCGGCTCAGTCCCCAAGGGTGCGTGGGTCGCGTTGACCGCGGGTGCGCTCGTGCTGACGTTGTTGTTCGGCATCGTCCGTAGTGCTCTCGGTGCCATCGCCGTCGCGATTGCCCTCGTCTACCTCCTCGATGTCCGGCCCGCGTTGCGTGACGCGGTCGACGGTCGCGGCAGCTGGTGAGGGATTTCCGCTGGCCACCGCCGCCCGGTGCGGGCCCGAACACGTACGGCCCGGGGCCGACCGGTCCCCACTCCGGCCGTCCGCTGCTCCCGCAGCCGGAGACAGCGATGCTGGGCACACCGCACGGTGTCGATCTCGAATACCTGGTCACCGGGGCTGGCGAGCCGGTCACCGTGTTCGCACACGGATTGGGCAATGGCATCGCCGAGACGCGGCCGCTCGGCAGCGCGGTCAACGGCCGCCGGGTGTTCTTCCAGTTTCGCGGACACGGTCGATCAAGCGCGCCCGAGGGCCGGTGGACGTACGCCGACCTGGCGCGCGATCTGCGAGCCGTGGCCGATCTGACCGGTGCGACCCGAGCTCTCGGCGTCAGCCTCGGCGCCGGAGCATTGAGTCGGGCGCTGGCTGACGATCCACGTCGTTTCGAACGCGTCGTGTTCTACCTGCCGTCCGCGCTGGATAAGCCACGGGAGCAGCCCGCCCGCGATCGGCTGACGAGCCTCCTTGCCGCGATCGAGACCGGTGACGCCGGCGAGGTGGCGTCCGCGGTGGCGTTGGAGATCCCGGCTAACCTCCGGAACACGCCGCCCGGCTGGGCGTATCTGCGCCAACGGGTCGAGCAGCTCATGAACGACGGCCTCGCACCGGGTCTCGCGAGCCTGCCTGACGAGGTCCCAGTCGAAGACCGTGCGGCTCTCGCCGACGTCACCGCAGAAGCACTGGTGATCGGCTGCCGCGGCGACGACGTGCATCCGGTGTCGGTGGCCGAAGAACTGGCCGACGTGCTGCCGAAGTCAACGTTGCACATCTACGATCGCCCCGGCGTGCTGTGGACACAGCGTAGCGATCTGCGTGACCGCATTGCCGGCTTCCTGAATGCAGCGTGACGCCGGCTATCCTGCCGCCCGTGCGTGTGCTGTTGCGGATAGTGGTGCCGCCGCGGATAGCGACGCTGCCGCCCGGGGCGGCGCCCGTCCAACGGCACGGGATTACGCTCAGGCACCATGGGTGTGACACATCACGGCCGGACCGAGCGGCTCGACCTCGCCGACCCCACGCTGCGCGAGTGGTCGTGCACGGTCCTCGCGAGCGATCCGGAGACCGGCATCGTCCTCGACCGATCGGCGTTCTATCCGGGCGGTGGCGGCCAGCCGCCGGACCACGGCGTCCTGCTGTGGGGCGGCGTCGAGACGCACATCGCGGGCACGCGGAAAGGCGATGACCTCTACCTGATCCCGGCCGACGGCGACCCGTTGCCACCACTCGGTGCGCAGGTGACCGGTGCGGTCGAGGACGTCCGCCGGAGCCTGCTGATGCGTACGCACTCCGGCTTGCACGTCCTGTGTGGTGTGGTGTTCCGCGACTTCGGAGCGCTCGTCACCGGCGGGAACATGGAGCCGGGCGAGGCTCGGATGGATTTCAACCTTCCCGAGGTGCCGTCGGACTTCAAGGTACGCCTCGAAGATCTGGTGAACGCCGAGGTCACCGCTGACCGCCACGTCGCGGTGAAGGTGCTGCCCCGGGAACGAGGCGCTCGCGTTGCCGGACATCATCCGTACGCAGAGCAACCTCATCCCGCCCGATGAGCAGGAGATCCGCATCGTCGACATCATCGGGCTCGATACCCAGGCCGACGGCGGCACGCACGTCGCCAGCACCGCCCAGATCGGCAAGATCTCGGTGGTCAAGGTCGAAAGCAAGGGCAAGGCCAATAGGCGGGTACGGGTCAAGCTCGGCTGACGCCCTGGCCGTTTGCGCGGACTGCACGTGGCCAATGACGCTCGGTCGATTGGGTCTGGTCGTGACGTGGCGGCTTGGTCGGCCTACGGCTCTGCTGGCGTTGGTGCGTGCAGAGTCGTAGGTGCTCGATCGGAGTCGGGGTCGACAGCCGGTCTGGCCGAGTCCGGCTACGCTGACGATCATGGCCAAGCGCGTTCGCGAGGCACCGACCGACCGCGAGAGCGGTCGAGACCGTGCGACCGGGCGCCGCGGCGGGTTCGTTCGCGAATTCGTCACCGGAGTCGGGCTACTGGGCCGCGGTTTCGGCCGCTACCGGCGCGACCCGGGTCTGTTGGTCGCGGGCATCATTCCCGGCCCTGATCGCGGCGATCGTCGTGCTGGGTGCGCTGGGCGTGCTGATCTACTTCGCGACCGACATCGCCGGTGCGATCACCCCGTTCGCCGATCACTGGTCGTCGGGACCGCGTGGTCTGATCCATCTCGTGGCCGGGCTGAGCCTCGTCGGCGTCTGCGGGCTCGTCGCGTTCGTGACGTTCACGTCGATCACGCTGGCTATCGGCGACCCGTTCTACGAGCGGATCGCCATCCATGTCGAGGACGAGTTGGGTGGCGTGCCCAACGCAGTCCAGATTCCGTGGTGGCGCTCGCTGGGCCAGGGCGTCCTCGAGTCGATCCGGCTCGTGGCCGTGTCCGCCGTCGTCGGCATCCCGCTGTTCTTCGCCGGCTTCCTGCCAATCGTCGGCCAGACCGCGGTGCCCGTGATCGGCGCGCTCGTCGGCGGGTGGTTCCTGGCCGTGGAGCTGGTCGGAGCACCGTTCGCCCGGCGTGGTCTCCGGCTCGCCGACCGGCGTCGGGTGCTGCGCCAGAATCGGCCGCTCGCCGTGGGTTTCGGCGCCGCGGTGTTCGTTTGCTTCCTCGTACCGTTGGGGGCGATCGTGACCATGCCCGCAGCGGTGGCCGGCGCCGCGCTGCTGTCCCATCGCGTGCTCGGCGCCGGTGAGCGCGACTCCGCGCCTGCTACAAAAGAATACCCTTTCTGATCTTGGCATCGCCCGGCGCCCGGGCTGGCCGGGCGGGATCGACGCCATAGGTAGACGCCATAGGTAACGGTCCGTTGCCGACACGGGCTAACCTGGCGAGAGTGCTCGATGCGCGCGCATCGACGGCGGGAAGGACGCGTCCGGCAATGACCCAAGGCACACCGCCCTCGTCGTATTTCGACCTGGAGATGCTCGCCGCCCAGCTGCGCAAGCACAGCGACGATCTGTCGATGTACGCCGGCTTCCTCCTGAACGTGCTGTCGGCCGCCCTCCCGGGCGAGATTGTGACGGTCGAGCGCGAGGGCAAGCTCAAGGCGCGCCTCGCCGGCCGGTCCGAGCCCGCGGTGCTTTCGGTGGCGATACAGCTCGGTGACCGGCGCTACGACATCACACGTAAGGAGTTCGGCAAGCCTCTGATCGCGACGATCAAGCACGCGTCGGGCGGCGTAGTGATGTCCACGAAGACCGTGACGATCGAGGAGTGGTCGCACAGCATGGCCGTCGAACTGGCCACGGTCGCCAACTCCAATGCCGCGGCCGCCGCTGTGCTGCAGCGGTTGACGAGCCTGTGAGCGGGGGACCGGTCAGCCCGGCCGTGCCGACCGGGCCGCCGCCGGAATGGACCGCCGACCAGATAGCCGCGGCCAGCGTCGAGCAGATCGCCAAGGGCCACCTGCCGCTGCAGGCGCAGTGGCGGATCAACGAACAGCGCCAGCGCAGCGATGCCGGAGAATCCGGCGCCTTTACGTCGGCGTTGTCGGTCGAGGAATTCGCTGCGATCCGGTCGGTCGGTTTCTCACCGGTCGGCCAGGTGTTGGGCAGCGCGGTCTACAACGTCGGTTGGTCGTATTCGGGCTGCGGATACGTCGGGGCGTACGGCGGGATGCGCTACGGCGGCGGGTTCAACCAGGGTGGATTCTCGGGCCAGGGCATGGGCGGGTACGGCGGGTACGGCTCCCGTTGGCAGCCGGCGCCGGTGGTCGACGTGCCGGCCGTACGGAACCTGCTCGAACAGGCGCGCCACCGAGCGGTGGAACGGATGCGCGTCGAGTGCGAGGGGCTCGGCGGTGATGGCGTCGTGGGCGTACGCCTGACCGTGACGTCGTTCTACGGCAACGGTCTGGAGTTCATGGCCATCGGCACGGCCGTACGCGCCGACGGAGCCAATCGGCCCAAGCAACCGTTCACCTCGGACCTGTCCGGCCAGGACTTCGCGAAACTGATGCGCGCCGGCTGGGTGCCGGTCGACCTGGTGCAGGGCGTCGGCGCGGTGATCCGGCACGACGACTGGGCGCAGCGGATGCAGCAGAGTTCCTGGATGAACCAGGAGGTCGTCGGCACGACGCAGCTGGTCACTGCCGCGCGCGCGGGTGCCCGCGATTCGCTCGCCAAAGACACCGCCAAGCGAGGCGGTCACACGGTCGTGCTGCAGAAGATGCAGCTGAATGTCTTCGAGACCCGGTGTGCGTACGGGGGCGAGGACGCGCATGACCACCTCGCCGATGCATTCATCTGGGGCACTGCCATCGTGCCGATCGATCGCCGGGGCAAAGGCCATCAGATTCCGCGGCCGATCCCCATGCTGCGCCTCGACAACAAGAAGAACCCGAAGGGAACGCGATGACCGCTCAAACTGATCCGTCCGCTTTGGGAGTGCCGCAGGACGCGATGAACCGGCTCGCCGAGCTGCAGCCCGGCCGGCCCGGCCACATCTTCACGTCCGATCTCTCGGTGAACGAGTTCCTGCTGGTCAAGCAGGCCGGTTTCACCCCGCTCGGCCTCGTGCTCGGCTCGTCGGTCTACCACGTCGGCTTCCAGATGGGTCGGTGGAGCAAGAACCAGGAACTCGACGTCCTGTCCCAGGCGATGTATCACGCGCGCGAGCTCGCGATGTCCCGCATGCAGGCCGAGGCCGACGTGCTCGGCGCCGACGGCATCGTCGCCGTACGACTCGAGGTCGAGTTCAAGGAATGGGGTTCCGACGCCGCCGAGTTCTTGGCCGTCGGCACGGCGGTCAAGGCGGACGACGGCGGCAAGTGGCGCAACGACGCCGGACATCCGTTCACGTCCGACCTATCCGGCCAGGACTTCTGGACCCTCCTCGCCGCCGGTTACGCACCGCTCGGCATGGTGATGGGTACGTGCGTCTACCACGTCGCCCACCGTACGTTCGGCAACATCCTGTCCAACATGGGGCAGAACGCCGAGCTACCGGTGTTCACCCAGGCGCTGTACGACGCCCGGGAGCTGGCCATGGCGCGGATGCAGAAAGAGGCCGAGGTGCTCAACGCGGAGGGCATCGTCGGCGTCGACCTGTCGCAGCGCAATCACACGTGGGGCTCGCACACGACCGAGTTCTTCGCCATTGGTACGGCGGTCCGCCCGTTGCGTCCCGACCACGTGATTCAGACGCCGCAGCTGACGCTCGGCCTGGACCGCTAGCGACCGGAATGCGGCGCCAGCCGCTACGCACGATGACGGCGGCGGGGTGGATGGGAAACCATCCGCCCCGCCGCCGTTTCTTCCCCATGTCGTGCCCGATCCGCACCCCCCAGCCGGGCCGGGCTTCCGGAGCGCGGGGAGACGCTCCGGAGCTGGTCCGGGCCGGCGCTGGCCGGCCCGGCGTCGTGACGGGTTGGCGTGATTACCGGACTAAGCGTCCCGGCGCCGGATGAGGTACGCCCCGAGGATGAGCGGAACGACCCACCAAACGGTCATCGCGAGGTAGCCCTCCCATGGCGTCAGCGAACGCGCCTGCTGGATCGTTGTGGCGATCATCGATCCCGCGTTGGAAGTGAACACCTTGAAGATGTCGTGCCCCCATCCGCCTGGCAGTAGCTGCGTCAACGGTGGAACTACCAGGAGCAACGCCACGGCGGCGGTGATCGCGCCGGCGGTGTGCCGGATCACCGTGCCGAGAGCGAAGCCGAACATGCCGCTGGCCAGGACGTAGAGGCCGCTGCCGATGATGGCGCGCAACACGTGCGGATCACCGATGTGAGCCGCGAGGTGCTGGTGCGCCCAGAACGGCTCGGCGGCATAGAAGGCCGCGAACGACGTGATGATGCCGACCACCGTCGCAATGACGGCGAAGACGATGCCCTTGGCCAACAGCACCCGCAACCGGTTGGGTACGGCGGTGAAGGTCGCCTTGACCCCGCCCGTGGAATATTCGGTGGTCACCGCGAGAACGCCGAGCACGGCGATCGCGAGCTGACCCAGCGTCAACCCAGACAGCGAGCTGAACGTCACGTCGAGCGTCGCGCGGTCGTGCGGCGACATATCGGCAAGGTGCGTGCTCTGGCCCCAAGAGGCGAGCACACTGATCCCGACCGTGGCGACAATCAGGATCAACAGTGTCCACGGAGTGGATCGGACCGACCAGATCTTGGTCCATTCGGACCGGATGACGTTGCCGAGACCGGCTCGGGCGTGGTCATACCGGCGGGCCGGAGCCTGCGCCGGCGCCGTCATCGTGCTCACTTGGTGCCCCCCACCATGGCCGCCGGATCGAGTGCCGGCTCGTCGCCCATCTGCGCGTGGAACTCGACCGAGTCCCGCGTCATTTCCATGAACGCCTCCTCCAACGAGGAGCGTTGCGTGAACAGTTCGTGGATCGTGATGTGGTTCGCCGCGGCGAGGTCACCGACCTCGTCGGTGGTCATGCCCTCGACCTGCAGGTACTTGTCTACGTCGGTGACCTTGATGCCGGCCCGGTCGAACGCGTCGCGCAGCGCCTCCACCTGGGGCGTCCGGACACGGACGCCGCCGACCGAATTCTGGGCGATGAATTCGGTGACGCTGGTGTCGGCGAGCAACTTGCCCCGACCGATCACGATGAGATGCTCGGCGGTCAGCGCCATCTCACTCATCAGGTGACTCGACACGAAAACCGTGCGGCCGTTCGCCGCTTCCCGCTGCATGAACTGACGGATCCACAGGATGCCCTCGGGGTCGAGGCCGTTGACCGGCTCGTCGAACATGAGGATCTGCGGATCGCCCAGCATCGCGGCGGCGATGCCGAGACGCTGTGACATCCCGAGCGAGAAGCCCTTGATGCGCTTGCCGGCCACCTCACGCAGGCCGACGAGATCAAGGACCTCGTCGACGCGCCGCTTGGGAAGGCCGTTGGACTGGGCAAGCGACGTCAAATGTGCGCGCGCCGTTCGTCCTCCGTGCACATCCTTGGCGTCGAGCAGAGCGCCGACCTCGCGCATGGGCGCCTTGGCCTGTCCGTACGGGTGCCCGTTCACCAGTGCCTGTCCCCGCGTCGGGCGGTCGAGGCCGAGGATCATTCGCATGGTCGTCGACTTGCCAGCACCATTCGGGCCCAGGAAGCCGGTGACGATCCCGGGCTCCACGACGAAGCTCAGATCGTCTACGGCGACTTTGTCACCGAATCTCTTGGTGAGGCCTCTGGCCTCGATCATGGTTGTCCCCCTGTGTTGACGAAGTCTGTGGCAAGCACTGTTGGCTCGATCAATAGGAACAACCGTACGCGGTGGGTTCAATCGAATAAGAGGGGGCAAACGCCGGAACAGACCCTGAACACGCAGGTGTGACGCCCCCTAGGGGTGACCGGAGTCACGCATTGCGACCTGCGGAAATCCGTACCTGGCCCGATCAGGCGACGCGGATCGCCTGTACCAGTTGTTCGTCGCCGCTCACGTCGAGCACATCGATGCCGATGCGGCCGTGGAGTGCCAACATGAGATCGCTGGCCGGTCCGACGGCGACGGCTCGCGTCCGCAACTCGTCATCGTCGAGCAGAGTGTCCGTGTCGAGCAGCGCGACGCCGTCACCCCGAAGGCGTACGTGCCACGTGTGGTCGACGTCGGTGGCCTTCAGCGCCACGAGCCCACTGGGCCGAGTGGTGACCGCTCGGTGACCGCCGGGCAGGAACGTATCGAGCACCTCCGACACACCGTCCGATGCGAGCTTTGCCTCGATCGGCTCGGCGACACCCGTCGTCATCTGCGCATCCCAGCGGTTGACCGCGGTCTCCAACGCAAGCCGCCGGTGCCAGAACCCGGCCTTCTTCGTCTGCGGCGCCCAGTTCCAGGCGGGCGTGTCCACATCGAGCGCGTCGAGCGTCGCCATGATCACCGCGAACTGTTCGTCCCACCAGGTCAGCACGTCGGCCGGCATCGGTTCGTCGAGGAATGCCGACAGCGGGCGCTCCGGCTGCGTCGTCACGCCGCGCGCCACATGCTCGCGCACCCACCGGTACGTGCTGCCGAGGTGGTGCAGCAGATCGGTCACGGTCCACTGTGGGCGGGATGGAACGGCGGCGCCCGGATCGAGCTCGGCCGCGGCGGTGCGAAGCGCGGGACCGTCCACCCGCATGGCGGCGAGCCACAGGTCCTTGTCACCGTGGAAACGGCTCATGACGCCTCCTGACCTCGGTACGAACCCGCGCCGCCGGCGACCGGCTCGCGGTCGGTGCCTCGCGTCACGTCTGGTTGCTACCCGATCTCGCTAGATCTCATCCCTCGTGCGTCGATCGCGCGGTTTGCGGCCGGCCGAGCCGCGGCTCGTCGCGGCCTGTCCTTGCTTTCGATGGTGCTGCGAAAGGCGGCCGACCGCCATGGGTGCCATCCCGGATCGGGCGCCACCATCGAGCCAGCCCGGTCGCGCCGACACGCGAAGGACGAGATCTGTCGACCCGCCACCGAGCGGGAAGGTGCTCAGCCTAGGGTGACTTCGTGCGCGATGGCAGACCCGGTTTGGCTGAATACACGACGCTCCGGCTGGGCGGATCGGCCCGTCGTGTCGTCGAGGCGACAACCGAATCGGAAATCGGGCAAATCATACGAGACGTCGACGTGGATCGGCGGGATCTTCTGGTCCTCGCCGGCGGCAGCAACGTCGTGATCGGCGACGCCGGGTTCGACGGTACGGTGCTGCTCATCCGTACGACCGGGTTGACGCACTGGCCAGTCGGTGACGAGGTCGACGTCACCGTGCAAGCGGGGGAGCCGTGGGACGACATCGTCGCGCGGTCACTGGCCGAAGGCTGGTCTGGCCTCGAGTGCCTGTCCGGGATCCCGGGCTCGACCGGCGCGACCCCGATCCAGAACGTCGGCGCGTACGGCCAGGAGGTCGCGGAACTGATCACGGCCGTACGCGTCCTAGACCGGGTCACCGGCGAGATCGCCACCCGTACGGTCGCGGAGTGCGGCCTCGGTTATCGGTCGAGCTTGTTCAAGGGGTCCGACCGGTGGGTCGTGCTGGCCGTGACATTCCGGCTGGCGGTGTCCCCGCTCTCGGCGCCGATTCGCTACGCCGATCTGGCCGGGGCCCTGGATGTTCCGATCGGCGAGCGGGCCGAAGCGAGCCGTTGTCCGCGATGCTGTCCTGCGGTTACGGGCTGGCAAGGGCATGGTGCTCGACGAGCACGATCCGGATACGTACAGCGCCGGCTCGTTCTTCATGAACCCGGTGCTCGACGGTGACGGGTTCGACGCGCTGAGCGCCCGTACCGCGACGGTAGGGCCGCCGCCCGTGTGGCCCGGTGTCGACGGCACGGTCAAGACGAGCGCGGCCTGGTTGATCGAGCGGGCCGGCTTCACGAAGGGGTACGGCAACTCGCACGTATCGATCTCGACCAAGCACACGCTGGCCCTGACCAATCGAGGCGACGGCACGACAAAAGAACTGCTGGATCTCGCGCGTGAGGTGCGTGACGGCGTGTTCGACCGGTTCGGAGTCGTCCTGCGCCCCGAACCGGTGCTGATCAACTGCGAGCTCTAGGGCGCGGCGAGATCGACCTGCGCGCCGGATCGGGCTAGGCGCCGGCCGGGGGCCGGGTGGCCCGGGACGCGACGGCCGGCCAGGCGACGGTGACCTCGCCACGGCGCCATCGGCGCGATCGGTCGAGGATCGGCCAGTCCGCGCGCAGGCGGCCGACGGCCTCGATCCACCGTTGACGGGCACCGAACGTCGCGTACGCGGCGGCGGCCTGCCACGCGTCGTCGAGTGCGGTGACGAAGTCGTGCACGGGTTGGCCGGCAACGTTGTGGTGAATGAGGGCCTTCGGTAGGCGCTGCGCGAACGTAGCCGGTCGGTCCAGGTTGGCCAACCGGGCGGCCAGGGTGAGCGAGATCGGGCCGTACGAGTCGAGCAGGATCCAACTCGCGAGCCGGCCGCGCTCGTCGCACGTACCTTCGACGACGAAGCCGCCGGGTGCGAGCGCATCCGTCATCGACGCCCACGCCGCGGTCACCGCCGATTCGTCGTACTGGCGGAGCACGTTGAACGCCCGTACGACTATCGGGTGCAGGCCGGCGAGTTCGAAACCGCCCCGGCGGAACGTGAGGCCGGGCGGCGCGGCCGCCAACTGTGCGTCAGCCACCCGTACCGGATCGATTTCCAGACCGACGACCCGCACATCCGCTCGGACCGCGACCAACCGCGACCGCAACTCGACCGTCGTGACCGGCGTCGCGCCGAAGCCGACGTCGACGACGAGCGGATCAACCGCGGCCGAGAGCGCCGCGGCACAGCGATCGGCAATCCACGAGTCGACCCGGCGCAACCGGTTCGGGTGCGTGGTGCCGCGCGTCACCACGCCGACCGGGCGGCCGGCGGTCGCACGCGCGGAAAGGTGGGTCATTTGTCGTCGAACACCCGATGAACCTTGTGCTGCGCCGCCTGGGCGAGTGGCCGAATCACCAGTTTGTCGACGTTGACGTGGTGCGGACGGGTGGCACACCAGGCCACGCAGTCGGCGATGTCGTCGGCGGTCAACGGCTGGGCGACTCCGGCGTAGACGGCCGCCGCCTTCTCGGTGTCGCCGCGGAAGCGGATAGTCGCGAATTCGTCGGTGCGCACCATGCCGGGCGCGATCTCGATGACCCGCACGGGCTCGCCGCTCAACTCCAGCCGGAGCGTGCCAACCAGCGCCGTTTCGGCGTGTTTGGCCGCCGTGTAACCGCCGCCGTTCTCGTAGACGATGTCGCCCGCGGTCGAACCCATCACGATGATCGTGCCGCGACCGCTGGCGACCAATGCGGGGAGCAACGTCTTGGTTACGCGGAGTGTGCCAAGGACGTTCACATCGAACATTCGCTGCCAGTCATCGACCGACGACGACGCGACGGTGTCGGCGCCGAACGCGCCGCCAGCGATGTTCGCCAGCAATTCCACCTCGCCATCGAGGTCGGTCACCGTCGCGGCCAGCCGAGCCACGTCCGCGTCGCTCGTCACATCCGCTGGTACGGCGGTGACCTGGCCGCCGGCGTCGCGGATCTCCTTCGACAGCGACTCCAGGCGATCGGCGCGACGAGCCGCGATGACGACGTGGAAGCCCTCGGTCGCGAGCCGGCGAGCGGACGCGGCGCCAATGCCGCTGGAGGCGCCGGTGACGACGGCGATTTTCGTGTGTGCCATTCGTGGAATGTAGCGGTGGTCGCTCGTGTGCGGTGGTCGTGGTTGCGGTCCTTCGGTCGAGCTGGTCGAGGTCCTGCGGTCGGGGCGGCTTTGAGTTGGGGCTGGGGCAGCTTGCCCACTCTGGGCGGTCAGGCTTGATCCCGACGTGGGCAAGCTGCCCCAGCCGGCGCCCGTCACCGTCACGGGTGGTCGGGCTCCCCGTGTGAACGTGGTCGCGGGGGGTTGCGTGAGCTTGAGTCGGTCGGGGGATGAAGTGGTCGCGGGGGGTGCGTGAGCTTGAGTCGGTTCCGGGTGGACGTGGTGGCGGGGGGTTGCGTGATGGTGGGTTGGGTCCGGCGTGGGCGCTGGTGATCTGGCATCCGAGGGGTCGCGGAGAGATGTGGGTCACGTTGGGGGGTGGAGTGTGGGCGTAAATCGGTTGCGCGTCGGGAAGATCGGGGACCGAAGTGAGGTTAACTCGATTGGCGCCGGAAGCCGGACCGGACAAAGGAGCGAGCGTGGCCCCCGCGGATAGCGAACGTCTGCCCCGACGTGTTGCCACATTGTCTGTACACACCTCACCGTTGGACCAACCGGGCACCGGCGATGCCGGCGGCATGAACGTCTACATCGTGGAGACGGCGAAGCGGCTCGCGTCGGCCGGAGTCGAGGTCGAGATCTTCACCCGTTCGACGTGCTCGGAGTTGCCGCCGTGCTTCGAGATGGCCCCGGGCGTGATCGTCCGCCATGTCAATGCCGGCCCGTTCGAGGGGCTGGCGAAGGAAGATCTGCCGGCGCAGATGTGTGCGTTCACGACCGGTGTCCTCCGGGCCGAGGCCGCCCACGCGCCCGGCTATTACGACCTCGTGCACTCTCACTACTGGCTGTCCGGCCAGGTCGGCTGGCTGGCCAAGGAGCGCTGGGGCGTACCGCTCGTGCATACCGCGCACACCCTGGCCAAGGTCAAGAACCGGATGCTGGCCGACGGCGACGCCGCCGAACCAATGGCGCGGGTCATCGGTGAAGAGCAGGTGGTGGCCGCGAGCGACCATCTCATCGCGAACACGCCGACCGAGGCGGGGGAGCTGATCGACCTGTACGGCGCGACCCTTGATCAGGTGGCCGTGGTCGAGCCGGGAGTGGACCTGGAGCGGTTCACGCCGGCCGCCGGACGTGAGGCCGAGGCGCGCGCGCTGGCCCGGCGACGGTTCGGCCTGCCCGTCGACGGAAATATCGTCGCGTTCGTCGGACGCATCCAACCGCTCAAGGCGCCCGACGTGTTGTTGCAGGCCGCGGCGCGGTTGCGTGAACTCGACCCGATGACGGCCGAGCGCCTGACAATCGTGATCGTCGGCGGCAACAGCGGATCCGGCCTCGATCTCGCCCGGCTCGCCGATTCGCTCGGCGTCGCCGACTGCGTACGCGTGCTACCACCGCAGCGCGGCGACGCCCTGGTCGACATCTATCGAGCCGCGGATGTGGTCGCCGTACCGAGCTACAACGAATCGTTCGGCCTGGTGGCGCTCGAGGCGCAGGCCTGTGGCACCCCGGTCGTGGCGGCCGCGGTCGGCGGACTCGTGACGGCCGTCCGCGACCAGATATCCGGCGTGCTGGTTGACGGCCACCGGTCGGACGACTGGGCGAAGGTGCTCGGCGACCTGATGATCCAGCCGCGTCGACGTCGCGAACTCAGCACCGGAGCGGTCGAGCACGCCCGTCGTTACTCGTGGAGCCGTACGGCGTCCGGCCTACTCGCGGTCTACCGTGAAGCCATGTCCGAGCAGCGTGCCCGCATCAATGCCGAGCTCGGTCGCGTGCTGCAGCGCGATCCGGTCGGCGCGGTCGTATGACCGACTGCGGGTGCCGCGGCGCGGTCGGTCATCGAGGCCGCACTGTCCGAGCGTGAGCTGGAGTGGGAGCAGACCGGCGACTCGTCGTACGTGGTGACGCTGCCCGGCACCCACAAGCTCAAGACGGCGGTGAACCTGATCATCGGTGCGCATGCGCTGCGGATCGAGGCGTTCGTCATGCGGCAGCCGGACGAACGGCGCGAGCAACTCTGGGCCTTCCTGCTCCAGCACAATGCGCGCATGTACGGCGTCGCGTTCTCGATCGACGCGGTCGGTGACGTGTATCTGACCGGTCGCACGCCACTGCACGCCGTTACTCCGGACGAGGTGGACCGGCTTCTGGGTGCCGTCCTCACGTACGCCGACGAGAACTTCGACACGATGCTGGAGATCGGTTTCGAGTCCTCGATCCGCCGGGAGTGGGCCTGGCGAGTGTCGCGCGGCGAGTCGACGGCGAACCTGCGAGCGTTTCAGCACCTGGCGCCGAACGCTGATCTCACGCCCCACCCGGACTGAGTCAGTACGGTGGCGTGCCGGCCATGCCCGGCGGCCAGCTATTAATGGCCATGGTCCGGATGCGACCGGTGATGCAATTCAGCTGCGCTACGGCGTGAAATGTGCCGCCGTATTCGTAGATGCCCGCCGTCCGGTCGTCGAGTACAAACTCAACACCGGTCGGTAGTTGCGCCCCGTGCTGGTGGAGATCGGCAAGGTGCTGGGCCAACTGTGGTCGCGAGGCTCCGCCCTCGTACTCATTGGTGGGGTCGACCCAGACCTGGAAGTCGGGCGCAAAGTAGGTGTCGAGATCGACCGAACCGTTGTTGAAGTCCCGAGCAAATGAATCCCAGACTGCCGTCATTCCGTCGGCGTCGCACGAGCCCGCGGTAGCCTCGGCGGCCCGTGACGTCGACTGCACGTCGATCCGGTCGGGGGAGCAGGCGACGAGCAACACGACAGCAAAACCCGTGGCAATAATCAGCCGACCCGGTCGACGCCCACCGATGTGTGCCATGGCCGGGGTCACGACCCACCGAGGGCGGCGTGGGCGCGGGCGATCAGGTTCGTCCAGGGCCGGGACGCAATCGTGGGTACGGCATACTGCTGCGCTTCCTCGGCCAGCCATCGCGACCACGCGACGCTGACTTCGGCGCGCGCGTTCTGCTCACCGGCATCCGGCTCTCGCGCCGCATAGTTGGCCACGATCTGCGAGGGATCGTCTTCTAGCACGAAGATTCCCCGTACCCGTCTTCCGGCCGGCTGGTCGGCGTACCGATATTGGATCGTGAATGAAGGCCGCAGAAAATCTCCCTCGATGACCACCGGCATGTCGGTTTCGAGGTGGTTGCCGACGACGGCGGCGAGCGCCGGCTCGAGCGCGGCGGTGAGTGCGATGCCTTGCCGCACGATCTCGTCGGGCGACGCAACAAGCGCCTCGGGGTGGGTCTGCCAATAGAACAGCTCCGGCTGCTGCTCCGGCGTCGTCATCGCCTGCAGGGCGCAGACGATGTCGTCGATCTCCAGCACCGGGAGGCCCAGCTCGCGGGCGAGCGGATACGCGAGCGAACTCTTGCCGGCACCCGACGGGCCGCCGACGAGAAGCACGTCCCAGCCTCGCTCGGTCACGGCGACCAGGTTAACGGCTCGGGCCGCGTGGCGTGGTCTCGCGCGTCGTCTCGCGTGCGGTCTCGGGTGCGCTCTCGGGTGGCCTCAGGTGCGCTCTCGCGCGTGGTCTCAGGTGCGGTCTCACGTGGCGGGCGGCGGTGGCGGCCGGTGACTGGACGCCGATGTGGGCGCGCGACAATGGGCCGCATGACTGAGCCGCACACGTTGATCCTGCTCCGCCACGGCGAGAGCGAGTGGAACGCGAAGAACTTGTTCACCGGCTGGGTCGACGTCGACCTGTCGGCCGGTGGTGAGCAGGAGGCGCGTCGCGGCGGCGAGATGCTGCGCGAGCACGGACTGCTGCCCGATGTCGTACACACGTCGGTGTTGCGCCGGGCGATCCGGACCGCCGAGATCACGCTGCACGTGACCGACCGGCACTGGATCCCGGTGTCGCGGTCGTGGCGACTCAACGAGCGGCACTACGGCGCCCTGCAGGGCAAGGACAAGAAGCAGACGCTGCAGGAATTCGGCGAGGAGCAGTTCATGCTGTGGCGCCGGTCGTACGACGTACCGCCGCCACCGATCCCGGTCGACGATGCCTACTCCCAGTTTGACGATCCGCGCTACGCCGCGCTGCCGCCCGACGCCCGGCCAAGGACCGAGTGCCTCAAGGATGTCCTGGTACGGGCGCTGCCCTACTGGTACGACTGCGTGGTGCCGGATTTGCGTGTCGGCCGTACGGTGCTGATCGCGGCGCACGGCAATTCGCTGCGTGCGCTGGTGAAGCACCTCGATGACATCTCCGACGAGGACATCGCCGCGCTGAACATCCCGACCGGCATTCCGCTGCGGTACGACATCGACCCGGTCACGTTGCGCCCGGTCACGCCGGGTGGCGAGTACCTCGACCCGGAGGCGGCGAAGGAAGCCGCCGCCGCGGTCGCGAACCAGGGCCGTTGAGGTTTCGCGCCGCTTCGGAGATCTTTCCCGCGTGACCTTGGGGTTGATGCTGTTATTCACGTTCGGATAACAGCATCAACCCCTTGATCGGCGAAGCGTCTCGATGACGGCCTTGATGTTGCGAACCAGCGCGTCCGGATTGCGCAAGTCTTCCTTCGTCACGTGATAGACGTACCACCCGGCCTGGTTGAGCTCGCGGAGTCGAGCCCGATCGCGACCGAGCTGATGCGGTCGGCGTGCCACTGCCCGTCGTATTCAATCGCCAGGCGGATGTCTGGCAGCGCAAGGTCAACGCGCGCAACGACTTCGCCGTCGCGCATGACCCAGTACTGGGCGACAACCGCCACCCCGGCGAGATGAAGGTGCACCCGAAGCACCGACTCCGGTGGCGACTCTGCACGCGGATCGCACAGCCGTAATGCGCGGGCTGCGGCGCGGGAGCCGGGACCGCAAAGTTCCGCTGCGTAGACGAGCGCGTCGGAGCGGCTCTTCCCACGTCTGCGGAGGAGCGCATCTATCCAGGGCACTGAGCTAATCAAGGGGAGCCACCGCGCGAGGTCGGCTGCCGTCTGCCCAACAGTTGTGACGGGAACGCCTCGATGCGTTGTTGTCGCGCACGGCGGGAACGAACCGATATGGATCCACATGCCGTTCACCGGTCCCCATGGGACGTTCGTACGCACCTCGACCGGACGCTCATCGTCGCTGGACGGAACGCCGTAGACCGACGCGGCAGACGTTCCGGCGATGACGGCGCCGGCGGGAAGCAGAAGCAACGCAGCGGCTATCCGCATCGCATGCGTTTGCTGCAGGCCAGCTGAGACGTACACGTCGCGAAATAGCCGACACCACGCCGCGCTACGGACCTGTGCCGGCGTCAGAAGGCCGTTCCGGATGGCCACGCTCGCGCGAAATGGACCATGAAGAAGTTCCGGCGGACGCAACGCCTTCCGTGGCATTCGGCCAGTGTCCGGCTGCGATTGGCTGCGCGGAACTGCGAACGTTCGGGCTGTGGATATTGGCGCCGCGCAGCGTCGGTGCCGACTCGCCGTGCGTCCGGCGTGACGGTCCGCGGTCAGGCGGTGGCGGCCTCGCCGGTGACGAGGAAGACGACCTGCGTACCAGCTCTGACGGCGTGGTCGGCAAAACGCTCGTAGTAGCGCCCGATCAGCGCGCCGTCGATCGCCGCCTCGACACCGTGCCGCCACGCCGCACCGAGCATGAACGCGAGCAACTGCCGGTGTAGGTCATCCATCTGATCGTCGTCGGCTTCGAGTTCGGTCGCCCGCTTGATGTCGGACGTCGACAACACGGCGACGCTCTTCTCGGCGATCCGGTCGGCGACATCGGCCATCTCCTGGATGACCGGTCGCAACTCCTCGGGTACGGCGATTGCCGGCTGCCGCCGGAGCGCGATCTTCGCAATGTGCTCGGCGAGATCGCCCATACGTTCGAGGTCATCCGCCACTCGAAGCGCCATGATCACCGCTCGTAGATCGGACGCGACCGGCGCCTGCCGAGCGAGCAGGTCGAAGGCGCGCTCCTCGATCCGGCGGTAGTGAGCGTCGATCTCGTTGTCGGTCAGCAGCACCTGCTCGGCCTCGGTCTGATCGGCGGTGAGCAGGGCTACCGTGGCCCGTCGCATGGCCGAGCGAGCTTCCTCGGCCATGTCCACCAACAAATGGTTGACCTGGATCAGATCGGCTCGGAATTCGTCGCGCATGGCCTCTCCAACGCAGGTGTGGATTCCCGGACGCGTGGCGGCCGGGGCCGGTACGCGGTGAACTCTAGGCCGTGGCGGCGTCGCCAGCATGAACCTGGGTGAACTCGGCCGGGCGTAGCGGTGAACATTCAACGATCGCTGTCCGTTTTGCCGCATTTAATGTGTTCATCTGGTAAACGCAGGACCTACGATCACAGCGTGGAGTGGACGCGTAGCAGCAAAGGGCTGGGTCGCCGCAGCCTCGACGCGTTGCGGGTCGGCGTGCTGGTACTCGACGGCGAAGATCGACCGGTGCTCGTCAACCCATCCGCTCACGACATGGGTCTCGTCCGGCCGGGCATCGCCGGCGGAGCCACGGTCGCCCACACCCTCATCCGTACGCTGGCCGGTCAGGCTCGACGGAGCGGGACGCGTCGCGAGGTCGAACTCGACATGCCCCGGGGTCGCGATGTCGAGCCGCTCGGCATACACATCCGAGCAGTCGCCCTCGACGACGGCCACGTCACGATCGAGGCGCTCGACGTCACCGAGTCGCACCGGCTGAACCGGGTCCGCCGTGACTTCGTCGCCAACGTGAGCCATGAACTGAAGACGCCGGTCGGCGCGCTCCAATTGCTGGCCGAGGCGCTTGCCGATGCAATGGACGACGCACAGGGCGCCGACCCGCAGGCCGCCCGCCGCTTCGCCGAGCGCATCCGCCACGAGTCCGATCGACTCGGCCGGCTCGTGACCGAGCTGCTGGAGCTGTCCCGACTGCAGGGCGGTGAGCCCCTGCCCAACCCCGAGCCGGTCCCGATCGACCGAGTGATCGCCGAGGTCATCGACCGGACTCGGACGACCGCGTCGGCGAAGGGCTTCGAGATCGGCTGGCGGGGTGCGCGGGGGCTCGTCGCGTACGGCAGCGAGGGCCAATTCGTCACCGCTCTCGCGAATCTGGTCGAGAACGCGATCGCATACTCGCCGGAGGCCTCTTCGGCGCCAGCGAGCATCAACGCAACCGACGGCATCAATCCCACCAGCGGCATCAGTGCGAGCAGCGGCATCAACGCGGCCGGCATCAACGCAGCCGAAGGCATCAACGCAGCCAAAGGCATCAACGCAGCCAATGGAGTCCGCGCAACCAACGGCATGCATGGCGCGATCAACGTTGACGCGTTGGCCACATCTGCGAATGGCGGCCCGCCGCACGGCACTGATTACCTTCCGCCCGGCCCGACGTCGACCGATGACCCGGCGATCCTCGTGGAGTCCGCGGCGGACGGCAATGAAGTTGTCCTGTCGGTCACGGACCATGGCATCGGCATCGAGGCGAAGGATCTCGATCGGATCTTCGAGCGCTTCTACCGGGCCGACCGTGCGCGGTCCCGTGCGACCGGCGGGACCGGACTGGGCCTGGCGATCGTCAAGCACATCGCCACCAACAATGGTGGCCGCGTCGAGGTGCGAAGCGTCGCCGGCGTTGGTTCGACGTTCACCTTGCGCTTGCCGATGCGACCGCCCGAGGAAGCCCTGCCGCTACCGACGTCCGCTGAGGTGAGCGCAGGTGTCAGCACACGCAGTGAAAGGTTTGGAGGCAGCTAGTGTCACGCGTGCTCGTGGTGGAAGACGAGGACTCGTTCTCCGATGCCCTGTCCTACATGCTTCGCAAGGAAGGCTTCGAGGTCTCGGTCGCAACCACCGGTCCGCAGGCGCTGACCGAGTTCGACCGTACGGGTGCGGACATCGTCCTGCTCGACCTGAACCTGCCCGAGATGTCCGGCACCGACGTGTGCCGGAATCTGCGTACCCGGTCGCACGTGCCGATCATCATGGTCACCGCCCGGGACGGCGAGATCGACAAGGTGGTCGGGCTGGAGATCGGCGCGGACGATTACGTCACGAAGCCGTACTCGCCGCGTGAACTCGTCGCGCGGATCCGTGCGGTGCTGCGTCGCAACGCAACCGAGGTGGTCGAGGCGGCGCGCGCCGACGCTCTCGGCCGGACCGGTACGGATGGACGTCGAGCGCCATGTGGTGAGCGTCGCCGGCGAAACCGTTCCGCTGCCGTTGAAGGAGTTCGAGCTGCTCGAGCTGCTCCTGCGCAACGCCGGCCGGGTGCTCACCCGCGGTCAGTTGATCGACCGGGTGTGGGGCGCGGACTACGTGGGCGACACGAAGACGCTCGACGTCCACGTCAAGCGTCTTCGGTCCAAGATCGAGCCGGAGCCGTCGGCGCCGCGCTACCTGATCACCGTACGGGGCCTCGGCTACAAGTTCGAGCCGTAGCCCGCGGACCGCACTGATCACGCCGACGCGACCCGCCACCGTGGTCGCGACGCGCCGGGAGCCCGGACGAGCAGCGAGAACACGGCCGCGAACAGGCATAGGAAGCCGGCCGAATACCACGCCGCAGTGTAGGCGCCGAGTTGGTCGCGGATGACGGCCGCGCCGGTCGCCGCGATCGCGGCGCCGATCTGGTGCGCCGCGAACACCCAGCCGAACACGATCGAGCCCGATGTGCCGTAATGCTGCCGGCACAAGGCGATCGTCGGCGGCACCGTCGCGACCCAATCGAGGCCGTAGAAAACAATGAACACGAGCATGCTCGGGTGCGTCGACCCGGCGAAGAGATCCGGCAGCACGATCAATGAGAGCCCGCGCAGGGCGTAGTAGACGCCCAACAACACACGCGAATCGATCCGGTCGGTCAGGAAGCCGGAGAAGATCGTACCGACGATGTCGAACACACCGACCAGCGCAAGCAGGCTTGCAGCCGTCGTCTGCGGCAGGCCGTGATCGTGGGCGGCCGGGATGAAATGCGTACCCACGAGGCCATTGGTACTTGCGCCGCAAATGGCGAAGCCGCCGACGAGGAACCAGAACGCGGACGTCCGCGAGGCCATGCGTAGCGCGCCCAGCGCGCGGCGCGCCGGTCCCGGCTCGTCCGTCGCGACCGACTCGGAGCGGTGCGCGGCTTCGGCGTGTGTGCCGCCGAACGGCTGAACCCCGATATCGCCGGGGTAGTCGCGCAACAGCCAGGCCGCGATCGGCGCGACCAGCAATGCCCCGCCAGCCACCGTCAGCGACGCGGCCTTCCAGCCGTGTGCGGCGATGACCTGCGCGAGTACGGGCAGGAAGATGAGCTGCCCGGTCGCGCCGCCGGCAGTGAGGATGCCGGTAATCAGGCCGCGATGGCGTACGAACCAGCGGCTGGTGACCGTCGCAACAAACGCGAGCGCCATCGAACCGGTGCCGAGCCCGACGAGTACGCCCCAGCACAGTACGAGCTGCCAGCTCGCCGTCATAAATACGGTAAGGCCACTGCCGACGGCGACGAGCAGCAGTGCGCAGCCGACGACGCGACGCAGCCCGAAGCGCTCCATCAACGCCGCCGCGAACGGCGCGGTCAGGCCGTAGAGCAGGAGGTTCACCGAGACGGCGGCGGAGATCGACGCGGTCGACCAGCCGAACGTCTGCTGCAACGGGTCGATCATGACGCCGGGAGTGGCCCGGAAACCGGCCGCGCCGACGGTCGCGATCAACGTCGCGCCGGCGACGAACCAGGCTCGGTGGATCTTGAACGATTGGCGGCGCTCCGCCGTCGGCTCTTCGGTCAGGATGGTCACGCAACGATCCTCCGGTACGGGCAGCCGACCGAACAGTGGCTGGAATGCCATCATGTGAAAGGATCCGGCCATGACCGGACCGGACGTCGAACGTCGACGACTCAGCGGCCATGTCTACAGGGCCACCCACTACGGCATCGCGTCGCCGTCCTCGCGCTGGACGAAGTCATCGCGTTCGATCTCGGCGTGCCCAGCCAGATCTTCCACTCGGCTCGCGACGCCGACCTCCGTCGGCTCTACCAGGTGCGGGTCGTGACCGCCGACGGCGCGGCCGTACGCAGCTCGGCCGGATTCACGATCACACCGGAATACGGCCCGGAGGAACTCGAGCGTGCCGACTCCGTCGTCGTCGCCGGGATCGACGCCGTCCGTTCGCCGCACATGGGCCCGGCGCTCGATCCCAGGGTTCGGGCCGCGTTCGACCGAATCCGGCCCGGCACGCGGATCATGAGCATCTGTACGGGCGCCTTCGTGCTCGCGGCGGCCGGACTCCTCAATGGTCGGCCGGCCACGACGCACTGGGCCTGGGCCGAGAAGTTCCGCTCGTACTACCCGGACGTCCACCTCGATCCGGACGTGCTGTTCGTGGACGACGGCGATGTGTTGACCTCGGCCGGAGTATCGGCCGGGATCGACTTGTGCCTGCACGTCGTACGCACCGATCACGGCAGTGACGTGGCTAATCGGGCCGCCCGACGCGGCGTGGTGGCGCCATGGCGGGACGGCGGGCAGTCGCAGTACATCGAGCGGCCGATGCCGACGCTGAGTGACGTGAGCACGGCTGCCACGCGGGAGTGGGCGATCCAGCGGCTGCACGAAGACATCGATCTGGCCGCGATGGCCAAGCACGCCCGGATGAGCGTACGAACGTTCACTCGCCGCTTCCGGTCCGAGGCCGGGATGAGTCCGGGTCGATGGATCACCAACCAGCGGGTCGAGCACGCGCGGCGGCTGCTGGAAACGACGGATCTGCCGATCGACCGGGTGGCCGTCGCGGCCGGGTTCGGCACGGCGACGTCGCTCCGCCAGCACCTCCACGCCACGATCGGGGTGGCGCCGGCGGCCTACCGCCGAACGTTTAGAGGTATCCCGTGAGCGGGGTCACGGCATGTCACATCCGGCGCGACCACCTGGTCTAGGTGGCATGACTACATCGAAAACCGTTCTTCTGGCCGGGGCGTCCGGAGTGTTCGGCCGCCGCATCACCCGCGTCCTCACCGATCACGGTTACGTCGTGCTCGGCGTCGGCCGTGGCCCGGGCAACACCGTCCGCGCCGATCTCAATGATCGCGACCAGTTGCTACGGGCCGTGGATGGTCACCACGCCGACGTGGTGATCCACGCCGCGACCGCGTTGGCCAAGCCGCCGATGTTCCACCGCGACATGGCCGCCACCGACAAGCTGCGGACCGTCGGCATGCGCAATCTCATCGACGCCGCCCGCGCCGTCGGCGCCTCCCGGTTCATCACCGAGTCGATGGTCTTCGGGTACGGGTACACCGATCACGGACCCGTGCCGCTGACCGAGGACGCGCCGTGGGCACCGCGCCAGCGCGACCCGCACGTGGAGGCACACCTCGATGCCTTCCGTACCAAGGAGGAGCTGACGTTCGGGACCCCCGGACTTGACGGTGTCTCGCTGCGGTTCGGCCTGTTCTACGGACCAGGCGGCACCGAGCCGATCGTCGCGTCGCTGCGCAAGCGCATGATGCCGGCCCCGGCGACGAAGGGCATGGTCCTGCCGTGGGTGCACCTCGACGACGCGTCCACCGCCGTCCTCGCCGCTATCGAGCGGGGACGTCCAGGTGCGGCGTACAACATCGCCGACGACGCCGCGATGAGCTTCGGCGACCAGATCAAGGCGACCGCCGTGGCGTTCGGGGCACCGAAGCCGTTGAGCGTGCCGGTGTGGATGTTCCGCCCGATCGCCAATCTCTACCGGATGCTGCACACGAACGTACGGTTGAACACCGCTAAGGCGGCGGCTGAGCTGGACTGGCGGCCGCGGTACGCCACCTCGGCGGACGGCCTCGCCGCGCTCGTCGCGCCGGCCGGGTTGGCCGAGGGCTCCGTCAGTGCCCGGCCCGGCCGCCGGCCGTGACAGGCTGGCGTCATGGCCGCTGACGTATTCACAGACAACCGTCCCTTGCTGTTCTCGGTCGCCTACCGCCTCACCGGCAGCGTGGCCGACGCCGAAGATGTCGTTCAGGACGCGTGGCTGCGCTGGTCACGCGTCGACGCCGACGGCGTACGCGAACCGAAGGCATACCTTGTGAAAACCGTCACGAACTTGGCGCTGACCGAGCTGACTTCGGCGCGGGCCCGGCGGGAAACGTACGTCGGGCCGTGGCTGCCCGAGCCGCTGTTGACGAGCCCGGATTCCGCCGAGGGGGTCGAGATGGCCGAGTCGGTATCGCTCGCCATGCTCGTGGTGCTGGAAAGCCTGTCACCGTTGGAGCGGGCGGTGTTCGTGCTCGGTGAGGTATTCGGCTACGGGCAGGCCGAGATCGGCGAGATGATCGATCGCGATCCGGCGGCCGTGCGGCAGCTGGCGCACCGCGCCCGGGAACACGTCCAGGCTCGGCGGCCGCGGTACACGACCGATGCCGCGACTCAGGCTGACCTGGTGGCAAGATTCCGCGATGCCTGCGCCGGCGGTGATCTGGCCGCGATGATGGAGATCCTCGCGCCGGATGTGACGGCGTGGAGCGACGGCGGCGGCAAGGTCACCGCGGCCCGACGACCGCTCTACGGTGCCGACAACGTCGCCCGCTGGCTCTTCGGTGTGCTCGCCAAGCCAGGTACGCAGGGTCTGGAGATGACGATCGCGACGATCAACGGCGCGCCGGGGCTGATCGGGTCCTACGGCGGGGAGGTTGTGGGGTCGGTGTCGCTGGATGTCGACGACGGCCGCGTGGTTGGCATCCGGGCGACCGTGAACCCGGACAAGCTCGGTGGCATACGCGACCGCTGACGCCCCGGACCCGACGACGTGTCAGACCGTGAAGAGCTGGCATAGTTCGACCGCGGTCGCGGCAACGTCTCGCAGGCGTCCATCAGCCACGGAAATCACCAGCCGATATGCCTTGTCCTGGTCGACATCGATCGATGTCACGGCGCCGTTCGCGGCGAGGAACGTGACGGCGACGACCCAGCCCATGCGCTTGTTGCCGTCGGCGAAGGCATGGGTAGCGACGATTGACTGCAGAAGCGCGGCCGCCTTAGTGAAAAGGTCTGGATGCGTGATCACGTCGTCGGACAGCGACGCGAACCGGTCAGCCGGCCTCGGCCTCGGCGGCGGCGGTCGCCGGATGGATCGCGACGAGGCCGAGCTTGAGCCGCCGCAGGCAGATCTCGTGCAGCTCGTCGTACGCCGCCTCGCCGATCAACGCGATCAGCTCCGGGCCGTACTCCTCCACCATCGGCTTCGTGCCGACATGGGCCTCCGGCGATGACGTGCACCACCAGTGCAGGTCGTGACCGCCCTCGCCCCAACCACGGCGGTCGAATTCCCCCAGCACCGTCAACAGAATCTTGGTGCCGTCCGGTCGGGTGGTCCAGTCCTGCTCGCGTCGGACCGGCAGCTGCCAGCACACGTCGGGCTTGTATTCCAGCGGATGTACGCCGTCGCGCAGCGCCTGTCCGTGCAGCGCGCATCCGCCGCCGCCCGGGAAGTCGGCGTCGTTCAGGAACACGCACGGACCATCGGGCCGGGTCGCCGTACGCAGCGCGGGGTTCGTGCCGTCGATGGTGTCCGTCTCCGTGTAGTTCTTGAAGCCTCGGCGGTAGTGCTGCCACGTCTGCGGGGTCAGGCGCTTGGCCGCCGCGCGTACCCGCTTCTGGTCGTCGTCGTCGGTGAAGAACGCGCCGTGCGAACAGCAACCATCGTCAGACCGGCCGGCGATGATGCCGTGGCAGCCGCGCGCGAAGATGCACGTCCAGCTGGACAGCAGCCACGTGAGATCGGCGCGGATCATGTGCTCGGCATTGGCCGGATCCATGAACTCGACATACTCGCGAGGAAAGTCGAGCGCGACCTCCCGGCTGCGCGGGTCGTCGGTGTCGACGGCGACTGCCACGGAGCCACGTGACCGGCGAGCGCCGGTGCCTTTTGTGCCCATCCGGATAGCGTACGACCCGCGCGGGTCGCGACCAGCAGCGCCGCGAGATAGATACGGTGGATTCATGCGACTGGCCGTTCTCGACGTTGGCTCCAATACCGTGCATCTGCTCGTGGTCGACGCCCACCTCGGCGCGCATCCGTGGCCGGCGCATTCGGTCAAGGTCGTTCTGCGTCTGGCCGAACAGATCGGCAAGGACGGGCGGCTCTCCAAGGCCGGCGCTGATTCGTTGGTCACCTCGGTGCTGGAGGCGCGCGACGCCGCGGCGAAGTTGGAAACCGAGGACCTGCTGGCCTTCGCGACGTCCGCGGTCCGCGACGCCAAGAACTCGGCCGAGGTGCTCGCGCGCGTGCGCAAGGAGACCGGCGTCGAGCTGCGCGTGCTCTCCGGCGAGGGCGAGGCCCGGATGACCTTCTTGGCGGTACGCCGCTGGTACGGCTGGTCGGCTGGCAACCTCCTCGTGCTCGACATCGGCGGCGGCTCGCTGGAAATCGGCGTGGGCATCGACGAGGAACCCGTACAGGCGCTGTCTTGCCTCTCGGCGCCGGCCGGATGACTCGCCAATTTCTGGGCGGCGACCCGCCGCGGGCACGCGACATCGACGCGCTGACCGAGTTCGCCGAGAACGCGCTCGACGAGGCGGTGAAGTCGGCCGACATCACCGGCTGGGACAAGGCCGTCGCGACGTCGAAGACATTCCGTACGCTGGCCCGGCTCGCCGGCTCCGCGCCGTCGGCGGCCGGACCACGCGCACTCCGGCAACTCACCCGGACCGGTCTGCACCAGTTGCTGGGCTTCATCCGGCACATCCCGAGCAGCGCGCTCGCGGAGATGGACGGTGTCGACTCGCGTCGTGCCCTCCAGTTGCTGGCCGGCGGGATCGTGGCGGAGGTGGCGATGAATCGCTTCGACCTGGACGCGTTGGATATCTGTCCGTGGGCGTTGCGCGAGGGCGTGATCTTGCGGCGGCTTGACGTTCTTGAGAGTTAGTCGCCTTGTGCTCGGCCTGGCTTAGGGCTCGGGCCGGCTTTCCCACTCGGACGGTAGAGCGTTTTAGGTCTGTCGTGGGAAAGCCGGCCCGAGGACCGTTGGGGTGACATCTCCGTCGGCGGGTGAGGGTTATACGGGTCGGCGTGATACGGGGGACGGTTTGCGGATACGGGGTCGGGTTGGTTTGGGCGTTCGCGTTGGTCGCTGGCTTGTGGGCGGGAGGCGGCTAAGGTCGGTGGGGTGACTCCCGTACTGCTGTCGACCTCGTCGGTGTTTCCGGAGCCGACCGCCGCTGGCTTCGAGATGGCGGCGACGCTCGGATATGACGGCGTCGAAGTGATGGTGTGGACGGACGCGGTCAGCCAGGACGTGTCGGCGCTGCGGGGACTGTCCGAGCACTACGGCGTCGCCATCGGGTCCATACATTCGCCGTGCCTGCTCGTGACGCAGCGCGTCTGGAGTCCGGACCCGTGGGAACGGCTGCGCCGCTCGGCGGATCTGGCCGAACAGGTCGGTGCGCCGGTCGTCGTGGTGCATCCGCCGTTCACCTGGCAGCGCGACTACGCTCGCCGCTTCGTTGAGGGTGTCGAGGAGCTGTCGAACGCGTACGGCTCGGTCCGCTTCGCGATCGAGAACATGTTCCCGGTCAAGATGGCCGGGCGGCAGTTTGTGCCGTACGCACCGGGATACGACCCGACCGACGTCGGCTTCGAGTCCTACACTCTCGACCTGTCGCACTGCGCGGCATCACGGCGCGACGCGTTCGAGATGGCCGACAAGATGGGTAAGGGGCTGACCCACGTCCATCTCGGCGACGGTACGGGCGAGCAGCGCGACGAGCACCTCGTGCCGGGCCGGGGGAACCAGCCGTGCGGCCCGATCTTGGAGTCGCTGCACCAACGCGGCTTCACCGGCTCGGTGGCGGTCGAGGTCAGCACGCGCCGGGCCGCGAGCCGATCGGATCGGCAGGCGGACCTGGCCGAGTCGCTGCGATTCGCGCGCGCCCACCTGTCCACGGTGGATGCCTGACGCGTCGGAGGATCGGGCCGCGGATAAACCGTACCGGCCAAGTAAGTCAGCGGACGGCCGCAAGCTCCGCGGGGACCTCGTCCCCGGCGGCGCGTTTGCGGGCCCGATGGGCCGCGACGTGCGACCGGGTCGCGCAGCGTTCCGAGCAGAACCGGCGGCAGCAATTGGACGACGTGTCCAGGTAGACGTTGCCGCAGCGTTCATCGGCGCAGACGCCGAACCGGGCGCTGCCGTATTCGCACAGCCAGACGGCGAGACCCCAGACTGCGCCGGCGAGGAATTCGGCGCTCGCCGCCGACCCGCGACCGGTGACGTGCATGTGCCAGTCCGACGCGTCGTGGCCGGAAATCCGGGGCTGCACCGGATAGGCCTCCAGCAGGAGGTTGATCGCAGTCACCGCCTCCGTGTCGCGCTGTGCGGCGCCGAGGTGGAACACATCGCGAAGACGGCTCTGCACACGCCGGTAGGCGATCAGATCACGCTCCTTCGGCGCCGCGCTGTCCCACCCGGCGAGCGCATGGATGCCGCGGAGATCGTCGAGGCTCTGCAGCTGGCTGTTGACCAGCGCGACCGCGCGGTGTGCGTAGGCGTCGAAGTTCACGCGTTCAAGGTAGTCGGTGATGCGCCAATACGCCGCGCGGCGGTTGGCTATGACACAAACGCCACGCCGCCGGCGGCAGGACACTGCGGTGTGACACCACAACGCCATAGTCGGCCCTTGGGCGTTACGCTGCCCACATGCTCCGTTCGGTCATCCTTGCCGCGGCTCGGTCGAGCCGCGTTTCGCACGCCGTCGAAACGGCTCCGGTCAGCCGAAACGTGGTCCGCCGGTTCGTCGCAGGTCAACGCACCGCCGACGCGCTGCGGGTGACGCGGGAGTTGGTCGGCGACGGTCTCAAGGTCACCCTCGACTACCTCGGCGAGGACACGCTGACCGCCGACCAGGCCGAGCACACCCGCGACGAGTACGTGAAGCTTCTCGGTCAACTCCAGGAAGCCGAGCTCGCGCCGGCCGCCGAGGTCAGCGTGAAGCTCTCGGCGCTGGGACAGAAATTCGACGAGAAGCTGGCCGAAGCGAACGCTCGCACGATCTGTGCCGCCGCGGCGGCCGCCGGCACGACCGTCACGCTGGACATGGAAGACCACGAGACGACCGACTCGACACTGGAGCTGCTCGGTCGCCTCCGCGGCGACTACCCGACGACCGGCGCCGTGTTGCAGGCCTACCTGCGGCGCACCGAGGCAGACTGCCGCGAACTCGCGCACGAGGGCCAGCGCGTACGGCTGTGCAAGGGGGCGTACAAGGAACCGGAGTCGGTGGCGTACACGGCGAAGATTGACGTCGACAAATCGTACGTACGCTGCATGAACGTGCTCATGTCGGGCGAGGGTTATCCCATGCTGGCCACGCATGACCCCCGGCTGGTGGCGATCGGCGAGGACCGGGCCAAGTGGTTCGACCGGTCACCGGACGAGTTCGAATTCCAGATGCTCTACGGGATCCGACCCGACGAGCAGCGCCGGCTGGCCAGCGATGGCTACACGGTCCGGGTGTACGTCCCGTACGGCGAGCAGTGGTACGGCTACCTCATGCGCCGCCTCGCCGAGCGCCCGGCGAACCTGGCGTTCTTCCTGCGCGCGATGTCGAGCTCGAAGTAGCGCCGGCCTCCGCCCCGTCTCGTCCCAGCCCGGTCCGGCCCGGCCGTCGCCTACGCCCGGTCCGCTCCCGCCCGGTCCGCTCGGCACGGCCCAGTCCGCTCCCGCGATCACCGAAGGTCGCCAGAATCGACCGAGACGGCGAGCACCGGAGTCTCGCTCATCTTTTCCTAGATCAAGAATTCGGAACTTTCGCCCAAGTCACACGCGTCCCGGTACCGTTCTTAGATACACGGACGTTATCGACCCACCTGGTGCAGGATCGCTGCCGGGCGGTAGCGCACGAGGACGATGTTGGGGTGACCATGGCCGGATCGCCACGCGCCGACGGCAGGTTGTCGGAGGTCAAGTTTCTGACCGTTGCCGAGGTCGCCGAACTCATGCGGGTGTCGAAGATGACCGTCTACCGGCTGGTGCACTCCGGTGACCTCACCGCCGTACGGGTCGGCCGGTCGTTCCGCGTCCCTGAGCATGCGGTCCACACGTACCTGCGTGAGGCGTTTCAAGAGACGGCGTGACCGGTCTTGCCGCGAGCGCAGGGCCGGACGGCCGGTGAGTCCGACAACGCCGAGACCGACAACGCCGAGACCGACGGCCGCGAGACCGACAACGCCGAGACCAACAGCGAAACCGGCGGCGGCGAAACCGAGAACGGCGAGGTCGACGGGGCCAAGACTGACTGCGGCGAGACGTCAGGCGGGGGGCCGGATTGGCTCGGCGCCGCGTTGAGGGCTACCCTGGGCACGGTCGTCGCCGCACGATGTCGCGTACGCACTGTTACAGTGCCGCACCGGACGGATCAGGCGAGGAAACTAACAAGCATTTTCGGCAAGCGGGCCGGCCTCGTCGGATCCGCCGCCGACCGGTGTGTTAAGGGGACGTCGTATGGGCTCGGTGGTCAAGAAGCGCCGCAAGCGGATGGCCAAGAAGAAGCACCGCAAACTGCTGCGCAAGACCCGCGTCCAGCGTCGTCGTCTCGGCAAGTAGCGCGCGGCGCCGACGACGGCGCGTGTAGGGCGGATGCGCTCGCGCATCTGCTGAGGTCCAGGGCCACACCGGGCCGTCGGTGCCGTAGCCGCCCGGCGACCCGGTGTGCTGTTAGCCGGGCGACCGCCCGATCGGACCGCCCGCACCGCGACTCGGACACGCGCGATCACCCGCGACCAGCGGAGGCGAGTTATGAAAGGTGACGTCGCGACGGGAAGCCTCGATGCGCGCACCGCTGCCCCGGATGTCCCGCGCGTCGTTCTGGTCACCGGCATTGCCCGGTATCTCGGCGCGACCGTGGCGGCCCGGCTCGCCGCGGACTCCCGAATCGAGCGGATCATCGGTGTTGACGGCAATGCGCCCTCGACCGAGGTCGCGACTCTCCTGCCGAGCCGCGTCGAGGTCGTACAGGCCGACATCCGGACCCCGGCGCCGGCCAAGATCCTGATCGGCGAGCGGGTTGCCGCGGTCGTGCACTTGGCCGTTGCCTCCTCGGCCGATCCGCACGCCGGCGGGCGGGCCGCGATGAAAGAGCACAACGTCATCGGCGCGATGCAGTTACTCGCCGCCTGTCAGCAGGCGCCGAACCTGAAGAAGCTGATCGTACGGTCGTCCACGGCGGCCTACGGCGCGTCGTTTCGAGATCCGGCCGTGTTCACCGAATCGACCGAGCCTCGTGCCGTCCCCCGTGGCGGGTACGCCCGCGACGTGCTGGATATCGAGGGCTATGTCCGCGGCTTCCGCCGCCGCCGCCCGGATGTCGCCGCCACCGTGCTGCGCTTCGCGCCGTTCATCGGGGAGAACGCCGATACGACGCTGACACGCTACTTCTCGCAGGCGATCGTGCCGACCGTTTTCGGTCGCGATCCACGACTGCAGTTCGTCCACGCCGATGACGCGCTCGAAGTCCTCTACCGCGCCGTGACCGGCCACCATCCCGGCACGTTCAACGTCGCCGGCGCCGGCACGATCACGCTGTCCCAGGCCGTACGCCGGTCCGGCCGCCTCGCCTTCCCGGTGCTCGAACCGGCGATGTCGGCGCTGGCCGGATTCGCCCGCGGCCTCGCACCGCGCGAGTTCAGCCTCGACCAGCTTGACCTATTCGTGCACGGACGGGTCGTCGACACGTCGCACCTGGTGGACGAGTTCGGCTTCGAGCCGCGGAGTACGGCGGCCGCGTTCGCCGACTTTCTGCGCGCGCACGCGAGCGACGGTCCGCTGCCGTCGGAGGCCATCCGTACGGCCGAAGCCGTCTTGCTGTCGCAGATCCGGCAGGTGCGGGCGGGTGTCACCGCCGGTGCTCGGGCCGCCGAGCAGGTAGCCGGCCGGCTGGCCGGTCGCGCTGACGAGGCGTCGGACATAGACGGCGCCGGCATCGACCTTCCCGCCAGTGACGATCAGACGGACGGTGGCGACTATGGCGCATTCTGAGCGACCCGCCAGCGACGAGGTTCGGCCGGGCGTCGACCTCGTACAGGTGGACGTGCCCGAGCCACCGACGGCGGCGGACGAGTCGGCGCACCCGTGGTCGAACGGTGAGCCGGATATCTGGGACACCCGGGTGGCGAGTGCGCTCGCGTTCCTGCGCCGCCGTCTCACCGGGCAATATGACGTCGACGAGTTCGGGTTCGACCCGGAGCTCAACGACAACGTAATCCAGCCCCTACTTGAGCCGCTCTATCGCGACTGGTTCCGGGTCGACGTCACCGGTGCGAAAAACGTACCGCTGGATCGGGCCGGCCTCGTCGTTGCGAATCACTCCGGCACGATCGCGCTCGACGCGCTCATGCTCTCGCACGCGATCCACCAGGAACCACAGATCCGCCGCAATCTCCGCTTGCTCGGGGCCGATCTCGTGTTCCGTGTGCCGTTCATGTCCGAGATCGCGCGAAAGTCGGGTGCGACGCTCGCCTGCGCTCCGGACGCCGAGCGGCTGCTGCGCGGGGGCGAGCTGGTCGGTGTATTCCCGGAGGGGTTCAAGGGCGTCGGCAAGCACTATCGCGATCGGTACAAGCTGCAACGCTTTGGTCGAGGCGGGTTCGTCTCGGCCGCGCTCGCCACCGGCACACCGATCATCCCGGTCGCGATCGTCGGAGCCGAGGAAACCTACCCGATGCTCGGCAATCTCAAGCCGCTGGCTCGGCTGCTAGGCATCCCGTATTTCCCGGTCACGCCGACCTTCCCATGGCTCGGACCGCTCGGCCTGATCCCTCTGCCATCGAAGTGGCTGATCGAATTCGGCACGCCGATCGAGACCGAGCATCTGCAGGGCGACGCGGACGATCCGATGGTCGTGTTCAACCTGGCCGACCAGGTGCGCGAGACGATCCAGCAGATCCTGCACGAACTGCTCGCGCGCCGCCCCGACGCGTTCTGACTCCGCTCGCGACCAGGTGCGGTCAGTGGTTGCGGCGGCGATAGGCCGCGGCGGTCACCGCGGCGCCGACGACCATGCCGAGGCCGAGCGCCGTCGGAGCGGCGACCTTCACGGCCTTTCGAGCGGTACGGAAGTCTCGTGTCTCCCAGTTCCGACGACGCGCCTCGCGGCGGAGGCGAGCATCCGGGTTGACGGCCACCGCGTTTCCGACCGTCGACAGCATCGGTACGTCGTTGATCGAGTCGCTGTACGCCGTACACATAGTCAGGTCGAGCCCGTGCAGCTGGGCGAGTTCTTTGATCGCCTCCGCCTTCGCCTGACCGTGCAACAGGTCGCCGACCAGGCGGCCGGTGTAGACGCCGTTGTCGATCTCGGCGATGGTGCCGAGTGCACCGGTGAGGCCGAGCCGGTCGGCGATGACTCGGCCGAGCTCGACCGGGGCGGCCGTGACGAGCCACACGCGTTGGCCGGCGGCCAGGTGGAGCTGGGCGAGCGCATGTGTGCCGGACCAGATGCGTTCGGCCATCAGCTCGTCGAAGATCTCCTCGGAGAGCATCTCCAGCTTGCGCACCGGCCAGCCCTTGACGAACGCGAGCGCGGCGACACGGGCGTCGGCCATGTCATCGGGAATCTCGGAGGCGAGCAACCGGAACTTGAGCTGGCTCCATCCGAAGCGGACAAGATCGGCCGTCCTCACGTAGTCGCGCGCCGCCATGCCGCGGGCGAACCAGTAGAGCGACGCGCCGCGCAGCATCGTGTTGTCCACATCGAAGAACGCGGCCGCCTCGAGGTCAGTCGGCACCGACAGTGCGAGGTCAAGCTCGGAGTCGGGGATGGAGTAGGCCGCCACCACCGGTCCGCGAAGGAGGTGCGTCTCGTCGCGTACGGCGGTGGCATCGGCCGCCGAGCGGCCCTGATCGTCGATCACACCGCTACCTTTCCTCGCAAGACTTCGTCTCGCCACGCCGGCCTTCGGCTGCGACGGCAGCGCCGAGCGCAGCCATGTCGAGCGTAGCCCCGTTGGGCGCGAGCGAGGGCGCCCGGCCGGCCGGGCGCCCTCGCAGTACACGCAGTGTTCAGCCGCGGTTGTGTTCTTAGCCGAGCAGGCCACCCAGCGCATGCTGGATCTCGTTGAGCACGCCGCCGCTGGTTTGTCGCGGCACCAACGAGGCGGCTCCCGCGCCGATCGTCGCCGGCGTTGAGGCTCCGTTGGTCGCGTCATTCTTGCCCGTCGATGATCCGCTCGGGGCGCTCGAGGCAGGGCCGGTCGGTGGCGCCGATGCGCCGTTGCCCGCTCCGGCACTCGGACCCGAGCCGCACGCATCCACGTTGGGCCCCCACCTGTCACCCTTGGCCTGGACGACGGTCGGGCAGGCGAGCGCCGCGTTGATCTCTTGCGACCGACCGCTGATCATATCCAGGTCGGTGTCGTATTTCAGCACCGCGCTGTACGCATCGGTGCCCCGGCGCAACTGTGTCATCAGCAGACCGAGTTGATACTTCTGATGTGTATAGAAGCTCGTGACGGTCTGCAGCGCGGCCTTGTCGTGGCTGGCCAAAGCGGCGCGGAACAACAACCCGGAGCCTTGCAGGGTGTCGCTGCTCATCTCGGTGATCAGCTGGTTGAGCCCGTTCGGGTCTCGCGTGTCGGACTGTGCCTCCGCCAGCCGCTTGCCTGCGAAGGCGAGATAGAGCTGGCCCTTGCCCGCGGAAGAGCCGGACAACTGCAGTTGGGCGGTCTCTTGCGAGCGTTTCAAGCCGTAGAGTGCGTCGCCCGGCATGGCCGTACCGCTGGCGGCGGCGATACCCGACACGGCGAGCGTGCCGACGGCGAGGCCGACGAGGACAGCGCCCCGAGCGCGTACTCGCCGGGCAAACGGGCGTCGGCCAGGGGACGTGGCGGCGATCGCGCCGACCCGCGCCCGACCGATGGCCGGGTCGGCGGTCGTCTTCGCGGTGACACCGATGCCGTCCCGTTCCGCCGCCGCCATGATCACGGCGCGGATGTCACGGCGGGCCGACTCGCGCATCTGTACCTGTGGATGAATGTCCATCAGGCGGTGGCCGACGTCGACAAGGTCATTCAGGTCGTCGTCGAGTGGTGAGCGTGTGTGGTGACGGCGGGCACCCTCGGCCTCATCGAGAAGTTGGGCAAGGCGCTCGATGCGACGGCGGTGCAGCAGCGTCGTGTTCACTGCTCAACCCCCTTGGTCGTCATCCGTGGCGCAATCATCCGGGCCGTGTGGCCACTACGGTGCACACCGTTCAACGTTCGGGGGATGCCGGCGGTTACGGCCACCGAGCGATCAAGATGAATGAAATGGTCGGCGGGCGTACCCGCCGCGCCGGCGGGAGTGTTCACTTCTGGAAGCCCTCCGGCAGGAGGCGGTTGAGAGCGCGTACGGCCCGGTACTGCAAGGCCTTGATCGCGCCCTCGTTCTTGTTCATCGCATGCGCCGTCTCGGCGACCGAGAACCCCTGCAGGAACCGCAGCACGATGCATTCCTGCTGCTCCGGATTGAGCTGCTTGACCGCGGTGAGCAACGTGACGTTGGTGATGTGGTCGACCACGACCGACTCCGGGCTGCCCTCGGGTCCGCGGTCCTCCCGGTCGGCGTCCAACACGTCGCCGGTGGTGACCTCCAGTCGGTAACGGCCGGACTTGAAATGGTCGGCGACCAGGTTCCGGGCGATCGTGACCAGCCACGCACCCAGGTCACGGCCTTGCCACGTGACGCTGCCGATGCGTTTGAGCGCGCGCAGGAACGTGTCGGAGGTCAGGTCCTCGGCCAACTGCCGGTTGCCGACACGGAAGTAGATGAACCGGAACACCGTGCCCACGTACCGGTCATAGATCAGACCGAACGCCTCGGTGTCACCGCTCTGCGCCTGCTCCACCAACTTCCAGACCTCGCGCGCCGGATCGGTCGGATCCGGTCGGCTCGGGAATCCGCCGCCGGTCTCGGTCTCCGGTTCCGCGGTTGGCGTCGCCGTCGCTACCGAACCGCCCGCGAACGGCCCGATGATGTCGTCCTGGCTGTCCGCCGGCGTGGTCTGCCGACCGGGCCCGGCGGGCGCTACTCTGGACGGCTTCGCCAGACGGGGCTGGTGACGCGTCGGTGCTTCATTCGTGTGGGGTCGGTTGCGCGTTCCGACGGCCGGCGTGGGCCGCGACGGAGAGGTGCCGACGCTCGCGACCCGGTTGCCGTTCACCTCACCGAGGTCGAGTGCGCGCATGTCGAGCATCGCGGAGCGCAACGCGCCGGAAGCCGAGTCGTAGCGCGCGCCGGGCACCAAACACATCAGCAACACTCGGCACCCATGCGGCTCGGTCCGCTCCGGCATCGCCGTACGCCCCGGCCAGGCCGAGTCCACTCACGCCGCCCCTCCCTGAGGCAGGCGAGAGATGGTGCCTGGGATTGTCGCGCCGGCCCGGCGAACAATGCGGAAAACCGTGAAGCTCGGCTCAGACGACGAAACTCCCATAATGGCCTCCTACGGTTGGGGGTATGCCTTCTTGCGCCAAAACGGGTGAGCTGACCCAAAAGATGATAGGGCCAACGTCACCCGGGTTGCCGAACGTCCGTTATGCAGGCCGACAGTATTGTCACGATCACTCTGCGTGTGTCGCACATGGTGTGCGGATGGCATATTGGCTCACGACACGGAGGGCAACACGCTCAACACGCCGTGTTATCAAGGCTTTTCGTCGGCGCGTTGGTCGCCGGCAGAGTCGGACAAACCGCATTTCAAGATCATGTCTAGATGGCTAGGCTGGCTCCGTGCAGACTCGTCACAATCTTGCTGACGCAATTCGTCGAAACGCGCATAGCGACGATATGGGATCAAATCGGATCGGATTGGTCTGGGGCGATCATGAATTGTCTTGGACAGATCTGGACGAAAAGGTCGATTCCTATGCGTACGGCCTGCGACAACTCGGTCTTAATCGGCGCAATGCTCATCCCGCGCGTGTCGCGATTGCGCTGCCGAACCGACCCGAGTTCGCCATCGCGTACTTCGCCGCATTGCGTGCCGGCCTGGTCGCGGTGCCGATCAACCCGGCGTACACCGGCCGGGAGCTGCACCAACTGTTGAGTGACGCCAGTGCGAGCGTCTTGATCGCCGATGCCAACGTCTATGCGGCGATCGACGACTTCGATGCGCCGCTGCCGGACTTGGGGCCGCGATTCCTGGTCGGTGACGGCGCCCGCACCGGCGTCACTGCTATGTCGGATCTCGCGGTGGCCGGCGGACCGGTCGAATCGACGACCGGCGACGAAGATCTCGCCGTGCTGCTCTACACGTCCGGGAGCGAGGGCCGCCCGAAGGGCGCGATGTTGTCGCACCGCGCGCTACTCGCGAATCATCAACAGCTCGCTCGGATCGAGCCGCCGCCGATCGGCCGCGACGATGTCGTACTGCTGGCCGTCCCGCTATTCCACGCGTACGGGCTGAACAGCGGGCTCGGCTCGGTGGCGTATCACGGTGCCTGCGGCGTCCTTGTCGACTCGGCGGACTCGTTCGACCCGTCCGTGCTCAACCCGTCGAGCGGGCGGAGGTTGACCGCACTTCTCGGCGTACCCGCGATGTTCTCGGCGTGGGCGCAGCTGGCCGACCCGACCGCGCTTTCGTCCGTTCGCGTCGCCGTGAGCGGTGCGGCGCCGCTGGAACCGGCGATCGCGCGCCAGTTCGAGGCCGTCTGGGGCCGGCCACTCGCCGTCGGGTACGGGCTGACGGAGACCGCGCCCGTGGTGACGACAACGCTCGCCGGACCGGCGCCGAAGGCAGGCTCGATCGGGCGGGCGTTGCCGGGCGTCGACGTCCGGTTGGTCAATGCGGCCGGCGCTGACGTTTGGCGCAGCGACGCGCCGGCCGGCGTCGATGAGGTCGACGACTTCGACGACGACGCGGCCGGCTCGCCGGGCACGGACCCGGGCGAGATCGTCGTCCGCGGCGCGAATCTGTTCTCCGGCTACTGGCCCGATGGCCGCGACGGGCCCAACCCGGAGGGTTGGTGGGCGACCGGCGACGTGGCTTTTGCCGACGCCGACGGCGACCTGTTCCTCGTCGACCGGCTGCGCGAGCTGATCCTGGTCAACGGGTTCAACGTCTATCCGGCCGAGGTCGAGCAGGTATTGATGGCATACCCCGCCGTCGTGGAGGCGGCGGTGATCGGCATCCCGCACCGGCCGTCCGGCGAGACGGTGAAGGCGTACGTGGTGACCGAGTCGCCGGTCGCGACGGCCGACCTCGCCGCGCATTGTGCTCGCAACCTCGCCCGGTTCAAGTGCCCGACCGAGTTCGAGTTCGTCACCGAACTGCCGCATTCGGCGACCGGCAAGGTGCGCAAGGTGGCACTGCGCTCGGACGTCGAGGAAGGCTATGGCGCATGTCGACCGATGACGCCCGGATCACGTTGATCACCCGACCGGGTTGTCACCTGTGCGAGGTCGCGGCGGAAGCGCTCGACCGGGTGGCCGCCACGAGTGGCGAGCGGTGGAGCGAGTTATCGGTGGACACCGATATCGAGCTCGAACGCGAATATGGCGAACGGCTGCCGGTCGTGCTGCTCGACGGGAAAGAACACGGCTACTTCCAGGTCGAGGAGGATCGGCTGCTGCGCGACCTCGCCCGCACGACGCGCTGAGCGTCGGTGCCCGGTGCCGCGCCGGGCGGAGCGAAAAGTCACAGCGGTCTCGCCGCCGACCGGACGTATCGTGTCCGGGTGACTCACCTCGTCTGGGACTGGAACGGCACGCTGCTCGACGATCTCGCCCTCGTCGTGGCGGCCACCAACGCGTCGCTTGCCCTCGCGGGTGGGCCGCCGATCACGGCCGAGGAACACCGACGCGACTTCCGGCGACCGATCGAGGCGTATTACGCCGGCGTGCTGGGGCGGCCGTTGCGTGCGGACGAGTTCGTCGGGCTGGACCGGACCTTTCACGATGCGTACGACGCCGGGTTCGCCTCCATCGCGTTGGCCGACGGGGCACTCGATGCGTTGCAGAGCTGGGCCGGCTCGCAATCGCTGCTGTCCATGTGGTTCCACGACCAGCTCGTGCCGGCCGTGGACCGGCACGGGCTCGCGCGCCACTTCCGGCGGGTCGACGGGCTCCGGGCCGAGGTCGGCGGCGGCCACAAGGCGCCTCATCTCGCCGCGCATCTGGCGGCCATGGAGGTCGATGGTGTGGATTGCGTGATGATCGGCGACTCGGTCGACGACGCGTTGGCCGCGGCGTCCGTCGGCGCGCGGTGCGTGCTCTACAGCGGCGGGTTCACCGATGCCGTACGCCTGGCCGAGGTCGGTGTACCGGTCGTCGACTCGCTGATCGAGGCGGTAGCGATCGCCGCCGCCACCGAATCAGCCCGCGCCTGACGGGCCCGACGGGTTCGACGAGATCGACGGGACTGACGGGCTCGACCGCCGTAGGTCAGCCGCGCAGGTAGGCGAGCACGGCGAGCACTCGGCGATGCTGCTCGTCGTCGGGCGGCAGATCGAGCTTCATGAAGATGTTCTTCACGTGCTTCTCCACGGCGCCGTCCGTCACGACGAGCTCCTTGGCAATCGCGGCGTTCGATCGTCCCTCGGCCATCAGCTCGAGGACTTCGCGCTCCCGTACGGTCAACGCGTCGAGGGGCGCGCGACCACGGCGTACGACCAGCTGGGCCACCACCTCCGGGTCGAGCACCGTGCCGCCGTCGGCGACCCGGGCCAGACCGTCGAGGAACTCGGACACCTCGGCGACCCGGTCCTTCAGGAGGTAACCGATCGCGCCGGTGCGATCGGCCAGCAGATCGTCGGCGTACGACACATCGACGTACTGCGACAGCATCAGGATCGGCGCTCCCGGGAGTTCGCGGCGCACCGCCACGGCGGCTCGCAGGCCTTCGTCGGTGTGCGACGGCGGCATCCGTACGTCGACGATCGACGCGTCCGGCCGCAGTTCGCGCACGGCGGTCACGAACGACGGGCCGTCACCGACCTGGGCGACTACGTCGTGACCGTTCTCGGCGAGGAGGCGGACGAGGCCTTCGCGCAACAGCACGCTGTCGTCGGCGACGATCACCCGCACGGCAGCACCGCCCGCAACTCGGTCGGCCCGCCGACCGGGCTGCTGAGATCGAACTCGCCGCCGGCCGCCCGGATCCGGTCGGCCAGCCCGGCAAGGCCATGGCCCTTGGCGACGCTCGCGCCGCCGATGCCGTTGTCGGCCGTCCAGACCTGCACGGTCCCGGCGTCGAAGATGTCGACGCGGACCGCCGCGATCTCGGCCTGGCTGTGCTTGGCGATGTTGGTGAGTGCCTCGGCGACCACGAAGTAGACCGTCGTTTCCATAGTTGGCTGGAGCCGGCCGAGATCCGGCGGCAGGCGGAGATCGACCGGCACGGGACTGCGCGCGGCCAGCGCCGCGAGAGCGGCCGGCAGGCCTCGGTCGGTGAGGATCGGGGGAGCGATGCCCCGGGACAGCGCGCGCAGTTCGTCGAGCGTTTCGCGGGTCTGGCCGAGCACCTCTTCGATCGTGGCCCGTGCCGCGTCCGGGTCGGACTCCATCTGCTGCCGTGCCCGGCCGAGGTCCATTGCCACCCGTACCAGGCGTTGTTGGGGGCCGTCATGGATGTCGCGCTCGATGCGCCGCAGCGCGTTTGTCTCGGCGGCGGCTGCGGCCTGTCGCTGGTCGGTGAGGCCGGCGTTGCGCACCTGCAGGCCGACGATCTGCTCCTTCATCTCGGACACACCGCAGAGCAACGCGCGGGCGACGTGTGCGCGGAGCAGGGCGACTAGCCGTACGGCGCCCGGCAGCGTGGCCAGCATGATCAGGCCGGCGATCGTGTAGAGCACAACCCGGTTGGCATGGGTGTTCGCGAGGCCGAGCGCGCGGAACGGGCCATAGTTTCCCGGCGCGTACGGGATCGACCAGTCCCAGAAAATCGAGCTGACGCCGGCGAGGCCGATCGTCCACCACACGACGGTCACGACGAACGCGACGAGCGCGAAGGGCAGGTCGACGATCCCGGCCACGAGATCGAGCCACGACTGCGAGTCGCGGATCGGGGTGAACACCCGACGCCAGCCGCCGCCCGGCTGCGACCTCTGGTAGTGCGGGCGCGGTGTCGGGCGATGCAAGACGTTGCCGAGGCTCACTCGGTGCAGGTCGGCCAGGCCGCGAGCCATGAGCAGCGTGCCCGCCAGCACCGGAATGCCGAGCGTGGTGACGATCAATCCGGCCGACAAGACCACGCCGGTGATCATGATAGTGAACGAGATGATCGCCAGGGGCAGGCCGATGAGCAGGGTGTATGTGGTGTCGACGAGGAGCTGGTGAAGGACGCGACCGATCCAGGTCCGTGCCGGCGGCGGGCCGGGCGCGACCTGTGGCACGCCCGACGGCGTCGCCGTGGGCGCCGGTTGGTTCGTCCAGGTAGCCATGTCAACGACCCTAGGTGGGGGTGGTGCGGAACGGGATCCGGAAGCCTGCCGAATCCACGGTACGGCTAGCCATACCGTGATGTCGCCGCCGCTGTTGCCACGCACGGCGTGAGACACGCTCCGGAGACCGTTTGTGGCGTGCCAATTCGCGAAAGTGGCGTTATTAGTCGCTTTTGGGCGATACTGACCGAGTGGACGCCGGGCGCGCGTTCGGCGGGCGTCCAGCGGACGTCGACCAGGCGCCTACCCGGCGCGGTCGGCGACGTACGTGCCGCACGTCACAGGGCAGCTGACGGACGGGATCGACCGGCGACACGCCTTCAAGATCGCGATTTGTGCACGCCTTCACAAGCGCCTACGCTGTCATTGCGGCGCGCTAGACGGTGGTACGGAACGTGACAAGCGCACCGCCGTTCGGAGGGCCGGCAACGGCCGCGACCAACTCGATATCGAACAGGGCTTACCCGCCCGGTGCGGGTGGTCCGGCAAGCGGCACGGAGTCAGATTGAGTCAGCAGCGCAGTGGTACGCCTGGCGGCGAGCCGTATCGATCGGGACGTCTGGGCACGACGCCCGAGACCCCCACCGGTCCGGATGCACCGTCGGCGCCGCTACCCACGGCTGGGTTCCCCGACCTGCCCGAAGCGACCGTCGCGCGCCTGCCGGAATACCTGCGTGCGCTGCATAACCTGGCCGACGGCGGCCACGACACGGTGTCCAGTGAAGGCCTCGCGACGGTCGCCGGCGTCAATTCGGCCAAGCTGCGCAAGGACCTCTCCCACCTCGGGTCGTACGGCACTCGCGGCGTCGGCTATGACGTCGCGCTCCTGATCGAGCAGATCGAGACCGTGCTCGGGCTGAACCAGAGTCGCGCGGTCGCCCTCGTCGGCGTCGGCAATCTCGGCCACGCGCTGGCGGGCTATGCCGGCTTCGTGAGCCGGGGATTTCGCATCGCGGCGTTGTTCGACGCGGATCCCACCCGGATCGGCGAGTCGATCAATGGCCTGCCCGTGCACCACGTGTCGGATCTGGCCGACGTGGTGGCGACCGAGTCGATCTCGATCGCGGTGGTCGCTACGCCCGCCTCCGCCGCACAATTGGTCGTCGACGAACTCGTCAGCTGCGGTGTCACCAGCATCCTGAACTTCGCGCCCTGCGTGCTGTCGGTGCCGGACGGGGTCGACGTACGCAAGGTGGATCTCGCCATCGAGTTGCAGATCCTGTCGTTCCACGAGCACAGAAAGGCGTCGCTGACGGCGCTCCCCTCCCTCGCCGCCGCGGCTCATCCGGATTCGGAGGCGGTAGCCACGTGAACCTGCTGGTCGTCGGTGTGTCGTACCGGACCGCGAACGTCACGCTTCTCGAGCGCCTCGCCGCCGCCCCGTCCGACGTACCGAATCTGCTGACCGATCTGCTCAGCCAGACGTACGTCAACGAGGCGATGGTCCTGTCGACCTGCAATCGGGTCGAGGTCTACGCCGGAGTGACGGCGTTCCACGGCGGCCTCGCCGACATTGCCGCGGTCCTCGCCGCGCGCGCCGGCTGCGAACCGGCCGACCTCGCGCCGCACCTCTACGTACATTTCGAGGCCGACGCCGCCCGGCACGCGTTCCGGGTCGCCACGGGACTCGACTCGATGGTCGTCGGCGAGGCGCAGATTCTCGGCCAACTCCGCGACGCGTACGCCGTCGCGACCGAACGTGACACGGCCGGTCGGCTCATCCACGACCTCATGCAGCAGGCCCTGCGCGTGGGCAAGCGAGCGCACGCGGAAACCGGCATCGACCGCGCCGGACAGAACGTGGTGACCGCTGCCCTCACGGTGGCCGGCGAACACCTCGACGGCGTCCGTGGACGCAGCGTGTTGGTGGTGGGGGCCGGCTCGATGGGTGCGCTCGCACTGGCCACCCTGCGTCGCGGTGGGGCCGGCCAGCTGTACGTGACCAACCGAGACGGCGCGCGGGCGCAGCGGCTGGCCGATCTGTACGGCGCGATTGCCGTGCCGTTCGCATCGCTGTCCGAAACCATCGCCCGCGTAGACCTGGTCATCAGCGCGACCGCAGCGACCGGTCACGTGATCACTCCGGCGCACGTGAACGTACCGGTGGTGATTCTCGATCTGGCCGTACCGCGCGACGTCGACCCGGCGGTCGTCGATCTGCCCGGCGTGACCGTCATCGACATGGATCTGCTCGCGGGTGCGGCCAGCGGCGGCAGCAGCGCCGCCTTCGGCGTCGCGGACGACGCGGCCGCGGTCGAGGCGATCGTGGCCAGCGAGATCGAGGCGTACCGCATTGTCCGCCGCGGCGTGGACGTGGCGCCGACCGTCGCCGCGCTGCGGGCCCGGGCCGAGGACGTGGTCGCGGCCGAGCTGGCGCGGTTGCGCGGGCGGCGGCCGGAGCTGACCGACGAGGAACGCGCCGACGTCGCGCTGACCGTGCACCGGGTCGTGCAGCGGCTGTTGCATCAGCCGACCGTGCGGGTGCGCGAGCTCGCGGCCGAACCGGGCGGCGATCACTACGCCCAGGTGTTGCGCGAGCTGTTCGGCCTCGATGTCGTGCCGGCGGCCGAAACGGTGGCCGACGTGCCGGCCGACGTTTATCCCCGCGACACCGACTATCCGCGGGACATCGATGACGGTGGTGAGCGCGGATGACGCTTCGCCTCGGCACTCGCGCCAGCGCGCTCGCACTAGCGCAGAGCGGGCTCATCGCTGCGGCCGTACGCCGCCTGACCGGGCTCGATGTCGAACTCGTCGAGATCGTCACGTCCGGCGACCGCTCGAAGCAGCCGGTGGCCCGGCTCGGCGTCGGCGTGTTCGTCTCGGCCCTGCGCGACGCGCTGTCGGCCAAGGAGATCGACATCGCGGTCCACTCGTACAAGGACCTGCCGACGGCACCCGCCGACGGGCTCGTGATCGCGGCGATCCCGGAGCGGGAGGACCCACGCGACGCGCTCGTCGCCCGCGACGGCCTGACCCTGGCCGAGTTGCCGGCCGGTGCTCGCATCGGCACCGGCGCCGTACGCCGGATCGCGCAACTCAACGCGCTCGGCCTGCCGATCGAGACGGTGCCGATCCGCGGCAACGTCGACACGAGGCTGGCCAAGGTCGCTCGCGGCGAGCTGGACGCGGTCGTACTCGCTCGCGCCGGCCTCACCCGGCTCGGCCGGGCCGGCGAGATCACCGAGATCATCGACCCGTCGATCATGCTGCCGGCGCCGGCGCAAGGCGCGCTCGCGGTGGAGTGCCGCGGCGAGGATTATGACTTGCTCGAAGTGCTGGCTAAGCTCGACCATCCGGGGACCCGGGCAGCGGTGGTCGCCGAGCGCGCGCTGCTCGCGACGCTCGAGGCGGGCTGCTCCGCACCGGTCGCCGGACTCGCTGATGTTGTGCCACCCGGTTCGGTTGATGCCGGGAAGATCCACCTGCGCGGTGCGGTCTACAGCCCCGACGGGCGCGTCGCCCTTCGACTGTCCCGCACCGGAACGCACGCCGACGCCGAGGAGGTCGGCCGGCTACTAGCCGCAGACCTGCTCGCCGCCGGTGCCGATACCGTACTGGGAGTGCAAGCATGACCCGCACCCGTAAGTCCACTGGCCGGATCAGTTTCGTTGGCGCCGGTCCCGGCGACCCTGGCCTGCTCACCCGCCGTGCGTACGACGCCCTCGCCGGCGTGGACCACGTCGTGTTCGACCGCACCGTGCCCGAGTCGATGCTCACATCGATCCGCTTGATCACGCCCGATCAGGCCGAGTTCAGCCCAGCCGAGGGCGCACCCGGCGACGTCGCGAAAGTGCTGCTGTCTGCGGCCCGCTCCGGTCTGCACGCGATTCACCTCGTCGCTGGCGATCCGTTCGGGCACGAGTCGGTGGTCAAGGAAGTGCAGGCCGTCGCACGCACCGCCGTGCAGTTCGAGGTCGTGCCGGGCGTCTCGCAGGCGGCCGGTGTGGCGACGTACGCGGGCGTACCGCTGGCCGGCGTACGCACCTCGGCCGACGTCGATGACGTCACGACGATCGATTTCGACGGGCTGGCCGCGGCATCCATTCGTGGCTCGGTCGCGCTCGCCGTCGACGCGGGCGACCTTGGCGCTGTTCGCGACGGTTTGCTGGCCTCCGGCGTCGAGCCGTCGACACCGGTTGCCGTTACCGGCGACGGGACTGGCGAGACGCAGTACACCGCGACGTCCACCGTGGACAGCGTCGTCGCGGCGGCGCTCGGCTTCGCCGGTCGAGTCGTGCTCACGGTCGGCGCGGGTGTCACCCACCGCGACCGGCTGAGCTGGTGGGAGAACCGTCCACTGTACGGCTGGAAGGTGCTCGTACCCCGTACCAAGGAGCAGGCCGGCGTGATGAGCGACCTGCTGCGCAGCTACGGCGCGATCCCGTGCGAGGTGCCGACGATCGCCGTCGAGCCGCCCCGGACGCCGGCCCAGATGGAGCGGGCGGTCAAGGGACTTGTCGACGGCCGGTACGCCTGGGTCATCTTTACCTCGGTCAACGCCGTACGGGCGGTCTGGGAGAAGTTCGCCGAGCACGGCCTGGACGCCCGTAGTTTCGGCGGCGTGAAGATCGCCTGCATCGGCGAGGCGACCGCGGACGCGGTGCGATCGTTCGGCATCCAGCCCGAACTCGTGCCGGCCGGTCAGTCGTCGGAGGGCCTGCTCGCCGAATTCGCGCCGCACGACGACATCCTCGATCCGGTCGGCCGCGTGTTACTGCCGCGGGCCGACATCGCGACCGAGACCCTCGCCGCCGGCCTGATCGAGCGTGGCTGGGAGGTCGACGACGTGACCGCCTACCGTACGGTCCGCGCCGCGCCACCGGCGGCCGAGATCCGGGACGCGATCAAGACCGGTGGCTTCGACGCGGTCCTGTTCACGTCGTCGTCCACGGTGAAGAACCTGGTGGGCATCGCCGGCAAGCCGCATGCTCGCACCGTCGTCGCGGTGATCGGGCCGAAGACCGCGGAGACCGCGGCCGAGGCTGGTCTTCGGGTCGACGCACAGCCGACGCACGCCGCGGTGCCGGAGCTGGTGGAGGCGCTTGCGGCCTACGCCGTGGAGCTGCGCGAGAAGCTGGCCGCGATGCCGGCGAAGTCGCGTCGGGGCGCCAAGGTGCAAGGCCCGACCGCGCTGCGCTTCCGCTAGGCCGTTGGGGCCCGGTCCCCGTGGGGAGCGGGCCGGAGGAGGTTGACATGCCTGGATTCGAATTCGACCCGCCACGCGTACGGCCGCGTCGGCTGCGGACCACGCCGGCCATGCGCCGCCTCGTCGAGGAGACCCGGATCGCCCCGGCCGAGCTCGTGTTGCCGATGTTCGTCCGCGAAGGATTGACCGAGCCGCGTGCGATCAGCTCGATGCCCGGCGTCGTACAGCACTCGCGCGAATCACTCCGAAAGGCGGCGGCCGAGGCGGTCGGGGCCGGCGTCGGCGGCATCATGCTGTTCGGCGTACCGGCCGAGCGCGACGAGATCGGCTCCGGCGGCATCGACCCGGACGGCATCCTCAACGTGGCGATCCGCGACGTCGTCGCCGAGGTCGGTGACTCGACAGTCGTGATGGGCGACCTCTGCCTGGACGAGTTCACGTCGCATGGCCATTGTGGCGTACTCGCGCCGGACGGCCGCGTCGACAACGACGCGACGCTCGCCCGTTATGCCGATATGGCGATCGCGCAGGCATCCGCGGGCGTTCATGTGGTCGGCCCCTCCGGCATGATGGATGGCCAGGTCGCCGTCGTGCGCCAGGCTCTCGATCAAGCCGGGTACGCCGATGTGACGGTTCTCGCCTACGCCGTGAAGTACGCGTCGGCGTTCTTCGGGCCGTTCCGCGACGCGGTGGAGTCGGCGCTAGAGGGCGACCGGCGGACGTACCAGCAGAATCCGGCCAACTTCCGCGAGGCGCTGCGCGAGGTGTCCCTCGACATCGACGAGGGCGCCGACATGGTGATGGTCAAGCCCGCGCTGCCGTACCTCGACGTGCTCGCTGCCGTGGCCGCGTCCGTGGACGTACCAGTGGCGGCCTATCAGGTGTCGGGCGAGTACGCGATGGCCGAGGCGGCCGCGGCCAACGGGTGGGTCGACCGTGAGCGCGTGATGCTGGAAACGCTCACCTCGATCCGGCGGGCCGGCGCATCGGTGATCCTCACGTACTGGGCCGCCGAAGCCGCCCGCCTGCTCCGTTCGCGCTACTGACCCTCCGGCGGCAGCTGCCCGCTGTCCGGCCGATCGCCCGCTCTGACCTGGCGTTGGAGGGGCTTCAGTTGAGCACGCCGGCGCACCGCAGCGGTCCGAAGCCCACGCGCGGCCGGAATGGGAACCGCCGTATGCGATCAGGCCGTAGGGGGCAAATGCCGCAACTACCCGGCGACGCCGAGATGCCGCGCGATAACGGGCACGTCGGCCTGATACTCACGCCACTCCCGGTCGGCGTGGAACCCGAGTTCGGCATTGACCTTGAGCATTCCTTCGGCATCGAACGAGTTCCACGTCTGGACCGACTTGAGCTTCGGCACCGCCGAGCGGAGTTCAAACAGCATGCGCGCCTTGATCGCCCGCCCGATGCCGTAACCGCGATGCTCCGGCACGACCACGGTGTCGAACTGATCGGCCCGGTCGGGATGCTGGGCCGCGACAACGACCTCGGTGAGGCCAGCGACCTCACCACTGGCCTCGTGTACGCCAAGGACTATGTATGGCTTCATACCGCGCATGTGCAGAGTTCGCAGGCTAGCCCGGAGTCGATTCGCATTGTGTGAACTCGGACGCAGATCGAGTTCACTCGACTCGACCGTGCTCTGAGCGAGGTATTTGGCCGAGGCGTACGACTCGTAGAGCTCCTCCGGTGGTCCGCCCGGGAAGAACTCGATGCGGTAGCCGGCGCTGACGCCCGACGCCATCTCGCCGAGCCGCAGCCAGTCCACCGTGGACAGCTCGAGCACACTGCGCGTCTCCATGTACGCGCATTCGAAGCCCATCGCCTCATAGAACTTGACCGCGGGCGTACCGCCAATGGCTTCGACGCCCAGCGTGGCGAAGCCCTCCGCGTGGGCCCGGGCCACCGCAGCGCGCAGCAGCTCCTGGCCGACGCCGAGCCGCCGTGCCTCCGGGTGCACAAGCACCTCGAGCACCGCCATCGTGTCGAACAGCAGGATGTTGGCGGCACCGAGCAGGTTCGTGCCGCGTGGGCCACCGTTCGCAGCGGCGCCGGTGCTGTCCTCCGCGATCCAGTTGATCCGCCGCTCGCCCGGCATCGTCACGGTCAGATATTCGCGGAACGAGTCGGTACGCCAGGGCGGATCGTCCGGCAGATCAACGGCCAGCATCGCGTTCAACGCGTGCACCATGGTTTCGATCTCTGCGGACGGCGCGGTTCGAGGATCCCACTCGCGTACCATCACCCGTCCAGCTTGCCGACATTTGACGCGTCGCGGAAGATGCAACGGCCATCAAATTCTCACGGTGGGACAAACGGCCGTCACGCTTCGTATTTCCTGCCGGCCTGGAGATGCGTGACCTGGCATTCGTCGGCGCCGGCACGATCGGCGCGCGCTAGGCTTTCGCTATGCCGAGCTACGACTATCGCTGCCGCCAGTGCGGTGCCACATTCGAGGTGCGGCGTTCCATCGCCGCCACGGATACGACGGCGGCCTGCCCCGGTGGCCACACGGACACCGTGAAGCTGCTGTCCACGGTGTCGCTCGGCGGGCGCTCGGCCGTCGGAGCCTCCGCTCCGGCTCCGTCCGCCGGTGGTTGCTGCGGCGGAGGCTGCTGCGGCTGACCGTCGGTCACCGTCGATATCGCTCGCTGTGCCGTGACGTTGCCGTCGCGGGAGATTCTTCGCCACCGAATACGCCGTACCGGATAATTTGTGGTGCCCTCGGCGCAACATCCGAAGAATATTTCGCCTGCTCACAGTGGATGCGGACGTTTCGAATCTCCACAGTGGCCCCTGGTCGGGTGCCGCTGCGTCATTGCCGACCACCGATCGCGACAAAGCAGACGTCGCCGTCAATGTGGCGCGTTGCCGATGTGACCTGCCCGTTTCTCCGATAGATGGACCAAGCTCCCGTGGGGCACGATGTTCGTGACTTCCAGGGGGGCGGAGGTTCTACCTGTGTTGCGACACAACCTCCCGGGCGGGTTGGTGACGTTCCTGTTCACCGACATCGAAGGATCAACCCGCCTCGCCCGGCTGCTCGGGCCGGCATATCGGCAGGTGTTGATTGAACACCGCCGTATTGTTCTGCGCGCCCTATCGGAGCACGGTGGCATTCCGCTCTTCACCGAAGGCGACTCGATCTTCGTTGTTTTCTCCGGCGCCGCGTCCGGCGTCGCCGCGTGCGTGTCCGCGCAGCTCGCCCTGGCCGATTACGTCTGGCCGTCTCCCCAAGCCCGCCCGTCGGTACGGATGGGTCTGCACTCGGGCTTCGCACAACCGGTCGGCGGCGAATACACGAGCCCGGAGGTGCACCGGGCGGCCCGGGTCGCGGCTGCGGCCCATGGCGGGCAGATCATGTGCTCCGAGGCGACCGTGCTCGCGGCCGGATCGCTGACCGGTGACGCGTGGCTGCTCGACCTCGGTCTGCACCGACTGCGCGGCTTCGACGACCGCGAACGCCTCTATCAGGTCGTCGCCGATCGCCTGGAGCGCAAGTTCCCGCACCCCCGGACGCTCGCGGCGAGCCCGCATAATCTGCCGAGTGCCGTGACGTCCTTCATCGGCCGCGGTGCCGAGCGGTCGGCCCTTGTCGATCTGCTCGATGCGCACCGCCTCGTCAACGTGGTCGGTCCGGGTGGTGCGGGCAAGACCCGGCTCGCCCTCGAAGTCGCCGGGGACCTCGTCGCGAGCTATCCCGACGGAGTCTGGTTCACCGACCTGGCTTCGGTGACCGATCCCGGACTCGTCGACGTCGCGGTGGCGGCCGCCTTGGGCCTTCGGCCCGAGCCAGGCCGCGCCGTCGTTGAAACGCTGCGCGAGTTCACCGCCGACCGGACGTGCCTGCTGGTGCTGGACACATGCGACGCGCAACCGGGTGCGACGGCGGCTATGGTCGGTCGGATTCTCGCCAGCGGCTCGTCGACCCGGGTGCTCGCGACCAGCCGCGAGCCGCTGAACGTCTCGGGCGAAGTCGGTCTGGCGCATTCCGCCGCTGTCGCTCGCCTGCGGTCCGGGCGGTGAGCCGAGCGAGGCAGTCGCGCTGCTGGTGGCTCGGATCTCCGCGAATCGTGGCGGCGAGCCGATGGCGCACAACGAGGTCGAGCCGCTCGCCCGCGTGCGCCCGCAAGCTCGATGGACTGCCGCTGGCGCTGGAGCTGGCGGCGGCCCGGCTGCGTACGTTGTCCGCCGGCGAGCTGGCCGGTCGGCTCGACACGGCCGCCGACGCCGTCGACATCGGGCGGGCCGAGCCGGTCGGACGCATCGACGAGGATGCCGGCAGCCGGCACGCCACGATGCAGGCGGCGGTCAGCTGGTCGTACCGCACTCTCATGCCGGACGCGGCGCGGTTGCTGCGACTGATGTCGACGTTCGCCAGTGGTGTCGACCTCGCCGCGATTGCGTGGCTGGCCGGTGGCGACCCGGTCGCGCCACTGTCCGTACTGGTGGACAAGTCTCTGGTGGTGGCGGCGCCGACACGCCGACGGCACGCGTTACCGGATGCTCGATCCGATCCGGGCGTACGCGGCCCGGCGACTGTCGTCCGAGGGCGAGGACGAGGCGGCGCACGCCGGTCACGTCGCCTGGGCCCGCCGGGAGATCCGCCGGCTGCGCCAACAGTCGGACGGCCGGACGACACCCCTGTCGATGTACGCCATCGACCCGCTCGCCGACGAAGTCCGTACGGCGTTGCGGTGGTCAGTGACGCGGGGGAGCGCCCGGGACGCGCTTGCGCTCGCTGGCGGACTCGACCAGTGGTGGCGGGAGCGTGGCCTCGCGCGCGAGGGTCGCCTGTGGCTGTTCCGGGCGTACGAGCGGATCGCGGCGACGGCCGAAGTGGTTCCCGAAACAGAGCTCGCGGCCGCCTACTACATGCATGCCCGCCACGCCGGCGCCGATGGTGAGCACGCCGAGGCACTCCGATTCGCCGAGCGCGCCGCCGCCGTCGCCAAGCGGACCGGCGACAACGGGCTGCTCGCCCGGGTCAGTGCCGGTCGCGCCATGCCGGTGCTGGAGATGGGCGACGTGGCCGGCGCCGAGCGTGTCTGCCGTGAGGTCATCGAGTGGGCCGGCGAGCGAGGCGTGGCGGAGGAGACACTGGGAGCGGTCTACCTGCTCGCCCAACTGCTGTGGCGGCGTGGAGCGCTCGACGAGGCGGCCGAGCTGCTCGCCAATGCCCGCCCGCTGGAGGGCTCGCTGACCGAGGAACGCGGCCGGCGGATGATCGACATGATCCTCGGCATGGTCGCGCTGTCGCGGGGCGATCTCGTGGCCGCTCATGATCACCTGATCGTCGCGCTACGGTCGCGGATGACGTACGGCTTTCACTCCGGCGCCTGCGAGGCGATCAACGCGCTCGCCGCCCGGTGCGCGCTCGGTGGCGACCAGATCACGGCGGCGCGACTGTACGGCGCCGCGAGTGCGGCCCAGATCCGCCTGCGCGGCCGGAACGTTCTGTGGTCGCCGTACTGGATCGAGCAGCAGGCGCGGATCCAGGCGACGCTCGGGGATCGGATTTTCGACGACGTGTACGGCCAGGGCACGGCTCTGACCCTCGACGAGGCGGTGGCGGTCGCGCTCTCCGTCGACCACCCGGACCTCGCCGCTGGCTCGGGCCGGTTCGCCGACGTTTCGCGCGCGTCCTGACGGTCGGCGAGGCGAGGGCAACCTCAGACGATCGTCCAGGTGTCGCCCGAGCTCAGCAGCGACGCCAGCTCCGCGTCCGGGTCGTCGACCGTCGCCTTGGCCGTCTCGACCTGGTCGCGCACGATCGCGTCGTAGGACGGCCGGCCGGCGTTGCGGAACACGCCGATCGGCGTGTAGCGCAGGTCGAGCTGCGGCAGGCGGGACAGGGCGAACGCGTACGCCGGGCCAGGGACCGTCTCGTCGTGGACGAGGATCTCGTTCGGACGGCACCTCGCTCGTCTTGCGCACCTCCAGGCCGAACGCGCCGGGCGGGTGAGTCACGCACCACTCGCCCTCGGCGCCGAACGTGACCGGGCTGCCGTGTTCGAGCCGGATCAGGTAGTCGTCGCGCGTCGCCGGGTTCTTGAGCACCTCGAACGCGTCGTCATTGAAGATGTTGCAGTTCTGGTAGATCTCCACGAATGCCGAGCCCTCGTGGGCGGCCGCCGCCCGCAGCACCGACATCAGGTGCTTGCGGTCCGAGTCGATGCTCCGGGCGACGAAGGACGCCTCGGCGCCGAGCGCGAGCGACAGCGGGTTGAACGGCGCGTCGGCCGAGCCGACCGGCGTCGACTTCGTGACCTTGCCGATCTCGCTGGTCGGCGAATATTGGCCCTTCGTCAGGCCGTAGATCCGGTTGTTGAACAGCAGGATCTTCACGTTGACGTTGCGGCGCAGCGCATGGATCAGGTGGTTGCCGCCGATCGACAGCGCATCGCCGTCGCCGGTGACGACCCAGACCGACAGGTCCGGCCGGGACACGGCGAGCCCGGTGGCGATCGCCGGCGCGCGGCCGTGAATGGAGTGCATCCCGTACGTGTTCATGTAGTACGGGAAGCGGCTGGAGCAGCCGATGCCGGAGATGAACACGGTGTTCTCGCGGGCGATGCCGAGCTCCGGCATGAACGCCTGCATCGCGGCCAGGATCGCGTAGTCCCCGCACCCGGGGCACCAGCGCACTTCCTGGTCGCTCTTGAAATCCTTCGCGGTCAGCTGCAGAGGCACGCGCTCAGCCATTGCTGTCCACCACGCCTTCCAACATCGTCTCCAACTCGGTCGACGTGAACGGCAGGCCGCGCACCTGGTTGTAGCTGATGACGTCGACCAGGAACTTGGACCGGAGCACCGTGGCCAGCTGGCCGAGGTTCATCTCCGGCACGACGACCTTGTCGTACGCACGCAGCACCGATTCGAGGTTGCGGGGCATCGGGTTCAGGTTGCGAAGGTGCGCCTGCGCGATCGAGATCCCCTGCTGCCGCAGCGTCCGGCAGGCGGCGCCGATCGGGCCGTACGTCGAGCCCCAGCCGAGCACGAGCACCTTGGCGTCGCCGTCCGGGTCCTCGACCTCGATGTCCGGGACCTCGATAGCCTCGATACGCGCGGCCCGGGTCCGGACCATGAAGTCGTGGTTCGTCGGGTCGTAGGAGATGTCACCGGTGATGTCGGCCTTTTCCAGACCGCCGATGCGGTGCTCCAGGCCCGGTGTGCCGGGGACGGCCCACGGCCGGGCCATGGTGGCCGGGTCACGCAGGTACGGCAGGAACTTCGTGCCGTCCGGCGAGTTCGGCTCCTTGGCGAATTCGACCTCGATGCTCGGCAGGCTCGACACCTCGGGCAGCAGCCACGGCTCGGAGCCGTTGGCGATGTACCCGTCGGACAGCAGGATCACCGGCGTCCGGTAGGTCATCGCGATGCGGGCCGCGTCCATCGCCGCGTAGAAGCAGTCCGACGGCGACTTGGCCGCGATCACCACGGCCGGTGCCTCGCCATGCCGGCCGTACAGGGCCATCAGCAGGTCGGCCTGCTCGGTCTTCGTCGGCATACCGGTCGACGGCCCGGCCCGCTGTACGTCGATGATCAGTAGCGGCAGCTCAAGGGCCACGGCCAGCGAGATGGTTTCGCTCTTGAGCGCCACACCCGGTCCGCTGGTGCTGGTCACACCGATCGATCCGCCGTACGAGGCGCCGAGCGCGACGCCGATCGCCGCGATCTCATCCTCGGCCTGCACGGTCGTGATGCCGAAGCGCTTGTGCTTGGCCAGCTCGTGCAGCACGTCCGAGGCCGGCGTGATGGGGTAGGCGCCGAGCACCATCGGCAGCTTCGAGCGCACCGACGCGGCGACGAGGCCGAGCGCGAGCGCCGCGTTGCCGGTGATGTTGCGGTAGTGACCGGGCGGCATGCTGGCCGGCTTGACCTCGTATCGCACGGCGAAGTCTTCGGTGGTCTCGCCGAAGTTCCAGCCAGCGTTGAAGGCGGCGGTGTTCGCGGCGACCAGGTCCGGCTTCGCGGCGAACTTGCGCGCCAGGAACTTGAGCGTCGACTCGTACGGCCGCGAATAGAGCCAGGAGAGCAGGCCGAGGGCGAACATGTTCTTCGCTCGCTCGGCGTCCTTCTTCGAAACGTTCAGGGACTCGAGCGCCTTGATCGTCATGCTCGTGAGCGCCGACCGGATGCAGTGCGTAGCCGTCGAGTGTGCCATCTTCGAGCGGGCTATCGGCGTATCCGACCTTGGCCAGGTTGCGTTTGGTGAATTCGTCGGTGTTGACGATGATTTCGGCCCCGCGCGGGAGGTCGGCGAGATTCGCCTTCAGCGCCGCCGGGTTCATGGCGACCAGGACGTTCGGCGCGTCGCCGGGCGTCAGGATGTCGTAGTCAGCGAAGTGCACTTGGAAGCTGGATACGCCGGGGAGCGTGCCGGCTGGTGCCCGGATCTCGGCCGGGAAGTTGGGCAGCGTCGAGATGTCGTTTCCCAGCTGGGCGGTCTCGGATGTAAAGCGATCTCCGGTGAGTTGCATACCGTCGCCGGAGTCACCAGCGAAGCGGATCACCACGCGATCCAGTTGACGGACCTGCTTGGTCACCGTACGAGACCTCCCTCGAGGGACGGATGTGCGTCATGAAGCGTACGTCGCACGTATACGTCTAGTCTCGCGCGAGGCGTCAGGTGTGATCGACGGGACGCCATCGATCCCGCTGTGCGGACGAAGCCCTGTTCGGTTGCTCGCTCGGCGTCGGCCGTCAAGATCCACCAGGGTGGACGATTTGGGTCGTTGCAGCGACGCTTATCGTCCACCGCAGTGGATCATCTGCCTCGGTCGCCACAGCCCTAGGCCAGGCCGCGACGGGCGACGGCCGGGGGACGGTCGCCGCGGATCGACGCGACCATGTCGAGCACCTGGCGCGTTTGTCGCACCTGGTGGGCGCGGAAGACACGGGCGCCGAGCCAGGCCGAGACGCTCGTCGCCGCGAGCGTCCCATCGAGGCGCTCGTCTAACGGAACATCGAGGGTCTCGCCGACGAAATCCTTGTTGGACAGGGCGACGAGCACGGGCCAGCCGGTCGCGACGAGTTCGTCCAGCCGTCGGGTGATCTCCAGCGAATGCCGGGTGTTCTTCCCGAAATCGTGCGCCGGGTCGATCAGGATGCCATCGGCCCGTACGCCCAGGGACAGCGCCCGTTCGGCGAGACCGGTCACCGTAGTGATCACATCCACGACAACATCGTCGAACGCGATCCGATGCGGCCGGGTTCGTGGCGCCAGCCCTCCGGCGTGCGAGCACACGATCGCCGCGCCGGTCTCGGCGGCCACCGTAGCCAGCGCGGGATCGGCGCCGGCCCACGTGTCGTTGAGGAGGTCGGCTCCGGCCGCGACGGCCTCCCGAGCGACTTCGGCCCGCCACGTGTCGATCGAGATCACGACCTCGGGAAAACGGGCGCGTACGGCCTCGATGGTCGGGATCGTCCGCCGTAACTCCTCGGCCGCGTCGACGTCGGCGCCGGGACCGGCCTTCACGCCGCCGATGTCGATGATGTCCGCTCCGTCGGTCACCGCGCGATCGACCGCTGCCAGCGCGGCGTCCGCGGCGAACGTTGCGCCCTTGTCGAAGAACGAGTCGGGCGTACGGTTCACGATCGCCATGACCGCGAATTCGCCCGGGGCGAAGGTCCGGCGGCCGAGTCGAAGCGCCGTCGCGGATCCGGCCGGCTTTGCTAGCACTGTTCGCCTCGTCAGGTCGGCATCGAAGTCGTTCTACCGTACCGGGGTCGCCTCCCCGCCAGGCGCGTGCCACGATCGACACATGCGTCACTGGGTTTTGCTGTTGCTGCTGGCCGTCACGGTCGCCGTGATCGCGTACCTCGTCGTGTGGTTGTTCACCGGCAATGACGATGGACTCGACCCGGAGGAGCCGGATGGCCGCGCCGTGCCACTACCCGGATCCCGCCCGCTCGTGGAGTCGGACATATCGACACTTCGGTTTGATACCGTCGTCCGCGGCTACCGGATGGTGCAAGTCGACGCCGCTTTGCGCCGCGCCGCGTACGACGTGGGCTACAAGCAGGAGCTGATCGACGTCCTCGAGGCCGAGGTCATTGCGTTGCGAGACGGCCGGATGGACGACGCCGAAGCGCTGCGCCAGGCGCGCGACGGCGCTCTCAGCGGCAGCGGGACCACTGTCGTCACCACATCGCCAGGCGGGCGCCTCCCGCGACGAGGCCGGGGTGGACCCTGCGATCGACGGTCGGGCCGACCTCGACACCGATGACGACGCGACGACCGATCCCGACGCAGGCACCGATCACGACGCGGCGACCGATCACGACGGCGACCGAATCGGTGGCGTCGAGCGCAGTGATGACGTCGCCGGTGGCGCGACGGCCGAAGCCGATGAGGATCCCGTCGCCGGGCCGGATTTCGGCCGGCGCGATGGCGCAGCGGAGCGATCCGACCACGATGACCAGACGCTCGGCGACCGAGCGGCCACCGGTCGATGAGCGACGCGACCCGCCCGATCGGACCCGCGAGCGACGCCGAGCATCCTGGCACCAGCGAGGTCACCGCGACGGTGATCGTCAAGGCGGCCGCCGATCGGGTGTTCACCGCACTCACCGCATGGGAACGGCAAAGCGAGTGGATCCCGTTCACCGTAGTCAAGATCACTAAGGGTGACGGTGGCGTTGGCAGCACCGTGGAGGCCGTCACGACGGTCGGCCCGGCCGTGCTCACGGACATCATGCGGGTCGAGGCGATCGACCGGCCGTACCAGGTCAAGGTCATGCACACGCGGCAAGATCCTGCGCGGACCCGGCGTGATGCGGTGCACGGCGATGGGTCCGGACCGCACGCAGGTGGTCTGGCATGAGTGGTTCCAACTCCCGGGCGGCGTGGCCGGCCGGCTGGCCTGGCCGCTGCTGTGGCCGGGCGGCAAGGCGAGTCTCACCGCTGCGCTGAAGCGCTTCGCCCGGCTGGTCGAGGAAGGGACGCTCTGACGGCAACGGCGCTCGCCCGCTCACGCCGTGATGTCGGTGGTGCTGACTAGAGTCGCGGCATGGATGCTCAGGCCAGCCGGAAGCGGCAAGCGAAAGCGGATGCGCCGCTCGGCGTGGAGCCGGCCGCTCCGCGGCACGTCGTCGCGAAGGGCCTCGCCGTCGGCGGAGACGGGCGAGCCCGCTGCTCGTGGGCCGACAGCACGGCCGATTACCGGGCCTACCACGACGATGAGTGGGGCCGCCCGGTGCGCACCGACGACGGCATCTATGAGCGCCTGACGCTCGAGGCATTCCAGTCCGGACTCTCCTGGATCACGATCCTGCGCAAGCGGCCGGCGTTCCGCGCGGCCTTCGCCGGCTTCTCCATCGAGACGGTCGCCGAAGTTTGACGAACGCGATGCGGCTCGCCTCCTGGCGGACGTCGGGATCGTGCGGAACCGCGCGAAGATCGATGCGGCGATGGCCAACGCGCGCGCGGCGCTCGACCTTTCCGAGGGCCTGGCCGCCTTCCTGTGGTCGTACGCGCCGGACGCGACCGTCCGGCATCGCCCGCGCTCCGGAGAGGTGCCGGCGACTACGCCCGAGTCCACTGCCATGGCGAAAGACCTGCGCAAGCGTGGCTTTCGCTTCGTCGGGCCGACGACTGCCTACGCGTTGATGCAGGCGACCGGGATGGTGGACGACCACATCGAGGGTTGCTTCGTGCCGCCGGTGGCCGAGCGTCGACCGGCGCGACGGGCAAAGTCGCCATCCACAACTGCGGCCACATCGGCGGACCGCCCAACGGCCGGCTGTCGCCGGCAAGCGTTCGGCGGGCCGCCCGCCCCCGTGACCGCCGCGGCGTGATGGGATGGAGGAGTGGGAGCCTGGGCCGTCATGGTTGCCGCCGACCGGTTCGACGCCGAGCGGCTCTATCAGCGTGACGGAATTGTTCTGGCCGGGCTCGCCGCCGGTACGGTCGCGGTCGGCGACCGGGTGATGCTGGTCGCGACGCGCCAACCGCCCACGGTGTTCGCTCTCGGGACGGTGTCGGCGACGCACCACGAGACGCTGTCCGATGGAGATGATCTGGATACGTCGGCGCCGGCCGACGACGAGGTGGCGATCTCGTACGCGGCCCGATTCTTCGATGAGCCGCGGCCGGTGCCAGCCGGCGTCGCCGTCGTGGCGGCCGGTGAAGTCGTCCGTATTGACGAGGCGCAGTGGACCGCGTTCGTCGACCAGAGGCCGGCCACGTCCACGACGGGCGGCGCGTCCGGCGATTCTTCGCACATCCGCCAGACCTGGCTGGTGAGCCTCGACCTGCCGATCGAGGCATCCAGCGCGGCCGAGGCGGTCCGCCAATTCTGGACGTACGTGACCGATCTCGGCCCGCGGGAGCTGCCGACGTTCGTCAGCCCGGCCGGCGACGAGCTGGCCATGCAGGCGATGGTCGGTGGCGTCGAGGTCAATCTCGACCCGGAGGAGGACGAATAGCGGCCCGGCGCGGCGACGGCCCGCAGCCGTCGAAGGGTGTCAGCAGCCGTGGAAGGGTGTCGGCGGCCGTCGGTGTGTGTCAGCGGCCGTTGAAGACGAGCGGCTGCTTGGCGACGAAGGCCGCGACCGAGTCGGCGTGATCGGCCGTTGCGCCGCGTGATCGACTGGGCGTCGGCCTCGATCTCCAACGCATCGGCCAGAGTGCCCGCCTGCGCGTTGATCAGCTCTCGCTTGATCTGGCCGTACGCGATCGTCGGGCCGGCCGCGAGTCGCGCCGCCAGCGCCTGCGCGGCCGGCAGCACCTCCTCGTCGTCGTCGACGAGCGTCGTCAGCAGGCCGATCCGCGCGGCTCTCGGCCGAGTTGATGGGCTCGGCGAGCATCAGCAACTCGGTCGCCTTGGCGTGCCCGACGAGCCGCGGCAGCGTCCAGGAGGCGGCCGTGTCGGCGGCCAGACCGACATTGGCGAAGGCCATCAGGAAGCCGGTCTTCGGGCCACCGACGCGGAAGTCGGCGAGGAACGCGAGGCCGGCCCCGGCCCCGGCCGCCATCCCTCGTACGGCCGCGATCACCGGCTTGGGCATCCCGGCAATCCGCAGCGCCATCGGGTTGTAGTGCTCCCGTACGGTCGACAGCGGCGCTGGCGAGCCCTCGGCCAGCAGTTGCGTGTGCTCCCGCAGGTCCTGGCCGACGCAGAACGCGCGCCCGGCCCCGGCCAGCACGATCGCCCGCACGCCGGGGTCGTCGGCGAGCTTGGTCCAGCGTGTCGCGGAGCGCGACCTTGAGTTCGAGCGACAGCGAGTTCAGCGATTCGGGTCGGTTCAGCGTCACGGTCGCGACGGCGTCGGCGACGTCGAGCAGCAGCACGGTCACGGTTGGGCACCCTTCACCAGAGTCAGGCAGTGCTCGACGAACTCGTCCGCGGCCGGCCGCAGCCGGCCGGCGTGCATATCGAAGAATTCGGCGGCGTCGTTTCCCGGCCAGCGGCCCGGAAGGAGATCGGCCGGGAGCGAAGGGTCCCGGAACAGGAACGTACGCCAGGCATGCACTAGCCGGAATCGGGCGGTGTAGGCGGCCTTCACGTCGCCGTCGGCGTCCACGCGATCGACCACCGGCCGCATGGCGATCACGAACTCGCGATATTCACGACCGATCCGTTCCAGGTCCCACGCCTGGCTGACCAGCGCGGCCGCGCCCCGGACGCCGCCGGCGTGGCGCCCGACAAACCGCTGGAACCGTACGCCCGCGTCGGCCAGCACCGACTCGGCCTCGGGTGACGGTTTCGTGGCGACCCAGGTCGTCTCGCCGATGGTGCCGTAACCGAGGTAGGCGAGATTGTTGGCAATTCGCTGGCGGTCCGGCCGAGGCACCGGCGCATCCGCGATGAGCAGGTCAAACGTGCCGTCCCATGGTTGCGGGTTGGTCCGGTAGATCCGCTCGGCGGCTTCGTCGAGCCGGTTTGCGGCCCGTTGGGTGATCAGGTAACCCGGTCCGGACGAGAGCCGCAGGGGATGCAGCCAGCCTTGCCGGACCATCCGGGACACCGCCGTACGGACGGCCGGTGCGCCGATGTCGAGCGGCGCGAGCAAGCGTACGAGAGCCGCGACCGGCGCTCGCCCGCCGTGGGCGCGGAGGTGGTCGCCGTAGAGATCGAAGAGTGCCGACCGTGCCTGCACGGGCGCTGCCCACCCCACCTCTTGATCACGCTGACCGAGCCGGGCCCGCGGAAATGCCGCTCATTGTGACATCGAATCGTGGCGCTTGCCAGCGACCCGTCATAGCTATTTGCGAGCCGGTTTGGGTCTTGGGGACTTCATCAGGGAAAATCATTTCCTCGGCACATGCGCCGACGCAACACGGTTTGCAACTGATCGTCATATTCGACGAGCAAGGCCCGGTTCGAGCACGCGTAGGCGCTCGAACCGGACGTCGAGAGGGGAGACAACATGGCGGCGATGAAGCCGCGGACGGGAGACGGTCCGCTGGAGGTCACCAAGGAAGGCCGCGGGATCGTCATGCGCGTTCCGCTGGAGGGTGGTGGCCGGCTCGTCGTCGAGATGACTCCGGACGAGGCCACGGCCCTCGGCGAGGCGCTGCGCGCCGCGGTCGGCTGACCACTGGCTTGCCGAATCATCCATCTGATCGAGACGCACACCGCTGCTGTGGTGCCGGCGTTACTGCGGTGACTGCTGTGACTGGGACTGTGACGCGGCGCGCGTCACGCGCGTGGATCGTCCCTTCGCACGGCAGACACACCGCCGGTCCGCCGTAGCGGTGTGCGGGTTTCATGTCCACTTTGTCGACCGGTGTGCCTGAGTCCGGTCACCAGGGAGCGCACGTGCTCAACATCCGCCTGTCGGACCGATTGATGAACGCAAATCCGCAGATCCTCGCGGTGCCGGTGACGTCGGCCCCCCGACCAGCGCTCCAATCGGTCCGCGGTGTCGTCCATGCGGATTTACGCACTCAACTCGATGCATTTCTGACCGACGCCGACCACTCCGGCAAAGCGGGCACGATCGCCACACTTCCGCGCCCGCTCGCGACACCACGTCGCGTGTTGCTCGTCGGCGTCGGAGACGGCGATGAGCAAGGGTGGCGCGCGGCCGGCGCGGCGCTCGCCCGGGCCGCGGCGAAGGACGATGAACTCACCGTCATCCTGCCCGAGTACGCGAGTGCGGCCGCGGCGCGTGGCCTGGCCGAGGGTCTGTGGCTTGCGTCCTACACGTTCAACCTGACTCGACGCCGGATCGGCTCAGCCGCCGATGGCGAGGCAGAGGCGCCGGTGCGGCTGAACGCGCCTGGTCGCCGTACGGCCGAGATCTTCATCGATCCCGAACCCGAGCAGTCACTCCGCAAGGTGACCGTGCTGGTCGCCGACGCGGGCGATCCCGACCGTGACTATGAGTCCGCGCTGGCCGAAGCGTATTCGGTCGCGACGGCGACGCGCTTTGCCCGTGACCTGACCAACATGCCGAGCGAGGAGAAGACACCGGCATGGTTCGCGGATCAGGTGATCAAGGTGGCCGCGGGCAAGGCCGGCCTCGATGTGCGCGTGTGGGCCGGCGCAGAACTCGCCGACGCTGGCTTCGGTGGTGTGATCGCTGTCGGGGGCGGCTCGACTCGTGCGCCCCCGACTCGTGCAACTGTCCTGGCAGCCGGCCGACGCTGACGAATCGACCAGGCATGTCGTGCTCATCGGCAAGGGCATCACGTTCGACACCGGCGGCATCTGCATCAAGCCGCGCGACGGCATGAAGTTGATGCGCAAGGACATGGGCGGCGCCGCGGCCATCATCGCGGCCACGTTCGGGGCAGCCGAGCTCAATCTGCCGGTACGCATCACGGCTCTCGCACCGCTCGCGGAGAACATGGCGAGCGGTTCGGCCTGGCGACCGGGCGACGTCGTCCACCACTACGGTGGCCGGACCAGCGAATGCCTGAACACGGACGCCGAGGGTCGCGTGGTGTTGGCGGACGCGCTCGCTTACGCTGCCGCGGAGCTGCGACCGGACGTACTCGTTGATCTTGCGACGCTGACGGGTGCCAACGCCGTCGCTCTCGGCAAGCGCACGGCGGCGCTTTATAGCGAGAACCCGGAGCTCGCGGCCGCGCTCACGAACGCCGCCACCGACGCGGGCGAGCGGGCCTGGCGGATGCCGCTGGTCGACGACTATGTCCGCGACATCTCGAGCGAGATCGCCGACGTCGCGAACTCGTCGAGTGCCGGGGCCGGGTCGATCGCGGCCGCGCTGTTCCTCCGCGAGTTCACCGGCGACGCGCGTCCCAACTGGGTGCATATCGACATGTCGGCGCCGTCATGGGCCGACAGCGTCGACGGCGAACTCGCCAAGGGTGCGACCGGCTGGGGCGTGCGTACGTTGCTGCGCTGGCTCGGCGACGTTTAGCGACCCACGTTCACACGACCGGTGGCCTCAGATCCGGACCGCGCAGAGCAGCCCGTCGCCGATCGGCAACAACGCCGGCCGCCAGCCGTCGTTATCGCGGAACGAGCGCACCAGATCGCGCAACGCCACCGTTTCCGGATCTCGCACCGCCGGGTCGGCGACCCGGCCACCGGCCAGCGTCCCGTTGAGGGCGAGGATGCCTCCGGCGCGCAACAGCCGTGGCGCCTCGGCGACACACGCGGCGTAGTCGGCCCGGTCACCGTCAAGGAAGAGCAGGTCATAGGCACCGTCCGCGAGCCGTGGCAGCACGTCGAGCGCTTGGCCGGTGATAAGACGGGTACGGCCGGCCGCATGGCCCGCCTCCGCGAAGATACGGCGGGCCATCCGCTGGTGCTCGGCATCGATGTCGATCGTTGTCAGGACGCCATCGGTCCGCATCCCACGCAGCAGCCACAGCGCGCCCACGCCCGTCCCTGTACCGATTTCGATGGCCGCTCGGGCGGACGTGGCGGCGGCCAGCATGCATAGGGTTGCGCCGGTGCTGGGGGAGATCGGTGTGAGGCCGGCGTCGGCGGCCAACCCGCGCGCGACGCGCAGCACGTCGTCCTCCGGCCGGAACGCGTCGACGAAGTCGCGACCCGATCGCGGTGCGTTCGTTTCCGCCGTTGTTGCCATCAGCGATCCCCCATCTGCTCCGCGCCGGCCGTCGCCGCGTGCCCGAGATGTCCGACGGATCCGGCGTCGTTGCCGCTCAGACAACGTCGATACGGTCAAATCCGCCCACCCGAGTCGCAAGACCGCTCTTGGTCACGCCGTCGGGCGTGCAATCCTGGAACGAACGGGTCACGAGCAGACGATTGGGGATGTCGTGGCGGACGGACAGTCGCGATGGTCGGCGGATTCGGCCGGCGGCCTCGTGCCGTCGCCGGACTACTCCGGCGCACTCTACGACGCGGGGGCGGGTAGCAGCACGTACCCTGCCGGCGCGCCGGGCCGAGCGATGTCCGGTGAGAGCGTCGCGCCCGACCACACGCCGACGTCGTCCGGTGCGGCGACCCCGCCCAATGGCTTCAGCGGATCCGCCGGAGCCGGCAACTCTCCCTGGTGGACGGATGCGCGCTCGGATCCGTGGCGCGATCCGGGCGCACCGGCCGCGCTCATCCTCGCGGCGCCGGAACCCGATCCGGTGCCCGCGGCCGAGGTCGACTCGCCGCGCCGGCGAGTCTCGCTCGGTCAGGTCCTGCTCATCAGCCTGCTTGCGGCGCTGCTGGCCGGTGGTCTCGGCGGTGCCCTCGGGTATCTGGCGGCCGTCAAGGGCGGTTTGCGAGATGCCGTACCGCTGGGCAACGGTTCGGCGACGACCCCGGGACTCGCCCAGCGAGCTCCGGGGTCGCTCGCCGCGGTCGCGAAGTCAGTGCTGCCGAGTGTCGTGACCGTACGGGTGGACAGCTCGCTCGGTTCCGCCATCGGCTCGGGCTTCATCGTGTCGTCCGACGGCTACATGATCACCAACGACCACGTGATCGACGGCATCAACGGGAACGCGACGATCACGTTCAACGACGCCAGTACGGCGCCGGCCAAGCTCGTCGGCACGGATCCGGAGTCGGACATCGCCGTACTCAAGATCGCGAAGGCCGGGCTGCCCGCGGTGACATTCGGCAACTCGGACTCGATCGCGGTCGGCGATCCGGTCCTCGCCATCGGGGCGCCACTCGACCTGCAGAACTCGGTTACCGCAGGCATCATCTCGTCGCTGCGCCGGCCGCTGGAGATCGCCGACGGCAGTGGCCCGACCCGTTATTACGCCGCCATCCAGACCGATGCCGCGATCAATCACGGCAATTCGGGCGGCCCGCTGGTCGACGCGGCCGGGCACGTCATCGGCGTGGACGCGGTGATCAAGTCGCTCGGCGGCGCCGATAACGAGGCCGGCAACATCGGACTCGCCTTCGCCATCCCGATCAACCAGGCGAAGCGTACGGCGGAGTCGATCATCTCGACCGGCAAGGTGCAGCGGACTGTCATCGGCGCGACGCTGCAGGCGAGCTACCACAACCCCAACGGCGGTGTGCTGCTGTCGACCGTCGCCGCCGGCGGCCCCGCCGACCAGGCGGGGCTCCAGTCCGATGACGTCATCCTGTCGGTCGGGGGCACCCCACTGGACGCGGCCGGCGATCTGACCGCGATCGTGCGTGAGTACGCGCCGGGCTCGGTGGTGTCGGTGACCTATCTGCGCGGTACGGCGCGGCACACCGTACAGGTGAAGCTCGTCGCCTCCGGTAGTTGATCAACGGGCGGCGCTCGACATGGGCGCCGCTTGGCCCGCTCCGCCCCGCGCGCTCGGCCCGCTCCGGCCCCGCGCGCTCGGCCTGGGCGCGTTGCGCCCGGGTGGCGGCTGATTGAACGCTGAGGCCCGCGTCTGGCGGGTGCGGCCATCGACTGCGTACGCTGAGACCGGCGACGAGTGGAGGTGGGATGGACTTCTTCGGCATCGGCGGTTGGGAGTTCCTCGTCCTGATCTTGCTCGCCATGTTCATCTTCGGTCCGGACAAGCTGCCCAAGGCGATCAGCGACGGCGTACGCATCCTGCGCAATCTCCGTGACATGGCGCGCAACGCGACCACGGATCTGAGCCGCGAGCTCGGCACCGACATATCGCTGGAAGACCTGAATCCGAAGTCGCTGATCCGCAAGCACATCCTGAGCGAAGAGGACGAGCGGGAGCTCCGCAAGCCGATCGAGACGCTTTACCACGATGTCCGCAAAGACGTGACCGGTGTTCGCGGCGAACTGCAGCGAGTCGCACGCGACGTGGACATCCGGCAAAAGCCGGTGAGCGCCAACGGACCGACGGCGATCGCGCCCGCGACGCAGCACAGTAGTGCGGAGCACACGTACGACGTCGACGCGACCTGACGCTCACCTAGGGCGGCGTCAGGCTGCGGTCGCTGATCGCCCGTTACCGCGCGCCACGCCCTACCGCACGTCACGCGTCGCCGCACGCAACGCCCACGATGCGCCGGCCGGCGGCGAACGAATTCGCTCGAGTGCGTGGCGCGGCCGATCTCAGCGAGAGGCCGGTCGCAGGCCCAGCGGCTTGCCCGCCAATGACTCGCGGCGGGTGGCGAGCCGGTCCGCGACGGCGGACAGTGCGAGTGCCGCCGGCGCCGCCGGTGCCGAGATCACGATCGGGGTCCCCGCATCGCCCGATTCCCGTACGCGGGTGTCGAGCGGAATCTGGCCCAGCAGTGGCACCGATGCTCCGACGATCCGGGTGAGCGACTCGGCGACGATCGCACCGCCACCGCTGCCGAAGATCTCCATCCGTTCCCCGGTCGGCAACTCGAGCCACGACATGTTCTCGACGACGCCGACCAGGCGCTGATGCGTCTGGAGCGCGATTGCCCCGGCGCGCTCGGCCACCTCGGCGGCGGCCGTCTGCGGCGTGGTCACCACCAGGATCTCGGCATTCGGCAACAGCTGGGCGAGCGAGATCGCCACGTCACCGGTGCCCGGAGGAAGGTCGAGCAGGAGCACGTCGAGATCGCCCCAGTAGACATCGGCCAGGAACTGCTGGAGCGCCCGGTGCAGCATCGGGCCGCGCCAGACGACCGCGGAGTTGCCGGCGGTGAACATGCCGATCGAGATGACCTTCACGCCATGCGACTGCGGCGGCATGATCATGTCCTCGACCTGCGTGGGCCGTTCGGTCGAGCCGAGCATGCGAGGCACCGAATGGCCGTAGATGTCCGCGTCGATCACCCCGACCGACAGGCCCCGGCCCGCGAGCGACGCCGCCAGATTCACCGTCACGCTCGACTTGCCGACGCCGCCCTTGCCACTGGCTACGGCGTACACGCGGGTTCGGCTCCCGGGTTGTGCAAACGGGATCACCGGTTCGCCGCCGGCGCCTCCGCGCAGTGATGTCTGCAGATCCTTGCGCTGCGCGTCGGACATGACGCCGAAGGTGATCGCCACCCGAGATACGCCCGCGACGGCGCCGACGGCGGCCGTGATGTCGGCGGTGAGCTTGTCCCGCAGCGGGCAGCCAGCCACCGTGAGCAGGATGCCGATCGCGGTGACGCCGTCCGCGTCGATCCGGATCGACTCGACCATGCCGAGGTCGGTGATCGGACGCCGGATCTCCGGATCGTCGACCGTCGCAAGCGCGGCACGGATCGCGTCTTCAAGGGTGGTTGCCGGTGCTGCCATGCTGGCCATGCTACGGCGGCGACCGGCGTATCGACGGCGGCGGGCGCCCCATTGTGGTGGAGTTCGCTCCGCCGCGTCGACTGGACGGATTACCGCCGAGATGGGACCATTTCGTACGTTGCGCCGCGCGCCTTCGGTAACCCCTTGAGGCGCGCGGCGAACTGTTTTGCGGCCGGGGACCGGGCCGGTCTTGATGATCAGCGCCCGTGGCGGCTGGCGGACGGCGGCGGGGCGCCCTCGTCGTAGGTCCCGCCGTTGACCGGATCGTCGAGTGCGCCGTCGGTCGTGCGCTCGGTCCGCCGGGCCGCCTTCTGGCGATCCTTGCGCTCCAGCCGGTAGCGACGTTGGGCCGCCTCATCAAGCTCCTCGGCGAGCCGGGATAGCTCGGTGCGGATGAAGTCCCGGGTGCTGACCTCGCCGACCGCGATCCGCAGGGACGCGAGCTCCCGGGCCAGATATTCGGTGTCCGCCTTCTGTAGTGCGGCCCGCCGCCGGTCCTCCTCCATCGACAAACGATCACGGTCGGCCTGCCGGTTCTGCGCCAGCAGGATCAGTGGCGCGGCGTAGGAGGCCTGCAGCGATAGCAGCAGTGTCAGGAACGTGAACGTGTACGGGTCGAAGCGGTCGTTGCGAGGCGCGAGCGTGTTCCATGCGATCCACACGACGATGAAGATCGTCATGTAGAAGATGAATTTCCACGTACCGATGAATCGCGCGGCGCTCTCCGACCAGCGGCCAAAGGTCTCCGGGTCGAATCGCGGCAGGGTGAGTCGTCGGGGCTGGCGGGGCTGGTCGAGCCGCGCGTCCCGACGCGGCTCAGCCACCGGTCATCCCGGTCGTGCCGCCGCCGCTTGTGCCGTTGGAGCTCGTTCGCCCGCCACGCGCCGAGGCGCCGTTCGCCGGGGCTGTCGCCCCGGCTGCGGCCTGGCCGGCACTCGCCGCGGCCAGCCGGGCGAGCTCGGTCGGATGCGCGCCAATGTCGCGGTCCCGCCAGTCGCGGGGCAGCAGATGGTCGAGTACGTCGTCGACGGTTACCGCGCCGACGAGGTGACCGAGTGCGTCCACGACCGCGAGCGCGACGAGGTTGTAGGTCGCCATCCGCCGGGTGATCTCGGGGAGTGGGGTCGCCGGGTCGAGCGGGCCGATGTCGCTGTCCACCACCCCGCCGAGCAACGACGCTGGCGGTTCACGCAGAAGCCGTTGAAAGTGCACGACGCCGAGATAGCGACCGGTCGGGGTGGCCGTCGGCGGGCGGGTGACGAACACGCTCGCGGCGCTCGCCGGCGCGAGGTGCGGTTGCCGGATCCGAGCGAGCGCCTCGGCCACGGTCGAGTCCGGCGACATGATGACCGGCTCCGATGTCATCACCGCACCGGCCGTGCCGGGCTGATAGTTGAGCAACTGCCGGACCGGGTCGGCCTCGTCCGGCTCCATCATGTCGAGCAGGACATCCTGGTCGGCCTTGGGCAGCTCAGCCAACAGGTCAGCCGCGTCGTCCGGATCCATCTCCTCGAGAATGTCCGCGGCCCGGGACGGCTCCAGCGCGCCAATGATCTCGACCTGGTCATGCTCGGGCAGCTCCTGGAGCACGTCGGCGAGCCGGTCGTCGTCCAGCGCCGCGGCCACCTCCACGCGCCGGCTGCGGGACAGATCCTGCAAGACGTTCGCGAGGTCGGCCGCGCGCATGTTGTCGAAAACCGCCAGCAGCGATGCGGTGCCCTGCGCCTCCGGCGCTCCGATCAGGCCGGTCACTTCGGACCAGTCGAGCTGGCGTAGGTGGCCCCGGCGGCCGAGACGGCCGCCATGTTCGCGTACGGCCACGCGGGTCAACGTCCATTCGCCGTTGCGGTCGGCCTCCATGGCGACATCAACGAGTGACGCGGGCCGGCCGGTCTCCACGATGGTCACCCGGCGGTCCAGGAGTTCTTCGAGTACGAGGATCTCACCGGGCCGCTTCTCGAAGCGGCGCAGGTTCAGCGTGCCGGTGCCGAGCAGTACGGAATCCGGCTCCATGGCCTCGATGCGCCCGATCGGTAGGAAGATGCGCCGGCGTAGCGCCAGTTCGGCGATGAGACCGACGACACGCGGCGGCGCGCCATCGGCACGGATGCGCGCGACCGCATCCCGAACCCGACCGACTTGGTCACCGTTGGGATCGAACACGGTCAAGCCGGCGAGACGGGCGATGTAGATGCGCGTCGCCGTCGTCATGGCCCCAGCCTAGAGGCCGTATGGTGCGAAGAATGCAGAGCCTTACGTACGAGATCGTCGACGTGTTCACCGATCGACCCTTCGCCGGGAATCCGCTCGCCGTCGTGTTCGGCGCGGACGGCCTCGCCGCGGGGCAACTCCAGGCGCTCGCGAACGAGTTCCATCTATCGGAGACGATCTTCATCCTGCCACCGACGACGCCCGAGGCGACGTACCGGGCGAGGATCTTTACCACGGCGAAGGAGCTGCCGTTTGCCGGCCACCCGAGCGTCGGCGGCGCGGTGACCCAAATGCGCGCCGGACTGTTCGGTCCCGGAACCGTCGTTCAGGAATGCGGCGCCGGGCTGCTACCGATCGTCGTCGGCGGCGACGGGTCGGCCCGGCTCGCCGGTGGTACGCCGACGATCGGTCCCGACCTCGATCCGGCACCGTTGCTCGCCGCGGTCGGCCTGACCGAAGCCGATTTCGTCGGCCCGGCGCCCCGGACGGCCGGATGCGGTCTCGAGTTCACGTACCTATCCGTACGCCCTGATGCCCTGCAACGGGTGGCCGCCGATGCTCAAGCGGCCGGCCGGTACGGCATCGAGCACGTATCCGTTTTCGCGTGGGATCCGGCCACGCGATCCACCCGTACCCGCGTATTTGTATTTGACCCGGACGCCTGGGAGGACCCGGCGACCGGCTCGGCCGCGCTCGGTCTGGGCGTATGGCTGGTGTCGAGCGGTTTGCTGCCGGCCGACGGCGCCGCCGCCTACACCGTCCGGCAGGGCATTGAGATGGGTCGACCGTCCACGCTGGAGTGCGAGGTTGTTGCGACGGGCGGCGCGGTCACGTCGGCCACCGTCGCCGGCTCGGTGATGCCGATAGCCCGCGGCACGATCGCTGTTCCGCCGGACGGAAGCTGACCGGGACGCGGTGTCAAGCGTTTGCCTCGACGCTGGGCACGTCCGGGACCAGCCGCACCAGAACGTCGTCCCGGGCCCACCGCGCGACGAGGTCGTCGATCGAGCCGGTGGCGTTGAGGCGCTTGCCGGCCACGACGAGCGCGGTCGCGGTCCAATCGTCGGTGTCGGGTTGCACTCGTTGGACAGACGCCGACCAGGTCGCGATCCGCCCGCCGTGGTCGCCGCGCGCGCTCACCTCGACCCTCGTCGCGTCGGCCAGGCCGGGTGCTCGCTGCTCGCCCGGCCCGCTCACGATGTAGAGCACGTCGGCGATCGGCGCGCACCACACGGGATAGGCGGGCGCGCCACCGATGGACAGCCAGACCACGGCCGCCTTCTTCGTCGCCTCCGCGACAAGCGCCGACGTGACGGGACCGGTCATGCTTCCATCCTGCCCCATGCCCTGCGTCGACAACGCCGTCGCGTCTACGATGCGGGGATGTCCAGTTCCGGCGACGCGGCTCCAGGCGATGTCGGGGCGCGCCTGGCCGACCTGGTCGATGGCGCTTCGGTGAGCGTGTCCGGCGGCGGAACGTGGTCCCGAGCGACGGTCGACGTCGCCCCCGAGCGGTGGTCGGCACTGGTCACGGCCGCGCGCGATGATCTCGGCTGCGACTTCTTCGACTGGCTCTCCGCCGTAGACGAGGTCGAGGCGTGCCTCACCGTGGTTGCCCACGTCTGGTCAACCAGCCGGCGGTACGGCGTTCTCCTGCGCACTCGGCTCCTGAGCGAATCTCCGAGCTTGACGTCCATCGTCGAGATCTATCCGGGGGCCGCGTGGAGCGAGCGAGAGACGTACGAGATGTTCGACATCGACTTCGTCGGGCATCCCAATCTCGCGCCATTGCTGCTGCCACCGGGATTCGAGGGACATCCACTGCGTAAGGACTTCGTGTTGGCGTCGCGCGTCGCGAAGGCGTGGCCGGGCGCGAAGGAACCTGGCGAGTCCGATGCCGCTCCGGAATCCGGGTCGCGCCGCGCCCCGATGCGGCCGCCGGGGGTACCTGAGCCCGGTCAGTGGGGTCCCGATCGCCCGAGTGGCGCCTGACCGCCTTCGCTGTCCGGGGCCGGTGCGGCTGCCCGGTCGCGGCTGCGACGTTGCGGCGCTGTGGCAAATGTATGGAAGTTGGCCGGTCTTCCGGGCTGACGGCGCCCAACTTCCGTACAGTTTCGTCCCGGCCGTGCCGGCCCTGCGCCGCCCGGCGCGGCGACGTGCCACTGACCCCAGCGCCTCGTCGCGCGCCAGGTCGAGCCGCCGCAGATGTATGGAGGTTGGCTGGCGTGACGGGCTGACGGCGCCCAACTTCCGTACAGTTCCGGCCCGGCCCTGCCGGCCCTGCCTGCCGGCCCTGCCGGCCCTGCCGGCCCTGCCGGCCCTGCCGGCCCTGCCGGCCCTGCCGGCCCTGTCGCCCGGCCGGCCCTCCGCCGCCCGGCGCGGCGACGTGCCACTGACCCCAGTGCCTCGTCGCGCGCTAGGTCGAGCCGCGGCAAATGTACGGGCGTTGGCCGGTGTTCCGGGGCTGACGGCGCCCAACTTCCGTACAGTTCCGGCCCGGCCCCGCCGGCCCTGCGCCGCCCGGCGCGGCCTGGCGGCTGTCCACGGGCGAGCGCGCGGTCATAAGCGATGACTTATCCCACGAGCGCGATCTTGGTATCCGGCGGATCTGATCACGGCACTGTGCGGTCGCTCGCCCTCCCAGATCGCGGATCATCGCCGAGCAGCATTGGGGAGCGCCCGGGGACGCCCGATGCGGGGCGGTGGCCTGCTCCAGCCCCGCGGGTGCGGCGCAGTGACCAGATCCGGCCTGGCGCGTGGAGGGCGGGTGACCAGCTCCCGCCGAGCGGGTGCGGCGCGGTGACGAACTTCGGCCCAGCCCCTGCGCGGTCTGGCTAGCGCCGGCTTCGCCCGCCGTGCCGGCCTGCAATGATGGACGTCATGACGGCGGCGCCTGACGTTCCGGAACCGGGCATCGAGCCCGAGCTGCCGCCGCGCTCCCGTGGTGTGATCGCCCTGCTCGAAGAGAACTGCACCGTGTGCATGTTGTGCGCGCGTGAGTGCCCGGACTGGTGCATCTACATCGACTCGCACAAAGAAGAGGTCATCGTCCCTGGGGCGAGCCGTCCCCGGCAACGAAACGTGCTCGACCGCTTCGCGATCGACTTCTCGCTCTGTATGTATTGCGGTATCTGTATCGATGCGTGCCCGTTCGATGCGTTGTTCTGGTCGCCCGAGTTCGACTACGCGGAATTCGATATCCGGGGGCTGCTGCACGAGCGGGACACCCTGGCCGGGTGGATGGCGTCCGTACCGGCACCCCCCGTCCATGATCCGTTGGGGGAGCCGGCGAAGGAAGAGACAAGCGCCGCCCGTCGCGCTGCTCGGTGACGGGCTTCTACTCCGATGGCCCTCGCGGTGGCACGGCCGTACCCTTGGATCTTCAGGTTATTCTCAGGTTGGTTCCAGCTGTGTCACGGCGTCGTGCGGAACACTGGGTGGACGCAAGGGTGTTGACTGATAAGAATCCGGTTCGCATCCGATAGGAGAAAAGGTGTACCGGTCGCATAACGGACTGAAGACGGCAGCCCTTCTGGGCCTGCTGAGCGCCATCATTCTCGGGATCGGCTACCTCTTCGGCGGTTCCGGTGGCCTGGTCATCGCGTTCATCGTCGCGCTGGGCATGAACGGCGTGTCGTATTTCTACTCCGACAAGATCGCGCTGCGGTCGATGGGCGCGCGCCCTGTCTCCGAGGCGGAGGCCCCTCGGCTGTACGCGATCGTTCGCGAGCTCTCGCAGCAGGCGCGGCAGCCGATGCCGCGGCTGTACGTCAGCCCGACGCCGCAGCCCAACGCGTTCGCGACCGGTCGCAACCCACGCCACGCGGCCGTCTGCGTGACCGAAGGCATCGTCGGCATGCTGACCGAGCGCGAGCTGCGCGGCGTGATCGGCCATGAGCTGTCGCACGTCTACAACCGCGACATCCTGATCTCGTCCGTGGCTGGTGCGCTCGGTGGCTTCATTACGTTGGTCGCGCAATTCGCGTTCTTCTTCGGCGGCTCGGACGACGACGACAACGGCCCAGGGATCTTCGGTGCCTTGCTCATGCTCATCCTCGGCCCGATCGCGGCGACGTTGATCCAGCTGTCGATCAGTCGAAGCCGTGAATACCAGGCGGACCAATCCGGCGCGACGCTCACGAACGACCCCCTCGCGTTGGCCAGTGCGCTCAAGAAGATCGAATTGGGCGCGCAGGCGATGCCGCTGAACCCGGAAGGCCGGGTCGCCACCACGTCGCACCTGATGATCGCGAACCCGTTCCGGGCGCGCGGCATGGGCAACCTGTTCGCGACCCACCCGCCGATGGCCGAGCGGATCGCGCGACTGGAGAAGATGGCGCTGAGCAAGGGCCCCGGCCCGGGAGCGGTGCAGTACCAGAGCTAATGGAATCCATCCGGTAGAAGCGGCCGGCCTCGACGCATGTCGAGGCCGGCCGTTGCTTTGCTGCTATCGGTTCATGATTCGCCGCAGGCCGCGGGGCGCGCGACTGCGGGCCGCTCTAACCGCGGTCCGCGCCCCGCGCGGTGCGCATCCGCAGTGCGCGCCATCCGGGTCCGCGCCATCCGCGGTCCGCCGGCCGCGGTCGGCCGGCCGCGCCGGCCGCGGTCGGCCGGCCGCGCCATCCGCGGTCCGCGCTACCCGCGGTCCACCGGCCGCGCCATCGCGGTCATGATCCACCGCGGTGGACGATGACGGTCGCTACAACGGCCGCGATGGTCCAGGGCGGTGGATCATGGACGTCTAACGTTCGCGCGTCGCCCCCAAGACTCAGCGGTAGTTCGTGAATTGAAGCGCGACACCGACGTCGGCCTGCTTGAGAATCGCGATCACGGCCTGGAGGTCGTCGCGCTTCTTGCCGGTGACGCGAAGCTGGTCGCCCTGGATCTGCGCTTGCACGCCCTTCGGTCCCTCATCGCGGATCTTCTTGCTGATCAGCTTCGCCTTGTCCGAGTCGATGCCCTGAATGATCTTGCAGTCGATCTTGTACGTCTTCCCGGACTGCCGGGGCTCGCCGGCATCCAGTGATTTCAGCGAGATCTGGCGCTTGACCAGTTTGTCCTTGAGCACCTCGAGTGCGGCGCGAACCCGGTCCTCGGTCTCGGCCTGGATCGCCACGGCGCTGTCACCAGACAGGGTGACCTCGGCACCGGTACCGCGAAAGTCGAAGCGCGTGCCGAGCTCCTTGCTCGTCTGGTTTACGGCGTTGTCGAGTTCCTGCCGGTCGACCTTGCTGACGATGTCGAACGATGGATCGGCCACTGCCTACTCCCTTTCCCGTGGATGTCGTGCCCGCTATGGAACGATACGGAGTGTTGGCGCTACCCGTTTGCGCGGCACCCCGGGGCTACCGTTATCCTTGCTTCCGCTGCCGATGCGAGCGGTCGGCGGCAGTGCACGGCGGGTTGCCCGAGTGGTCAATGGGAGCGGACTGTAAATCCGTCGCGAGAGCTACGAAGGTTCGAACCCTTCACCCGCCACACGCACACTGAGCGGCCCCGAGCAGGAAGCATCCAGCCCGGGGTCGCTTTGCGTTACCCGAGACGTTCCCACCGAGGCAGGGCGATTATCGCTCGCCCTCCCATGTACATCCCAAACTTGATCATGTCTCGGGATCGGCGGCGATGGTGATGGGTTGCAGGCCCTGGCTGATGCCGCCGGGTTGATTGCGTGGGATATCAGAGCGGACTCCTCGGCTGCGCGCATCTAGCTGTTGGGCGCCTTACCGTGGGCGGCACGCAAGTGCCGGAACAAGGGCGCCGGGGACATCAGCGACGCTCGGGCCATCGGTGGTACGTCGAGGGGCCGCGCGGTCCATCAGATCGCGGACGCGCCGCAGGCTCTTGAAGTCCGCGGACCGAACAGACCAGCGTAGGCCTCATCCTCGCCGACGCCGAGCACGTCGTTTCCCTGCGCCATCTCCAGTGTATCGATCCGTCAACCCGGCCGAATCACCCCGGATGCTGATTTTGTGCCCCTGACCGGCACATATTCTTACCAGTCCAAGCAGCCGAGCGCGCCGTCAGCGTGCGAGGCCGCCGCGTCCGCATTCACTCACGCAAGCGAAGTCACCAAGCCAATAACCGGGAGCGTCGTGTCCGAAGTGACAGCACAGCAGGTGGCCATCGAACAGCAGGTCGTCGACAAGGTCTACGCCCGATTGGAGGTCATGCGCGAACAGGCGAGAGCACTGCGGTCCGAGGGTCACAGCCGCGCCACCTCAGGCCCGCTGACCGGACTGGTCGAACGCGATGCCATGGTCCTGCGCGCTGCCGCCAAGATGTCCGATCTGGACCGTCAGGAGGAGGGCATCGTCTTCGGCAGGCTGGACTTCGATGACGGCGAGACCTATCGCGTCGGTCGGTTGGGGGTGCGAGACGAGGACCGGGAGCCGCTGGTGGTGGACTGGCGTGCACCTGCTGCCGCACCGTTCTACCGCGCCACTCCCGGCGAACCGCTCGGTGTCGAGCGCCGTCGGATCATCATCTGCGAAGGTCCCAAGGTCGTCGACCTCGACGACGAGGTGTTGTCCACGACGGACGTCGATGGCGTCGTCGGCGAGGGTGCGCTGCTCAAGTCCCTGACCAGGGAACGTGGCGAGCACATGCGCGACATCGTCACCACCATCCAGCGCGAGCAGGACGAGGCGATCCGCGCGCCCGCCCACGGCGTCACCCTCATCACCGGTGGCCCCGGTACCGGCAAGACGCAGGTGGCGCTACACCGCGCGGCCTACCTGCTCTACACCGACCGGGGCAAATTCTCCGACGGCCGTGTGCTGGTGGTCGGCCCATCGACGGTGTTCACCGAATACATCGGTCGCGTTCTGCCCGGACTGGGCGAGGACAGTGTCCACTTGCGAGCGATCGGCGAGTTGTTCGAGGGTGTCACCGCGACCCGACGCGACCCGGCCAACGTGGCGAAGGTCAAGGGCGACCTGAAAATGGTACGGGTGCTGACCGACCTGGCGTGGGACACACCGCCGAACGCACCGAACCGGCTGCGCACCCTCCACGCCGACGACTTGACCAGGGCCCGCCTCGACATCAGGAAACGCTGCGAGGCTAAGGGCATCAAACCCAACGGCGCTCGCGCCCTCGCGGCAACGGTGCTCTCGGAGATGCTGGGCGGCACGGAGGTCCCGGACGGTTTCCTGAACTCGTGGTGGCCGACGCTGACGCCGCAGGATGTCCTTCCGGCCCAGAACGGGGAGTGGTCGGTCGACGACGTCCCGCTGCTCGACGAGCTCGCCGAGATTTTGGGAAAGCCGGAGACCGCGGCCAAGAAGGTGCCCGAGTGGGAGCGGCGCGAGCTGAAAAGCGGCGCCCGCCTGGCCGAGACCTTCGTGGTGAGTTGGAGCCTCAACGATGGTTGGCAGCTGTTCGCGCCCGGATTGCCCACGCCGATCGCCCTATCCGGGCAGTCCCTCGACAACAACAACTACTGGGCGGCGCAGCGCTGGGCGGCTGCGATCATCCTGCGCGAGGGCCACAAGGTGGTGAGCTGGAACGACGGCTTCGACCCGTACGGCGAGGAGGGATACGTCCCGCTGCTAGCCGATCCGTTGCCGGTCGCCGAGGCCGAAGAACACGTCGAAGACGTTTATCTGCACGTCATTCTCGACGAGGCGCAGGATCTGTCACCCATGGAATGTCGGATGATCGCGCGCCGAGCCGCCCACGCCTCGATGACCATCGTGGGCGACCTCGGACAGGCGACCCATCCGTTGGCCGTCGAGTCCTGGCCGGAGTTGGTGCATCGGCTGGGCAAGCGCGAGGCCAGGATGCTCGATCTGCCCACCGGTTATCGGCTGCCGCAGGTCATCGCCGACTTCGCAGCCCGCGCCCTGGCACCGGGCATCGAGCCCACGCGCTCCTTCCGACCCGGCGGAGCCCTCGAGATTCGTCACGTCGACGACCTGGCCGCGGCGCTCGCTCAGGAGAGCGGCGCGGTCATCGCACCCGATCACCTGGCCGCGGAACTCAACGCGATCCCTGTCAGCCTCATTAAGGGCCTGGAGTACGACCGGGTGATCTTGGTTGAGCCGGCCGACATCGTCGCCGCCGAGCCCCGTGGCATGAACCGGCTCTATGTCGCCCTGACCCGTGCCGTCGCCGAGCTGGTCATCCTGCACAGCGAGCCGCTGCCGGAAAACCTTAAGGAGTAAGCACCGGCGGGGCGAAGCCTCTTCCCGCCACACGCAAAGGAAATTCCCCCCGAGTTGGAGCAATCCGGTCGGGGGCCATTTCCTGTCCATGTGTCCGGGTGAACCAGTCCATGTTGGCATTGCACTATACGGACAGTCACCGTATGTTGCATGATTGTGCGCCACGAACACGTGAGCGCTGATGCGATGGGACCGCATCAAGCGTAGGCACGCACGTGGCTGGCCGAGCGGTGGATGCCCACAGTGGGCCGTTCGGTCAGCTTCAGAATGTCCAAACGTGTGCTGGTCGCACAGACGCACCTTTCGTCGTTCTCGTGAGCAGGTAAATGTGCGAGCATCGTCCATATCTCGACGCCCCCTCTCATCTCGAGGAGCCGAAAATGCTCGCAGTTTCTTCGCGTTCGCTGCGCTGGGTGGGCATCGCTATCGCGACGTCCATCGGTGCGCTGATTCTGGCCGCCGGCGCGACACATTCGACCGGGCAATCGCACTCGGTGCCGGCGAAGGCCGACGCGAGTTGGCAGTCCGTGCATCCGCTGATCTGACCAAGACGATCTTCGGGCGGCTTTGACGTGGCCGCCAATCGCCTTGTGAAACGTAGTTCGCCAGCTCGCGCGTGGTTCGTGACGGTACCGCTCGCCATCACAGCCGCCGTCTGTGCCTGGTCTGCCGCGCGTCAGGACGGTTTCGAACTATCGTCGCTACCGGTTTCGCTGCTGTTTTTCGGCCTGTTCGTGGCGGCGGAAGCGACGAACGTGCAGTTCGATGTGCGGCGCCACGCCGTCCAGGTGTCGGTGACCGAGATACCGCTCCTGCTCGCGTTGTACTTCATGTCGCCGCTGAGTGTCTTCATTGTGCGGCTCGGTGCTGCTCTGCTGTTCGTCGTCGTGCGATCCGACCTAGTCAAGCAGACGTTCAATGCCGCGAATTTCGCGGCCGGTACAGCGGTCGCTTGTTTGATAGTCGCGACATACGAACCATCCGGAGCGCTGACGCCGAGATCCTGGGCGATCCTTGTCGTTGCCGTCGTCGCTGACAGCCTGGTGACGCTCGTTGCCGTCCTTGGCGTGATCACTCTTGTTCAGGGGCGCATCGCCACTGATGCCTTGACCCTCAGCGCGACATCGACTCTCGCGGGCGGCGCGGTCAACGCTGTCGCCGGCGTCGCCGTATTGATCCTTATCGAACAGAGTCGGTGGGCGATCATTCTCCTGGTTGTGCTGGCCGGTGTGGTCGCGGTGCTGTATCGGGCGTATGCGCAATTCCTCCGCCAGCATAAGAATCTGTCCGACATATACGGCCTGTCGCGGGCAGCCGCGGAACACACCTATGACGGCACGCTTGTCGACGTGCTGCTGCGTCGCGTCCGCGAGTTACTGCACGCGGAGTATGCGACACTCTGGCTTGCCCCGCATGGGACATATCCGGAATCCGTTCTTTCGGCCCGTGTCGACGATCTCGGTCTGCTCGATCTTTCGGTAACACCACCGCAAGTACGGGCACAGGCGGTCGAGAGCGGAAATACGGTCGTGGCCACGCCCAAGTCAAGTGATGTCAGCGTCAGGGCAGCTCTGCGAGAGTCGGGCACGAAGGATGCGATCGCTGTTCCGCTGCGGTCGGGTGGCGTTGTCATGGGAACTCTCGAGGTTGCCGGCCATCTGATCGGCGCGCAGACCTTTACCGACGACGACGTGCGCCTGTTGGAGACGGTTGCGGCTCAGGCATCGGTCACACTGGAGAACTCTCGGCTCGTCGACCGGTTGCGGTTCGACGCGAACCATGACTCGCTCACCGGGCTACCTAATCGGCGGCGGATGCTGGCGGCTCTCGAGGAAGCCGTGAAGATCAAGACGGCCGGGGAAATCGTGGCCGTTCTCGTCTTTGACGTGGACGGACTTCGTGATGTCAACGAGTCGCTAGGTCATACGGCCGGGGACAAGGTGCTGGCCGAGTTTGCGACTCGGCTTCGACGGCTGTCGCCGGCAGCCGCACTGGTCGGTCGAATCGGCGGTGACAAGTTCGCGGTGACGATGCGAATGACCGACACGGACGCGGCGCTTGCGTTCGGCGCGTCGCTCCGCCGCTCGCTGCAGGTGCCGATGGAGATCGGCTCGCTGCGGATCGACATCGACAGCGCTGTCGGCCTGTCGGCCCACCCCGATCACGGCTCCGATCCCGAGCAGTTGCTCCAGCGGGCCGATGTAGCCACCCAGGCAGCCAAGACGCAGACGCCGTCGATCCAATTGTTCGATCCGAGCCTCGAGTCGATGTCCGTACGCCGTCTTGGGCTCGCGAGCGATCTTCGCCGCGCGCTCGAACACGGCGACCTCGACCTGTTCTACCAGCCCAAGGTCCTGCTCCATAACCGCCAGCTCGTCGGTGTCGAATGCCTGGCGCGGTGGGAGCACCCCGTGCACGGGCCGGTTCCGCCGGAGGATTTTGTCGCCATAGCCGAGCACACCGGCCAATTGGTACGGCTGAATGAGTTCGTCCTGCGCGAGGCGCTGCGCCGCGGACGCGACTGGGTGCGGGCCGGTCGGCCGATGCCGATCGCGGTAAACGTGTCGCCGAAGTCGCTGGTCGATCACGACTTCCCGGATCAGGTCGCAAACCTGCTCGACGAGTACGGCATCGATCCGGATCTGTTGACGCTGGAGATCAAAGAAGACAGCCCGGCCGGCGACACCGATCGTCAGCTTCCGGTGCTGCGCCGCCTGGACGCGATCGGCGTACAGCTGGCGGTCGATGACTTCGGCACCGGATACTCGTCGCTGGCCTATCTGCGGCGCCTCCCGGTTGACGAGGTCAAGATCGACCGATCGTTCGTACAGGGCATGGCGACCGACCCTGGCGAGTTGGCGATCGTTCGCGCCGTGGTCGACCTGGCCCGCCACTTCGAACTCCGCGTCGTTGCCGAGGGCGTGGAGAGCGAGCGCACCCTCAGCCTGCTGGCCGACATGGGCTGCGACATCGGTCAGGGATTCCTGTTCAGCCGGCCGTTGCCGTACGACCGGCTTGAGGCTTGGCTCGCGGCCCAGACGGACACCGAGCGGACCGCGAAGGGCGAGGTCCGACGGCTCCGCGCCGCCTCATAAACGCACCACAATCGGCCTGCCGGCGGCCGAATTCGGTCGGTCGATGGGCGTCGCGATGAGCCTCGAACCCGGTTCGACCGGCCACATGGCGACGTGTACTCTTTACCGGTGTGCTCAGCGGCGCACGATCAGTAGCGCACGCCAGCATGCACCTCCGCTGGCGATACGCCCCCTTAGCTCAGTCGGCAGAGCGTCTCCATGGTAAGGAGAAGGTCTACGGTTCGATTCCGTAAGGGGGCTCTTGTTTGCCGGTCCGCCGGCAGCAGGTCGCGGCGGTGTAGCTCAGATGGCAGAGCAAGCGGCTCATAATCGCTGTGTCGCCGGTTCAAGTCCGGCCACCGCTACTGGGACGGGCGCCACGGCGCCCGCTTTCGCCGGCCTCGGGAATACCTCCCTACGCTGGGTGGTTCCTGAGCTTGGCACACCGTGAAGTTCGATATCTAAACTGCACCATTTACTTGCGAGGAAGGCACGCCCGTGGCTAAGGCGACCGACGTACGTCCGAAGATCACATTGGCGTGTCAGGAGTGCAAAGAGCGCAACTACATCACGCGTAAGAACCGGCGTAACGATCCGGACCGGATCACGTTGGCCAAGTTCTGCCCGCGTTGCCGTAAGCACACCGAGCACCGCGAGACGCGGTAACGCTCTCGGCTCCGAGCGCACGCGAGTGCGCCGGCTCCTGTCACGTCGCGGCTTGGCTACCCCCGCTCGGGGTGGCCAAGCCGTTTCTTTGCTGTCGGCGTTGATAGGTTCACCCCCATGCCACTCGATCCCGGGTACGCCGGTCGTAGCTTTCCGCCAACCGTGCCGTACACGGTCGGGCGCGAGAAGATCCGCGAATTCGCCCATGCGATCGGTGCCGAGGACGCGGTTTACGTCGATCCGGGTGCCGCAGCGGAGCTCGGTTATCCCGACGTGATCGCCCCGCCGACGTTTCCGATCGTCGTGACGGCCGAAACGATGCGGCAGCTGATCGACGACCCGGGACTCGGACTCGACTTCTCCCGCGTGGTCCACGGCGACCAACGCTTCACGTACGTCCGGCCAGTGCGCGCCGGCGACGTTCTGACCTGTGTGTGTACGGTCGCGGAGATCACCGAGCGGGGCGGCCACGGGTTCCTCACAACCCGTACGGAGATCACCGACGCCTCGGGTGACTTGATCGTTACCGCGACCGCCAAGCTGGTTGTCCGAGGGGAGTGAGGCGAGCGTGATGACCGAACTGGCCCCGCAGACGTACGCCGTCACCCGCGCCGATCTCGTGCGCTATGCCGGTGCGTCCGGCGACTTCAACCCGATCCACTGGAGTGACCGGGTCGCGACCGGAGTCGGGCTGCCGGGGGTGATCGCCCACGGCATGCTGACCATGGCCTTGGCCGGCCGGGCGGTCATCGCGTGGGTCGGCGGCGACCCGGGCGCGATCACTGACTATTCGGTGCGGTTTGCCCGGCCGGTCGTCGTGCCCGATGACGATTCGGGCACCGAGTTGACCGTGACCGGTGTCGTCAAGCAGGTTGGCGAGGACGGTATCGCGCAGATCGACATCACCGCGATCTGCGCCGGAGAGAAGGTGCTCGCCCAGGCCAAGGCATGGGTTCGCGCCGTCGCGCTAACCCCGGCGGCGGGGGACCGATAGCCGAGGTCGCGATCCGAGGACCAGGTCCGGATCGCCGCGCCTGCGACTCCGCGATCGGGGCCCAAAAGTCGAGGTCGCGATCCGGCGACGACGGCAAGGTCGCGGTTGGGAAATCACCGGGGGTACCCGTACACTGGTCGCCCGTGGGTCCTTGGCGACCCCTTGGTCTGGCGTGCCCGTTGTCACCGGCGGTAGCGTGCGGGCAAAGGGGAGACCTTCCCCACAGGGGTGTGGCTCAATTGGCAGAGCAGCGGTCTCCAAAACCGCAGGTTGCAGGTTCAAGTCCTGTCACCCCTGCGTCGGCGGTGCCGATCGGATAACCGATCGCGTTCCCGTTGGCCCGGCAGGCGTCGGCGGCCGGACGCATCGCATGCGCGATGTGTCGGGTAGTCGCGCAGCCCTGGCCACATCGTGAGTGGTGTCGCCCTGTTCGGGGTCAGCGCCGCGATGCCGACAGACCACCTGCGCAGCGACACACCACCCCGCAAATGGAAGAGGGCGAAGTGGCCGAGAGCAACCGACGCGGCAAGCGCGCCGTGGACGAGCACCCCGATGACGAGGTGTTCGCCGACGCTGTCGACGACGACGCGCTCGACGCTGTCGACGACGACGAGGCAGACGACTTCGACGCCGAGGCCGACGACGATTTCGACGATGATCTGGACGGCTCCGAAGCCGCGACGACCCGTCGGCGCGGCGCGGTCGCCCGGCGGGATGGCAAGGCCGTAACGGGCGCAGCCCCCCGTAAACCGGTCAAGGCCGACAGAGCGGTTAAGATCGGTGATGAGAACCCTGGTCTCGGTGGCCGAATCGCGCGCTTCATTCGCGAGGTCGTCGCCGAGTTGCGGAAGGTCAACTGGCCGTCCCGCAAGGAGCTGCTCACGTACGCGAGCGTCGTCATCGTCTTCGTGGTGATCATGATGTCGATCGTGGGCTTGCTCGACTACGGGTTCGCCTGGGTGGTTGGACACGTGTTCGCCGGCTGATCAGCCGAGCGACCAGAGCAGGGAAGGCAATACTGTGCCCGAGTACGACGAAATCTCCGGCGACGCGACCGGTGCGGATGCGCCGTCCGCCCCGGAGGACACGCAGGGCGCCGGTGCCGCAACCGAAGTGACGACAGCCGTCGCGACGCTGGACGGCGACAGCGAGGAATCCGATCCGATCGCCGACCTCCGCGCCGCGCTGCGGTTCGCGCCGGGCGACTGGTTCGTCGTGCACTCATACGCGGGGTACGAGAACAAGGTCAAAACCAACCTCGAGACGCGGATCACGAGCCTCGACATGGAGGACTACATCTACCAGGTCGAGGTGCCGACCCGGGAAGAGCTCGAGGTCCGCAACGGCAAGCGCCAACAGGTCCAGAACAAGGTGTTCCCGGGCTACATCCTGGTCCGGATGGAGCTGACGCCGGAGTCCTACTCCTGCGTACGCAATACCCCGGGCGTGACCGGGTTCGTCGGCGCGACCGATCGGGCCGACCGCCCGGCGCCGCTGTCGCTCAACGAGGTGCTCAAATGGCTTGCGCCAGCGGTCACCGTCGACGACAAGAAGGCCAAGCCGGAGATCAAGGTCCTCGACTTCGAGGTCGGCGACTCCGTCACCGTCACCGACGGTGCGTTCGCGTCGCTGCCGGCCACGATCAGTGAGATCAACCCGGATCAGCAGAAGCTCAAGGTCCTAGTGTCGATCTTCGGTCGCGAGACGCCGGTCGAGCTCAACTTCAACCAGGTCTCGAAGATCTAGCAAACCTTGCCGGATCGCCGGCCGCCGGCCTGCGATATTCTTGAATGTCCGGCTCGATCGAGCGCGTCGTGGTGGGGTCACCACGGCGCACGGCGAGCCGGTTCGGTTTGACCGGAACACCGCGAAGACCGAAGCATGACCGAACAGCCAGCACGAACCCGATTCCAGCCCAGGAAGAGACATGCCTCCGAAGAAGAAACTCGTCAAGACCTTCACCCTGCAGTTGAAGGCTGGCTCGGCGACCCCGGCTCCGCCGGTCGGTCCCGCGCTCGGCCAGCACGGCGTGAACATCATGGAGTTCTGCAAGCAGTACAACGCCGCGACCGAACAGCAGCGGGGCGACATCGTTCCGGCGCAGATCAGCGTCTACGAAGACCGTTCGTTTACGTTCGTGCTGAAGACGCCGCCGGCGGCGCAGCTGCTGATCAAGGCGTCCGGCGTGGCCAAGGGCTCCGGCACGCCGCACAAGGACAAGGTCGGCCAGGTGACGCGCGCGCAGCTGCGCGAGATCGCCGAAAAGAAGATGACCGACCTCAACGCGAACGACCTCGACATGGCCGAGCGCATCATCGCCGGGACCGCCCGCTCCATGGGCATCACGGTCCGGGACTAACAACACCCGCATTCGTGGGAGGGCGACTCGATCGCCCGCCAACTACCACAGGAGAATCCAGACATGCAGCACGGCAAGGGCTACCGCAAGGCAGCCGAACTCATTGACAAGACGAAGCTCTACGCACCCGCCGAGGCGGTCAAGCTCGCCAAGGAGACCAGCCCGTCGAAGTTCGACGGCACGGTCGAGGTCGCGATGCGACTCGGCGTCGATCCGCGCAAGGCTGACCAGATGGTTCGTGGCACGGTCAACCTGCCCCACGGCACTGGTAAGACCGCACGCGTGATCGTCTTCGCCGCCGGCGACAAGGCCGCCGAAGCCGAGGCGGCCGGCGCGGACGTGGTCGGCTCGGATGACCTCGTCGCCCGCATCCAAGAGGGTTGGCTCGACTTCGACGCGGCGATCGCCACGCCGGACCAGATGGCCAAGATCGGTCGGATCGCGCGGATCCTGGGCCCGCGCGGCCTGATGCCGAACCCGAAGACGGGCACGGTCACCATGGACGTGGCCAAGGCAGTGAACGAGATCAAGGGCGGCAAGATCACCTTCCGCGTGGACAAGCACTCGAACCTGCACCTGATCATCGGCAAGGCGTCGTTCAGCGAGACCCAGCTGATCGAGAATTATGCCGCGGCCCTCGACGAGATTCTGCGAGCGAAGCCGTCCGCGTCGAAGGGCAAGTTCGTGCGGAAGGTGAACCTGTCCACAACGATGGGTCCGGGCATTCCGGTCGACCCCAACATCACCCGCAACCTGGTCGACGTGGCCGAGTAACGCTCGGCTCCATCAACCGCCGCACGGCGCCTGCGATCACGCAGGCGCCGTGTTGTGTGTTTGGCCGGCGCGCGCCGTGCCAACGGACTGCGTCGTGCCCGACCTATCCGACGCGTACGGCGGATGCGAAGCTGACCCGGTGCGTCTGGATGCCGTGTCCTATCGATATCGTCGCGGTGAGCCGTGGGTCCTGGATGCGATCGACGCGGCCGCCGCCGGCGGTGACGTGGTGGTGTTGGAGGGCGCGAACGGCGTCGGCAAGTCCACATTGCTCCAGCTCATCGTCGGTGTCCTCCGTCCGACCGCCGGCCGCGTGGTCGACCGACCGGCGGTGATCGGTTGGGTGCCCGAGCGATTCCCGGCCGACCAGCCGTTCACCGTGGCTCGGTATCTCGATGCGGTCGCCGGCATGCGTGGGCTGCTGGGACCGGCTGCAACCCGCGCGGTCGCCGGGTGGACCGATCGGCTCGGCATCGGTGGATTCCGAGCCACGCGACTGCCCGACCTGTCCAAAGGCACGGCGCAGAAGGTTGGGCTCGCGCAGGCTCTGGTCGTACCCCCGCAATTGCTCGTGCTGGACGAACCGTGGGAGGGCCTCGACGCCGATGCCCGCGACCTTGTCCCCACGGTTGTCGCTGAAGTAGCGGCCGCGGGCGGCATCGTGTTGGTCAGCGACCACCGGGGCGAGGCGGGCTGGCTGCCCGGCGCGGCCCGATGGCGGTTGACCCCGGCGGGCCTCGCGACCGAGCCCGCGGTGGCCGGCGAGATGTGCACGATCGAGGTGTCGGTCGCGGCATCGTCCGCGCCAGCCGCCGTCGCTCTGTTGCGCGCCGCCGGCCACGATCGTGTGCGGGTACGGTCGGGAGCCGCGCCGTGATCGCCAGCTTGGTGCGACTGCGCCTGTACGCGTTCGTGCGCACCGGTCGGATTGCCGGACCTGTCGTGCTCGGCGTCGTGGCCGTCGGCATCCTGTACGGCGGCGGAGCCGTTTCGGCCGGTGAAGGCTACGGCCTGTCCGCCTATGTCCTTCTCCCGATCCTCGCGTGGACCACAAAGCTGCTGCTTGACACGGAGCCGGACGTGGCCCGGCGGCTGGTCGTCGCCACGGTCGGCCGGCGCCGGGAGATCGTGGCCGGGCTGGTGGCGGCGACGATCGTCGCGTTGTGTCTGATCGCGCTCGCGATTGTCCTGCCCTGGCTGTTCGGCGGCATCTCCGGTCCGCGGCCGCATTCGGCCGATCCGCCGCTCGCGACCGGGATCCTGCTCGGCATCTGGGCGCATCTGGCGGCGGTGCCGCCGGCGTTGGCGCTCGGCGCGCTGGCCAGCCGGGTGGTGACGCGGACGTTTGGGTACGGCGCGCTTGCGTGGATCGGCGGCTGGCTGCTGATCGTGATCATCGGACTGCGGCAGTCGCCCGTGCCGTGGCTCGCACCGCCGATGATGGCGGTCTCGCGGGCGGCACACGGTCTGGTCGACGGCCCGGTCGAGTGGGGGCTGACGGCGTGGACGCTGGGGTGGGCCGCCGCCGCGATGGTCGGGTACGTCGGCCTGCGCCGCCGCCGAGCCTGACCCCGATTTGGCGCGCGCTGGTGGGCTCACGTAGAGTTGCCGCGAAGTTCCACCCACAGACCGCTGGTCACCACGCCGACTCTTCGGGTCGGCCGGTCGAAGGCTCCGCGAGCGTTGCGGGCGGCCCGCGCAGGGAATCGGATCGAGCGTCCGGCCGGAATCACGGCCGTGTCCCGCCCCGTGCGCCCTGCGCCGGGGCGTTTCTCATCTCTCGAATGTCGACGGTCGGGTGACCGGCCTATCCGAGCAACGAGAGGAGGGACATGGCGGACAAGATTCGGGTCGACAAGGGCGCAGCCGTTGCCGAGCTGACCGACAGCTTTCGCAACTCGCCGGCCACGCTGCTGACCGAGTACCGCGGGCTGACGGTCGCACAGCTCACCGAGCTGCGTCGGTCGCTCGGCAAGACGACGTCGTACGCGGTCACCAAGAACACCTTGGCCAAGCGCGCGGCATCCGATGCGGGCATTGACGGTCTCGACGCTTTGTTCACCGGTCCTACCGCGCTCGCCTTCGTCTCCGGCGACCCGGTTGAGGCAGCCAAGAGCCTGCGCGACTTCGCGCGGACCAACCCGCTGCTCGTCATCAAGGGCGGCGTGTTCGAAGGCAAGGCGATCACGGCGGCCGAAGTCACCAAGATCGCCGATCTGGAGTCCCGTGAGGTGCTGCTGGCGAAGCTCGCCGGCGCGATGAAGGCCAACCTGGGCAAGGCCGCGGCCGTGTTCCAGGCACCGCTTTCCAAGGCCGCTCGTACGGTGGCCGCCCTGCAGGACAAGCGCGCAACGACCGACAGCGGTGCGGACAGCTCCGCGTCTGAGGAATCTGACAACTAGAAAATCTGAAGGGAGCGGAGCCAATCATGGCGAAGCTGAGCAGTGCAGAGCTTCTTGACGCGTTCAAGGAGATGACGCTGATCGAGCTGTCCGAGTTCGTGAAGCAGTTCGAGGAGACCTTCGAGGTCACCGCCGCGGCACCGGTTGCCGTTGCGGCGGCCGGTGGTGGCGGCGCCGCCGCGGCCGCGCCGGTCGAGGAGGAGAAGGACTCGTTCGACGTCATCCTTGACGCCGACGGTGGCAAGAAGATCCAGGTCATCAAGGTCGTTCGCGAGCTCACCGGTCTGGGCCTCAAGGAGGCCAAGGACCTCGTCGAGGCCGCGCCGAAGGCAGTCCTCGAGAACGCGAACAAGGAAGCTGCCGACAAGGCGAAGGCGAAGCTCGAGGCGGAGGGTGCCAAGGTCACCCTCAAGTGATCTTGGCCCGATCCGGGTCCGAGCGATCGGCGGCGGCCGTCACCCTGTTGGGTGGCGGCCGCTGTCTTTCATCCGGGCGCACCGACTTTCGCAACATGATCCACTTCGGTGGACGATTCCGACGACATAGCAACGTCTATCGTCCACCACAATGGATCATGGACGCGTTGCTGATGGGGGCCATCCCAGCGGGTTGGCGCGGCGCGGACATTGGCGGTTCCGCTCCCGCCCGGCCGGGTTTCGTGTCACGGTGAAGGCACAACTCGCCACACCGAACGGAAGCCCTTGACGAGTGGGCATTGTCCGGGCACGCTGAACCCCAAGCACCTCCGATGTCGGACGCGAACGGCCACCGCGAGCGACGTGGAACGCCCTTCCGAGAAGCTCCACCGCGGTTTTTGCGGTCGGGCTCGACAGCGGTTAGCCTTTCGGCTACACTGCTAGTTTGCGCTGTCTGCCTATTCTGACCCGTCTGAGACGTCCCTTTTGGGTAATTTGAGCCGGGTCGGTTGGGCTGCGCGCGTTACGGCCGTTCTGCAACAAAGGTCCTCGGAAGGACGCATCTTGGCAGCTTCCCGCCCTGCGAAGACCAGTCGCACATCGAGTGCATTCGCTCCCCGCCGAGTTTCATTCGGCAGGATCACCGAACATCTTGAGGTTCCCAACCTCCTTGCCATCCAAACTGAGTCGTTTGACTGGTTGGTGGGCAATGAGGCCTGGGCGAACCGCTCGAGTGACGACAGGCATGCCCGCTCCGGGCTCGCGGAGATCCTTGAAGAAATCAGTCCTATTGAGGACTTCTCCGGCACCATGTCGCTGTCTTTTTCAGCGCCACGCTTCGACGAGGTGAAGGCCTCGATCGAGGAGTGCAAGGAGAAGGACCTCACGTACTGCGCGCCGCTGTTCGTGACGGCGGAGTTCACCAACCACACCACCGGCGAGATCAAGAGCCAGACGGTGTTCATGGGTGACTTCCCGATGATGACGCCGAAGGGCACCTTCATCATCAACGGCACCGAGCGCGTCGTGGTGAGCCAGCTCGTCCGGTCGCCGGGCGTGTATTTCGCGAAGGAGCCAGACAAGACCTCCGACCGCGACCTGTCCAGCGTCAAGGTCATCCCGAGCCGCGGTGCGTGGCTCGAATTCGACATCGACAAGCGCGAGACGGTCGGCGTACGTATCGACCGCAAGCGCCGCCAGGCGGTCACCGTCCTGCTGAAGGCGATCGGCTGGAGCGACGAGCGGATCCGCGAGCGGTTCGGCTGGTCCGAGCTCATGATGACGACCCTCGAGAAGGATCACATCGCGAGCCAGGACGAGGCGCTGCTCGACATTTACCGCAAGCTCCGTCCGGGCGAGCCGCCGACCCGGGAGAACGCGCAGAACCTGCTCGACAACCTCTTCTTCAACTCGAAGCGGTACGACGTCGCGAAGGTCGGTCGCTACAAGTTCAACAAGAAGCTCGAAGTCGACGTCCCGATCACCACCGGTGTGCTCACCGAAGAGGACATCGTGACGACCGTCGAATACCTCTGCCGCCTGCACGCGGGCGAGGAGGGGTATGAGCCGGACGACATCGACCACTTCGGCAACCGGCGTCTCCGTACCGTCGGCGAGTTGATCCAGAACCAGGTCCGCGTCGGCCTGTCCCGCATGGAGCGCGTCGTTCGCGAGCGCATGACCACGCAGGACGTCGAGGCGATCACGCCGCAGACCCTGATCAACATCCGCCCGGTGGTGGCTGCGATCAAGGAGTTCTTCGGCACGTCGCAGCTGTCGCAGTTCATGGACCAGACCAACCCGCTCGCGGGTCTGACCCACCGCCGCCGCCTGTCGGCGCTCGGCCCGGGTGGTCTGTCGCGTGAGCGCGCCGGCTTCGAAGTCCGTGACGTGCACCCGTCCCACTACGGCCGGATGTGTCCGATCGAGACGCCGGAAGGCCCGAACATCGGCCTGATCGGTGCCCTGTCGACGTTCGCACGGGTCAACCCATTCGGGTTCATCGAGACGCCGTACCGCAAGGTCATCAACGGCAAGGTCAGCGACCAGATCGACTACCTGACCGCCGACGAAGAGGACCGGCAGGTCATCGCTCAGGCGAACGCACCGCTGAAGGCCGACGGCAACTTCGCCGATGACCGCATCCTGGTCCGTCGTAAGGGCGGCGAGGTCGACAACGTCACGCCGGAGAACGTCGACTACATGGACGTTTCGCCGCGCCAGATGGTGTCGGTTGCCACCGCCATGATCCCGTTCCTCGAGCACGACGACGCCAACCGCGCCCTGATGGGCGCGAACATGCAGCGCCAGGCGGTGCCGCTGGTCAAGGCCGAGTCGCCATTCGTGGGTACGGGCATGGAATACCGGGCCGCGGTCGACGCCGGCGATGTCGTCGTCGCCGAGGTCGGTGGTGTGGTCGAGGACATGTGCGCCGACTACGTGACGGTGATGCAGGACGACGGTCACCGCCGCACGTACCTGCTGCACAAGTTCCGCCGGTCGAACTCGGGTTCCTGCGTCAACCAGAAGCCGGTCGTCTTCGAAGGCGACCGTGTCGAGGCCGGCCAGGTCATCGCGGACGGTCCGTGTACGGACGAGGGCGAAATGGCGCTCGGCCGCAACCTTCTCGTGGCGTTCATGCCGTGGGAGGGCCACAACTACGAAGACGCGATCATCCTGTCCCAGAAGCTGGTGCAGAACGACGTCCTCACCTCGATCCACATCGAGGAGCACGAGGTCGACGCGCGCGACACCAAGCTGGGTCCGGAGGAGATCACCCGCGATATCCCGAACGTCAGCGACGAGATGCTCGCCGACCTCGACGAGCGCGGGATCATCCGGATCGGTGCCGAGGTCGTGCCGGGCGACATCCTGGTCGGCAAGGTCACGCCCAAGGGCGAGACGGAGCTGACCCCGGAGGAGCGGCTGCTGCGGGCGATCTTCGGTGAGAAGGCCCGCGAGGTCCGCGACACGTCGCTGAAGGTCCCGCACGGCGAGAACGGCACCGTCATCGGTGTCCGCACGTTCTCCCGTGAAGACGGTGACGAGCTGTCGCCGGGTGTCAACGAGCTGGTCCGGGTGTACGTGGCCCAGAAGCGCAAGATCCAGGACGGTGACAAGCTCGCTGGCCGCCACGGCAACAAGGGCGTCATCTCCAAGATCCTGCCGGTCGAGGACATGCCGTTCCTCGAGGACGGCACGCCGGTCGACATCGTGCTCAACCCGCTGGGTGTGCCGGGCCGTATGAACATCGGTCAGGTGCTCGAGACTCACCTCGGGTGGGTCGCGAAGACCGGCTGGAAGATCGAGGGCGACGACCAGCCGTGGAAGAAGGCACTCAAGGCGATCGACGCCGGCGAATCCGCGCCGGACACGAACATCGCGACGCCGGTCTTCGACGGTGCGCACGAAGAGGAGATCGCCGGTCTGCTCTCGTCGACCCTGCGGACGCGTGACGGTCAGCAGCTGGTCGGCGCGAACGGTAAGGCGAATCTGTTCGACGGTCGCTCGGGAGAGCCGCTGCCGGATCCGATCGCGGTCGGCTACATCTACATCCTGAAGCTGAACCACCTGGTCGACGACAAGATTCACGCTCGGTCGACCGGACCGTACTCGATGATCACGCAGCAGCCGCTGGGTGGTAAGGCGCAGTTCGGTGGTCAGCGCTTCGGTGAGATGGAGTGCTGGGCCATGCAGGCGTACGGCGCCGCATACGCCCTGCAGGAGCTGCTCACGATCAAGTCCGACGACGTACTCGGTCGGGTGAAGGTCTACGAGGCAATCGTCAAGGGCGAGAACATCCCCGAGCCGGGCATTCCGGAGTCGTTCAAGGTGCTGCTCAAGGAGCTGCAGTCGCTGTGCCTCAACGTTGAGGTGCTCTCCAGCGACGGCGTGGCCCTGGAGATGCGCGAGACCGACGACGAAGTGTTCCGGGCCGCTGAGGAGCTCGGTATCGATCTTTCTCGACGTCCAAACGAAGGTGTCAGCAGCGTCGACGAGATCTAGAGGTTCTGCGGGTGGCTTGCCCACTGCGACGACAGAACGTTTTAGGTCTTCGTGGACAAGCCACCCGCAGAACCAGCGCCGGTTGCTCCAGCGCGAAGGCTAGGGGCTTTCGGGGTTACGTGACAGGGAATCGGTCACGTGACACCGAGGCCAAGTGACATTGAAGTATTGAATTACGACACGAGGGATACCCAAGTGCTCGATGTGAATTTCTTTGACGAGCTGCGCATCGGCCTCGCGACCGCGGACGACATCCGTCAGTGGTCGCACGGCGAAGTCAAGAAGCCCGAGACCATCAACTACCGCACGCTCAAGCCGGAGAAGGACGGACTCTTCTGCGAGAAGATCTTCGGTCCGACTCGCGACTGGGAGTGCTACTGCGGCAAATACAAGCGCGTCCGCTTCAAGGGCATCATCTGTGAGCGCTGCGGCGTCGAGGTGACCCGGGCCAAGGTGCGCCGTGAGCGCATGGGCCACATCGAGCTGGCGGCGTCCGTGACGCACATCTGGTACTTCAAGGGTGTGCCGAGCCGGCTCGGATACCTGCTCGACCTGGCGCCGAAGGACCTTGAGAAGATCATCTACTTCGCGTCGTACGTCGTCACGAGCGTCGACACCGAAGCCCGCCACCGGGACATGTCCACGGTGGAGTCCGAGATCGGTGCCGAGAAGCGGCACGCGGAGAGCGCTCGCGACAACGAGATCGAGAAGCGGGCCACCAAGCTCGAGGCCGACCTGGCCGAGCTCGAGGCCGAGGGCGCCAAGGCCGACGTACGCCGGAAGGTCAAAGAGGGCGGCGAGCGCGAGATGCGGCAGATCCGCGATCGCGCGCAGCGTGAGATCGACCGTCTTGACGAGGTCATCGACACGTTCCGCAAGCTCGACTCGAAGCAGCTCGTCACCGACGAGTTGCTCTACCGCGAGCTGCGCGACCGCTTCGGTGAGTACTTCACCGGTGGCATGGGCGCCGAGTCCATCAAGTCGCTGATCGAGAACATGGATCTCAACGCCGAGGCCGAGAATCTGCGCGAGACGATCCGGTCCGGCAAGGGTCAGCGGAAGATCCGCGCGCTCAAGCGCCTCAAGGTTGTCGCGGCGTTCCTGAACACCAGCAACTCGCCGCTCGGCATGGTGCTCGACTGCGTGCCGGTCATCCCGCCGGACCTGCGTCCGATGGTGCAGCTCGACGGTGGCCGGTTCGCCACGTCCGACCTGAACGACCTTTACCGCCGGGTGATCAACCGGAACAACCGCCTCAAGCGGCTAATCGACCTCGGCGCGCCCGAGATCATCGTCAACAACGAGAAGCGGATGCTGCAGGAGGCCGTCGACGCGCTGTTCGACAACGGCCGCCGTGGGCGTCCGGTGACCGGCCCGGGCAACCGGCCGCTCAAGTCGCTGTCCGACATGCTCAAGGGCAAGCAGGGCCGGTTCCGCCAGAACCTGCTCGGCAAGCGGGTCGACTACTCCGGTCGTTCCGTCATCGTCGTCGGCCCGCGGCTCAAGCTGCACCAGTGTGGTCTGCCCAAGCAGATGGCGCTGGAGCTGTTCAAGCCGTTCGTGATGAAGCGTCTGGTCGACCTGAACCACGCGCAGAACATCAAGTCGGCCAAGCGCATGGTCGAGCGTCAGCGGCCGGTCGTGTGGGACGTGCTCGAAGAGGTCATCGGCGAGCATCCGGTGCTGCTCAACCGCGCACCGACCCTGCACCGCCTCGGCATCCAGGCGTTCGAGCCGCAGCTCGTCGAGGGCAAGGCCATCCAGATCCACCCGCTCGTGTGTACGGCGTTCAACGCCGACTTCGACGGTGACCAGATGGCCGTACACGTGCCGCTGTCCGCGGAGGCGCAGGCCGAGGCACGCATCCTCATGCTGTCGTCGAACAACATCCTGAAGCCGGCCGACGGCAAGCCCGTCACCATGCCGACGCAGGACATGGTCATCGGCCTCTACCACCTGACGCACCGCAAGGAAGGTGGCGTCGGCACGGGTCGTGCGTTCGGCTCCGAGGCCGAGGCGTGGATGGCGTACGACAACCACGAGCTGCATCTGCAGGCGCCGGTGCGGATCCGGCTGTAACGACGTGTTCGGCGTCGACAACGGTGCCGGTGGTAGTGCCTGGACTCCGCCCGAGGGCTGGGAGCCGGGCTCGCCCGTCATCCTCGACACGACGCTGGGTCGGGTGCTGTTCAACGAGACGCTGCCCAAGGGCTACCGCTTCGTGAACTACGAGATCCGCAAGAGCCAGCTGTCGGCGATCGTCAACGACCTGGCCGAGCGTTTCCCGAAGGTCGCGCTGGCCGCCACGCTGGACGCACTGAAGGAGGCCGGTTTCCACTGGGCTACCTGGTCCGGCGTGACGATCGGTATGGCCGACATCGTCCAGCCGCCGAACAAGGCGGAGATCCTCGAGCGTCACGAGCGCGAGGCCGAGCGGATCGACAAACAGTTCCAGCGCGGTCTCATGACCGCCGAGGAGCGGCGCGGCGAGCTGATCGAGATCTGGACGAAGGCGACCGGCGAGGTGGCCAAGGACATGGAGACGGCACTGCCGCAGGCGAACCCGCTATGGCAGATGATCTTCTCCGGTGCCCGCGGCAACATGCTGCAGCTGCGTCAGATCGCCGCGATCCGCGGTCTGGTGGCCAACCCGAAGGGCGAGATCATCCCGCGGCCGATCAAGGCCAGCTACCGGGAGGGTCTGTCCGTACTGGAGTACTTCATCTCCACGCACGGCGCTCGTAAGGGTCTGGCCGACACCGCGTTGCGTACGGCCGACTCGGGTTACCTGACCCGGCGCCTGGTCGACGTGTCGCAGGACGTGATCATCCGCGAGGAGGACTGCGGCACCGACCGCGGCATCTCGATGGCGGTTGGTCAGGACCTCGACGGCAAGTTGGTGGTCCACGAGCACGCCGAAACCGGTGCGCACGCTCGTACGCTCGCCGACGACGTCGTCGACGACAAGGGCAACGTCGTGGTGGCTCGCGGCGCCGACCTCAACTCGATCATGATCGACGCGATCGTCGCCGCCGGTGTCGACACCGTACGGGTGCGCAGCGTCCTGACCTGCGAGTCGAAGCTCGGTGTGTGTGGTGCGTGCTACGGCCGCTCGTTGCCGACCGGTAAGACGGTCGACATCGGCGAGGCCGTCGGCATCATCGCCGCGCAGTCCATCGGCGAGCCCGGCACGCAGCTGACCATGCGTACGTTCCACGCCGGTGGCGTCGCGGGTGACGACATCACCCAGGGTCTGCCGCGTGTCCAGGAGATCTTCGAGGCCCGCATCCCGAAGGGCAAGGCGCCCATCGCCGAGTCCCCGGGTCGGGTACGCATCGAGGACGGCGACCGGTCCCGCAAGATCGTCATCGTCCCGGACGACGGCAGCGAGGAGATCGTGCACGACAAGATCTCCAAGCGCGTCCGCCTGCGGGTGACCGACGGCGGCCACGTCGAGGTCGGCGAGAAGATCACCGAAGGCACGATCGATCCGCACGAGCTGCTGCGCATCATGGGTCCGCGCGCCGTCCAGGTGCACCTGACCCAGGAGGTGCAGGAGGTCTACCGGTCGCAGGGTGTGATGATCCACGACAAGCACATCGAGATCATCATTCGGCAGATGCTCAAGCGCGTCACGGTCATCGACTCCGGCGCGACCGAGTTCCTGCCCGGCCTGCTGGTCGACCGTGCACAGTTCGAGGCGGAGAACCGTCGTCTGGTCGCCGAAGGCGGCGAGCCGGCGGCCGGCCGTCCGGTGCTGATGGGCATCACGAAGGCGTCGCTCGCGACGGACTCGTGGCTGTCGGCCGCCTCCTTCCAGGAGACGACGCGGGTGCTCACCGACGCGGCGATCAACGCGCGCAGCGACTCGCTGATCGGCCTGAAGGAGAACGTCATCATCGGAAAGCTCATCCCGGCCGGTACAGGCATCAGCAAGTACCGCAACGTCCGGGTCGAGCCGACCGAGGAGGCGAAGGCCAAGGTCTACTCGATGACCGGCTACACCGAGACCGACTACGGGTTCGGGCCGACGAGCGGGCAGGCCGTGCCGCTCGACGACTACGACTTCGGGTCGTACCGGTAAGCACCAGGCAACACCGTCTGACGGCGGCGTCGGAGCGCATGCTCCGGCGCCGCCGTCGGCGTTTCTCGCACCGGGCCGCCGATGTTCCAGGTCTTTCGGCCGGCGCGCGGCGTATCGGTCGCCGAATGTGGCATGTTGGTGAGCAGGACGTGCGACGACAGGGGTAAGCGATGACGCAGGCAACCGCGATACGCCATCCGCTCGATCCGGACGTCACGCGATCGTCCAAGGCCATCGTCGTGCTGGCGCTGGGTGTCGTGGCGGCGGTGACCGGTGCGCTCGTCGGCGGCGTCATCCCCGCGATCGTCGCGCTGATCATCGCGAAGTCGACACGAGCCGACCTGGTGGCGGCGGGCGGCTACCTGACCGGTGCGAAGATGATGCGGACCGGCGTCCGCCTGGCGTGGCTCGGGATCGTGCTGGCGGTCGGCGCGATCGTGGTTGCGGCGATCATCGGTCTGCTGCACCTAGCGGCGACGTCGGGCCAACCGCAGCATTTCGCGCCCGGCACCAACTAGTCGCCTCCGGGCTCCTGGTCGCGCGTAGCAGGTCGCGCGGGCCGGGCCGCATATCGGCGGGTACGGCGAGGCCGGGCGCACTAGGATCGCCGCGACGAGGGGACCGAAGCATGACGCCACGAGCCGCCACTCTCGCCGGACGAGCCGGCTCCGCCGGGCAATTCGCCGCCGATCCGACGGCTCGCCGTTGGTCCGTCCGGCGGCGTATCCGCCAGCGCACCTCGCGCCGGGACAGTCATGGTCGACTCCGGGCTCCGAGCAACCCCAGAGCGGCCACGCGCCGGCCGGACCGGCCGGACCGGGGCACCCGGCGGGCGCTAACCCTCCAGCCCGGCTATCCGGCGCCCGGCTACGCGCCACCGGGATACGCGCCGCCCGCGTTATCCGGCGCCGGGATACGCGCCGCCTGGCTACGCCCCGCCTGGCTACGCGCCACCCGGGTGCGCGCCGCCCGGCTACAGCGGCGGTTACCAACCGATAGCACCGGGCCAGATCCCGATTCCCCGATTGCCCGGCATCAACCGGCTCCAGCCGGTCGGCGGCACTCCGTTCGCGTACGCCTATGTCCGGGTGCCGCCGGTCACATCCGGCCTCGCGATCGGTTCGTTGATCGCCGGCATCGCGTCGATCGCGGTCGCGCTGGGCATGGTCTGTCTCGGCCTGGGCGGCGCGGCCGACGGCTGGGGCGCCCTCGTAGCCGGCGCGTTCGCGATCCTGTCGATCCTGCTCGGAGCGGCCGCGCATTGCATTCGGACGGTCGGCCGCCCGGCTGATCCGTCGCTCCGCCGGCGCGACATCCGGGTCCGGTATGGCCAGTGCGGGAATGATCTGTGGCTGGGTCGGCGTTGGAGTGTCCGTGATCGGCTTCTTCGGTGCGCTGGCGGCGACGTTTGCCGGCTGAGCCACGCGTACTCGCGAGGGCAGTGTGGGCTGAGGCAAGGCGTCGGCACGGGCGGCGCCCAGGAAGCATCGGAGCTGATTAAGTCCGATCCGACCCCGCTGCCGGCATCGGGCTCAATCTTTGTTGAGCGTCCGGTCTGACGTACCAATCGATCGGTCTGGTTACCGCGGAGATTGACGCCCGTCTGTCCGGCGGCGCATCGCGGGGGGCCGGGTTATTCGGCGAGGTGTCCGGCGCCGGCGTGTAGACTTGTGGCGGCAACGGTGGCCGCTGGCTTCTCGATCGCCGATATCACGATCGCCGATATCACAACCGCGGGAACCACCGGTCGTTTTGACCTGTGCGCTCACGGTGGGTACTCTTGTTCTTCGTGCCCGGGCGTGCCCGGGCCATCGTGTGCGCGCGAAATTGTGCGGCCTCCGTGGAGGCGTGCCGGCGACGCGCAAACGGTGCCCCTTCCGGCGTTGTGAAAGCAAAGTCGGAACGTGCGTGGGGCGACACGCCCGACCGCGGGGGTCGGACCGCAAGGTGCGATCCGACAACAACAGACGTTGCTCCACCGCACCACCGCAGCCGACCTAGCTACTCGGCCGCAACCAGATCCGACCACCGTTGCGCGCAACGGATACCCGGCAAGGACAGGGAGAAAGAGACCCGGTGCCCACAATTCAGCAGCTGGTCCGCAAGGGCCGCAAGGCCAAGACCGGCAAGACGAAGACGCCCGCGCTCAAGGGAAGCCCGCAGCGCCGTGGCGTGTGCACGCGTGTTTACACGACGACCCCGAAGAAGCCGAACTCGGCGCTGCGGAAGGTCGCTCGCGTGAAGCTGACCAGCCAGATCGAGGTCACCGCGTACATCCCGGGCGTCGGGCACAACCTCCAGGAGCACTCGATCGTGCTCGTTCGCGGTGGCCGGGTGAAGGATCTGCCGGGTGTCCGTTACAAGATCATTCGCGGTTCGCTGGACACTCAGGGCGTCCGCAACCGCAAGCAGGCCCGTAGTCGCTACGGTGCGAAGAAGGAGAAGAGCTGACATGCCTCGTAAGGGCCCCGCACCGAAGCGACCGCTGATCGCCGACCCGGTCTATAACTCGCCGCTGGTCACGCAGCTGATTAACAAGATCCTTACGGAGGGCAAGCGGTCTCTCGCCGAGCGCATCGTCTACGGCGCGCTCGAAGGTTGCCGCGAGAAGTCCGGCACGGACCCGGTCGTCACGCTCAAGCGCGCGATGGACAACGTCAAGCCGACGCTCGAGGTCCGCAGCCGTCGCGTCGGTGGTGCGACCTATCAGGTGCCGGTCGAGGTGCGGGCACCACGTCAGGTCACGCTTGGCCTGCGCTGGCTCGTGCAGTACTCGAAGGCCCGCCGGGAGAAGACCATGATCGAGCGGCTTCAGAACGAGCTGCTCGACGCGAGCAACGGTCTTGGCGCCGCGGTCAAGCGGCGCGAGGACACGCACAAGATGGCCGAGTCGAACAAGGCATTCGCTCACTACCGCTGGTAGGCGACGGATGCCGGACTGTCAGTCGAACAGTCCAGTGACCGCGAGTCGTCACTACGCGGCCTCAAAGAAACACTGAAGGCAAGGAAGGAATACCGTGGCTACCGCCGAGAACGCGCTCGCCAAGCTCCGCAACATCGGGATCATGGCGCACATCGACGCCGGTAAGACGACGACGACCGAGCGCATCCTGTTCTACACCGGCATCACGTACAAGATCGGTGAGGTCCACGAGGGCGCCGCCGTCATGGACTGGATGGAGCAGGAGCAAGAGCGCGGGATCACGATCACCTCCGCTGCGACCAAGGTCGAGTGGAAGGGTCACCCGATCAACATCATCGACACCCCGGGTCACGTCGACTTCACCGTTGAGGTGGAGCGCAACCTCCGGGTGCTCGACGGTGCGGTCGCGGTCTACGACGGCGTCGCCGGCGTCGAGCCGCAGACGGAGAACGTCTGGCGGCAGGCGGACAAGTACCACGTGCCGCGCATGTGCTTCGTCAACAAGCTCGACCGTACGGGGGCCGACTTCTTCCGGTGTGTGCAGATGATGATCGACCGGCTGAACTCGACGCCGCTCGTTCTCCAGCTGCCCATCGGCAACGAGGCCAGCTTCATCGGCGTCGTCGACCTGCTGAACATGCGGGCGCTGACCTGGCGCGGCGAGACGCTCAAGGGCGAGGACTACACCGTCGAGGAGATCCCGGCGGACATGCTCGAGCAGGCTCAGGAGTACCGCGAGAAGCTGATCGAGACGCTGGCCGAGGTCGACGACCCGATCATGGAGAGCTACCTCGAAGGCGAGGAGATGTCGGTCGAGGCCATCAAGGCCGGCATCCGGCGGGCGACCATCGCCAGCAAGGCCAACCCGGTGCTGTGCGGCTCGGCGTTCAAGAACAAGGGCGTTCAGCCCATGCTCGACGCCGTCGTGGACTACCTGCCCTCGCCGCTGGACGTTCCGGCCATCGAGGGTACGGCGACCGACGGCGAGACGCCGGTGCTGCGCAAGCCGTCGCCGAGCGAGCCGTTCTCCGCGCTGGCCTTCAAGATCCAGACGGACAAGCACCTCGGCAAGCTCACCTATGTGCGGATCTACTCCGGCACGCTCGATTCCGGCACCCAGGTGGTCAACTCCACCAAGGACCGCAAGGAGCGCATCGGCAAGATCTACCAGATGCACGCCAACAAGCGCGAGGAGCGCCCAACGGCGTACGCCGGCGACATCATCGCGGTGCAGGGTCTCAAGCAGACCACCACCGGTGACACGCTGTGTGACCCGGCCAAGCCGGTGATCCTCGAGTCGATGACGTTCCCGGAGCCGGTCATCTCGGTGGCGATCGAGCCGAAGAGCAAGGCCGACCAGGAGAAGCTCGGTACGGCGATTCAGCGCCTGGCCGAAGAGGACCCGACGTTCCGCGTCCGCAACGACGAGGAGACCGGTCAGACGGTCATCTCCGGCATGGGCGAGCTGCACCTGGACATCCTGGTGGACCGCATGCGCCGCGAGTTCAACGTCGAGGCCAACATCGGCAAGCCGCAGGTGGCGTACCGCGAGACGATCCGCCGTGCGGTCGTCAAGGCCGACTACACGCACAAGAAGCAGACCGGTGGCTCCGGCCAGTACGCGAAGGTCCAGATAACCCTGGAGCCGCTGCCGCTGGACGGCGAGACGACGTACGAGTTCGTCAACTCGGTCACCGGCGGCCGCATCCCGAAGGAGTTCATCCCGTCGGTGGACGCCGGTGCTCAGGACGCCATGCAGTACGGCATCCTGGCCGGCTACCCCCTCGTCGGCGTGAAGCTCACGCTGCTCGATGGTGCGTACCACGAGGTTGACTCGTCCGAAATGGCGTTCAAGATCGCCGGTTCGATGGTGCTGAAGGAGGCGGCTCGCAGGGCCGACCCGGCGCTGCTCGAACCGATGATGTCCGTCGAGGTCGTCACGCCCGAGGAGAACATGGGCGACGTCATCGGCGACCTCAACTCCCGGCGCGGCATGATCCAGGCGATGGAGGAGCGCGGGGGAGCCCGCGTCGTCCGCGCCCTGGTGCCGCTGTCGGAGATGTTCGGCTACGTCGGCGACCTGCGGTCGAAGACCCAGGGCCGGGCGAGCTACAGCATGCAGTTCGACTCCTACGCCGAAGTGCCGCAGAGCGTGGCGAAGGAGATCATCGCGAAGGCGACGGGCGAGTGAGCGTCGCCGCCAACGCGACGGGCGAGAAAGCATCGCTGGTTCGGCCGCGTAAGGCGGCCGAACCAGCGCACGCTAATCGCACGAGGTGCGTGTAAATGGCCCATCCCGAGCATCGGGTGACGGCAGCAAGACCCAAGGTCGACAGACGTAGGTAAGAACCAAGAAGTCCACAGGAGGAACCAAGTGGCGAAGGCGAAGTTCGAGCGGACCAAGCCGCACGTCAACATCGGCACCATCGGTCACATCGACCACGGCAAGACGACGCTGACTGCGGCCATTACCAAGGTCCTGCATGACAAGTGGCCGGCCATCAACCCGTACACGCCGTTCGATCAGATCGACAAGGCGCCGGAGGAGAAGGCGCGTGGTATCACGATCTCCATCGCGCACGTCGAGTACTCGACCGAGGCGCGGCACTACGCGCACGTTGACTGCCCCGGTCACGCCGACTACATCAAGAACATGATCACCGGTGCGGCGCAGATGGACGGCGCGATCCTGGTGGTCGCGGCGACCGACGGTCCGATGCCTCAGACGCGCGAGCATGTGCTGCTTGCTCGCCAGGTCGGTGTGCCCTACATCGTCGTGGCGCTCAACAAGAGCGACATGGTCGACGATGAGGAACTGCTGGAGCTCGTCGAGCTCGAGGTCCGCGAGCTGCTGTCGAGCCAGGAGTACCCGGGCGATGACCTGCCGGTCATCCGGGTGTCGGCGCTCAAGGCGCTCGAGGGCGACGAGAAGTGGTCCGAGGCGCTCATGGAGCTCATGAACGCTGTCGACGAGAAGATCCCGCAGCCCGAGCGCGAGATCGACAAGCCGTTCCTGATGCCGATCGAGGACGTGTTCACGATCACCGGTCGTGGCACGGTCGTCACCGGTCGCTGCGAGCGCGGTGTGCTCCTGCCGAACGAGGATGTCGAGATCGTCGGCATCAAGGAGAAGTCGCTCAAGACGAAGGTCACCGCGATCGAGATGTTCCGCAAGACCCTCGATGACGCCCGCGCCGGAGAGAACGTAGGTCTCCTGCTCCGCGGCATCAAGCGCGAAGAGGTCGAGCGTGGCATGGTCGTGGTCAAGCCCGGCTCGAACACGCCGCACACGGAGTTCGAGGCGCAGGTCTACATCCTCTCCAAGGAGGAGGGTGGCCGGCACACCCCGTTCTTCCAGAACTACCGGCCGCAGTTCTACTTCCGGACCACGGACGTCACCGGCGTCGTCACGCTGCCCGAGGGCACCGAGATGGTCATGCCGGGCGACAACACGGCCATGACGGTGAAGCTGATTCAGCCCATCGCCATGGAGGACGGCCTGAAGTTCGCCATCCGCGAGGGTGGTCGGACGGTCGGCGCCGGCCGGGTCACCAAGATCCTAAAGTGAACTAGCTAACCCTGATTTCCTATGTCGTAGGCATCTACGGCATAATCAAAGGGTTGCGCTTCGCGCAGCATGAAAGTGTTGCGTTCCGCGCAGCGTGATGGGTTGTGTCCCAGGTTCGAAGTCGCGAGGCTTCCGCCGAAAGTCCAGCCCATCACGCTCGCACGGCGCCTATTCGCATGTGCGGGGGTTCAACGTCGCGCGCGAGGTGCCTTCCGACCTCCGTCAGGCGGTGTCGGGTGGGTGGACAAAGGTCGCTCCGGTCGTACGGGGCGGAGCCCGGTCCAGCACCGCGACACGCCCGACCGCGGGGGTCGGACATTGGGCCGATGCCCGGGAGTGATCCCGCGGCACCGGGGACTGCAAGGGTGAATACCCGCGCAGGTAGCGGTATCGAGAGAAGGAACAGAAGCCACCATGGCGGGACAGAAGATCCGCATCCGGCTCAAGGCCTATGACCACGAGGTGGTCGACTCGTCGGCACGCAAGATCGTTGAGACGGTCACGCGGACCGGCGCACAGGTCGCTGGCCCGGTGCCGCTGCCGACGGAGATCAACCGCTACTGCGTCATCCGATCGCCGCACAAGTACAAGGACTCTCGCGAGCATTTCGAGATGCGTACGCACAAGCGTCTGATCGACATCATCGACCCGACCCCGAAGACGGTGGATTCGCTCATGCGGCTCGACCTTCCGGCGGGCGTCGACATCGAGATCAAGCTGTAGTCGGTCACCGGTGGACGCAGCGAAGCAAGTCCACGGTCAAGTGACCGTCTAGAAGAAGGACCCGACTAATGGACAGGCAAGTCAAGGGCATCCTGGGCGCCAAGCTCGGCATGACCCAGGTCTGGGACAACAACCGCGTTGTCCCGGTGACCGTGGTGCAGGCCGGGCCTTGCGTGGTGACCCAGGTACGCGGGGCTGACTCCGACGGCTACTCGGCCGTACAGCTGGCGTTCGGCGCCGTTGACCCGCGCAAGGTCAACAAGCCGGTCGCCGGGCACTACGCGAAGGCGGACGTGGCGCCGCGCCGGCACATCGTCGAGCTGCGCACCACCGACGCGAACGACTACACGCTCGGTCAGGAAGTGACCGTCGAGACGTTCGCCGCCGGCGACCGCATCGACGTCACCGGTAAGACCAAGGGCAAGGGCTTCGCCGGCGTCATGAAGCGTCACGGCTTCCACGGCCTCAAGGCGAGCCACGGTGTCGAGCGCAAGCACCGCTCGCCCGGCTCGATCGGCGCCTGCGCGACTCCCGGTCGCGTCTTCAAGGGCGTCCGGATGGCCGGCCGGATGGGCTCGCGGCGATTCACCGTACAGAACCTGATTGTCCAGGCGGTCGACCCCGAGCAGAACCTGCTGCTGGTACGCGGCGCGATCCCCGGCCCGGCCGGCGCGCTCGTGCTGGTCCGCGGGGCCGCCAAGAACATCTTGGCGAAGGGCGGTGTCGCGAAGTGACCACGGTTGACGTGATTCCGGTCGAGGGTGACTCGACCGCATCGGTCGAGTTACCGGCCGACGTCTTCGACACGCAGGCGAACATCGCGCTGATGCACCAGGTCGTCGTGGCTCAGCTCGCCGCGGCCCGGCAGGGCACGCACAAGGCGAAGAGCCGGGGCGAGGTGTCCGGTGGCGGTCGGAAGCCGTACAAGCAGAAGGGCACCGGCCGCGCGCGCCAGGGTTCGACCCGGGCACCGCAGTTTGCCGGCGGTGGCGTCGTGCACGGGCCGGTCCCGCGCGACTACAGCCAGCGGACGCCGAAGAAGATGAAGGCCGCCGCTCTCCGCGGCGCGCTCTCCGACCGGGCTCGCGACGGTCGCGTGCACGTGGTCGACGGATTCGTCGCCGGTGAGACACCGTCGACGAAGGCCGCGCTGGCGACGCTGGCGCGGGCGACCGAGACCGAGCGGGTGCTCGTCGTGCTCGGTTCGACGGACGAGATCAACTGGTTGAGCCTGCGCAACGTGCCGACCGTGCACCTGCTCGAGGCCGGCCAGCTGAACACGTACGACGTGCTGGTCGCGGACGAGGTCGTCTTCACGACCGACGCGCTCGAGGAGTTCCTCGGAGTGCCGGTCAGTGCGGGCACGGCAGCCGCCGACGAGGTCGCAGGCGGCGCGGACGATGAGGAGGCCGACAAGTGAGCACGATCGCCGACCCGCGCGACATCATCGTCGCGCCGGTCGTCTCCGAGAAGAGCTACAGCGAGTTGAACAGCAACTGGTACACGTTCCTCGTGCACCCGGACGCGAACAAGACGGAGATCAAGATCGCGATCCAGCAGATCTTCAACGTCCGCGTTCTGTCGGTCAACACACTCAACCGTGAGGGCAAGCGCAAGCGGACCCGTACGGGCTTCGGCAAGCGCAAGGACACGAAGCGGGCGATGGTCAAGCTGGCCGATGGCGACCGCATCGAGGCCTTCGGCGGACCGGTCAGCTGAGGGGTATAGACGATGGCTATCCGTAAGTACAAGCCGACCACGCCGGGTCGACGCGGATCGAGTGTCTCGGATTTCGCCGAGATCACCCGCTCGACGCCGGAGAAGTCGCTGCTCGCGCCGATCCACGGCAAGGGCGGCCGCAACGTCCACGGTCGAATAACCACGCGTCACCAGGGTGGCGGACACAAGCGGCAGTACCGCCTGGTCGACTTCAAGCGGGTCGACAAGGACGGCGTGCCCGCGAAGGTCGCCCACATCGAGTACGACCCGAACCGTACGGCTCGGATCGCGCTGCTGCACTACGCCGACGGCGAAAAGCGCTACATCATCGCGCCGAAGGACCTGCAGCAGGGCGACGCCGTCGAGTCGGGTCCGGGCGCGGACATCCGGCCGGGCAACAACCTGCCGCTGCGCAACATCCCGGTCGGCACCACCGTGCACGCGGTGGAGTTGCGTCCGGGCGGTGGCGCGAAGCTCGCACGTTCCGCTGGCGTGGGCATCCAGTTGCTCGGTCGGGAGAGCGACTACGCGACGCTGCGCATGCCGTCCGGTGAGATCCGGCGCGTGCTCGTCGGTTGCCGCGCGACGGTGGGCGAGATCGGCAACGCCGACCAGTCGAACATCAACTGGGGCAAGGCCGGCCGCATGCGGTGGAAGGGCAAGCGCCCGACCGTCCGTGGTGTGGCGATGAACCCCGTCGACCATCCGCACGGTGGTGGCGAGGGCAAGACGTCCGGTGGTCGCCACCCGGTGAACCCACAGGGCAAGCCCGAGGGGCGTACGCGCTCCAAGGGCAAGGAGAGCGACCGCCTGATCGTTCGTCGCCGCTACGCGACCCGCAAGCGCGGCTAATGGAAGCCCAGCGCGATAGCGCGACCCAAGGAGCTTGAGGACATGCCACGCAGCCTGAAGAAGGGCCCGTTCGTCGACGACCACCTGATGAAGAAGGTGGAAGTCCAGAACGACAAGGGCTCCAAGACCGTGATCAAGACCTGGTCGCGCCGTTCCATGGTCGTGCCGGAGATGCTCGGGCACACGATCGCCGTACACGACGGTCGCAAGCACGTTCCGGTGTTTGTGTCCGAAGCGATGGTCGGGCACAAGCTCGGCGAGTTCGCCATGACCCGTACGTTCAAGGGTCACGAGAAGGACGACCGCAAGGCGCGCCGCCGCTAGGCGGCGAGTCACGGTTGACGTAGATCGACGGCCCGGCTGGGCTCGCAGGTTTCCACGATTAAGGATCAATGATGCCAACGAAGAGCGACGCGGCGGCGCTGCCTGGTGCGCGAGCGATCGCGCGTCACGTGCGCATTTCGCCGATGAAGGCGCGCCGCGTGGTGAACCTCGTGCGCGGGCTGCCCGCCAAGGAGGCCCTGACGGTGCTGAAGTTCGCGCCGCAGGCGGCTAGCGAGCCGGTCTACAAGGTGCTGGCCAGCGCGGTCGCGAACGCCGAGAACAACGAGCGGCTCGACCCCGACTCGCTGCTCGTCGCCGAGGCGTACGTCGACGAGGGCCCGACGCTCAAGCGGTTCCGGCCGCGCGCTCAGGGTCGGGCGTACCGCATCCGCAAGCGCACCTGCCACATCACGATCGTGGTGGAGAGCGTGGTCGCGGCGGCTCCCGGCCGCGCCGCCAAGGCCGTACCGGCCAAGGCGGCGCCGGCCAAGGCGGCGAAGGCGACTGCGGCGGCGGCCGACACCGGTGTGGCGGAGGCCGCGCCGGCGACGGCCACCAAGGCGACAAAGACCACGAAGGCGGCCAAGGCCGCCGCTGGGCCGGTCGACACGGCCGAGGCCAGCCAGACGGCGTCGGAAGCGAAGCCCGCAAAGAAGGCTGCTAAGAAGGCGCCCGCCGATGGCGGCGCCGAGCCGACAGCGACGACCGACGACGCTGCCGAGGAAGGGACCGAGTAATGGGTCAGAAGGTTCACCCCACCGGGTTCCGGCTCGGCATTTCGACCGACTGGACGAGCCGCTGGTACGCGGACAAGCTCTACAAGGACTACATCGCGGAGGATGTCAAGATCCGCAAGATGATGTCCCGCGGGCTTGAGCGCGCCGGCATCGCGAAGGTGGACATCGAGCGCACCCGGGACCGGGTCCGCATCGACATCCACACGGCGCGACCGGGCATCGTGATCGGCCGCAAGGGCGCGGAGGCTGAGAAGATCCGGGGCAACCTGGAAAAGCTCACCGGCAAGCAGGTGCAGCTCAACATCCTCGAGGTGAAGAACCCCGAGTCGGACGCGCAGCTCGTAGCGCAGGGCGTGGCCGAGCAGCTGTCCAGCCGCGTCAGCTTCCGTCGCGCCATGCGCAAGGCGATCCAGTCGGCCATGAAGAACCCGGCCGTCAAGGGCATCCGCGTGCAGGTATCGGGTCGCCTCGGCGGCGCCGAGATGAGCCGTACGGAGTTCTACCGCGAGGGTCGCGTTCCGCTGCACACGCTGCGAGCCAACATCGAATACGGCTTCTTCGAGGCGCGTACGACGTTCGGCCGCATCGGTGTGAAGGTCTGGATCTACAAGGGCGACGCGCTTGCGGGCGCCGTGCCGCCGCCGGAGGCTGCTCCGGGTCGGCCACGGCGTGACCGTGGCGACCGTCCGGACCGTCCGCGCCGCATCCGTTCCGGCTCGTCCGGAACGACGGCCGGTGGCACGGAAGCAGGTCGCGCCGTCGGTGGATCGAGTGCGCCGTCGGCTGCCCCCGAGGCACCCGCGGCACCGGTCGAGCCGGCACCGGCCGACGCGACCGCGGCGCCGGCCGAGACTGCGGCGCCAACCGAGACCGCGTCCGGCGCCACGAACGAAGCGCAGGAGGGCTGAGTCATGCTGATCCCGCGTAAGCCTCCGAAGGGCTTCCGCAAGCCGCACCACCCGAGGCGTACGGGTGCGGCGAAGGGCGGCACCCGAGTCGTCTTCGGCGAGTACGGCATCCAGGCTCTCGAGCCGGCGTACGTCACGAACCGGCAGATCGAGGCGGCTCGTATCGCGATGAACCGGCACATCCGTCGTGGTGGAAAGGTCTGGATCACGGTCTTCCCGGACCAGGCGATCACGAAGAAGCCGGCCGAAACCCGGATGGGTTCCGGTAAGGGTTCGCCGGAGTGGTGGGTCGCGAACATCCACCCGGGTCGCATTCTCTTCGAGATGGCGTACCCGAATGAGCAGCAGGCTCGCGAGGCCATGCGTCGCGCGATCCACAAGCTCCCGATGAAGTGCCGCATTGTCAAGCGCGAGGTAGGTGACATCTGATGGCCAACTCACAGGCCGTCGAGCTGCGTGAGCTGTCCGAGCTGGACCTGGTCACGCGGCTGCGCGAGGCGAAGGCGGAGCTGTTCAACCTGCGGGTGCAGGGTGCGACCGGTCAGCTCGACAACACCGGCCGGCTGCGCGTCATCCGCCGCGAGATCGCCCGGATTTACACGATCATGCGGGAGCGGGAGCTCGGGCTCTCGGTCGCGCCGACTGAGGTGGCGTCATGACCGAAACACCACAGGCCGCGGAGCGCAGCCGCCGCAAGGTGCGCGAAGGCATCGTGGTCAGCGACAAGATGGACAAGACCGTGATCGTCTCCGTCGAGGACCGCGTCAAGCACGCCCTCTACGGCAAGGTCATGCGTCGGGGCAGCAAGCTCCAGGCGCACGACGAGGCCAACGCGTGTGGCATCGGCGACCGGGTCCTGCTCATGGAGACGCGACCGCTGTCGGCCACCAAGCGCTGGCGGGTCGTCGAGATCCTCGAGAAGGCAAAGTAATCCCCTTGAGGGACAACGTAACGACAAGTTGTTTCGCTCGCGGCGCCGGCTGTGACCGGCCGGTGCGGCCGGCGAATGGGTTCTTCCAAGCTCCGGCGGCGCCGGAGGACTGGCAGACAAACAGGAGACTGACGTGATTCAGCAGGAGTCGCGACTTCGGGTCGCCGACAACACGGGTGCCAGGGAAATCCTGTGCATCCGGGTGCTCGGCGGCTCCGGTCGGCGCTACGCGAGCATCGGCGACGTCATCGTGGCCACCGTCAAGGACGCCATCCCCGGCGCCGGCGTGAAGAAGGGCGACGTCGTCAAGGCCGTCGTCGTGCGTACGGCGAAGGAGAAGCGGCGCCCGGACGGCTCGTACATCCGCTTCGACGAGAACGCGGCCGTGATCATCCGTGATGGCGGCGACCCGCGCGGCACCCGCATCTTCGGCCCGGTCGGGCGCGAACTGCGTGACAAGCGCTTCATGAAGATCATTTCGCTCGCCCCGGAGGTGTTGTAGATCGTGAAGGTACATAAGAACGACACGGTCGTCGTCATCGCCGGCCGGGACAAGGGCGCTCGGGGCAAGGTCATCGCGGCCTATCCCGAGACGCAGAAGGTCATCGTCGAAGGCGTGAACCGCGTGAAGAAGCACACCCGTGTGCAGAGCACGCAGCGTGGTGCGAAGACCGGCGGAATCATCACCCAGGAGGCGGCGATCCACGTATCGAACGTGATGGTCGTCGACACCGAGGGCAAGCCGACGCGGGTCGGCTACCGCACGGAGTCAGTGGAGCGGGCGGATGGCCGTACGAAGACCAACCGCGTTCGCGTCTCCCGCAAGACCGGTAAGGACATCTCATGAGTGTGGCGACCGAGAACCCGAAGACGCTCCCGCGACTCAAGGAGCGCTACCGCAACGAGGTCGTGGCGAAGCTGCGCGAGCAGTACAACTACGCCAACCCGATGCAGGTGCCGAGCATGGTCAAGATCGTCGTCAACATGGGTGTCGGCGAGGCGGCCCGGGACGCGAAGCTGATCGACGGCGCCGTACGCGATCTGACCGCGATCACCGGCCAGAAGCCGCTCGTGCGCCGCGCGACGAAGTCGATCGCGCAGTTCAAGCTGCGCGAGGGAATGCCGATCGGCGCGAAGGTGACGCTCCGCGGCGACCGGATGTGGGAGTTCCTCGACCGGCTGCTGTCGATCGCGCTCCCGCGTATCCGCGACTTCCGCGGCCTCGACGCGCGCAAGCTCGACGGGCATGGCAACTACACGTTCGGTCTGACCGAGCAGTCGGTGTTCCACGAGATCGACCAGGACCGCATCGATCGGGTTCGGGGCATGGACATCACGCTGGTGACCACCGCCGCGACCGATGACGAGGGACGCACGCTGCTCAAGCTGCTCGGCTTCCCGTTCAAGGAGAACTGATCCATGGCCAAGAAGGCACTGATCATTAAGTCGAACGCGAAGCCCAAGTTCGCCGTTCGTGCGTACACCCGCTGCCAGCGGTGTGGCCGACCCAAGTCGGTGTACCGCAAGTTCGGCCTGTGCCGCATTTGCATTCGTGAGTTGGCTCACCGCGGTGAGTTGCCCGGCGTGTCCAAGGCTTCCTGGTAACCGCCGATGCGTAGCGATGCCGCGAGGCGTCTTGAGACAGCGCCGATGCGTAGCGATGCCGCGAGGCGTTGTGAGAAGAGCTTGATTCCTCTTCGCCGTAGGCCTCGTGCCGTGACCCGCGCCAGCGGTGCACGAGCGGGGAACCCCGGCGAGAAAGGCTAACGAGACCCATGACAATGACTGACCCGATCGCAGACATGCTGACCCGTCTGCGCAATGCGAACCAGGCGTATCACGACCGCGTGACGATGCCCTACTCGAAGCTCAAGGCGAATGTCGCCGAGGTGCTGAAGGCCGAGGGCTATATCGCCGCGTGGTCCGTGGAGGAGCCGGCGGAAGGTGCTGTCGGCAAGAGCCTGGCGATCGATCTGAAGTTCGGCCCGAACCGTGAGCGGAGCCTCGCCGGCATCAAGCGCGTGTCCAAGCCCGGCCTGCGGGTCTACGCGAAGTCGTCGGACCTTCCGCGCGTGCTCGGTGGCCTGGGCGTAGCGATCATCTCGACGTCCCAGGGGCTGCTGACTGACCGGCAGGCCCGCAAGCGGAGCGTGGGCGGGGAAGTCCTCGCCTTCGTGTGGTAACGGAGGGCCGGTAGCAATGTCGCGAATTGGACGTAAGGCGATCACGGTGCCTTCGGGCGTCGATGTCACCATCGCGGGCCAGACCGTCAAGGTCAAGGGTCCGAAGGGCGAACTGCAGCACACGCTGGTCGAGCCGATCACCGCGGAGCGTGCCGACAACGGCGAGATCCACGTGGTCCGACCGAACGACGAGCGCCGGGCCAAGGAACTCCACGGCCTGTCCCGTACGTTGGTCAACAACATGATCGTCGGCGTGACCGAGGGTTACCGGAAATCGCTGGAGATCGCCGGCACCGGTTACCGCGTACAGGCAAAGGGTTCTGATCTCGAGTTCGCGCTCGGGTTCTCGCACCCGGTCGTCGTGGCGCCGCCGAAGGGCATCACGTTCGCGGTCGAGCGGCCGACGCTGTTCCACGTGTCGGGCATCGACAAGCAGCAGGTCGGTGAGGTCGCCGCGAACATCCGCAAGATTCGTCCGCCGGAGCCGTACAAGGGCAAAGGCGTGCATTACCTCGGCGAAGTCATTCGTCGTAAGGCTGGAAAGGCAGGAAAGAAGTGAGCGCCACTCTGCTCAAGCGCCAACGCGGCGTCGCCGCGTCGCGGCGGGTCGGCAAGGCGCGCCGTCACTTCCGCGTGCGCAAGAACGTGTACGGCACACAGGCGCGTCCGCGCCTGGTCGTCACACGCTCGCTGCGCCACATCGTCGCGCAGATCGTCGACGACACCGCCGGCCGCACCGTGGCCTCCGCATCCACGCTCGACTCATCGATCCGCGGCACCGAGGGCGCCAAGAGCGACCTCTCTCGCCAGGTCGGTGCGTTGCTCGCGGAGCGGGCCAAAGCGGCGGGCATCACCAAGGTCGTCTTCGATCGCGGTGGCAACCGGTACGCGGGGCGAATCGCCGCGCTGGCGGATGCTGCCCGCGAAGCCGGACTCGAGTTCTAAGGAGGCGTCTGATGGCAGGTCCACAGCGCAGGGGTACCGGCTCCGGCAGCAACACGTCCGAGGGTGGCCAGGGCGGCGGCGGCGATCGCCGTAACCGTCGTGATGGTGACCGTCGCGGCGGCTCGCAGGCGGAGAAGACCCCGCACATCGAGCGGGTCGTCACGATCAACCGTGTGGCGAAGGTCGTCAAGGGTGGCCGCCGGTTCAGCTTCACCGCGCTCGTCGTCGTCGGTGACGGCGACGGCACGGTCGGCGTCGGCTACGGCAAGGCCAAGGAGGTGCCCGCGGCGATCGCCAAGGGCGTCGAGGAGGCCAAGAAGCACTTCTTCAAGGTGCCGCGCAATGGCGTGACTATCCCGCACCCAGTCCAGGGTGAGGAGGCCGCCGGAGTGGTGCTGTTGAAGCCGGCGAGCCCCGGAACCGGCGTCATCGCCGGCGGTCCGGTGCGGGCCGTGCTGGAGTGCGCGGGCATTCACGACGTGCTCTCCAAGAGCCTCGGTTCGTCGAACCCGATCAACATCGTGCACGCCTCTGTCGCGGCGCTGAAGATGCTGGAATCGCCGGAGACGGTCGCGGCTCGCCGTGGCCTGCCGGTCGAGGACGTTGCGCCCGCGGCCATGCTGGCCGCCCGCGCCGGCGCGGCGAAGTAGAGGGGCGGGGAACGCATGGCACGCCTGAAAGTCACACAGACCCGCTCGGGGATCGGTGCGAAGCGCAACCAGCGCGAGACGCTGCGCACGCTCGGGCTCAAGCGGATCAATGACGTGGTGGTCAAGGAGGACCGCCCCGAAATTCGGGGCATGATCTTTACTGTGACTCACCTCGTGAAGTTCGAGGAGGTCGAGTAATGGCGATCAAGGTCCACCACCTGCGTCCCGCCCCGGGGGCGAAGACGAACAAGACCCGCGTCGGTCGCGGTGAAGGCTCCAAGGGCAAGACCGCGGGCCGCGGCACCAAGGGTACGAAGGCCCGCTACCAGGTCTCGGCGGCGTTCGAGGGCGGGCAGACGCCCATCCACATGCGCCTGCCGAAGCTCAAGGGCTTCAACAACAAGTTCAAGGTCCCGTTCCAGGTCGTGAACCTGGACCGGTTGGCCGAACTGTTCCCGGACGGCGGCACGGTCGGGATCATCGAGCTGGTCGACGCCGGCGCGGTCCGCAAGGGCCACCCGGTCAAGGTGCTCGGCACGGGCGATCTCGGCGGCGTCAAGCTCGCCGTGTCGGCCAACGCTTTCAGCGCGACCGCGGCGGAGAAGATCGAATCCGCCGGTGGTTCCGTCACGGTCCTCACGGACCGGGGCTGACCGCCACCGCAACGACGTTCGTGGCGTCCGGACACAGGTCGATTGACCAGTCCGGACGCCACGACTGCACTCGGCGCCCGGTGATCGGGAGGGTGGCAAAACACCCGACCGCGGGTACGCTGGCCGTCGCCTGACTGCTAAAGTCCGGCCACACAGTAACTACACATTCCGTGGCGCCCGACCACGGGCAGTATTCGCCCCCCGCCGTCGACCTGACGGCCGCTCCGCGCAGGAGGAAGTTCGTGCTCTCGGCGTTTCTCAGTGCGTTCCGAACGCCTGACCTGCGTAAGAAGCTGCTGTTCACGCTCGGAATGGTCGCGATCTACCGGCTCGGCGCGACGGTGCCCAGCCCCGGCGTCTCATACGCGAACGTTCAGAAATGTGTCTCGGCCGCCAGCACGAATGACGTCCTGAACCTGCTGAACCTGTTCTCCGGTGGGGCGCTTCTGCAACTCTCCGTGTTCGCGCTCGGGATCATGCCGTACATCACGGCGAGCATCATCCTGCAGCTGCTGACCGTCGTGATCCCGCGCCTGGAGACGCTCCGCAAGGAGGGCCAGTCCGGCCAGGCGAAGATCACGCAGTACACCCGCTACCTGACCCTCGGCCTCGCCATCCTGCAGGCGTCGGCATTCGTCGCCTTGGCCCGCTCCGGCACCCTCTTCGGCGGCGCCTGCGACCAGAACACCACGCCCATCATCCCGGCCACACCGGGCATCCCGATCGCTCTGACGGTCACGATCCTCGTCATCACGATGACCGCCGGCACCGGCGTGATCATGTGGCTCGGCGAGATGATCACTGACCGCGGCATCGGCAACGGCATGTCCATCCTGATCTTCACGTCCATCGCCGCCCGTCTGCCCGGCGAAGGCTGGACGATCAAGAAATCGGCGGGGTGGACCGTCTTCATCATCATCTTGATCATCGGCGTAGGGGTGATCACCGCGGTCGTCTTCATGGAACAGGCGCAGCGCCGGATACCGGTGCAGTACGCCAAACGCATGGTCGGCCGGCGGATGTACGGAGGCACCTCGACGTACATCCCGCTGAAGGTCAACCAGGCCGGTGTCATCCCGGTGATCTTTGCGTCGTCGCTGCTCTATCTGCCGCAGTTGATCTCGAACCTGTACCCGAACAGCACCAACTGGTTCCTCCGGTTCCTGCAGAACCACCTGGTCAACCAGGGCGACTGGGTCAACATCTCGCTGTACTTCCTGTTGATCCTGTTCTTCACCTACTTCTACGTCTCGATCACGTTCAACCCGACGCAGGTCGCGGACGACATGAAGAAGTACGGCGGGTTCGTCCAGGGCGTACGCCCTGGCAAGCCGACCGCGCAATACTTTGACTACATCCTGTCCCGCCTGACCCTTCCCGGCTCGCTATACCTCGCGATCGTGGCGGTCCTGCCGAACCTGTTCATCAACCTGGTCGGCGGCAACAAGCAGAACTTCCCGTTCGGTGGCACGGCGGTGCTGATCATCGTCGGTGTCGCGCTGGATACGGTGAAGCAGATCGAGAGCCAGCTCATGCAGCGCAACTACGAAGGGTTCCTGCGGTAGTGCAACGTACGACTGCGGCCACGAGTGAGGGCGTCTAGCGATGCGCCTCGTACTGGTGGGCCCGCCGGGGGCGGGTAAAGGGACGCAGGCCGAGTTCATCGCGGCGCACCTGGCTGTGCCGAAGATCTCGACCGGCGACATCTTCCGCGCGAACGTTTCGCACGGCACCCCGCTTGGTCTCGAGGCGAAGCGCTACATGGACGACGGCAATCTGGTGCCGGACGAGGTCACGATCAACATGGTCCGGGACCGGCTGGCCGAGCCGGATGCCGGCGATGGCTTTCTTCTCGACGGCTTTCCCCGCACGGTGCCGCAGGCGCAGGAGCTGGACAAGATGCTCGCCGACCTCGGCACGCAGCTCGATGTCGTACTGGAACTCGTGGTCGACGACGACGAGGTGATCCGGCGACTGTCCGGTCGGCGGACCTGCTCGGGCTGCGGCAAGACGTGGCACGTTGAGTTCGATGCGCCGACCATCGATGGAGTGTGCGACCGGTGCGGCAGTGAGCTTTACCAGCGCGACGACGACAAGGCCGAGACGGTCGCGAACCGGCTGCGCGAATACGCCGACAAAACCGCGCCGTTGATCGATTTCTACGGTGCGCAGGGCAAGCTCGTCGGCATCGACGCGACGGGCCTTGTGGAAGACATCACGGTGCGAGCGATTGACGCCTTGCGCCCGTACGGTGGATAGCGTGCGTAGCAGCGATCTGGAGATCCAGTACAAGACGCCCGAGCAACTCGTGAAGATGCGAGCCGCCGGGCTTGTCGTGCATGCAGCCCTGGAAAAGATGCGGGCCGCGGTCGTTCCGGGAGTCAGCACCGCTGACCTCGACGCCATCGCCGAGGACGTGATCACGAGCGCCGGCGCCGTACCGTCGTTCAAGGGCTATCACGGCTTTCCGGCCAGCATCTGTTCGTCGGTGAACGACCAGATCGTGCACGCCATCCCGTCGCGCACCGCCGTCCTCGCCGAAGGCGACCTGATCTCGCTCGACTGCGGCGCCATCGTCGACGGCTGGCACGCCGACGCGGCCATTACCGTACCGGTCGGCGAGGTCAAGCCGGACCTGCTGCGCATGTGGGTCGCTGCCGAAGACGCGATGTGGGCGGGCATCACCGCCGCGGCGCGCGGAGCGGCGTCCGGGCGTGGCCGGCTCACGGACATCTCCGCGGCGATCGAGGCGGAGATCAAAAAGCATGGCCGGTACGGCATTGTCGACGGTTACGGCGGCCACGGCATCGGCACCGAGATGCACCAGGATCCGCATGTGTTGAACCGGGGTCGTCCCGGCCACGGACCTCGGCTGGTCCCGGGTATGGCGCTCGCGATCGAGCCGATGCTGACGTATGGATCGCCGCGGACGGCGGAGCTGAGCGACGGGTGGACCGTCGTCACCCGGGACGGCTCCGTCGCCGTACACGTGGAGCACACGATGGCGATCTTTGACGACGGTGTCTGGGTGACCACGGCTCTCGATGGCGGCGCTGCGCGCCTCGGCGACCTGCTCACCCCACGGGCGCGCGGCAACTAGTCCCGACAACGCTCGACCGGGTCGTCGCGGCGACTGTCGGGAGGGCGACCGGGCTGGCGAGCGCTGGACACGAGGTGGCATTCTCATAAGGTGCCCGACGAGCAGGACAGCACCCGTGAGCCCGACAATCTGCGAGCCGCCGACGTCGACCGTGAGTTCGTCGCCGAGAGGCTGCGCAGCGCCCTCAACGAGGGCCGGCTGACGCTGACCGAGTACGACGACCGGCTCCAGGAGACCTATGCCGCCCGGACGTACGGTGACCTCAAGGCACTGCTGACCGATTTGCCGGAAGCGACCCCGCCCGGCCGCAGCCAGATGACGCCGGCCTCCTCGCACGAGGCGGTCCACGCCAGCGGATCCGACGCACGTGGCCATGGCCGCAAGTGGGTGGCCGCCCAGTGGAGCAGCTGGATCACCGTGGCGTGCATCCTCGTGGTCATTTGGGCGCTCAGCGGGGGGCACTCCTTCTGGCCGGCCTGGCCGCTCGGAATCTGGGGTGCGGTCCTGCTCGCGTCGACGATTCGCGGGCTGGCCACCGGGGCTCCGAGCCAGGACGTACGGCGGCGAGCGGAGCGGGAGGCTCGTCGGCGGGCCGAACGCGATTTTCGGCACATGAACCGGGACAACGGCACCGGCTCCGTCTAGTCCCCCCGATCTTGGGCAACGTGCGCCGGGTGTGCGCACTGACACGCCCGACCGCGGGGGCCGAGTTTGCCGGCGCCTGCGGCATACGCGTACACTCGCTTCTTGGCGCGCAGCGTCCACTCCGTCATGCCCACCACGCCTTCGGTGAGCGCGACGGAGCCGCGGCTGGCATGCACCGGGAGTGAGCACGGCGGGAGCCGACCTCACCACCGAGCGTGAATCGGACGACGCGCACCTGTCAATAGACCTGACGTCAGGTAGCGGAGGCTATGCCGAAAAAAGATGGGGCCATCGAGATCGAAGGCCGAGTCATCGAGCCACTCCCGAACGCAATGTTTCGGGTAGAACTCGCCAACGGCCACAAGGTCCTGGCGCACATCAGCGGCAAGATGCGGCAGCACTACATCCGCATCCTGCCCGAGGACCGTGTCGTGGTGGAGCTGTCTCCATACGACCTGACCCGAGGACGCATCGTCTACCGCTACAAGTAACCCTGACCGAGCCGTCGATTCGGCGGCGACGCCAGAGAGGCTGAAAGGCACACCGTGAAGGTCAAGCCGAGCGTGAAGAGGATCTGCCAGAAGTGCCGGGTCATCCGGCGCCACGGGCGGGTCATGGTCATTTGTTCTGACCCGCGCCACAAGCAGCGCCAGGGCTGACGCCCGCGCGCGGCGATGTGCCGTGCTCGACAGCACCGGCGCACCACAACGACAGCGCGCTACAACTCGATGAAAGCTCGTTCCAGCCGCGACGAGCACCCGACGCGACAGCGTCGATGCGACTCGTGGTCGTCCCCCGGTTAGAGGCCGGGGCCCGTCCGGGCAGACGGGGCGGAACGACACAGACCTCTAAATGACCACGAGGAGTCGCCCGCTAATGGCACGTCTACTCGGCGTCGACCTTCCCCGCGAAAAGCGGATGGAAGTCGCGCTCACCTACATCTTCGGCATCGGCCGCACCCGGGCCCTCGCGTCGCTGGCGGCGACCGGGATCTCTCCGGAGAAGCGCAGCCGTGACCTGACCGACGACGAGGTCGTCGCACTGCGCGACTACATCGAAGCGAACTACAAGGTCGAGGGTGACCTGCGCCGCGAGGTGCAGTCGGACATTCGGCGCAAGATGGAGATCGGTTCTTACCAGGGCATCCGGCACCGTCGCGGCCTGCCGGTCCGCGGTCAGCGGACACGCACCAACGCGCGCACCCGCAAGGGTCCCAAGCGCACCGTCGCTGGCAAGAAGAAGGCCGGCAAGAAGTGATTTTTGTTCGATCCGGTATGCCGCGGCCCTTGGCCGGTGCGCTGGCGGGTTGCGAGCAAGGTCGAACAACTCTCATTAAGCGGATCTAGGAGCGCATTCGAATATGCCACCGAAGGCACGCGCAGGGGCCCCCGTCAAGAAGGTCCGGCGCAAAGAACGCAAGAACGTCTCCCACGGGCAGGCGCACATCAAGAGCACGTTCAACAACACGATCGTGTCGATCACCGACCCGAGTGGCGCCGTGATCTCCTGGGCCTCCGCGGGCCAGGTTGGCTTCAAGGGTTCGCGCAAGTCGACTCCGTTCGCCGCGCAGCTCGCCGCCGAGGCGGCCGCGCGCCGGGCGATGGAGCACGGCATGCGCAAGGTCGACGTGTTCGTGAAGGGTCCGGGCTCCGGCCGCGAGACCGCCATCCGTTCGCTGCAGGCCGTCGGCCTCGAAGTCGGCCAGATCGCCGACGTCACGCCGCAGCCGCACAACGGTTGCCGTCCGCCCAAGCGTCGCCGGGTCTAAGGGAGATTAGAGAAATGGCTCGTTATACAGGTGCCGACTGCCGCCGTTGCCGCCGCGAGAAGATGAAGCTCTTCCTCAAGGGCAGCAAGTGCGATGGGCCGAAGTGCCCGTTTGAGTCGCGTCCCTTCCCGCCCGGCCAGCACGGCCGCGGTCGTCTGAAGGAGACCGAGTACCTGCTCCAGCTGCGCGAGAAGCAGAAGGCTCGCCGCGTGTATGGCGTGCTGGAGAAGCAGTTCCGTCGTTACTACGAGGAAGCCGTCGCCAAGCAGGGCAAGACCGGTGAAGAGCTGCTGCGCATCCTCGAGTCGCGACTCGACAACGTGATCTACCGCGCCGGCTACGCCAAGTCCCGGGACATGGCCCGTCAGCTCGTCAAGCACGGCCACATCACGGTGAACGGACGCAAGGTCGACATCCCGTCGTACCGCGTCAGCGAGCACGACATCATCCAGGTCCGGGAGAAGTCCCGCGAGCTCACGCCGTTTGTCGTCGCGGCCGCCGAGGCCGGGTCGAAGATCGTGCCGGCGTGGCTCGAGGCGATCCCGACCCAGATGAAGGTACTGGTGCACAACCTGCCGGCGCGCGCCAACATCGACACGCAGGTGCAGGAACAACTAATCGTCGAGCTCTACTCCAAATAAGTTTTGGAATCGCCCCCAGACTCGCTGGCGGCGTTGCTCGCCACCTTGTGTGCAAAGAACGCACACGGCGGCGGCGTGCGCCTTGCCATCGAGGCTGGGGCCGGTCCCAAAACCGGGTCCGCGGGGCAAGACCGAGACCCGGTCTGAACGGCGACACGGCAGCAAGCCGGCCAACGGCCGGCGACACGGCAAGGCAACACCACGGCAACGCAGCAACAGAGCAGCAAGCAGCTACAAAGAAATACCTGGACGGGCATCAAATAGCGGGTGCCCCGAACGAAAAGAGAAGCAATGCTCATCTCACAGCGACCTTCGCTCTCCGAAGAGGCGATCAGCGACACACGTTCCCGGTTCATCATCGAGCCGCTCGAGCCAGGCTTCGGCTACACGCTCGGCAACTCGCTGCGGCGTACGCTGCTCAGCTCGATCCCGGGCGCAGCGGTCACGTCGATCAAGGTCGACGGCGTGCTGCACGAGTTCACCACGATCCCCGGCGTCAAGGAGGACGTGGTCGAGCTCGTCATGAACGTCAAGGATCTGTGCGTCAGCTCCGACCACGACGAGCCGGTCAGCATGTACCTGCGCAAGCAGGGCCCGGGTGACATCACCGCGGGCGACATCCAGCCGCCGGCCGGCGTCAACGTGCACAACGCCGACCTCAAGCTGGCCACGCTGAACGGCAAGGCACGGGTCGACATGGAGCTCACCGTCGAGCGCGGCCGTGGCTACGTGACGGCGACGCAGAACAAGAACGCCGGTGCCGAGATCGGCCGTATCCCGGTCGACTCGATCTACTCGCCGGTGCTCAAGGTGACCTATCGCGTCGAGGCGACCCGCGTCGAGCAGCGTACGGACTTCGACCGTCTGATCATCGACGTCGAGACGAAGCCGTCGATCTCGCCACGTACGGCGCTCGCCTCGGCCGGCTCGACCCTCGTCGAGCTGTTCGGGCTCGCTCGCGAGCTGGACGAAGAGGCCGAGGGCATCGACATCGGCCCGTCGCCGCAGGACGCGCAGCTCGCTGCCGATCTTGCACTGCCGATCGAGGAGCTGGACCTGACCGTACGGTCGTACAACTGCCTCAAGCGCGAAGGCATCAACTCCGTTGGCGAGCTGATCGGCCGGACCGAGGCGGACCTGCTCGACATCCGCAACTTCGGCCAGAAGTCGATCGACGAGGTCAAGATGAAGCTCGCCGGCATGGGCCTCGGTCTCAAGGACTCGGCCCCGACGTTCGACCCGGCCAACGTTGTCGACGGCTTCTCGGAAACCGACTACGACTCCGACGACTACCGCGAGACCGAACAGCTGTAGTAGCAGTAGGGGTCGGCCCCGGCCGGCCCCTACGTACCAGACCACACGAGGAGCACCAACCATGCCCACGCCCACCAAGGGTCCCCGTCTCGGCGGCAGCCCGGCGCACGAGCGGCTAATCCTGGCCAACCTGGCCACGCAGCTGTTCCGCCACGGCCGAATCACCACGACCGAGACGAAGGCGAAGCGGCTCCGGCCACTCGCCGAGCAGCTCATCACGAAGGCGAAGCGGGGCGACCTGCACGCTCGCCGTCGGGTGCTGACTGTCGTCCGTGACCAGGACGTGGTGGCGACGCTGTTCGACGACATCGCGCCGCGCTTCACGACGCGTCCCGGCGGCTACACCCGCATCGTCAAGACCAATCCCCGCAAGGGTGACAACGCTCCGATGGCCGTCATCGAGCTGGTCGAGGAGCTCGCGGTCCCGACGACGACGGCGCGCCCGGCGAAGTCGACCGCCCGCAAGGCCGCGAAGGCCGAAGCCGTGGCCGTGCTTGCCGGTGACGACGAGGACGAGACTCCGGCCACGACCGCCCAGGCGCGACGCGCCGGCGGTCGAGGACACCGACGACGACAACGACAGCGAGACGAAGGACGACGAGTCCTGAGCGAGTCACGCCAGTCGGCCGGGCCCGGCGCTCTCCAGACGGAGGGTGCCGGGCCCGATCCGTCAGACGCGGTCAAACCTCCGGTGGTACGTCTGCGTCTGGACGTGAGCTACGACGGCACCGACTTCTCGGGCTGGGCGGCGCAGCCCGGTCGCCGTACGGTCGCGGGGGTGCTTCTCGCCGAACTCGAGCGCCTGTTCGGTGCCGGTGGCGCGGTCGGGTTGACCGTGGCCGGCCGTACGGACGCCGGTGTCCACGCGTCCGGTCAGGTGGCACACGTGGACGTGACGGCCGACGGCTGGGCCAGGGTGGGCGACTCGCTCGTCCGGCGGCTGGCCGGGCTACTACCGCCGGACGTACGCGTCCTCGCGGCCGCCCCGGCACCCGCCTCGTTCGATGCGCGCTTCTCGGCGCTATCCCGTCGCTACGTCTACCGGGTCACGGACTCGCCGTGGGGCGCCGAGCCGCTACGCGCCCGCGACACGTTGGCGTGGCCGCGACCGCTCGACCTCGACCGGATGAACGAGGCCGTCACGGCATTCGTCGGGTTGCACGACTTCGTCGCCTTCTGCCGGCGCAAGGAGCACGCCTCGACGATCCGCGCGGTCGCACAATTCGACTGGCGGCGCGACGATAGCGTCCTCGTCGCGACGGTCTCGGCCGACGCCTTCTGCCAGTCGATGGTCCGCAGTCTGGTCGGCGCGCTCATCGCGGTCGGCGAAGGTCGGCGTCCGGTCACGTGGCCGGTCGACCTGCTCCGGCGTACGGACCGAGCCAGCGACGTCGTGGTCGCGCCGCCGCATGGGCTGAACCTCGTCGAGGTCGTCTATCCGGACGCTAGCGAATACGCCGATCGCGCTGCGCAGACCCGAAACCGGCGCGACCTCGAATAGCTTCGTGGGCGTCCTCGCTCAAGACGCCGGGGCGTCTCGCTCAGGACGCCGGGGCGTCTCGCTCAGGACGACTTCGGGGTCGGCGCCGCCGACTTCTTGGCGCGGGCGCCGAGCACCTTGTCGCCGAGGTAGTTCTCGACCACATCGGTGATGATCGCCGGAACCTTCTTGTCCGATGCGGCGATCGCCTTGCCACTGGTCAGCGCGATGATGCTGTAGACGAGGTAGTGGCCGCGTGTGTCCCAGGCAACCTGAGCCTGCGCCGAGGTGATGGCCGTGGTCGTCCCGCCGGCGTCGAGCCCGTTCAGGCGCCCGGTGCCCTTCGCGATGTCGGGCTGTAGGGAGCTCGCGACCTTGGTCGCCGCCGCCGTATCCGGCAGGTTCAGCACGCCGGCCGTGATCACGTACGCCTGATCCGACGACAGCATCGTGGCTCGTACCGCCTGGTTGCAGCCGACCGACGCGAGCAACGTGCCGATGGCCGCGGTCGCCGCGGTTCCGCACGAGGCGTCCGCCTCGGACCGGATGACCCGGTAGGCGCCACCGGGCGACGTCGATGGGATCGTGGCCGCCCCGAACACCTCCGCTGTCGTGAGCAACGCCGGGTCGACCGTACGGTCGCTGATCGCCGCGGTGTCGATGCTCGGTCTGGGTGCGGTCGTGGCGCCGGTCGCGTTGGCCGCCGTGGAACCGTGGTGGCGAAGCAGGGTGACCCCGCCGAACCCGAGGGCGGCCAGCACGACGAGCGAGGCAAGCAACGCGATGGCGACCCGCCCCCGCCGGCGGGGCGGCTCGTCCGCGGCGACCGGCGTCAGCCCGCCGGTTGTATGCGGGTCGGCGTCGTAGAGACGTGTCTGGTTGCCGGTGATGTGCGAGTCGGGGTCGTAGAAGCGCGGTTGGCTGCCGGTGGTGCGTGGATCGGGGTCGTAGAAGCGCGGTTGGCTGCCAGTGGTGCGCGGGTCGGCGTCGTAGAACCGCGTGTGGCTTCCGGTGTCTCGCGGCGGCGGACCAAAAGTCGGCGCCGGCTGTGCGGCCTGCGCCCGTCCCGTACCCCCGCGGTTGCGGTCCGGCCGGCCGCGGCGCTTGCCGGGCCGCCCCGTCCGACCAGCGGTGTTCTCCAGTCGTGTGTTTGTCCGGGCCGAAGATCGGCATCTGTCCGGTGCTGCGGACGTCGGGACCGGCGCCGGCACCCGGCAGGCCGGCGCTCGGTTGATCCGTCAGCGGCGAGCCGTCCGGCGCAAACCGGCGCAGTCGGCCGTCCGGTGTGAACGGACGGAGGTCGGCCAGGCGTCCGCGCGGCGCATCCGGCCGCGGGTCCTGACGTGGCGGAACGGAGGCCGGCGGCACATCGCCGTGACGTCGCCCAGGGACAAGACCGTCCGCCTCGACCACGTACGCGTCAGGATAGCGCTCGTAGGACGGTTCCGGGCGGCCGTACGGTGGCGCGGCCGATTGTTGCCCGTACCACGGCGTCTCGCCCGGGTGCGGCACCGCGGTGCGCGGCTCGGCGGACTCGTCGTGCGGACCGGACGGCCGGGGCGGCCAGCCGCCGGCTCCCGGATCGGAGCCGGACCGCTCATCGGATGAGGTCTGTCCCGGCCGCGGTGGCGGCCATTCATCGCGGTCACCGCGATAGCCGCCGTGAGTCATGCCGACACGTTACCGAAGCACCGTAGATACGGCGAGTCGCAGGTGAGCCGCCCATCCGATCGAGGGAGTCCCTGTGCTGGTCATTTCCGGGAGGGTGACCGGTCAACCCGACAAACCGGTCAGCGACAATGCTGCGATGAGCGATCACTATTTCAGCGAAGCGCCGAGCGGCGAGGCACGCCCGCGCGAGGTGACGTTCATGGTCGCTGGGCGGGTCTACCGCCTGACCGCCGCGGCCGGCGTGTTCTCCGGCGACCGGCTCGACCCGGGGACAGCCGTGCTACTACGGAAGGCGCCGCTACCCGGTCCGCGCGGCGGCACCTACCTCGATCTAGGGTGCGGCTACGGTCCGATTGCCTGCGTGCTCGCCGACACGTCGCCGTCGACCATTGTCTACGCGGTTGACGTGAACCGTCGTGCCCTCGACCTCGTCCGACGCAACGCAGACGGCATCGGCGTCGGCGACCGGATCGTCGCGGTGACCGCCGACGAGGTGCCCGAGGGGATCCGGTTCGATGAGATCTGGAGCAATCCGCCGATCCGCATCGGCAAGGACGGCCTGCACACATTGCTTCAACGCTGGCTGCCGCGGTTGGCGCCGGATGGTGCCGCGTGGCTCGTCGTGGCCCGGCATCTCGGCGCCGATTCGCTGCAGGCGTGGCTGGAGGGCGCCGGCTGGACCGTCGAGCGGTTCGCCGCGCAGAAGGGCTTCCGGGTGTTCCGGGTCAGTGCGTCGACGGCGGCCGAACGAACCGCGCAAAATCGACGCGACATACCTCCGGCCTGACCGGCAGAATCTGCTGCTTATGGGGTACGTGGACGTTTCCGGCGTGTCGCAGGTCCTGCCGGACGGCCGGGTGCTCTTCGCCGACGTCGGGTTCCGGGTCGGCGAAGGCGCGAAGGTGGCCCTCGTCGGGCCGAACGGCGCGGGCAAGACGACGCTGCTCCGGATGGTCGCGGGTGACATCGCGGTGCCGGCCGGCACGATTGCGCGCGCCGGCGGACTCGGCGTGATGCGGCAGTTCATCGGCATGATTGGACGTCCCGTGCCGGAGCACTCGGACCCGGGCGGCGACGACATCGGGTCGGGGTCGGCCGCGACGGCCGACCGTACCCTCGCTGACTTTGCGCTGAGCCTGGCGCCAGCGGCGCTGTCCGCCGCCGGCGAACGGTTGGCCGCCGCCGAACGCGCGATGCTCGCGGCGCCGCACGCCGAGAAAGCCCAACTCGCGTACGCGAATGCCCTGCACGCCTGGGGGGAAGCCGGCGGGTACGACCTCGAGGTGCTGTTCGATACGGTCGCGACGACTGTCATGGACAAACCGTGGGACGAGGTGCGCGACCGGCTGGTCGGCACGCTCTCCGGAGGCCAGCAGAAGCGATTTGCGCTGGAACTGTTGCTGCGCGGGTCGGACGAAGTGCTGCTCCTCGACGAGCCGGACAACTTTCTCGACGTGCCGGCGAAGCGATGGCTGGAGGAACGCCTGCGCGAGTCGCCGAAATCGGTGCTCTACGTGTCGCACGACCGGGAGCTGCTCGCGCGGACGGCGGACCGGGTCGTCGCCGTCGAGGGCGGCTCGGCGTGGACCCATCCGGCCGGTTTCGAAAGTTGGCACGAAGCGCGACTGGCACGCCACGAGAAGCTGGAGGAGCGCCGCCGCCGCTGGGACGAGGAGCACGAGAAGCTCCGCCAGCTGATGTTGATGTACAAGCAAAAGGCGGCGTACAACGACGCCATGGCGTCGCGATACCAGGCGGCCCAGACGCGGCTGCGGAAGTTCGAGGAGGCCGGGCCGCCGCCGCTGCCGCCCAAGGAACAGAACATCCGGATGAACCTCGCCGGCGGCCGTACGGGCAAGCGCGCGGTGATGTGTGAGCAGCTCGAATTGGAGAACCTCACGTTCCCGTTCGACGCGGAGATCTGGTACGGCGACCGGGTCGCCGTGCTCGGCGCGAACGGCACCGGCAAGTCGCACTTCCTGCGGCTGCTCGCTCGCGGCGGCACCGATCCGGATCCGGCCGTCGTGTCGCCCGAGTCGGCCCGGCTGTCCCCGGTCGCGGTCAGTGGCAGTGCTCGGCTCGGCGCCCGGGTCGTGCCGGGGCACTTCTCGCAGACCCACGACCGGCCGGATCTGGTCGGCCGTACGCTCGTGGAGATCCTCTGGCGCGGCGACGACCGCCGTCCGGGCCGGGACCGGCCGGCCGCGATGCACGCGCTCGGCCGGTACGAACTAGCCGGTCAGGGCGACCAGCGGTTCGAGACCCTTTCCGGCGGCCAGCAGGCGCGCTTCCTGGTGCTGTTGCTCGAACTGGGCGGGGCGACGCTGCTGCTCCTCGACGAACCGACCGACAACCTCGACCTGGCCAGCGCCGAGGCCTTAGAGGAGGGGCTGGCGCAATTCGAAGGAACGGTGATCGCGGTCACTCACGACCGGTGGTTCACCCGGTCGTTCGATCGCTATCTGCTGTTCGGGGGCGACGGCGAGGTGACCGAGACCACCGAGCCGGTCTTCGACGTACGGTGAGACGTCCGGTCACCGGACGCGGGCAGCGCGATTTTGACCCTGTGAGGCACCAGCGGGTATCGTTATGGGCTGTTGTGCGGCTGTCTTCGCCTTCGAATCCGGGCAGCGCGCTCCCGAGCAGGCACGGCTGTGTCGATCGGGTGCGGCTCGTCGGGTAGGATTGCCAACCGCATGACGATCCGTGCGCAATGATCGCCGCCGACCGGCGGCCCGGCGCGCACCGCGAGACTGCCGCGCCGGCTTGCTCCCCCGAGGAGCGGGCGAGCGCGCGATCAGCAGACCCGCGACCCCGCAACCGACGACGAGACAAGGTAGACCTGTGCGTACGTACAGCCCGAAGCCGGGAGAGATTGAGCGTCAGTGGCACGTCATCGACGCGTCTGACGTCGTGCTGGGCCGCCTCGCGACCCACGCAGCCACGCTGCTGCGCGGCAAGCACAAGCCGACCTTCGCGCCGCACGTCGACACGGGCGACTTCGTGATCGTCATCAACGCAAGCAAGATCGCGCTGACCGGCAACAAGCGCCAGAGCAAGGTGGCCTACCACCACTCCGGCTACCCGGGCGGCCTTCGCGCCACCGGATACCAGGAACTGCTGGACAAGCACCCGGAGAAGGCGGTCGAGCTCGCCGTCAAGGGCATGCTCCCGCACAACCGGCTCGGTCGGCAGCAGATCGGCAAGCTGAAGGTCTATCCGGGTGCCGAGCACCCACACGCCGCGCAGCAGCCGGTGCCGTTCGAGATCAAGCAGGTCGCGCAGTGAGCGCGAACGAGGAAGATGTGATGACCGACAACACAGACGCGCCCCAGGCGCCGGCCGAGACCGAGGCTCCGACCGAGACCGAGGCTCGGCGCGACCGAGGCTCCGGCCGCGACCGAGACCGCCGTCGCCACAGACGAGGCTCCGGTCGCCGAGACCGTCGTCGCCGTCCCGGCCACGCCGGCACCGACCGGCCCGGCCACCCGCTCGCGCTCGGCCAAGTCGGCCAAGGGCGCTAGCCATCTCGCGCAGACCGTCGGCCGGCGCAAGGAGGCGATCGTCCGCGTGCGGGTGGTCGCCGGCACCGGCACCTTCACGCTCAACGGGCGCGCTCTCGAGTCGTACTTCCCGAACAAGGTGCACCAGCAGCTCGTCCGCGAGCCGCTGGTCATCACGGAGAAGGCCGAGTCTTTCGACATCATCGCGAACCTGCGCGGCGGCGGCATCACCGGTCAGGCCGGCGCGTTGCGTCTGGCCGTGGCCCGTGCGCTCGTCGAGGTCAACCCGGACGACCGGCCGGCCCTCAAGAAGGCCGGATTCCTCACCCGCGATGCTCGCGTCACCGAATCCAAGAAGTACGGCCTCAAGAAGGCCCGCAAGGCGCCGCAGTACTCGAAGCGCTAGTCATCCGCGGAAGGTGCTCACCACCTTGGCAAGCTAATGCGACCGGGTTGTCCCTCGGGACAGCCCGGTCGTGTGCTTTCCGGTCGGACGGCAGTCGTCCGGCGGCAGTTCAGGTGGCTGGCAACGAGCGCTTGAGAAGAAGTCCACGGCGCACAGCGGCGCCGACCGGGAGGATGTACACATGGGACGTCTGTTCGGCACCGACGGCGTACGTGGCCGGGCCAACGTCGACCTCACGCCGGAGCTCGCGATGGCGGTGGCGGCCGCGGCTGCCCGTACGCTCGGTGACCTCGACCGCAGCCATCCGCCGGTCGCCGTCGTCGGACGCGACCCGCGAGCCAGCGGCGAGATGCTCGAGGCGGCGGTCGTCGCTGGCCTCGCGAGCACCGGTGCGATCGTCGTCCGGGTCGGTGTGCTGCCTACCCCCGGCCTGGCCTACCTGGTCGGCGCGGTCAAGGCGGACCTGGGCGTCATGGTGTCGGCGTCACACAATCCCATGCCGGACAACGGCATCAAGATCTTCGCCGCCGGCGGTCTGAAGCTCCCCGACGACGTCGAGAACGCGATCGAGGACGCGATCGCGGACGGCCTGTCCTCGGGCCGACCCACCGGACCGATGGTCGGCCGCGTCCACGACCTCCTGGACGGCGTCGACGCCTACGTGACGCACCTCGTCGAGTCCGCGCCAAACCCGTTGACCGGCGTGAAGGTCGTGGTCGACTGTGCCAACGGCGCCGCGTCCGACGTCGCGCCCATCGTGTACGAGCGCGCCGGAGCCGAAGTCATCGCGATCCACGCCGAGCCGGACGGTCTCAACATCAACGACGGTTGTGGCTCGACCCATCTCGACTCGCTGGTCGCCGCCGTCGCCGAGCACGGAGCCGATATCGGCATCGCCCACGATGGCGATGCCGACCGCTGCCTCGCGGTGACCGCCGACGGCACGGTGGTCGACGGCGACCACATCATGGCCATCCTGGCGCTGGCCATGCGTGAGGCCGGCACGCTCACCGAGCACACGCTCGTGGCCACGGTGATGAGCAACCTCGGCCTGAAGATCGCGATGGCCGAGCATGGCATCAAGCTCGTCGAGACGCAGGTCGGCGACCGTTACGTGCTTGAGGCGCTGGTCGCCGGTGGTTTCGCGATCGGCGGTGAACAGAGCGGCCACGTGGTGCTGCCGAAATATGCGACCACCGGCGATGGCGTGCTGACGGCCGTACACCTGATGGCTCGGATGGCCGCGACGGGCTCGTCGCTGGCCGAGCTGGCCGAGGTCATGACGCAGCTCCCGCAGGTCCTGATGAACGTCGCTGTCGGCGACAAGACGACCGCCTCGCGTTCGACGGCGGTCGCCTCTGCGGTCGACGCGGCCTCCGCGAAGCTCGGCGGCGAAGGGCGCGTGCTGCTTCGTCCATCCGGAACGGAACCGCTGGTACGGGTCATGGTCGAGGCCGGTACGCCGGAGCTGGCGACCTCGATCGCGGAGCAGATCGCGGACGTGGTGCGCGAAGCGAGCCCGGCCGCCGTCTGAGTCCGGCCGCGTCATGTGCCGGTCACCGGTGGACGGCGACCGGACGCGAGCCCAAATGAGCAGAGAACGTGATTGAACATTGGGGTTCTGCGCACCGATCATGAGCGTTCGTCCGCTAGGCTGGCGGCCATGTGCGGAATTGTGGGGTACGTCGGCGCCCGGCCGGCGCTCGGCATCTTGATTGACGGACTGCGCCGGCTCGAATACCGCGGCTATGACTCGGCCGGTGTGGCTGTGCTCGCCGACGGCCAGCTGCGCACCGAACGGCGGGCCGGCAAGCTTGCGAATCTGGAGAAGGCGCTGGCCGAGTCGCGTGATGGCGTCGGCGGTGACCTGGACGGGATCGGCACCGGAACGACCGGCGTCGGCCACACACGCTGGGCGACCCACGGTGGCCCGACCGACCGCAACGCCCATCCGCACAGCTCGGCCGATGGCCGCGTCGCGGTAATCCACAACGGGATCATCGAAAACTTCGCGACGCTGCGCGGGGAGCTCGAGGCCGACGGTGTCATGTTCGCCAGTGACACGGACACCGAATGCGTCGCGCACCTGCTGTCGGCCGAGTTGCGGCGTACCACCGCAATGGCGGTGAGCTCGACCAACGGTGACGCCGCGGCGAACGGTGGTTCGGACGCGCTGGCCGCGGCGATGCGTACGGTCTGCCGCCGACTCGATGGAGCGTTCACCCTGCTCGCCGTCGATACCTCGGCGCCCGGCGTCGTCGTCGGCGCACGGCGCAACTCACCCCTGGTCGTCGGGCGTGGCGATGGTGAGAACTTCCTGGCCAGTGACGTGTCGGCGTTCATCGAGCACACCCGCGACGCGGTCGAACTCGGTCAGGACCAGGTCGTCACGATCACGGCGGAGGGCATCGACATCACTGACTTCGACGGCAATGCCGCCGTCGGCAAGGACTTCCACATCGACTGGGATGCCCGGGCGGCGGCGAAGGACGGCCACGAGTTCTTCATGGTCAAGGAGATCGCGGAGCAGCCGCGCGCCGTGGCCGACACGCTGCTTGGTCGGCTCACCGAGGCCGGCGAAATCATGCTCGACGAGGTCCGGCTGACCGAACAGGACCTGCGCGACGTCGACAAGATCTTCATCGTCGCGTGCGGCACCGCGTATCACGCCGGCATGGTCGCGAAATATGCGATCGAGCACTGGACGCGCATCCCGTGTGAGGTCGAGTTGGCCAGCGAGTTCCGCTACCGCGATCCGGTGCTCGACCGTTCGACGCTGGTGGTGGCGATCTCGCAGTCCGGCGAGACGATGGACACGCTGATGGCGTTGCGGCACGCGAAGGACCAGAAGGCGCGGGTGCTCGCGATCTGCAATACGAATGGCTCGACGATCCCCCGCGAATCGGACGCGGTGCTCTACACGCGGGGCGGCCCGGAGATCGCGGTAGCGTCGACCAAGGCGTTTCTGACCCAACTCATTGCCTGCTACCTGGTCGGGCTGCACCTAGCTCAGGTGCGTGGCATCAAGTACGCGGACGAGGTCGCGGCCGTGGTCGCGCAGTTGCAGGCCATCCCGGCCAAGCTCGATGCCGTGCTCGACGTGATGGAGCCCGTACGGGAGCTCGGGCGCGATCTGGTCGAAGCGCGGACGGTGCTGTTCATCGGCCGGCATGTCGGGTTCCCGGTCGCGCTGGAGGGCGCGCTCAAACTCAAGGAACTCGCGTACATGCACGCTGAGGGTTTCGCCGCCGGCGAGCTGAAGCACGGACCGATCGCGCTGATCGAGCAGGGCACGCCGGTCGTGTGCATCGTGCCGTCGCCGTCCGGCCGCGGGATGCTGCATGACAAGATCGTGTCGAACATCCAAGAGGTACGGGCCCGGGGCGCGCGCACGATCGTCATCGCCGAGGAGGGCGACGACGCGGTCCGGCCGTACGCCGACCACCTCATCATGGTGCCGCGGACGCCGACACTGCTGGCTCCGCTCGTGACGACGGTGCCGTTGCAGGTGCTGGCGGCCGAGATCGCGGCCGCCCGTGGCCACGACGTCGACCAGCCCCGCAACCTCGCGAAGTCGGTCACCGTCGAATAACGCGCGTTGATCACCGCATGACGCGCGCCTTGATCGCCGCAACTTCCGTGAAGTCGCCGAGCGTGAGCGTCCCCAACCCGGCAACTTCACGGAAGTTGCCGGGCCGCCCGGTGCGCACGCGGGCAACTTACGTGAAGTTGCGCGGATCTTGGACAGCGCTAGGAGCGACGGCGGCTAGGGTGATGTCGTGATCGTCGCGGTTGGCATCGATGTCGTCCTCGTGGACCGCTTCACCGCCGCGGTGAGCCGTACGCCGCTGCTGGCCGATCGTCTCTTCACCGAGCAGGAGCGGATGACCGCGTCCGGCAACCCGAGGTCGCCGGAGTCCCTCGCCGCTCGGTTCGCGGCGAAGGAGGCCGTGGCGAAGGCCCTGGGGGCGCCGGCCGGACTGTCCTGGCACGACTGTGAGGTCGTCTCCGATCCCGATGGTCGACCGTGGCTCACCGTTTCCGGAACGGTCGCCGCGGCGGCGAAGAGCTGCGGCGTGACGCGATGGCATCTGTCCTTGTCACACGACGGTGGGATCGCGTCGGCGATGGTGGTGGCGGAGGCCGACCAATGAGCGAACTCGTCGCGGCCGGCGCTGTCTACCGGGTCTCCGAGGTCCGATCGGCCGAACGCGCGCTGATGGCGACGCTGCCGCCCGGAACGTTGATGGCCCGGGCGGCGGCGGGCCTCGCCCGGCGGAGCGCGCTCGCCCTTCAGGACCGCTTCGGCGGCGTCTACGGCCGCCTTGTCGTGCTCGTGGTGGGTGCCGGGGACAACGGCGGCGACACGCTCTACGCGGGCGCGCTGCTTGCTCGCCGGGGCGCCGTCGTACGCGCCGTGCTGCTCGATCCGCCGCGGGCCCATGCCGACGGACTCGCCGCTCTGCGGACCGCGGGCGGACGCGTCGTCGTCGACGTACCGCCCGTCGTAGACATGGCGCTCGACGGTGTGGTCGGCATCGGTGGCCACGGTCCGCTGCGTCCCCCGGCCGCCGCGGTCGTCGACGCGCTGTCGCGGGTACGGGGATCCGACGGTGACCGCCCGACGATCGTCGCGGTCGACTTGCCCTCTGGGGTGGAAGCCGACACCGGCGCGGTGGAGGACGCGGCGAAGGCCGTGCACGCCGATATCACCGTGACGTTCGGATGTCTCAAGCCAGCGCACGTCGTGGGCGCCGCGACCCGCCTGGCCGGCTTCGTGGAACTCGTCGACATCGGGCTTGGCCCGTTCCTGCCGGCGCGACCGATGCTGCGCGTGCCGACCGCCGCCGACATCGCCGGGTGGTGGCCCCGACCCGGCCCCGACTCGGATAAGTACACGCGTGGAGTCGTCGGGATCGCGACCGGTTCGGCCGCCACGACCGGCGCCGCCATTCTTGGCGTGGCGGGAGCCTCCGCCGGCCCGGCCGGGATGGTGCGGTACGCCGGCGGAGCCGCGCCGTACGTCCGCGAGTGGCATCCGGCCGTGCTCGTGTCGGACCGCGTCGCCGGCGCCGACCGCGTGCAGGCGTGGGTGTGCGGAAGTGGCCTCGGCACCGATGATCACGCCCGCTCCGAGCTGAAGGGCGTCCTCGCCACGAAGGTGTCGCTCGTGCTCGACGCGGACGCGCTCACCATGATCGGCGACGGATCCACGTCCGAGTTCGCCGATCTGCTGCGCGCACGCCGCGGACCGCTGGTGGTCACGCCGCACGATCGGGAGTTCGCCCGCATCGCCGGAGGCGGACCCGGCGCCGATCGGGTCGAGTCGGCGTTGAGGCTCGCGGCGAAGATGCGCGCGACCGTGCTGCTGAAGGGCGACCGTACGGTCGTGGCTTCCCAGGACGGCACCACTTGGGTCAACCCGACGGGGACTCCGGCGCTCGCCACCGGTGGCACCGGAGACGTGCTGGCCGGCCTACTCGGCTCGCTGCTCGCGGCCGGCCTGCCGCCCGACCGCGCGGCGATCTCGGCGGCGTACGCACACGGGCTGGCCGGGCGGGCAGCCGCGCGCCGGGGTCCGGTCACGGCGACCGATGTCGCGGCGGCGCTCCCGGAGGCGATCGCGGATCTGCTCGGCGATGGCTGATCAATCACATGGTCGGCTGATCAATCGCGTGGTCGGCTCCGTCCGGCGGCACGGACAAGTGGACCACCCGGTCTCGACGTAACTAGCCGGTAGGCTGAGACACATGTGGCAGGCGGAGATTCGCGTCGACCTCGGCGCGATCCGGGACAACGTCGCCTCGCTGCGTGCCCGCACGACGGCGCAGGTGATGGCCGTCGTCAAGGCAGACGGATATGGCCACGGCATGGTGCCGGCCGCCCGCGCGGCGCTCGCCGGCGGTGCCCGGTGGCTCGGCTCCTGCACCATCCGGGAGGCGCTTGCGCTGCGCGACGCCGGGATCGACGTACCGATGTTGGCCTGGCTGTGGGCACCGGGCGAGCCGGTCGACGACGCGGTGCGCGCGCATGTCGACCTGTCGGTGGCGAGCCTCGATCAGCTGGGTGCCGTGGTGGTCGCCGCGCGGCGGTGGGACCGGACCGCTCGCGTACATCTGAAGATCGATTCTGGGTTGAACCGCAACGGAGCGCCGCCGGCCACGTGGCCGGCGCTCGTCGATGCGTCGGCGAAAGCGCAGGTGGACGGCGATATCGACGTGGTCGGCGCGTGGAGCCACCTGGCGGCGGCCGATGAGCCCGGGCACCCCTCCGTCGACCGGCAGCTGGCCCGATTTCACGACGGACTCGACGCGGTGACGCGCGCCGGTCTCGCCCCGCAGGTGCGACACCTCGCCAACTCGGCGGCGCTGCTGACCCGACCGGATACCCACTTCGACCTTGTCCGGGCCGGTCTGGCGATCTATGGTCTGGCACCGATCCCGGAACGCGCCGCCGAATTCGGGCTGCGACCGGCGATGGCCGTCCGAGCGCGTGTCGCACTGACCAAACGGGTGCCGGCCGGCGAGGGCGTGTCGTACGGGCACACGTACACCACCGACCGGGAAACGACGCTGGCACTGATCCCGATCGGGTACGCCGATGGAGTGCCGCGGCACGCGTCGGGCGTGGGTCCCGTGCATCTTGCCGGTCGTGTCCGGACCATCGCCGGCCGCGTATGCATGGATCAGATCGTGCTCGACTGCGGCGACGACGACGTACGTGCGGGCGACGTCGCGACGCTGTTCGGCCCGGGCGTCGGCGGCGAGCCGACGGCCGACGATTGGGCGGCCGCGGCCGGCACCATCAACTACGAGATCGTCACGCGCATCGGCAGCTCGCGCGTCGACCGCGTCTACGACGAGGCGGCGCGGTGAGCCAGCCAGGTTTGCCGTCCTCGGAGGCGGACAGCAAGACATCACGCCGGCGGCGCGCCGGTGTCATCGGCGCCGTGGTCGGTGTCGCGGTGGCCGGTGCGACCGCCGGCGTCGCGACCCAACGGCTGATCATTCGACGGGCCAGGATGTCGGACACCGATCTCGCCAGCGAACCGTTCGGGCGGTTGCCATTCGATGAGTCCCTGACCGTGAGCACCGACCACGGGGTCGACATCTACTGCGAGATCGTCGAGCCGGTGCCGGACGCCGGCGAGCACGCCGCCGAGACGGCAACGCCGACCCTCGTCTTCGTACACGGTTTCTGCCTGGACATGGGCACGTTTCACTTCCAGCGGCGCCAGTTGACCCGCTCCGGCGGATGCCGGCTGGTCTTCTACGACCAACCGGGACACGGCCGCTCGTCGAAGATCCACCAAGGCGAGTATTCGCTGGACATGCTCGGCCGGACGTTGAAAAGAGTGCTGGACGAGACCGCCCCGAGCGGCCCGATCATCCTGATCGGACACTCCATGGGTGGCATGACGATCATGGCACTGGCCGAGGAGCATCCCGAGCTGTTCGGATCGCGCGTCACCGGCATCGTCTTCATCTCCACCTCAGCCGGCCATCTCGACCAGGTCAACTTCGGCATGCCGGCGGTGCTCGCGCGCTTCAGCCGTCAACTGATCCCGCTGATCAGCTCGACCGGACGCACCGGAGCCGGCGTGATCGACGCGGCCCGCCGGGCGTCCAGTGACCTCGCGTGGTTGTTGACCCGGCGCTACGGGTTCGGTAGTAAACGCGCCAACCCGGCCCTTGTGTCGTACGTCGAGCGCATGAACGGCCGGACGAGCACCGATGTCGTCGCTCGTTACGTCCGGGCGTTGACCGCGCACGCGGGCTACCCGGCGCTGGAGGCACTCGCCAACACGCGGGTGCTCGCGATCTGCGGGGACAAGGATCAGCTCACGCCGCTGTCGCACTCGCAGGAAATCGTGGCGGTGCTGCCGAAGGCCAGGCTCGTCGTGGTGCCGGAGGCGGGTCACGTCGCACTGATGGAATACCCCGATCTCGTCAACGACGCGATGTTCGCCTTTCTCGACGAGGTCAGGGACTGATGGGTACGGCATTTCGCTCGGTCGAGCTGCCGACCGTGGCCAGCACGCGCGCGTTCGGGGAATCGGTCGCGCGAGCGCTCCGGGCCGGCGACCTGATCGTGCTGAGCGGCCCGCTCGGGGCCGGCAAGACGGCGTTGGCACAGGGGATCGGCGCCGGGCTCGGCGTCACCGGCGCCGTCACGTCACCGACATTCGTCATCGCTCGCGTCCACCGTGCCGGTCACGCCGGCGGATTGCCGCTCGTGCACGTGGATGCCTACCGGCTCGGTGCGGTGCGCGACCCCCGCGCCGAGGTCGACGACCTGGACCTTGACGCGTCCATGGACGACGCCGTCACGCTGGTCGAGTGGGGCGAAGGCATCGTGGAACAGCTGGCCGACACGCATCTCACCCTGCGGATCGAGCGCCGGGACGACGAGACACGCGTGGTGACGATCGAACCGTCGGGCCCGGACTGGATCGAGAGGGTTGCCGCGATCGATCTTGAAGCCGTCGCGGCGCACCGCTGAATCCGTCCCTCCGAGCGGCGGAAGATAGGGTACATACCGTGCTAGTTGTCGTGCTCGATTCGGCTACGCCGGCGATCACCGCGGCGGTCGCGTCGATCGACCCGGCCTCGTCGAGCGATCGCGCGCTGCCGAACGCCGGGCCGGACGTCACCGTCCTCGCCGAACGCGTCCACGTCGACGGGCGTGCTCACGGGGAGTTGCTGGCGCCCGAGATCGCGAGCGTTCTCGCCGAGGTCGGCAAGGTCGCCGCCGACGTCGGGGCAGTGATCGTCGGCGTCGGGCCGGGGCCGTTCACCGGCTTGCGGGTCGGCCTGGTCACCGCGGCCGCGTTCGCCGACACGCTCGCCATCCCGGCGTACGGCGTCGGCACGCTCGACGCGATCGGTGCGGCCGCCGGACCCGGGACGGTCCTCGTGGCCACCGATGCCCGGCGACGTGAGGTCTACTGGGCGGTCTACCGCGACGGCGTACGTGTCACCGAGCCATCGGTCGATCGGCCGGCCGACCTGGTCGACTCGATCGAATTCCAGACCGCCGGAGTCCAGGCGGCCGTCGGGGCCGGCGCCCGGCTCTACGCGTCCGTGATCGGGCTGCCGATCCGCGACGAACCCACCTACCCGCCCGCCGGCGCGCTCGCGTCGCTCGCTGCCGCCCGCGTCCTCGCCGGCGCGCCCACGGAACCGCTGACGCCGCTCTACCTGCGCCGCCCGGACGCCGTCGAGCCGGGCCAACGCAAGGCCGTGTCATGACCTCCCCGATGCGTAGCGATGCCGCGAGGGAGACGTCAGGAGCCACCCTCACCCTTACCCGCATGCGCTGGTGGCACATCGACGAGATCCTGCCGATCGAGGCCGACCTCTTCGGCGCGGAGCTGTGGTCGGCTCCGATGTTCTGGAGCGAGCTGGCCAACGGGCATCACTACGTGGTCGCGCTCGATGGCGACGGGCACGTGGCCGGCTACGGTGGCCTTGCCGTCGCCCCACCGGACGAAGCGTGGATCCAGAACATCGCCGTACGGCAGGACCAGCAGCGGCTCGGCATCGGCCGTACCGTGCTGGAATCTCTGTTGGCCGAGGCGGGCAGTCAGGGCGTGCGATCGGTGCTCTTGGAGGTGGCCGTGGACAACGAGCCGGCACAGCGTCTCTACGACGCGTACGGGTTCGTCGGCGTCGGCGTACGCAAGAGCTATTACCAGCCGAGCAACACCGATGCGCTGGTGATGAGACGGGATGAGCGGCCATGACGGACGATCCGCTGGTGCTGGGCATCGAAACGTCCTGTGATGAGACGGGCGTCGGCATCGTCCGCGGACACACGCTGCTGGCCGACGCCGTCGCGTCGAGTGTCGCCGAACACGCGCGCTTCGGCGGCGTGGTGCCCGAGGTCGCGAGTCGGGCGCATCTGGAGGCGATGGTGCCGACCATGCACCGAGCACTAGCCGAGGCCGGAGTGACGCTCGCCGACGTCGACGCGATCGCGGTCACGGCCGGCCCGGGTCTCGCCGGTGCGCTGCTCGTCGGCGTGGCGGCCGCGAAGGCGTACGCGCTGGCCGCCGGCAAGCCCATCTACGGCGTGAATCATCTCGCCGCGCACGTCGCGGTCGACACGCTCGAGCACGGTCCGCTGCCCGAGCCGGCGATCGCGCTGCTGGTGTCTGGCGGGCATTCGTCGCTGCTTCGCGTGGACAACCTCGCACACGGCGTCGAGCCCTTGGGTGCCACGATCGACGACGCCGCCGGTGAGGCGTTCGACAAGGTCGCGCGACTGCTCGATCTCGGCTTTCCGGGCGGTCCTCCGATCGACCGCGCGGCCCGCGATGGCGACGCCGCCGCGATCACTTTCCCGCGTGGCCTGACTGGGCATCGGGATCTCGCGGAACATCGTTACGACTTCTCGTTCTCCGGCCTGAAGACGGCGGTCGCCCGATGGGTCGAGGCGCGCCAGCGGGCCGGCGAGACGATCCCGGTGGCCGACGTCGCGGCCAGCTTCCAGGAGGCGGTCTGCGACGTCCTGACCGCCAAGGCGATCGCCGCGTGTCGGGCGTACGGCATCGACACGCTCGTCATCGGCGGCGGCGTAGCGGCCAACTCACGCATCCGGTCGATGGCGTCCTCGCGCGCGGCCGCCCACGGCATCACGGTTCGCGTGCCACGCCCGAAACTGTGCACGGACAACGGCGCGATGGTCGCCGCGCTCGGGTCGCATCTGGTGGCCGCGAACGTGGCGGCGAGCCCCCTTGACCTGCCGGCCGATTCCGCAATGCCCCTGACGTTGGTCACGGTGTGAGCCGATGATCGTACGGATGTGGGAGGCCAAGGCCCGACCGGACGCGATGACGGATGCGTTGTCGTGGGTGTGCGATGTCGCGCTGCCGACCATCGAGGTCGATCCGCAGCACGTCGAGAGCGAGGTGTTCAGCTCGACCGACAATCGGATCGTCGTGATCTCGCGATGGCGGGGCACACCAGTCGACATGCCGGAGCCGCCGCGTCGATTCGTCGAGCGACCCGCACACGCGTGGGACTTCAGTCCGGTCGACCGCTGACGGCGCGATCTAAGCCGGCTGTTCGATGATGCCTGGTAGCTCGGCAATGTCGCCGATCCGCGGACCTGTTCCAGTCGCGGTCGGTGACCGCGAATTGCGTCGTCTGGTAGACCCGCATGCCCAGCGACTTCGCTCCGTGCAGCTCTTGTTCGGCGCCGTCGCCCACATAGAGGCACGCGGTTGGTGGCGTGTCGACGGCCGCGCACGCGACCTCGTAGATCCGGGTGTCCGGCTTGGCGATGCCGACCCGATAGGACAGCACGACAGCGTCGACCGCGGCCGCCAGCGGCGTCTCGTCGAGGACGATTCCGCTGTCGACCGTACAGTTGGACACGATCGCGAGCTGGAACCCGGCGGCGCGCGCGGCGGCCAGCGCGGCGAGCGTGGCGTCGGCCACGACGATCGTCCGCCGGTTGAACGCGAGTCGCAGCTCGACGGCGCGGGCGACCTGATCGTCGCTCGGATCGCCGCCGACGCTTCGTGCGATCGTGCGGCATTGGTCCGCGAGATCGCCGAGCGTTCCTACCATGCGCTCATGCCATGTGCGCACGAACGCCTGCCCGAACGCGTCCGGCTCGACGCCGAGTGTCGCGCCCATCTCCCGGACGGTGATCCCTCGCCTCCGGTCGCCGCTCGCAATGAGCGTGTTGAACAGGTCGAACAAGATGGCCCGCGTCACTTCCGCACTCTATGACATCGATTCACGCCGTTGGGTCGACTGCGGGATGGACTCGGTGACGGATCACCAAAATAGGGTGCCGGCAGGGCGGCCCGGATGGCAGTGTCGGAGACGGTACGTAGGCTCAGATGACGGGGTACGCGGAGATCCCGCGCGGCCGCCGCCTCACCCGCCACGGCCCGACACCCGAGGAGGCCCCCGCGCGATGACTGGATATCTGCGAAGCCCGGCGATCCACGGCGACGACGTCTATTTCGCCAGCGACGACGATCTGTGGCACGTCACGGCAGCCGGCGGCCGTGCCGATCGACTGACGTCCGGGACCGCCGAGGCGAGCGGCCCGCGGGTGTCGCCCGACGGCACTCAGCTTGCGTTCGTCGGCAAGGACGAGGGCGCCCCGGATGTCTATGTCATGGCGTCGACCGGTGGTAGCGCCCGTCGGCTCACGTTTCTCGGCGGCCTGATGGCGGTGGCCGGCTTCGACCCGGACGGTTCGATCATCTTCGCCACCGACGCGGAGCGGCCGTTCTATCGGGATCGGCGGCTCTATCGCATCGGCACTGACGGCGGTGCCGCCGAGATGCTGCCGTACGGACCGGCCAGCGTCATCGACTACGGCCCGAATGGGGCGGTCGTGCTCGGACGCATTACCAGCGACCCGGCGCACTGGAAGCGATATCGAGGCGGCCGCGTGGGCGATCTGTGGATCGATCGCGATGGCTCGGGTGATTTCCGCCGGCTCATCAAACTCGAGGGCAACCTCGCATCGCCGTGCTTCGTCGGCGACCGCGTCTATTTCCTTGCCGACCACGAGGGCGTCGGAAACGTCTATTCGTGTACGCCGGACGGCGAGGATCTGCGCCGCCATACGCATCATGACGACTACTACGCCCGCGGCCTCAGCGGCGACGGCCGGCGCCTCGTCTATCACGCCGGCGCCGAGTTGTGGCTGCTCGATCCGGCCGCCGGCGGTCCACGCAAGCTCGATGTCGACGCGTCCAGTGGCACGAGTCAGCGCAACCGCCAGTTCGTGCCGGCGGGCGAGCACCTTGACACCGTGACCGTGTCGCCGGACGGCGCCCGGCTCGCGTTGTGCGCGCGCGGCAAGGCGTTCTCGCTCGGCCACTTCGCCGGGCCCGTACGGCAATTCGGCGAGCCGGATGGCGTGCGCTACCGGCTGCTGAGCTACCTGCACGACGGCCGCCGACTCGTGGCCGCCATGAGCGACGAGTCGCCGAGCGAACGCCTCGTCGTGTTCGACGACAGCGGGGCATCGCCAGCGCACCTGTCCGATGTGGACACCGGGCGGGCGGCCGAGATTGCCCCGTCACCGACCGAGGATTTCGTCGCCGTCGCCAACCATCGCAATCAGTTGATCCTGGTCGACGTCCATGACGATACGGCGAGCGGATCCGTGGTGGACGAGAGCCCGTACGGCCGCGTCGAAGACATCACGTGGTCACCCGATGGCGCGTGGCTTGCGTACACGCGACCGGAGTCGCCCAAGATGACCGCGATCTATCTGCTCGACGTCGCCGAGCGGACTACCCATCGGGCCACGACGCCGGTGCTGCGCGACCGGCGGCCGGCCTTCGATCCGCTCGGCCGGTATCTCTACTTCATCGGGCAGCGCGAGTTCGACCCGGTCTACGACGAGTTGCAGTTCGAGATGGGCTTCCCGCTGGGCAGCCGGCCGTACGCGGTGACCCTGCGAGCCGATGAGCCAGCGCCGTTCCTGGGCGAGATCACGGCACCGGGTGCCAAGCCATCCGATGCCGCGACACGGCCCGACGCACCCGAGGCGGCGGCCACCGATGACGGGCCGGCCGCAGCCGCCGCCGGCGCAGACAGCGACCGCCCGGTGAGCGTACGCATCGATCTCGCCGGCATCGAGCGCCGTGTGGTGCCTCTGCCCTTGCCGGACGGGCGCTACGACCGGGTCGCGGGCACGAAGGACAAGGTGTTGGTCACGTCGCACCCGGTCAAGGGCGTGCGAGGCGGCAGCCCCATGGGCGGCGACGGCGACGACCGGTCGCTGCAGGCAGTGACGCTCGCGACCGGCAAGAGCGAGCAACTCGTGGACGGCATCAGCGATTTCCGCCTCGGCGCCGATCACACCACGCTGCTGTATCGCGCAAAGGATCGGCTGCGCGTCCTCGCCGCAGGGGAGAAGCCGAGCGAGGCGAGCGAGCCCGGTCGAGAGAGCGGCTGGGTCGATCTGGATCGCGTCAAGGTCTCGGTGCGACCCGGCGCGGAGTGGCAGCAGATGTATCGCGAGGCGTGGCGGCTGCAGCGCGAGCAGTTCTGGGACCCGGACATGTCGTCGCTCGACTGGGACTCCGTCTTCGAGATGTACCGGCCGATCGTCGACCGCGTCGGCACCCGAGCCGAGCTGTCCGACCTGCTGTGGGAGATGCAGGGCGAGCTGGGCACATCGCACGCGTACGAGCAAGGCGGTGCATATCGCAAGAGCCCGCATTACCGACAAGGTTTCCTTGGGGTGGACTGGGACGTCGACGCGTCCAGCGGGACGTTCCGGATCGCTCGCATCATCGACGGTGACGCGTGGTCGCCGCGGGACAGCTCGCCGCTCGCGCGGCCGGGCCTCGATGTGCAGGCCGGCGATGCGGTCGTGGCGGTCAACGGGATTGCCGTTGATCGGCTCCGCACGCCGGCCGCGCTCCTGGTCAACCAGGCCGAGCAGGAGGTCGAGCTCGGCGTCCGTCGTGCGGACGGTCCGGTCCGGACATTGCGGGTACGTCCGCTCGCCAGCGAACAGCTAGCCCGCTATCGCGAGTGGGTGAACGCGAACCGAGCGCTCGTGCACGAACGCTCCGACGGTCGGGTCGGTTACCTGCACGTCCCGGACATGCAGGCGTGGGGGTTCGCCGAGTTTCACCGCGGTCTGCTCACCGAATTCGACCACGAGGCACTCGTCGTCGATGTGCGGTTCAACCGTGGCGGTCACGTCTCCGGCCTGCTGCTCCAACGGCTCGCGCGCCGCCGGCTCGGTTACGGATTCGCCCGTTGGGGCCAGCCGGAGCCGTACCCGGACGAGGCGCCGCGCGGACCACTGGTCATGCTGACGAACGAGGCGGCCGGCTCGGACGGCGACATCGTGAGCCACGCTTTCAAGCAGCTCGGTCTCGGGACGTTGATCGGCCGGCGTACGTGGGGCGGGGTGGTCGGCATCTGGCCGCGGCACCCACTGTCGGACGGCACGGTCACGACCCAGCCGGAGTTCGCCTTCGCGTTCGACAACGTTGGTTGGGGCGTCGAGAACTACGGCACGGACCCGGACATCGAGGTCGAAAACCGGCCGCAGGATTACGTGAAGGGCGTCGACCAGCAGCTCGACCGAGGCATCGAGGAAGCGCTCGCGGCGTTGGAGAAGTCGCCCGCGCACGCACCGGTGATCTTGCCTCGTCGCAGCCTGGCTCGGCAGCCGCTGCCGCCGGCTCAGTAGTTGCCGCGGTGTTGTCAGTCGCCTCGACGCTGAGCCGGTAGTCCGACGGGCGTGTCGTCGCCGGCGGCCGTGTCGTCGAACACGGTCGTGCCGGCGGCACCCCCGAACTCGCGCTCGACGTCCCGCCGGAGGCTCGCGGCCCGGGTCGCAACGCGTCCGTGCCGTGGCGACCCGGCCGGCATTCCGGCCAGGAGTGACTCCCAGGCCTCCAGGTCGTCTTCGCCCGATGGACTGGTCGCCCAACGCTCCAGCATCGCGTTATCGCCGGCCTGCAGCACGGCGTCGCGGACGAGGTCGTCGAGCTGCCCGCGCAGGCGCAGGATGCCGGGCGACTCGGAACCGGGCAGCAGCGGACCCTGGTAGGTCCGCAGCGCAGCGCCGATCGATCCGCCGCGAACCATATCGACCACGGACTGGAAGTCGGCTGCCATCGGCTCGATCAGTCGATACGGCCGCGACTGGAAAAAGTGCCCGAGGACTTGCCGCAGTCGAGATAGTTCCGCACGCAGCGTCACCGGGTTGATGAGGCGTTCGCCGTAGAGTTCCCACGCCAGCCGCTCGTTGGTCAGCCCCTCGGGATGCGAGGCCAGCAGCACGAGGATTTCGCTGTGTCGCCGGCCGAGCCGATGTCGGGTGCCTCCGATTTCGAGGATCGCCTCGTCGCGGCCGAGTGCCCGCAGCCGTGCTCCATTACCGGGCCGACCCGGGCGCAGGGTCGCGAGTTCGGCCTCGGCCGCGCGGGCGGTGGCATGGACGAGGGCGAGACTCTGCGGGCTGGCCAGATGGTTGCCGCCGGTGATGTCGATCGCGCCGAGGACTTCGCCGGTCTCCGGGTCGTGGATTGGCGCCGCGACACACGTCCACGGCTGCACGACTCGGCTGTAGTGCTCGGCGCCGAAGATCTGGACGGCATGGTCGGTAGCAAGCGCGACACCGGCCGCGTTGGTGCCGGCGTGCACTTCGTCCCAGCGAGCGCCGGCGACGAAGTTCACGCTCTCCACGCGCTTGCGAACGCCCGCATGACCTTCGACCCAGAGCAACAGGCCGTCCGCGTCGCACACCGCGAGCAAGTGGGCGCCGTCGTGAGCGACCGTGCCGAGTAGGTCACGCATCAACGGCATCGCCCGGGCCAGCGGATGCTCGCTGCGGTAGGCCTCCAGCTCGTGGTCGGCGAGGTCGACCGGCGCGAGCGCTTCGGGCCCGACGAGCCGGGCCGACCGCCGCCAGGATTCGGCCACCACGTCGCGGACGGGTGCCGACATCATTCCGGACGTCACGAACGCCTCGTGGGCAAGTCGGAGTGCGTCCGAGCGTTCATACGGATCCGCACCGACTTCCAACGCGAGCCACGGGTTATGCAAACATTGCTCCTTCGGGGTGTCCGTCCGGCAGCGAGTCGACGGTTGGGGATTACCGCCGCCCCGAGTGTGATCTACGACACCGTGTCGGGCCTTGGCTCCAGACTGCCCCACGCGCTCGACCGCGACAACCGCGTTGTCCACTGAGGTCAGTGAGGTCGGACCGATCGGGAGCGGCCGCCCGACCCGTTGGTCGGCCACGCCGTAGTCATGCGGCCCGTGCCGGCCGCTTGTGACCGGCCAACTTCCGTACAGTTGGCGGCGCCGGCCGCTCGTGACCGGCCAACTTCCGTACAGTTCGTGGCGCCGGCCGCTCGTGACCGGCCAACTTCCGTACAGGTGCGCTGATCTTGGGATCGGTCAGGGCGCGGCGATGGAAGCGAAGACGGCACCGGTCAACGATGCGAGGTCGGCCGGTGCGAGCTGGATCTCGAGTCCACGGCGACCAGCGGACACGTACATGGTGGCGAGCTCCGCCGCCGAAGCGTCGATGACCGTAGCGAGACGTTTGCGCTGCCCGAGTGGGCTGATTCCGCCACGTACGTAGCCGGAGCTGCGCTCGGCCGCGGCCGGATCAGCCATGGCGGCCCGCTTTCCCTCGACCGCCGCGGCGAGTGCCTTCAAATCGAGCGAACCGGTCACCGGCACCACGGCGACGACCAGGGCGCCGTCCACGTCGACCACGAGCGTCTTGAAGCACAGCGCGGGATCGATACCGAGTGCCGCGGCCGCCTCCAGGCCGTAGCTCGTCGCGCGGGAGTCGTGCTCGTACGTGTGTAGCGTGTGTGCGACCTTCCGCTGCTTGAGGACGGTGGTCGCCGGCGTGCCCTGCCCAGCCATGACGCGAAACGATACAAGAGCCACAGCCATCAATCACGACAGCGGAGAGCAAAACAACACGGTCGGCGCGCCCGCGACGCGGGTCAGGATGATCGTCAGCTCGCCGGAACCGTGGAGCTTGAGATCGCGACGGAGCTGCGACGGTTCCAGGGCGGAGCCGCGCTTCTTGATGGTGAGCCGGCCGATGCCACGCTCGCGCATGGTCGCGCGCAATCGTTTGAGCGAGAACGGCATCACGTCATGGATCTCGTACGCGCGGCCGAACGGTGAAGCGACGTACGCGTCGGTGTGGACGTACGCGATCGTGGCGTCGGCTAGTCGCCCGGCCACCGTAGCCGCGAATTCGGCGACCAGATGGGAGCGGACCACCGCGCCGTCCGGGTCGTAGACGTACCGGCCGATCGGGCCGACCGGTGCCGCGGCCGTGCCCGGCCCAACCAGCACAGCCTCGGCGGACCCGGTAAGCAGCGTGGCGCGGCGGGTGACCGTGGCCAGCGGCCCGCACCACAGCGCGGCCTCTACGACGTCACCATCCACCGAGACCCACTCGGCTTCGGCGCCATTCGGCACGAGCGCGTGGTCGATGCCTGGCGCAACCTTCACGACCGTCGCCGGCACAGCGGCCGACAACGATGTCACGAACGTCCACGGTGGCGAATACGCGTTCGGGTCGAAGACGCGACCGGTCGCGCGCCGCCGGGCCGGGTCGCAGAACGCGGCGTCGACGGCGTCGAGGTCGACGCTGTCCGCGGTCGCCGTCGCTACCGTGGCGAGGTGTCCGAGGCCGAGCGCGGCGACATTGGCGGCGGCCACGCTCGCGGTGATTGGGTCGGCATCGACCGCGGTGACCCGGATCCCGGCTCGCGCGAACGCGATGGTGTCCGAGCCGATGCCGCAGCCCAGGTCCGCGATGTGGGTGACGCCCGCGGCGACTAACCGTCCGGCCCGCCGGTCGGCCACCACGCGGCGAGTCGCCTGTTCCAGGCCGGCGCGAGTGAACCACATCCGCGCCGCGTCCGGGCCGAACTTGCCAACCGCGCCGGCGCGCAATTCCGCCTGAGTGAGTGCGGCGGCGGCGAGATCCGGCGCGATGCCGTGCGAGCGCAGGGCGGTTACCGCCGATAGCGGATCGGCGCCGGCGACGGCGGCCGCCGCCGACAGTGCGTCCGACCCTTCCGGGGTACGCAGTGCCGCCAGCGCCGCCGGATCCATCCGGTCATGGTGTCACGTCAATGGCGTCGGCTGACCGGTCGCCCGACGCGGCCGGTACCGGTAGTGGTTGACTAGGAGGGGCAAAACCCGGACGAACGGCGGATTTCTCGTGATCCACGCCGCGCGATGCTGGCACTCTCCTTGACGGAGTGCCAGCCCGCGGGCTAACGTCCGATTAGCACTCTCACCTGGAGGGTGCCAGCGTCCCCGCCACCCGGCGAGGCGTTGTACCGAGCGGTCCGGCACCCGCGACGACGGAGCCGCCCGGTCTGGTCGTGTGCTTGTGCGCGGCCGTTGAAGATCGAAGACTCCAAGTACCCCAGGAGGGTATGACCGTGACTACCGCGACGAAGGTTGCGATTAAGCCGCTCGAGGACCGCATTGTGGTCCAGGCAAACGAGGCCGAGACGACCACCGCGTCGGGCCTCGTCATTCCCGACACCGCCAAGGAGAAGCCGCAGGAGGGCACCGTCCTCGCTGTTGGCGCCGGCCGTTTCGACGACAAGGGCAACCGGATCCCGGTTGACGTCCAGGTCGGCGACACGGTCATCTACTCCAAGTACGGCGGCACCGAGATCAAGTACAACGGCGAGGAGTACCTGGTGCTCTCCGCTCGTGACGTGCTTGCCGTCATCGAGAAGTGATCTAGACAGCGTGGCCCCGTCCGCCCGGCGCAGCCGGGCGGACGGGGCCACGCTGCGATTCGGCAGAGACTTCGACCCGGCACGGCCGCTTCGCGGCCGCAACGGCGTGGCGTGACGGCCGGCCCGTCCCGCAGAACCGTCGCCCCGCGGCGGGTCCGACCTGCAAGATGCGCAAGACCCAGAAGGGATAAGAAGAACTCATGGCGAAGACTCTGAGCTTCTCCGACGACGCCCGGCACTTGCTGGAGCACGGCGTCAACGCGCTTGCCGACGCGGTCAAGGTGACGCTCGGCCCGAAGGGCCGCAACGTCGTGCTGGACAAGAAGTTCGGCGCCCCGACGATCACCAACGACGGCGTGACGATCGCCAAGGAGATCGAACTCGACGACGCGTACCAGAACCTCGGTGCGCAGCTCGTCAAGGAAGTTGCGACCAAGACCAACGACATCGCCGGCGACGGCACGACCACCGCTACCGTGCTCGCCCAGGCGATGGTCCGCGACGGGCTGCGTAACGTCGCGGCCGGCGCGAACCCGACGAGCCTCAAGCGAGGCATGGACGCCGCCGTGACCGCGGTGAACGACGCGCTGCTCGAGAAGGCGATCGAGGTGGCCGGCAGTGCCGAGGTCGCGCACGTCGCGACGATCTCGGCGCAGGATCCGGAGATCGGCAAGCTGATCGCCGATGCGATGGACGCGGTCGGCCGTGAGGGTGTCATCACCGTCGAGGACGGTTCGACGATGGCCACCGAACTCGAGATCACCGAAGGCATGCAGTTCGACAAGGGCTTCATCTCGCCGTACTTCATGACCGACCCGGAGGCCGGCGAGGCTGCCCTCGACGACCCGTACATCCTTGTCACCACGCAGAAGATCAGCGCATTCGAGGACCTGCTGCCGCTGCTGGAGAAGGTGCTGCAGACCGGCAAGCCGCTGATGATCATCGCTGAGGACGTCGACGGTCAGGCGCTGGCGGCGCTCACGGTCAACGCGATCCGCAAGACGCTCAAGGTCGCCGCGGTGAAGGCTCCGGCGTTCGGCGATCGCCGCAAAGCCCAACTGCAGGACATCGCGGTGCTCACCGGCGCTGAGCTGATCAACCCCGAGCTGGGCTACAAGCTCGACTCGGCCACGATCGACATGCTCGGCACGGCTCGCCGGGTGGTCGTCACGAAGGACGACACGGTCATCGTGGACGGCGGTGGCAAGGCCGCGGACGTACAGGCGCGAGCCGAGCAGATCCGCAAAGAGGTCGAGGCGTCCGACTCCGACTGGGACAAGGAGAAGCTGAACGAGCGACTCGCGAAGCTCTCCGGCGGCATCGCCGTCATCAAGGTCGGCGCGGCCACCGAGATCGAGCTCAAGGAAAAGAAGCACCGCATCGAAGACGCCATCGCGGCGACGAAGGCGGCGGTCGAGGAGGGCATCGTGCCCGGCGGCGGTGCCGCGCTCGTGCAGATCGCCTCCGTGCTCGACGCGCTCGACAACACGGGCGATGAGGCGACCGGTGTCAAGATCATCGCTGGGGCCCTGGTCGAGCCGCTGCGGTGGATCGCCCAGAACGCGGGCCGCGATGGATACGTCGTCGTCAACGACGTGCGTACCCGTAAGTGGGGCGAAGGCCTCGACGCGGCGACCGGCGAGTGGGTCGACCTGGTCAAGGCCGGCATCGTGGACCCGGTCAAGGTGACGCGTAACGCGGTTGCCAACGCCGCGTCGATCGCCGGCCTCCTGCTCACGACCGAGAGCATCATCGTCGAGAAGAAGGAGCCGCCGGGTCCGGCGGCGGCGAACGGGCACGGGCACGGGCATTCGCACGGACCTGGCTTCTGATCGTTGTTCGTTTGAAGGCCGGGCGGCTTGCCCACTCTGGGCAGTCAGGCTTGATCCCGTCGTGGGGTTAAGCCGCCCGGCTTCATGGCATAGGCCAGGCGAGGCTTGCCCACTCTGGGCGGTCAGGCTTGATCCCGACGTGGGCAAGCCTCGCCTGGCCTTTTGCGTCGGCGCGCTCGGACGGATGGCTGAGAGCTCTCGGAGCGCCCAGTCCCGAGAGCGGTTTCGTTAGTCGGAGTCTTACGGGCGGTTGGGAAGTTTCTTAAAGATCGCTTACGAGCCTTGTGCCGGTTGGTGAAGCGATGAGACTTGTGACCGTGGCAGTCGTGAACAACCAGGCGCGTTGGCTCGGCTCGCTTGCGGGCATTGCGGCCGCCGCGGTCTCCATCGGGCTCGCCGAATTGATCGCGGCGTTCGCCGGGCCGCAGAGCGCTCCGGTGATCGCGGTCGGCGACGTCGTCGTCGACTCCGTACCGCTGCCGGTCAAGACATTCGCGACCTCCACCTTTGGCACCCACGACAAGACCGCGCTGATCGCCGGCACGTTCATCCTGCTCGCGATCGTCGCCGCGGTCATCGGTGCGTGGGCGGTGCACGACATCCGCATCGGTTATGCGGGCATCGCCGCGTTCGGCATCCTCGGCGCGGTCGCCGCGGTCACTCGGCCGGCCGCTGGGTTCGGCGCGATCTTCCCCTCGCTGATCGGTGCGTGTGCGGGAGCGGCAACGCTCTTCTACGTCTTGCGCGGCCCACGCGTACGGCGGCCGAACCTCGACACCCGAGCCGGCCGGCGTACGGTCCTCATCGGTTCTGGCGTCGCCCTCGTTGGCGCGCTGATCGCCGAGGTGATCGGTCGCCAGCTCGGCGAACGTCGCAGCGTGACCGCCGCCCGGCAGTCGGTCGTGCTGCCAACGCCGACCGGTTCGCCCGCGCCGTCGCTCGCCCCCGAGCAGGGCATCAGTGGCCTGACCCCGTTCGTGACACCGAATGACCAGTTCTACCGGATCGACACCGCGTTGGTCGTGCCGCAGGTCGATCCGACGACGTGGACGCTCCGGATCCACGGGAAGGTGCGCCACGAACTCACGCTTACCTACAAGCAGCTCCTAGCGCGCCCGATGGTCGAGCGATACATCACGCTGGCGTGCGTGTCGAACGAGGTCGGCGGCAATCTGATCAGCAACGCGCTGTTCCAGGGCGTACTGCTCAAGGATCTGCTCGACGAGGTCGGACCCCTGCCGGGCGCGGATCAGCTGGTCGGTCGTTCGGCCGACGGCTTCACGGCGGGCTCGCCGACCGCCGTCGTGATGGACGGGCGCGACGCCATGCTCGCGGTCGGGATGAACGGCACGCCGCTGCCGGTCGAGCATGGATTCCCGGTGCGCACCGTCGTTCCCGGTCTCTACGGGTACGTGTCCGGGACAAAGTGGATCACCGAACTCGAGCTGACGAGCTTCGCCGACTTCGACGCGTACTGGGTGCCGCGCGGATGGTCGGCGATGGGTCCGATCAAGACCGAGTCGCGGATCGACACGCCGACCGACGGAAAGTCGGTCAACGCCGGCAGCGTCACGATCGCGGGTGTCGCGTGGGCGCAACATCGCGGGATCAGCAAGGTCGAGGTGCGGGTCGACAATGACCCCTGGCAGACGGCCAAACTCGACGCGGTGCCGTCTATCGACACGTGGCGTCAGTGGTTCCTGACGTGGGACGCCACGCCCGGCTCCCATCAGCTGCAGGTACGGGCAACCGACAACGCCGGACAGACGCAGACGAGCGTGCCAGCCGACCCGGCACCCAACGGCGCCAGCGGCTATCACACGATCAACGTGACGGTGCGGTAACAAAAAGTCGACACCGCCCGGGACCGGCGCGACCATGGACCCGGAAGGGGCAGCCATGGCCGGCCAGCGATGGGCAATCCCAGTGATCGTCGCGCTCGTCGCCGCCATGAGCACCGCCGGCTGCGCGGCGGATCGCGTCCCGCTCGCCGGTTCAGCGACACCGACCGTTCGAGGGTTGCCGCCGGTCGCCGCGCCCGTACGGTGTTCCGGATCGGGTGGCGACACGCCGCTGCGTGGGCTGTTCGCCGATTTCAGCGCGGGACTGACGCCCGCCGTCACGTCGTACTTCGTCGACCCCCGGGACTTCGTACGGTGGTGGGATCCGACGTTGCCGTCCGGTCAGGTCATCACGTTTGAGGCGGGTGCCGGCAGCGGGACCGTCACGCTCGACACGCTCCAGTCACATCTTGATGCGCTGCGCCGCCGCGGCGTGGCGGGCACGGTGAGCGTGTTCACGGCAACCGGGTATGAAGCGGACTCGCCGAGTGAGACCGGCGGCAGCTTCACATTCCGCCTCCGCGCCCGCGCGACCGGTAAGGGCGCGCTGCGCGATGGCGGCGGAGCCGGCACGATCGACTGCACCAGCGGTCGCCTGAAGACGATCGTGATCGACGCATGGTGACGGCGGGCGACCGACGGAGAGACCCATGACCGGCCGGCGATGGGCGAGCATCCTCTTCACGCTAGTGGCCACCGCGGCCGCCAGCGGCTGTGCCGCCGATCGGGTGGCGCTACCAACGCCGACACCGACCGTGGAGGCCGCCCCGGCGAGCTGCGACGGAACGTCCGGTCAACCGTTGTTGGCCGAGCTGTTCGCCGACCTCGCCAGGGGTGAGCCGACGCCGGTCGGGCGGTTCTTCAGCGCGCCGAAGAACTTCCTCCGGTGGGAGGATCCGACGACGGGTACGGACATCACCGCGGGGTTCGGCGCGGACACCTCCACGTACACGCTTGACGAATTGCAGTCCCACCTCGACGCGCTCGCACGCGACGGCGTCGCCGGCACGATCACGCACTTCGCCATCGACGGCAACCCGCGCGCCGACGGGCGAGATCCTGGCGGTGGTTTGTTCCGCTTCGACCTGCACGCCCGGTGGCACGGCGGCGACCCGGAGGCCGATGAGGGTGGCATCGGCATGATCGACTGCGCGACCGGCAAGCTCAAAGAGGTGGTCATTACCGGCTAGGGGGGCGGGCCTCGGATCGGGGATGGGCCCAGGATCAGCTCGCGACGGCCTCACGCTGGCGTGGCGCGACCGCACGGTCAGTGGGCGACAGGGCGGGGCGTCGACCGAACGACTTCGTGATCTCGTGGTTCAGTTTGGCTTCGAGCTTGCCGACGTCGACACGCCGCCGGTATCGCTGCCAGGCGTCCTGCCAGCCGATAGCGAGCAGGCGCAACCGTTCGGTCTCGGTGAAACCGCCCCAGACACCGTACGGTTCGCGAGCGGCAAGGGATTGAGCGGCACATTCCGGACGGACGGGGCAGGATCGACATAAAGCCTTAGCCTGGGTTTCCCGGCGCGTGCGCGCGGAACCGCGTTCGCCATCGGGGTGGAAGAACTGCGCGCTGTCACGGCCACGGCACAGGCCTTCGCGCTGCCAGTCCCAGATATCGGCGTTAGGGCCCGGCAACCTCCGAACGTTGCTCATCGCGAACCTCTCTCGTGAGCCGTGGGTCGGGGCGTAACTGCGGTACGGCTGGGGGTACCCAAGGCTTGCCGGTTCTATGCACTCGCAGATCAGACCGATGGACTCGCACCTGGTGTGCGCTTTTTGGCGCCACATCCGTAGAAAGTGGTCGTAGACCGGTCCAATTCGTGTTCTCCTCTCCTTCAGAGAACACACCAACCGCCTGAAAAGGGGATGCGCGTGCTGACGGTCCTTGCCTGTGTACGGACGCCAGATGCGGCTCGGGCGGTAGCGGTATGCGCCGACCGACTGGGCGTCAGCGCCTCGGTGCGCACCGCGGTCACCTCGGTCGAGGCTCTGGCCCGACTGGCCGAACGCCCCGCGGACCTGGTGTTCGTCGACGGCGCCCTGACCCGACCCGACCCGATCGGCTTTGTACGCCGTGCCATGGCCTACGCGCCGCGGGCCACCCTCGTCGTCTATGGCCTGCCGGAGCCGACCGTGGCGAGTGCGCTGATCTCGGCCGGAGCTCGCGGCGTGATCCGCGGTGGCGACACCGACCTCGTGACCGCCGTGACCAAGACCGTCCTGCTTCTCGGCTTGACCGAATCGGGCATCGTGGCCGCGGGGGCGGTCCGTGGCCAGGAGGCGGGCCGGCCGGCCGTACGGGTCGAGTCGGCGCTCGCCGGTCACCCCGGCGGGCACGCCGCCAGTGGGGTGCACGCCGCCGCTGCCGCCGGGCATGCCAGCGCTGGCGGCCGCCGCGATCGCCCGAACATCGCGGTCGGCCCGGCCGCCGATCGGACCTCCCACCCACTTGACACCCGCAACGGCGGCCCCGGGTTCGCCGGCTCACGGGTTGCGGTCCCGGGCACCGGTCCGGTCGAGATGACGCCGGCCGCCGCTCGCGGCGCGCTTGCCTCGGTCGGAGCGACCGGCCGTGGAGGCGGGGCGCCGCTGCCGGCACTCGTGCCGCAGCAGCGCATGGATCTCGCGCCAGCGGGCGCACCGCGACCGCCGTCACTGACGGAGCGTGAGCTGCAGGTGCTGCGCGGCATGGCCGACGGCAAGAGCAACGCAGAGATCGGCCGAGAGCTGTTCGTGTCGGAGGACACGGTCAAGACCCACGCGCGGCGTCTCTTCCGCAAGCTGGGCGCCCGCGACCGCGCGCACGCGGTTGCGTCCGGTTTCCGTACCGGCTTAGTGGGTTGATCTTCGGCCGTCGCGGGGGCGACGAGCGTGATCAGGAGTCCGGTTCGCTCAGCGTGTCGTGCACGCCGTCGGCGTATCCGCGCGCATATTCCCACGTCACGTAGTGTTCCGGATCCGGGTCGTAGGCCGGCTCGTGCACCCGTGGGCGACCGGAATCGAGCAGGTGCCGCAGATTGCTGCCGAGAAGATCCCAGTCGAAGTAGTGCGGCTCGCGGCAGTCTTCGCACTCGATGACGAGCCCGCGCACGCCGACCGGCGCCAGGAGAGCCTGATAGATCTCGAGGTCAGCGAGATCTTCGAGGACGTCCTCGCGCTCCGCGTCGCCGAGCGTGTCGGTGTCGACCGGCTCGTTCTCCTCCGGATCGTCCAGTCCGGCGAGTTCGGCCGCGGGATCCGTGGGATCGCCGGCGAAGGGATCGATGGGCTCGTCTTGCACAGGTCAACGGTAGTCCGCTCGGGCGGCTGGCAACAGCGCGGCGCCGGGATGGCACGCCGGACGGGGCTCGTGACGTGGCGCTCGCCTCACCTGCTGCCGTGCCACGATCGTGCCGCATCAAGTCGGTACGATGGTTGCACCGCAGCCGAGGGGACATCACCGTGGATCTTTCGTACCCCGACCACTCCGACCGCCCCGATCGCGATGAAGATCTCGATCGCCCCGATTACAGCGAGCGTGCGCCCACGATGACCGCAGCCGTGGCCGACCACGGCCTGCCGCTTGCGCTGACGTTCGACGACGTGCTGCTCCTCCCGGCGCAGTGTGACCTCGACCCGAGCCAGGCGTCGACGACATCGCAGCTCACCCGGTCGATCGAGCTGTCGATCCCGCTGCTGTCGAGCGCCATGGATACGGTGACCGAGTCCCGGATGGCCATCGCGATGGCCCGCCTTGGCGGTCTTGGTGTGTTGCATCGCAACCTGTCGATCGAAGAACAGGCATCGCAGGTCGACCTGGTGAAGCGGTCCGAGGCGGGCATGATCACCAACCCGGTGGTCTGCTCGCCCGAGGACACCATCCGCGACGTCGACGCGCTCTGTGGTCGCTACCGGATCTCCGGTGTGCCGGTCGTCGATGCGTCCGGGCGGCTGACGGGCATCGTCACCAACCGTGACATGCGCTTCGTCGCCGACAAGTCCGCGCTGGTGCGTGACGTGATGACGCCCATGCCACTGGTCACGGCGCGCGTCGGCGTCAGCAAGCAGGACGCCCTCGAACTGCTCCGACAGCACAAGATCGAGAAGCTTCCCCTGGTGGACGACGGCGGCCGCCTGCGTGGTCTGATCACGGTCAAGGACTTCGCCAAGAGCGAGCAGTTCCCGCACGCGACCAAGGACCCGGCCGGGCGGCTGCGGGTCGGCGCCGCGATCGGCGTCGGCGAGGACGCGTATAAGCGGGCCCGCGCACTCGTCGAGGCGGGCGTCGACGTCCTGATGGTCGACCTCGCGCACGGGCACAATAGCGCCGTCATTCAGATGATCGGCCGGCTCAAGCGCGACACCAATGTCGACATCGTCGGCGGGAATGTGGCGACGTACGCGGGAGCGAAGGCGCTCGTCGAGGCCGGTGCGGACGCGATCAAGGTCGGTGTCGGCCCCGGCTCGATTTGTACGACCCGGGTCGTGGCCGGCGTCGGCGTACCGCAGGTCTCGGCGATCATGGAAGCCGCTCGCGCGGCGAAGCCGGCCGGCGTGCCGGTGATCGGCGACGGCGGCATGCAGTATTCGGGCGACATCGCAAAAGCGATCGTGGCCGGAGCCGATGTCGTGATGCTGGGCTCGTTGCTTGCCGGCTGCGAGGAGTCGCCCGGCGATCTGATCTTCATCAACGGCAAGCAGTTCAAGTCGTACCGGGGGATGGGCTCGCTCGGTGCCCTCTCCGGCCTGCGGAACGGGCAACGCGGCCAGTCCTACTCGAAGGACCGCTACTTCCAGGCCGATGTCACGGCCGAGGACAAGCTCATCCCGGAAGGCATCGAGGGCCAGGTGCCGTATCGAGGCCCGCTCGCGGCCGTCGCCCATCAGCTCGTCGGCGGGCTGCGCCAGGCGATGTACTACACCGGCGCAGCGAACATCGAGGAGTTGCAGCGTCGCGGCCAGCTGGTCCGGATCACGTCGGCCGGTCTCAAGGAGAGCCACCCGCACGACATCCAGATGACCGTCGAGGCGCCGAACTATCACTCGCACTGACGTAGGCGGCCGGCAAATTGGCCGGTGACGTATGGTCGGTCGTGCCGAGATCCCCGGACCCGGCGCCGCACGGTGCCGCACGCTGTTCGACAATGGAGCATTCCACTACTGATGGACGGCAGGGATCGATATGCGTGACGTCGTCGAGATCGGGCTCGGCAAGACTGCCCAGCGTGGCTACCATCTGGACGAGATCGCGATCGTCCCGAGTCGTCGCACCCGCGACTTCGACGACGTCTCTACAGCCTGGCAGCTCGATGCGTACCCGTTCAAGATCCCTTGTGTCGCGCATCCGTCCGACGCCACGATGAGCCCGGCCACGGCGGTGACCCTGGGCGAGCTCGGCGGCCTGGGCGTGCTCAACGTCGAGGGACTGTGGACGCGCTACGAAGATCCGACCAAAGTGCTCGAAGAGTTGGCCGGGCTGGATGAGGATGCGCACGCCACCCGTAGGCTCCAGGAGGCCTACGCCGAGCCGATCCGGCCCGAACTCATCGCCGAACGCGTACGCGTGATGCGCGAGGGCGGCGGGACGGTCGCCGTTCGGGTCAGCCCGCAGCACACCCTGTCACTGGCACCGGTCATCCTCGACGCCGGCGTCGACATCCTCGTCATCCAGGGCACGCTGGTCTCGGCCGAGCACGTCTCGACCGTTGACGAGCCGTTGAACCTCAAAGAGTTCATTGCCGACCTCGACCTGCCGTGCGTCGTCGGCGGCTGCACGAACTACCAGACCGCTCTGCACCTGATGCGCACCGGCGCGGCCGGCGTCATCATCGGCGTCGGCGCGGACGAGTGGTCGACGACCGACCGCGTGCTCGGCATTCGCGTGCCGATGGCCAGTGCTATCGCGGATGCGGCGGCGGCCCGGCGCGACTATCTGGACGAGACCGGCGGCCGCTATGTGCACCTCATCGCGGACGGCCACTTGCGGACGTCGGGAGACATCGCGAAGGCGCTCGGCTGTGGCGCGGACGCGGTGATGCTGGGCGAGCCGCTGTCGGTCTGCTCCGAGGCGCCGGCCGGTGGCGCATGGTGGCACAGCGCGGCCAGTCACCCGAATCTGCCGCGCGGCGCGTTCGCGGTCGCCGACGGCGGGGAACCGCTCGGGTCGATGGAACGCCTGCTGTTCGGCCCGTCGGACGATCCCGAGGGCAGCCTGAATCTGTTCGGCGGCCTACGCCGGGCGATGGCGAAGTGCGGCTACCGCGATCTCAAGGAATTCCAGAAGGTCGGCCTGGTGCTCGACAAGTAACGGCCGTCGCCGGTCAGTCTTCCTGCACTGGTACGGTCGGCAGCCCGTGCTCGCTGCATGCCGGAAATCTCGAAAGCCATGGCGTCAGACGTCGAGCATCGCGCGCAGCTCGGCCGCGTTGCGCTGGGCGAAATCGTCGCGGCAGTTGTTCATCAACACGTGCACCTTCGCCGCCTCGCGCGACAGCCGCTCGAGCTTGGGCACCCAGCCCTTGAGCTCCTTCTCCGAATACTCATAGCCGAATTTCTCGTAGATGTTCCGGCTCGTCCACTTGTCACTGTGGCCGTGGAAACGCATCACGGCCAGATCACTCGTCGCCGTCACCACCGGCGGGATGGACGACTTGTGGCCCTGCGGCATGTCGACGCAGACGAACGGCAGATGGTGGCGTTTGAGGAACTCCAGGGTCTCGGACTGGTTGTCGCCGGTGAACCAGCTTGCGTTGCGCAACTCGATCACGGCGCGCAGCGGCGAACAGCGTTTGGCCACCTCGACGAGGTAGTCCTTGTTGTCCCGGCGGATGCCGAACCACGGTGGGAACTGGAACAGGATCGCGCCGAGCTTGCCCGCCTCGACGAGCGGATCGAGGGCGGACAGGAATCGGGTCCAGACATCCTCGTACGCCTGCGGGGTCAGGTCATCCGGGTAGACATTCGTCTTGTCGGTCTCCGGCCGCAGATCTTTATAAAGCGCGCTCGGCTTGGTCGGATGCCCGGTCAACATGCTGAATGCCTTGATGTTGAACGTAAATCCCTCCGGCGTCCGCTCGGCCCAGCGGGCGGCCGTCGCCTCGGCCGGCGGCGAATAATACGTCGCATCGACCTCCACAAGCGGAAACTGCTTGGCGTAATAGGCGAGCCGCTTTTCCGGGGTGTCCGCCGTCGTCGGATACCACCCGGACTCGAGCAGCGTCTTATCGGTCCACGAGGCCGTGCCGACGAGGATGTCGCCCATGCCACCATTGTCCCCCGACGACCGACAAGATCAAACGCTTGACTACGCTGTGCTAATGACCCAGCCGCGCCCGGTTCTCGTCATCGACTTCGGCGCTCAGTACGCCCAACTCATCGCTCGCCGCGTTCGCGAAGCCCGGGTCTACTCCGAGGTCGTCCCGCACTCGATGCCGGTGTCGGAGATGCTGGCGAAGGACCCGGCCGCGATCATCCTCTCCGGCGGCCCATCCAGCGTCTACGAGCTGGGCGCGCCCAGCGTCGACCCCTCGATCTACGACCTCGACGTGCCGATCTTCGGCATCTGCTATGGCTTCCAGCTCATGGCGCAGGCACTCGGCGGGACGGTCATGGAGACGGGCCTGCGCGAGTTCGGCAGCACTCCGCTCGCGGTGACCCGGTCGTGCACGCTCTTCGACGGGCTCCCGGAGTCGCAGGACGTGTGGATGAGCCATGGCGACTCGGTCAGCGCGGCGCCGGCCGGCTACACGGTTATCGCGTCATCGGCCGGTGCGCCGGTCGCGGGTTTCGAGCACCTCGTGTCCCGCCGAGCTGGCGTCCAGTTCCACCCCGAGGTCGGGCATACGCGGCACGGCCAGGCCGTACTCGAACATTTCCTTTACGACGTGGCCGGCATCGAGCCGACCTGGACGCCGGAGTCGATCGTCGAGCAGCAGGTGGCCGCGATCCGGACGCAGGTCGGCGACAAGGAGGTCATCTGCGGACTGTCGGGCGGCGTCGACTCGGCGGTGGCCGCCGCACTCGTCCACCGGGCCGTCGGCGATCAACTGACCTGCGTGTTCGTCGACCATGGACTGCTGCGGGCCGGGGAGGCCGAGCAGGTCGAGAAGGACTACGTCGCCGCGACCGGCATCAAGCTCAAGGTCGTCGACGCGTCGGACCGCTTCCTGGATGCCCTGGCCGGCGTGTCCGATCCGGAGCAGAAGCGGAAGATCATCGGGCGTGAGTTCATCCGGGTCTTCGAACAGGCGGCCCGGGACGTCGCGGCCCACGGGGACGTCGAGTTCCTCGTACAAGGGACGCTCTATCCGGATGTCGTCGAGTCCGGCGGCGGCGCCGGCACGGCGAACATCAAGTCGCACCACAACGTCGGCGGTCTGCCCGACGATCTCGCCTTCGACCTGGTCGAACCGTTGCGCACGCTGTTCAAGGACGAGGTGCGGGCGATCGGTGCCGAGCTGGGGCTACCCGAGGCGATGGTCTGGCGGCATCCGTTCCCCGGTCCCGGTCTCGCGATCCGGATCATCGGCGCGGTCACTCGGGATCGTCTCGACATCTTGCGGTTCGCCGACCGGATCGCGCGCGACGAGCTGACGGCGGCCGGACTCGACCGCGATGTCTGGCAGTTCCCGGTCGTGCTGCTGGCCGACGTACGCAGTGTGGGGGTCCAGGGTGACGGCCGCTCGTACGGGCATCCGGTCGTCCTCCGGCCGGTGTCCAGCGAGGACGCGATGACGGCGGACTGGTCGCGGCTGCCCTATGACGTGATCGCCCGGATCTCGACGCGGATCACGAACGAGGTGCCCGAGGTCAACCGCGTGGTGCTCGACGTGACCAGCAAGCCGCCGGGAACGATCGAGTGGGAGTGAGCACCGCAACTTCACGGAAGTTGCCCGTTGCGGGCCGCCCAGAGTGGGCGACTTCCGTGAAGTTGCGGGGATCTTGACGGGTTACTTCGGTTCGGATGAGGTCGTCGCGCCCGGGTAACCGGGGAACGACGAGCCGGTAGGTCCGGACTGGTCCGACGGGTTGGCGCCGTTGCGGCGGTCCGTGTCGGCGTACTGCCAGACCGGGCCCGGTTGGGGCGACTGCGGCATCACGATCATCGCAACGATGTACGCGATGATGAACGCGCCGCCGGTGATGATCGCGAGCGCGACGGCCGCCAGCCGGACGAGGGTCGGGTCGACATTGAGGTATTCGGCGATGCCGCCGCACACGCCGCTGATCTTGCGATCCGTTTGCGAGCGCCGCAGCTTCCGGTATGAAGGCGTTGGTGTCATGTCCCTACGATCTCTCATCGAGGTGCCATTGCGCCTCGGTGACCGCCCGGATGAGTACCCTGATATCTGCCCCCGATCCCCGTGTACACCTCCTTAGGTCATGCGTGACGAATCATCGCGTCTTGCCCTATACGGTGACAAAAGCCCAGCCGAGGTGAGCCGCGTCCATGACCGAACGGCCGGACCAACCGCCCGATCTGGAGCCGATGCGGCGTATCGCGGCGTATGGCGTCTGCCGCGATCCCAGCGGCGACGTCCTGCTCGTACGGGCGAGCCAGACCACCGGCACGCCCGGCGCCTGGTCGCTACCGGGCGGCGCGGTCGCACACGGCGAAAACCCACGTGACACGGTCGTCCGCGAGACGGCGGCCGAAACGGGTCTGTCGGTCGCGGTGGACGATCTGCTGGACGTCAGCGCCGACCTGCGGGCGATGCCCGATCGTGGCCTGACGATCCACACCGACCGGCTCGTCTACGGCGTACGCCGGCGGGGCGGCGCATTAATCGATCGGGTCGGTCAGCCGACCGATATGTGCCGCTGGGTGAGCCTCGCGGACGCGGCGGACATGGCGCTACGACCGTTCACCGCGATCGCACTCGGCCTGCCGCCGGCCGACGTCGACCTGCAGCCCGACGAGGCGCCGGACGTTCCCTCGTTCCATGCCGTCCCAGGGTCCGGACGGACTGCATCGCGCACAGCGATTCGCCGCCTATGCCGTTGCCCGCGACGCCCGTGACCGGGTGCTGTTGACGAGGGTCGCCGACGGATATCCCGGCGCCGGTCGTTGGCATCTGCCCGGCGGCGGCACCGACTTCGGCGAGTCACCGGGCCCGGCGTTGCTGCGGGAACTGCTGGAGGAGACGGGACAGCAGGGTCAACTCGTACGTCTGCTCGGCGTGGCCAGCCATCGCGACGCGGCCTCGCTCGGTCCGGAGGGATACCCGATCGACTGGCATGGCGTACGAGCGTTCTACCTGGTCGACATCGCGGCCGCGACGGAGCCGACGGTGCACGACGTCGGCGGCTCGACCGGCGAGGCACGATGGTTCACCCCGACCGAGATAGGTGCGCTCGATCCGGCCGACGACTTGACCGAGGTCACAGCGGAAGCCCTCGCTGCCAACGGCAACCCGCCTCGACGGCGCACGAGGTCCGCGCGTCGGCCTCGTACCGCCCGCACGCACCATGCCCGATAGCTCGCCGCGGGCATCCGGCCCCGACGAGGCCGCGGTGACCACGGCGGACCGGCTCCAACGCCTGATGGACCTGGCGTGGCCGGCACCCGAAACCGTGGCGATCGGCGGCTGGCGGGCCCGCTTCGCCGACGGAGTTACTCGTCGAGCGAACTCCGTCCTGCCCAACGCCGATCCGGTCGATGTGGATGCCACGATCACCGCGGTCGAACGCGCCTATGCCGATCGCGGTCTGCCGCCGACGTTCCAGATGACGCCGGGCGCGCGTCCATCCGATCTGGACAGCCGCTTGGCCGACCGCGGCTACCGGGTCGACGCGCCGACGCAGGTGCTGGTGGCCGATCCCGAGACCCTTCCGGCGAGGCTGGCCGCCAACGCATCGGTGACCGACGCCGCGACCAACCCGACGAGGCTGGCCGCCGACGCATCGGTGATCGACGAACCGGACGAAGCGTGGATGGACCTGTGGTGGCTTGTCGACGGGCGCGGCGACGGTGCGGCCCGAGCGGTGGCCCGCACGATCCTCACGGGCGTGCCCGGGCGCTACGCGTCCATCGCCGACGAGCAGGGCCTGGCGGCGGTAGGGCGCCTCGCGCTTGTCGATGACTGGGCTGGCATCTACTGCATGGCGGTACGGCCGGATGCGCGTCGACGCGGACTCGGGGCGGCGATGCTCCGGGCACTCGCCAGTGCGGCGAGCGGTCGACGGCTATGGCTGCAGGTGCTGGCGGACAACCCGGCCGCGCGTGCGCTTTATGCGTCCGCGGGCTTCACCCCCGCCTTCACGCACCACTACCGGGTCCGCGACGCGATGTAATGTTGTCGCCCAGATGACCTTGAAACATTCGGGGGTACGGGGGGCGCGGTGCAGCAGGGTCGCAAGATCAGCGCGTACGGCATCGTCCACGACGAGAGCGGACGACTGCTGCTGGTGCGCGGCTCCGACCGGTCCTTTTACCCCGGATCGTGGAACCTACCCGGTGGTGGCATCGAGCACGGCGAGTCGCCGACCGATGCGGTGACGCGTGAGTTCGTCGAAGAGACCGGCCTCGCGGTCGAGGTCGGCGCGCTGGTGGATGTCCGCTCCGACCTCGCCTTGTCGCCCAGTGGCGATCGGCTCACGCATTTCGACCGGATCGTGTACGACGTCCAGGTGACCGGCGGTGACCTGCGGCACGAGGCGGACGGAAGCTCGGATGGCGCCCGCTGGTTCGCCAAGGACGAGCTGGCCGAGATCACGTTGTTGCCGTGGCTCGCGCGATTCTTCGACTACCCGACGCAGCCGCCGGTCGACGCGGCGACGATCGCCGCCGCGCGGTTGGTCCCGCGTGACCCAGACGCGATTCGGTTCCAGCGCTTCAGCGCGTACGGTGTCGTGCACGATCCGGCCGGCCGCATTCTGTTGACCCGGATCTCGTCCGGTTATCCGGGCGCCGGTCACTGGCATCTGCCCGGCGGCGGCACCGACTTCGGGGAGACCGCCCGCGACGGCCTGCTCCGCGAGATTCGCGAAGAGACCGGCCAGGAGGCCGTGGTCGGGGACTTGCTGGGCGTGGTCGACATGCACAACCCACGGGCATACGGGCCGGAGCAGCGCGCGCTGGACTGGCACACCGTACGGGCGATCTTCGAGGCGCAGGTACCGCGGCCCACCGATCCGTTTGTGGGTCTTTTGGGGGATTCAACCGATCGGGTGGCATGGTTCACACCGGCCGAGGCGCGCCAGCTCAAGCTCAATCGGCTCGCTCAGATGGTCCTCGCAACTTACGCTAGGTGATGTCTGGATCACACATCGCTGTTGCGGAATGGCGGGTTTGCGTACACTGGACGTGCACCGTGTTCGCCCAGTTCGCGGCGGTCGCCACCACGGGTGGTGACGAGCAGTTCGCAGTTCGGCCATCGCCAACCGGCGGCCGATTATGGGATCGTGTAGACCGCGACTCGCATCGGGCTCCAAGCCCCCGACGCGGACACGAGGATTGATCCGGAACCGGCAGGGTGCCGTGTTCCCACTGGAGGAAACGTGCCGAGAGCCCCCTGGCGCCGGCGTTCGAATGACAGCCCCCGTCCCGCGGGACGGCGTTGGACAGGCCGACTGCGTCGCAGCGGTTCGCTGGCCCGACAAGCGCCGTTCATGATGATCCGTGTGGTCCGCCGACGTGGCGGTGAGCCCCGGCAGCCCTATGCGATGCGTCGTACGCTGCTACGCCGGACGCGCCGGATCGAGATGATCGCGCCCGGCAGCCCGCCACCGACCGGCGCGTCGATCGCCGATGCCGCGGTTCTCGAGGAGGCCCGCCGCGAGCTGGCCGAAGCCGCAGCCCGCGCGTTGCAAGAGGATGCCCGTCGCACCGTGGCCGAGGCGGCGGCTCGCCGCCGTGCGTCGGCCGAGGACGACGCCGAGGTGCCGCGCACGATCCCGCTGATCCCGGGCGAGGTCACCACGGCCCGCCGCGCCAAGTTCGCGCTGGCCAACTCGTTCACGATCGCGAGCCTGATGCTCGGCATGTCGGCGATTTTCTTGAGCATGCACCACGACGTACGACTCGCCGCCGTGGCGCTGATGTGCTGCGTCGTTTTCGACGGCCTGGACGGCGCGGTTGCGCGCAAGCTCGGCGTCGCCAGCCCGTTCGGTGCGCAGATGGACTCACTGGCCGACATGTGCTCGTTCGGCATCGCCGCACCCGTCGTGGTGTACGCATCGCTGCACGGCACCGCGCCCACGGCGCTGATCGGCGTTGCCTGCGCGATGGTCGCGGCCGGCGCGATGATCCGGCTCGCCCGCTTCAACGTCTCGCCCAAGGACGGCCGCTTCTTCACCGGCGTGCCGACCACGTTGACCGCCGCGGTTCTGGGCCTGGCCGTGCTCATCGGCCTGCGCCTGCCCGGTGCGGTAGCGGTGGCCGCGGTCGCTGTGCTGGCGGTCGCCATGGTGTCCGGCTTCCCGTACGCGAAGCTGGCCCGGGTGGCGAAGCTGCCCCCGTGGCTGTGGGCGGCGCCGGTCGTCGGCTTCTACTTCGACTACCAGGTCACGTTTGCCCTACTGGTCGCCGTTTATGTGGTCAGCGGGCCGCTGTTGTGGGTGGCACGCCAGCGCACCGATCACCACGCGGTGGCCGCCTGACGTAGCTCGTCCGTCCAACGCCCGGTCCGAAATTGGACCGGGCGTTCGTCGTGTGCTGGAACGTATCCGAATGATGATCCACTGCGATGGACGATCGGCGTCGTGAGACCGGCGTCAATGGTCCACCGCGGTGGATCATCGCCTATCGCCTATCGCCTATCGCCTATCGCCGCGAGCGCGTCCGAGCGCCGGAACGGGCCGATTGCTCAACGCCAACGGGCGATGACAGTCGATCCGCCGCGGACCTTGTCCCCCGGTACGACCGTCGCCTCGCTCGTCCCCGCCGGCAGGTACACGTCGGTGCGCGACCCGAAGCGGATAAGGCCGAGCCGTTCGCCCTTCGCGAGCATCGACCCGACCGGTGCACGCTGGACGATCCGCCGGGCGATCAGCCCGGTGCGCTGCGCGACCACCACCGTGCCGTGAATCGTGTCCAGCACTGTGTACGCCGCCACGTTGTGCTCCGCCGCCGGGCTCATCGCCGCGGCGTAGCCGCCATCCTCGACGAAATAGTCGGCCACCCGGCCGGCGACCGGCGACCGGTTGACGTGAACGTCGAGCACAGAGAAGAACACCGCGATGCGCAGGAATTGGTCGTCGCCGAGGCGCTTGTCGCTGACGCGCTCGACCGACAACACCTTGCCGTCCGATGCGGCCACGATCGCTCTCTCATCGCCGGGGATGTCTCGCTCCGGATCACGGAAGAACGTGGCGACCGGTGCGGCAGCGAGCGCGGGCACGAGCCACCAAGCCGTACGGCGGCCGGACGCCTTGGCGGCGACCGCGAGACCGAGCGCGATCCCGGCCGCGGCAACGCCGTTCGAGTCGATGTTCATGGTCCTGGTCACCGGGACACTCGACGGCCGTACCGCCGGCCGCAGCCGTTCCGCGACTTCGACCGGCGCGGCTGCGAAGCGCAGTCGATGGACGTGCAGCGGCGGCCGGTTGCGGATCAACAGGTCATCACCGACGCCATAGAACGACGTCTGGCGTTCGAGTTCGGCGCTCGCGCCATCGGCCATCCCGGGTGCCGCAAGCGTTGCCACTGTGACGACGCCGCCCTCCGTGAGCCGCGCAGCGACGTTGTCGAGTAGAGCGCGCGTGGCCTCGGCGGTGCCGGTCACCGGGTCGGCGAAGATCACCACGTCGACGCGTTCGGACGCTTCGATGGCGTCCAACGAGTCGACGACCCGTACGCGCTCGGCGACCCACGCGCCCCGGTCGGCGACGAATGCGCTGACCCGGTCGGCGGTGCCGTCCGCCGCGACAACCGTGAGGCGATCCTCGGCCCCGACGGCTTCGAGCGCCGCAATGAGGATCGGCGAATCGGGCCGGGTGCCGATCACGAGACCCGTCTTCGGACCACCGTGTCGGGTGAATTCCGTGGTGAGCGCCGCGACGGCTCGGTCGTTCAGCCGGACGGCGGTCCGGATGCCCTCGGCATCGTTGACCGGAACGGGGGACAGGCTCATCGCGCCAGCATATGCGGGCGAGTTGAGCCTGTCCTGCGGTACCGTTTCCACCTTTATGTCGGTTTACTCGAGCGTTCGGCCATCTTTGCAACGCGACCGCCGACCTGCGTTGCTATGGCTGCGGCGGCCACCGATCCGAGTCGTCGCGTCGCCGGTCTCGGTCCCGGCCCCTATCGCCGCGCACGACGCTGAGGATGCCGAGCGCTCCGACCGCGATCAGCACGAGCGCGATGATCCACCCGACGCTCGGGAGATCGAGCGCAAAGCTGTGGTTCAGCACCCACCACACAGCGGCCGCTACGAATACCAGACCGAAGGCGAGTGCGGCCACGTCGGGCCGGCGCCGGCTCATCGCTTCACCTCCACAAGACCAGCGAACGCGATGTTCGCATTGATGGTGACTTCACCGCCGCCGGGCCCGTCCGCGCCGTCGTTGGTGACGTTGGCATGGGCACGTAGGCCGCTGTTGTTGTGCTCGCCGAAGATCATGGTGTCCCCGGCGCCGACCTTCGCCACCACATGGGCGTCGACGTTCGGCGGCAACTCGACGAGGATCTGCCCGGCTGATAACCGGAGGTCGATCCGGCGATCCTGGCCGGCGAAGTCAAGTTTGCGCAGGTCAACGGTGATCTGTCCGACACTGCCCTGGTAGGTAGTGGGCAACTCAGCGAAGCTGGTCGGCCGGATCGTCACCTGCTCGCCGTGGTACGCGCTGGTCAGGCTGGTCACGACCAGCCCGATCGCGAGCAGGATACCGAGGAAGATCGGTCCCCGTACGCGGCCGAACATCGACCCGATCACCAGGCCGAGTACCCACCGTGGCCAGCGCAGCGGCGAAGTAGGCGGGTGCCGGCACGGACATGGTGTTCGTCGCATCGAGGATCCCGAACAGGCCGACCACAAGCACGGTCGCGAACAACGTGATCCGCCGAGCAACCGTCGACCGGCGGCGTTGAGCCGGTGGCGTCTCGGGCGGTGGGGCCGGTGTGCCCGGCGTCAGGCCAGGAAAGCCCACCGGGTACGCCGCCGGGTCGTCGTACAGGTTGGTGAATGCCGTCGGCGCGTACGGGTCGCTTTGGGCGTACGGGCCACCCGGGGCAAATGGCGGACGATAGGCCGGCGGTTGCCAGCCAGCCTCGTCGGCGATCGTCGCGCCCTCCGCCGCCGTCAGGTCCTTCGGCGCGTCCGTGAGTGAATCGGCCGCCGGCTGGGTGCCGGGTGCGGCGGCGGGCGTGCGCAGGCCATGCCGTCGACTCGGGCCACCCGGTCCCGGTAGCGGTTGCGACCGGGTCGGCCGGCCACGCGGCGGTTGCGGATCCGGCGGTCGGGAGTGCCTGCGGTCGGGCTGCTCATCGTGGCGGTGCCCGCAGCCGGCCCGCCTGCGGTCGGAGCTCCCGCTGCCGTCTGGCCGGATGCGGCATACCAGCCATAGCCGTACGGGTCCGTCCCGGGCTGCGGCTCCACTGGCCGGGTCGACCAACGCGGAGTGTTGTTGCCGCGCGAGCCGCCGATCACCACGATCGCGCCGACCACTGCGGCGGCAACCACGATCTTCCAGCCAATGCCGGTACTGAACGTGCCCACGATCCATGCCGCCGAGATGATCCCGAGCACGATCGTCACCCACTTCGACGTGGTCGATCGGCCGTGCCCGAATAATGACTCGACCGGCGACGCCGAGTCGCCCTCGGCCGGGATCAGCAACCAGCCCAGGAGATACACGAGGATGCCGAAGCCGCCGAGCACGGTCAACACCGGAAGCGCGACGCGCCACAGCACCGGATCGGTATTCGTCGCCCGGGCGAACGCGCCACAGACGCCGGCGATGTATCGGTTGTGTACGGGTCGAACCAGGCCGTAGCGGGTGGCAAAACCTGAGGTGCCGGGCGGCGGGGGCGGCGGTGGGCGATAAGTCGCCCACGGCGGGACGAATCCGCTGCCCGAGCCCGATGCGGCCGACGCCCATGGCGGCGGACCGCCCGTCGCGACGCCGGCCGCCTCCGCGCCGGCGCCGCCCGCGAATGCCGGTGCCTCACCGACGCCGGCCTCCTCCGCGCGGGCGCCGCCCGCGTCATATGTCGGTGCCTCACCGACGCCGGTCGCCCCCGTGCGGGCGCCGCCCGCGTCGACCGGATCCGGGCCGCGGTGCTCTTCCACAACGGCTTCCTCCGAAGTGTCCGCGGCCACGTCGGCGTCCTCCGATGCGGAATCGACCGCGTCGGCGACGGCGCCGGCGTCGGCCCTGTCGATCACTCCCTCACCCGACGACTCCGCCGTGTCGACCGACGACTCGGCCGTGTCGCCCGACGATTCCATGGCGCGGGTTGCACCGTCGTGGGCAAATCGCGTCCGGCACCTCGGCACTGTGTGCGACATCCGCGGCGTCGACGTGGTCGTCGGCCTCCACGACCACGTCCTCCGACCGGCCGTCGGCCGCGCCGGGCGCCGGGTCGTCGGGGCGATCGCTGGTGGCGTTCTCGGGCCGTACGATGGCGTCGCCGGTATCCGCGGCGCCGTCATCGGCTGTCTGATCCGGCGCGGCCCGGCGGTCGTCCGGCTCGGGTGTGCTCGTCATGGTTTCGAGCATCGCCCCAACCTGGCCCGACTGGCCTCCGGAAGTGACCCTGAGGCAACCCTGACTTATCGCGGCACTCAACTCGGGGGCGTCCCCCTGTGCACTCTCGGTCGTACGTGTGACGATCGGTACGTCAGCCAGCCGACCAGCCGCAACAGGAGACAGCACGAGCGTGAATCCGACCACCGATCGTCGGACCGGAACGGGCGCCCGGCGCCTTTACCGGATCCCGCAACGCCAGATGATCTCCGGTGTGGCCGCTGGCCTCGCCGAGCATCTCGGCGTCCGGGTGGCGGTCATCCGAGCGGCCCTCGTCATCCTGCTGCCGTTCAACGGGGTCGGCGCGCTGCTCTACGTCGCGTTGTGGGCGGTCGTTCCCGTCGTACCCGTGAAGGAACCGGCGCGGCGCCGTAGCCTGCGGGAGATCTTGCCCTATGCCGCGCTCGCGGCCGGTGTCCTGTTGCTGCAGTCGCTGGTCGGCCTCGGCGGTTTCTCGTCCGCGCTGGGCTGGCTGATCGCGTTGATCGCCGCCGGCGCCGGACTGATCTGGCACCTGGCCGACGCCGACCGGCGACGCCGCTGGCAGCGCACGGTGCCGTGGGCGCCCTGGCTGGGGACGTTCTTCGACGAGTCCGACCGACGCGGGTACGTGCTGCGGCTGGTCGGCGGCGGCGCGCTGGTCATCGTCGGCATCATCGGCGTGATCGCGGTGTTCGCGCCGGTCGGCGGGGCTGGGTTCAGCGCGATCCTGAGCAGCGCCTTGTTTGCAATCCTGGCCCTGTGCGGCGTCGCGCTGGCGGTGGCACCGCTGCTCTGGCGGATGATCGGCCAGCTGCGGGCGGAGCGCGAGGGCCGGATCCGGGAAGCCGAGCGCGCCGAGATCGCCGCCATGGTCCACGACCAGGTGCTGCACACGCTCGCGCTGATCCAGCGAAACTCCGGCGATCCGACCGTCGTGGTCCGGCTCGCTCGTGGCCAGGAGCGCAGCCTGCGCAACTGGCTCTACAAACCGACCGGTTCGGCGTCGGAGATGTTCTCGGCCGCGATCGAGGAAGCAGTGGCCGAGGTCGAGGACACGTACGCGATCACGGTCGAATCCGTGGTGGTCGGCGACGCGCCGATGACGGATGAGGTCCGCGCCTTGGTGGCAGCGTCGCGCGAGGCGATGGTCAATGCCGCGCGACACGCCAAGATCCAGAGCATTTCGCTGTACGCCGAGGTGGAGCCGGAACAGGTCAGCACGTTCATTCGGGACCGCGGGGTCGGTTTCGACATGTCAGTCGGTTGAGTCGGACCGGCACGGAGTCCGGGGCTCGATCATCGGCCGGATGGAACGTCACCGGGGCCGGGCGGAAATCCGTACGGAGCCGGGCGAAGGCACCGAGGTTCGCCTCACGATGCCGATCGAGAACGGGAGATGATGGAGAAGATGAGTAACGATCCGGTGCTCGACGGCACGGACGGTGCGAGCAGCCCCGCCGCGGGGCGTCGACTTCGCGTCTTTCTGGTCGACGACCACGCCATGTTCCGCGCCGGCGTACGGTCCGAACTCGGCGCCTACGTCGACGTCGTGGGGGAGGCGTCGACGGTCGCCCAGGCGGTTACCTCGATCGGCGCGACGCTGCCCGATGTCGTCCTGCTCGACGTACACATGCCCGACGGCGGTGGCCGCGCGGTGCTGGAGGCATGCCGGACCACGTACCCGGAGGTCAAGTTTTTGGCCCTGTCCGTGTCGGACGCGGCCGAGGACGTCATCGGCCTTATCCGGGCCGGCGCTCGTGGTTACGTGACGAAGACGATTTCACCCGACGACCTGACCGCGGCCATCCGTCGGGTCGCGGATGGCGACGCGGTATTCAGTCCTCGCCTGGCCGGATTCGTGTTGGATGCGTTCGCGTCGCGCCCGGACACCCCGGTCGCCGATCCCGAACTCGACCAGCTGACCAACCGCGAGCGCGAGGTGCTGCGGCTGTTAGCTCGCGGCTACGCCTACAAGGAGATCGCCAAGGAGCTCTACATCTCGATCAAGACCGTCGAGACGCACGTGTCCAACGTGCTGCGCAAGCTCCAGATGTCCAACCGCTACGAGCTGTCCCGGTGGGCCGCCGACCGACGTCTCGTCTGACGGCTGGGGGCAGCGCCTCAGCGCGTGGCCCGAGCTGGCGTCGACCCGGTGCGGCGCGGCCTCAGCCGGCGCCTCTGCCGGCGCCTTGGCCGGCGCGGCCTCAGCCGGCGCTTCAGCCGGTGCGGATGATGCTGAATGATTCGGCCAGCCGGCCGTCGGGCAGGCCGCCTTCCTTGGCCGTGTTGCCGAGCATCGTGCGTAGCCGCGCGTCGAGATCGATGTGGCTCGTCTGCGTCGCGTGCGCCTGTAGAGCCGCGAGCTTGCGCGGGTAGACGTCGGTGATGTCGACGAAATGATCCGGGTTCGGGCTGGCCACGAACCACATCTCGCGGACCGTCCACGGCTCGAGCCCCTCATCGGCGAGCAACTCGGGGAACGCGAACGCGTTGCGCGCGTCGGGGTAGACCGCGCACGTCGTCGCCTCAGCGACGGCCAGATGGTCGGGGTGGCCGGCGCCGATGCGATCCCACCGACGCATCGGCGAATTCGTCAGGATCCGGTCGGGCCGTACCTGCCGGATGACCCGTGAGATGTCGCGCCGGAGTTCGAGCGTAACGGTGATCGTTCCGTCGCGGTATCCATCGAGAAAGATCAGGTCTTCGACGCCGACGGCGGTCGCCGCGGCCCGCTGCTCCGCCTCCCGGAGCAACGGCATCTGCTCGCGCGGCGTGTCATCGAAGCCACCGGCGTCCCCGCGGGTGACCAGGAGATACGTAACGTGCAGGCCGGCCGCGACGAAGCCCGCGACCGTTCCGGCGAAACCGAAGTCGATGTCGTCGGGATGCGCCGCGACGCAGAGCACGCGTTTGGCGTCGTCGATTGGTTCGGGTGACGGAGGAAAGCCCATGACCGCCGATCGTACGGGCGCAAGCTATCGCGCCGTGCCCGGGTCGCGTTACGTCTCTGGCGGTGGCGATTTGTCGGATGGTGGCTTGTCTGCGGCCGTCGCCGTCGCCGTCGCCGTCGCGGTCTCCGGAGGCGGGCGCGCCCTACAGCGGTCCGCGACCAGCCCGGAGGATCAGCAGGGCCAGCTGCACGCCGTCGGCCCCGAGCGCATCGCGGAAGCGATCGACGATCTCCCGCTCGCGCGACAGCACAAGGCGGGTGCCGCCGGAGGCGATACGGACCCGGCCGACTTCGGCCGAAATCGCGGCCCGCTCCTGCCACAGCTGGATGATGGCGTTGTCGATCTCGTCAATTCGCTCGCGTAAGCCGCTGATGTTCTCCACGGCCGTGCCGGTCGCGCCGGTCGCTGTCGCGGCCGATGGCCGGGCGCTGGCGGAATCGGAGGTCGCGTCGGCGTGATCACGTCCCGACGTATCGGCGTCGGTCGGCGCGGAGAGGATCGACGACGGGATATCGATCATGGCGGTCATTTCGTGGTGCTCCGTTTCGTGGGTCATCGGTCTGCCGGCGGTCGGTAGGTCCGGGTCACGATCGCTCAAGATTCCCTCGCACGGAGCCAAAAAACCGCCCCGGGCTCGAGAGCCCGGGGCGGTTCGCAGGTTTGGTGTGCGCTCAGACGCGACCTACGAGTGCCGGACTCCCGGACTCATAGGCAAAAAATCGCGCGGTGGCGATGACGGTCTGCGTCACGCCGACCAGTATGCCACGCCAGATTGAATTGGCCAGAGGCAACCGCAATGTGGGATCGCGACCGGGCCGGTCGCGCTCAGGCCGCCGCGGCCGGCGCCGGCTTTGCGCCGCGCAGCAACCACCAAAGACCGAGAATCGGGAGTACGAGCGGGACGTAGCCATACCCTGAGCCGTAGTCCGACCAGACCGTGGCATCCGGGAACGCGGCCGTATCGAGCTGGCTCCACGTGCCGACCACGAGCACGCCGACGAGTTCGATCGACACGCAGACAATGCCGAGTCGGCGTGATCCGACGGTGGACCGGGCCAGACAGACCGTCGCGACGATGTAGATCACCGCGGCCACGGCCGACAAGACGTACGCCAGTGGGGCGTTATGGAACTTCGTCGCGATCTGCACGACGGCGCGGCCGGTGGCGGACAGGGCGAAAAGGCCGTACACGAAGATCAACAGGCGGCCGAGGCCGACGTTGATGCTGCGGCGACGGTTCTTGATTGGGAGTGATTCCGTGTCGGGACCGGGTTCCACGCGTTCAGTGTCCACCTCTGGTCACCCGACTCCCGTGAAGACCTGCTGCAGGCGTACGACCAGGATCGCCTCGACGAGGCCGACGACGGTAATGATCACCGAGCCCCATCTCGTCGGCTCCAGCCGAGCGAGCAGGACGCCGGCCGGCGGGATGATCACGAAGGCGATCAGATAGCCGATGAACGTGGCGCGGTCGTGGTTGTGGTGTCCGTCGCTCAGCCCGACAACCGCCGTTGCGGCCAGCGCTAGTGCGAAAAGCTCCAGAACGATCGCGCCGATCAGATGGCCGCGATGAGGCCCCTGATTCCGCCACGCGGCATATCCGGCCCACGCGGCCAGCGCGAGACCGACGACCGCGGTCGCGATGCGTAGAAACTCCGGCACGGCGACACCCTATGCCACCCGTTGCCGAGTCGAGTGTTGCGCCGCCCACCGTCGGTCGCGCCGGCGGCGCATCCCTCACGGAACCGCTCGGGCTGGTATCCCCGGAACGTCGCGGGTCGCGTGTCGGACTGCCGGCATAGACTCAACAGCGCGATGCATGCGCTCTTTGAGACCTCCCCAAACCCGCCGGATCAGGCTGATTCCGATCGGCCTGAGATCGTGCGGTCTGCGAACGGCCAGCCCCATGGCCGCGACGATGATCGACCTCACGGCGATGATCGGCACGGCCGGGGCGGCCGGCGACGCTCCGACCCGGAGATCCTCCTCGAAGGGCTCAATGATCCGCAGGCGGCAGCGGTGACGCACAGCGGCTCGCCGCTGCTCATCGTGGCCGGCGCCGGCTCGGGCAAGACGCGGGTGTTGACGCACCGCATCGCCTATCTCCTGGCCGCTCGCAACGTGCATCCGGGCGAGATCATCGCGATCACGTTCACGAACAAGGCCGCCGGCGAGATGAAGGACCGCGTCGCGGCGCTGGTCGGTCCGAAGGCGCGGTTGATGTGGGTGTCGACATTCCACTCGGCCTGCGTCCGGATCCTGCGCGCCGAGCACGAGCACGCCGGTCTCAAGTCGACGTTCTCGATCTACGACGCCGACGATTCGCGGCGGCTGATGCAACTGGTGGCGCGCGAGCTCGACCTCGATCCGAAGCGATACAGCGCCCGTTCCCTGGCCGCTGCCGTGTCGAACCTCAAGAACGAGTTGGTCGACCCGGAGACCGCGGCGCAGAACGCGAAGGGACCGATCGAGCGTACCGTCGCGGAGGCGTATGGGCTGTATCAGCGGCGCCTCCTCGAATCGCATGCGCTCGACTTCGACGACCTGATCATGACGACTGTCCACCTGCTCCAGTCGCACCCCGAGGTGGCCGAGAAGTATCACCGGCGCTTCCGGCACGTGCTGGTGGACGAGTATCAGGACACCAACCACGCGCAATACGTCCTGGTCAACGAGTTGGTCGGCGGCGACGAACTGGTGCCGCCGGCGGAGCTGTGCGTGGTCGGCGACGCCGACCAGTCCATCTACGCGTTCCGCGGTGCGACGATCCGCAACATCCTCGAGTTCGAGCGCGACTATCCGGATGCTCGCATCATCCTGCTGGAGCAGAATTACCGGTCGACGCAGACGATCCTGTCGGCCGCGAACGCGGTCATCGATCGCAATACCGAACGCAAGCCGAAGCGACTGTGGAGCGACCAGGGCGACGGTGAGCAGATCGTCGGATATGTTGCCGATACCGAGCACGCCGAAGCGGACTGGGTCGCCCGTGAGATCGATCGCCTCACCGACGCCGGTGAGATCCGGCCGGCCGATGTCGCGGTGTTCTACCGCACCAACGCACAATCCCGTGTGTTCGAAGAGGTGTTCATCCGTATCGGGCTGCCGTACAAGGTGGTCGGTGGCGTCCGGTTCTACGAGCGCAAGGAAGTGCGGGACGCGCTGGCTTATCTGCGGGCGATCGCGAACGAGGACGACACGGTCAGCGTCCGTCGCATCCTGAACACGCCACGCCGGGGCATCGGTGATCGCGCCGAAGCGTGCGTCGTGGCGCTGTCCGGCCGCGACCGGATCTCGTTCGGTGCTGCACTGCGCCGCGCCGCGGACGCGCCTGGCATCGCGCCGCGCTCCGCAAACGCCATCGCCGAATGGGTCGCCATGATGGACGACCTGCGTACGTTGGCCGAGACCGCCCCGCCCGAGGACGTACTGGAGGCAGTGCTCGCGCGTTCCGGCCTGCTCGCCGAGCTCGAAGAGAGCCTTGACCCGCAGGACGCCGGCCGATCGGAGAACCTTCAGGAGCTGGTGAGCGTCGCCCGCGAGTACACAGAGCGGATCGACGCCACGCCGGCGGTCGACCCGGACAGCGGTGAGGTGACCGGCGACGGTCCGGCCGAGCGGCCGACCCTGGCCGGCTTCCTGGAGCAGGTGTCGCTGGTCGCCGACGCGGATCAGATTCCCAGCGACGACCCGGACCACCAGGGTGTCGTCACGCTGATGACGTTGCACACGGCCAAGGGCCTCGAGTTTCCGGTCGTGTTCCTGACCGGGATGGAGGACGGTGTCTTCCCGCACCTTCGCTCGCTCGGCAACGCCCAGGAGTTGGAAGAGGAGCGTCGCCTGGCGTACGTAGGGATCACCCGCGCCCGGCAGCGGCTCTACATCTCGCGGGCGGTTACCCGCGGCGCCTGGGGCCAGCCGCAGTTCAATCCGGCGTCACGGTTCCTCGACGAGTTGCCGGAGCAGCTCGTGCGGTGGGAGCGGACCGAGAGCGCGTATACGTCGTGGTCCGGCACGGGCGGCGGCGTCGGTGGCCGGGCCGGTGGCATCGGTGCGCGGACAAGCCGGTTCACCGGCGGCACGGCGCGGGCGGCCGAGATCGCGTCACGGCTCGGCATCTCGGCCAGCAATCTGGCCACGGCGAGCGATCTGGCCAAGCCGGACGTACCAACGCTCGTCCCCGGTGATCGGGTCAACCATCAGCGGTGGGGTCTCGGTCGGGTCGTTTCCGTCCAGGGTGCCGGCGTTCGGGCCCAGGCGCAGATCGACTTCGGCGATCAGACGATGTGGATCGTGCTGCGGCACGCACCGATCGAAAAGATGTGACGCCCCGCGAGCAGACGGCGTTTCGAGACGGTCCTGAGCGGGAAAGAAGCTCTCAGCCGCTGAGCGAGTCGCTGTGCTTCAGGATGTCGACGCCGTGGTCAAGCAGGTACGTCGACGGGTCGGTCGACGCGCCGTTGACGCGGACCTCGAAGTGGACGTGCGGGGCGAACGAGTAGCCGGTGTTACCGGACAGCGCGACCAGCTGGCCGGAGGCGACGTGCTGGCCTTCCTTGACCGTCAGCGCGGATGCGTGTCCGTACACGAGCTGCACGCCGTTGCCGATGTCGACGATGACCGTGTAGCCGTAGCCGCCATACCATCGCGCGAGCGTGACGGTGCCGCCGTGTGATGCGTAGAGGGCGGTGCCGACCGGTGCCATCAGGTCGACGCCGCGGTTGAGAGCGCCGGCGCGCTCGCCGAACGGCGCGGACGCGAGCGAATAGCTCGTCATCGGCAGGCGCCAGACGTCGGCGGCAGCGTCCGCGGTCGCCGCGGCGGAAGTCCGGTCGGTCGAGCGGTTCGCCCGGTCAAGGACGGCGTTGCGGCTCAGCGCCGTGCTGTTGCCGGCCATGGTGGCGAGACTGCCCGGGTCACTGACCTTCATGTCGGGCATCGCGGCGGCTGTCGCCAGAGCCACGGCGCCCGCGCCGAGAAGCGCGGTCGTCGCGACCGCCGTGTAGCGGCTGCGTGGTGGGGTCGGAACCCGGCGACGACCGATATACCGGTCGCGCTCCTTCCGAGAACTCACTCGCACACCCTTCGCCGTGTGGTGCCGAACGGCGCCGTACCCACCGGGTTTGGGGGTCGGTGAGATTAGCGTCGTGCTGTCATCTAGGTGTCAAGCAGGTGACAACCGGGACACCGTAGCCAATCCGTTACGAGGAACACAAGCCGGAGCGCCGGCAGTTTCCGGGAATGGTGCGGTTGTGCGTCGCCGCTTGCGCATTTCGTTACGTTTTGCCGGCCCACTCGTTAAGTGCCAAATTCGTACTGTCACGATTCCGCCACGATACGTTGGGGCGCACCGTGGCCGTACGCCGCCCGATCTCGCTGTCCGGCCAGCGGCGGGTTACCGTTCGTTCAGGAGACGCACCGGGCGGCCGGTTCGCTGATGGAGAAGGGTCACGCCGATGAGCTCTCGTATCCGGGTTGTCGTCGCGAAGCCCGGCCTCGACGGCCACGATCGCGGCGCAAAGGTTGTCGCCCGTGCCCTGCGCGATGCCGGCATGGAAGTCATCTACACCGGCCTGCACCAGACGCCGGAACAGATTGTCGAGACGGCGATCCAGGAGGACGCCGACGCGATCGGACTGTCGGTGCTGTCCGGCGCCCACATGACGTTGTTCCGTCGCGTTGTCGAGCTGCTGGCCGAGCGCGGTGCCGCGGACATGGTCGTATTCGGTGGCGGGATCATCCCGGACGCCGACATCCCCGAGCTCACTCGCATCGGTGTTTCGAAGATCTTCACTCCGGGCGCGACCACACAGTCCATCGTCGACTGGGTCCGCACCCACGTCGCCACCCCCGTCTCCTAACCCGCCCAGGCACTGAACCGCTCGCGATTCGTCAAACCGTTCTGCGTATCACGCCCACCCCGGTTCCACTGAACCGTTCTCCGTATCACTCCCACCCCGATAGCTCCTACACGATCCGGCGATCCTTGTCTGTCGCGGATTTTCGGGGGCAGTCCGCCACGCAGGGATCAAGCCTGACCGCCCGGAGTGGCGGACTGCCCCCGAAAATCCCAAAAGCCCGACAACCAAAGGCAAGAACGCAAAGAGAGACCGGACGCACCCCTCATACGCCCGGTCTCTCACGCACGATGCCCCGCCGCCACCCCTCGACCGACAGGGCATCGGCCGTCTTCGTGTCGGTCCGACGTTGTACACAACGATGGCTCGGGCGGCTGGTTACGCGCCGGCTCGGCGCCATTTCCACCGGTACGGCGACAGTTGCCGGGCGTGGTCGCCGGACGGCCGTCTGTGCGGTAGGGCACAGGCCGTACCCTTGCCGTTTGTCGGCTTGCCCCGGTGGCTAGGCTGCGCCCGATGGGCCTAGCTCCCGGTCGCGGGGGCGGGTGGCGAGCCACTCGGTCGGTAACGAGGCCGGCGGAGCTAATCAAGGAGCGGGACAGGCGAACATGGACCTGTACGAATATCAGGGGCGCGACCTGTTCGCCCGGCACGGGCTGCCGGTGCTGGACGGTGGCGTGGCCACGACGCCGCAGGAAGCTCGAGCGATCGCGGAACGTCTCGGTGGCCGATCGGTCGTCAAGGCGCAGGTGAAGGTCGGCGGCCGCGGCAAGGCCGGCGGCGTCAAGCTCGCCGCCGACGCGGACGAGGCGCAGGCCCGCGCGACGGACATCCTCGGCATGGACATCAAGGGCCACACGGTCCACAAGGTGATGGTCACCGAGACGGCCGACATCGTTGAGGAGTATTACTTCTCCTATCTCCTGGACCGCGCGAACCGTACGTTCCTGTGCATCGCCAGCACGGCCGGCGGTATGGAGATCGAACAGGTCGCGCACGAGGCACCGGAAAAGGTGGCGCAAGTCGCGATCGACGCCGACAAGGGTGTCGACGAGGCAACCGCGCGCGAGATCGTGGCGACCGCCGGGTTCCCGGCCGACGTCGCCGATCAGGTCGCCGCGATCGCCGTGCGGCTCTGGCAGACGTTTGTCGCCGAGGATGCGCTCCTCGTCGAGGTGAACCCGCTCGCGAAGGTGGCCGATGGCGCTCGCGTCGGAGTCGGTCAAGCGCCGCAGGGTAACTCAGTCCTTTTGCTCGACGCGAAGGTGACGTTCGACGGCAACGCCACGTTCCGGCACCCGGATCACGAGGCGCTGGAGGACGCCGCGGCGTCCGACCCACTGGAGCAGCGGGCCAAGGAGCGCGATCTCAACTACGTCAAGCTCGACGGCACCGTCGGCATCATCGGCAACGGAGCGGGTCTCGTGATGTCCACTCTGGACGTCGTCGCGTACGCCGGCGAGGAGTACGGCGGGGTCAGACCGGCCAACTTCCTCGACATCGGCGGCGGCGCTTCGGCGACGGTGATGGCCAACGGACTGGAGATCGTGCTGTCCGACCCGTCGGTCAAGAGCGTGTTCGTCAACGTGTTCGGCGGGATCACGTCGTGTGACGCGGTCGCGAACGGCATCGTCCACGCGCTCGCGATGCTCGCCGACCGGGGCGAGGCGGTCACCAAGCCGCTGGTCGTACGCCTGGACGGCAACAACGCCGAGGCCGGTCGCCAGATCCTCGACGGAGCCGCGAACCCGCTCGTCGAACGGGTGGACACAATGGACGGTGCCGCGAAGCGCGCCGCCGAGCTCGCAGCCGTGGGGGCATGACATGGCAATCTGGTTGACGAAGGACTCCAAGGTCATCGTGCAGGGCATGACCGGCTCGGAGGGCTCGAAGCACACCCGTCGGATGCTCGCGGCCGGCACGAACGTGGTCGGCGGGGTCACACCGGGCAAGGGCGGCCAGTCCGTCGACTTCGGCGGCACCACGCTGCCGGTGTTCAACTCGGTCGGTGAAGCGATGAACTCGACCGGCGCCGACGTGACCGTCATCTTCGTACCGCCGAAGTTTGCGAAAGCGGCGATCGTCGAAGCGATCGACGCGGCGATTCCGCTCGCGATCGTCATCACCGAGGGCATCCCGGTGCACGACTCGACCGCGGCCTGGGCACACAACGTCGCGTCCGGCAATAAGACACGGATCGTCGGGCCGAACTGTCCGGGCATCGCGTCGCCGGGCGCAAGCAACGCCGGCATCATCCCGGCCGACATCACGCCGGCCGGCCGGATCGGCCTCGTGTCGAAGTCGGGCACGCTGACCTACCAGCTGATGTACGAGCTGCGGGACTTCGGGTTCTCGACCTCGGTCGGCATCGGCGGCGACCCGGTCATCGGCACGACGCACATCGACGCGCTCGAAGCGTTCCAGAACGATCCGGACACCGACGCGATCGTGATGATCGGCGAGATCGGCGGCGACGCCGAGGAGCGGGCGGCCGCGTTCATCAAGGCGAACGTCACCAAGCCGGTCGTCGGTTACATCGCCGGCTTCACTGCGCCGGAGGGCAAGACGATGGGCCACGCCGGGGCGATCATCTCCGGCTCCGCCGGCACCGCCGAGGCGAAAAAGCAGGCGCTGGAGGCGGCCGGCGTCAAGGTCGGCAAGACACCGAGCGAGACGGCGCAGATTATGCGGGAGATCATGCAGTCGCGCTAGCTCGCACATTGTGGGCGTTCGGCCGGCCGGTCATAGATGACCGGCCGGCCGTCGTTTGAGAGAGTCAAGGGCGATGGCTGCCACCCCGGACCACCCCGCGGACGCGCCGGACACCGTATCGCCCACCGACGCAGACGATTCGCTCGCTTCCGCGGACCGATCGTCGATCGCTCCGGACGACGTGTCGGCGCGGCCGACGGTTGCGCTGCCGGCGCAGCGCCGGCCCGCACCGCCGCCGGGCTCGGCCCGGCGCGCGCCGCTGTCCGTCGCGGCCGGAATCAACGCACTGTTGGCGGCCGCGTGGTCCTTCGTACCCATCCTGGTCACGATCGCGGTGGTCACGCTGGTCGCCGCACCGCGGCCACCGGTGACCACGACTCTCCGGTACGGGATGGCGGCCTGGTTGCTCGGGCACGGCGTGCCGCTGCGGCTCGGCGGGCAGCCGATCGCGCTCGTACCACTGGCGGTTACGGCGTTGGCCATCTGGCGATGCGTACGGGCCGGACGGAACACGACGCGAGCACTGGGCGTACGTCGCGTCCGCTCGGTCCGGCCGGCGGTCGTGGTCGCCGCCTCGGTCGCGATCCCGTACGGCCTGCTCGGTGCGGGGGCAGCGGCGATCACCCGAGGCCCGGAACTCGAGGTGCCGATCCTGCGGGCCGGGCTCACGCTCGGCGGGTTCGCGCTCGTCGCGGCCTTCTTCGGAGCGTGGCCGCACAGCGGATTCGCTCGACGCCTCCGGGCCCGGACGCCGTACGTGGTCCGCGACGGCGTACGGGCCGGTGTCGTGGCGGTGTCGTTCCTTCTCGCCGCGGGCGCGATCGCGGTCGGTGTGCAGATCGCGGTGGCCGGAGCGACGGCCACGGCGATCCTGCGCAACATGCATCTGGGGTTCGCCGGCGATCTCGGCATCGTGCTGGTCTGTCTGGCGTACGCGCCGAACCTCGCCGTGTGGGCATCGGCTTATCTCGCCGGCCCGGGTTTCACCCTTGGTCAAGTCCCGGAGCTGCCGGTGTTCGCCGGCCTTCCGGATCGAGCGATCACCGGTGTTGGGCAGATTCTCCTTGCGACGCCGGTGATCGCCGGGCTGGTCGCCGGCGTGCTTCTGGCCCGCCGTGCTCGCACCGAGGCGGAGCGCGGCGACGGCCGGCGATCGCTAGGCCGCGGTGCGCTAGTCGGCGCGACACTGCTCGCGGCACCGGCCGCGGCGATCGTGCTTGCCGTCATCGGGTTCGCCGGTGCCGGCGCGTTGGGTGGCGGCGCCCTCGCCAACACCGGTCAGGTGGGCTGGGAGTTCGCGGTCATCGGTGGACTTGGCATTGGCGTCGGCGCACTGGTCGGGGCGCAGCTCGCGGCCGGCAGCCGGTCGTCATCCACCTAATCCCAGGTCGGTGGCCGGGTCGAAGGCGGCCGGCCGGAATCCCGCCTGTAGGGTTGCGCAGGTGACCGCACGGCTCGTTGTGCTTGTCTCCGGCATCGGCACGAACCTGCAGGCTCTCCTTGACGCGTGTGCCGACCCGGCGTACGGCGCCCAGATCGTGGCCGTCGGCGCCGACCGGCCCGATATCGTTGGGCTGACCCGAGCCGAGAAGGCGGATGTCCCGACATTCGTACGGTCGGTGAAGGCGTTCGCGACGCGCTCGGAGTGGGATGCGTCGCTGACGGCAGCGATCGAGCCGTTCACGCCCGATCTCGTGATCTCCGCGGGCTTCCTGAAACTTGTCGGCGACGCGTTTCTCGGCGCGTTCGGCGACCGCTACATCAACACGCACAACGCGTTGCTGCCGAGCTTTCCCGGCATCCACGGGCCGCGTGACGCGTTCGCCTACGGTGTCAAGATCGCCGGTGCCACGCTGTTCTTCGTCGACGGTGGCATCGACACCGGGCCGATCATCGCGCAAGTCACCGTCCCGGTCGAGGACGACGACACCGAAGAAACCCTGACCGAGCGCATCAAGGACGCCGAACGCCGGCAACTCGTCGATGTCGTGGGCCGCATGGTTCGCGACGGCTGGACCATCAACGGACGAAAGGTCACGATCCCATGAGCGAGCGTCAGCGAGCGAATCAGAAAACTCAGCGCGGCCGTGCCTCGTGCCCATCCGACGCGAAGCGAGGATGGGCATGAGCGAGCGTCAGCGAGCGAATCAGAAGATTCAGCGCGGCCGTGCCTCGTGCCCATCCGACGCGAAGCGAGGATGGGCATGAGTGACGCCCCGATGAGCGACGGCGCCGGCACGCTCGCCGACGTCGGACGCCGGCCGGTCAAGCGCGCGTTGATCAGCGTGTACGACAAGACCGGCCTGGACGAGCTGGCCCACGCGCTGGCCGGCGCCGGCGCGGAGATCGTGTCGACCGGCTCGACCGCGGCCCACATCGAGTCGCTCGGCCTGCCGGTTACCCCGGTCGAGCAGCTTACCGGCTTTCCCGAGTGCCTGGATGGACGCGTCAAGACACTGCATCCCAAGGTGCACGCCGGCCTCCTCGCCGACCTTCGGCTGGACTCCCATGCCCAGCAGCTGACCGAGCTCGGCATCGAACCGTTCGATCTGTTGGTCAGCAACCTCTACCCGTTCACCGAGACGGTCACGTCCGGTGCCGACTTCGACGATTGCATCGAGAAGATCGACATCGGTGGGCCGGCGATGGTGCGTTCGGCCGCGAAGAACCATGCCAACGTCGCGGTCGTGACGTCGCCGAACACGTACCCGGATGTCATCAAGGCCGTGGAAGGCGGCGGTCTCACGCTCGCGCAGCGTCGGGCGCTGGCCGCTCGCGCGTTCGCGGACATCGCCGCCTACGACGTCGCGATCGCCGAGTGGTTCGCGGTGCGGGAGGCGACGTCGGCCGGTGAGTGGTGGCCGGCGTTCGGCGGCATCGCCACGACGCTCGAAACGACGCTGCGGTACGGCGAGAATCCGCACCAGCAGGCGGCGCTCTACCTGGACGCGTTTCGGTCGGCCGGCATCGCTCAGGCGACGCAGTTGCAGGGCAAGGAGATGTCCTACAACAACTACATCGACGGCGACGCCGCCTGGCGCAGCGCGAACGACTTCGCCGATCCCTGCGTCGCCATCATCAAGCACCAGAATCCGTGCGGGATCGCGATCGGCGCGGATGTCGCCGAGGCCCACCGCAAGGCACACGCATGTGACCCGCAATCCGCCTACGGCGGGGTGATCGCGGTCAACCGCACGGTCACGGCCGAGATGGCGGCTCAACTCAAGGGCGTGTTCACCGAGGTCATCATCGCGCCCGGCTACGACGACGCCGCGCTGGAGCTCCTCGCGAAGAAGAAGGATCTGCGGGTGCTCATCGCTCCGGTGTGGACGGCCGAACGAGTGGAGACCCGGCAGATCTCGGGCGGATTGCTGGCCCAGACGGCCGACCGTATCGACGCCCCGGGTGACGACCCGACAAGGTGGACGTTGGCCACCGGCCCCGCCGTCGACGCGGCGACGCTTGCTGATCTGGCATTTGCGTGGCGGGCGATCCGTTCGGTGAAGTCCAACGCAATCTTGCTCGCCCATGACGGCGGCACGGTCGGCGTCGGCATGGGCCAGGTGAACCGCGTCGACGCGGCCAGGCTCGCCGTGGCGCGCGCCGGCGCGGAACGTCTCCCGGGCGCGGTGGCGGCGTCCGACGCGTACTTCCCGTTCCCGGACGGGCTCGAGATCCTGACGGACGCGGGGATCCGTGCGGTGGTCGAGCCGGGCGGCTCGATCCACGACCCTGAGGTGGTCGCGGCGGCCGAGGCCGCGGGGATCACCCTCTATTTCACGGGTACGCGACACTTCTTCCACTGATCGTGAACGTTGGCCGCCACTTGGCCACTTGGCCGCCTCGCCGTGACGCCGCTTCGCCGTGACCGGCCGGCGGCGGCTCCGATCTGGGTGGTAGGGCGACGGGCGGTCAGGCCGGCCGGTACGTCGGCGCCGGCTCGGCGCCATAGCCGCCAACGCCCTTCGGGTTCGGGCCGAAGCGGTTCGGCCCCGGCGTGCTGTCCAGGCACAGCAAGACGAGCAGCCAGATCCAGCCGATCACCGGAATGAATCCAGAGCCACCACCACCAGCCGCGGTGATTGGAGTCATGGAGTCGTCGCACGGTGACGGCGATGCCGGGGATCAACACGAAGAGGCCGTAGAGGCCGGAGATCAGCCACAGGACCCAGCTGTCCGCGGCCCTTTGCACGCCGTTCAGAATGGCCTGGATGATTGCGTTGATCAACACGAACATCCAGAATTCCGTGCGCCGCGAGCGTCCCTCGAAGACTGCGTACTTTCGCAACACATCGACGTACCAATGCATGATGGACCTCCATCGCGGACATCGCGCCCGGACCTCAGCATGGCTGTCGGGCTCGGCCTCGACGCAGCGAATGCAAATATTCGAAGCGATCTCCGGGCAATACCTCCAGAGATATGACGGCCAGAGGCAAGGCACGGCCAGCGAATCGGCTAGGCGCATGTGCGAGAGCCGCGGCCACCGTTACGTGTCCGCGGCTCTCGGGATCTCGAGCTGTTGATCAGACGGCGGGAGCGCCCGGCCAGGCCGGCTCCGAGCCGGCGTACGTCTGCTTCGGGTCCGGCCCGTACTGGTTCGGTCCGACGGTTCCGGACGTGCACAGCAGCACGAGTAGCCAGATCGCCCCGATGCCGAACGGGATGAGTCCGATGAGGACCCATGCGCCCTGCTTGTTCTGGTCGTGCATGCGCCGAACGGCCACCGCGATGGTCGGAACGATGGTCGCGACCGCGAAAAGGATGTACAGGACGAGGAAAAGGGTTCCGACCTTCGGCGAGAAAGCCAGGGCGAGGAGCGCGGCAAAGATGATGATGTTGATCAGTGAGTACATCCAGTACTCGGTCCGGCGCGCTCGACCGCTGAAGCCTGCATAGTTCTTCAGAACCGCTAGCCACCACTGCATTTGTCGTCAGTCCTTCGTGATTAGTGACTCGGGCCACATGCCGAGCGGACTGACGGTAGGGCTCCGTCGCTCCTCCCGTCAATGGCCACGGAGGCGGCCCGCGCAAACGAAGGTTCGTAACGGGAGCGGCGCCGGGAGGTGGGACGGCGAAGCCGCAGGGATCTCGGGCCACCGCTGCGCCCAATATGGCAGGATCGGCACACGTGACCGCGACGATTCTGGATGGCAAAGCGACGCTCGCCATGATCAAGGACGAGCTGCGCGTACGGATCAACGCTCTGGCTGATCGCGGCGTGGTGCCCGGTCTCGGTACGATTCTCGTGGGCGACGACCCCGGATCGCGCGCGTACGTCGCTGGTAAGCATCGCGACTGCGCCGAGCTGGGAATCGCGTCCGTACGGCGGGATCTGCCCGCGACCGCGACCCAGTCAGCAGGTCCTCGACGCGGTCGCGGAGTTGAACGCCGATGCCACGTGTGCCGGCTACATCGTCCAGTTGCCGCTGCCCAAGGGCCTGGACGAACTCGCGGTTCTCGAAGCCGTCGATCCGGCCAAGGACGCGGACGGGCTTGCATCCGGTCAATCTTGGCCGGCTCGTCCTGGGCAAGGCTGCGCCATTGCCGTGCACGCCGCGCGGCATTGTCGACCTGTTGCGCCGCTATGGCGTGCCGATCGCCGGAGCCGAGGTGGTCGTGGTCGGTCGTGGGACGACGGTCGGTCGGCCGCTCGGGTTGCTGCTGACCCGGCGCAGCGAGAATGCCACCGTGACGTTGTGCCATACCGGTACGCGTGACCTGGCCGCGCACGTACGGTCGGCGGACATTGTGGTCGCTGCCGCCGGCGTACCAGGGCTGATTACCGCGGAGATGGTGAAGCCGGGCGCGGCCGTGCTCGATGTCGGCATCTCCCGGGTGGAACTCGCCGACGGCAAGGACGAAGCTCGTCGGCGACGTCGCGCCGGAGGTACGGGAGGTCGCCGGGCATCTCGCGCCGATGCCCGGTGGCGTCGGCCTGATGACCCGTGCGATGTTGCTCACCAACGTCGTCGAGCTCGCCGAGGCTCAGGCGTCGCGCTGAACACCGGTCGCGTGGGCCACAAGATGACGCCCGCGGCGGGTGAGTCGGCCGCGGTGGCGATATCGTGCGGACGTTGAACCACAATCGATGACCTTGGGAGATGTAGTCCGATGGGCAAGAAGGTAACCGTCGTCGGCGCCGGTTTCTACGGCACCACGACCGCGCAGCGGCTGGCCGAGTTCGACGTCTTCGAGACCGTCGTGCTGACCGACATCGTCGATGGCAAGCCCGCGGGTGTGGCGCTCGACCTCAACCAGTCGCGCCCGATCGAGGGCTTCGAGACCAAGGTCGTCGGCGTCACGACCGGCCCGAATGGCGAGGGCTACGAGGCCATCGAAGGCTCCGACGTCGTCGTGATCACGGCGGGTCTGCCGCGCAAGCCCGGCATGAGCCGGATGGACCTGCTCGGCACGAACGCCAAGATCGTCCGTCAGGTCGCTGAGAACGTGGCCAAATACGCGCCGAACGCGGTCGTCATCGTGGTATCGAACCCGCTCGACGAGATGACTGCGCTGGCCCAGATCGCCACCGGTTTCCCGCGCAATCGTGTGCTCGGCCAGGCCGGCGTGCTGGACACCGCGCCGGTTCACCAACTTCGTCGCCGAGGAGCTGGGTGTCCCGGTCAAGTCGGTGAAGACGCTGACGCTCGGGTCGCACGGCGAGACCATGGTGCCGGTGCCGTCGCACTGCACCGTGGATGGCAAGCCGCTGTCCGACGTGATGTCGGCCGACAAGATCGACGAGCTGGTTGTCCGTACCCGCAACGGTGGCGCCGAGGTCGTCGCGCTGTTGAAGACCGGCTCGGCCTACTACGCGCCGTCCGCGGCCGCGGCCCGGATGGCCAAGGCCGTCGCCGAGGACTCGGGCGAGGTCATTCCGGTCTGCGCGTGGGTCGACGGCGAATTCGGCATCTCGGGCGTCTACCTCGGTGTGTTGGCCGAGATCGACGCGACCGGCGTACGCAAGGTCGTCGAGACCGAGCTCACGGACACCGAACTCGCGTCACTCAAGGAGGCGGCCGAGGCCGTTCGGGCCAAGCAGGCCGACGTCGCCAGCATGTAGGTGCCACGGGCGTCCGTCCGGGCGGGGTGCACGTCAGCCGTGACCCCGCGCCGTTCGTCGCCCCCGGCCTCGGCATTTGTACGGGAGTTGGCCGGTCCTCCGGCGTGCGACCGCCCAACTTCCGTACAAGTGCGAGACGAACCGCCCGGAAGTCGCCACCTTCCGTACAAGTACGAGGCAAACCGCGGTCACCCGACCGGCGACGAGAACTACGCGGATCCGATGGCGACCACGAGCGCGGCCAGGGACAGTGCGGAAGCGGTGATGTAGCTGCCGACCGGCAGACGCCGGGATGCCTCCGATCCGCCCCTGACCACTCCGCGACCGGATCGCGGTAACGACCGGTCCCATGACGATGATCATCGTCCCGAGTACGGCCGCCACGCAGGCCCACTGCCAGCCGATGAGGAATGCCGCACCGCTGCGCGTCTCCTGCATCGTGGCGACGAGATTGCCGTGACCGTCACCGGGGATGGGCAGGAACACGATCGCGAGTGCGATGAGTGCGGCGATGCGGCGCTCGCCAGCACCAGACGTACCAAGACGGCCGGGCGAGGCGGTGTCCGTCCGACTCCTTGATCCGCTGCATGAGCAACGTGCTGTCCGGGAGTGGGCCGACGTCGGGGCGGCCATAACGGCGGCGCTGGTCTCGATCGAGCAGGATTGCCGCGAGCGGCAGCAGCCCGTACGTGCACCATCCGGCCACCGCCATGCCGATCGGTACGTCCCCGGTGAGACTCTTCGCTACGTCGAACAGTCGAGGCGTCACCGCGTCACGGGCGAACTCGATGGCGATCGCGACCGCCACGAGGCCGCCGAGCGCCCCGATGATGATGACGCGCCGGCGCACTGCGCGTGTTGCGCTGAGACGCGATGCCGGGTCGCTGTTCGGGCCGCGGGGGGAGACGAGGCGGACACAAGCGGTGACAGTACCGAGCCGTCGCCGTACCCACCAGGGTTTGTGCAGCTCAAATGTGTTGCGATGGATGACACCGCCCCGGACTGTGCCGTCTGCCAAGCTTCCAGTACGCTCGTACTGTTAACGAGATCCGAGAGGAGCGCCACCGACCATGGCGAAGATCAAGGCGAACAACCCCGTCGTCGAGCTCGACGGCGACGAGATGACGCGGGTCATCTGGAAGCAGATCCGCGAGCAGCTGATACTGCCGTACGTCGACGTCGACCTGGAGTATTACGACCTCGGCATCGAGCACCGCGACGCGACCGACGACCAGGTGACCGTCGACGCGGCCAACGCGATCAAGCGCCATGGCGTCGGCGTCAAGTGCGCCACGATCACCCCGGATGAGGCGCGGGTCGCCGAGTTCGGCCTGAAGAAGATGTGGCGGTCGCCGAACGGCACGATCCGCAACATCCTCGGCGGCGTCATCTTCCGCGAGCCGATCATCATGTCGAACGTGCCGCGCCTCGTACCGAGCTGGACAAAGCCGATCATCATCGGCCGTCACGCCCACGGCGACCAGTACAAGGCGACCGACTTCGTGGTGCCCGGTCCGGGCAAGGTGACCATCACCTACCAGCCCGCCGACGGCGCCGCACCGATGGAGCTCGAGGTCGCGGACTTCACGGGCGGCGGCGTCGCCATGGGCGATGTACAACTACGACGACTCGATCCGCGACTTCGCCCGCGCCTCGTTCCGCTACGGCCTCGACCGCGGTTACCCGGTCTACCTGTCGACGAAGAACACGATCCTCAAGGCGTACGACGGCCGGTTCAAGGACCTGTTCGCCGAGGTCTTCGAGACCGAGTTCGCCGACGAGTTCAAGGCCGCCGGCCTCACGTACGAGCACCGGCTGATCGACGACATGGTCGCCGCCGCGCTCAAGTGGGAGGGCGGCTACGTCTGGGCGTGCAAGAACTACGACGGCGACGTGCAGTCCGACACCGTCGCGCAGGGCTTCGGCTCGCTCGGCCTGATGACGTCGGTGCTGCATGACGCCGGACGGCCGCACCGTCGAGGCCGAGGCCGCGCACGGCACCGTCACCCGGCACTACCGGCAGTGGCAGAAGGGCGAGAAGACCTCGACCAACCCGATCGCGTCGATCTTCGCGTGGACGCGTGGCCTGGCCCACCGCGGCAAGCTCGACGGCACCCCGGCGGTCGTCGGGATTCGCCGACACGCTGGAGCAGGTCTGCGTCGAGACCGTCGAGGGCGGCCAGATGACCAAGGACCTCGCGCTGCTGATCTCGCCGCGACGCGCCGTGGCTGTCGACCGACGAGTTCATGAACGCCCTCAACGAGAACCTGGCCCGCAAGCTTGGCGCCTGACGTACGTCGTTATCCCGGTCGGCCGGAGCGTTGCGCTCCGGCCGACCTGTGTTTGACGGGCTTCGTGTGACGGGCTTCGTGTGACGGCCTTCGTTTGACGGCCCCGTTTGACGGGCCGCGCGCCGCGCATGTTCATCGCTCTGGTGGACGGGTACGAAATGATCTCGTGTTGGAACATCTGAGCGAATATTGACGAGGCGTCCGCCGCAGGTTACCGACCGGCAGCGTCCTTTCCATGGGTTGCGTACGATACGTCCGTATAGTTTGTTTTGGTGGCCGGAAGAGGGGCGGCAAGGGCGATTACGCGGCACGACCCGGCCGATACCGGGGGACATGGTTCTCGGGCCGAGTCGGTTCGAGCCGTACGACGTCTCCGCGTTGTTTTCCTGGCCGCGATGGGCGCCACGCTTGTCGTGTACTTGGCGCTTCCGGCCACCCGTACGGCAATGTTGGTCGTGATGGGCGTGCTAGCGGCCGCGGCCATTGCGTGCGGCTGCGTCGAGCAGCGACCGCCGCGCACGGGTGCGTGGGCGCTGTTTGCCGTCGCGATCGTTCTCCTGGCGGCTAGCGAGGTCGGCTTCGACATGGTCGCGAAACGACCGACCCGACCCCATCCGTCGGGCGCCGATCTGGTATTCATTGCGGCCGATCTCCCGCTAGCTGTCGCTCGATCGTGGTCTGGACATCCCCGTGCCGCCGGCCGCCGCTGGCCCGCTGCGGCTCTACGCGGCGTTCCTCAGCCTCGGCTGCACGCTCGTCGTATGGACACCCGCGTCCGCCCTACCTGGTGATCGACCTGGATCTCAGCGGCATCGGCAAGATCACGGCCATCGGCAGTTGGGCCTGGCACCGTGACGGTTTTCGCCGCTGCGGTGTTGCTGCTCGTGACGTGGCGCTCGAATATCGCCGCCGTGCTACTCGGCTGCGCCATCGCCGCCCTGATGGTCACCGACCTCTTGTACGGCGCTGGTTTGCGTGATGATGTCTGGCACACCAGCGAACCGCTTGATCTCGGAGCGTCCGCCTGTTGTGTTTTATCGGCTACGGCCGCGCTCGTCTCCGCGATGACCCGGGTGGCATCGATTCCGATTGCAGCGGACCAGTTAAGCGTCGTGGTCATCAGTCGTATTGGCGACTGCCCTGCTCATTGCGCCCACCGCGCTTCTCGTCGAGGCAACCAACGGTTCGATTCACAATGGGATCGCAATCGCCACTATCTCCGTTTCGGTTTACCGGTTCCTTTTGCTGGTCGTCGGGGCCCTCGCCGTTCCATGCTGCGCCGTCGCGGCCTAAGCCGACCGGGCCGCCGCTGACGCCGCCCGGACACTTGACTTTGCCACCGACGTCGACTCGGTTCGAACAGCGCTGGACGGAAGCGTTGGCCAACTCCACGGCCATGGCAATGGTTCAGTTGTGCTCGCGACCCCAGGTCCCAGGCGCTCCCGTCGATTCCGCGTGGCGATTCCGACGTCACCGCGCCGGCCGCTGCGCTACGTATCCCATTGACCACTACCGATGGCACGGACACCGGCGCGCCGAGGCTAGTTGCTTTACGGACCGCGGGCGCAGCCGGGAAACACTGATCCGACGTGCTCTCGATTCTCGCCGGACAGGCAGCGACGGCACTACACCGCATCGAGCTGGCCACCCTGCGACTCGACAAGGAAAAGCAGCAATACTTCCGGAGTCTCGTTCTGAACAGCACTGACGTGATCCTGATTTTCCGCCGCAACGGAACCGGCGGCGTACGCGAGCCCGTCCGCGATGACCATGTTTGGCCGCGACGTCGTCGGTGAACCCTGTGTAGACCCGGTCACGCCGCGACCATCAAGCGGCCGTCGGGAGCACGCATTCATAGCCGACACGCAGGAGGAGGGCAGTGTCGTCACGCTGGACGGTGTGGCCGCCGTCGTCATCCACCGTCGTGACCTCACCGATGATCCGACCGTCGCTGGGCACGTCCTTACCCTTCGGGACGTAACGACACAGCTGCGCCTTCAACGGGAACTAGCATTCCGAGCATCACACGACTCGCTGACCGGACTGGCCAACCGGGAATTGTTTCGCGACGAGCTCCGTCTGGCCGGTCAGACCGGTCGCACCGGATGTGTCACCGCCGTCCTATTTATCGACTTGGACGACTTCAAGCAAGTCAATGACTCGTATGGCCATCAGATCGGTGACGCACTGCTGGTCACGTGCGCCGGCCAGATTCGCGCGTGTCTGCGCGACACCGACGTTGCCGCGAGACTTGGTGGCGACGAGTTCGCCGTCCTGCTTCGTGATCTTTCGGATTCCGCTGAGGCTTACGCAGTGGCCGATCGGATCAGTGAGGCACTGTCCACGACCGTGCATCTCGGCGAGATCAACATTTCCTGTGCAGGCAGCATCGGTGTGTCCACCGCGGATAACGCGGCGCAGCACGACGCGCTGTTGCGACGCGCCGACATCGCACTGTATGCGGCCAAGGCGGCTGGGAAGAACCAATGGCGAGCGTTCCAGCCATCGATGATGAGCCGTCGCGAGGCTAGCCTCGATCTGCGGTCCGGCGTTGCGACCGCGGTCGATTCAGGGACGCTGACTCTTCGATACCAGCCGGTCGTTAGCCTCGCGACCGGCGAGGCTGGCGGATTCGAAGCACTGGCCTGGTGGGCGCACCCGTCGACTGACACGAATCAATCGGCAGCGGCGTTCGCCCGGGCAGACAAGGCGGGGCTGGGTGCCTCACTTGACATGTGGATCCTCGATCACGCGCTAGCCGACATTCCGCAACTCTGCACCACGCCCGGACGGTTCGTCAGTGTCAACATCTCGTCTGGATTACTGGATGCACCCGGATTCGCCACCGACATCAGCGACCGCCTCTCATCGACCGGCACCGACCCGTCCTCGCTCATGCTCGAGATTCCGGAAGACGTATCTCTGCGCGATCACGCATCAGCGTTGAGCGGCCTTATCACGCTGCACGATCTGGGCGTACGGATAGCGCTCGACAACTACGGAACCGGCTCGGCCACACTCGCCAATCTGCGGCAACCCACAATCGACGCGATCAAACTCGACCAATCGTTTGCCACGGACTTGTTAGGGATCCGCAACCGCAGGATCCTCAACGCAGTCATCGGCCTCGCCGAGGATCTGGGCACGCTGGTGATCGCCACACAAGTCGACGACCGTCGGACCCTCGACGATCTCGTCGCCCTAGGTTGCCGGCACGCTCAAGGAATTCTGTTCGCGCCCGCGGTTCCGCTGCGTGTCGCCCTTGCTTGGCGGGGGGAGCTGCCGCAACTCCCAAAGTGAGCCAACGTCGTTCATGTTCCGGTCGCCGAGCCACGCCCGCATCGCCATCAGCGACTGGACGGATGCGATACGCCTGCACCCAAACTGTGCCATCTGATCGGACGATATAGGGATTTGTCCGTCACCGGCCGCCGAGATCCGTCGTTACTACCAACGTGAACGCGGCTTGCGCGGTCACGCCGTCGACCTGGGTCTCCCGACAACCTGGCGGGTCACCGCCAGCGCTTCGCTCAGGCCGGCTGAACACCAACATGGGGATCATCCCCAGCGTCCCTCAGCGGGGGTCCGGCTAGCCCGGGCCCCCGCCCCCTTGCTGGGGACACGCACGCCTCCGCTGACCTCGGCGATCTTGTAACGCGTCGGGGGTTTCCCGGGGCGCGATAGGCCCGTAAGCGTTACAAGATCGTTGAGCGCCTGGCGTCGTGGGTGGCACGAGGGCAATCAACCGAGGTGCCAGGTAGCGCCGTCGGGGGTATCGCGGATCTCGACACCGGCCGCGCCAAGCTTGTCGCGAATGGCGTCCGCGGTGGCGAAGTCACGGCTCGCGCGAGCCGTGCTCCGGATCTCAAACACGAGATCCAACACCGCCGGCAGCGCTGCCGACTTCGGGTCGACGGCGCCGGCGAGGTCGCCGAGTCGCACGATCATTTGTCGAAAGACGGTGCGCGCGTAGCCGACGTCGTCGGAGAGGTCGGACGCCCACTCGGTCAACAACTGATCGAGATCGAGGAGCGCCGCGACACAGCCGTCGGCATTACCGGCCGCGGCCGCCACGACGAACGCCGCGTTGAGCCGGTCGGCCTCGGCGGCGAGGATCACCGGTGCAGATTCATCGGCTGCGGTCGCTGCGCCCGGCTGGTCGGTCCCCTGAGCGGACCGGCGCGCCGATGTCGTGCCGGGGTGCTCGCGATTGAGCTCGTCGAACGTGAGTACGGTCCCGCTCGGGAAGACCGTACTGCTGCCGAGACGTCGGATCGTCATCGTGCCGTTGCCGGACACCGTCGCCGTCGTAGCGTCGAGATCTAGCGTGACGGCGGTGTGTTCGTCGATGCCGATGATGAAGGTGTCGTCCGGCAGCATCTGCTCCATGTGCGACAGTCGACGTTCGCCGAGATAGCAGAACCGTGTGTCGTGGTGGCCGCCTTCCGCGTTGTCGTAGTGCGGCACCACCACGACCGGCATACCGGTCACCTGCCGGACGATGTCGAGCCCCTCCGCCCACGACGGTGGCTCGCCCGCTTTGTAGATCTCATACACCGGAACTGTGTGTGAGCCAAGGGTGAGTGCGGCGGCGCTGGCGAAGACCACGACACCGCCGCGCTTGAGCCGATCGGTGAGGAGTTGCGGGACCTCGGTGTCGCGCCACTGGCGTAGTGCATAGGTCGGGCTGCCGGGGCCGGCGAAGATCCAGCCGGCGTCGCCGAGATCCGCGAGCGCGCGGGCGCGGGCGGTCGGCGCGAGATCGCGACTGCGCCACGACACGACGTTGACCTTGCGACCGACGCTTGCGTCGAAAGACGCCACGGCCCGGTCGGAGATGTCGTCGGCGTTTTCCTGGAACCCGTACGGAGTGTCGAGGACCACCGCCGGTGCGTCGCCGATGCGAGCGAAGAAGTCGCGATGTGGCTTGATCATCGTCGGAGCCGTCTCGCCGGAGCCCATCATGACGAGCAGTCGTGTCATCGAATCGACCCTTCGCTGGCCACGTCGAGCGCGCCGACGTCGTGCAACCGAGCGGCCAGCGCCAAGAGATCGTCGGCAACTCGGCCCGGCTGTTGGGCGTGCAGATCGTGATCGCCGCCCACGTACTCGCTGATGCTGGCGTGAGGCAACGCGGCGGCCGCACGCATGATCCGTTCGCGACGGGCCGCCGCCGCGTCCGGATCGTCCGGGAGCGCAGGCATGAGTAACACCGGCGCGGCTACCCGGGGATAGTACGGCGCCGGCGGGTCGTCCCACATGCTCCGCGCGATCTGCATGTGGTGCTCGATGCTCAACCGGCGACGGATCGTGCCGTCTGCCTCTTCCCGCAGGTTGGCGATGGTGGCCTCGATCGCGGAGTCGCTCCATTGTGGATGCCCGGCCCGCATTCGGGCCCGCGTCGCGGCAGCCGGCTGACCGTCTATGTCGGGCGGTCGCATCCGCCGCTCCGCAGACGCCCACGACTCGAACGTGTCGGTCGGACTGAACCATCCGCCGTCGACCAGAGCCACGGCGGCCACGAGGTCGGGGCGTTCGGCCGCGAGCCGGATGACGACATTGCCACCCCACGACTGACCGGCGACGACCGCGCCGGCAATGCCCAAGTGATCCGCGATCGTCGCGACATCGGCAGCGGCCGTGGCGGTGTCGTACCCGTAATCGGGTGCGTCGCTCTCGCCGTGCGAGCGCAGGTCGACGGCGGCGGCTTCGTGGCCGGCCGCGGCGAGTCGGGCCGCGACCTGGTCCCACAGGCGCGCGTTCGACGACAGGCCGTGCACGAGCAGGACATCGCGGGTGGTCGGCCGCTCGTCGGCTTCGATTCGTGACGCGGCCGGCGGGAACCATCGCCGCAGGTGAAGCCTTACGTCTGGCGCGACGGCGACCCGCTCGTCGCGCACGACGACGCCATCGACATCGGCGGCGCCGCGATCATGGACGGACGAGTCGTCGCCAGAAAGATCATCGCCGGAGGGCATGCGCCAACGATAGCCGCGCCGACCGACACGAACCCGTCAGCAGATAGAGCCACCCATGACGGTCAGGCGCGCCGGGCGCGCTTGTCCAACGCACCCAGCACGCGATCAACCCGTACGACGCCGCTAGCGGCCGCGAGCGCGATGGCTGTTCCGGGCTCGCGCCAATTATTGCGAACGGCTTTGGCACTGAAATATCAAGTGTCCCGCCCATTGCCCGACGCAGCGGACCAGCACGCTAGCTCGCCGTAGACGCGAGCCGCACCGGGCCGGCAGCCGCGAATCTCCGGGTGCCGCGCCATCATCCAGCGCAGCGACGAGATTCGGGTCGCATATTCGTACGCCGAGTGGGGTCGCCGTGGCCACTGGACCCGTACGAGCGCCTGGTCCACATGGACGACCGGCGCCCGCTTCGCCGCTCGGAGCAGCAGATCCCAGTCTTCGTTGTCGCTGCCCGCAGCGTCCTCGGCCACCAGACCGAGGTCGCCAACGAGTGCGGTCCGACGTATCAGGAACGTCGACGAGTGGAGCATCTCCGGGCGCGCGGCGACGAGGTCCTCGACGCGTACGGTGTCCTGATCGGCCAGCCGCCGCTTCCGGCGACCGACGTGTTCGACCTCGACCGCGCACGTGACAACTCCGCCTCCGGGCGCGCGATCAACGCCTGCACCTGCGCGTTGATCTTTGCACTGTCCCACACGGTGTCGTCATCGCAGAACGCGACAAGATCAGTATCGAGACCCAGGACGCCGGTGTTGCGGGTGCCGGCCAGGCCCGGCGTGCGCCAGTTCGACAGCACCATGACCGGTCGGGGCAGCGCACGCGAGAGCAAGTAGTCGGGCGGTGTTCCGTCGTACACGACGATCACCCGCATCGGGCCGGCGTAGTCCTGCGCGAACACCGCCTTCAGTGCCTGACTCAGCGCTTCGGGACGGTCGCGGGTCGGGATCACGACGCCGACACTCGGGAGATTGCGCGTCGCGGTCGGCGCAGCCTTCGCCGTGGCCTGAGACGACGAGCCACGGGTACGCCCCGGCGCCAGACGGTACGGCCGGGCGTTGCGCATCGGCTGGGCTGTGTCGATCATGCGTCCGTCCGATCATTCGTCGTGTCCAGATCAAACGCTGTCGTCCGGATAACGAGTGATGAGACGGGTTGGAGGCTCATGTATGAATAAAAACGACATGAATAGCGTCGCGGCGGGCGCCCGTGCCGACAAAGTGCCTGCATATCGAGCCTTCGATCGCGCGACAGCGGGCCGCCGTTTGCCGCCAAATGCCCGATCGCCGATCAGGCATGAATCCGGCTACAACCACTGATTAGCGGAGCAAAGCGTTGCGGACCAGGTCAGGCTCTATCGTCGGCGTACTCCGCCGTCGGCAATGGTGACGTTGTCGTCCCGCTCGGACCGGTCGTCGACGCGTTTGATGACTGGCCAGCGCCGGAAGGCCGTTGCGATGCCGTACCCATGCCCAGGCCACAGGCCCGAGCACCGCGGCGGCCGCGACACCCGCGATGAGTTCCGTGTTCGATGCATGCAGAAGCTTGAGCGCGCTGGCAAGCAGCACCACGGCGAGCGCGCGTCGGATGAAGCCGCCCTGCGCCCGGGCCGAGACCTGCGCGCCCAGGAACACTCCGGGATCGAGCCGACCAGCAACGCGGCGGTCACGTTGAACTGGAAGTCGCCGAAGATCAGGTGGCCGAGCGCGGCCGAGGCGACCAGCGGGACCGCTTGCACGAGGTCGGTGCCGACGAGGTCGCCGCCGCGCAGCATCGGGTAGAGCGCGAGGAGGACTACAATGATCAACGAGCCGGAGCCGACGCTCGTCATGCCGACGATCAGACCACCCACGGCGCCGAGCAGTGCGGTGGCGAACGGGCGCACCTGGATCTGAGCGAGACCTGACCGGTCGCCGTCGATCGGAGCGCCGATGCCGGCCCGGGCCGCGGCGCGGCGGGCGTGATCGCGCATGCGCGCAAAGGCGCGCAGAACGAGGCCGGCGACCGCGAGCAGAAGCGCGATGCCGAGGGCGATCTGCACGGCATTCTGCAGCGACCGGCCGTTGCCGAGTGCCTTATTGACGAGTACGCCGGCAAAGGCGGCCGGCACACTGCCGACACAGAGCCAGCGCACCAGACTCCAGTTCACCCGGCCATGGCGGATGTGGACGAGCGAGCCGACCGGCTTCATTACCGCACTCGCGACCAGGTCGCTGGACACCGCGGCCAGCGGTGGAATGCCGAAGAAGATCACCAGTACGGGTGTCATCAGTGCGCCGCCACCCATGCCGGTCAGGCCGACGATGATCCCAACGCCGAAGCCGGCTGCGGTGAGCGCCCAGTTCATTAACCGAGTATCCCGACCCGTCAAGGGGCCTTATCAACTGCCCCGAGCTGTGCCGGCCGTCACAAGCTCCGATTTGGGCGACGACGGCAACGACGGCAACGACGTCGCGGGACGACGACTCCTTGCTCGAAGAGATAGCGGTAGGTTTTGAGCGCTCCAATGAAGCGGGGGAGGCGTAGGTGGCGTCGATACTCGTGCTTGGGCCGGTCGAGGTCTGGCACGGCGGCCGCGCTCTGGTCTTTGCCCGGCAACAGGAGCGTTACATCTTGGGCGTCTTGGCGTTGGAGGTCGGCCGACCGGTCGCCACTGACCGCCTTATCGATCTGTTGTGGGGAGACAACCCCCCGCGGAGTGCACGGGCCGTGCTCCAAACGCGCGTGTCCGAACTGCGGACCGCGATGGCATCGCTGCTGGATCAACCCTCAGATGCTGGCAAGGCCGCCGTTACCATCGAGTCGCGCCGGTCGGCGTACGTCCTGATGGCGCCGGAGCAGATCGTCGACGCGTACGCGTTTCTGCGGACGACCCGAGACTGGCGTTCGGCGGGCACGCCCGCGGCCGGCCGCGATTTGTTGCGCTCGGCGCTGGATCTGTGGCGCGGGCCTGTCCTGGGCGAGGCGGCTGAACACGCTGGCGCGGTGCCGCTTCGGCACGTGCTGGAATCGACGCGGCTGACGGCGTTGGAGGATCCGTTTGAGCTGGAGCGAGCCTTGGCAATCATGCGGTCGTCGCGGACGAGATCCTGCGCCTTCCGGACGAGGACCAGAAACGCGAGCGGCTCGTGGGGCTCGCGATGATCGCTCAATAGCGCAGCGGCCGTGCCGCCGACGCGCTGCGCACGTTTGACCGGTGGCGGCGCTGGCTCGACGATGAACTCGGTGCCGTGCCCGGCCGGCGGGTCGCTGAGATTCATCGCGCGATCCTGCAGGACGTGGATCCGGAGGTGAAACCGCAGACCGAGGCGGCCTGACGCGGGCAGGCCGCGCACGGGTGGTCCACGGATCGAGGCCCACGAGCGCAGAGGTGCCGCGGACACTTCCGCCCGATGTGGGCACGTTCGCCGGCCGCGACGACGAGCTGGCCCTCCTAGCCGGATGGTTGGCCGGCGGCGACCGCGTGGTATCGATCACCGGCGCGCCCGGGGTTGGCAAAACCGCTTTGTCGTTGCGGACGGCGTATCAGCTGGCCGACCGTTTCGTCGACGGCAGCCGTTCGCCGATCTCCGTGGCGCGGATGGCCGGGGTCCGGTCCAACCCGAGGACGTCTTGGGCCGATTCCTGCGTGCGCTCGGGGTCGACGTTGCCGCCGGAGCGAGCCTCGATCAGCGAATCGATGTGTACCGGACGGCGCTTGCGGACCGGAACGTGCTCGTGATCTGTGACAACGTGAGCGACGACGCCCAGGTCGAGCCCCTGATTCCGCCGGGACCCGGCAATCGAATGATCATCAATGGACGCAGCCGGCTGCATAGCGCACTCGCCACACGCACAATCGAGCTCGCGGTGCTCGATCGGGATCATGCGATCGGTCTGCTTCGGCTGCTCTTAGGCGAAGAGCGGATCGATGCCGAACCGGCGGCCGCTAGCGAGCTCGTTCACCTCTGTGGCCAGCTTCCGCTCGCGTTGCGAATCGTCGCGGCGCGACTCCGTGCGCGGCCGCATTGGACGATCCGCCGACTCGTCGACAGCCTGCGTGGCGGCATCCGCCGCTGGATCAGCTGACGCACGGCCACCTTGACGTACGACTCAGCATCGGTCTGAGCTACCAGGACCTGAAACCGGACGCGAAACTACTGCTGTGTGCGATCGCCGACCTCGACCTGACCCATCTGTCCGGCTGGGCCGCCGCCGCGCTGCTAGACGCCAGCATCAGTCACGCCGACAGGGTCCTCGATGAACTCTTTGATGCCCATTTGGCCGACGTTGGCGGACATGACGCCGCCGGACCGCTTTATCAGATTCACGATCTCATCCGGGCGTACGCGCTCGAACAATCGCTGACGGAATCGATGGCCGATCGACTGCGGGAGGGTCGGCTGCGGCTACATGGCATCTATCTGCATATCGCCGACCACGCTCAGAAGCGCATCAGCTATGGCGGGTACCTCGGCCGGCTTGACACCGTGCCACGGTGGATCCCCGATGTCGATGTCGCCACCCTGCTCGCCGATCGGCCGGCGACGTGGTTCGAGACGGAGAGAGCGCATTTTGTCGCCTTGATTCGGCGGGCCGACGCGGACGGTGATTTCGACGTGTGTTCGCTATTGGTGAGGCTCACGTCCGTTTTGTTTGAAATGCGCCGCAGCTTCGACGACTGGTTGACGGTTGTCGAGATTGGGCGGTCGGCCGCCGACCGCGCCGGTGACCGACAGGCCGCCGGCGCACTCGGGCTGTTGCTGGCGATGGCGGTCAGTGAGCACGGTCGACACGTCGACGGCGTTAGCGAAGGCGTCGCGGCGCAAGAAGAGTTCCGTCGGGCGGGAGATGTCAACGGCGTCGTCGCGGCCGCCATAAACCTGGCCCTGATCGCGCGATTCAGCCGGACTCGGCCTACACCGTACGAGTGGCTGGAGCCGGTGATCCCGGACATAGATCAACTAACTGATCGCGGTGTATACGCCTTTGGCATGCGCGCGATCGGTCAGGCGTACGTCGAGGTTGGTCGCCTTCTCGACGCCGACGATGCGTACACGAAGTCCCTGGCTACGTATCGCACCATCGATGCGCCGATCGGCGAATGCCAGGCACTCGTCTATCAGGGCCGTCTGCTGCTTGAGCTAGGCGACATCGAACGGGCCGCGGCTCAATTCGGCAAGGCGCTCGCTATCGTTCGGGAACTCGGCGACGTCAGCGGCGTCGCGCAATGCCTGCGGGGGCTCGCGGCGGCGGATCGAGCCCGAGGCGATCTGACCGCGGCCCGAGCCCGATTGTCGGAGGCGCTGCAGTTAGTGCGGCAACCGAAACCGACACTGGCCGAGAAGTGGGTCACTGCCGACCTCACACAGCTTGACCTCCTCGATTCCAGCAGCTGAGGTCAACGGACACACGCACACGGGGATTCGCCAGGTCGACGCTCCGAACGCCCCCGTGGTGTTCGGAGCGCCAACCCGCAAACGCCCGACGGAAGACGGCGCGTCCGCAGTGACATCGTGGCCCTGCCGCTCTCCCACGAGCTTCCCAAAACCTTCCCAGCCGGGCTCGCGACTTCGCGTCGAGCCGGTCAGGCACGCGTACGGGGTGCGATCCAGCCCTCGTCGGCCAGCCGTTCCAGCACCATGCCGATGCCGGCGTCGACGCTGACACGGCTCGTGTCCACCACGATGTCGGCGTCGGTCGGCTCCTCGTACGGGTCGTCGATGCCGGTCATGCCGGTGATCAGACCCGCGCGCGCCTTGGCGTAGAAGCCTTTGCGGTCCCGTTGCTCGCAGACCTCGAGCGGCGCAGCGACATAGACCAGGACGAAGCCCGCCCCGGCCGCCGACGCCTGCGCGCGGGCGGTGGCACGAGCGGCGGCGTAGGGCGCGATCGGACAACAGATGGCGAGTCCGCCGTGGCGGGCCACTTCGGCCGCGACCCAGCCGATCCGGCGGATGTTGATGTCGCGGTCGGCCTTGGAGAACGTCGAGTCCGGCCGACAACTCACGGCGTACGACGTCGCCGTCGAGGAACGTGACCGTACGTTCGCCCGTCTCTTGCAGCGCATCGGCGACGCCGCGGGCGAGCGTCGACTTGCCGGAGCCGGACAAGCCGGTGAAGAACAGCACGAATCCCCGAGTGTCGCGCGGCGGCCGCTGGCGCGACAATTCGCGGGCCACCGCCGGCGGTGTGTGCCATTCGGGCAGTTGGCTGCCGTCGTCCAGCAGCTCGTTGATCTCGCCGGGGGTCATCGCGACGCGGCGGAATCGTTTGGGCACGTCCTCGGCCGATCGCCATTGGCCGTCCCGTGTGTCGTAGGCGAACTCGCGGGGGACAAGTACCCGCAGGCCGCCGCCGGAGATCATTGTGTCGCTCGTGGACAGCACATGGGTGGCGCCGTAGTTCGCCAGGACGCGGCCGCGGAGCAGTGCGTCACGTACCTCGTCGCGGCGGGCCGCCGGCGGTGCTGCGATCGGCACCGCGACCACCTCCACGTCGGGCAGGCGATCGGCCGCGGCGAGGACGGCTCGCACCAGCGATTCCGGCGGCAAGCCATCCGGTCCGGGCCCGGCCACCGGCACCAGGAGCAGGAGTTTCGCCCCGACCGCACGGGCCGCGTGCACGATCTGCGCGAGCTGCGGCCGGTGCAGTGGCCGGTCCACGATCACGCCGAGCACGCGGCCGTCACCGAGCACCGAACGAACCTGGGCCGGCGAGCGCCGCAGTCGCCGGAACACGCCGTGCGTGCCGTCTCCGTACGTGGACACCGGGCCACCGACCAGCACTCCGCCGTCCGACGCGGTTGCCTCGGTGACTTCCATCGCCGCGATCGGCGCCCCTTCCGTGTCGGTCAACACGAGGGTCCGCCGGGTCGGATCACCGGGGTCGATCATCGCGGCGATAGCCACCGGGATCTCCAGCGTCACCGGCACCGGCCAGTCGGTGCCGTCGGTCAGATGGCCCGTATTGCGTAGTGAGACAACGTCCGAAGCGCCGAGGAAACCACGCAACGGTGCATACGCCCCGGCGAGAAGCAACTCAAGATCGGCCAGCTCGGCCGGGCTCGGCGCCCAGGTCGGCGCGTCGCGCAGCAGCTCCTCGGGCCCGGCCCAGCCGTCCATCGCTCCCCTTTGAGGTGGCTTCGGTGATCCTGAGCCTCATAGTTTCCCAGGAGGTCTCCGGTCGGTCTACACGGGTGCCCGCCGCCACTCAGGAACGCGCGGCGTCGCCGAACTACCGAATAGGAACCACCCCTAAGGGTGGTGGATCCGGGACTTCTGGGGCCTCGGCGGACGGCGCATTGCGCAGCCGCGGCCGTAGGGTCACCGTGTGCCAATGATCGAAGCTCAAGAGTTGACGATGCGGTACGGCGGTCGGGTCACAGCACTCGACACGCTGACCGTCGCCGTCGAACCGGGCGTGATCGGCCTCGTCGGTGCAAATGGCGCTGGCAAGTCGACGCTCATCAAGCTGATGCTGGGACTTCTGACGCCCACGTCCGGCGCGGTGCGGGTCTTCGGACTCGACCCGCTGCGCGACGGCGAGGCGATCCGTGCCCGTGTCGGATACATGCCGGAGTCGGACGCGTTGCCACCCGACTTGCCGGCGGCCGAGTTCGTCACCCACATGGGACGGATGAGCGGCCTGCCTGCCGCGGTCGCGCGCGAACGCGCGTCGGAAACGCTGCGCCATGTCGGGCTCTACGAGGAGCGCTACCGCCAGATCGGTGGCTACTCGACCGGAATGAAACAGCGCGTCAAACTCGCACAGTCACTCGTACACGACCCGGATCTGCTTCTTCTCGACGAGCCGACCAACGGTCTGGACCCGGCCGGTCGCGACGGGATGCTCACCTTGATCTCCCGGATCGGCGCCGAGTTCGGCATCGCCGTCGTGGTGTGTTCCCATCTGCTCGGCGAGGTCGAACGCATCTGCGACACGTTGGTCGCAATCGAGGCCGGTCGGTTGTTGCGCGCCGATCGCATCGACGCGATGACCACCGTCCAGGGCGTCCTGGCCGTCGAGGTGGACGAGGGTACGGACATCCTGGCCGCCCGCTTGACGGAGTTAGGTCTGCGGGTAGCTCGGGACGCACAGGCGGAGCGGCTGCTGCTCGTGCCACTGGAGTCGGACCGCACGTACGACACGATCATGCAGGCCGTCGCCGACCTGGACCTGCCGTTGCATCGGCTCGACGAACGCCGCCACCACGTATCCGAACTGTTCGCCCAGCGTTCCGGCTCGGCTGAGGGGGTCACCGCACATGCCCACCGGTGAACAGATCCGACAGCCGGCCGGTGTTATCCACGACATCGGTTATCAGCGCTACATGGGCGTACGGCTGGGTCGCGCGTACGCCACCCGATCGCTGTACGTGCACGGCGTCCGTACCGTATTCGGGTTGGGTCGCGGCGCGAAGTCGAAGATCTTCCCCTGGTTCGCCGCCGCGGGCCTGATGTTGTTCGCGGTCGTCGACGTGGCCGTCCGGTCGCAGACCGGCACGATGCCGATCCACTACCTGGACCTCGCCAACGACGGCCTGCTGCTCGTCCTGTTGTTCATCGCGACCGCCGCACCCGAATTGGTCAGCCGAGATCTGCGGAACAAAACGTTGCCGCTCTACTTCTCGCGACCGCTCGAGCGGATCGACTACGCCGTCGCGAAATTCTGCGCGCTCGTGACCGGTGTGTTCGCGATCCTGGCCGCGCCGATGCTGGTGATATTCATCGGCGGCGCGTTCTCGCTCGACGGTGGGCACGCGGTCTGGCACGAGTTCACCGATTTTCTCGGCGGCCTCGCGCTCGCGGCGATCATCGCGATCGTTGACGCCGCGGTCGCGTTGCTGATCGCGTCGCTGCTGCGCCGCTCGGCCGTCGCGACCGCGGTCATCGCCGGATACTTCCTGCTCACGGCGGCCATCGGCGGCGCGATCGAGGGGATCGTCGGCGGCGATACCGGCAAGAACGTCGGGCACATGATCAGCCCGCCCGAAATCGTCGATGGCCTCAAAGAGTGGATCTTCCGTATTCACGGCACCGATCTTGGCCGCTTCGGCCCGGTCTACCTGGCGATTACGTTGGCGATGACGGGTGTGGCGATCGCTCTTCTGTTCCTGCGTTACCGGAAGGTGTCCGTATGAGCGAGCGTCAGCGAGCGAATCAGGTGATGCAGCGCGCATCGTGTCTCATGGGCGCCCGCAGCGCAGCGAGGACGTCCATGAGCTGGAGGAGTGAGCTTGCGAGCCCCGCAGTCGCCATACAGAAAGGCAACACATGAGCACCGTGGATCTCGCCGCCGTCTCACGCTGGTATGGCAACGTCGTCGCGGTCAACGACGTCACGATGTCGTTGGCACCCGGCGTGACCGGGCTGCTCGGCCCGAACGGTGCCGGCAAAACGACGGTGCTGCACATGATGGCCGGCTTCCTGCCGCCGTCGCAGGGCACGGTCACGATCGACGGCGAGCCGACCTGGCACCATCCGGACGTTTATCGCAAGATCGGGCTCGTGGTCGAGCGTGAGGCCGTCCATGGCTTCTTGACCGGGTACGAGTTCGTGCTTGCGAGCGCGCGCCTGCACAAACTGGCCGCGCCGAAGACCGCTGCCCGGCGCGCGATCGAACTGGTCGAGATGACCGAGGCGGCCGACCGGCGCATCGAGACCTACTCGAAAGGCATGCGGCAACGCGTACGGGTCGCGGCCGCGCTCGTCCATGAGCCGCCCGTACTGCTGTTGGACGAGCCGTTCAACGGCATGGATCCGCGGCAGCGGCTGCACATGATGGATCTGTTGCACGCCATGGGATCGGCCGGCAACACCGTGCTGTTCTCCTCCCACATTCTGGAGGAGGTCGAGCAGATCTCCGGCACCGTACAGGTGATCGTCTCGGGCCGGCTCGCCGCATCGGGCGATTTCCGTACCATCCGGCGGTTGATGACGCACCGACCGCATGTGTTTGCGATCCGATCCACCGATGACCGCCGGCTGGCGGTCGCGTTGCTCGGCGAGGAGTCGGTCGCCGGCATCGACGTGGCCACCGGCGAAATCGAGGTGCGGGCCAGCGACTACGGCGCGTTCACTCGAGCGTTGCCACGCATCGCGATCCGGGAAGGTGTGCGGGTGTCTCAGTTGCGGCCGTCCGACGAGTCACTCGAGAGCGTGTTCGCGTACCTGGTGGCGTCATGAACCTGCGTTTGGTCCTGCACGACCTGGTCTGGAGCGTGGTCTCGCGATGAACATGACGATTGCCGGTCTCACGCTACGGAGCCTGCTCGGCCGCAAGCGGGTCTGGCTGCTGCTTCCGCTGCCGGTGTTGCTGATCGGTCTGACGCTGCTCGGCCACCTCCACGACACGGTAAATACCGACTGGATCCAACCGATCGAACAGGGGCTCGGGTTCGGCGTCGTCGTTCCGGTCATGGCGCTGATCATCGGTGCGAGCGTCATCGGGTCCGAGATCGACGACGGCACGATCGTGCACATCCTCACGAAACCGTTGCCGCGACGGGAGATCCTGCTGGCCAAGCTCGTCGTCGCGGCCGCGGTCACCGCGATCACGACCGGTGTCACGATGTTCGTCGCCGGCGTCATCGCGATCGGGCTGCGCTTCGGCGTCGGGCTCGCCGTCGGGGCGGCAATCGCGTCATGCTGCTACTGCGCGCTGTTCGTGGCGCTCAGCCTCGTGTCCCGGCGTCCGGTGCTGGTGGGCCTCGTCTACATCCTGTTGTGGGAGGGGCTGCTCACGCACGCCCTGAAGAGCGGCGGGGTGATTTCCATCGAGGCGTACGCGGTGACGATCGCCGACCGGATCGCTGGCGGGTCGTTGCTCGACGCTACCGTCTCAGTTCGTACGGCCGTCATCATGGCGATCGTGTTCGGGGTCGGCGGCGCGTGGCTCGGCATCAACCGGCTGAAGTCGTTCACGCTCGCCGGCGAGACAAGCTAGCCGCTGGTTGCTGGTTGCTGGTTGCTGGTTGCTGGTTGTCCGTGTTGTCCACCCAGATTTGTCACGTGAGGGCTGTTATTCGGCGGTTGAAACGGCCCTAGCGTGACGAAGTCGTCGATCGCCGCTCGAATGCGCGGCGGCGCCGGTCGAGCAGCGCAGCGATTTGTGCGATAAGTCGAGGCATGTCGTGCATGTCTTCGCGAGTGACGGGATAGACGTACCAGCCGGCGGCATTGAGTTCGCGCAACCGCGATCTGTCCCGATGTAACTGCCGTGGATCGCTGTGCCACTGTCCGTCGTACTCGACCGCAACGCGCCACTGTGGCCAGGCAAAGTCGACTCGGGCGACGAAGAACCCGTTGACGATCACGCTGAATTGCGGCACGGGCACCGGGAATCCAGCTAGATGGAACGCGAGGCGAAGGGTTGATTCCGGCGGCGACTCCGCACGCGGATCAGCTTGGGCGAGTGTGGAACCGGCTCGTCGACTGCCCATCTCGCCGACGTGTCGAGCCGCCTCGCTCGTCAGTTCGGCGACCGATAGACGCCGTCTGCGCGCGATGGCATCGATCCAGGCGATCGCTTTGGCAGCGTCCGACGCGCGGGCCATCTCCCACGCCGTGTGCAGGGGCGTTGTCAAGGTGACGCCGTTGAGGTTAGCGATCTCGTCGCTGGCAACCGTTGCTCGACGGATGGCAACACCGGGCGTCGGTCGGATGCGACGCGGGCAGGTGATCTCGACGGGATCGTTGTCGTCAGCGAGGTCCGCGCCCCACAGCTGGGCCGCCGACCGTCCGCTGATGAACGCGTCGCCCGGCATCCACATCGCGACGGCCCGAATCCGAAGCGACGGCGTGATGGGGAGGCTGGCGGCGACGTAGACACATGGGTAGAGCCGGCGCCACGATGCGCCCCGCAGTTGGCTGCGCGTAATCCGGCCAGCGGCCACCGCCACATCACCGCGAAATGGCCCGCGTGTGAGCGACGGTGGTTGGCGTGGCGATCGGGGCACACGATGATTTTCCGAACACGGACTTGAGGCCGTAATCCTCCAACCCGGGACTGTGGACCGAGAGGGTACTTGTGGATCGGTCGCTCGCCCACCGAATGGTGACCTTGGCGACCGCAGGGCTGGAATGACAGCGGGATAACAGCCGTCAAGTGACGAGGTCGAAGATCATGGGGTCGGCGAGCCGGGTTGCGAGCGATCAGCCGGTGTTGCGCATCCCGGCGGCGATCCCGTTGACGGTGGTCAGCAACGCACGTTCGAGGGCCGGGTCGATCGTCGACGCGCGTCCGGAGCCCGGCTCGGCCAGCGAGGCCCGGTATTTCGCCAGCAACGCGACCTGCAGGTGGTGCAGCGGCTCCAGATAGGTGTCGCGAACCTGGAGGGTACGGGCGAGCGACGGTTGGCCGCCGAGCGTGGCGGTCTGATTGCTGATGGCGAGGATCTGCTCGCAGGTCAACTCGTACTCGGCCTTGATGACGTCGAAGATCGGCTGCAGGTCGGACGGCACCAGCGTCGCGACATAGCGCGCGGCGATGGTCAGGTCCGTCTTCGCCAGCATCATCTCCACGTTGGACACAAACGTCTGGAAGAACTGCCACTTATCGAACATCTCGGCCAGCACGTCGTCGAGGCCGGCGGCGCGGGCGGCGGCGAGTCCGGTGCCGACACCGAACCAGCCGGGCACGATCTGCCGCGACTGCGTCCAGCCGAACACCCACGGGATCGCCCGCAGACCGCCAAGCCCGGCACCGGAGTCCGGCCGGCGCGACGGGCGCGAGCCGATGTTCAGCTGACCGAGCAGCTCGCACGGCGTCGCCGCCCAGAAGTAAGCGGCCAGGTCGGGCGTCTCGACGAGATCGCGATAGGCCCGGAACGCCGCTCCCGACACGGCTTCCATCGCAGCATCCCAACTGGACAGCGCTTCACGGGGCGCGCGGGGCTCGGTGTGCAGGAGTGTCGCGGTGAGCACGGCAGCGACCGTGAGCTCCAGGTTCTCCCGGGCGAGCGCCGGCAGCGTGTACTTGTCGCTGATCACCTCGCCCTGCTCGGTCACCTTGATCGGTCCGTCGAGCGTGCCGTACGGCTGGGCGAGGATCGCCTCGTGGGTCGGGCCACCGCCGCGGCCGACGGTGCCACCGCGACCGTGGAACAACCGCAGCCGTACGCCGTGCTTGGCGGCCACGTCGCGCAGCGCTCGTTGTGCCTTGTGGATCGTCCACTGTGACGTGGTGATGCCGGCTTCCTTGTTGGAATCGGAGTAGCCGAGCATCACTTCCTGGACGTCGCCGCGGGCATGCACGATGCGGCGATACGCCGGCAGTGACAGCAACTCGTCCAGGAGCTCGCCGCCGTCGTCCAGTTCGGCCGGCGTTTCCAGCAGCGGGACGAACCCGATGCGCGCCTTCGCGCCGGTGACGTCCACGAGGCCGGCCTCGCGGGCCAGCACCACGGCGGCCAGTACGTCGTCGACACCGCGGGTCATCGAGATGATGTACGACTCGATCGCCTCATGACCGAAGTGCTGGTGGATGTCGCGGATCGTGCCGAACACGTCGAACGTCTTGCGCGCGCTGTCGGTCAGGCCGTTGTCCACCCCGGAAAGCGGCCGGCGACCGGACAACTCCGCGGCCAGCAGCTCGGTGCGCTCGGCCCGGCTCAGGCGGCCGTAGTTGGCCTGCACGCCGGCGCGGGCGAACAACTGAGCGAGTACGGCGTGGTGGGCGTCGGCGTGCTCGCGGATGTCGAGCGTGGCGAGCTGGAGCCCAAAGGCGGAGATCGTACGGATCACGGTCGCGAGCGTGCCCGTTGCGGTGAGCTGGCCGGCGTTGCGTGCCAGCGACGCTCGCATGAGTTCGAGGTCGGCGATCAACTCGGCGGTGCCGCGATAGTCCCGGCCCGGCACGCGCGGCGCGCCGGAGGCGAGACGGGCCCGGGTATTGGCCAGCTTGGCCTTGATGCAGCGGGCCTTCAGCCGGTACGGCTCCTCCGCGTTGACCCGGCGGAAGCGGCTCGACAGCTCCGGCAGTGCGTCGAGGTCGGCCGCTAGCGATGCCGAAAGGTCCAGCGAGACCGGCCGGAGCCGGCGGGACACCGACACCTCGTTGATGAGCGAGTCCATCGCCTGTTCGGCCGCCTGGATCCCGTGCTCGTACTGGATGCGCAGCACGTCGCGAGTGACCTTCGCGGTCACGTACGGGTTGCCGTCTCGATCGCCGCCGATCCAGCTGCCGAAGGTGACCGGCCGGCCGTTCGGTGGCGTCTGGACGCCCAACTTGAGCAGCGTCTGGGCCAGGTCCGACAGCACCTGTGGGGCCGCGTCGGCGTACAGGTCGCGCAGGTAGTAGACGGCGTTGCGGGCTTCGTCGGCCGGGTCTGGCCGGTCCACCCGCAGCTCGTCGGTCTGCCACAGCAGGTCGATCAACTCGGCCAGGCGCGTGTCCGCCTCGGCGCCCGACCCGGCCGGAGCGCCGTACAGTGCGGCCCGGCCGGCCTCGACGTCCAGTTCGTCGGCGATGGCGCGAAGCTTCGACAGGATCGAGCGACGCGACGCCTCGGTCGGGTGCGCGGTGAAGACGGGCCGGATCGCCAGGCGACGGGCCGCCGCGGCGACATCGTCGGCGGGCACGCCCTTTGCGGTGATCTCCGCTGCGGCGGCGTCCAGCCAACCGCCGTACTGTGCCCGCCGGCGAGAGAGATCCCGCGCCCGGTGCGCTTGTTCGGTGATGTTCGCGAGCTGGAAGTACGTCGAGAATGCGCGCGCGAGTTTCGTACCCGTGGACACGTCCATCGCGGTGAGCGCGCGGGCGGCCGCCGCCGGGTCGGTCCGTACCTTTGCCCGCACCTGCTCCACCAGGTCGAGCAGCGCCTGACCTTCCTGGCGTACCAGCGTCTGGCCGAGCAGCGCGCCAAGCCGGCGGATGTCGGCGCGTAGGGCGCTCTCGGCGTCCGTTCCCAACGGCGCGTCTGCGCCTGCCGGCGGCGCATCGCTCTCGGCGACGGGCCGCGTCTGGGCTGGAGGTACGTCGCCAGGCGGCAACGGATCCGCCTCATCATCCACGTCGGCGCGCCAGGACGGCCGCGTCGCGACCGAGCGGCCGGCCGGATCGGGAAAGCGATCGGGGAACGGAAGATCGGATGTCACCGGGCGCTCCTGACGGTTGGGGACGTCACAGAAGGACAGCGCTGTCCGGCTCTTGCCATGCTAGCTCCGTAGGCATGTTAGCTCGGTATTTGTGGTGACTCGGCCCTGGGCCGGAGGCTAGTCTGCGTCGATGGTGATCATGTCGCGGACGTACCCGCCGAAGCCGCAACCGGGTGATCGCGTCGCGGTGCTGTCACCCGCCGCTGGGCTGCCGGCCGTCTTCCCGCACGTGTACGAACTCGGCCTGACCCGCCTCAGGGACGCGTACGGTGTGGTCCCCGTCGAGTATCCGACGACGCGCCAGGCGGGCGCGAGCGCCGCCGACCGGGCTCGCGACATTCACGCCGCCTTCGCCGATCCATCGATCGCGGCGGTAATCGCAACCATCGGCGGCGAGGACCAGATCACCGTGATCCCCCACCTCGAGGCCGACCTGCTGCGCGCCAACCCGAAACCGTTTTTCGGCTACTCGGATAACACGAACCTGCACAACTACCTGTGGAATCTCGGTCTCGTTAGCTACTACGGCGGCTCGGTGATGGTCAACCTCGGCCGGTCCGGGCGCGAGAATCCGGACTCGGCGGCATCTTTTCGGGCCGCGCTGTTCGACTCCGGCTGGGCCGACCTCGTCGAGCCGACATCGAGCACCGACGAGTCGATCGACTGGTCACTCGGGCCAGCCGCCCTGGTCGATGAGCCGCCGATGTTTGCTGCACGTCCGTGGGAGTGGCAGCACGCCGACCGCGTCATAGAGGGCCCGACCTGGGGTGGGTGCATCGAAGTGCTGTCGTGGATTCTGCAGGTCGGCCGCGACGTCGCGGCGCCGGAGGCCTATGGCGGACACGTACTCATGATCGAGACGAGCGAAGACATGCCGCCGGCGACCGAGGTCTTCTGGATGCTGCGGCACATGGGCCTGCGTGGGCTGCTCGCCGACACCCCGGCCGTCCTTGTCGGTCGCCCGAAGGCATGGGACGATCGGCCACGGCGGACCAACCCAGAACAGAAGCAGGGGTACGTCGACGACCAGCGGGCCGCGATCGGGCGCGCCCTCGACACGTACGCCCCGGACGCGACCGTCGTCTTCAACGTCGACTTCGGTCACACCGATCCGCAGTTGATCATGCCTCACGGTGGTCTCGTGCGGATCGATGGCCCGCAACGGCGGATCTCGGTGCGCTACTGAGCGGTGTGCACGTCCGCCTACGGCTGCGGACCCGTAATTGCCGTGGGTGAGAGCGCGTGCGATGGCATACGCTTGTTCCGGCAACCCCCGTCCACCTGGGCGCTGGGGTAAAAGGCGCGTGCCACGAAGCTGCCGCGCATCCGACGACGGACATGACGGTGAAGTGACGGGCGGACCGCCCGGAACGGAGCACACGACGCAATGAGGCTTACCGGGCTATTGACGGCGGCACTCGATGACCAAGCACTCGCTACCGTGGCCGGCCTTGCCCACGGCGGCGGCCCGGCGGCCGAGCAGGTCGATATCACGGCACCACCGGCACTGCGACCGTTTGTGGTCGCGGCGATCGCACGCGGTGATCAGCAGACTACCGACGGCGATGCGGGCGGCGTTCGTGTCGGCGCGCAGACCGCCGGCCTGAGCGGCGCGGGGCGACCGGTCCTTGCGGTGACGGCGACGACCCGCGAGGCCGAAGATCTCGCCGCGTCCCTCGGCGACCTGTTGCCGGCGGACGAGGTCGCGGTCTACCCGTCGTGGGAGACGCTGCCGCATGAGCGCCTCTCGCCACGTTCGGACACCGTTGGCCGGCGGCTCGGCGTCCTGCGGCGGCTCGCTCACCCCGATCTCGACGACGCGGCCCGTGGACCCGTGCGCGTCGTCGTGGCCCCCGTGCGCTCAGTGCTTCAGCCGCAGCTCAAGGGCCTCGGTGATCTCGAACCGATCGAGTTGCGTACGGGTGGCTCGGCCGACCTGGACGACGTGGTGCGCAAGCTGGCCGAGTTGGCGTACGCCCGCGTCGACCTCGTCACCAAGCGGGGCGAGTTCGCCGTTCGCGGTGGCCTGCTGGACGTGTTCGCGCCGACCGACGAGCACCCCGTGCGCGTCGAGTTCTGGGGCGACGAGGTCGAGGAGATCCGTACGTTCGCGGTCGCCGACCAGCGCACCATCGACAAGGTCGAGCGGCTGTGGGCGCCGGCCTGTCGCGAGCTGCTACTCACGCCGGACGTGCGCAAGCGCGCGGCCGAGCTGGCCGCGAAGCATCCGGAACTCGTCGAGATTCTCGATCAGCTCGCCGAAGGCATCCCGGTCGAGGGGATGGAGTCGCTGGCTCCGGCCCTGCTGAACGGCGGCGACAGCGTCGAATTGCTGGTCAACTGCATGCCGGTCGGCACGCATGTGTTGCTGTGCGACCCGGAACGGATCCGGACGCGGGCGCATGACCTCGTCCGTACCAGTGCCGAGTTTTTGGAAGCGAGCTGGGCCGCGGCAGCCGGCGGCGGCCAGGCGCCGGTCGACACCGGCGCGGTCGCGTTTGCGAGCCTCGCCCACGTGCGCGCGACCGCCGCTGACCTCGGTATGCCGTGGTGGACCACAGCGCCGTTCGGCGTCGCCGAAGAGTCGCGACCGACCGCTCTCGAAGACGCTCCGTGGCTGGAAGGCGAGCTGGACACGCTCTCGGTTGTGACGCCGGACGAGAGCCGCGCGCTGTCGCTGTCGGCCCAGGCCGTGCCGCTCTACCACGGCGACGGTGGCCGGGTCGTGGACGACGTGAAGCGGTGGTCCGCCGACGGTTGGCGCGTCGCGTTGGTCTTCGAGGGCCACGGACCAGCGGATCGCGCGGTCGAGGTGTTGCGCGACGCTGGCATCGGCGTCGCACTCACCGCCGACATCTTCGCCGCGCCGCAACCGGGCGCACCGCTCGTCACCTGCGGCGACCTCGGCAATGGCTTCGTCGACGAGGCGGCCCGACTCGCGATCATCACGGGTACGGACATCTCCGGCGGGCGCGGCGCGTCGACCAAGGACATGCGCAAGCTGCCGAGCCGGCGGCGCAACACGATCGACCCGTTGGAGCTGCGTGCCGGCGACTTCGTCGTGCACGAGCAGCACGGCATCGGCCGGTACGTAGAGCTCGTGCAGCGCACGGTCAACGGCGCCGAGCGCGAATACCTTGTCCTGGAGTACGCGGCGAGCAAACGGGGCCAGCCGGCCGACCGTCTCTTCGTGCCCACCGACCAGCTCGACCAGCTGTCGCGTTACGTCGGCGGCGAAACTCCGACGCTGCACAAGCTCGGCGGCTCCGACTGGGCCAAGGCCAAGTCGCGCGCCCGCCGGGCCGTACGCGAGATCGCGGCCCAGCTCATCCAGCTCTACGCGGCCCGGCAGAGCGCTCCGGGGTACGCGTTCGGGCCGGACACGCCGTGGCAACGCGAGCTGGAGGACGCGTTCCCCTACACGGAGACACCGGATCAGTTGTCGGCCATCGAGGACGTGAAGGCGGACATGCGGCTGCCGGTGCCGATGGATCGACTGATCTGTGGCGACGTCGGCTACGGCAAGACCGAGATCGCCGTACGGGCCGCGTTCAAGGCCGTGCAGGACGGCAAGCAGGTCGCCGTTCTCGTACCGACGACACTGCTCGCGCAGCAGCACTTCAACACGTTCTCGGAGCGCATGGCACAGTTCCCGATCGACATTCGCCAGCTCTCGCGCTTCCAGACGGTCAAGGAAGCAGAGGTCGCGATGGAGAAGGCCGCCGACGGAACGGCGGACATCATCATCGGCACGCACCGGTTGCTTCAGCGCGCGACGCGGTTCAAGCAGCTCGGGCTCATCGTCGTCGACGAGGAGCAGCGCTTCGGCGTCGAGCACAAGGAGACGCTCAAGCAATTGCGTACGGCGGTCGACGTACTGACCATGTCGGCCACGCCGATCCCGCGAACGCTGGAGATGGCGATCACCGGCATTCGAGAGATGTCGACGATCGCGACGCCGCCGGAGGAGCGGCACCCGGTGCTGACGTACGTCGGCAAGCAGGACGACAAGCAGGTCTCCGCCGCGATCCACCGCGAGCTGCTGCGCGACGGTCAGGTGTTCTACCTGCATAACCGGGTCGAGTCGATCGAGAAGGCCGCCCGTCGGCTGCGCGAGTTGGTGCCCGAAGCGCGTGTCGGCGTGGCCCACGGCCAGATGGGAGAGGACGCGCTGGAGAAGGTCATGGTCGGGTTCTGGGAGAAGGACTACGACGTCCTCGTCTGCACGACGATCGTGGAGAATGGCATCGACATCCCGAACGCCAACACGCTCATCGTCGAACGGGCCGACCTGCTCGGGCTCGCACAACTCCACCAGATCCGCGGCCGCGTCGGTCGTGGCCGCGAGCGGGCATACTCGTATTTCCTCTACCCGCCGGACAAGCCGCTGACCGAGCACGCCCACGAACGACTCGCGACGATCGCGCAGCACACCGAACTGGGCGCTGGTATGTACGTCGCGATGAAGGACCTCGAGATCCGCGGCGCCGGCAACCTGCTCGGCGGCGAGCAGTCCGGTCACATCGAGGGCGTCGGCTTCGACCTCTACGTCCGGATGGTCGGTGAGGCGGTGCAGCACTTCAAGGGTGAGGCGCCCGAGGAGACGGTTGACGTCAAGATCGATCTACCGGTCGATGCGCACCTGCCGTACGACTACATCTCGGTCGAGAGGCTGCGCCTCGAGATGTACCGCAAGCTGGCCGAGGTCCGCGACGCGGCGACGCTCGACGAGGTCGTCGCGGAGATGACCGACCGCTACGGCACCCCGCCGGAACCGGTCGCGAACCTGATCGCGGTCGCCCGATTCCGGCTCCTGGCCCGGAGCTATGGCCTCAGCGACGTCTCGTTGCAGGGTCGGCATGTGCGGTTCTCGCCGATGCCGCTGGCCGACTCCAAGCAGCTGCGGCTGTCGCGCTTCTACCCGGAGGCGGTCTACAAGGCGACGTCCGAGCAGGTGTCGTTGCCTCGGCCGACGACGGCCCGGGTCGGCGGGGAGCCGCTGCGGGACGCGGCGATGCTTTCATGGGCGGCCGAGTTGTTGGCAACCGTCCTTGGGCCGGTTCCTGCGCCGGTTGCGGCTTAGGTCCTCGGCTTGGGGCAACCCGACCCCACTCGACTTTGGAGGGGCCTTTAGGTCTTCGTGGGGTCGGGTTGCCCCAAGCCCGGTTGTGCGAACGGTGGGGCCGCGCCATCAGGGTCAGAGCTTTCAGAGTTACGTGGTACGGGGGGACGGTTGGGCGGGCGACGTGGCGGCGATCTTGGAACGAGTACGGCCTGTTGAGGGCGCAAGATCGGGGATCTTGGCGAATCTTGGCTGGCGCGACTCGGTGGGGCGGCTGGAGTGACCCGGTTGGTGGGGGACGGATGGGCGCGTGAGAGAGTGGCGGCGCGTGCGAATCTGCGCGCGAACGTGAGCAGTACCCTGCGGGGGAGAGGATCAGACGTGACCGAGCGCGTTCGGGTGCTGGGCGCGAGCCCACGCCGTCGACTCACCGCCGTGGCCGCCATCGGCCTGGTCGCCGTCGGCGTGCTCGCCGGGTGCCGGTCTGAGCCGGGCACGGCCGCGTTCATTGCCGGCACGCGGATCACCGACCAGCAGATCAACGACGGCGTCAAGACCATCTCGATCCCGAACGTCGGTCCGGGTCCGGTCCGGCAGACGTACGTCGCGGACCTCGCGTTCATCGCGCTTGCCGAGCATTATGCGAAGGACCACCAGATCGACCTCCCTGCGGTCACGAACGACGAGCTGGCTCAGGAAGCGCAGAGCGTCGGAATCCCGGCCGCCCAGGCGACGACAAACCCCGTGGTGCGTGCCCTCACCCAGTCGGCCAAGGATCTGAGCACGCTGATTGACAAGGCGACGCCGGCCAAGCCGACCGAAGCGCAACTCATGGAGATCTACAACCGAGCCAAGGCGGCCGGTCTCACGACGGACACGTACGCCCAGGATCGAGCGACGATCGCGCAGATCCAAGGCCTCGGTCAGGCCGTAGCGGTGCAGAACGAGATGGCCAAGGCGACCTCGACGTACGGCCTGGAAATCAGCCCTCGCTACCTGCCGACGCCCGTCTCCGGTAAGGCCGACAACGGACTCGAGATCCCCGTCCTACAGTTGCAGAATCAGCAAACCGGCGCACCCACGACCGTTCTCGGCATCCCGCTCGGCGGTCCGGGGGCGAGTCCAGCGGTAATCGCGAACCCGAACGCGGCCGACAGCGGCACTACTGACGCGAACACTCCGTAGCGGAAGCCACCGTGGCCGGGCGGATCGTCCTGCTGGTCACGTCGCCACGGCTGCCCGCTGGGCTGTTGACCGCGGCGGCGTGGCATCTCGTACGCGCGCATCCGGTGTTCGCCGCGGCGGACAGCGAGCAGGCGGCGGCGCTAGGCCGAGCCGGTGTGACCGTCACGATCACCGACCGTGGTGTCGATGACCTGATCGCGGCCGTGACGACGGACGGCACGGTGGTGTGGCTGGCCGGACCGACCGGCGACGAGCCATTGGCTCGCACGCTCGGCCGCCGCCTCGCTCGCGAGCCGCGGCTCGCCGCGATGGAGCTGGTCTACGGTTCGTGGGATCCACCGGGGGCCCGACTCCTCGACGCGGTCGCGGTCATGGACCGACTCGCGTCGCCCGGGGGCGATCCCTGGAAGCGCCAGCAGACTCATCGCAGCCTCGCGAAATACATGATCGAGGAGGCGTACGAGACGGTCGACGCGATCGAGGCGAACGACTTCGACGCGTTGCGGGATGAGCTCGGCGACGTGCTGCTTCAGGTCGTCCTGCACGCTCGCCTGGCCGAGAACCTTCCGGACGGCGAAGCCTTCACGGTCGATGATGTCGCGGCCGGCCTCGTCGACAAGATGGTGCGTCGCAATCCGCATGTGTTCGGGGAAGCCGACGTCACGACGGTCGAGGCGATCACCGACCAATGGGAGCAGATCAAGCGGGCCGAACGTAGCGGCACCGGCGTGATGGACAGCATCGCGCTCGGGCAGCCGGCGCTGTCGCTTGCCGCCAAGATCCAATCACGCGCCCGTCTCGCCGGCATCGATCTGGATAGAGCCGTGGTCCGGCCGGCCGACGCCGAACCGAGCCTGGGCGAACGGTTGTGGGCGCTGGTTGCCGAGGCCACGGCGAGCGGACTCGATGCCGAGGCCGAGCTGCGCCGGGTCGCACTCGCTCGCCTCGCCCGCGCTCGAGATGCCGAGCGACCGTCCTAAAGTCGCTCCGACGCGAGGCAGGCTGGCGTACGTACCAGGGCATTCTTGATCTTGGTTTTTGCAAGGGTCATGAGCGTGCGCTCGCGTAGGTCGCCGGGGCGGTAGGTTGGCGGGCATGCCACCTGAGTTCGCCCCGCTCGCCGACACCATCGTCGACGCGCTGTTGGCCGCGAACCCGTCCGCCGCGGCGTTCGCCGGCGACCACCGGTTCGATGACCGACTCGATGACTTCTCCGCGGACGGCGTGGCCGAACGCGTGACCATGCTCCGCCAAGCGTCGGACACGCTCGCGGCCGCGGATGTCGACGAGCTCGTGATCGGCGAGCAGATCGACCACGCGATCCTGCAGGCCCGCGTCGATCAGGAGCTCTTCGAGCTCACCGAGGTCCGCGAGCACGAGTGGAACCCGCTGTCGCACAATCCCGGCGCGCTGTTGGAGGCGTTGATCGAGCGTCCTACGGCGCCCGCCGAGGTCCGGCTCGCGAGCCTCGCGGCCCGGCTTGCGTCGGTGCCGGACGCCCTGGCCACGGCCCGTGCGACGTTGCGCCACGTGCCGCACATCCACCTCGAGACGGCCGCGGGCCAATTCAGCGGTACGGCCGCCCTCGTGCGCGACGGCGTGCCGCGGCTGCTGGCCGAGGCGCCCGCACTCGGCGGTGACGTGCAACCGGTCGCGGATCAAGCGATCGTGGCCCTGGAAGAATTTGGCGAATGGCTGCGTACGCAGGCGGCCCAGGACGTCGACCGACCGAGCCCGCGCCTCGGCCGACGCCTGTGGGAGGCCCGGCTCTGGCACACACTGGACACAGAACTATCGGCCACACAGGTGATGGAGTCGGCCCAGCGCCGGGTGGCCGAGCTGAGCGAGCGGATGCGCGAATGCGCGGTCGCGATGATCGGTGGCCCGCACGACGACGACACGGTGCGGCGCGCGCTGGCCGAATGCGCCGAACGGCGGCCGGACAACACGACGATTGTCGGCCGAGCCACCGAGGCGCTCGGTGACACTACCGAGTTCGTTCGGCAGTTCGAGCTTGTTTCACTCGTCGATGATCCGTGCGTGGTCAAGGAAATGCCGGAGTACGCCCGCGGCGTCGCCGTCGCCTACTGCGACCCACCCGGGCCGCTGGAGACGGCGAACGTGCCGACGCTCTATTGCATCTCGCCGACGCCCGCGGATTGGTCGGCCGACCGGGTCGAGTCGTTCTATCGCGAATACAACGACGACCTCGTGCGTGATCTCACCATCCACGAAGCGATGCCGGGTCACTTCCTGCAGCTCGCGCACTCGCGCCGGTATCGCGGCACGTCGAAGGTGCGGGCACTCGGCTTCTCCGGCCCATTCGTCGAGGGATGGGCGTGTTACGCCGAGGAGGTCATGATCGACGCCGGGTACGGCGGCCTCCCGCTCAAACTCCAGCAGCTCAAGACGGCGATGCGCTCGGCACTCAACGCGATCCTCGATCAGTCGGTGCACTGCGACGACATGTCCGAGGCCGAAGCGATGGCGCTCATGCGGCACCGCGGGTTCCAGGAAGAAGGCGAGGCGGCCGGCAAATGGCGTCGGTCCCTGCTCACATCGACCCAGCTGTCGACATACTTCGTCGGCTACTCGGAGGTCAGCGCGATCGGTCGGGCCCGGCCGGATGGCTTCGCCTTGCGCGACTGGCACGACCAGATGTTGGCGTACGGCTCGCCACCGCCCCGTCATCTGCGGACCTTGCTCGGCCTGGCCGCGGCGGCTTGACGAATCGAGCGGCGGCCCGGCCAGCCCTACCGGTCGGTTACGGCCGGCTACCGGTCGGTCACGGCCGGCTCAGTGGCGGTCGGCAGCTCGAACTCGTCCGACGATACGGATTTCCTAAAATTGATCATCATGATGTCGATCGGCGTGCTGCTGATCTGACCCGTGAACGAACCGAGCAGTCCGTCGGCGGTGACGCAGGCTTCGTATTCGTCGGTCGCGTCCCCGCTGGTGTCGACGGTCACGCATGTCGCCGACGTACCGCCAATGGTGGTGTCGTGCTCCGAGATCAACGAGTTCCGGTCGAGCGCGGTCGCATCGAGCAGCGAGATCACCGAGTCCACCCGGACGAGGCCGCCCAGCGCGAGATCGGTTGTGGTCGCCACCACGGTCGGCCGGCTGCCGCAGGTGTCTCGACGGCCGGCCGTGTGGGTGCAGACCGTCGCTCGTCCCGACGTCACAAGCACCATGCCCGTCGGGTAGCTGTACGTGGCCTGGCCGGTCGCGGGCAACTGGGCGACGGTGGCGGTGCCACCCCCGCCGAGCGCGTACACCGCCGTGTACGCCATCGAATACGCCGCCTTCAACCGGGTCGCGATCTCCTGGACGAACTCCTGGTTGGCTGTCGCGCCGTTGGCCGCGGCGATGGTGTGGCAGGAGGTCGCCGTGGCGATGGACACGAACGCGACTAACCCGACCACGATCAAGAGAGCCGGTCGTGAACCGGCTCGCAGCGGCGTGCGGTGGGGTCGGATCGGCCGATCCGGCCGAGGGTCGGCGGGCACTGACCCAATCTGGCCCGTCACGTTTGTGCTGGCAAGCTCATTGTCGGGATTGCGCGATATTGCGATCCGGATTCTGATGAGATTCGTAGACGCGCGCCGAGACCGAGCCGGTGCCACCGGCCCGACATGGCCTCGATACGCTCACCCCATCGCCCACGAACTCGTGGCATCGGTTGCAACGTGGCGACCATCCTGCACCACAGCATCGTCGACACCACGCGGTGCACGCCACTGACATGAGGAGCCTGCATGGCCACCATCGAAGCAATTGTCGCGCGCGAGATCCTCGACTCGCGCGGCAACCCGACCGTGGAGGTCGAGGTCGGTCTCGACGACGGCACTACCGCTCGGGCCGCCGTGCCATCCGGCGCCTCGACCGGCGCGTTCGAAGCGAACGAGTTGCGTGACGGCGACGCTTCGCGTTACGGCGGCAAGGGCGTCGAGCAGGCGGTCACGAACATCGAGGATCGCATCCTGCCGGAGATCATCGGGTACGAGGCGAGCGATCAGCGAGCGATCGACCAGAAGATGATCGACATCGACGGCACGCCGGAGAAGTCCAGCCTCGGCGCCAACGCGATCCTCGGCGTCTCTCTCGCGGTGGCCAAGGCCGCTGCCACATCGGCCGAGTTGAGTCTCTACCGCTACCTTGGCGGCCCGAATGCCCATCTGCTGCCGGTGCCGATGTTCAACATCCTCAACGGCGGCGCACACGCCGACTCGAACGTCGACATTCAGGAGTTCATGATCGCGCCGATCGGCGCGCCGACCTTCCGCGAGGCCTTGCGATGGGGCGCCGAGACGTACCACTCGCTGAAGTCCGTCTTGAAGAAGAAGGGCCTGTCGACCGGATTGGGCGACGAGGGTGGCTTCGCCCCGGATCTGCCGGCCAACGCGGCGGCGCTCGACCTGATCGGCGAGGCCGTCGGCAAGGCCGGCTTCACGTTCGGCACCGACATCGTCGTGGCGCTCGACGTCGCCGCGACCGAGTTCTACGGCGATGGTTCATACACATTCGAGGGCGCGTCAAAGTCAAGCGACGACCTCGTCAAGTACTACGCCGGCCTGCTCGACACGTATCCGATCGTGTCGATCGAGGACCCGCTGTCCGAAGAGGACTGGGCCGGCTGGTCGGCAATGACATCCGAACTCGGCGGCCGGATCCAGATCGTCGGCGACGACCTCTTCGTGACGAACCCGACGCGCATCGCGCGCGGCATTGCGGAGAGTGCGGCCAACGCGGTGCTCATCAAGGTGAACCAGATCGGCACGCTCACCGAGACCTTCGATGCGATGGACCTCGCGCACCGGGCCGGATTCCGCACCATGATGAGTCACCGTTCGGGCGAGACCGAGGACACCACGATCGCCGATCTCGCGGTCGCGGCCGGCACCGGTCAGATCAAGACCGGCGCGCCGGCCCGGTCGGAGCGCGTCGCGAAATACAACCAGCTGATGCGCATCGAAGAGGAACTCGACGACGCGGCGCGCTACGCCGGTGCCGGCGCGTTCCCGCGGTACCGTTCGGCTTAGCCGATGCGTAGCGCCGGCCGCGAGGCGCTGTGTTGAAGCCGACCCGCAGATCAAGAGAACTCGGGGGTACGCATGCCGGAGCGTCGCACGCCCAGCGGGCAGCGCCCCGGATCCTCGGCCCGAGGCGCCACGGGTGGTCGGGGCGACCGTGGACCGAGCCGCGGCCGGCCGTCGCGAGCGACGACGGCCGGGCGCGAGGACCGGATCGCCACGCAGCCGACCGTGGTCCTGCGGACCGGCAAGGACAGCGGCCGTTCGCAGTCGCGTCCGGCCACCGCCCGACGCTCGGCCGCGGCCGACACGGCGAAGCGCACGACCGCTCCGGCACCACGCCGGTTGAGCGGTCGCGCCATGGCTCTCGGGTTGGTGTTGCTGGCGCTGATGCTCGCATACGCCTATCCAGTGCGTCTCTACCTCGATCAGCGTGCCCAGATCCAGCAACTCGAGTTGTCGCAGGCGCAGCAGCGAGCCACCATCGGTCAGCTCACCACCGAATCGGCGAAGTGGAGCGATCCGGCCTACATCAAGGCCCAGGCCCGGGCACGATTCCAGATGGTCGAGCCGGGCACGAAGGCATATCTCGTGCTGCCCGCACCGCAAACCACTTCGGCCGGTTCGCCCGCCAGTCCGGCCAAGGCCCCGGCCACGTGGTACGGCGCCCTCTGGTCGGCACTGCGTACGGCCGACCGTCCGGCCGGGTCATGACCGAACGCGCCGACGTCCCGCCGCCGGTGCACGAGCCGGCCACGGACGCCGACCGGGCCGTCGTCGCCGCGCAACTCGGACGCTTCCCGCGGGGCACCCGGGCCATCGCGCACCGGTGCCCGTGCGGCCTGCCAGATGTCGTCGAAACGACGCCACGCCTGGCCGATGGCACGCCGTTCCCGACCCTGTTCTACCTGACCTGCCCACGCGCCGTTGCCGCGTGCAGCACGCTCGAGTCGGCCGGCGTGATGAAGGAGATGTCGGCCCGGTTGGCGGACGACCCGGACCTCGCCGCTGCGTATCTGGCGGCGCACGAGGACTACCTCGCTCGGCGTATGGCGATCGCCGAGGTGCCGGAGATCGACGGGACGTCGGCCGGCGGAATGCCGGGCCGCGTCAAGTGTCTGCACGTGCAACTCGGCCACGCGCTCGGCGCCGGCCCCGGCGTGAACCCGTTCGGCGACGAGGTCATCGCGATGATCGATCCGTGGTGGGGGGACGGTCCGTGCGTCATCGATGCGTGACACTCGAATGCCGCCGAGAGAATCCCGCGCAGGACCCCGCCGGACAAGCGGCGCGGTCATGCTTGAACCGGATCGGCTGGATTTCATGATCCACAGGCGCCGCGACGGCGCACGCGCCGGTGGGCGCGGAGGCAGCGGCGAAGGGTCGAGCGGCCCGTCGAGGACCGGATAACGCCTGGGCATACCCTGCTTGACATGGATGTGGTGATTCGACGCGCGGTCACCGCCGACGTCACCGCCATCCGTACGTTGATCGACACGTACTCGGTTGAGCGGCGGTTGCTGTCCAAGGCGACGGTCGCGATCTACGAGGCCGTGCAGGAGTTCTGGGTGGCGGTAGGCGCCGGCGACGGTGCGATTGTCGGGTGCGGCGCGCTGCACGTCATGTGGGAGGACCTCGCCGAGATCCGTACCGTCGCGGTCGACCCCTCGGCGCGCGGCCACAAGATTGGCCATCGCATCGTCAGCGAGTTACTCGCCACCGCCGCGACATTGGGGGTACGGCGGGTCTTCTGCCTCACCTTCGAGACCGAATTCTTCGGCTCGTTCGGATTCGCCGCGATCGACGGCGCGCCGGTGCCGCACAAGGTCTTCGAGGAGTTGCTGCGCTCGTACGACGAAGGTGTCGCCGAGTTCCTCGACCTGGAACGGGTCAAGCCCAACACACTCGGCAACACCCGCATGCTGCTGCACCTGGATCCCCGGTCGCTGATGGACCCCCAATGACGGCGGCCGTCCAGAAACGCCGCGTGGCGGCCATCGACTGTGGCACGAACTCGATTCGGCTCCTGGTCGCGGACCTACCGGCACCGGAGGCGGGGCCGGCCGCTGCGTTGACCGATGTCGTACGGCGGATGGAGATCGTGCGGCTCGGCGCCGGCGTGGACCGTACCGGCCGGCTGGCTCCGGACGCGATCGAGCGAACCCGCGTCGCGTTGGCCGGCTATGCCGACGAGATCGCGGAGTTGGGCGTCGATCGCGTGCGCATGGTGGCCACGTCGGCGTCCCGCGACGCGGCGAACGCCGTCGACTTCACGGATATGGTCCGCGCGACGATCGGCGTCGACCCGGAGGTCGTCTCCGGCGACGAGGAGGCCCGGCTGTCGTTCGACGGCGCCGTGCGCGGACTGCCGGCCAGCGAGCCGGCGCCGTACCTGGTGGTCGACATCGGTGGCGGCTCGACCGAGTTCGTCACGGGAACGCAGGCGGTCGACCACGCGATCAGTGTGAACATCGGCTGCGTACGGATGACCGAACGGCATCTCGTCACCGACCCGCCAACGAGTTTCGAGATCGCGGCGGCGGAGCGTGACATCGCCGCCGCCGTCTGCCACGCGCTCGACGTGGTGCCGGGTCGGGACGCGAAGACCCTGATCGGGCTGGCCGGCTCGGTCACGACGGTCGCCGCGATCGCGATGGGCCTCGAAACGTACGACCCCGACCGGATCCACCACGCCCGGATCAGTGCCGCCGATGTCGCCCGGGTGACCGACGATCTCCTCCGGGCCACCCGCGCCGAGCGGCTGGCCAATCCGGTGATGCACCCCGGTCGCGCCGACGTTATCGCCGCCGGAGCGCTGATTCTCCGTACGGTCGTCGCGGTCAGTGGCGCAACCGCGGTCGTGGCGAGCGAACACGACATTCTCGACGGCATCGCCTGGTCGCTCGCCTAGGACCCGACGATCGCATCACACCGGCCTGACCTGGGGCGATGCGTGCTGCGACGTACAACACCGACATTGGGTGTATCCGCGGCGACGGTTCGCATGATTGGCTACCCGTCACAACCTCTCCACGGCGTGGTCACAAGCTTCGCCGGTGGGTCGTGCGCGAACCGCAGGTAGCCAGCCGACGACGTCTGACAACCAGGAGCCGGTCATGGGTGAGATCGTCAGTTATCGCAGCAATAGTGGTTCGAGCGAGGGTGGTTCGAGCGAGGGCTATCTGGCTCGCCCGGCGACCGGCGCCGGCCCGGGTGTGGTCGTGATCCAGGAGTGGTGGGGCCTGGTCCCGCACATCAAGTCGCTGGCCGACCGCTTCGCGAAGGCCGGTTTCGTGGCGCTCGCGCCCGATCTCTACCACGGCGAGCAGGCGAGCGAGCCCGACGAAGCAGGCAAGCTCATGATGGGTTTGGCCATGGACCAGGCCGCGAACGACATCGCCGGCGCGGCGGACTACCTCACCAGCATCGAGGGCACGACCGATCGGGTCGGCACGGTGGGGTTCTGTATGGGCGGCAGCCTCGCGCTGTGGTCGGCGACGCTCTCGCCGAAGATCGTGGCCACGGTCGGCTTCTACCCGCCGGTGCCGTGGGAGCGGATGTCACCGACCTGGTCCAACTATGCCGGCAAGGCCGCCCTGATCCACTGTTCGGAGCACGACGGGACGAGCGCCGCGCCCGGAATCAAGACCGCTGTCCAGGCGATCACCGAGGCCGGCGGCGAGTGCATCACGTACGACTATCCGGGCACCGACCACGCGTTCTTCAACGATGACCGGCCGGAGGTCTACCACGCCTCGGCCGCGGCCACCTCCTGGGCTCGTACTCTCGAATTCCTCCGGAACCGGCTCGGGTGAGCGCAGGGCCAGGCCGCACGCACGACGTTGGCGACGCCGGCCCCGCCGGAAGCAGCGTGGCGACCACCGCGGCCGAGGTCGCCGCGATCGCCAGCGGGTGCCGCGACCTAGCCGATCTGGACCAGGCGGTCACCGGCTGCCGTGCCTGCCCGCGCCTTGTGTCGTGGCGCGAGGAGGTCGCGGTGACGAAGCGCGCCGCGTTTGCCGACCAGACCTACTGGGGGCGTCCGGTGCCCGGGTTCGGGCCGGCCGACGCGCGCATTGCCATCCTCGGACTCGCGCCGGCCGCGCACGGCGGCAATCGCACCGGCCGCATCTTCACCGGCGACCGATCCGGCGACGTCCTGTTCGCCGCGCTGCACCGGGCCGGGCTGGCCAATCAGTCGACGAGCGTCGCAGCGGGTGACGGGCTGGTGCTCTATGACACCCGGATCGTGGCCGCGGTCCGGTGCGCGCCACCGGACAACAAGCCGACACCGACCGAACGCGACACGTGCGCCCCGTTCCTGCACCGGGAGCTCGAACTGGTCGCGCCCACGCTGCGCGTCGTCGTCGCGTTGGGGGCATTCGCGTGGAATGCGTGGTGGCCGGCCTACACGGCGGTTTATCGTGAACCGGCACCGCGACCGCGGCCACGATTCGGTCACGGCGCCGTGTGGCACGGGTCGGCTGGTCGCCCCGCGTTACTAGGTTGTTACCACGTGAGCCAGCAGAACACCTTTACCGGTCGCCTGACCGACAGCATGCTGGACGACGTACTAGCGCAGGCCGTCGCGCTCGTCAATGCCGGCTGACGGCCGAGCTGAACAAACGGGGACCGACGTGCGAAGCTACGCAGACGCCACGCGTCGCTGGGTACCGCTGGTCATCGTCGGCGGTCTGCTCGGCGTGGCCGCGATCGCCGCGTCGATCGCGACACCGGGCGTACACAGTGTCCCTATCCCGCACGACTCGGCGGACGGCGCCGGCGCCGCTAGCGCGTCCGCCACGGCCGCGCCGAGCCTTGCTCCGGGATCCGGGGCGGCGCGTGAGGTGTTCGGCGTCCCGGGGTGGGCCAGCTGGATCGGCGGGTTAGCGGCGGCGGCGTTCGTTATCACCGTCGTTGCCGTTCTGGTCTGGCACTTCGTCCGCAATCACTGGCTGGATATCCGTCAGGTCGCGCGCGACGCCGATCGGTCCGGCGAGGCCATGTCCGCGCGGCGTGAAGACGTGATCGCCGCGCTGGACGAAGGTATCGCGCGGCTCGCGGGCGACGGCGACGCACGGTCCGCTGTCATCGCTTGCTGGGTACGTCTGGAAGAGGTGGCCGAAGCCGCCGGGACGCCGCGTGCGCCGTCCGATGCGCCGGCCGACCTGGTCACTCGCCTGCTCGGTGCACACCAGGTGAGCACGGCCGCGCTGACATCGCTCGCTGATCTCTACCGGGCCGCTCGTTACAGCACCAACGTGATCGACAACTCGATGCGTGCGCGCGCCCTGTCGTCGCTGCACACGATCCGCGGGCAACTCGAAGTCTCCGTGCCCACGGTCGGAGCGTCCGGTCTCCCGCTCCGGGACGCGTACGTCAGCGGCGCCAACGACGGGCGGCGTCGGTGACTCGACTCGATGACCTGCTGGGTTATGACGACAAGCCGCGCCACCGGCCGCGCCGGCGGCCGTCCGCGCGGCTGATCCGCACCCTGATCTTTTCGGTCCTCGCCTCGCTCTTCGTCGACCTCGTGTTGCGGGCCAAGGGTGTCGGCGTGCCGTACGTGTTGATGCTGACGGTCTTCCTCGCCGGTGGCGCGATGATCGAGCTGATCCGGCGGCTAGCCCCGCCGCCGGTGCCCGAGACGCTGCGGGACACGCAGGTTCCGCGACCACCCGAACGGCTGCCGGACTCGGATGGGTCATTTCGAGCCGTCCGTCGATGGGCGGCTCGGCTGGAGTGGGGCGACGACGACGTACGGCGGTTCGCGTACATTGTGCAGCCGGCCGTCGCCGGCATCGTCGACGAGCGCCTGCGACTGCGGCACGCGATCATCCGGAGTACCGACCCCGGCCGTGCCCGCGAGCTCTGTGGTCCCGAGCTGTGGACCTTCATCACCGTGCCCGCGACGCGGCCGGTCAGCCCGAGTGAATTGGCGATTGTTGTCGCGCAATTGGAGGCCTTGTGAAAGACATGGGCGGCGCGTCCGACGTGAGCGACGCCGAGCTGCGTCGCGCGCCTGACGCCGGCGACATCGACCCGGGCGGCGCTGACGTCGGCGGAGGCCCCGACGCCGGCGTCATGATCGGTCGGTCCGATCTGGACGACCTTGACATCCCGGTCATCATGCCGCACGAGGTCGGTGCGCTCGGCCAGGCCATTCTGGATGCGGTCGGCACGGTTGTCGTCGGCAACCGAGCGGCTCTCGAACTCGTACTCGCGGGCATTCTGGCCGGCGGCAACGTGCTTCTCGAGGACTTGCCCGGGCTCGGGAAGACGCTGACCGCGCGTTCGTTTGCGCAGGTCCTGGGCATCGGGTTCCGACGCGTCCAGTTCACGCCGGACCTATTGCCCGCCGACGTCACCGGCTCGTTCCTCTATGACCAGCGCAATCACGACTTCGTGTTCCGGGCCGGACCGATCTTCACGAACCTGCTGCTGGCCGACGAGATCAACCGCACCCCGCCGAAGACCCAATCCGCGCTGCTCGAAGCGATGCAGGAGAAGCAGGTGTCCGTCGAGGGCACCACGTACGCGCTGGACCCGCCGTTCCACGTGCTCGCCACCGCGAACCCGATCGAATACGAGGGCACCTATCCGCTTCCCGAGGCGCAGCTCGATCGATTCCTGCTGCGCGTCTCGTTCGGCTATCCGAGCCATAACGACGAGTGGACCGTGCTGCAACGACGGATCAGCCGGCGCCGGGAAGAGGCTCAGTTGGCGCCGCTGGGTGATGCCGGCGTGTTGCTCGGCATGCAGGCAGCGCTGGAGGACGTGACCGTCGAAGACTCGATCGGTCGATACATGGTCGACCTCACCGCGGCTACCCGTGAGCATTCGCAGATCCTGGTCGGCGCGTCGCCGCGCGGCTCACTGGCGCTGATGCTGCTGTCGCGGGCGAAAGCCGCGCTGGCCGGGCGGGACTACGTCATCCCGGAAGACGTGAAGCAGGTCGCAAAGCCGGCGTTGGCACATCGCCTGACCCTCAAGCCCGAGGTATGGCTACGCCGGGTCGATCCCGCGTCGGTCGTCGCCGACATCGTCGCGAAGACGCCAACGCCGACGAGCGGCGCAATGCCTTCCTACGCAACCGGGCCTTCGTACGCAACCGGTCCTTCCCATGCGACCGGGCCGCGGCCACCGTCGACCGACCCGGTCGACCATGATCGCTACCGTCCACCGCAGAGCTGACTCGTGGCTGATTTCGGCGGCTCTCGCGGCGCTCCGCGGCTCGGTGACTCGGGACGGCCGGGTGCCGTACGCCGCGGGTCGTTGCCTACCCGCAGCTCACGGCGACCATTCGTCCTCGATCTGCCCGACCGCGGCATCGACCAGCCGCCCGAGGTGGAGATCAGCCCGGGCTGGGTGTCCACGCGCGCCTTCGGCCGGATGGTCCTGCTGACCGGGTTCCTGCTCGTCCTGGCCGTGTTTCTCCGGCGTCCCGACCTCGTCGTCCTGGCCGCGCCGCTCGCGATCGGCGCCGCGCTCGGGCTGTGGCGGCGGCCGCAAGCGGCGCCGGCCGTACGGGTGACGACGCCGACGCCGGCCGTGTCCGAGGGCGCCGACCTGAATGCCTCGATGACGATTACGAACCATGACCCGATCCGCTATGACCTCGTGGTCGCGCGGCTCCAGCACAGTCGATGGTTGGAAATCAAGCACACCGGCCGGCCGTACGCCACGGCGTTGGCAGCCGACGAGACGGTCGGCATCGATCTCGACGGCCGGGCGCTCCGTTGGGGGCGGCACACCCTCGGCCCGACCGTGGCGTACGCGGTGGCCGGTGACGGATTGTTGATCAGCCCGGCCGGCGTGGCGCCGTACGCGGACATCCGGGCGTTTCCGACCACCGACCCGTTCCAGGCGAATGACTTGATGCCACGGGCCGCCGGCATGATCGGTTTCCACCGGTCCCGGCGTCCCGGCGAGGGCGGAGAACTGGCCGGCGTGCGCCCGTTCAGTCCGGGCGACCGGCTGCGACGCATCGATTGGCGAGTGTCGCTGCGGGCGCGCGAACTGCACGTGGTGGCGACGCTGTCGGACCGGGACGCCGAGGTCACCATCCTCCTCGATCTGCTCCACGAGTCCGGTCAGTCCGGTGGCGTACGAGGCAGCCGGTCGGTGCTGGACCTCACCGTTCGGGCGGCGGCCGGGATCGCCGAGCATTACGTCACGCGCGGCGATCGCGTTGGCCTGGTCGAGTACGGGTGGCCGGGGCGAAAGCTCCGCGCGTCCTCGGGGCGGCGGCACTATCTGACGGTGCTGGAATGGCTGCTCGACACGCGCCCGTCGCCGGACGGACGCGAGCCGACCGTCTATTCGTTCGGCGCGGCGCAGATCAAGACGAACGCGCTGACGATCGTGCTGACCCCACTGATCGATCCCCGCTCGGCGGCGCTGCTGGCCCGGTTGGCCCGCGGCGGTCGCTTCGTCATCGCCGTCGACACCATGCCGCCCGAGCAGCTCGAGATGCTCGCCGGCGGCGGCCGGCGGCGCGGCGACTGGCTGCGTGAAGGGCGGTACACGGCGACGGCCGCGCGATTGTGGCTTCTCGAGCGCTCGAACGTCATCGCCGAATTGCGGGAGCACGGCGTACCCGTGGTGGAGTGGGGCGGCGGCGGCAGCCTGGATGAAGTGCTGGGCCTGGTGGCGCGGATGGCGTCCGGACCGATGACGATGCCGCGATGAACGCGTTCGTGAGCGCGGTGCGCGGCGGGATCGACATCCGGGTCGAGCGGGCGACCACCGTCATCGAACAAGCCACGGCCGGACCGATCGTGCTGCGTGCCACGCTCGTGGTCGCCGCGCTGGCTGGATTCGCGGTCACCTGGCCGCTCCACGACCTGCTCACCACCGTCCTCGTGTTGCCGCTCGTGCTTGCTCTCGGCGTCGGCCTGGCCCCACGGAGTTTCGTTCCCACGGCGACGATCATCGCGATGGTCCTCGGCTACCTGGTGAACATCGGCAGCGGCGCGTCGCCGGATGCCTGGCGCCCGATCACCGCGGCCGGTCTGATCTACATCGTGCACACCGGTGCCGCTTTCGCCTCGGTATTGCCGTTCAACACGGTCGCCACGCCTGGGTTGTACCCGCCGTTCGTGCTACGGACGGTGGCCGTGGTCGCGATCACCGTGATCGTCGGATTCGCCATCCTGGCCGTACCCGGGCTCGTTGGCGATCATCGCCTGGTCAGCGCCGCCGTCGTCGGCATGCTTGCGATGGTGGGTGTCGCAGGTTACGTCGCTTACCTCGGCAGTCGGCGACGATAAGCACCCAATCCGCGCCATGATTGCTGTGTGAGCCCTCAACGGATCCTGGTCGTCGGCGCCGGTCACGTCGGCCTTTATGCTGCGCTGCGCCTGTCTCGCAAGCTCAGGCGCAACGACGCTGAGGTCACAATCGTCGACCCGCAACCCCACATGACCTACCAGCCCTTCCTGCCCGAAGCATCGGCCGGGAGCATCTCGCCGCGCCACTCGGTGGTGCCGCTGCGGCGCGAGCTCAAGAAGTGTCACGTGTTGTCCGGTGAGGTCACGAACATCAACCACGCGACGCGTACGGCGACGGTCATGCTGATCACGGGCCCGGCCCGCGACGTGCAGTATGACCACATCGTGATCGTGCCCGGCAGCGTGTCGCGGACCTTGCCGATCCCCGGTCTGCGCGAGAACGCGGTCGGCTTCAAGACCATCGGTGAGGCGATCTACCTCCGCAACAAGGTCCTCGATCAGCTCGACGTGGCGGCGACGACGGACGACCCGGAGGTATGCCGCCGGGCCCTCACGTTCGTGTTCGTCGGCGGCGGCTATGCCGGCATCGAGGCCCTCGCCGAGATGGAGGACATGGCGCGGGACGCCCTGCGGTACTATCCCGAGTTGTCCGCGACGGAAATGCACTGGGTGCTCGTCGAGGCAACGAGGCGGATCCTGCCGGAGGTCGGACCGGATCTCGGCGCGTACACGGCGGTCCAGCTCGCCAAGCGCGGCATGGATCTACGTCTCGGCACGACGCTCGACTCCTGCGTGGACGGCGTCGTACGGCTCTCCGACGGCGACAGCTTCGCCGCCGACACGATCGTCTGGACGGCCGGCGTGAAGGCTAGCCCGCTCCTCGAGCACACGGATCTACCGCGCGACGACAAGGGCCGGCTCACCTGCCTGCCGACGCTGCAGATCGTCGACAAGGACGGCCAGATCGTGCCAGGGGCATGGAGCGCTGGAGACTGCGCGGCCGTTCCGGATCTGACGGCAACCGAGCCGGGCGTGCTGTGCGCGCCGAATGCGCAACATGCTGTGCGGCAGGCCAAGACGCTCGCGGACAACCTCGTCGCGGTGATCTTCGGCCGGGCCGTGCACCAATATCGCCACAAGTACGCCGGCTCGGTCGCGAGTCTGGGGCTGCACAAGGGCGTCGCCCAGGTGTACGGCGTCAAGCTCAAGGGCTTCCCGGCCTGGGTCATGCACCGGACGTACCACGTGAGCCGCATTCCGAGCTGGAACCGGCGCCTGCGGGTCGTGGTCGACTGGACGCTGGCCCTCGTGCTCAAGCGCGAGGTGGTGTCGCTCGGCGAGTTGCACGAACCCCGCGAGCCGTTCACCGAGGTGACCCCGGCGACCAAACCTTCAGCGGGACAATCGAGCCCGGCTACACCATCAACCCCGGCGGCGAACGAACCGTCCGTGACCCGCCGCCGGTAACCGTCTACGGTGGTGCCATCAGTCCGGGTGGTGGAATGGCAGACACAGCCGCCTTAAAAGCGGCGGCCGAAAGGCGTACGGGTTCGAGTCCCGTCCCGGGCACCGCGCCTCCACACCGCTTGCCCGCGTTCTGGGCGATGTCTCCGATAACTGGGCACCGAGCGCGCAGAATCCTCCCTATCGGCAAGACCGACGATCAAGGAGGACGCTCGTGAGCGAGGACGCCGTCGCGCAGGGCGCGCAGATGAAGCGCCGCAATCCGGTCGCGGTGTGGATCGGTCTTCCGCTGGTCACGCTGGGCATCTACCACTTCGTCTGGTACTACAAAATCCACGCCGAGATGCAGGACTTCGACCGGCGACGCAGGGTCCCGACGGTCGGCCCGGTCCTCGTGCTGATCCTGTTGAGCTGGACCGTGATCGCGCCGCTGATCTCGTATTACCGGACCGGCGAGCGGATCGTCGAGTCACAGCGCGCGGCGGGGATCCCGACCACCTGCGTACCGATCTTCGGCCTGCTACTGACGTTCGTCTTCGGCCTGAACACGCTGTACTACCAGATCGAACTGAACAAGGTCGTTGATGCGTACGGCGGGAAGGAGACGGCACCCGGCACCGTCGTCCCGCTCCGGGCGTAACCTCGCCGCCTCGTCGGCACGCACGCGTCGCCCGAACATGCGCGCGGAAGCTACCCTGAAGTGACCACCGACGAGGAATCGCAGCTACGTGATGTCGCGGCGGTGGTCAGCGGAGCGTGAGGAGCGCGGCGTGAAGAGTTCAAATCCGGTGCTCGGCCACTTGGACCAGACGGCGGCCGAGCGTCGTTCGGGCTACGGCTCGGGCTACGGGTCGGCCTACGGCTCGGGCGGAAATCAGGCTGCGCAGTATCAGAGCGCGCCCCCGGTGGCGTACGGCCCGACCGGCTACGGCGGGTACGGTCAACCGCCGGTCATGGGTGTCCGCGAGCCGGGCCGGGCGATGGCGCTCGACGACGTTGTCACCCGCACCCTCGGTCTGGTCGTGGCGGTCGTGGCGGCGGCCACGCTCTCCTGGATCTTCCTGCGCACCGGCGGCATCGTCGGCGTCGCGGTGGTGGGATCGGCCCTCGCGGGCCTGGTCGTCGGTCTGGTGATCTCGTTCCGAGTCATCACGAACCCGCCGCTGATCATCACGTACGCGATTCTGCAGGGCATCCTGCTCGGCGTCGTGAGTCGCGCGTTCGAGCAGGTTTACCCGGGCGTCGTGCTGCAGGCCGTGGTCGGCACGCTCGCCGTTTTCCTCGCTATGGCCGTGCTCTACCGGTTCCGCGTGCTGCGCGCGACGCCGCGCTTCGCGCGGTGGGTCATCGGCGCGCTGATCGGCGTGATCGCACTCAGCGTTATTACCTGGATCATGTCTGCATTCGGCCACGGGCTCGGCCTCGAACCGGGCGGCCGGAACAGCTCGATCGGATTCATCATCGCGCTCGTCTTCGTCGGCGTCGCGGCGCTCACCTTCATCCTGGACTTCAATCAGGTCGAGCAGGCCGTTCGCTACGGCCTGCCCGAGCGGTTCGCCTGGTATTGCGCGTTCGGCCTGGTCGTGGGCCTGATCTTCCTCTACTGGCAGATTCTGCGACTCCTCGGATACCTCCGCAATTGATGCACGCCGAGCAAGCAGATCTACAACGCGCGGTCGACCGCTTGGTCGGCCGCGTCGCACATTGGACACCGTCGCGCTGGACGAAACCCGCGTCGGACAGGGACATGTCGCGGGCCGAACGCGTACACGGGCTGGTGCAGCGGCTGGCCGACGCGGCCGCCGACGCCGAGGGATCGCCGCGCCGTGCGGTACCGCGGCTGGACAACGATCTCGCGCTGACAGATCAACTGCGCGTCGTGACGGCCGACGTGCTCGCCGCGAGCGTGGCACGCCCCGACGTGCTTGCGGATCTTGCTTCGGCGGTACGGGCAACCTCGAGCGCACTCGACTGACGTGGCCGATCGGCATCTGTCCTAGCTTGACCCGACGTTGCCTGCCGGTGATGGCGACGCGCGCCGCACATGAACCCCTGTGATGTACGGCGCGTGGCGTCGGATGGGGGCTGGCTGGTGTGGCCGGCGGACCGGCTCGACATTTCCAGGTGTCGGACCGGCCCGCCGGCCGGAGTTGCCAGGCCGCGGACTCGTGATCCGCCGCCTGGTTGGTGGCCGGCAGGCTGGGTGCACGCAGCCTGCCGCCCCGCTTATGTGGCCACGGGCACTGACTCCCGCGGCGGTTGGGCGGCGGCCTCGGCTACCGCGAAGAGCGCTGGACGCAGCGCTAGCGTCGCGACGATCACGACGCCGATCCGGATGGTCGCGGCGACGAACCACGGCGCACGGAGCCCGTACGTTGTCGCGATCGCGCCACCGATCGCTGCGCCGATCGGCAGTGAGCCCCATCCTGCCAACCGGTAGACACTATTAACGCGCCCCCGAATGCGATCCGGAATGATTCGTTGCCGCATCGATACCGTTGCCACGTTCCAAACCGTCGCCGAAAACGCACTCGCCGCCATGCAGGCCACCATGACGTACACGTCCCGGGCCAGGGCGCCGACCACGCACGCGCTGGCCGCGCCGATGACAGCACCCACGATGATCGAGCGGCGCGTGCCGAGCCGAGCCACGATGCGACGGCTGGCGAGACCGCCGGCCACCCCACCGATCGCACTCGCGGCGAGGAGGATGCCGTACCCGCGGGGGCCAACGTGCAGCCGCTCGGTCGCGAACAGGACGAACGTGGAGTTCGCGACTTGGCCGGCCATGTTCGTGACCGCGAGCAGGATCGCGAGCGTACGCAGGAGCCGATGGCCGGCGAGCCACCGAAGTCCTTCGGCGATCTCGTGGCGCATCGCTCGGCGAGCCGGTGCCGGGGCGCCGGTCACATCGGCCGAGTCGGCTTCCACCGCTGGTCGCGGCAGGTAGATCCGGGCGATCAAGAACGCGGACAGCGCGAACGTCAGCGCATCCAGCCAGAACGGCAGCGACCGGGTGGCCGGCAGCGCGGCCGCGAACAACAAGCTACCCAGCGGCGGACCGATGAATTGTTGGGTGACTGTCTCGGTCGCGTATTGGCGCCCGTTCGCGGCTTCGAGCTGCGCCGGACCGACGACCATCGGCAGCATCGACTGCGCCGAATTGGCGAACACGGTCTCCGCCGCGCCGAGGGCGAATGAGGTCACGTACAGCATCCAGATGCGTCCACCGGGGACCATCGCGGTCACGGCGGCGATCGAGACGGCGAACGCCTGGACGATCTGAGCGATCGACATGAGCCGGCGGCGGTCGTACCGGTCGGCCAGCGCGCCGGCATGCAAGCTGCACAGCAACCAGGGCAGGCTGGCCGCGGTGGCAACGCCGGCGACCTGCGCCGGGCTGCGGGTGAAGTAGACGGCCAGCAACGGGATGGCAGCGGCGTAGGCGCCGTCGCCCAGCGAAGAGATCGCGTCGGCCGCCCACAGCCGCCGCCAATTCGCCCCCAGACTCACGCACAGCAGCTTCGCGTAACCCATTGAGTTTTGCCTACCATTTAGCGCACGCTAAACGTATGACCATCCGGATCCAGCTCAGTGGCGCCGATGTGGCGCGGGTCCGGTTTGGGTTCTCGGCCGTTGCCGAGACCGTCCGGGCCCTGCGGATCATGGCGGAGCCGGGCGATTCGGCCATCCACCTGCCGTGGCTGCGCTGGGCCGCACCGCGGTTGCCGGACGACCCCGACGTCGCGCTGCTGCGGCGACTGGTGGCCGGCCGAGCGATTCCCCTCGCCCTGCTGCCCACACCGGACACCCGCCTGCCCGATCTTCGCCATGAGCTGCGCCGCGTCCGACAGGCGAGCCCGGCCCGGACGATCGAGAGCCTTGAGTCGATCTTCGGGCGGCCGAAGTGGCTCGACGAGTTCTACAACGACCCGCCGGCCACGCTGTCCCGGCTCGCGGCCGCGATCGACCGCTGTTATGCCGCCGTCGTCGCGCCGCATTGGCCGCGGATGCGCGCCGTTCTGGAGGCCGACATCGACTTTCGCGCCCGACGGCTCGCCTCGGCCGGCGTCGAGCGGGTGATCCGGGAACTGCACCGAGACGTACGGTGGACCGCCGACGGCGAGGTGCAGCTCTGGCCGAGTCAGCCGAACAAGCCGGGCGGCGTCGTCGCGACGACTGGCGCCGGGCTCGTGCTGTCACCGATGGTGTTCGGCTGGCCGCATCCGACGACGGCGTTGCGCCCGACCGGGCCCGCGTGCGTCCGCTACCCGGCGCGGGGCATCGGTACGCTCTGGGAGCTGCCCGTCGAGCGTCCCGATTCGGCGCTGTGCGACCTGCTCGGCACCACCCGGGCCGGTTTGTTGATCGCGCTGTCCAACCCGGCCGACACGCCGACACTGGCCCGCCGCCTCGGCGTCACGCCCGGCGCGGTGTCGCAGCATCTCAGGGTGTTACGCGACGCGGGTCTCGTCCGTACGGCGCGGGACGGCCGGACGGCACTGCACCTGCGTACGAGCCGCGCCGACGTGTTGCTCGGCACGTGAGCCGCGGAACTGGCGAATCCCGCCGGAGCTGGCGAACCCGCCGGCGACACCGGCGGTGAACGGCCGCGCCACGAAGCGGCTCTAGGAAAGTCGCTCCAGCACCATCGCCATGCCCTGGCCGCCGCCGACGCACATGGTCTCCAGGCCGATCGACTTGTCGTGCCAGTTCAGCGAGTTGATCAGCGTGCCGGTGATCCGCGCGCCGGTCATGCCGAACGGATGTCCGACAGCGATGGCGCCGCCGTTGACGTTCAACTTCTCCAACGGGATCCCGAGCTCCTTGTAGGACGGGATGACCTGAGCCGCGAACGCCTCGTTGATCTCTACGAGATCGATGTCGTCGATGGTCATGCCGGCCCGCGCGAGGGCCATCCGGGATGCCTCGATCGGGCCGAGGCCCATGATCTCGGGGGACAGGGCGGTCACGCCGGTCGACACGATTCGGGCCAACGGCGTGATGCCCAGCTCGCGGGCCTTCGTGTCCGACATGATGATGACCGCCGCCGCGCCGTCGTTGAGTGGGCAGCAGTTGCCGGCCGTGATCCGGCCGTCCGGGCGGAAGACCGGCTTGAGGCCGGCGACCCCATCCAGCGTCACACCGGCCCGCGGGCCGTCATCGCCGCTGACAACCTTGCCGCCCGGTGTGGTGACCGGGGTGATCTCGCGGGCCCAGAATCCGTCGTTGATCGCCTTCTCGGCGTTGTTTTGGCTGCGTACACCGAACTCGTCCATCTCCTCGCGGGTGACGTTCCACGCCTGCGCGACGTTCTCCGCGGTCTGACCCATTGCCATATAGACGTATGGGAGCTGATCCTCATCGCGCGGATCGGACCACACCGATGCCCCGCCCTGCGCCCGCTTCTCGGTGCGGGCCCAGCCCTCGTCGAATTTCGGGTTCTGCCATCCGCCGCCGACCTCCGTCTGCGCGGCCGGCGGGAGACCGTCGGAGCTGCCGCGCGCGAAGCGCGAGACGCATTCGACGCCCGCGGAGATGAATACGTCGCCTTCGCCGGCCTTGATGGCGTGGAACGCCATGCGCGTGGTCTGCAATGACGACGAGCAGTAGCGGGTGATCGTCGCACCGGGCAGCTTGTCAAGACCGAGCATCACGGCGACCACGCGAGCCATGTTGAAGCCTTGCTCGCCACCGGGCAGACCGCAGCCGAGATAGAGGTCTTCGACCAGGTGCGGATCGAGCGCCGGCACCTTCGCGAGTGCCGCCTCGACGATCGTGGCGGTGAGGTCGTCCGGGCGCAGGTCCACGAGAGATCCCTTGGCGGCACGGCCGATCGGCGAGCGTGCGGTGGCAACGATGACGGCGTCAGGCATGTCTCGAACGTTACCGCTCGGTACCTCCGGCGTCACTTGTGCGATGTGACACCGCCGCACGATCGCTGATGCGCTGCACGCCTGATCGGCGCCGGACGCGATAGGTGATGTGCGTGACGAGGGTGACGCGGCGCGCACACCATGAGCGACGGACGTTGGGCCTATCGCCGGGGAGTCACGCCGATCGCCTCGCGGATCGCCGGCATCAGGGCATGGGCCCAGACCCGGTAACCGTCGGCCGACGGGTGGTATCCGTCCGCACTCAGCGTGCCGGCATCGGCCCGGAACACCGCGCCGCGTGAGCGCGGCGAGATCGACCGGTACGCCGCCGGCCGCTCGTACCGCCGCGCTCTGCGCTCGGGCCACGCGGCGCCCACGCAAACCCACAAGCTGGCGCAACGGTGGTGCGATGGCCCGCAACGCACCCAGATCCGGGCACGTCCCGACGACAACGGGCACGTTCGCTGCTCGCAGCCGGTCGACCGCCGATCCGAGCGCGTCCGCGGCGTCGATCGGCCGGTGCAGCCCGGTCGCGTCATTGGTGCCGACGAGGATCAGCGCGGCGTCGGGCTTCGGCCCGAGCAACGCGCGCGCGACCTGGGTGGCGAGGTCAGAGCTGCGTGAACCAACGACCGCGACGCTGGACAGTTCGACGCGATAGCCGTCCGCGACCAGCAACTCGGCGACACGACCGCCCACCGTGTCGACGACACGAGCGACGCCGACGCCGAGGGCGGATGAGTCGCCGAGGAGCACCAGTCGTGTCGGCGGCAACGTGAGGTCGCCGTGCGAGGTGCGGATCGCGAGATGCGGGTCCGGCTTGGCGTAGCGGCGCCCGCGGGCGACGACGGCTTCGGTCGCGAGCACGGCCGCACCGCCGAGCGTGCCGGCGACGACGGTGATCGCGGCCGCGCGCCCCATTCGCCTCGCCACACTCATGCCAATCGCCGCCTTAGTCGGTGACCGCTCCGCCGTGCTGTTCCGGTCCAGCGTCGGTCGGATCGGACACTGGCAAGGGTACGGCGGAAGAGTCGATCGCGGGACCGTGCGGACGCTCGGTGAACTGTCGGACCCGTTGGCGCAGCTGAGCCCAGCGTCCGCCAGGTCCCCGATCCTGACCGCTGACCTGGGCGGCGGAGACCTCGGTGCCGGGCCGGTCGGCCGCCTCGACCGCCGCCTGGGTCAACGATCTCAGCCCCTCCGCGTGGGTGAGCCGCGGTCGTACGTCGCTCGGACCGCGCAAAGCGGACAGGGTCGTCGGCAGGATCGCCGCGACCGCGGCGGCGTAGCCGATGGCCGAGGGGTGGAAGCGGTCGGCCGCGAACATCCGATCCGGCGCCGAGGCGAACTGCGGCCCGAGCAGGTCGCCCAGCGACACCGTACGGGCGCCGGCCGCCACGGCCGCGACCGTCTGCGCGGCGGCCATCTCGCGACTCCAGCGCCGGACGACCCACCGCAGTGGCGGCAGGATCGGCCGGATCGTACCCAGGTCGGGACACGTACACACGACAACGTCACAGCCGGCGTCACGCAACCGCCTACGGCGTCGGCCAGGTGCCCGACGGCTACCGACACCCGTACGCGGTGCGTGACGTCGTTGACTCCGACGAGGATCACGGCGAGTTGCGGTTGGCCGGCGAGCGCCCGGGTCACCTGATGGTCAAGTGAGGCCGAGATCGCGCCGACAACCGCGTGGGACCGTACATCGACCGGCCGGTGCAGCTGCTCGACGATGCCGACGGCGAGCAGCGCGCCGGTGGTGTCCCGGGCGCGGTCGACTCCGTAACCGGCCGCCGATGAGTCACCGAGCAGCGCCAAGCGGATATCCGGTCCCGGATATTCGGTGCCGTAGCGCCCGTCGCATCGGGGCGGCGGGCGAGTCGGCCAGCGGGATCGTCCGGCGCGCCAGCTCGGCCTGCCCGTAGAGCAGCCCGGCGGTGAGTGCTCCGGCCAGACCGAGGCCACCGCCGCCGTACGCGGTCACCCGGGCGAACCGGCGAAGCTCCCGCCGCATCCGGCGCAGCTCTGGTCCACGGGTCAAGACGTCGCTCACCTCGGCCAGTCACTCCCTCCGAGCCCAGTGCCGCGCGCGCCACCGGTCTCGACCTTGGCGCGGCGATCGACATCGCCCTCCCTCGGCGAGGCTAACGCGCCCGTACCACGATTTCGTGGAGGTTCTGCCGCGCCGTTACGCTGGTGGGTGAGACCCGCACCGGCGCGGGTACCCCCGGGTCAGAAGGGTTGCCGCAGCGTGCGCTACTACGACAACGTCGTCGAGTTGATCGGAAACACTCCGCTCGTCCGTCTCCGCAACGTGACCGACGGCATATCGGCGACCGTACTTGCCAAGATCGAATATCTTAATCCGGGCGGGAGCGTCAAGGACCGGATCGCGCTGCGGATGGTGGAAGAGGCCGAGAAGTCCGGCGCGCTGCAGGCCGGCGGCACGATCGTCGAACCGACCAGCGGCAACACCGGCGTCGGGCTGGCGCTCGTGGCGCAGTTGCGCGGCTACAAGTGTGTCTTCGTCTGCCCGGACAAGGTGTCGGAGGACAAGCGCAACGTCCTCAAGGCGTACGGGGCCGAGGTCGTGGTCTGCCCGACGGCCGTGGCGCCGGAGGACCCGCGCTCGTATTACAACGTGTCCGAACCAGCTGGCTCGTGACATCCCGGGCGCCTGGAAGCCCGACCAGTACAGCAACCCGAACAACCCGATCTCGCACTACGAGTCGACCGGTCCGGAGATCTGGGAACAGACCGACGGCAAGATCACGCACTTCATCGCGGGTGTCGGCACCGGTGGCACGATCACCGGCGTCGGCCGCTACCTCAAGGAAGCCTCCGGCGGCCGGGTACGGATCATCGGCGCCGACCCGGAGGGCTCGGTGTACTCGGGCGGCTCCGGCCGGCCGTACCTCGTCGAGGGCGTCGGCGAGGACTTCTGGCCGGAGACGTACGACCGGACGATCTGCGACGAGATCGTGGAGGTCTCGGACAAGGACTCGTTCGATCTCACCCGCCGGCTCGCGCGCGAGGAGGGGCTGCTGGTCGGCGGCTCCTGCGGCATGGCAGCGGTGGCGGCGCTCACGGTTGCCCGGGCGGCCGGTCCGGACGACGTCGTGGTCGTCCTGCTGCCGGACAACGGCCGTGGCTACCTGTCGAAGATCTTCAACGACGACTGGATGGCCCGGTACGGGTTCATGAGGTCGTCCGGCCCGGTCGGCGGCGGCGAGGCGACCGTGGCCGACGTACTGGCCGGCAAGACCGGCACGATGCCCGAGATGGTGCACGTCCACCCGACCGAGACCGTCCGGGACGCGATCGACATCATGCGCGAATACGGCGTCTCCCAGCTGCCCGTACTCAAGGCCGAGCCGCCCGTGGTCACCGGCGAGGTGGCCGGCTCGATCTCCGAGAAGGCGCTGCTCGACGCGCTGTTCACCGGCCAGGCCCATCTCCACGACATGCTCGACAAGCACATCGCCGCGCCACTTCCGATGATCGGCGGTGGCCAGGGCGTTTCGGAGGCCGTGGCGTTGATGGAGAGCGCGGACGCGGCGATGGTGCTGGTCGACGGCAAGCCGCGTGGCGTACTCACCCGCCAGGACCTGCTCACCCATCTCGGCGGCTGACCCGCGCCACGCGCCGACTAGCGTCGCGTCGCGAGCTCCGTCGGCACCGAGATCACGTCGACGAAGGCGTCGCGGCGCAGCACGGTGATCGGCAACCGACGGCCGATCGCCGGGCCGAGCATCAACCGCTGCAACGCTTGTACGGTCTCGGTCGCCTGGCCGCCGGCCGAGACGATGATGTCGTCGAGGTAGATCCCCGCGATGCCGGCCGGGCTGCCCGGGATCACCTCCACGACCCGAAGCCCGTTGCGCTGCCCGAGCCGCTTAGCCGTCGCGGGCGGCAGCGGAATGGGTACGCCGGCCACGCCGAGCCAGGCCCGTCGGACCTTTCCGGTCGACGTAAGTTCCGAGATGATCTGCCGGGTCGTCGTGTTGATTGGTACGGCGAGGCCCAGTCCGTACCCGGCAACTGCCGTGTTGATGCCGACGACGCGGCCGCGCGCATCGCTCAGCGCACCGCCCGAATTGCCGGGGTTCAAGGCCGCATCGGTCTGGATCACGTCGTCGATCAGGCGTGTGTGGCGGCCGTCCCGCGCCGGGATGGACCGGCCGAGCCCGCTTACGACCCCGGCGGTGACCGAACCGGCCAGCCCCATCGGGTTTCCGACCGCGACCACGAGCTGGCCGATCCGGAGCGTGTCGGCGTCGCCCAGGTCAGCCGACGGCGCAGTTGCCGAGCGTGCCCGCAACACCGCCAGGTCGGCCAGCGGATCCGCGCCGACGACGTCGAACGCGGCCGACGAGCCGTCGCCGAACGTCGCCTCGCCCTCGTCGCTCCGGGCCACGACGTGGGCACTGGTCAGGAGGAATCCGTCGGACGTGAAGACGACGCCGGACCCGGCACCCTCGCCGTGTGGCCCGCGCACCCGCAGGGCCGCGACCGATGGGCGCAGGCGGGCGGCAACCCCGGTCACGACCTGGCTGTACGCGTCCAGCGGGTCACCGGTTGCCGGGACATTCAGGTCACTCATGTGTGCTGAAACGCCACCGCGGCGTCGACTGATCCCACTCGCGTTTCGCCAAGCGCGAACGGGCGATGAGCGGTAGCCGCCGATCGCACAATCCGTCCGATTGTGTAATCAAGCCGTTGCCTACGGTAATGGTCCGGCGTTGAGTCGTGTGATGGCCCCATGAAGGTCACCTGGACAAGGTGAACGGGCCACCGGCTCCAACGGAGAAACACCGGATCAACCCGTCCGTCACCGTCCGTCACTCAGCCGCGTACCAACCTCGTCGCGACGCACCACCGCTCCTTCGCACCGGGTCGCGACCGCCGGTCGAGTTCTCGTCGATCGTGCCTTCCATACGTTGTCGACCGCTATTGCTCACCTCGGCAGGTCCACACACATTCCGTCCCTCCCAGCGGAGGCGGCCCCGCACCCCGCCAGTGCGGCGCGCAAAGCCTCCGTCCGCCCGCTCGACGCGAGACGCCGGCACTGCCTCCGCCGGCGGAACACGCCTCCGGCCAGGCGTGACTTGCCCGAACGGGCCAGGCAGGCGGGCGTACGCGGGATATCGGTTCCCCCGCGAACAACCCAACCGCGTACGCCCGCCTTGCCGATCGGTCGTGAGTTGTCGTGTTGCCGACTCTTCGTGCCGACGCCGCCTACCCCCGCTTCGTGGTGTCGATCATCTACTGTGGTGAGATCGGAGCCGTCGACACGAGGAGAGCCGCATGATCGACGCATCACCGGCCTCGTCGGCCGCGCCCTTTGACGGCGGCAACCCGGTCGCTTCGCCAGTGGCTGACGACGGCGGAGGTTCTCCCCGCCGCTCGCGCCGCGCCAAAGCCATCATCGTGGCGGTCACCGTGCTGTCCGCGCTAGTGATCGTGGGACTCGTGGTCGCGTTGTTCTCCGGAGCGGTCTTCGGCGCTGGTGCGGCGGGCGGCTGCGGGGGCGGCTGACAGTTGGCCGCGACTTACGTCGCTGGCGACGTGAACGGCCGGTCTGGTGGCGGCGCGGCCATTCGGTCCGTTGGGCGTGCGAGCAGGTAGGGCAGGCTGTCCCGGAGGAACGTCCGGGGGAATTCGTCGCGTAGCCGCCACAGCCCCGCATCGATGACGAAATGCGCCATCACCGCGCCGAGGTACGCGCCGTAGAGCGACCGAACCGGCCAGGCCATGTCGTGCAGGTGGGACATCAGGTTCAGCGCGATGCCGCCCAACAGTCCGATGTTGAGAAAGACGGCCAGGCTCACCGTACGGGACGCTTTGGCGGACAGCCCGAGACGATCGCTCGTGACCGGTCGCCGGGCCGCGATCATGCCGACGATCAGCAGATACTGCAGTCCGTGGGCGAGCGTCAGGCCCGCCACGGCGGCGTACGGCGAGCGGAAGAGGAACACCGGGGCGAAGAAGCATAGCGAGATCACGTAGACCGTGACGTACGCCGCCGGTCGCCGCTCGGCCGGCCGGCGCAGCAGCGCCGCCACACCGACACCGACGCTGACCAGGAACGCCGCTCCGGCAACCGGGAACGCGAAGCCGAGCCGTGGATCGACGGCCAACTGCAACAGCGCCGGGCGGACGACCAACCCGACGATGCCGCTGATGCCGGCCGCGATCAGTGCACGGCGCTCCCAGAGCCCGAGTGATCCCGCCCGGTGGGCGATCCCGGCTAGCGCGGCCAGCCCGAGATTCTGCTTCTGGAAGTGGAAGAACTGCCACGCGAAGTAGCCAAGAAGCAGCCATGTCAATTGTTGTGGACCCAACACGGCCGCGAGGGCCGCCGTGCCGATGATGAGTGCTGCCGGCACCCGTACGTACCGGGTCGGGTGCGCCCCCAGATGCGTACGGACCTCCGGCACCGCGTAGAACCAACCGGTCGCGGCGACGTGGACCGACGCGCCGACGAACAGCAGGAACCGCAGTGCCGCGGCGGGCGAGGCCGATGCCGGGGGAGCCATCGCGATCGTCACCGCGAACGCGGCCACGGTCAGGCCGATCGTGCCGAGAAGCCAGACGCGGCGCCACGTGGCTCCGTCGGGCGGCGCCGCTCCGTCCGGCCGCGCCGCGATCGTGGACATTCGCGGAGCGTACCGGCGATGTCCGTGGCTGCGCTACGACCGCGCCGGCCGGACGCGCCGTTCCTCGGCGGACGCGCCGACCGGCGTCCACCTGTGGGTCGACGCCGGCCGGCTTCTGGAGGAGTAGGTAGCTTCTTCTGAGTCCGTTGGTCAGCTATCGGCAGTCAGGGAGCGTCCGACGATCATGCGGTAGGCGTCCTCGATGCGGGCGGCGAGCGTCACTTCGCTCGCGGACAGCTCGCCCTCGGAGGATTCCAACCCGATGTGGGTCTCGCCATCGCGGCGTCGGATGCGTGGTCGGAGCTGGAGTGCGTCGGAGTAGACCTTGATGCGTTCGGTCAACGCCGCGTGCTGCGCGTCGTCGATTGGCAAGGTACGGTAAATCTCCGCGCCGTTGTTGTGCCAACCATCGAGCAGTGCAAACGCATCGATCAGATAGTCCTCTCCGCGTGTTCTCCGTCGTGTGGTCATGCACACCTCCCCGGCGTCGTTACCGGCTTGTGGCCGAGTCGTCGCTAGCTTGTTGTCAACGGTGCCCCCAGTGTTGCTAACGCCACACGCTCTGTCTACGTCCACAAATCCGACGCGACGGCACTGATGGGGACACCGAGGGTGCCGGATCGAGCCAAGATCTGGCAGTCTGATGGCTCGTGCAGACCGAATCGGCCTATGCCCCGGATTATCGTCGGCGCGGCGATCATCGAAGGCGGACGCGTGCTTGCGTGCGCGCGATCCGACCCGCCCGAGTTCGCCGGTCGCTGGGAGTTTCCGGGCGGCAAGGTCGAAATCGGCGAATCCGAGGTCGAGGCGCTCCAGCGCGAATGCGTCGAGGAGCTGAACGTCAAGGTCGAGATCGGCTCGCGCATTGGGGCGGACGTACAGCTCGGGCATGGCTGGGCGGTGCTTCGCGTGTACGCAGCTCGGCTCGTCGGCGATGGGCGGCCGCAGCGGCTCGAACATCTCGAGTTGCGGTGGCTCGGGGCCGACGAACTCGACAGCATCGATTGGCTGCCGGCCGACGCCCCGATCGTCGCGGCGCTGCCCCCTTTTCTGCTCGCGTGATCTTTTGGTTGGCATCTTCGCTCGTGCCGGCGCCGCGCCGGCGCGTATTTGTACGGAACTTGGCCGCTCAAGGAGCCTGAGCGCGGCCAAGTTCAGTACAGTTCCGGCGGACCCCGCCGTGGCGGCGGCGATCTTGAGGGCCGCACCCGCCGAGTCGCGCGGATCGTGGTGACCGTACCCACGGAAAAGAATGAGGGTGCCGGCCGCGAACGGCAGGCACCCTCATCGACCAGGACGGACGTCAGGACTTGACCTGATCCCGGCGCAGGATCTTGTTGCCGAGCCACACCAGCGGGTCGTACCGCCGGTCGACGACGCGCTCCTTCATCGGGATGATCGCGTTGTCGGTGATGTGGATGTGCTCGGGGCAGACCTCGGTGCAGCACTTGGTGATGTTGCAGTAGCCGATGCCCTGGTCTTCCCGGGCGAACTCCTTGCGGTCGTCGCGGGCATCGAGCGGGTGCATGTCGAGTTCGGCGGCCCGGATGAAGAAGCGCGGCCCGGCGAACGCCGGCTTGTTCTCGTCATGGTCGCGTACGACATGGCAGGTGTTCTGGCACAGGAAGCACTCGATGCACTTGCGGAATTCCTGCGAGCGCTCGACGTCGACCTGCTGCATGCGGTATTCGCCCGGCTCGACGCCCTTCGGCGGAGCGAACGCCGGCATCTCCCGCGCCTTCTGGTAGTTGAAGGACACGTCGGTGACGAGGTCGCGGATGACCGGGAACGTACGCAGCGGCGTGACGGTGACGGTCTCGGTCTCCTCGAAGGTCGACATGCGCGTCATGCAGCCGAGCTTCGGCATGCCGTTGATCTCCATGGAACAGGAGCCACACTTGCCGGCCTTGCAGTTCCAGCGCACGGCAAGATCGGGCGCCTGGGTGGCCTGCAGACGGTGGATGACGTCGAGCACAACCTCGCCATCGTTCACCTCGACCTCGAAGTCCTCCAGCTGGCCGCCGGTGTCGTCACCGCGCCAGACGCGGAAATGACGATTGCTACCCATGACTAGCCACCAATCTTCGTGCTCGACGGTGTCGTTCACCGTGACCTGCTTCGCCGCGGTCGCCGCCGCCTCGTAGTCGGTCAACTCTTCCTTGGTCATGTATTTCGACAGCTCCGACTCGTCGAAGAGACCGAGCAACTCGGGCCGCAGCGTCGGCAGCGACTTGTGGGTCAGCTCGATGCCGTCCCCGGTCGGGTTCAGCGAGCAGATCAGGTTGACCTGGCGCCACTTGCTGTCCATCTGGGGGAAGTCCTCGCGCGTATGACCGCCGCGGGATTCTTCACGCTCGAGCGCCGCGCGGGCGGTGCACTCCGACACGATCAGCATGTTGCGCAGGTCGAGCGCCAGGTGCCAGCCCGGGTTGAACTTGCGGCCGCCGGTCGCGCCGACGTTGTCCACCCTGGTGCGCAGGTCGCCGAGCAGCTTGATGGACTCTTCCAGCTCGCCCTTGCGCCGGATGATGCCGACCAGACTCTGCATGACTTCCTGCAGGTCGTGCCACACGGCGTAGGGGTTCTCGCCCTTGTCGCCGCGCTCGAGGGGCGCCAGCGCCGTCTGCGCTGCGGCATCGACGCGCCTCCGGCGACACCGTCGGGCGTTCGGTCAGACTTGACGTGTACGCCGCCGCGAACTCGCCGGCCCGCTTGCCGAACACGAGAAGGTCGGACAGCGAGTTGCCGCCGAGCCGGTTGGAGCCGTGCATGCCACCGGAGACCTCGCCCGCGGCGAACAGGCCCTGCACTCGTCCGGCGGCCGCGGCCGTGTCCGGGTCGACCTCGACGCCGCCCATCACGTAGTGGCAGGTCGGCCCGATCTCCATCGGCGTCTTCGTGATGTCGACGTCGGCCAGCTCCTTGAACTGGTGGTACATCGACGGCAGGCGCTTGAGGATGAAGTCAGCCGGGCGCCGGCTCGCGATGTCCAGGTAGACGCCGCCGGATTCCGTACCGCGGCCGGCCTTGACCTCGGTGTTGATCGCGCGCGCGACCTCGTCGCGGGGGAGCAGCTCGGGTGGGCGCCGGTTGTTGTCCGGGTCGGTGTACCACCGATCGGCTTCCTCTTCGGTCTCCGCGTACTGCTTGCGGAACACGTCCGGCACGTAGTCGAACATGAACCGCTTGCCGTCGGAGTTCTTGAGGACGCCGCCGTCACCGCGGACCGACTCGGTGACGAGGATGCCCTTGACCGACGGCGGCGAGACCATGCCGGTCGGGTGGAACTGCAGGAACTCCATGTTGATGAGCGTCGAGCCGGCCCGCAGCGCGAGCGCGTGCCCGTCGCCGGTGTACTCCCACGAGTTCGACGTCACCTTGTACGACTTGCCGACGCCGCCGGTGGCCAGCACGATTGCCGGCGCCTCGAACAGGATCAAGTTGCCGTTCTCGCGGAAGTAGCCGAACGCGCCGGCCACCCGGTCGCCATCGAGGAGTAGGTCGGTGATCGCACACTCGGCGTACACCTTGAGGTTCGCCTCGTAGTCACCGGTCTCGGCGAAGTCGTCCTGCTGGAGCGAGACGATCTTCTGCTGGAGGGTACGGATCATCTCCAGGCCGGTACGGTCGCCGACGTGTGCCAGCCGCGGGTACTCGTGGCCGCCGAAGTTACGCTGGGTGATCTTGCCGTCCGGCGTACGGTCGAACAGCGCACCGTACGTCTCCAGCTCCCATACCCGCGCCGTCGCCTCCTTGGCGTGCAGCTCGGCCATCCGGAAGTTGTTGAGGAACTTGCCGCCGCGCATCGTGTCGCGGAAGTGGACCATCCAGTTGTCGTTCGAGTTCATGTTGCCCATCGAGGCGGCGGCGCCGCCCTCGGCCATGACCGTGTGTGCCTTGCCGAACAGCGACTTGGAGATGATCGCCGTACGTTTGCCGGCGAGTCGCGCCTCGATGGCGGCTCGCAGGCCCGCGCCGCCGGCACCGATGACGACGACGTCGTACGGCTCCCGCTGAATGTCTGTCATGTCTTTCCCATCGTGGTGGTGCTCGGTGAGCTGCGTTGGGTGGCCGCGCGTGGCCGGCCGCTCGGTGCTAGTTGATGAAGCGCAGGTCGGCGAACCAGCCGGCGGACACGGCCATCACGTAGAAGTCGGTGACCGCGAGCGATGCCAGCGTCGTCCAGGCCAGTCCCATGTGGTGACCGTTGAGCTTCGACACGAAGCCCCACGCCCTGTATCGCACCGGGTGCTTGGAGAAGTGCTTCAAGCGACCGCCGATGATGTGCCGGCACGAGTGGCACGACAACGTGTAGGCCCACAGCAAGATGACGTTGGCCAGTAGAACGAGGTTGCCGAGGCCGAAGCCGCCGCCGTCGGTGCCCCAGAAGGCGCGGATGGCGTCCCAGGTGTTGATGATCGAGATCAGGAACGCGGCGTAGAACATGTACCGGTGGGCGTTCTGGAAGATCAGCGGGAACCGGGTCTCGCCGCTGTAGGTCTTGTGGCCGTCCGGCACCGCACATGCCGGCGGGGAGGCCCAGAAGCTGCGGTAGTAGGCCTTGCGGTAGTAGTAGCAGGTCAGCCGGAAGAGCAGCAGGAAGATCAGCGTGATCGCGGCGTACGGAATGATCGGCCAGTTCGGGAGGAAACGACCCCATTCGGCCGCGGCCGGCGACGCACCCGTTGGACAGGCACGGGGAGTAGAACGGCGTCAGGTAGTGGTATCCCGATCCCTCGGAGAAGTAGTCACTTTGCATGAATACCCGGACCGTCGCGTACGCCAACCAGGCGACCAGGCCGATGACGGTCAGCAGCGGCGATAGCCACCAGCGGTCCGTGCGGAAGGTCTTTTCCGAGATCGCGGCGCGGGGCCGCGGTACGGCCGCCCCGGCGGACGGTGGTCGAGCCGTCGTCGTGGTCATCTTCGTCTTCGCTCCCTGACGGGTCTGCTAAGCCCGGGTCAACTCCGGGCGTGGCCGCACGTGATCAGCTACAGCTTTGGGTGCGGCGAGCACGTCGGAGATCCTGGTCCGCGACAGGGCAGGCCGAAGATCGCGAGCGCCACGCCGCCCCCGCGTCGGTGCACACGTTACGCCCGGGGTTCGGGCACACATGGCATCGAGGGGCAGTCTGATCCTTCGATCGGCGGGAAGGAAAGCCGTCACCTCACATTTCGGGGATGTTGTGCACAACTTCACTTCCGCCGCCGCTCCCGCGAGCCGCCGGGCTCGGGGCCGCTCGGCGCGTCGGCCGCTCTCGCCCCGCCCGCTCTGCGCGCCGAGCCCGCCGCCGACCGCTCGCCCAACGATCGCCGGCAACTTCACCGCACTTGGGCCTACCAACGCAAATGAGGCCCCAAGTGCGGTGAAGTTGCGCTGCGCGGAGCTCGTCGCGCTCGGCGCGTCGGCCGCTCTCGCCGCGCCCGCCCGCCTAAGATCGCGGCGTGCTGCGCCGCGATCAGCCGGACGCGCCGCCGGTGAAGTTCCAGGACGCGAGGTGCAGCGCCGGGCACCGGAAGGACGCGACCGAGTAGTTGTTCGGCACGGCGCGTGCGTGCGTTCCCACTCCCAGGACGGCGCCCAGGACCTAGCGCCTGCGGGTACGACTGCGTGAAGCGGAAGTTGCGCAGCGGCTGAGTGATCTCGCCGTTCTCGATCAACCAGACGCCGTTGCGGGTGAGACCGGTCATCACGAGCGTGCGCGGGTCGAGCACACGGGTGTACCAGTGATCTGTCACGAGGATGCCCCGCGACACGTTCGCCACCAGCGCCGCGATCGTCGAGTCGGCCGCCGGCCCGTCGACCTCGGACACGTCGGACGCCCCGGCCAGCGTGCCGTCGCTGCCGGTCGGCCAGAGCATCAGGTTCAACGCGAATGCGCCGAACGACCCGCCGCCGCTGTTGCCAGTCGACTCGGTGCCGGCCTCGCGCGCCGTACGGCGGTTCTGGACCGGCCCGACCGTCCGGCCGTTCTCGACGATCGGCGTGACCCGTCGGGGCGTGCCCTCGTCGTCGAACGGCAACCCGATCATGCCCGGGCTCACCGCGTCGTCGACGAACGTGATCGCCGCGTCCATCTGCTGCTCACCGGCGACAAGGAACGACCGGCGCTCGTTGACTGCCTTGCCGTCGAAGCCGAACATCGCCAGCGCCTGCAGCAGGTCGGCGACCGCGGTCGGTTCGAGCACCACTTCGTAGCGCCCCGGCGGCAACTCGGTCGCACCGTCGCCAGCGCGAGCCTTCGCGGCCGCTCGTGCGCCCAGTTTCGCGCCGTCCAGTTCCGACAGGTAGGCGGACGCGTGCCGAGCCGATCCGTCGCTCGATGCCGTGCGGGCGATGCCGTCCATCGCGATCTCCGCTGTCGCACCAGACACGGCCTGGCCGGCCGAGTTGGCAAAGGTCGCCCGCGTATGCCGGGTGCGGCAATAACCCGCCGTGGTCAGGCCGCCGGCCGCGTCGACGAACGCGCGAATGCGATGTGCGCGATCGGCGGGCGAGGCGTTGGCGATGGCATCGTCGACGGTGCCGGCGGTGGCGAGCTTCGCCGCCGGCGCTAGGCCGGGCCAGCCCGGATCGAGCGGAGCCAGGCGGGCCGCGTCGAGCGTGCGGTCGACGAATCCACGGAGGGCGTCGTCGCCGGTCACGGTCGTCGTGGCCGTCACCGTTCGGCCGTCCACATGCGCCACCAGCCGTACGGTTGTGGTCTCGTCGGCGACGTTCTGGTGGATCATGGAGTTCGCGAATCGGGTCAGCGCGAGCGAGGTCGTGTCGACCATGACCTCGGCCTCGGTGGTCGGCCCGGACGACGTAACCATGTCGACGATCCGTCCAGCCAGATCAAGTTCCTGACTCATCCGCGCACCCCCACTCGTACGTTCGAGAATCGTGCCGGCGCGGCCGGGTGGCCGGTGTGGCCGACCTGCCCCGGCTGGCCCTTGCCGCAGTTCGGCGTGCCCCACGGCAGGCTCTCCGACGACAGCATGTCCATCGACTGCCAGAACTTCGGGCCGATGCCGGTGTACGTCGGGTTGCGCAGCATCCGCCCGCGCTTGCCGCCCTTGACCTCCCAGCCGATCTCGCAGCCGAACTGGAAGTTGAGCCGCCGGTCGTCGATCGACCAGGACCGGTTGAAGTCCATCATGATGCCGTCGTCGGTGGCCGCGATCATCTCGTCCAGCGTGTGCGGGCCGGGCTCGAGGCCGACGTTCGTCATCCGGACCATCGGCAGCCGGGCCCAGCCGTCGGCGCGTACGATGCCGGCGTAGTCGAGCCCGGCGACGCTGGCCGAGTCACGGCCGGCCAGCACGCCGACCCAGATCCCGTCGCGTACGGCGTCCCGCGGCGCCGCCGCCGTGCCCTCGTCGTCGTAGCCGAAGCGAGCCGAGCGCGCCCGGGATCCGTGGGTCGATCACGATGTTCATCAGCTCGGAGCCGTAGCGCAGCGAGCCGAGCTGGGCGAGGTCGAGCCAGGACGTGCCGGCGTACGCCGCCTCCCAGCCGAGGATCCGGTCCAGCTCGATGGCGTGGCCGACCGACTCGTGGATCTGCAGGGCCATCTGCTCGCCGCCAAGGATCAGCGTCGTCTCGCCGGCCGGGCACAGCGGGGCGGTCAGCAGCGCGCGCGCCTCGTCGACGATCCGTTCGCCGTGCGCGGCCAGGTCAAGCTCGGTGATGAGCTCCCAGCCGCGGGTGCCGTACTGGCCGCGATACGACGGATAGGAGCGCCGCTGGGTCTCGCCCTCGCCGATGACGGTGGTCGAGATGCCGCCGCCGCACTCGCGGAAGTGCTGGTCGATGCGGTGTCCCTCGGAGGAGACGAACCACTTGGTGGTGTCCCAGATCTGATACAGGCCGGTCGATTGGTCGCCGCCGGCCCGGTGCATGTCGCCGGTCACCCGTACCAGCAGGTCGCCTTTGTCCGACAGCGCGACGGACAGCGGGTCGACGTCGTAGGCCGACTCCCACGAGTCCGTCGTCGGGGTCGAGCCGACCAGCTCGACCGGCGGCCCACCGACGGTCGCGCTGGCGGCCGCGATTGCCGCGGCCTCCGCGCCCGCGGCCCGTGCGGCGGCGTCCGAGATATCGGGTACGGCGTAGAAACCCCACCCGGACCCCACCAGCGCTCGGACCCCGATGCCGGCGCTCTCGTTCTGTTCGAGTTCCTCGATGTCACCGTTGCGCGCGGACATCGACTCGGTGCGTCGATGCATTACACGCGCGTCGGCATAGCGGGCTCCGGCGGCGATGGCCGCCTCAACCGCCGCTGTCGCCGCGTCGAATTGAGTCATGTGCCGACCATATGCGCCGACCCTGATGGCGCCGAGACCGCCGGCCCTCGCAATCGTCTGACCTGGCCCTCCCGGTCGAACGGTAACGGGTCAGACACGGATGGCACTTATACGGCCGACGTCGATCCGGCGCTTGCGGCGCCACGTCCACACGAAGTGCGCCGACCATCGGTCCAGGCGCCTTGATATTCAGTCGTTGGTGAGCCCGAGCGCATCGCGCAGGAACCGCAGCTCGAGACGCATCAATGCTTCGCGCAAACCACCGGCGGCCATGTGCGACGCGCCCGGCAACGGGATCATCGAGTGTGGCCGACCGGTGGCGAGCAACGCGGCCGACAGCCGCAGGGTGTTCGCCGCGACCACGTTGTCGTCGGCGAAGCCGTGCACGAGCAGCATCGGGCTGGTCGGTTCGCCCGGCCGGACCCCTTCGCGCGCAAGCTCAACCAGGCTGTGGTGGGCGTACACCTCCGAACCGTCACCGGGGAGGCCGAGGTATCGCTCGGTGTACGCCGTGTCGTAGAGCTCCCAGTCCGTGACCGGCGCGCCGACGACCGCGGCTCGGTAGATGTCCGGCCGTTTGAGTGCAGCCAGTGCGGACAGCCAGCCGCCGAACGACCAACCGCGGATTACCACGCGACCGAGGTCGAGGTCCGTCTGCTTGTCGGCCAGCGCTTGCAGTGCGTCGACCTGGTCGCCGAGGACGACATCGGTCATCCGCCGATGGATCACCTTCTCAAAGCTCGGCGCCACGCCGGGCGTACCACGGTTGTCGATGGTGACCACGGCGAATCCGGCATCGGCCCACCATTGCCGGTCGAGATAGCGCGCCCGCGCGGCGACGACCTCCTGGTGGCCCGGTCCGCCGTAGATGTCGACGAGCACCGGCAGGCGGCGGCCGCCAACATGGCTGCGCGGGTAGACGACGCTGGCCGGAATCCGGCGATCGGTCACGCGCTCCAGCGCGGGTCGCGGTGCGTACGGCGGCGTGGCCGCGAGATTGGCCAGTTCGCCGGCCGGGCTCAGCAGCGCTTCGGACCCAGCGACACCGATGCCGATGGCCGATGGCCGCCCGATGCCCGGCGTAAGCGGCAGCTCGGTCGTCGGCTCGGTGAGCCCATCGGTCCGACCGGACAAGGGGATCGGTCGCTCCGATGGCAGATCCGTTGGCCGGTCGGACGATCGGTCGGCTGGCCGGCCGACACGGTGCACGGTCCACCGGGTGCCGGCGTGGTCCAACGAGGCGGCTCCGATTACGAGTGTCGCGCCGCCGACCACCCCGGTGTGTACGCCGGGGACGCTGGTCAGCCGGGCGACGTCCACACCGGACATACCGGCGCCGACGCTGACCCGGAACAGGTGCTGCTCGCTCGGCTCGCCGTCGGACGCCTCGACGATCAGGTCGCCGCCGTCGATGCGCCCGCACACCCGGCGTACGTAGAGGCCGGGCGGGCTGACCAGCGTGCCGTCGGCGAACAGGCAACGCGCGTCGTACCCGTCGTGGGCCAACTCGCCGCCGACCAGAACCCGTCCGTCGGGCAGGTACGTCGGCGTGCCGTCGATCGGCTCGACCCACCGCGGGTCGGCCAACTCGGCGTGCACCTGCGTCTCGCCCGTACGTGGATCGACCGCCAAGACGAGTCCGTGCTGCTGCAACCGTCGCAGTACGGTGATCAGCGGCCCACCGGTCTCCGTCCACGACACCGCGACCACATAGGGATACGTCTCCCGGTCCCAGTGCACGTCCACCCAACCGCCGTCGAGATCGAGCAGATGGAGGCTCACCTCGGCGTTCGCCGATCCGGCGTGCGGGTAGGCGATCGTCCGCGGCTCGGCACCGGGATCGGTCGGGTCGGACAGGTGCCAGCGATTGACGCGCGCCTCGTCGACGCGCGCCGCGAGCAGGGCCGTCCCGTCCGGCGACCACCAATAGCCGCGATAGCGGGAAAACTCTTCGGCCGCGATGAATTCGGCCAGCCCCCATGAGATGCCCGCCTCGCCGGCGATGAGCACGTCCGAGGCCGGATCGTTGCTGGTCGCACTCGTCACCCGGAGGGCGGCGTCGCCGCTGTCCGTCGAGACGTACGCGATGCGTTGTCCGGTCGGGTCCGGCCGCGGGTCGATCGCGCCGCCCAGCGCTGCCGCCGCCTGAACCTCGCCGGTGCGCAGGTCGGCCCGGAACAGCGTGCCGCCAAGGGTGAACGCGGCCACCGTCGCTTTCGGGTCGGTCGCGAACGTACCGATGCCGGCGGCGGACAGACGGGTCCGCTCTCGCAGCGCGCGCTCGGCCGGCGTGAGCTCGGCCGAGGCCTCGCCCAGCAACGCAATGGGATCGGCGACCAGGCGTTCTTCTCCGGTGGCGACGTCGAAGACGTAGAGCCCGTCGGTCGGATCTTCGGGGCCAGGCGAGCGCAGGAAGGCGACCCGAGCGCCGTCGGATCCGACGGTCACCGCGCGCGGAGCGCCATAGGTAAATCTGCGGGTACGGGCGGCGAGTTCCGGGTACTCCATGGCGACAATGATGCCGCCACCGCGCGATTCGCGCGGAAACTCCGCTCAGTTGCGATCCGGCCACCGATCTCGCGGAAAGGCGCAGGTCGGGCCCCTGCCGGCGGGTTGCCCGAGCCCTCGGTCGCCCCATCGAGCGCGGGAATTCTTCGCGATTTTGTAATGCGGGGACGCTTGGCGATGCGGCGCCGCGGTGTCGCAACGCAGTTACGGCGGGTTATAACGCGGCGCGGCGCGGCGCGGACGGGGCCGCCGCCGACCCGACGATCATCGGTACGCACCAGCCCAGGTGGCCCGCCGCCAACGGCTAGAGTTGCTGGGTGACCGCCAACCCTGCCGCTCGCGACTCGGCGCGCCGGATCATGTTCGTACACGCGCACCCCGACGACGAGACCGTCGCCACCGGAGCGACGATGGCTCACTATGCCGCCAACGGCGCGCACGTCAGCCTCGTCACCTGCACGCTCGGTGAAGAGGGCGAGATCCACGTGCCGGCGCTGTCCCAGCTCTCCCCGGCGGAGGCCGATCAGCTCGGCGGCTGGCGCATTCACGAACTTGACCTCGCGTGCGAGGCGCTCGGCGTCACCGATCACCGCTTTCTTGGTGGCGCAGGCCACTACCGGGACTCCGGGATGATGGGCCTGAAGGAAAACGAGCACCCGCGCTGCTTCTGGCAGGCCGATGTCGACGACGCGGCGAAGCTGTTGCTTCCCGTGTTCGACGAGGTCCGCCCGCAGGTCCTCGTCACGTACGACACGTTCGGCTTCTACGGGCACCCGGATCACATCCAGGCGCACCGCGTCGCGATGCGCGCCGCCGAGATGGCCACCGATGCCGGGTTCGGGCCAGCCAAGATCTACTGGACGAGCCGTGTCTCGCAGCTCGATCGAGCGTGGCTTCGAGGCATTCCGCGAATCGGCCGACAACCCGTTCGGCGACGCTAAGAGCATCGACGACATCCCATTCGGCACGCCGGACGACGAGATCACGGCCTGCATCGACGGACGCGCCCAGGGCGGGCGCAAGTCGGCCGCGGTCGACGCCCACGCCACACAGATCCCGGAGCGACTCGTGGTTACGTACGGTCGCCGGCAGCCAGGGCGAGGAGTTCCTCGGCATGGAGTTCTACATCCTCGTCCAGGGCGAGAAAGGGCCGGGCGAGGGCCCGTACGGCTGGGAAAGTGATCTCTTTGCCGGCCTCGACTAGCCGGCCCGGGGCCCCGGGGTCCGGCGGCCGGAGCCGAGCGCGCGGCCCGGTGCCGCCGAAGCCGTTGACCACCCCGAAGCCGTCGGCCACCCCGAATCCGCCGAACCCACCGAAGCGGTCGGCCTCGACCCCGGCCGCGAGACCATCGGCGGCCGAGCCGGCCCGCCGGGCGGTGACCGACGCCAAGTCACCGGGGACCGAGCTGATCCTGCGTGTCGTCGGTGTCGTCGTCGCCGTCTGCCTGGCCGCGGTGACGGCATTCTGGGAGGCGCTGCTCACGCCGCTGCACGTGACGATCTTCGGGGCGGTGGTTCGGCTGCCGATCGCTCCGCTGATCGCCGTCGTACTCAACATCGGCATCTTCTGGTTCGGGCGCGTCGTGACCGGCCGTACCGGCCTGGCGTTGCTGCCGGCGGTCGCGTGGTTCGTCGTGATCTTCGCCGCCGGCAACCGTACGTCCGAAGGCGACATCCTCATCGCCGGAAACAACTGGGTCGGCGTCGTGACGATCCTGCTCGGCGCGGTCGCGTGGGCGGCTGGCGTATACGTCTTGATGTTCCGTAGCCGCCGCGAGACGCACGGGCCGCCGGTTCCGACGCTGCCAACCCGCCACCGGTCGCGAGCGCGTTAGAGCGCGTTAGGCACGCGAGCGTGATTCCCAGTAACTTTCCAGCTCCTGGGGCTGGCGAGTACCGAGTGGATGCGGTTATATCTGGTTCGACTAAGCCGTCACCATGCGAGGCGTCACAGCCGCCGAACCGATCGGCCGGATCCGCACCCCGGGGGTCACCGAGATGAACGAGCGCTCCAAGCCGGTCGCGATCGTCGCCGGCCTGCTGTTCGCCATCTACACGCTCGGTTGGTTCGGCAACTGGCTCCTGCGTCACCACCACCACCGGCAAGAGGCCGTTGGAATCGCCGAGATCGTAGTGATCGGGCTGATCGTCGCCGTCGCGATGTTCCGGTGGGCCGCGCGGTGGCCGCTCATCGAGGCGATGCCGCGGCTGGTGATCGCGATCGCGATCGGTTGCGTCGCCTCCGCTGTGATCTCGCCGTTCGCCGGCGGCTCGTACCCCTTCAAGGGCGGCGCCGGAGACTTCTTCCTCAAGATCTGGATCTTTCTCGGGGCGTCGCTCGCCGGCATGCTGCTCGGATATATCGCTGTCGTCGCCGTCGGTAAGGACTACCGCACCGGCGCGCTCCGTCGCGTCGAGGCCGCTCGGCTGAAGGCGGCCCGTGTGGCCGCCGGCAAGGCCAGCGCGCCGGTGAAGTCGAAACAGAAGACGCCACCGGCCCGCTCCGCGGCCGGCAAGCCGAAGACCGGCACCGGCCGGCGCTGAGCACTTCACCCGGCTCGCCCCCGGCGCCTCGGCTCCGCCCGGTCCCCGTACGACGGCGATTTGTCCGAGTGCGGTGTGATGGATACCGTGGCGTTCAAGATCAGGACCATGACACCGCGGTCACACAAATCGGTCACGTCGGGGGACGCGCGTCCGGGCGAGCAGCACGACGTGGCGCGGGTGGCGGGATGCGCTTGCCGGCGACGATGGCCGCGATCGGCACCGTGACGGGACCGCGGCGCGTGACCACCGTGATCGACTCGTCGTCCCAGGCGACGAGATCGCCGACGACATCGGTGAAGAGGGGACGATCGTCGCGCATCTCGACGAACCGCCGCACCACCACCCGCGCCCCGACGTCGCCACGGCCTAGCACTCTCGCCCCTCCACGGTGGGGATACTAGGCTGTGCCGGGTACGTGCGAGACGGCCTTCGCAGCGGCGAAAACACCGCGAACCGGCCCGATCCGCGCGACAGATGCGAGCCCTGGCACAGAGGCCGGGAGAACGAGGCGCCCGTCGTGTCGACTCGACCGACGGTGCGGTGTGGAGAGGACGAGGTTGTGACCTATATCATCGCCGAGCCGTGCGTCGATCTGCTCGACAAAGCGTGCATCGAAGAGTGCCCGGTGGACTGCATCTACGAGGGCAACCGGATGCTTTACATCCACCCCGACGAGTGCGTCGACTGCGGTGCCTGCGAGCCGGTCTGCCCGGTCGAGGCGATCTTCTACGAGGACGACGTGCCGCAGCAGTGGAAGGACTACACGGCCGCGAATTACGAGTTCTTCGAGGACCTCGGCTCGCCCGGTGGCGCCTCGAAGATGGGCAAGATCGACAAGGACGCGACGTTCGTCGCCGCTCAGCCGCCGCGGGAAGTCGAGCACTGACCGTGCCCTCGACGCGATCCGGCAGTCCCGCCGCGGGGCTGCCGGATTTTCCGTGGGACCTGCTGGAACCGGCCAAGGCCAGGGCGGCCAGCCACCCGGACGGGATCGTTGACCTCTCCATCGGCACGCCGATCGATCCCGGTGCCGATCGGTGGTGCAGGCCGCGCTGGCCGCCGGGTCGGATGCACCGGGCTACCCGCCGACCGCCGGTACGGTCGAATTGCGCGCCGCGATCACCGTCGTGGGTCGCCCGTACGTGCGGCGCCCGGCCCGGCTTCGGCGTGCTTCCGACGATCGGCTCGAAGGAATTCGTCGCCTGGCTTGCCGACGCTGCTCGGCATCGGTCCCGGCGACGTCGTCGCGATCCCGAGCGTGTGCTATCCGACCTACGAGGTCGGCGCCCGCCTGGTCGGCGCGTCGGTGCTGCGTCGGACGATCCGTCGAGCCTCGGCGAGACGCCGGGTCAGGCTGTTGTGGATCAACTCGCCCGGCAACCCGAACGGCCGCGTGCTCGCGCCCGAGGAGTTGCGCGCGACCGTGGCGTGGGCGCGCGAGAACGGCACGGTCGTCGCGAGCGACGAGTGCTATTTGCCGCTCGGCTGGGAGGACACGCCGACCTCGATCCTTCCGGCCTGCGGCGGCGACTTGACCGGCGTGTTCGCGGTGCACTCGCTGTCGAAGCGTTCGAATCTGGCCGGCTACCGGGCCGGGTTCGTCGCCGGCGATCCGGCGCATCGTGGGCGAGCTGCTCGCCGTCCGCAAGCACATCGGAATGATCGTGCCGGCACCCGGTACAGGCGGCCATGGTTGCCGCGCTTGAGCGACGAAGTGCACGTCCGGCGAGCAGCGCGACCGGTACGCCCACCGGCGCAACGTGCTGCGGGTTGCGCTGGAGCGGGCCGGTCTCACGATCGAGGAGTCACGGGCCGGCCTCTACCTGTGGTGCCGGCCGCGACGACGACGGTTGGGCGACGGTGGACTGGCTCGCCGGCCACGGCATCCTGGTCGCCCCGGGCGACTTCTACGGGCCCGCTGGTGCTCCGTACGTCCGGGTGGCCTTGACCGCGACGGACGAGCGCATCGAGGCGGCGGCCGAGCGGCTGTCGGTCGCCTAGCTCGTCGGTGCGTCGTTCCGGGCCATCGACGCGGTAGCGTCCGGTCATGACGCGACACGCCCACCATCGCCGTCCGCGGCGAGGCCACGCTCGAGGTCGACGCGGAGTTGGCGGAGTTTGTGGCGACGGTCGAACTGGACGACCGTCACCGCATGACAGCGTTGGATCGCGTCGCTGAACGGGTAGCCGCCGCTGCGTGCGGTGTTGGACCGCTTCGCGAACGCGATCGAACGGCATGAGACATCGAGGATCTCGGTGCACTCGGAGACGCACGACTCGCCGGCGCAAGGCGAGATGCTGCGCTACCACGGCAGCGCCACGACGAAGGTCGTGATGGGCGATCTCAATGCGGTCGGCGACGTGATGCTGGCGGTCGCGAGCCTTGGTGAGATCAGCGTGTGGGGCCCGTCGTGGTCGGTCCGGCCGGCGAGCCCAGTACACCGCGAGGTGAGGCACGCGGCGATCTCGGACGCGATCGCCCGCGCTCGCGACTACGCCGAGGCGCTCGGAGCCGACATTGTCGGCCTGGTCGAGTTGTCGGACACCGGCCTGACCCGCGGAGCGGAGACCCGAACAACGATGCTGTCCTTGGCGGCCGGTCCAATCGGGCCGCCGCATCTCGATCTGGACCCACAGCGCCAATCGGTCCATGCCTCGATCGAAGCGCGCTTCACGATCAGCGAGCCGACGATCCTCGCCGCGCCGATCGATTAGGCGCGTTCGGCCGACGCGGTCGCTGCCGACGCCAGCTCAGTTCGAGTGCAGCGCGGCGTTCAGCTCGATGCCGCGGCCGGTGCGTGAACGGGCCTCGATCGTGCCGGTGACCGAGTTGCGCAGGAACAGGATGCCGGACCTCCGGACAGCGTCGCCGCCTTCACGACCTCGCCGGTCGGGCAGCGTGACCTTGCGTCCCGGCCGTCACGTAACAGCCGGCCTCGACCACGCAGTCGTCGCCGAGCGAGATCCCGATGCCGGCGTTCGCGCCGATCAGGCAGCGCTCGCCGATGCGCACGACCTCCTTGCCGCCGCCGGAGAGCGTACCCATGATCGAGGCTCCGCCGCCCACGTCGGAGCCGTCGCCGACGACGACGCCGGCGGAGATCCGGCCCTCCACCATGGACGTGCCCAGCGTGCCGGCGTTGTAGTTGCACGAAGCCCTCATGCATGACGGTCGTGCCCGGCGGCCAGGTGCGCGCCGAGCCGTACCCGGTCGGCGTCGGCGATGCGTACGCCGGACGGCGTCACGTAGTCGATCATCCGGGGGAACTTGTCGACGCCGTAGATCGGTCAGGTAGCGACCGTCGGCGCGGTCCAGCATCCGCAACTCGTCGACGCGTTCGGGCGGGCACGGGCCGGCCGAGGTCCAGGCCACGTTCGTGAGCAGGCCGAAGATCGCCGTCGAGGTTGGCCTGGTGGGGCCGGATCTGCCCGGCTGCGAGAGCAGGTGCAGACGCAGGTACGCGTCGGCGCGTCGACCGGCGCGTCGGCGAGCGAACCGATGGTCGTGCTGATCTCGACGACCCGGATGCCGGGCAGCAGCCGGTCCCCGGTCAGGCGCAGCAGCCGCTCGACCATGGTCGCGTCGGCTGGACGTTCGCCGAGGCCCAGGTGGTCGGTCGGGTACCAGGCGTCGAGCGTCTGGCCGTCGGCGGTCACGGTGGCCAGACCGAGCCCCCACGCCGTGGTCGTCAGGTATGCGGTCACAGCTGGTCACGCTACCGAATCGGCTGTCGCACGATCCGGGCGGTCCGACGTCGCCGGTCGCACGATCCGGGCGGTCCGACCGACACGCCTGCAGGCTCGCGGGCTGGTGGCTAGTCTCGTGGCCGTGACCGCACACCTGGATGCCGCCATGCTGGCCGATCCGGTCGAACTGACCCGCGCGCTGGTCGACATCGAGTCCGTATCCGGCAACGAGGCGGAGATCGCCGACGCCGTGGAGGCGGCGCTGCGACAGCGCCGAGCACCTGACGTGTCGACCGGATCGGCAACACCGTCTATCGCCCGTACTGACAGCTCGGGCGCGCCCAGCGGGTGGTGCTGGCCGGCCACCTCGACACGGTCCCGATCGCCGACAACTTCCCGAGCCGTACCGTCGGCGACGTCATGTAGGGCTGCGGGACGTCGGACATGAAATCCGGCACCGCGCTTGCGCTCTGTGGCTCGCCATGAACGTGCCCGACCCGCAGCACGACGTGACCTACTTCTTCTACGAGTGCGAAGAGGTCGAGGCCGAGCGCAACGGGCTCACGGTCGTATCGCAGGTCGCCCCGGAGCTGTTAGCGGCCGACTTCGCGGTGCTGCTCGAGCCGACGTACGGGCTGGTCGAAGGCGGCTGCCAGGGCACGATGCGGGCAGGGTGACCACGCACGGGCGTCCGCGCTCACGCCGCCCGGTCCTGGCACGGCGTCAACGCGATCCACGCGGCCGGCGAAGTGCTGCAGCGGCTCACCGCGTACGAGGCGCCGCGAGGTCACGATCGACGGTTGCGACTATCGCGAGGGGCTCAACGCGGTCGCCATCAGCGGCGGCGTCGCGTCGAACGTCGTGCCGGACCAGTGCGTGATCGACGTCAACTACCGGTTCGCACCGGATCGCGACGAGGCGGCCGCCGAGGCACACCTCCGCGAGGTCTTCGCTGGTTTCGTGGTCGAGGTCGTCGATTCGGCGCCCGGCGCCCGGCCTGGTCTGCACCATCCGGCCGCGAAGGACTTCGTCGAACTCGTCGGCCAACCACCGATCGGCAAGTTCGGATGGACCGACGTGGCGCGGTTCGCGTCCCTCGGCATTCCGGCGATCAACTTTGGCCCGGGTGACCCGAACCTGGCGCACAAGCCGGACGAGCACGTCGAGATCACCAAGATCCGCGCAGGCGCCCAGACGCTGCACGCCTGGCTCACCGGCCGGCCGGCACCCGTCGCCGGCCGGCACGTAGGCACGGAGAGCGCATGAGGCGACCAAGAGCCACGAGGTGCACGAACCGCGGCAGCAATCCCCGCGGCCGTTAGCGTGAACCCATGACGAACGCTGGTGCACCCGGTCGCGACGCCCAGGAGCGACACCGTGGTCCGGTCACGTTGCGCCGGGACGCGATCCGCAGCGGTACGGCCGATCAGCGGCTGCTCGACTCCCGGCTGCGCGCGGACTGGAAGACCCGGGATGCCTGGCGGGCGTTGCGCATCCTGTCGGAGTTCGTGGAGGGCTTCGACAGCCTCGTCCGACCTGCCACCGGCGGTGAGCGTGTTCGGCTCGGCGCGGGCGAAACCCGGCTCGCCGGACTACCAGATGGCCGAGTCGCTGGGCGGCGCCCTGGCCCGGGCCGGCTACGCGGTGATCACCGGCGGCGGTCCGGGCGTGATGGAGGCGGCGAACAAGGGCGCGACCGAGGCTGGCGGCCTGTCCGTGGGGCTCGGCATCGAGTTGCCGTTTGAGCAGGGCCTCAACGACTGGTGCGACATCGGCATCGATTTTCGCTACTTCTTCGCCCGCAAGACGATGTTCGTCAAGTACGCGCAGGCGTTCGTCGTGTTGCCGGGCGGCTTCGGCACCATGGACGAGTTGTTCGAGGCGCTGACGCTCGTGCAGACCGGCAAGGTCACCCGGTTCCCGGTCGTCCTGATGGGCTCGGCCTACTGGCAGGGGCTGATCGACTGGATGCGTGACCGGATGGGCGCCGACGGCAAAATCAACCCGACCGATCTCGATCTGCTGTGCGTGACCGACGACGTCGACGAGGCGATCCGGCACATCGTGGACTCCGACACCGCGCTGTCGGAAGGCATCGGCCCCGAGCTATAGCCGCCCGCGGGTCGCGCTCAGCCTGTCGTACCGGCATGGTCTGATGAGCCTGTGACACCTCCTGCCGGCCCGCCTACGCAATCGCCTGCACCGGCGCGGACCTGGCAGCTTGTCCGCCCCGTGGAGCGGCACACATCGTCGCGCCCGACCGATCAGCGGCGCTGGGATGACGCCGCCGCGGCGGTGATCGAGCACGATCGCGGTCCGTTGCTGGTGCGGGGCGGCCCGGGGACAGGCAAGACATCGCTGCTGGTCGCGTCGGTGGCGGCGCGGGTCGCTGCCGGCGCCGACCCGTCGCGCATCGTGGTTCTGACGTTCGGGCGCCGCGGTGCGTCCGCCCTGCGCGGGCGCGTTGAGGCCGCGCTCGTCGGCTCCGATGTGGACGGCCGCGGCCACGTCACCGCCGAGCCCATCGTGCGCACCTTCCACGGGTACGCGTTCGGCCTGCTCCGGCGTGCGGCGACGGAGCTCGGCGAGCCGCAACCCGCGCTTGTTGTCCGGACCCGAACAGGATCTGGTGATCCGCGAGTTGTTGGACGACGGCGACCCCGCGATGTGGCCGGCCGGCCTCGGTCAGGCACTGCGGACCCGAGCGTTCGCGAGCCAGTTGCGCGACCTTGTGTTGCGGGCGGCCGAACGCGGGATCGGTGCACGCGAGCTGGCCCGACTCGGCGATGAGCACGGCCGGCCGGATTGGCGTTCGGCGGCCCGGTTCCTCGCCGAATATGACCAGGTGCTCGCGCTGCGCGATGCGACCGGTCGGGCCGGCATCGGCTATGACAGCGCCGAATTGGTTCGTGCCGCAGCCGACCTGTTGCGGGCCGATGCCGATCTGCTGGCGGCCGAGCGGCGTCGCGCGTCGTATGTCTACGTTGACGAATTCGCCGACACGGATCCGGCCCAGGTGGAGTTGCTCGAGCTCATCGTGGGTGGCGGCGCGAATGTCGTGGTGTTCGGCGACCCCGATTCGTCGATCTACGGTTTCCGCGGCGCCGATCCCGATGCTGTTGCCGCGTTTCCGGATCGGTTCGCGCGACCCAACGGCACGCCGGCTCCGGTCGTCACGTTGACGCGGACATTGAGAGCGGCGGGGCCGTTACTTGACGCGACGCAACGGATCGCCGGGCGGTTGCGCGGTCCCGGCCGACATCGGAGGATGCACGCCGCGACGGGTTTGGCCGATGGCGATGTCGCGGTAGATACGTTCCGATCGACGGCGAGCGAGGCGGCGTACGTGGCCCACCGGCTACGCGAAGCACACCTCATCGACGGCGTGCCCTGGGACCGGATGGCCGTGCTGGTGAAGTCGACCGCGTTGCGGCTGGCGAACCTACGCCGGGCCCTCCACCAGGCCAGTGTGCCGACCCAGACGCTCGCCGACGACCTGCCGCTCGCCGTCCAACCGGCCATCGTGCCGCTGCTGCAGGTCCTCGCGTGCGCTGTTCATCCCGGACGCCTCGACGAAACGACAGCGGTGGCGTTGCTCCATTCACCGATCGGTGGGGCCGACCCGCTCGCCGAGCGCCGGCTGCGCCAGGAATTGCGACTGCTCGCCGCCGCCGGCGGTGACCGCCGGCCGTCCGGCGACCTCCTCGTTGAGGCATTGCGGCAACCGGCCGAGCTCGCCGCCGTACGGCCTCGATGGGCCGCGCCGGCGTACGCGGTAGCGAATGTGCTCGCGGCGGCGCGACGGGCCAGCGAGCGGCCGGCGGCCACGATCGAGGACGTCCTCTGGGAGTTGTGGCAGGCAACCCGGCTCGCCGAGCGGTGGGCGGCCGAGAGCGCTCGCGGCGGTCCGCGTGGCGCCGCCGCCGACCGTGACCTCGACGCCGTCGTCGCGCTGTTCGAAACGGCGTCCCGGTTCGTCGACCGGTTGCCGGGCGCCCGGGCCGAAGTTTTTCTGGATCACGTACAGGGGCAGGAGTTCCCGGTGACTCGCTCGCGCCGACCGCCGATCGCGGTGCGGCCGTCCGGATCCTGACCGCGCACGCGGCCAAGGGGCTCGAATGGGACGTCGTCGTCATTGCCGGTGTGCAGGAAGGGCTGTGGCCCGACCTGCGCCCGCGGGGCAGCGTGCTCGGCGCCGAACGGCTGGTCGACGTCGTCGCCGGTCGAGTCGGGCCGCCGCCGAACGCGGCCGAGCCGGCCGGAGCCGGTGAAGGTCCACGGGTCAGTGCTGCCCGGCAGGCGGCGACATTGCTCGACGAGGAGCGCCGCCTGTTCTACGTCGCGGCCACCCGGGCGCGCCGGCGGCTCATCGTGACGGCGGTGCATTCCGGCGACGGTGAGGAGCAGCCAAGCCGATTTCTGCGCGAACTCGTGCCGCCGCCCGACGAGGACGACGGTGAACCGGAAGCGACCCGGCTGCCGCGAGCGCTGACGCTGGACGCGCTCATCGCCGAGCTCCGCGTCGCGCTGACCGATCCCGCCGTCGGAGCCGATCCGGCCGTGGCGACCGATCGCGATGCGCTGGCCGCTCGGCGCGCCTCGGCCGCCGCCGCGCTGCGCCGGCTCGCCGACGCTGGCGTCCCGGGCGCGGACCCGTCGCAGTGGTGGGGACTCGCCGACCTCTCCGACAGCCGGCCGCTCATCGACGACGGCGAGCAGATCGTGGTGACACCGTCCACCGTGGAGATCGTGGATCGGTGCAGTCTGCGCTGGCTGCTGGAGCGCAACGGCGGTCGGGACGCGCCGTCACCGGAGCAGAATGTCGGCAATCTCGTGCACGATGCGGCGATGCGTGCCGAGGACGCCGCCACGGTGGACCGCGCGGACCTGGTGACGTACGTGGTCGGCCGGTTCGGCGAGATCGAGCTGTCGGCTCGCTGGCTGGCCGACCGGGAGCGCGACCGGGCCGAGAAGATGATCGACAAGCTGATCGGCTGGCTCGGTTCGAACCCGCGCCGGCTGTCGGCGATCGAGCGTGATTTCGTCGCGCAGCTCGACGCCGACATCCAGATCCGAGGCCGCGTCGACCGCCTGGAGGTCGACGATGCCGGCCGGCTCGTGGTGATCGACCTGAAGACCGGCAAGACGGTGCCGCGCGACGGCGACATCGCCGAGAATGGCCAGCTAGGCGCGTATCAGGCGGCGGTCGAGGCCGGTGCGTTCGACGATGTCGGCACCGTCTCCGGCGGGGCTGCGCTGGTCCAACTCGGCGCGTCCGCGGCCACGGCGAAGGAGCAACGGCAGCCCGATCTCGCCGCGGCCGAGGATCCGACGTGGGCCGCGGAGCTGGTCCGCCGTACGGCTCGGACGATGGCCGCTTCGACGTTCCACGCGATCGCGAATTCGCGCTGCCGCAACTGTCCGGTGCGCCACGCGTGCCCGATCACCGGGAAGGGTCGCCAGGTCACCGGCGATGGTGAGACGTGATGATGCCGACGACCACGCTCGCCACGGCCGGTCCGCGTTATACGCCGTATGAGTTGGCCGAGTTGCTCCGCCTGCCGACCCGACCGACCGCCGAACAGCAGGACATCATCGCCGCTCCGGTGGCTCCGATCCTGGTCGTCGCGGGTGCCGGTTCGGGTAAGACCGAGACGATGGCCGCCCGCGTGGTCTGGCTGGTCGCCAACGCGTACGTCCGGCCGGAGCAGATTCTCGGCCTCACGTTCACCCGGAAGGCCGCCGGCGAGCTCGGCAGCCGCATCCGGCAACGTCTCGGCCAGCTCGCCCGCCGGTTGGGTCCGACCGACGCCGCCGCCAGTGCCACCGCCACGATGGCCGGAGGCGAGCCGACGGTAGCGACCTACCATTCGTACGCGGCCCGGATCGTCACCGAACACGGCGTGCGGGCCGGGTTCGAACCGACGACGCGGCTGCTCACCGAGGCGTCGTGTTGGCAGCTGGCGGACGCGGTCACGCGGGCGTACGCCGGGGACATGTCGGCGGTCGAGAACGCGCCGGCGACGGTCACCGACGCGGTGCTGCACCTGGCGGCCGAGTTGTCCGAGCATCTGCGGACACCGGACGACCTCGCCGCCTGGACCGGGCGCTTCACCGCCGACATCAACGCGCCGGCCGGCAAGATGTACGCCGACGTGACCCGGATGCGCAGCGTCCAGCAGGCGCGATTGGCGATCCTTCCGTTGGTGCGGCAATACACCGCGCGCAAGCGCGACGCCGAGGCGATGGACTTCGGTGACCAACTGTTCCGGGCGGCCACCGTGGCCAGTGCAGCACCCCGAGGTCGGCGCGATCGAGCGCGACCGCTTCCGCGTGGTGCTGCTCGACGAATATCAGGACACGAGTCACGCGCAGGTGACGCTGCTGCGTTACCTGTTCGGCGGCGGCCATCCGGTGACCGCGGTCGGCGATCCGTGCCAGTCGATCTATGGCTGGCGTGGCGCCAGCGCCGGCACGCTCGACCGGTTCCCGGACGAGTTCCTGGATCGCCGCGGCCGCCCGGCCGAGCAGCTGACGCTGTCGACGAGCTGGCGCAACCGTCCCGAGATCCTCTCGGTCGCAAACCATCTCTCGCAGCCGTTGCGGGCGGCCGGGCATCGGGTCGCCGAACTCGTGGCGTCACCGACCGCGCCCGATCCGTTCGGCGCGTCGACCGTCCGCTGTGCACTGCTGGAAACGTACGAGGACGAGGCGGCCTGGATCGCCAACCAGATCGCGGCCGCCTGGCGGCACCGCGCGGGGCTCGCACCGGATGCGGACCTCGCGTCGATCGCCGGTGGCCGACCGCCCACCGAGCGCGGTTCTCGTCCGTACCCGTAAGCAGATCGTCCCCATCGAGAAGGCGTTGCGGGCGGTCGGGCTGCCGGTCGAGGTGGTCGGCCTCGGCGGCCTGCTCGACACGCCCGAGGTGCGCGACGTGGTCAGCACGCTGCATGTGCTGGGCGACCCGCTGGCCGGCGCCGCCTTGCTGCGGCTGCTGACCGGCGCGCGCTGGCGCATCGGCCCCCGCGACCTGGTCGCGCTCTATCGCCGCGCCCGGGATCTCCAGGCCCGCCGTCGAGCGACGGGCGATCGGACCGATGCGGATCAGCAGCCGCTGTTGCCTGGCCGCCTGGATGAGGCGGCGCTGATCGATGCGCTGGACGACCTGGGCGACGACGACGCCGATCGGTTCTCGCCGGAGGGTTACCGGCGGATGTCGGCGTTCGCCGACGAGTTGCGCGGGCTCCGGTCACGACTGGACCAGCCGCTGCCCGATCTGGTGGCCGACATCGAGCGGGAGATGGGTCTTGACGTCGAAGTCGCGGTGCGGGCCGGTGACACCGGGCTCGCGCGGGCGCACCTCGACGCGTTCGCGGAGACGGCCGCGCGGTTCGCCAGCGAGACGCAGGGCGCGACGTTGTCGGCCTTTCTCGCGTTCCTCGAGGCGGCCGAGTCGGAGGAGCGCGGGCTCGATACGGGTGAGACGGACCTGGTCGAGGGCGCGGTGCAGGTGCTGACCGCGCATGCGGCGAAAGGGCTGGAGTGGGACATCGTGTCGGTTGCCGGTCTCACCAAGGGCATCCTGCCCGGCAAGACGAACCGATCCGACCACTACCTGGGCGGGCTCGGTGTGCTGCCGTTCCCGCTGCGCGGCGATCAGGTCGGCCTGCCCACGTTCCCGTATGCGAGCGCGGCCGATCAGAGGGGCGTGCGCGACGCGCTCGATGCGTTCACCGCAGACTGGGCGGCGCACGGCGAGCGGGAGGAGCGACGGCTCGCGTACGTCGCGGTGACCCGCCCCAAGCAACTCCTGCTGTGTTCCGGTTTCTGGTGGAGCGACGGAAACGTCAATCCGCAGGGACCATCGGTCTTCCTGACCGAGATCGCCTCGGCGTGTGACGCTGGAGCCGGCATCGTCGAGCAGTGGGCGCCGCCGCCGGCCGATGGTGCCTCGAATCCGACAAATGCCGAGGTGGCCCGCGTGGCGTGGCCGCTCGATCCGCTGGGCGGTCGCCGGACGCCGTCGCCGTCGCCGCGGAGCAGGTCCGTGCGTCGCCGGGCGACTGGTCGGTCGCGAACATCGAACATCCAGTGGTACGGGCGGAAGCCGAGCGCTGGGCCTACGAGGTCAATCTCCTGCTGGCCGAGCGGGCGCGCAACCAGCGGGCGCCCGGCGAGGCGATGGAGGTGGCACTGCCCGGGCAATTGTCTGTATCGCAGCTGGTCGAGCTGGGCGACGACCCGGGTGCGCTCGCGGCCCGGCTGCGGCGACCGATGCCGGTCCGGCCGGATCCGCAGTCCCGGCGTGGCACGGCCTTCCACCGGTGGCTCGAGCAGCGGTTCGGCAGCCAGCAGCTGCTCGACCTGGATGAGTTGCCAGGCGCCGGGGACGAGGGGGCGGCCGACGATGCCGCGCTGGCGGAGTTGCAGTCGGCGTTTCTTCGCGGTGCATGGGCCGACCGCGTACCGGCCGCGGTCGAGGTCGGCTTCGCGACCACGGTCGGCGGCATCGTGATCCGCGGCCGGATGGATGCCGTATTCGCCAACGATGACGGCACATTCGACGTGATCGACTGGAAGACGGGGCGGCGGCCGAGCGGTCGCCACGCACAGGTGGTGGCCGTTCAGCTCGCCGCATACCGGCTGGCCTGGGCCGAACTCGCCGGCGTGCCGGTGGACGACGTACGGGCCGGGTTCTACTACGTACGCGACGACGTGACCGTACGTCCGGCCGACCTGTTGAACGCCGACGGTCTGGAACGACTGATCGTCGCCCTGCCGTCCACCGTCGACGATCAGCCCTAGGGTCATCGGCGGAACGGGGCGCGCTGTGCCGACGACGGCGGGACGCCGAGCGTCGCAGGGTAACCTCGGTTGTTGTGTCCGAGCAGCCGCCCCCGTCGCAGCCGCCGTCCCCGTGGGCCCGCGGCGGCGGCATTGACGCGCGCGACGAGGTCGCCTTCGGACTGCCCGGCCGTGGATCGGGGTCATCGGGCTCCCGAGTGCCGTGGCGCGCAAAGGCGCGGCGCGCACAGTCGTCGGGCGCACAGCCGTCGCGGGCACAGTCTTCGGACGCATCGCCGTTGGGCTCAGAGCCACGGGGTTTGGAGCCGCTGACGGTAACGCGGCGTCGGCTCGCACGATCGTGACCGGTTCGGGGCGGGCGCGGTGACCAACGTCGAGCCGATCATCATCAACCTCGATCGTGAAGCGGAGCCGCTCGTAGACCCGGCGCTCGCTCACCGCCGGACCATGCGCTACTTCGCCGGTACGGCCGGAGCCGTGGTCGTCGTCGGTATCGTCGTGATCCTGGCGCTGACCTTGACCGGGAACAGCCCGTTGCATAAGAACACCGCCGCGCCACCGCCGGACACCCGATCGCAGCTGGCCAAGCTCTGTCCACCGCCATCGGGCGGCGCGAGCAAGCGACAGCCCGCGCCCCCGACGCCGTCCGGGCACCGGACGAGCGACCCCGATTCGGGGATTTCGTACCGGGCGTTCGGTGCGCCGTGGCAAGCCTGGAACCAGGACTGGTCGGACGCCGGCGACGAACTCGCGGTGAACTACCGGGTCGGCCAGTTCTTCGTCACCGAGGAGTATCCCGGAGGCGACTACCTCGCCACGATCCTGTCGGCGTCGGTGCCGGCGACCACGAACGACGCCCTCGCGATCGACCTCAAATGCACCGGCAAACAGGTCGCCGCCGACGCTCGGACGGCGTTCTATCCGCAACCCAACACCATGGATTCGATCCGGGACGAGCAGATGAGCCTGGGCGGGCTGCCCGCCTGGGTGAGCGAATTCCGCCTGCACTTCCACGAGACCGGGCTCAAGGCCACGAGCGAACTCGTGCTGCTGGCAACGATCGACGTGGGTCGGCCGAACGCGGCGATCCTCTACGTGTCGATCCCCGGTACGCATTCGCAATACGACTACGTGATCGATCAGCTGCTCGCGTCCGTCCGGCCGACGTCCTGACCGACCGCACGGTTCGGTCGGTGATCTCGCCCGGCTCGGGGCGCTCGGGCCGCTGGGGCCGCTGGGGCCCGCTCATGCGCGCTCGGGATGCTTGGGCCGCTTGGGCTGCTCGCGCCGCCGCCGAATTGTCGGACGGCGGCTGATCGACTAGCCGACTCTGCCGTTCAGCGCCGTGGCCGGCGCGCTAGTGTCGATCACGTGCCTGGTCGCGTACGCATTCCCGCCACGAAATATCCCGTCGAGCGCTTCACGCTGCCCAATGGGCTGCGGGTCGTGCTGAACCCGGACCGGTCAGCGCCGGTTATCGGCGTCGCCGCCGTCTACGACGTCGGCATCCGATCCGAACCGGAAGGCCGCACCGGGTTCGCGCACCTGTTCGAGCATCTGATGTTCCAGGGCTCGCAGAACCTGGAGAAGCTCGCCCACTTCCGCTACGTGCAGGGCTCCGGCGGTACGTTCAACGGATCGACGCACCTCGACTACACCGACTATTTCGAGACGCTGCCGGCCAATGCGCTGGAGCGGGCGTTGTTCCTGGAAGCCGACCGCATGCGTGGACCTCGGCTCACCGAGGAAAACCTGCGCAACCAGTGCGACGTGGTCAAAGAAGAAATCAGGGTCAACGTCCTGAACCGCCCGTACGGTGGATTTCCCTGGCTGAAGCTGCCGCCGGTCATATTCGACACCTATCCGAACGCGCACGACGGGTACGGGTCGTTCGCCGACCTGGAGAGCGCGACCGTCGCCGACGCCGAGGACTTCTTCATCAAGTACTACGCGGCCGGCAACGCGACGCTGTCGGTTTCCGGTGACTTCGATGTCGCCACCGCCACGAAGCTGATCGAGGCGCACTTCGGCGACGTGCCCAAGCGGCCAGCACCGAAGCGACCGGATTTCGACGAGCCCGACCTAACCGCGGAGCGCCGGGACGCGTACGTAGATCCGCGCGCCCCGCTACCCGCGTTCGCGAGTGCCTGGCGCGTTCCGGATCCTGTGGATGACTTCACCGGGTATCTGCCGTACGTGGTGTTGGCCGAGGTGCTGACCGACGGCGACGCGTCCCGTCTCGTACGGCGACTGATCCAGCAGGATCGGGTGGCTACCAGCGTCGGCGGCTACATCGGATTCATGGGTGAGCCGTTCGAGGTCCGCGACCCTACCGCGTTGCTGCTGCAGACTCATCTGCCACCGGGTGGCGATGTGGACAAGGTGCTGCGCATCATCGACGAGGAGTGCGAGCGGATAGCGACCGACGGCCTCGACGATGGCGAGCTCGCCCGGACGCAGGCCCGCATCGCGACGCACATGCTGCGGGAGCTCGATCCGGTGCTGGGTCGCGCGCTGCGAATGGCCGTTCTCGAATTGCAACGGGGTGATGCCGGCGTGATGAACGAGCTGCCGAAGTTGATCGGGCAGGTGACCGACGAACAGGTCGTCGCGGCCGCGGCCCGGCTCACGGCCGATCGTCGCGCCACCGTCGAGGTCAAGGTGGCGGCAAAGTGACCGCGCCGACCGGGTCAACCCGCCAAACGACAGCGCGGAAGGCTGTCGCGCCGGGCAAGGCGGCGGTGAAGGCCACGCGTAAGACGGCCGCGCCGGCCAAGACGGCGGTGAAGGCGACGCGCAAGGCGACCGTACCGGCTAAGACGGCCCGGGCGACCCGCGCTCGGAGCTCGGCGCTCAAGCCGAACTTTGGCCTTACCCAGCTGCCAGACCTGGAGCCGAATCGCAAGCTCACGCTGCCTCGCTCGAGCGAGCGCAAGCTGGCCAACGGGCTGACCGTGATCGCGATTCGGCGACCGGGCGTCCCGCTCGTCGAAGTGCGCCTGCGCGTGCCGTTCGCGAAGACCGATCTCGCGCGCGGAGACGTGTTGAGCCAGACGCTGTTCTCCGGCACGCCGAGTCGCAACACGGTCGAGATCGCGGCGGAACTTCAGGCCGTCGGGGGAGCGCTCGGCGCCTCGACCGATCCCGACCGGCTGCTGATCTCCGGCAACACGCTTGCCGCGGGCGTGCCGCGTCTGCTCGAAATCCTGGCCGACGTGCTCCAACACGCGAACTACCCGAAGGGCGAGGTCGCCACCGAGCGTGAGCGGATCGCCGATCGGATCCAGGTCATGCGCAGCCAGCCCGGTCACCTGGCCCGCGTCGCACTGCTCCGCCGAATCTACGGTGGCCACGCGTACGCCGTGCAGACGCCGTCGCCGGAGGAGGTGCGCGACGTCCGGCCGGGCGGCCTCCGGAAGCTGCATGGCGACCGGGTCGTCCCTAAGGGCGCCGCGTTGGTTGTTGTCGGCGACATCAATGCCGACCGTACGATCGACCAGGTCGAGGCGGCCCTGTCCGGGTGGACCGGTGGTGGCAAGCCGGTCGTGCTGCCGCCGACACCGACACTGAAGCCCGGGCCGATCGAGCTGGTTGACCGCCCCGGCTCCGTACAATCGTCGATGCGGTTGGCCCTGCCGGCGGTCGGTCGCACCCACCCGGACTTCCCGGCGCTCCAGCTCGCGAATCTGATCTTCGGCGGGTACTTCTCATCCCGCTGGACCGAAAACATCCGCGAGGACAAGGGCTACACGTACGGTCCGCACTCCGGCGTCGAGCATTCGATCGCCGGTTCGTCGCTCGTGCTCTCGGCCGAGGTCGCGACGGACGTTACGGCGCCGGCCCTGCTGGAGACCTGGTACGAGCTCGGTCGGCTCGCAACCGTCGCCCCCAAGGACGATGAGCTGGAGCAGGCCCGGCAGTACGTGATCGGCTCGCTACTGCTCGGCATGTCGACGCAGGCCGGACTGGCCAGCCTGGCCAGCACGTACGCGGGCTACGGCCTGCGGCTGGACTATCTCGTCGCGTACGCGGCGGATCTGGCCCGCTCGACCCGGGACGACGTGGCGGCGGCGGCGGCCAAATACCTGGCGCCCGCGAACGCGGCCACCGTGATCCTCGGCGACGCCGACCAGGTCGAACCGTCGCTCGAGCGGCTCGCGCCGGTGGAACGGGGCAAGGTCGAGTGACCGAACCGCTCGACCGGGCTGCGCATCACCGTACGGATCCGCAGTGGCTCGCCGATGCCTGGCCGCGGGCACGGGTAATCGTCGTGGACTCGCCGGATCTCATCAGCGGTCGGGCGCTCGTGCGTGGGCCGGTCGCGGTGTTCGGTCGGCCGCAGGCGGATCTGCCGCGCGGCGTGACTCAACTCGTGTTGTTCGACGCGAGCGATCCCGAGGTGCGCGACTCGGACCCGGACGACCGGTTCTTCCTCGGCGTCGATGAGGACGGGACGCCGTACTTCGCGGTGAACGCCCCGCTGCCCGAGGTCGACGGCGCCCGGCCGGCCACGCTTCGCGAGGTCGGGCACCTGATGGACGTACGGTCGTCCGGGATCATGGCGACCGGGTCTCGCGCTGGCGAACTTCCACGGCCGCTACGGTTTCTCGCCCCGGACCGGGTGCCGGTGACGACACGCGGCCGAGGCCGGGTGGACCCGGGTCGACGATGCCGGTGCACAACATTGGCCGCGCACCGATCCGGCGGTCATCATGCTCGTGCACGACGGCGTTCCCGGCGATGACGGGCAATGCCTGCTCGGCAGCAACACCGCCTGGGAGCCGCGCCCCGGCCGGATCCGCCGATACTCGTGCCTGGCCGGGTTCGTGGAGCCGGGGGAGTCGGCCGAGGATGCCGTGGCCCGGGAGGTCTTCGAAGAGGTCGGCGTACGGGTCGCGACGATCCGCTACGTGGCGAGCCAGCCCTGGCCGTACCCGGGATCGTTGATGTTGGGTTTCTATGCCACCGCTGACCCGAAGGACGAGTTGCACCTGGACCCGGGGGAGATCGCCGCGGCGAGATGGTTCACGCGAAGCGAGGTTCGCGCGTCGGTCAAGGCCGCAGCGGATCCGGATGCGCCAGAGCGGGAGCCGGGACTGCCGGGTGGATCATCGATCGCGTTCCGGCTGGTCCGCGGGTGGATGGACGAGACCGCTCTGATCTGAGGCCTCGATGCCCGGGCCGTCTTTCGCCGGGCGCGCCGCAGCGCAGGATGCGTGTCGGCCGCTAGGCGAGCCGGATGACCTTCACCCGCTGCCGGCCCGAACGAACCTGGCCGGACGAGGCGAAGGCTCGGGCCATGTGCAGGGCGGCATCGCGAGACTCGGCCATCGCGGTCTGTCGCCGGCGTTCGGGATCACTGCGTTCGTCGCGCGCGTACTTCGGCGCGTCGACGGCCTCCGCGGAGACCTGACGAACGTCAGTGCGAACTATGAGATAGGGCATCGAGCGGCTCCACTCGCCGGTTAGAAGCCAGACACCATGTCGTGCAACTTGCACTTTTCTCGCGACTGTCACCCTGTGCAATGAACTTGGCGTCAAATCACCCAAATGGCCAACCGGCACCGACCGAACGTCACCCGCTGTCGGGTATCCGATATTCAAAAAGAATTCTTTCTCAAGGGAGTCTTTCGAAGCGGTGCTTTCGAAAGATATGCTTCGAGCATGACTGAGGACATGGGTACGGAGCCGGCGACCGGCGGTCCGACACCACCGGCGCAACACCGGGTGGACGAGCCGCGCAAGGTCACCAGCGCGCAGGAGCTGCGGGCGCTAGCGCACCCGCTCCGCCTGCGTCTGCTGGAGGAACTCGTCGTCAGCGATCCGGCTACCGACACCGCCACCGCGACCGAGTTGGCCGAGCGCGTCGGAGAGAGCCCCGCGAACTGCTCGTGGCACCTTCGACAGCTCGCGAAGTTTGGGTACATCGAAGAGGCGCCCGGCGGCACCGGTCGTGAGCGTCGCTGGCGAGCTGTGATCGAGGCGCGCGACTGGGACACGGCCAACTCGCGCGATCCCGAGTTCCTCGCCGCCGCCGATGTTGCCCAGGACATCGTCATCGCCCACGAGTTCCAAGCGTTCCGCGAACGGCGGACATGGCTGTCGACCGAGCCGGCGGACTGGCGCGTCGCCGCCGGATCGACGACCGGGATCGGTTGGTGCACGGCGGCCGAACTCCGCGAGGTAAACGACCGGATCTTCGAGAGTTCTCGGCCCGTATTTCCAGCGCCTTACCGATCCGGCGGCGCGCCCGGATGGCGCGCGCCTGGTGCGGTTTGTGAGCTGGGCGATTCCCGCGCGGCCATACGCGCACGACAACCCGCCCATCACCGAACAGACGACGGAGGATCCCGATGCGTGACGTCCTGCGCCTGCGTGGCATGCGTGTGCTGCTCGTCGGCGAAACCACGAGCACGTTGGGCGACTGGGCACTCCTGCTCGCGCTCGCGATCTGGGTCAAGACTCTGACCAACTCCAACAGCCTCGCCGGTCTCGTGCTGCTGGCGATGACCGCACCCGCGCTGGCCGCGCCGCTCTACGGCTGGGTCGTCGACCGGTTCCGCCGCAAGCCGTTCCTGATCGCGGTCAATATTCTCTCAGCTCTCGCGATCGCTTCTCTGCTGCTGGTTAACGGCCGGCACGACGTCTGGATCATCTTTGTCGTCTGTGTCCTCTACGGCATTTCGTTCAGCATCACCGGCGGCGCCTTCGCCGGTCTGATCAAGGAGCTCGTGCCGGACGAGAAGCTCGGTGCCGCCAACGGAATGTTCTCGAGCGTCCGGCAGTCCATGCGTCTGGTCGGCCCGCTGGCCGGCGCCGGTTTGTTCGCCGCGTTCGGCGGTCACTTGGTCGCGATCGTGGACATCGCGTCGTTCGCCGTCGCCGCCGCCGCGCTCGCCGCCGTCCGGGTGGTCGAGACGCGGCCCGAGCACGTCGAACAGCACTGGCTGCATGAAGTCAGCGCGGGCGTACGGCATGTCTGGCGTACGAAGGTCGTCCGGGACACGACCGCGTCCGTCGCCATCGGGCTGCTTGCGCTCGGAGCGGTCGACACGATCGTGTTCGCCTACATCGACCAGGGCTTGCACCGGCCGCCGTCATTCCTCGGCGTGCTGCTGACCGTGCAGGGCGTCGGAGCGGTAGTGGGTGCGGTCGTCGCGCCACGGATCATGCAGCGGCTCGGCGAAGTCGCCGTGGTCGCGGTGGGCATCCTGGCCTTCGGGATCTGCATCGGGCTGCTGATCTACCCGTCGACCGCACTCGCTCTGGTCGCGATGCCGATCGCCGGGCTTGCCAACACCACCGCTTTCGTCTCGTACAACACCCTGCTGCAACGCCGTACGCCCGGGCCGATCATGGGACGCGTGTCGGCGGCGACGGACATGGTGACAGGTGCGGCACAGACGCTGTCCATGGCGGTCGGCGCGAGCCTGATCGCCGTCGTCAACTACAAGATCATGTTCGCGGTGATCGCCGCCGCGCTGCTGATCAACGGTTCCGCGCTGTGGCAACGCCGCGGCCTGGCACCGGTCGAGATGGCCGGCCCGGCCATGGTTGCCGAAGACGCCGCCGACACTCGCGGATCGGCCCTGGCCGCCTCGGTCGCGACAACACCGGTCGGCGCGGCGACGGTCGACTGACTCGCCGCGAGCGCCGACCGCTCGGCCGCAATCGTTCGGCTCAGCTCGTGGCGACGACCGCGAGCTGAGCCTTTACCTGTGCCAATGTCGGATTGGTGAATGCCGAACCATCGTCGAAACGGACCGTCGGCACGGTCTGGTTGCCGCCGTTGACGCTCATCACGAAGTCCGCCGCCGCGGCGTCTCGCTCGATATCGACCGCCTCGTAGGCGATGCCTTCGCGATCGAGCTGGGACTTCAGCCGGTGACAGTAGCCGCACCACGTCGTCGAATAGACGGTCAGCATTGTTTCGTACCTCCGGGGGGATCGTCGGCAACCAACCTATGCGCGCAACGTCGGAGTGGGCTGAGATGATGCCTAGCTGTGGTGGAAAACTCATCGCGCGGACCGGTCGGTCCCGCGACCGCGACCCGCCGGGTGCTCGCCGGCCTCGACGACGAGCAGCGCGCGGCGGTCACGGCGCCGGCCGGGCCGGTCTGCATCCTCGCCGGCGCCGGCACGGGAAAGACCCGGGCGATCACCCACCGGATCGCCTATCGCGCGGTGACCGAAGAGATCGAGCCACGTCACGTTCTCGCGGTCACGTTCACCGCGCGAGCCGCGGCCGAGATGCGGGCCCGACTCGCGGCGCTCGGCGCGACCGGCGTTTCGGCCCGCACGTTCCACGCCGCGGCGCTGCGCCAGGTTCGATACTTCGCGCCCCGGATCCTGCACGGCCGGCCCATGCCTGAGCTGCTGGACAGCAAGGCGCGGCTCGTCACGCTCGCCGCCGCCAAAACGGGGGTACGGGCGGATCGCGCCGCCGCCCGGGACCTCGCCGGGGAGATCGAGTGGGCCAAGTCGAGTCTCATCGAGCCGGACGAATACGCCGTCGCGGCCGCGAAGGCGATGCGCGAGCCGCCGTACGACCCGGCCAAGGTGGCCGCCGTCTTCAGCGCGTACGAGCAGGTCAAGCGCTCGACCGGGGTGGTCGATTTCGAGGATCTTCTACGGGCCGCGGTCTGGGCGATCGAGGAGCATCCGGACGTCGCCGACCAGGTGCACTCGCAGTATCGGCATTTCGTGGTCGACGAATATCAGGACGTCAACCCGCTGCAGCAACGACTCCTGGAGGCGTGGCTCGGACGCCGGAGCGACCTGACCGTCGTCGGCGACGCCAGCCAGACGATTTATTCGTTCACCGGTGCGTCCAGTTCCTATCTCGTCGACTTCGCGCGCGCTCACCGGACGGCGGTCGTGGTGCGCCTCGTGCGCGACTACCGCTCCACGCCGCAGGTGGTCGGTGTCGCCAACGCGGTCATCCGCCAGGCCCGCGGCACCGAGGCGAAGCTGCGGCTGGAACTCGTGGGGCAACGGCCGCCCGGCGCCGAGCCGGAGATCCGATTCTTCGCCGACGAGCCGGCCGAGGCGGCCGCGGTCGCCGCTCGGTGCGCCGCACTCGTGTCCTCCGGTGTTCCGGCGCGGGAGATGGCCATACTGTTCCGCACGAACGCCCAGTCCGAGGCGTACGAGGCGGCGCTGGCCGAGGCCGGCGTGCCGTACGTGGTGCATGGCGCCGAGCGCTTCTTCGAGCGCGCCGAGATCCGCCAAGCCATGGTCGCACTCCGAGCGGCGGAGCGGTCGACGCCACCCGAAACGCCATTGGTCGAGGCGGTGGTGGCGGCGCTCGAAGCGGTCGGTTGGCGGCCCGATCAGAAGCCCGCCGGTGGCGCCGTCCGCGAACGTTGGGAGGCGGTCGCCGCACTCGTCGGCCTCGCCGAGGAGTTCAATGCGCCTGCGCCGGACGTCGTCGGGGAGGCAGGGGCTGGGCCATCGTCTGGACGTACCCTCGCAGATTTTGATCTGGAATTGGCTCGGCGAGCATCGGCGCAGCACGCGCCGACCGTCGAAGGCGTGACGCTCGCCTCGTTGCACGCGGCCAAGGGTCTCGAATGGGATGCGGTCTTCGTGGTCGGACTGGCCGAGGGCACCCTGCCGACGACCTACGCGAAGACGCCCGATCAGCTCGAGGAGGAACGGCGGCTGCTCTATGTCGGCGTCACCCGAGCTCGCGAGTGGCTGTGGATGTCGTATGCGGGCTCGCGCGCGCCGGGCGGACGCCAGCGGCGGGCGAGCCGTTTCCTGCCCGGCACCGATCCGGCGGCGTCGAAGGCGGCCGCGGCCACGGGACGACCGGGTCGCCGGAGTGCGGACCGGCGCAGCGTCGTGGTTTCGTGTCGGGTGTGCGGGACGGCTCTGCTGACCGGTCAGGAGCGAAAGCTCGGCCGGTGCGCCACGTGCCCGTCCGATCTCGACGAGGCGTTGCTGGAACGGCTCCGGGAGTGGCGCACCCGGACGGCGTCGGCGGCGAAGGTGCCCGCCTACGTCGTGTTCACCGACGCGACGCTGACGGCGCTCGCGGAGCGCCAGCCATCCAATGACGCGGGCCTGGTCGACATCGCCGGTATCGGACCGCGCAAACTCGCGCGCTATGGCCCGGCGGTGCTGGCTCTGGTCGGCGGCGCGGCTGTGGATAACGCGGTCGCGATGGTCGAGGAATCCGGATGATCTAGCCGAATGTCCACCGGCGGGGGGGCCGAGCGGCACCAGAGACCGACCGCGGGAAGGATTATTTAAAAAACTTCGGCCCGCGGGCGTTTAATTGGTTGCCCGGCCCCGGCACTGGCAACTAACCTGCATTTTGTCAGCGGGAGGCTAGTGTCGACCGCGCCAAGATTTGATCTCGCACCGGGATCGCACACGCAGAGAGGGGTGACCGACATGGAGAGCAACGTCTACTCGACGTCGGTGCTGCCTGTGCTGCGCGCGTTCAAGCCCGTCGCGAAGCTTGCCCACCCGGCCAAGGTGGGCTTCCTGGCTGTCCAGGATGACGCAATCGGTGGCTCGCTTCTCGAGCCGCGTTCCATCACGTTCGATGTCCGGATCCAGCCGACCAACGGTGCCAACGGCATCAGTGGGTCTGCTGCCCAGGGATCCCCGATGGTCGACGTCGCCGTTCCGGCGGAGACGAAGGCGCGTGGCGTTCCACCTCGAGGTAGGCCGGTCTAACCACGACCAGTCGGCTCACCTCGAGGCCGCGGAACCCGCAAAGGGATTCCGCGGCCTCTCTGTTTGTCCAGGTCCGCCGCGCACAAACCAGAAAGTGTCCGCCGACTGTTCGACAATCCGATCCCTACTACCGATCGAGGTCAGATGACCGCAGCACGAAGCCGGTGCCGACCGCACCCGGTCCATCCCACTAGTCCCGTCCGTCCCACGTCCGAACCAAGCGCCGCACCGCGCAACTCCGCCAGTGCCGCACCGCCCAACTCGTTGGAAAGAGGTGAAACGACGATGTCTCTGGCGTTCGCGCCACTCGATCAAGCGGTCGAGGTCGATGTCGAAGTGCCCTGCCGTCGGTTCGATCCGGACCTGTGGTTCGCCGATTCGCCGGCCGAACTCGAACTCGCGAAGTCCATGTGCCTCGACTGCCCGGTCCGGGTGGAGTGCCTTGCCGGTGCACTCGACCGGTCCGAGCCCTGGGGCGTCTGGGGTGGCGAGATCTTCGATCACGGTGTCGTGATCGCGCGCAAGCGGCCCCGTGGCCGGCCGCGCAAGTCCGATCTGGCTCGGGACGCGGAGCTGGCCCGCAGCCAGGACTTCGCGGTGCTGGCCGGTTCGGTGGCCTGACATGAAGACGACAGCTACTACGCGACCGCGGATGCGGTCCATCAACGCTACGAAGCGCATCAACTTAACGAGGAGCAACGAAATGAACCCGATCGATCGCTTAATCATCCACGAAGCCATGAGTCGGGCCCGAATGCTTGGGCCTCAGGACTACACCTCTGAGGCTTCCCGACCCGCCCGCGAGATCGCGATGCGTGCCCGCAGCGCGCAGCGACGCATCTGGGGCCACCGGTAACACCCGATTCGGTAATCGTCACAACACCGCCCGCCCGGCTTCAGGCCGGGCGGGCGGTCCGCGTTTGTGTGGCGGCGTTGGGCGAGCTAGTCGATTTCGTCGCCGAAGCCGGGCAGCCAGCGCTCCACCACCGAGCGGTACGGCGCCCGCGCCTCCAGCTGACAGAGGACGCCGATCGAGCCGAGCGTGACCCGGTGGATGAGAAGGTACGACGGCGGAAGGTTGAGCTGCTTTCCGAGCTGGAACGCGGGACTGCGTGGATTGGCGATCCGAGCCGCCTCGGCGCGCAACCACGCCCGAGTGAACTGGAATTCCGGCTCTGCGATCGGCTCCATCAGCGGACGCAGATATCCGAGCACAGCGTCCGCGTCGACGTCGACCGTCGACTTGACGAAACCCTCCTCGCGCAGCCCCTCGAGGACGTCGGCCGCCTTGCCCTCGAGCGCGAGCCGCGTCAGCCGGCCGATCGGCTCCGGGTGACCGTGCGGCAGCCGCGCCACCGCGCCAAAGTCGAGCACGCCGAGCCGGCCGTCGTCCAGCATCCGGAAGTTGCCCGGGTGCGGGTCGGCGTGCAGCAGGCCGGCCCGGGTCGGGCCGGAGAAGTGCAGCGTCGCCATCAGATAGCCGGCGCGGTTGCGCATCTCCTCGCTGCCGGTCGCAATGACCTGCGACAGCGGCGTCCCGTCGATCCATTCGGTGACGAGGACGCGGCTCGACGAGCCGACGACGGCCGGGATGAAGATCTCGGCGTCGCCCTTGTACGCCTTCGCGAAATCCGCGCTGCGCCTTCGCCTCGAGTTCGTAGTCCAACTCCTCGGTGATCCGAGCCCGCAGCTCGGCGAGGAGCGGCTTCACGTCGAGGCCGGGTTGCAGGACCCGGAAGAGACTCGGCGAGCCGGGAGAGCTGGGACAGATCGGCCAGCAGCGCCGGACCGGCGCCCGGATATTGGATCTTCACCGCGACCTGGCGGCCGGCCTTGCCCCGGCCCTTCCAGACGGCCCGGTGCACCTGGCCGATGCTTGCCGCTGCGGCCGGGACGTCTTCGAAGTCGAGGAACTTGCTCCGCCACTGCGGCCCAAGCTCTGTCGCGAGAACCTTGTGCACCGTGGCGATGGGCAACGGCGGTGCGGCTTCTTGGAGCTTGGTCAATGCCTGCCGGTATGGTCCGGCGAGATCCTCGGGCAGCGCGGCTTCGAACACCGACAGTGCCTGGCCGAACTTCATCGCACCGCCCTTGAGCTGCCCAAGGACGCTGAAAAGGTGCTCGGCCGTCCGCTCCTGGATCTCGGCGGTGACGACGTCGGATGCGATGCCGCCGACGCGCTTGCCGAGACCGAGCGCGGCGCGGCCGGCAAAGCCCAGCGGCAATGACGCCAACCGGGCGGTACGGGATACGGCGCGCCGGGGAATATCCGTCACTGGATCATTCAACCCCATCGCGTCACCGAACCCGGCGCCTGGTTCGGATCCGGCCGGTCACAAGCGCCGCCGGACCGCCCGGCGAGGAGGCCATCAGCTCTCCCAGCCACGGCCGGCGATGAGTTGGGCCGGCCCGTTGTTGGGTTCGGCCCGTTGTTGGGTTCGGCCCGCGCGGCCGACCGAGCGGGGCGTCGTCGGCAGGCCGCGCAGCGGCCCGCCGGGGCGAACACTGTGTCAGGGGTCGTGTCAGAGGCGTGACAGGGCCATGACAGGCCGGGTGGCGATCGTAGTCGCATGAACAGTTTAGCGATTGAAGTTTCCGGGCTGGAAAAGGCTTATGGGGACAAGATTGTGCTCGATGGCATCGATCTAGATGTTCGCGCGGGCACGGTTTTTTCCCTGCTCGGTCCGAACGGGGCGGGCAAGACGACGACGGTCAACGTGCTGACCACGTTGATGAAGGCCGACGGTGGGACGGTCCGCGTCGCCGGGCACGATGTCGCCACCGAGGCCAAGGCGGTGCGCGCGGTGATCGGGGTCACCGGTCAATTCGCGGCGGTGGATGAGCTGCTGACCGGGCAGGAGAACCTGCAGTTGATGGTGGATCTCCACCGTCTGGGCTCCGGCGAGGGCAGGCGGGTCGTCACGGAGTTGCTGGAACGGTTCGACCTCGTGGAGTCGGCGCAGAAGCTGGTGTCGACCTATTCCGGGGGTATGCGCCGGAAGCTGGACCTGGCGATGACGCTCGTCGGCAACCCACGGATCATTTTCCTGGACGAGCCGACGACGGGACTGGATCCGCGCAGCCGCCGCACCATGTGGGGCATCATCCGCGAGTTGGTGGCCGATGGGGTGACCATCTTCCTCACCACCCAATACCTTGACGAAGCCGATCAGCTCGCCGACCGGATCGCGGTGCTCGATCAGGGCCGCCTGGTTGCTCAGGGCACGCCCGACGACCTCAAACGCCAGATTCCCGGCAGTCACGTGCGGCTCCGGTTCACCGACGTCGGCCAGCTCGACGCAGCTGCCCGGGTCTTCACCGGCTCTACGCGAGACGACGAGGGCCTGACCTTGCGGGTCCCCAGCGACGCTGGCACGAGGTCGCTGCGAGATCTGCTGAATCAGCTCGATGAGCATTCGATCCACGCCGAAGAGTTCTCCGTGCACACGCCGGACCTCGATGACGTTTTCCTGGCCCTTACCGGCCGCTCGAGCGAGGAGGCATTGGCCAAATGAGTACCACTGGATCATCGTTGGGCGACTCGGCGATCATGTTGCGTCGCAACTTCAAACACACCGTCCGGAATCCGACCGCGGTGTTCAACGCGATCTTGTTTCCGGTCGTCATCATGGTGATGTTCGTGTATGTGCTGGGTGACGCCTTCAATGTCGGCGACGACTATGTCGACTACGCGACGCCGGGCATGATCTTGCTCGCCGTCTGCTACGGATTGGGGGCTACCGCGACGGCCGTGAACTCTGACATGACGAAGGGCGTCATCAAACGGTTCAAGGTCATGGACGTCTCTCGTGGTGCGGTGCTGACCGGTCATCTCGTCGCCAGCATGCTCAACAATCTGATTGCCATTGTGGCCATCATCGGGACGGCGTTCCTGCTGGGATTCCGTCCGTCCGGGAGTTTCCTCGACTGGCTCGGTGTGGTCGGTGTCGTCGTGCTGATCGGTTTCTCGGTTGGCTGGCTCACCGTCGCTTTGGGACTGAGCCGCGAAAACTGTGGAAACGGCGGGGTTGGCCACCGTACCGCTGATCATGCTGCCGTTCTTCAGCAGCGCGATCGTGCCCGCTGACAAGATGGGCCCTGGCGTCCGGCAATTTGCGGAATATCAGCCCTTCACGCCGATCATCGAAACATTGCGGGGGTTGCTGGCCGGCACACCGTCGGCCGGCGACGCGATCACCGCGATCGCCTGGTGCGTCGGGATCGCGGTCGTCGGATACCTGTGGGCGATCGCCACGTTCAAGAAGCGCGCGTGACCGGTCGACGGGCTGATGCCACGTGGTGGCCGGCGAGGCGCTCGCCGGCCACCAGCGGACAGGTACGAGACAACGAATCAAATACGAGAGAACACGAGAGAAGAAGAGAGCAGTCATGCCTGCCGTTACATTCGCAACACCAGGGCCGATTGTCGCTACGGTGACGGTCGCCGGTGCTCGGGTACAAGTCACCGCGAGCGACCGGACCGATACCGCGGTGCTGGTCGAACCCATCAACAAGGCGAGCCAGTCGGACGTGAAGGTGGCCAACAAGACCAAGGTCGACTTCGCCGGCGGTCAGCTAACGGTCAAGACGACCGTCTCGGGCGACAAGAACGGTTCGGTCGCCATCACGATCGACTTACCCGTCGGCTCGAGCCTGGTCGCGTACCTGGCGCACTCGAGTGTTCAAGCTGACGGCCCGCTTGGCGAGTGCGAGCTACACATGGCATCGGATCGGGTCCAGCTCGATCGGATCGACACGCTGCAGGCAAACATCGCGGCCGGGGAGGTCGCGGTCGGGCACATCGCCGGGCGCGCCAAAATCGAAAGCAAGGCCGGACAGGTCTGGATCGGGCACGCCTCGGGGGACCTCGATCTCAGGAATGGAAGCGGCGGCTTCGACATCAGCCGTGCCGACGGCAACGTCACCGCGACCACGGCCGACGGCGCCATCCGGATCGGCCGGCTGCGACGCGGCCAAGCGGAGCTGATGAACCGCTCCGGAAACATCGAGATCGGCATCAGCGAGGACGCCGCCGCCTCGGTGGACGCCAACAGCGAGCGGGGATCGGTACTTAACTCCGTACCGTCGATGGAAGACCCCGACACGGTGCGACAACAAGGTCACGGTCCGCGCCCGCACGCGGTACGGCGACATCATGATTCGACCCGCAGCAAGCTGATCCTCAACGCGATGGCGCCATAACGCGATGGCGCCATCGCGTTCGGCGAGAGGCCAACGTCGCAGCCCCAGGTTCATCGTGGTGATGTCCCGATCGCCCTCGTCGGGCATCTGTGGGCTTGCCACGTTCAGGGGGCGAGCGTGACCTCGACCAGCTGAGACCAGCTCGCCTGCGTACCCTCCTGCGTCACCTCGGCGAACCGTGCTTCGCCGAGGCGGCGCCGCGCTGACTGCTCGATCCGGGCGATGTCCGGGTGGGAGCGATCCGGCAGTCCGCGTACGCCGACGCTGGCCGCGAGCAGCCGCGCCGCCTGTTCGTACTGGTCGAGGCGAACTGCTAGGTCCGCGACCCCCACGAGTATTTTGGCGATCAAGAGTGCGTGTCCCGCCTCGGACGACGCCTGCCAGGCAGCCACGCGGTGGATACGGGCCTCACGGAGATCGTCAGCCAGGTAGCCGAGCACGTCATGTATCTCCGCGCGGATGTTCGCCTGCTCTGCGTCGTCGCCCAGAAGGACGGTCGCGAGGCCGAGTTGATGCCGTGCCTCCTCGGCGTTGCCGCTCCAACGCGCGAGATCCGCCTTGGCGAGCGCCAGCTCGACCAGCGCATGCGGCCAGGTGACCCCTTCGGCGCACCGCTCGGCCTCGGCGATGGCGGCCGCGCTCGAGTCCCGATCACCGTTGAGCCAGTACAGCAGGGCCTGGCGGGTCCGCATCCGGATGACATCCTCTATGGCACCGACCTCGGTGATGACCGCGGCGGCCTGTTCGTAATGTTCGCACGCACCGACGAACTCACCACGCATGGCGAGTTGGTCACCCAGCTCGGACAGGGCTAACGACATCCCGAACCGTTCGCCGAGCGTTCGGAACTCGGCGAGCGCGATCTCCAAATGCGTCTCCGCGTCCTGCGCGCCTTGGCCCATCATGATCCGCATCTTGCCGAGTTGCCACTGGGCCAGTGCGCGTACCCAGGGGTCTTCGCTGTCCAGCAATGGTTCCCAAGCGGGCAGAAACGCGCCCGGTGCCTCCAACATGCGCTCCAACGGGGCAACCAATCCCAGCAGAGGGTTGCGGGACTGACTTTGCTGACTGAACCGGTACGCCTTGTGGATCCATTCCGCGCCGAGGTGTTCGTCGCCCCGCCCGGATGTCACGAAGAGCACCACCAGCGCGTACGTCATGGCCCGGACGTCATCGGTCACCTCGCCGGGGATGTTAGTCGCCGCGATCATCAGCTCAAGGCCTTCGGCCCGGCGCCCGCCGAGCCACCAGTACCAACCGGCAGCCGCCGCGAGCCGCATCGCCGCCTGTGCGTCACCGGCCGCGATCGCCCGATGCATCGCGGCCCTGATGTTGTCGCGCTCGGCCTCGAGCGTGGCGAGCCATTCCACCTGTTCGGCGCGGCGAAGATGCGGCTCCGCGGTCTCGGTGAGCTCGGTGAAGTAGGCGAGGTGTGCTTGGCGCGCCAGGTCCGATTCCCCCGCCTCCGCGAGCCGCTGCCCGGCGTACTCCTTGATCGTGCCGAGCATCCGGTAGCGCGGTGCGCCGTCGCCGTCGGTGACCAGTAGCGATTTCTCGGCCAGTGAGGTGAGCAATTCGAGCACCTGCTCCTGCTCGACCGCATCGCCGGCGCAGACCCGCTCGGCCGCTTCCAGGCTCGCCCCGCCCGAAAACACCGAGAGCCGGCGCACGACTATCCGTTCGGCATCGGTGAGCAACTCCCAGCTCCAGTCGACCACCGCGCGCAGCGTCCTGTGCCGCGGCAACGCTGTCCGGCTTCCGCCGGTCAGCAGGCGGAACCGGTCGTCGAGCCGGTGGGCGAGCTGATCGAGGGACATCGTGCGTAACCTGGCCGCGGCCAGTTCGATTGCCAGCGGCATCCCGTCCAGCGCTCGGCAGACGCGCACCATCGTCGACAACGTGTGCGCATCGGCCGCGAGATCCTTGCGCACCGCGCCCGCCCGGTCCCGCAGCAGCTCGACGGATGGAGAGGACTCGATCTCGCCGGGGCTCGCGTCCGCCTCCGGCAAGGCCAGCGGCTCGACCAGCCACAGCGCCTCACCGGTGATGCCGAGCGGTTCCCTACTCGTCGCCAGGATCCGCAGCCGCTGGCACTCCCCGAGCACTCGATGGGCGAACGCCGCTGCCCGTTCGATCACGTGCTCGCAGTTGTCCAGGATCAGTAGCGCCTCTCGCTCACGGATCGCGGCGATGACCCGGTCCGTCGGCTCCGCCTCCGGTGCCCCGCCCAGCAGCGCATCCCGCAGGCCGAGCGCGGCGAGCGTCGCCTGCGCCACATCACCGTCCGCGCCGATGGCCGCGAGCTCCACCAGCCAAGCCCCGTCCGGTACGTCGCCGAGCAGTGTTCGCGCGGTTTCTGTGGCCAGCCTGGTCTTCCCCGCGCCGCCCGGCCCGACCAGGGTGGTGAGTCGGTGTTCCGCGATGAGTTCGCGAACCGCGGCAACATCGGCGTCCTTGCCGACGAAGCTGGTCAGCTCGGCTCGCAGGTTGGTCTTCCGGTTCTCCTCCCGCCGTCCCAACTCGCCACGCAGCAGCGCGACGTGCAAGGCAGACAGCTCCGGGGAGGGGTCGACGCCCAGCGCGTCGGCCAGGGTTTCCCTCGTACGCTGGTACACCAGCAGCGCCTCGCTGCCGCGCCCGGCCGCTACGAGGGCACGCATCAGCGCGGCGACAAGCCGTTCCCGCACCGGATTCGCGGCCACTAGGTCGGTCAGTTCGGTGACCAGCTCCGCCCCGTGGCCGAGGCCGACCTCCGCGTCGAACCGATCCTCCATCGCAGTCAGGTGTAGCCCCTCGAGCCGGGTGACCGCTGCGTCGAACGCCGTACTGTCCGGCAGACCGACGTCCTGCATGGCGGCACCGCGCCACGCTGCGAGGGCCTCGCGCAGCAGTCGTACCCGCTGTGGATCGTCGTCATTACACGCCCGGCTCGCGGTGACGAGGCGTTCGAACCGCACGGCGTCGACGGCGTCGGATTCCACCGCCAACCGGTAGCCGTCCGTCTGGCCCTCAACCGATCCCTCCGGTAGCGCCTTTCGCAACCGGGAAACCAAGCGGTGTAGGGCATTTGTCGCGTCGGCGGGCGGGTGTTCACCCCAGATCCAGTCGACGAGCGTCGCCTTGGGGACCACGCGACCAGGTTCGAGCGCGAGAGCGATCAACAACCCCCGCAGCCGCGCGCCCGGTACGTCGGCCAAGACGCCGTCGTCCGTGCGAGCCTCAAATGGTCCGAGAATCCCGATCTGCACCCAGCAGATTTTGCCACGGGCGAGGAGCAGGCATCCATTCGCTGACGCCTGCACCGCAGCTGGGCGTCGCTGCAGCGTGGCTCAGGATCTCTTAACATGATCTCTGTTCGGTCCGGTTCAGCATTCTGAGCCGGACCGTTACTCGGCCGGCGTCTGTCGGGCCGCTCGTTGCGGCCGGCCTTTGAATGAGCCGGTCGTGGTCCAGCCGTCGGTAAAGTCCGCCATCAACCGGCCCGGGCTCGCCGCCGCTGACGGGAACGGTAGGCGCAGTCGCATCGAGGATGTGGTCCCCAGCTCCGCCGGCGCAGGGTGCTGGGCGGCCCGACCTCGATGCTGGCGCCGATCGTCGGTGCGTCGTCGCCGTCGAGATAGGCAAGGACCTGCGCAACTGCCACCCCAACCGCGATCAATGTTGTGGCGGTCGAAATCGTCGGCGCCGAGTCGATCGATGTCGCGAGCTGAGCTACCAGTGTCGGCCACGCCGGATCGCGATCGCGGCGGTGGAGGTCGAGGCAGCGCAGGCATGGCGAGCCGCTGGGCGGGACGAGCGGGCCGATCAGCACAATGTCGTCGCGCTCTTCGATCAGCAGGTGCGCCAGAGACTTCCGGGCATAGGCGAAGGCGGCCAGCTCAGCCGGCACGCCCTGACCGACCTGCACGACGAACGATGCGCCGCCGACGCGGAGGGCGCGGGTATCAGTGAACGGGGCAGCGCGCAGGACAGCCTCGCTCGCTGCGGTGCCGCGGGGCCGATCGGTGTCCGCCGGCGTCAGCCCCCCGATTGCGTCGTCGTGGATCCCGACGCGACCACTGACGGCCGGGTCGACATGACCGACGCCGGCACGAGCGAGCGTCGAGGCGATCGGCACGACGAGACGGCTTGCGCCAGTCACCTGCACGGAGGCGGCCGCGCGCCGTCGAATCGCTTCGGCCGGTGGCACACGTCGAACCGGCCGTCCCGAAGCGATCGGACGTTCGGGGACCGATCGATCGGGGATAGATCGTTCGGCTGGCGTCGTTTGGCCCGGTGTGAGGCCGGTTCGCATCGAGGTCCGCGTCCGGTCCGTCGTGAGCTCGGCTCGGCGTTGGGGTCAGCGTCCGGTCCGTCGTGGGGTCGGCTGGCGTCGAGGTCCGCGTCCGGTCGGTCGGCGGAGTCGGGTCGTCGCCGTACTCCTCGATGCCTGGGATCTCTTCGGCCCGCATGCCCATCGCGATCGCGGCCGCCTCGGTCAGCAACCGTCGCCGTACGGTCTCGGGCATCGACGACGGGACCAGGCTCTCCGTCCCGATGAGGACATTCGCCGTGCGCAGGGCCGAAATCATCGCCGAGGTCACATGACGCGGCACGCCGAGCGCGACGGCGTCACGGAGCACTGCCCGCTCCGTACGCGAGCCGTCCAACAGATCCAGCACCCGGGCCGCGCCGGCGTCCGGCAACTCGATGACGATCGCCCGGGAGGGGTCGGTGCCGAGTTGAACGGCGGTCTCGTCGCGCCACAGTCGAGACAGCCCGGGCAGCAGTGTCAACCGTCCGCGTCCGGTGCCGGCGGGCGAGACTCGCGATGTCATGGCGTGACGCTGACACATCAACCGACATCGTTGCGCCGTTGTCCACAACGGTGTCTCCGACCGCGCGTCGCAGATCCCGAGGACGGCCGATAGTTATCCACAGAATCCGCGCCCGTCTGTCACTTATCCGACAGACACTTGCGCTCGTCGTCGAAGGCGTCCGGGCCATTTATGCCGATCCCGTTAGCCGGACGGCGTCGTCGACCGTGCCGTCGGCATCGTCGCCGGCCGCGCCTGGCGGGACTTGTTGCCGGCCGCGTCGTCGGGACTTGTACGGGAGTTGGCCGGTCGCGGTCCGATCGAGCGCCCAAGTTCCGTACAGTTCTGCGCGGATCCGGCCCGCGCGGATCCGGCCCGCGCGGATCCGGACCGCCGAGACCGAGACGCGCGCGACCGAGACGCCCGAGGAACCGACGGGCGTCCGACGCAGTGTGAGCAGGCAGCGACGCGGCACGGCGGCCCGAAGGCGCGCCGTGCCGCGACTGTCGTTGATCCTCGTGCGGGTGTTACGCCTTGCCGAGAATCCGGTTCATCGTGGTCCCGCAGACCGGGCACGGTCCCTTCGCCATGCGCATTCCGGTCTTCGTGATCGCCACCGTGCCGTCGAAGTCGCGCTTCTCCTTGCACTTGACGCAATATCCGTTGTACTTCTCGACCTTCTCCTCGGCCTGGCCCTTTCCGGCCACAATGCCCTCCTCGTAATTCCAGCGGGCGTGTTGTGCTCGATGCCCGGGACCGCCGGTGCGGCCGACTGATCTACTGTGCATCGCCGCTTGCCCGAGCGTGACATGTTCTGCGGGGACACGCCGGTAGAATACGTGCGAAACCGGCGTTTATGTGGAAAACAATCTCTCCATCCGATGCCGTATTCATGATCCAAAAGAATCTTTTGGGCACTAGGGCACCAATCCGATCAAGTCCGGCGGGCCACGGCCGGTTGGGCCTTGCGTACCCCCGGTTGTCGGCCGCTAGCGTGCCAGAGTGACTCCAGTTCCGGGCCTCCCCGGCTGATTGCGGGGGACCCGTGCCCGCCGCTGGTAAGCCGAATGTGGAAGTGCGACGCAGCCAGCGCCGCCTGTCGACGGTGTCCGCATATCGCGACGGCGGGCGCGTGATCGTCCTCATCCCCGATCAGTTCACCCGCGCCGAGGAGCGCGAGTGGGTCGACAAGATGCTTGATCGACTCGCCGCCCGCGATGGTCGGGCCAAGCGGACGGACGCCGAGCTCACGGTCCGTGCCCTTCGCCTGGCCGCCCGCTATTTCGCCGACTACGGTGCGGTGACCAAACCGGCCAGCGTGCGATGGGTCGCCAACCAGAACGGCCGCTGGGGGTCCTGCACGCCGGACGACGCGACCATCCGCATCTCCGACCGGATCATGCACATGCCCGACTGGGTCGTCGATTACGTGCTCCTGCACGAGATCGCGCACCTCGTGGTGCCGGTCCACAACGCGATGTTCTGGTCGCTGGTGAACCGCTATCCGAAAGCCGAGCGCGCCCGCGGCTACCTCGAAGGGGTCGCCGCCGCGCACGGCACGCCCGTGCACGACGATTGACCGGTGACCCGTCGCGTCGTAGTCGTCATGCTCGCCCCGCCCGCCTGGACCCCGCCGGGCGTCGAGCCGGCGACGTGGCGTCGCGCGCTCGCCGACGACGCGGTGGACCTGCTGGCCATGCTCGCCGAGGTCGAACCAGCGCTCGCGGTGGCTGAGCCCGACCGCCCGCTCGCCGCCGCGGTGGCCTGGCCCTCGATGCGGGTGTACGTGCTGCCGACGCTGACCATCGGCAACGTCCTCGCCGCGGCCGCCTCCGACGGGTACGAACAAGCCGCGGTCCTCGCCGGCGACGCACCGGATCTGCCCGGGATGATGATCGCGAAACTGCTCCGTCCGCTGACGACGCGACCCGCCGCGGCGGCACCGCGATGCCGCGGCCGACGAGCGGGCTTCTGGGCGTCGCGAGCCGGTTGCCGGCGCCGGCTTGGCTGTCCGGGATCGACTTCGACGACTCGACCGTGGCGACCGTACGCAGTGCCGCCCCGGCCGCGACCGACGTCATCGGTACGCCCGGGTGGCACCGTCTCCGTACGGCGACGTCGGTCGAACGGCTCGACCCGGCGTTGGATGGCTGGGAGGCGACGCGCGCGATCCTCAGCCGCGGCGGTTCGCCCGCCGGTGCGGCCTCGACTGGCGGCGTTCCGCTGAGTGCGGCGATCTACGTCGAGCCGCTACTCGGTCGGCTTGGGTCCGTCCTCGGTGGGCGGCGGGCGGCGCCTCGCCGTCATCGTCCGGACCCGCGCGTCCGATCCGAGCCCGAGTCGCTCGCGGATTCGGTCGGGCGTCGACAGATCGCCGGCGATGTCCTCGAATCCGGGCATATCGGCGATCGTGTCGAAATCGGCCATCGAGCCGAGGTCGAGCTGCGACTGCGCGTACGCGTTCGGGTCGGCGAAGTCGTCGGCCGACGGCAGCAGGTCCGGGTGCCCCCACAGGGCGTCCCGGCCGGCGATGCCCCGGTGCTCGGTCAGCGCGGCCCACAGCGCCGTCGCCTCGCGCAGCCGGCGCGGCCGCAGTTCGAGGCCGACCAGGGCGGCGAACGTCTGCTCGGCCGGCCCGCCGGCCGCACGGCGGCGCCGGAACGCCTCGCCGAGCGCGACAACGTTGGGCAGCCGGTCGGCGGCGGCCGAGTCGACGACGTGGTTCACCCAGCCCTCGACCAACGCGAGGATCGTCTCGAGCCGGGCGAGCGCGGCCTGCTGCGCCGGTGTGTCGTCGGGCGTGAAGATGCCTTCGAGGGCGAGCTGCTGCATCGACTCCGGATTGCCCGGGTCGATCTGCCCCATCGCCTCTTCGATGGCTTCGCGGTTGACCTGAATGCCGGCCGCGTAGGCCTCGACCGCGCCGAGGACGTGGCCGCGCAGCCACGGCACGTGCCCGAAGAGGCGCTGGTGGGCCGCTTCCCGCAGGGCAACGTAGAGGCGCACTTCCTCGGGATCTTGGGTCAGGCCCTCGCCGTACGCGGTGATGTTCGCCGGCACCAGCGCGGCTGTCGCCGGCCGGTCCGAGCGGCAGCCCGATGTCGCCGGCGGAGAGCACCTCGCCGGCGAGCGAGCCGAGCGCCTGACCGAGTTGGCCGCCGAACAGCGCGCCGCCGAGCGTGGCGACCATCGACGCCATCGGGCCGAGCTGGTCGCGCATCTCCTCCGGAACGATGTCGCCCATCGCGGCGACCATGCGGCCGGCGACCGGGTCGCACAGCTTCTTCCAGACCGGCAGCGTGTTTGTGATCCACTCGGCGCGGGTCCAGGCCGACGTCGTCGCGATGCCGGACGGCAGCGCCGACGTGTCTTCCAGCCAGAGATCGGCCAAGCGCAGCGTTTCGGCGACGCCGGCCCGCTCGGCCGCGGTAACGCCCGGATTGCCGATCGGGCGGTCGGCGCTTCCGCCGCCTCGCCGGACAGCTCGTTGCGCCGGCGCCTCGGGAAGGCTGCGCCGAAGCCGAACGGCATCGCCGATGCAGCGCCGCCGCCGGTCAGTGCGGCCAGGGCGACCTGGCGCGCAAGCTCCCAGTTCACCGGCCCCTCGGACGACGTGGCCGTGAACATCTGCTGCAACTGGTTCATGAACTGCTGCATCGCGACCGGATCGTTGGGGTCCGGGGCGCCGCCCGGCAGATCAAATCCGAAGGGCATGTCAGGCACGATTCCACGGTACGCGGTCGGGTCGGCCCCGAGGCCACCCGCGGGCAGCGCTTCCGCCCAGGGCGTACCCGGAAATTGATCGATGCCAACCCCGAATCCGCGCAATCGGCGCGGAAGCTCCCAGCAGATGCCCAGCCACCCGGCGCCGGTTGGTTACGCCGGGCCGATAGTCTCGCCTGATGACTCGGCGCTTATGGACGTTGTTCACCGGTGTCGTGCTGCTGGCCGTCCTCATCACGCTGGCCGTCGTGGCGCCGGTGCGATATGTCGAGTTGGTGCCGGGACCGACGTTCAACACGCTGGGCTCGTCCGGTGGCACTCCGGTGATCACGATCAGTGGCGCCCCGACGTCGTCCTCGTCCGGGCAACTTCGGCATGCTGACGATCGGCGAGATCGACGACATGACCGCTTATAACGTGGTGCGCGGTTGGTTCAACCATCAGGCCGCCGTGCTGCCGCGCGAGGTGCTGATCCCGCCGGGCGAATCGCAGCAGCAGCTCAATCGAGAGTCGACCGACCAGTTCAAGCAGTCGCAGACGCTCCGCGGTGACGGTCGGCGCTGCGGCACGAGGGATATCCGGTGCTCGTCACGGTCACCTCGGTCGACGCCGGCAAGCCGGCGCAGGGCCATCTGGCATCGGGCGATGTCATCACGTCGGTGAACGGCAAGAAGGTGCTGTCCAACGACGATCTGAGCGAGTTCATCCAGGCTCAAGCCGGTCGGGTCTACCTTGCAGATCGGCTATACGCGGTCCGGTGCGGCCGCACCGACCTCGGTCAAGAGCGTCGCCGGCAGTGACGGTAAGCCGCAGATCGGTGTCGCGGTCACGCAGAATCAGCCGTCGCCGATCAAGGTCTCCATCAAGCTCCAGGATGTCGGCGGTCCGAGCGCCGGCTTGATGTTCACCCTCGGCATCATCGACAAGCTCGACCCGGCCGATCTGACCGGCGGCAAGATCATCGCCGGTACCGGGACGATGGACAACGACGGCAACGTCGGCCCGATCGGCGGCATCCCGCAGAAGATGATCGCGGCCTACCACGCCGGCGCGCGCTACTTCCTGGCACCGGCCGACAACTGTGCCGAGGCACTCGGCAGTCCGGTCGCGGGCCTCAAGCTCATCAAGGTGACGAGCGTGAACGATGCCCTCACCGCACTGGCCGATCTTCGGGCCGGGAAGCAGCCACCGTTGTGTACGAAATAGCCACGCGTACGGGCTACCTCGCCGGCCGGGTCACGCTCGTGCGGCGCCGACCTCGTAGGCTAAGACGCGCGGAGATCACCGTACGTCGGGTCCCAGCCCGGCGGGTGGTCTCGCGGTGAGACGGGCGCACCGGCGCGCGTTGACGGAGAGGTGACGGCAGTTGTGGTAGTTCGCTCGCCCGTACCGAGGATGGGACGCCGCGGTCGGTTGATCCTGATCGTCGTCGCAACCATCGTCGTCGCGCTCATTCTGCTGGGCGCGCTCGTCAACATCCTCACCGATCGCTACTGGTTCGCCGAGGTTCACTACTCGCGGGTGTTCAGCACGATGCTGTGGACGCGCGTGGTGATGTTCTTCGTGGTCGGCATCGTCATCGGCGGCATCGTGGCCGGCAACCTGTACCTGGCGTACCGGCTGCGGCCATTGCTGCGCCCGACCTCGGCGGAGCAGCACGCGCTGGATCGTTACCGGATGCTGCTCTCCGGTCGGATGGCGCTGGTGGATCGGCATCACGCTGCCGGCCTGATCGGGCTGTTCTCCGGAATGTCCGGGCAGGGGCACTGGCAGACCTGGCTGCTGTTCGTCAACGGCGGGTCGTTCGGCGTCAAGGATCCGCAATTCGGCACCGACATCGGCTGGTACGTCTTCGACTACCCGTTCTGGCGATACCTGCTCGGCATCGGGTTCACCGCCATGACGCTGTCGTTGATCGGCACGCTTGCCATGCACTACATCTTTGGCGGCGTGCGGCTGCAGGGCCGCGGCGACCGGATCACCTCGGCCGCCCGGGCCCAGCTCACCACGCTGCTGGCCGTGTTCATCCTGCTCAAGGCGATCGCGTACGTGCTGGACCGGCGCGGTCTGCTGCTGGATCACATCGCGAGCATCGACTCGACCGGCGCCGGCTACGCCGACATCAACGCGCTGCTGCCGGCGAAAGACGATCCTGGCCTGGATCTCGGTCATCGTCGCCGTCGCCATGCTGGTCTTCTCGAACGCGTTCATTCGCAACCTTGTCTGGCCGGGCATGGCGATCGGTCTGCTGGTGCATCTCGGCGATCGCGATCGGCGGCATCTACCCGTTCGTCGTGCAGCACTTCGTGGTCAAGCCGAATCTGCCGAGCAAGGAAGCGACGTACATCTCGCGAAGCATCGACGCGACCCGTACCGCCTTCGGGCTGAACAACATCCAGACGACGACAGTATCCGGCCGACAACCACGATCCCGCCGGCCGTCACTGGCCACCGACAACGGCACGGTGCCGAACATCCGGCTGCTCGACCCGGCCGTCGTCGCCGACACGTACACCCAACTCCAGCGCGGTCGCGGCTTCTACGACTTCGGCCAGAAGCTGGACATCGACCGCTACGCACACGCCGCGGCGACGGCTAGGACCCAGGAATACGTCGTCGGCATCCGCGAGATCAACTACAACAGCCCGGCCGGCAGAACTGGAACTGGCAGAACGCGCACACGATTTACACCCACGGGTACGGCTTCGTCGCGGCGCCGGCCAACAAGACGGTTGCGGCGTTGCCAGCCGCACTTCGTTCGAACGACTGGACCAGGCGCAGCCAGCCGTGCTTTTCCGACGCGAGCAGTTCCCGCCGCCGACAGCAGGGGATCTACTACGGCGAGGGGATGGGCTCCTACGCGGTCGTCGGCCAGCCGCCCGGCTCTCCGCCGCGCGAGTATGGCGGTCCGATCGACGACCAAGCTCCGACCAATACGTGACGTACAGCGGCATCGGGCGGGGTGCTCGGTCGCGTCCTACTGGCGCCGGTTGCTCTACGGCTGGAAGTTCAAGGAGCCGAACTTCCTCATCTCGGGCGTCTTCAATGCCGACTCCAAGGTGCTGTACAACCGCGATCCCCGCCAGCGGGTCGAGAAGGTCGCGCCGTTCCTGACCATCGACGGCGATCCGTACCCGGCGGTGGTCAACGGCCGTATCGTCTGGATCCTCGACGGCTACACCACCGCCTCGACCTACCCGTACTCCAACCAGGTCGACCTGCGGACCGCGACGAGCGATGCCCAGGTCGGCACGGGTGTCGCGCGCCAGTCCGACCAGACGATCAATTACCTGCGCAATTCGGTCAAGGCCACCGTCGACGCGTACGACGGCACCGTCACGCTCTACAAGTTCGGTGCCAACGACCCGATCGTCGATGCGTGGAACAAGGCGTTCGGCGGCAACCTCGTCAAGCCGCAGTCGCAGATACCGCCCGAGCTGGCCGCGCACTTCCGCTACCCGGAAGACCAGTTCAAGGTGCAGCGCAACCTGCTGACGCGCTATCACGTGACGAACCCGCAGGACTTCTTCTCCGGTCAGGACTTCTGGCAGGTCCCGAACGATCCGGCCGACGACACGTCGGGCCTCAGCCAGCCTCCCTACTACGTGCTCGCCCAGTTCCCCGAGCAGAACGTCGCCGACGTTCCAGCTGACCGCAGCCATGACGCTGCGCACGCAGCCGAACCTGTCGGCGCTCATCACCGGGTACTACGATTCGCGGGGCAACCCTCAGCTCGACATCCTGCAGACCACCCAGGTGCCGGGACCGACGCAGGTGCAGCAGAAGATGCAAAACGATCCGAACGTGCGCTCTCAGCTGTCGTTCATCTCGACCAACTCCCGGGTCGTGTACGGCAACCTGCTGTCATTGCCAATCGACGGGGGCATCCTGTACGTGGAGCCGGTCTATATCAGATCGACGGGTCCGAATTCGTTCCCGCTCATGCGGAAGGTGCTGTTGAGCTACGGCGGCTATGTGGCATTCGACAACGATGTCGCGACCGGCATCGCCGACCTGTTGAAACAGGTGGCCAGCGGTCCTCCGCCGACAACGACGCCGACATCACCGACGAATCCGTCCCCGTCGGCTTCCGCTTCGCCAACACCAACGCAAACCACGCCGGCGCCGACCGCGTCCGGGCCGAACACGGCCGCGCTGAATGCCGCCATTGCGCAGATCAACGCTGCCCTGCACGATCTGCAGCAGGCCCAGAAGTCGGGCGACTTCACGGCGTACGGAGCGGCTCTCCAGGAGCTGAACAACGCGACGGCCGCCTACGAGAGGGCGCTCAATTCGAGCGGCAGCCCGGCGCCGACGCGAAGTCCGGCCCCGTCGCCGACGAAATAGCGGGCAAACGGGCCGGCGTCAGCTCGTCAGCCGGACGCCCCACAGGTCGACGTCGACCTGCAGCAGGCCGGCGGCAACGCTCGGGTCGTCGTCGTGCGCCGGCCGTACGTAGTAGGCGGCCGCCGCCGGGACGCGGATGATCGTCATGCCCCGGCCAGCCATTGCTGTAACGGTGCCAGTCCGCCGGGGGCTAGCGCGTAGAGGTTGCGCCCACCGACGCTTTGATGGGCGACGAGTCCGGCGCCTTCGAGCAGATGTCAACCGTCGGACGCCGCCGGAAGTTGCTTGATGAGGGGATCGCACGGGCAGTGACTGTTGAGGTCACGGAGCTGCCCGGCGATCGGCAGGAAAAAGACCAGGCCGAGAGCCAGCCCGACAACCATGCCGGCCAGCAGGCCGACCGAGTGGGCCGGCCGCCGGCGATAACCGACGATCGCGGCGATGACGACCGCCATGGTGACGGCGGAACCGGCGGCGACCAGCAGACCGAGCGCGCTCGCCAGCGTGGAGTGCGGATCGTGGCCACCACGGTAGAAGGCCGCCCAGGCGTACGCGCAAATGGTGAGCACGTAACCGATCAGACCAACGAGAAGGCCGCGGCCGAAGCTGTCGGAATTGTTGTGCCGCGTGCGGGGTCGGGGTCGGGACTTGAACGCGTCCACGACGCTATGGTCGTGTGCCACCCGACCTCCCTCACCGGCGGGTCACAGCGCCTCGCGGCTGCGCTACTCATCGGCGGTGCCGACTACGCCTCGCGGGCACCATATCGCCTGATCCGCTGGGTTGGGCACGGCCGACCGTCCGGAAGTAGGTCGATCGATTCGGTTCGCGCGGCGGACCGTGCGCGGTTCACCCGTCCGGGCGATCGAGGAGACCAACGACGATGGCGTGTACGGCGTCGGCATCAGCCCTATCGCCCAGATGGGCCCGGGCGTTGCGGACGGTGTACCACTCGTCGGCGTCCTTGTACTGCACGTGCACCGTGACGTCGCCGGCGTCGTCGATATCGGTGCGTACGGTCAGTCGTCCGGTGATGACGCCGACGTCGTCGGTCATCACGCCGCCGGGCGGCGCGGTCACATCGGTCGTGCGGGCGTTGGTCATCGGATCACCCGTCCTCGGTCGGGCGGATCAGGGTGCGCCTCCCGCCCGGGCGCTCGTCAAGAACACGTGGCGAGCATGTCCAGCAACGCAGCCTTCTCCGCCGTGGTGATGGTCAACTTCCAGTACGCCTTCACCGTTACCCAATCCGTGGCGTACGTGCACCAGAAGTCGTGATTCGGCGGCTTCCACTGTGACGGATCCTGGTCGCCCTTGGACTCGTTGTCCTTGGCGTCGACGGCGAGCAACTGTGGCCGTGTCAAGTCGTTGGCGAACGCCTTGCGCTTGTCGTCGGTCCAGTTCTTGGCGCCGGACAACCATGCGTTGGCCAGCGGCACAACGTGGTCGATCTGTAGATCCTGCGGATCGCTGTACGTCTTGTCGTTGTACGGACTCGTCCACGATCCCTGATAGATCTTGCAGTCGGCCGACGTCTTGACGCCATGGCCTTGGCGCTTCAAAACGACGTCGCGGGTGTCGCAGCCGCTGCCCTGGGACGCCCAGATGTGGAAGCGGTCTCGGCTGTAGCCGGCCATAGACAGACCGCTCGCAATTGTCAGATCCTTGAGTTCCTTGGTCGCGGTGCTGGCGCTCGCGCCGGTCGGCGTCGCGCCGGGGTCGGCGGCCGATGGCACCGTGAGACCGCTGCATCCGGCCAGTACCAGCGACGCGAGCACTGCAGCCGCGGCGGCCAGGGCGATGTTGAGGCGTCGCATTCCGTGTCCTGTCGGGAGGCGGGCCGGCCGGGTCACCGCGGCACCAGCGGGGTGACTGGTGGGAGCAAAACTACCGGGCACCCGGCCACAGCCCACGTGAGGCACGCCGATGCCGGTCGGCCCGGATCGGACCGTCGATCCGATCGCGAGACACGTCGACGCGCGGCTCGCGGTGCTCGTCGTGCCCACGATTAGCCGTACCCGTGACGGAATGGGGCAGGCGGAGCGTGACGCTCCCCCTGCCCCATACGTACGACGGCGGTCAGAGTGTCGGCGCAGGCTCCGGCATCTCGTCGCCGGCCAGCGGGCCCTGGCCCGGCTGACGAGGCACCGGCGCCGGCTCCGGCCGAGTTTCCGCCGGGTCGTGCGTGTAGTCGTCCGGGCTCGTGCGTCGACGCCGTCCGGGGTCTTGAGCGCCTTGCAGACCAGCGTGACGATCACGGCCACGACGAGGTTCGCGACGACCGCCACGAGTCCGACGTAGATCGTTGCCTTGGCGTTGAGACCGATCGAGGTCGGATCGAACCACTTGGACAGCGCGAAGGCCGAGCCGCCGAAGTGCTTGTGGTTCGTGGCCGGGTTCGGGATGTCGTAGAGCATCCACATACCGAGGCCCATGCCGACGATCCAACCGGTGACGAGACCCCAGCGGTGCAACCACCGCGTGTAGAGGCCGACGGCCACGGCAGGCAGCGTCTGCAGGATGATGACGCCGCCGATCAGCTGCAGGTCAATCGAGAACTGCGGGCTGATGAGCAGGATCACCGCCACGGCGCCGATCTTCACGACCAGCGACGCGATCTTGCTGACCGTCGCCTGCTGCGCCGGGTTGGCATCCCGCTTGAAGTATTCGACGTAGATGTTGCGGGTGAACAGGTTGGCCGCCGCGATCGACATGATGGCCGCCGGCACCAGCGCGCCGATCGCCACCGCCGCGAACGCGACGCCGGCGAACCAGTGCGGGAACATCTGGTCGAACAGCACGCGGCACGACGGTGTTCGTGTCCGCCTTGCCGTCGGTCACGATCGGCTTCACCTTGGCCGCTATCGCCATGTAGCCGAGCAGCGCAATCAGACCGAGCAGCAGGCTGTAGGCCGGCAGCGCGGACATGTTGCGCTTGATGACATTGCGCGACCGGCTGGCCAGCACGCCGGTGACACTGTGCGGGTAGAGGAACAGCGCGAGCGCCGATCCGAGGGCGAGCGTGATGTATTGGATCTGGTTTGCCGGACCGAGCAACGTGCTGCCCGGGGTTGTCTTGGCCGATAGCGTCGTCTGGGCGGTATCGAAGATCTTGTGGTACCCGCCCAGCTTGTACGGGATGTAGATGATGGCCACGATGATCACGATGTAGATCAGCATGTCCTTGACGAACGCGATCAGCGCCGGCGCCCGAAGCCCGGAGCTGTACGTGTACGCCGCGAGAATCGCGAACGCGACGATGAGCGCCCAGGTCGGGTTCACGTGCATCGCCTTGAGGACGGACTCGATGCCAACGAGCTGCAACGCGATGTACGGCATCGTGGCGACGATGCCGGTGATCGCGACGAGCAGCGCCATCGTGGACGAGCCGGACCGGACACGCACGAAGTCGGCCGGTGTCACCAAACCATGGCGGCGGCAAACCGACCAGAGCCGGACCAGCACGACGAAGACCAGTGGGTAGACGATGACCGTGTACGGCACCGCGAAGAAGCCGGCCGCGCCGGCGCCGAACAACAGCGCCGGTACCGCGACGAACGTGTAGGCGGTGTAGAGATCGCCGCCGATCAGGAACCACGTGACCCAGGATCCGAATTGGCGCCCGCCGAGGCCCCATTCATCGATGTGCGCCATCGACGCCGGTCGCTTCCAGCGAGCGGCCAGGAAGCCCATGACCGCGACCACGAGGAAGATGACGGCGGAAATGATGATTTCTGCGAGGTGATCCTTCACGACTGGTCACCCCGATCCTTCGTGAGCTGGTAGACGATCGTCGTCGTGCCGACGCCGAGGATGATGAACGCGAGCTGAAGCCAGTAGAAGCGGGGGAAACCGAGGAAATACGGGTTCTTGCCGTTGTAGAGGAAGGTCAGCAGCGGGACGATCACCGGGACGATGAGCAGCCAATGCCAGCGGCTGCGTCCATTTGACCGACCGGGACCGCCCGAATCTTGTTGCTCGGACATGGCAGGGTCCCTCCGATGAGGAAACGGCCGGCTGGGTCGCCGGCCGAACGTCGTATCGCCGTATCGGCGCTTGCCGATACGACGATCACAATGGTCGGACGTTACCGCTGTGTCCACACTGTGCTCAAGAACCAATTCAATCTTGGGTACCCGCAGGCACGCAGCGTGATCGACGGGCGCGCCGCAAAACGATCATTTTCGGATGGCCGGCGATGACTCGGGCACCGTTCGTGCCGCGTCGTTCAGCCGCGCGCGGCTGCGCCCATCGCGGTTGAGGCACACGCCACCGGTGTGACACTGTGCGCAACGTGGATTCGTTTGCCGTGAACCGCGCCAACTGGGACGAACGCGCGCCGGCGCATGCCGCGTCGGCCGGCTACGGCGTCCAGCGCTACATCGACGACCCGGCCGCGTTGAGCGACGTCGTGCGCTTCGACCGGCCACGGCTCGGCGACATCACCGGCCGGCGCGGGGTCCACCTCCAGTGCCACATCGGAACGGACACGATCTCGCTGGCTCGCCTGGGTGCGCGCATGACCGGCCTCGACTTCTCGTCCGCGGCGCTCGTCGAGGCCAGGCGTCTGGCCGCGAGTGCCGGCGCAGATGTCGACTTCGTCGAGTCAGACGTGTACGGCGCCTCGGACGCTCTCGGTCGCGAGGCGTTCGACCTCGTGTACACCGGGATCGGCGCGTTGAACTGGCTCCCCGACATCCGGCGCTGGGCCGATACGGTGGCGGCGCTGCTGCGACCGGGCGGCCGGCTGTTCATGCGGGAAGGTCATCCGATGCTCTTCACGATCGACGAGACGGTCACCGACGCCCTCGTCGTCCGGTACCCGTACGTCGAGGTGCCGGAGCCGTTGGTCTTCGACGAGGGCACGACGTACGTCGAGACGACACGCGAGTTCACGAACACGACAACGCACGAGTGGAATCACGGGCTCGGAGAGGTCGTAACCGCGCTGCTGGATGCGGGAATGCGGCTCACCATGCTTGTCGAGCACGACAGCGTGCCGTGGATGGCGCTGCCGGATCAGATGCGCCTGGGCGAGGACGGCGAATGGCGGCTCGTCGACCGCCCGGAGCGCCTCCCGCTGACGTACACGTTGCAGGCTCTGAAGCTGCCGCCGACGCCGGAGTGAGGCCCGAGCCGCAGGCAGGCTGGCCACAGCCAGCCCCATCCATGTCGATGGACCGTTATTGACGTGACGTGCGTCTCTCCGGTTGACTTCAGCCCGCGGAACCGCTTCCGCAACCGCTCCCGCAACCGGTTCCGGGGAGTTCGCTTGTCCCGTCCAGACGCGTAAGGGGGAGACATGCCGATCACCATCGCCGACGTCGCAGCGCGCGCGGGCGTCAGCAAGACGACGGTCTCCCGCGTGCTGAACGGCAAGGGCGAACTCGACATTGCGACCGCGTCCCGGGTCCGCAAGGTCATCGACGAGCTCGGATATGTGCCGAGCGCTCGGGCCGTGGGTCTGGCCCGCGGCCGTACTCGCATCGTCGGCATGCTCGTGCCGTCGCTGACCTGGCCGTGGATCGGCGACGTCGTGCAGGGCGCCGTCGACGTCCTGGAGAGTGACAGCTACGGCCTCCTGATGTTCACCTGTAACCGGGGCGACGAGTCGATCCGCCAGTTCGCGACGCACGTGTCGGCGAAGTCGTTCGATGGCCTGCTTGTCATCGAGCCGGAGAACACCCTCGACTACATCACCGAGCTGCACCACCGAGGTTTGCCGGTGGTCCTGATCGACGATCGTGGCCACCAGCCTCTGTTCCCGTCCGTCGCGACCACGAACCGCGACGGCGGCGAATCGGCGGCCCGGCATCTGATCAGCATTGGCCGCACACGGCCGCTCGTGATCACCGGCATCGAGGCGTTCGGCTGCACGCAGGAACGCTCGGACGGGTTCCGGGCGGCCTACGAAGCGGCCGGCATCCGGCTCGAGCTGAACCGCTTCATCGAGGGTGACTTCACCTTCGACTGCGGTCGGCTCGCGGTGAAGCAAGCCATCGCATCCGGCGTCGAGTTCGACGCCATCTTCGCTCATAACGACCTCTCCGCGGCCGGCGCGATGCAGGCTGTACGAGAGTCCGGGCGCCGCGTGCCCGACGACATCGCGGTCGTCGGTTTCGACGATGTCCCAGCGGCGGCGCATACCGATCCGCCGCTCACCACCGTGCGCCAGCCACTCCGGCAGATGGGCGCCGCGGCCGCCCGCATGCTGCTCTCGCAGCTGGCCGGCGCGCCGATCCCGCCGGAGCCCAACGTCATCCCTACGACACTCGTGATCCGAGGATCCACCGTCACGATCGGTTAGTCGCATCCGTGGCGACGAGTGGCGGCCCACGCGTCGTTGACCGGCGCGACCACCACGAACCTGACCGATAAAGGGGAGCTATGCACGGCGCAGATGTCACCGGGACCACCGCGGGCGTCGAGGTCGTCGACCGGTTGACCGGTCCGTTCCGGTGGGGCGTGGCGACGTCCGCGTACCAGATCGAGGGCGCGGTGGCCGAAGACGGCCGCACCGCGTCGATCTGGGACACCTATTGCCGGGTGCCCGGCGCCGTGGCGAACGGCGACAACGGCGACATTGCCTGCGACCACTATCACCGGATGCCGGCCGACGTCGCGATGATCGCCGAACTCGGCGTCGATACGTACCGCTTCTCGGTGTCGTGGCCGCGCGTGCAGCCGGGCGGTCGTGGCCCGGTCAACCCCGGCGGCCTGGCGTTCTACGATCGGCTGGTCGATGAGCTGCTCGGCAAGAGCGTCGAGCCGTGGCTCACGCTGTATCACTGGGACCTGCCGCAGGAGTTGGAGGACGCCGGCGGTTGGCCGGCTCGTGACACCGCGGAGCGGTTCGCCGATTACTCCATGCTCGTCTTCGATGCGCTCTCCGATCGGGTACGGGTGTGGACGACGCTCAACGAACCGTGGTGCTCGGCCATGCTCGGCTACGCGTACGGAGTGCACGCGCCCGGCCGGCGGGATCTCGATGCGGGCATCGCGGCCGCCCATCATCTGCTCCTTGGCCACGGCCTGGCCACCACGCGGATGCGGGCCGCCGCTGGCGCGGCCGGTCGCGAGGTGGAGCTCGGCATCACGGTCAACCTCGGCAGCGCGATCCCGGCGTCGGACGATCCGGCCGACTACCAGGCGGCCCGGCGCGCCGACGGTCTCGGTGCGCGGATCTATCTCGATCCGTTGCTGCGCGGGCAGTATCCGGCCGACGTGGTGGCCGATCTCGCCGAGGTCGGCGTGCAGATCCCCGTGCGCGACGGTGATCTGGACATCATCGCGACGCCGACCGATGTGTTGGGCGTGAACTACTACAGCGACACCGTGTTCAGCGGGCGCGACGAGGACGGCCGGGATCGCGACGACGATGGCCGACCGATCGAGCGACGGATCTCGCGCGGCCTGCCGCGCACGGCGATGGGCTGGGAGATCCGGCCGGCCGGGCTGACCGACCTGTTGGTGCGCCTGAACAACGACTACCCCGGCGTGTCACTGGTCATCACCGAGAACGGCGCGGCGTTCGACGACATCGGCGACGAGACCGGCTACGTGCACGACGCCGATCGCGTCGACTACCTGGCGACGCATCTGGGCGCCGTGGCCGATGCGCAGGCGGCGGGCGTCGACGTACGCGGCTACTTCGCTTGGTCTCTGATGGACAACTTCGAGTGGAGCTTCGGCTACGACAAGCGATTCGGCATCGTGCGGGTCGACTACGAATCGCAGCTGCGGACACCAAAACAGAGCGCCATCTGGTGGCGAGACGCGATCCGCCGGTGGCGGGCGGGTCACGAGAGCTAGCGCCATTCGTCGACCGCCGGCCCGGCGTGTGCCCCACGCGCTGGCCGGCCGATCAACGCGACGGGGACGGGCTACCTGCCCACGGTTACGCTCGTGTTCCGTTCGCGATGGGTACGGATGATGTCGGCGTAGCGGTATCCGCTCGCCTTGATGGTGCGCCGCTGGGTTTCGTAGTCGACGTGCACCAGGCCGAATCGCTTGGCATAGCCGTACGCCCACTCGAAGTTGTCGATCAGCGACCAGGCGAAGTAACCGGCCACCGGCGCACCGTGAGTGGCCGCCCGCAGGCACGCCTCCAGATGCTGCTCGAGGTACGCGATGCGGTCCTTGTCCTCGACGTTGCCGTTTGGCTCGATCTCGTCCGGCCAGGCCGAACCGTTCTCGGTGACGTAGATGCGACCGACGCGGTATTCGTCGGAGAGCCGTACGAGCAACTGCTCCAGGCCGTCCGCGTAGACCTCCCAGCCCATGGCGGTCAGCGTCCAGTCCGGCACGGACACCCTCCGGGCGAACGGCGGGTCGCCGGTCGGGTCGTCCGTGACGACCTGGCGGAAGTAATAGTTCAGTCCGAAGTGGTCCATCGGGGCCGCGATCGTTTCGAGGTCACCGTCGCGGACCGGCGGCTCGATGCCGTACACGTCGATCATGTCGGCCGGATAACCCCGCCCGTACAGCGGGTCGAGCCACCACCTGTTCGTGTGGCCATCGGCGCGCGCGGCGGCCGCGACATCGGCGTCGGCGTCGCTCGCGGGCTCGCACGGACTGAGGTTAAGGACGGCGCCGATGCGCACCGGGCCCGGCGCCCCGGCCCGCAGCGCCGCCGTCGCTAGACCGTGGCCGAGCAGCAGGTGATGTGAGGCCGGGACGGCGAGGCTCAGGTCCTTGATGCCGGGTGCCATGGTGCCTTCGAGGTGACCGATCCAGGCCGAGCACAGCGGTTCGTTGATGGTGAACCAATCGGTCACCCGGTCGCCCAGGCGTTCACCGACCACCGATGCGAACTCGGCGAAGGCGTACGCGGTCTCGCGGGCCGGCCAGCCGCCGCGATCCTGCAGCACCTGGGGGAGATCCCAGTGGTAGAGCGTTGGAAACGGCGTCACGCCCGCGTCGAGCAGGCTGTCGACAAGGCGATCGTAGAAGTCGAGGCCGGCGGCGTTGACGCGACCGGTGCCGTCCGGCAGGACCCGCGGCCACGCGATCGAGAACCGGTACGAGTCCAGACCGAGCCGCCGCATGAGGCCGATGTCTTCCGGCCAGCGGTGGTAGTGATCACAGGCAATATCGCCGGTATCCCCGTTGTCGATCGCACCGGGAATGCGGCAGAAGGTGTCCCAGATGGACGGCGAACGACCGTCCTCGGCGACCGCCCCCTCGATCTGGTACGCCGCCGTGGCCGCACCCCAACGGAAATCCGGCGCCAGGCCACGGTCGTCCGTCATAGCTCTCCCTGAGTCCCGAGCCCGCATAAGCTCTGCAACTTATCTTGAGTGTCGAGTTATGTCGTGAATCTAATCAAGATTGCTCGCGGGACGTCAAGGCCGCTCGCGTGCGCACGGAGCGCGTACGCTCGGGATCTCCCCGGCTCGTCGCGCCACCTCCGACGTCGGCCGACCACGTCGTCACCCGAGAAATGTGCGCCCATGGACTCGACGCGAACCACCACCCGCGACATCCGTCGGCAGAACCGATCGATCCTGCTCTCGAGGCTCTTCTTCGACGGCCCGCTGAGCCGACTCGAACTCGGTCAGCTCACCGGATTGTCCAGCGCGACGGTAAGCACCGTGACGGCGGAGTTGATCGACGATCGGCTCATTGTCGAGGCCGGGCAGGTCGAATCGGGCGGTGGCCGGCCACGGGTGTTGCTGCGGGTCGACCCGGCCTATGGATACGTTGTCGGTGTCGATGTCGGCGAGACCGGCGTGACGGTGGAACTTTTCGACATGGCACTCCAGCGGCTGGCCAGCGTGGTGCGTCCGGTCGCGTCGCACCGACCCGATCCGGAGACTGTCGTCGCCGAGATCGTCGGCGGCATTTCCGACGTCCTGACGGCGCACGCGCAGATGGTGGCCGGTGCCGCCAACGGCGCCGATGAACCCCACGTGTCCACGCTGGACCGTGGTCGGCCGGTGAGGGCGGCGGACATCGTCGGCGTCGGCGTCGGTGTGCCTGGCATCGTCGCCGAGGGCACCATCCCGGCCGACGCGTTGTCGGGGTCGACGCCAATCTCCGCTTCACGGGCGACAGCGGGCCGCACGTCGCTCATACACGCGCCGACGATCGGTTGGGAGGGCGTCGCACTCGCCGACATGCTGGCCCAGGCCGGGGTGACCGCGCCGATCTTTGTCGGCAACGGTGCCAAGACGCAAGCCCAGGCCGAGATGTGGTTCGGCGCGGCGCGTGGCGCCCGGCACGCGATCGTTGCGTTGGTGGGATCGGGTGTCGGCGCCGCCGTCATCTCCGACGGCATGCCCTATCAGGGCACGACCAGCAGTGCGGGCGAGTGGGGGCACACCACCCTCATGTACGGCGGACGCCAATGCCGCTGCGGTGCCCGCGGCTGTCTCGAGGCGTACGTCGGGGCCGAGGGCATCCTCGACCGCTACGCGGCATCGTCGCGCCCGGATCACCGCGTCCCGGTCGCCGGCAACGGTTCGGCGGGCGGAGCGGCCGACGAGATGGCCGGGATCGCGGCGTTGGTCGCGGCGGCCACGGGGGAGCGGAGCGACCCGGTCGCGGCCGACCTGCTGGCCGAGACCGCCGCGTTTCTCGGGACCGGCATCGGCAACCTGATCAACCTGTTCAACCCGGAGCGGGTGGTGCTCGGCGGCTGGGCCGGGCTCGCGCTCGGGTCGGTCGCGTTGCCGCAGATCCGCGCGTCCGCCGAGACGCAGGCGCTGGCCCACCCGTACGACCAGGTGCGCATCGAGTTGAGCGAGCTCGGTCTCGACGCCGTCGCACTCGGCGCGGCGACGTTGCCGCTGGCCGAACTGTTGCAACGTGGCGACGATCCGCGGCGGTCATAGCGCAGCCACGGCCGTGGAGTGTCGTCGTGTTCCGGCACAATGCGCGCATGACGGATGACGTACGCGCGGCACCAGACGCGTTGCCGTGGGCACCGGCCGACTATCTGGCGCCACTCGCGGCCGAGATGGCGGCGTTCGAGACGATCGTCGCATCGCATGATCCGGAGACCCCGGTCCCGGTGAGCCGCACGTGGAAGCTTCGAGGACTCGCGAGCCATCTCGGCGGCATCCACCGGTGGGCGGCCGAGACCGTCCGCACCGGGGTTCGGTCGTCACTCGTACCGCGTCTGCCGGAGGGCGCCGATCCGGCGCGTTGGTATCGCGATGGCGCCGACATCCTGCTCGAAACGCTCGGCTCGGCCGACTACGCAGCGCCGTGCTGGAACTTCACGAAGATGCCACGGGTGAAGGGATTCTGGACGCGACGCCAGCTTCACGAGACGACGATCCATGGCCGCGACGCGGATCTTGCGTTCGGTGCGCCGCGGATGATCGAGCCGACTCTCGCCGCCGATGGCGTCGACGAGGTGTTGCGGACGATGCTGCCGGTGACCCATCGATGGGGCGATCGCATGCCGCCACAGCTGCCCGGGCCGGCCTTGATCCGGCTCACCGACACCGGTCATACGTGGCTGCTGACGCCAACCGGTGAGCCGGTGCCGGCCGTGGAGGGTCCGGATGCCGGCGGGTCCGCTCGGGCGACGGTCGCCGACATCACCGTGACCGGTCGCGCCCAAGACATGTTGCTGCTGCTCTGGCAGCGGTCCGCGCTGGCGACGTCGGGTGTCACCGTCGCCGGGGATGCCGCGGCCATCAATGCGTTCCTACGCGGCCAGATCACGCCGTAGGGCTCAGCCGATGCGAGTGTTCCAATCGGGCGCCGCAATAGGCGCGCGTTCAGACGTCCCGCTTGTTCGCCCCGTCGCGGAATGGATCGTCCGAGTCGGTGAGACCGAAGCTGATGATCCGTGTCGGAGTGATCCGGATGATCGCGCCGTCAAAGCCGCGCGGGTCCGCTTCGGCCTCGGCCAGCGGCGGCACCGCGTCGGCCGTACCACGGATCTCCAGACATCGGATCCGCCACGGCTGTCGTGATGCGATGTCGTCCACGACGAACGCGACCCGGCCGTTGGCCGCGACGTTGCGATATTTCTGGCTGCTCAGCAGGCCGTGACCCCTGATGTCGACCGTGTCGAGATCGTCGTTGTAGGTGAACCCGACCGGACTGTTTTGCAACGTGCCACTGCGTTGCACGGTCGCTAGCCGTCCAAGCGTCTGCGAGGCCATGTAGGCGATCTCCGCCTCGGTGAACTTCACCGCAACGTTCCTCCGTATCGGTTCGATGGTGTCGGGCGGGTCGCCCGTCACCGTACCGTCGGAGCGATCCCGAGCTCGGTGAGTCGCGCGATGACCTCATCCATGGGCCGTTGCGTCTTGAGAATCATCATGGTCAATCCGGCGTGCTGGTCACTCAACGTTCGCAGCAGCGCATCCTCTCCCGGGCTCCAGCCGGCACCGGCCGGGCTCGTCGTAGCCGCCTCGACGTCGGTCGACGGCACCGCCGTGGGTGCTACCTGTTGAATGACCGGCGCTGCATCGAGGCTGGCGCCAGTGGATGAGCCGCCGAACCGCAAGCCGGCAATCGAGTCGATCGGATAGCTCGCGATCGCGGCACCGTCCTGCCAGGCGATCAGCTGGCCGCCGTCGAACGTGGTTCTGTCCGCGAACACGGTTGCGAACGCGTTGGGCGTTCGCAGCTCGATCGTGAGTTCGGTGCCGCCCTGAGTCATAGCCGTCATCCTGGCACGCTGGTCGTTCGGCCGGAAGGCGCATTGACACAGTCGTGATCCGGTTGCCAAGGTGGTGTCGTTGCCCGGCGACCGCGTGGCGGACGATTGTCCGACAGGCGTCGAATGCCGGCAAGAGTTCGTGGATTGACACTGGATAGGAAAGAGCTGCGCGGCAGACGCCGCCGTTTCACGAAGAGGTGACCGGCATGGGATCAGGCTCAGCATCCGAAGTCTTCGCCGACGGGCGACCGATCGTGTTTCGCAACGGGATCGTCCTGCCGATGGATGGGTCGGGCATCATCGAGGGCGGCGACGTGCTCGTGGTCGGCGACCGCATTGCCGACGTCGGCGTCGCCCTGGCCGTCCCGGACGGCGCAATCGAGATCGACGCGTCCGCCGGCATTGTGATGCCAGGCATGATCGACACGCACCGGCACATGTGGCAGACCGCGCTGCGCGGGTACGGCGCCGATTGGACGCTCACCCAATACTTCGTGTTCTACTACCTGACCTGGGGGAAGATCTTCCGACCCGAGGACATCCACGCCGGAAACGTGCTGTCGATGATCGAGGCGCTCGACGCCGGTGTCACGACATCGCTCGACTGGTCGCACGGCCTCCAGACGATCGAGCACGGTGAGGCGGCCGCGGACGCGTTGCGGTCGACGCCCGCCCGCGCGGTCCTCGCCTATGGCAACTTGCTCGGCGCTCCCTGGGATTGGTCGAATGGCGCCGACTTCCGCAATTTCGTCGCCCGCTTGGCGACGAGCGACATGTTCGGCCTGCAGATGGCGTTCGACGTCACCGCGGATCCGGCGTTTCCCGAGAAGGGCGCCTTCGAAGCCGCCCGCGAGCTCGGTCTGCGAGTGACGACACACGCGGGCGTCTGGGGCGCTACGAACGACGACAGCATCCGTCTCATGTGGGAACACGGATTCATGACGCCCGAGGTCACGTACGTCCACGCGGCCACACTGACCGAGGACTCGTACCAGCGGATCGCAGCGACGGGCGGCACCGCCTCGGTGTCGACGGAGAGCGAGCAGAGCGCCGGACAGGGTTATCCGCCCACCTGGGCGCTTCGTAAACACGGCATCCCGGTGTCGCTTTCGATGGATACGAGCGTGTGGTGGAGTGCAGATCTGTTCGCTGCCATGCGTGCGACGCTGTCGGCCGACCGCTCGCGCGAACATCTCGAAGCCCACGCGCGCGGCGAGACCGTCGTGCACAATCTGCTGCGGGCCGAAGAAGTTGTGCGGTGGGCAACGATGGGTGGTGCGCGGGCTCTCGGACTCGATTCGGTGATCGGCAGCCTCACGCCGGGTAAGCGGGCCGACGTCGTCCTCATCAAGAACGACGCGTCGCCGGCGATGAGCCCGATCCTGCATCCGTACGGCAGCGTCGTCTACCAGGCCGGTCGCGGTGACGTGCACACCGTGCTCGTGAACGGCAAGGTCGTCAAGCACGCGCACCAACTCATCGGGATGGACCTGGCCGCCGCCAAGGCCGCCGTAGCCAACACTGTCGACTACGCCCGCTCCACCATGGGCGAAGAGGCCTGGCAGCAGAGCATGTATCCGGAGCTGCCAACCGCGGAACGCATTCCGAACCCGTACACGTATACGACCTACGACGGCGGCGAGGCACGGCACACCGCACGCGCGGCGGACGCGGAGCCGACCGCGAGCCCGCAGGTTTAGCACGGCCGCGGTCGGTGCGGGCAAAGGTCCTGGCACCGACCGTGGCCGAACGGCTGCAGATGCGATCTCGCGAGATCGTCACCGAGCCGGCAAACTGTGGGGCGTGGGATACCACGGCGATGGACCGGCGATCATTCTGGTCGCGATCGACGGCTCGGAAACGTCGATGCGTGCCGGCGCGTACGCGGCCGGCCTGGCCCGACGCCAGAACGCGCGCATCATCTGCCTGTTCGTCCGGACCGCGAGCGCGCTGACTGGGTTCAATCCCAGCCTCGCCGGACCAGTTCAGCAGGCCGCGGACAGCGTCGCCGAGGAGATTCGTGAACTGATCCGGACCAACGCTGGCCGCATCGGCATCGAGGCCAGCTTCATCGAGCGAACCGGCAGTCCGGTGCAGGTCATCGCCCGCGTGGCCGACGAGCTCCGGGTCGATGCCGTCGTTGTCGGCGCGTCGACGCAGGCCGGCCACCGCTTCATCGGATCGATCGCTACGCATCTCGTCCGCATTGCGCGGTGGCCGGTTACCGTCGTCCCGTAGGCCCGGGCGATGTCGCGCTCAGCGAGCGTCCGCCAGCTCGGGTATCTCGCGCGTGATGGCCACGGCGCGCGTCGGGTCGCCGACCGTGCGTGCGGGCGTTTCGACGCGCGCTGACCGCCGGGTCGGCCGGATCAGTCCGAGCAGCGCCAGGGCAGAAAGCGCCATCACCGCGATGCTGTAGCCGCGCGCCGTCGGCAGCAGTCCATCACCGTCCACGACCAGGAAGCCGGCGACCACGGCCGGCAGGCCCATGGCGAGGTACGAGATGACGTACACGATGGACAGCACGCCGGCCCGCTCGTGCGGCGCAGCCAGCGGGACGATGGTGCGGATCGCACCTTGGAAGCCCGAACCGAATCCGGCGCCAGCGATGACGGCACCGATGAAGAACAGCGCAGCCGACCGCACATCGATGGCGACCAGTGTCATTCCGACGCCCACCACGAGTGCGATCCCGCCGAACGTCATCACGCCGCGCGGTGCGGCGTCGCGAAGCAGGAGTACCGATATCACCGCGCTGCCGGCGAGGGTGAACAACGCAAGTCCGGCCAGCACGAACGAGCTCGAGCCGGTGATGAGCCGTACGACGGCCGGTCCGAGTGACCCGTAGAGGCCGGCGAGCGCCCACACCGCCACCAGGGCCGGCGCAGCAACGAGCATCGGCCGGCGGACCGCCGACGGCAGCGCGAAGCGTGGGCGCAGCGAAGCCACGGCACCGGAGATCGGCGTCGACGTCTCGGCCATCAGCGCAACGCCAACGCCCTGCAACAGGAAGATCACGAATAAGACGAGGTACACCAGGTGCGTCGGGGCCGGGAGGAATTGCACCGCTAGCCCGGAGACGAGCGCGCCGGTCGCGGTGCCGGTCATGGGAGCGACGGCGTTGGCGATAGTTCCCTTGGCCCGGTTGATGTCGAGCATGCCGGCGCCGACGGCGCCCGCGGCCGCACCGGTCGACAGGCCTTGGATCACGCGAGCCACGAACAACTCGGGTACGCCCTCGGCCGTCGCGAATACGAGCATGGTTGCGGCTTGCACTGCGATCGCGGCGAGCAGCACCGGACGGCGTCCGATGTGGTCGGACAGACGACCGAAGACGAGCAACGACGCGAGAACAGCTAACGCGTAGACACCGAACACGACCGTGGTCGTCATGGGGGAGAAGCCCCACTTCGCTTGGTAGACGGCGTAGAGCGGCGTCGGCGCGCTGGAGCCGGCGAGAAAGAACAAGATGATCGACGCCTGGAGGTATAGCGCCGCGCCGGCCGGCATGCGCACGGCCCGCTTGGTTTCTGGGAGGTTCAGGGTTGACACGGAATTCACGATCTCTGCCTTCGGTATCTCGTAGGTCAGGGGTCAAACGACGGGGCGCTCGGCGGCCGGCTGCGGCCGGCGGCCTGCGACGTTCATAGCGGTGTGTCCGTATTTCGCATGATCAACCATCGCCCAATCCCCCTGACGTCGACGATGAGTAGACCGGTCTGTCTAGCCCGATGACGATAGACAGATCTGTCTGCTACTGTCAAGTCATGTCCACCAAGACCACAGCCCGGCCGTCAGCCCGCGACCGGATCCTCGCCGCCGCGGATGAGCTGTTCTACGAAGAGGGCATCCACAGCGTCGGCATCGACCGGGTCATCGAGCGGGCTGGAGTGGCCAAGGCGTCGCTGTACAACACGTTCGGAAGCAAGGACGAGCTCGTCCGGTCCTATCTGCTGAGTCGCCAGGCCGCCCGGGAGGCGCGGATCTCCCGGAAACTCGCCGGGGTCGATACGCCCAAGGCCCGACTTCTCGCGATCTTCGATGTGCTCGCTGACGTCATCGCCGAGCCGGACTTCCGCGGTTGCGCATTCCAGCGAGCCAGCGCCGAGGCTCCGGCCGGTGGAAGCGTCCAGCGGGTCTGCGACAGTTCGCGCGCCTGGACGCGCGCATTGATGGCCGATCTGGCCCGCCAGGCCGGCGTGACCGATCCTGACCACTTGGCCCAGCAGCTGCTACTGCTGTACGACGGTGCGTTGACTGGTGCGCGACTCGACCGCGATCCGTCAACCGCCGCCGCCGCCCGTACGCTGGCGGAAAGCCTTATCGACGCGGCGATCGCGCGGGGCCGGTCGGGGTCGATCCCGAGCTAAACCGGTGGCCGAGGGTTTCGCCGCTCGGTTGGTGTCCCATCATCCGCCGGCGTGTCCGCGGGTGCCTGATCGTAGAGCGCGCCCCCCGCTGCTGCTTCGGAGTCGGGCGCCTCGGCCGCGGCACCGAACTCGGCACCCGCCGTGGGTTGCGCCTCGACCGTCGCTCGGAAGCGCCACCCTTCGCCGTTGACGTACGGAAACGCGAGGGCCGCCAACACGCCGCCGATGAGCGGAAACACGAGGAAAACCCAGAGTTGCGACAGCGGCGTGCCACCTTCGAAGATGGCTGGTCCGAACGAGCGCGCCGGATTGACCGACGTGCCGTCGAGTGGCACCGCGAAGAGGTGGCAGGCGGCCAGAGTGATGCCCATCGCGAGACCGGCGAAGCCGGCGTTCTCGGTGCGGGAGGTCACGATCAGCACCACGAGAACGAGCACGAACGTCATCAGAATCTCGATGGTTACGGTGCCACCGAGGCTGATGTTGCGGCCGTACCCGTTTGACCCCAATGCACCGGTCTGATCACGGACGTCACCCCAGCGCGTCAGGCCAAATAGAACGAACGCTCCGGCAATGGCCCCGGCGAACTGGGCAATCCAGTAGCCGATCGCGTCCTCGATCTCGATACGGCGCGAGAGCAGGGCGCCGAGCGTGACGGCCGGATTCACGTGGCACCCGGAGACCGGGCCGATCGCGTACGACAGCGCCAACAACGCGAAGCCGAAGGCCAGGGCGACGACGACCACCCCGCCGGAGAGGAGCCCGGCGACCGCGCTACCAACGCCGAAAAAGACGAGAAATCCGGTGCCGAGGAATTCCGCTCCATAGCGAGTGGCCTGGTCCATGCGGTCCATGCACGTGCCTCCCTGGACATGCTCAAGCGCGGGCGGTCGTCGAATCGTCCGCCGAAGCCGGTAGCCACCAAGCGTAGGAAGATCTGAGCACTCACATGCCGATTCCTGGTGATTGAGGAAGTAATCTCGCTGGCCGGCGGCGCTACACCGGGTCGCTCAGCGTGGTGATGATGCGGTCGATTTCGGCGAGCGCGAACGCCGCGATCTGGCGTTGGGCGGCCTCGGCGGTCGCGTCGGTCTCCTCCAGGTCGCCGAGCACGATGATGTTCTCGTCATTGAGCGTGGTCGCCGGCGCCGTGTAGTTGAAGCTGCCGGCGATGACCAGGCGTTCGTCGATCACCATCAGTTTGTGGTGGACCTTCCGGACGCCGGTGCCGGGCTTGTTCTCGAAGAGCTGGACGCCGGCGGCTTTGAGCGGCTGCGTGGCCGCCCACTTCTGCACACCCTGACCGCGGTCGAGCACGCCACGGATCCGCTGCACGTCATTGACCAGCCTGATCATGGTGTCGTCGATGCCGGACGACTGCGCGAAGGTGAACATCGCGAAGTCGATGCTCGTCGTCGCCTTGAGCATCTGCTTCATGATTTCCATCTCCGGCCCTTGCTCCGGAGCGAAGACCGGCTTGATTCGTATATGTGCCAACTGGAACTCGGCCGGCCGCGGTTCGACGCGCTCATGCAGATCGCCGAAGGTTCCGCTGCGCAGCCGCTGGAACTCGGCCAGGTAAAGGTTGGTGGCGCGGGCGCCATGGAGCACGACGATGTGGTTGAGATTGTTGCCGGTCTTCGCGGTGTTGCCGGGCGGGTTTGTGCCGGTGTCGGTCAACGTGAAGTTCGTCGAACCGGTGAGCACCGCGGCCGAGTCATGCCCGGGATCGCGCACGATGAACTTCTGATGGAAGATCGCCGGATTCAGGTCCGTGATCACATCGATGCCGGCCCGCAGCAGCGCCGAGTGGATCGTACGGTTGCCCTCGTAGTCGCCGCCGGACGACCACGGGTCGCCGAGCGCGGGCGCCTCGACCAGATAGTCGCCCTCCAGGATGATCTGCACATGCACCTTGGCCTTCTTGGCCGTGAGGATCGCGTCGGTGATGTCCCGGGAATCCAGCTCCTGTACGGCAATCAGCAACTGCTTGCGCGCGCCGCTGATGAAGTCCCGGATCACGGCGTCGAGGTCGTCCGGTCCGCCAAGCACCGGTGGCCCGGCATAGAACTCGATGCTTCCCAGTTGTACGCCCACGATCGGCCCCCTCGCCCGGCATCCACGAGTGTGGACATGGTGGAAACGATTGATACAGCTTGCTCGTCCTGGTGGAGCCGACGGGCGCTGTGTCGCCAATGCGTCTCAACGGGTCGTCGACGGTCCCGGAAGCCGTAGCGGTCTGGTCGCCGGATCCGCGTAGCCCGTGACGCTGACCGGATGTTGTCGGAGTCCCCTGCGATGATCGGTGGCCAGGTGCCGAGAGGCCGGGAGGTCAACCGATGAGCGATCCATCGTCCGAATATCTGGCCGAGATAGCGCGCCACAGTGCCGGCCTCGCCGACGCCGCGGACGGCAACCTCACCGCAGCCGTCGAACATTGCCCCGGCTGGACCGTTGCGGATCTGGTCCACCACGTGACCGAGGTGCAGTGGTTCTGGGCAACGATCGTTGAGGAACGTCTCACCGCACCACCCGATGCCGCGCGCCGGCCTGCTCGCGCTGGAGCCGACCGGCTAATCCCGTCGCTGCGTTCGGAGACCGGACGGTTGGTGCGCACCCTTGCCGCCGCCCCCACGGATGACCACGTCTACACCTGGGCGCCGGCCCAGCAGGATGTCGCATTCGTGACGCGGCATCAGGTCCAGGAGGCCGCCGTGCATCATTGGGACGCGGCCCACGCCCGCGGCGATGCCGTGGTCATCGGCGAGCCGATCGCGGCTGACGCCGTCGACGAGTTCCTGACGTTCTCCGTCTCGTCGGACGCCGATCCAGCCGAACCCGCGCGCCCAGCACTCGATGGCACGTTCGGCCTCCGCGCCGATGGCGGCCCGAGCTGGACCGTCGCGGACGGCGAGGCAAGCGGCACGGTCGCCTGGACGCGAGGCGTCCACGACGGCACACCGACGATCGCCGGCTCCGCGGCCGATCTCTTGCTCTGGCTCTATGGCCGCATCGACATCGACACGAGCGGCGTCGCGCCGGACCTGGTTGCCCGCTTCCGCGCGCTGTGTTTCACCGACTGAGTGACGTTCGGCGGCGCGGTTGCGCGCCAAGCTCGCTCCGATCATCTCGTTCGGGGGGCCTCGGCCGCCCAGGGGCATGTCTGCCCGGCCGCTAGCTGCGGTTTCGGATATTGAGCGCCGGCATTCGGGGTATGACGTGTTTATGGCAAAGGACATTCTGGTTACCGGGGCGTCCGGCTTCATCGGTTCGCATCTCGCCCGGGCGCTCGTGGATGCCGGATATCGCGTCCGGGCCATGACGCGGCATCCGGAGGCGTACGAAGGGGCCGGCGAGCCCGTCGCCGGTGACGTGGGTGACCGGGCCGCGCTCGACGCCGCGCTGGAGGGCGTGGACGCCGCCTACTACCTCGTGCACTCGCTGGACTCGGCCGACTTCGAGGAACGGGACGCCCGCGGCGCTCGCAACTTCGCCGCGGCCAGTGCCAAGGCCGGCCTCGAACGCATCGTCTACCTCGGCGGCCTCGGCTCCGACGACGATGAGCTGTCGGCTCATCTGCGCTCGCGTCGTCTAGTGGAGCGGCTGCTGCGCGACGGCGAGGTGCCGGTCACCGTACTGCGAGCGGCCGTCGTCGTCGGTCATGGCAGCATCTCCTGGGAGATCACCCGGCAGTTGGTCGATCACTTGCCGGCACTTGTCACCCCTCGCTGGGTCAATACCCGAGTGCAACCGATCGCGCTGACCGACGTCGTACGGTATCTGGTCGGCGTTCTCGAACCAGAGTCGGCTCGGGGTCAGGTCTACGAGATCGGCGGCCCGGATGTGCTGCGCTACATCGACATGCTGGAACGCGCCGCCGCCGTGCGGGGCAAGGAATTGCCAAACGTGACCGTGCCGCTGCTGACGCCCCGGCTCTCCTCAGCCTGGTTGGCACTCGTCACGGACGTAGATCTGGGTACTGGCCGCAATCTGGTTGACTCGATGACGACCGAAATGACCGTGCACGACAGATCGATCGAAGACGTGGTGCCGGGTCCGACGCTCGGCTACGAGGATTCCGTACGGGTGGCGTTGGCTGACCGTACGAAGGCGACGTCAACGGGATCCGGCCGCACCCGCCGATGACGTGGCTTCCGCATATCCGGAACATCGTTGCGCCATCGCTGATCGACCGCGTTCCGCGTGATCACGGGGAGACCGATCGCGACTTCCTGCGCCGCCGCGTCGTGGTGGCGGTTGCGTTGGTAGTCGGGGCCGTGCTGCTCGGTTTCTCCCTGTCGATCCGGCCGGGCGACTCGACGTTCTACGCGCTGACGGGAGCGGTCGCGGTCGTATGGACCGTCGGCGGCCTGGCATCGGGGCCGCTGCACTTCGGATACATCTCATTCCGCGGCGCCGTGCGACGCCCGGTTCTGAGTCCGCTTGTGATCGGTCTCATCGCGGCCGCCGTGTTCGTCGCCGGAGCCTTTGCCGTACGGGAGATCCGACCGCTGCGTGACTACGTCGAGAACGTCCTGGCGCACGCCCAGCAGGGTTCGACCGCGCTGATCGTGGTCGTGACGCTGGCCAACGCAATCGGGGAGGAGATCTTCTTTCGTGGCGCCCTTTTCGCCGCGATCGGCCGACGGTGTCCGGTCGTCATTTCGACGATCGTGTACGCGATCGCGACGGTCGCCACATCGAATCCGATGCTCGTCTTCGCGGCCCTGACACTCGGACTGGTTTTCGGCCTGCAGCGACGGGCGTCCGGCGGCATTCTCGCGCCGATGATCACTCACGTGACGTGGTCGATGATCATGGTATTTGCGCTGCCGCCCCTGTTCGCGCTGTGATCTCCGCACCGCCGTAAGCCGGGCTACTCCTGCTCGGTCGGACGAATCAAGACTTCGTTGACCGCAACGTGCCGCGGGCGGGTGACGACGTAGGCAATCGCGTCCGCGACATCCGCAGCCTGCATCGGCTCGATGCCAGTGACCTGTGTACGCATTATTTCCAGCACTTCGGCCCGATTGTGCCCGGCCAGTTCGGTGGCCGTAGCACCCGGCTCGACGAGCGACACCCGTACGTGCCGACCGGTGACCTCTTGGCGCAGTGACTCGCTGAACGCGCCAAGGCCGTGCTTGGTCAGGTTGTAGACACCTCGGCCGCTGCGCGCGACGCGGCCGGCCACCGAGCTGATATTCACCATGTCGGCGACCCGCCGCGGCCCGATCTCGGCCGCCCGCAGCAGATGTGGCAACGCAGCGTGTGCGCAGTAGAGAGTGCCGAGCACGTTGATGTCGACCATTCGCTGCCACTCGGACAACGGCGCGTCGAGAACCGGACCTAACAGCATCACGCCGGCGTTGTTGATGAGCGTGTCGAGTCGGCCCAACTCGCTGACCGTACGTTCGACCGCCGCCTGCGCCTGGCGCTCGTCAGTGATGTCAGATTCGAGCACCAATGCCATGCCGCCCTGACCTCGGATGTCGCCGGCGAGTGCCGCCAAGCGATCCGTACGGCGGGCAGCCAGCGCCACCGCCGCACCGTGCGCGGCAAGCACCGCGGCGGTCGCCGCTCCGATGCCGCTGGATGCGCCGGTCACCAACGCGACCGTTCCGGCCAGCGGCCGCTTCACCGGACGAGATTGGGCGCTCGCGGCGGTGCGCGGCTCGTCGAAGATGGATGCGTTGGTCATGTCGTCTCCTCGTGAGGCGTGCCCACCGAGCTGGCGGGCCGTCTAATCGGAGAATGCTCCGATTACTCGAATATAAGAGGAGCATCCTCCGGATCGCAAATTCCGGAACGTACGCGAATGCCCCATCAGATGATCTCTGAGGTGGCGTTGCCGGGTTGCGGAATCGGCCGGACTCGCCGGTCGGCGAACCGGCCGCTCGATGTCACCCGCGGGGATCGATGCGCCGGGATCGATTAAGGGTGTCGCAACGACGTCGTTGTCCTGGCAAACGTAGACACGCCTTGACAGGCTGGGCTCATGGACCAATACGACGTAGCGATCGTCGGCGCCGGGCCGGCCGGATCGAGCGCCGCACTCGCGGCTCGGCGCCTCGGCGCGAGCGTGCTTCTGCTCGACAAGGCGGCCTTCCCCCGCGACAAGGCGTGCGGCGACGGCATCGCCCCCCACGCGCTCGAGGTTTTGCGTGAGCTTGGCGTCACCGGCGTGGAGGACGGGTACGCACCGGTGCCGGCGCTGCATCTCGTCGGTCCGAGCGGTGCGGCCGTCGTGCGAAACCTCACCCGGCCGGACTACACGATTCCGCGCAAGGTCTTCGACGCGCGGCTCGTCGAGGCGGCCGTGGCGGCCGGAGCGACGCTGGTGCAGCACACCGTACGGGTGATCGACGAACGGCCGGATTTCGTCGTGCTGGACGGCATGATCTCGGCTCGCACTGTGGTCGGCGCCGACGGTGCGTACTCGCTGGTGCGACGGACACTCGGTGAACCGACCAATCCGGACGGTTGCATGGCGTTGGCTATCCGGGGGTACGCACCGGCGGTCGGTCCCGTACAACAGCACATCATCACTGCTCCGGCTACACAGTGGCCGGCGTACGCGTGGAATTTCCCGATCGGCGACGGGCGCGCGAACATCGGGTACGGCGAGGTCCTCCGCGGCGCGACGCTGTCGCGGGAGCACCTGCTCAATCGGATGGCGGCACTGCTACCGGAAGTCGACACTGCCGCGGCGACGGCGTTGCGGGCCCATCACCTTCCACTGTCGACGCATCGCCCGGCGGCGGGTCGAGGCCGACTCCTGCTCGCCGGAGATGCACAGTCGCTGATCAATCCGTTCACCGGAGAAGGCATCTTCTACGCGGTGGTGTCGGGTTCACTGGCTGGTGCGGCCGCGGCCGCGCCGGGAGACGGCGTGGCCCGACGGTACGGCGACTCGCTGCGCCGCCGATTGGGCCGGCATCTGCGCCACAGCCGGATGGCGGCTCGCCTCACCGGCAGTGCGCGTGTCGTCGACGCGACCATGCGGGCCGCCGCGCGAGACCAACGAGTCTTCAACTCGATCGTCGAACTCGGGCTCGGCGACGGGCGGCTCACCGGCCGTACGCTCGCGGGCATCGCCCGCAACCTCTGGTGAGGGTTACTCGCGGTGGATCGGCCGTACGCTCGCGGTCACCGCCCGTCAGTCGATCTGCTCGCATCGTGGGAGCCGTCGGTGGCGAGCCATTGCTGCCGCTGTTCGGGGCCGGCGATATCGGGAGTCCGGCCGACCGGATCACCGAGCGCGAGGACCACGAGCGCGTCGGCGACCTCCCGCGCCGCGATGGGTTGGGTAGTCATGCGATGCGTATAGCGTTTCCCCTATCGGTGTTCGAGTTTCAGCCGACCGCGGTTCGGCGCCACCGAGTTCTCGGACGTGCGAGCCGGGATCAAGAGGAGTGCGGACAGGACGGTCGAGCCACCCAGCGCGACCACGTTGCCGATCCGGTCAGCGATGCCGAACATGCCCAGGTGCGACAAGTGGAATGCGAAATGCACGACATTGAATACGAGCCACGCGCACCCTGCCACTCGGAAGACCTCCGGGCCGCGGCGCACGACGGCCCACGCGGTCATCACGAACAGCGCCAGGTAGAGGCCGCCGACATCACGCGTCAGATGTTCGTTGTACGGCCCGAGCATGGCAACCCAGCCGCGTCCCGGCAGCGGGAACGACCGGTAGAACGACAGCGGAAAGGCGGCCGCCCACGCTCCCACGTACGCCGCCGACAGCGCCAGCAAGGCCGCCAGCACCTGCTTGGTTCGGATGGTCATGCATCAACGACTGGATAGCCGCCGCCGATGTGACACGTGCTGTTGCCGCGGCGGGCGAGTGCGTCGGCTCGGCCCTCGCGCTGCCGCCTGCTTGTCTACCCACGTCGAACTGGTCCACCAGCGTCGAACTGGCGATTGCGGATGCTACGACTGCTCGTCCGGTTCCACCAGCATCCGCGCGTAGTTGGCCATCGAGCGCTGATAGCGGGGCAGATGCGGGGCCAGCGCCCCGACGGCGATGGACACGGCTTCGCGCTCGCGGCCCGAATCGACCAGGCACAACGCCAGCGTCGCGCTGATCGCGTCGGACAACGTACGGGTCTGTTCGTCGAGGCTCGCGGGATCGATGCCGCGCTCGGCCTCCAGCCACGACACGGCGGTATCAACCTGACCGATGTTGCGCAGCGAACTGGACATCTGGATCACCGCACGGCGCCGCCGATAGCCGGTCAACCCGTCGTCGAGCGCCCTCTTGTAGAGCGGCACGGCACGGTCGGAGTGCCCGGTTGAATCCCAGGCGCAGGCGCGCTCGAACAGACCGATCGGATCACCGTCGGGCAGCTCCGCCACCAGTTGGTCGATCAAGGCCCGGAACTCGTCGTCGCGGTCTTCGTAGTCGTCAATCGACGCCCATGCGTCCGCGACGCGCTTTTCCCACTCGTTCATCCGGACACGCTGGCACATGCTCGGCCCGGCCGTACAGCGGGATTCCGCGGTGAGATCTCGGCGACAGCTGCGGACGGCCGCGGCGGCAGGCCGGTCGGATTACCCGCGGGTTCGATCGGCGCGTCCGCCGCCGCGCAGTGGGTGGTTGGCGGAGATCAGCGGCCCGAGGTGGTGGAGTTTGTCGGGGTTGACGACCGACCGTACGGCCTGGATGGTTCCGTCGAGAATGTCGAGAACCACGACGTTCAGCAGCCGTCGGTCGGCGTCGACGAACAGGGCGCCCGGCTGGCCGTTGATTCGTACGAGTTCGAAGTGCAGGTCGAAGTCCCGGGCGGCGTGGCTGATCGCCGCCAGCAGACGCAGCACCTTGTCCCGACCGTTGACCGGACGTGGCAGCGACGGGCCGTTGCCGCCACCATCGCCGTACGCGACGACGTCGGCGGCGAGCATCGAAATCAGGGGGTCGAGGTTGCCGTCCTCGAGAGCTCCGAAGAATCGGGTGGCGAGTTCGCCATGCTGGTCGCTGCCATCGAAGCGGGGTTTGCGAGCGTCAACGTGTTGTCGGGCACGGCGCATCAACTGGCGGCAGTAGGTTTCGGATTTGTCGACAATGCCGGCGATCTGCGGATAGTCGAACTCGAACACCTCGCGAAGCAGGAATACCGCCCGCTCGGTCGGACTCAGTGTCTCCAACACGACGAGAAATGCCATCGACAACGTGTCAGCCAGCTCGACCCGCTCGAACTCCGGTGTGCTGCCCGACTCGACGAGTGGCTCAGGCAGCCACGGTCCGAAGTACGCTTCGCGCCGAATGCGGGCCGAGCGGAGATGGTCGATGCTCAACCGCGTTACCACCGACGACAGGTACGTTCTAAGCGATTCGATCCGCGTACCGCTCGATTGAGCGCGCCGCAAGCGGAGGTAGGACTCGGACACGATGTCCTCGGCGTCGGCGACGCTGCCGGTCATCCGGTACGCGATCGAGAACAGCAGCGGACGCAGGGCCACGAAGTCGTCCGTACCAGCAGTTCTGTTCTCGATCATGGCATCCCCTCGTTCGAGCCGCTCCCCCTTCAGACGAGACAGCACGGCGATCCGTGACAGCCACCGACCGGCGTCCCCAGTTAGTCGGCCGGCGGTATGGGCACGGTACGGAATCCGGTGCGCCCGGCTGTCACAGGCGGACAGCCTACGTCGTCGTAGAGGTCGACCACGGGTTGTGACTTCGGCGGGAGGACGGACTGCATGGGCCACCAAGTAGTGATCATCGGCGCGGGCTACGCCGGATTGCCGGCCGCCAAACGCTTGGCCCGGCAGGTGCGGCCGGACGAGGTCACGGTCACGCTGGTCAGCGCGTTCGGCGATTTTGTCGAGCGTCCTCGGCTGCACCAGTTGGCCGTTGGTCAGAACATCGAGGTGATGCCGTTGAGCCGCTATCTAGCGGGCTCGGGCGTACGGCTGATTGCCGCATCAGTGACCGGCATCGATCTCGATGCACGGGAAGTCTGCACCACCGACGAGCGTGGCCGGCGGAGCGCGGTGCGCTACGACACGCTCGTGTACGCGCTCGGCAGCAACATCGACCTGACCTCGGTGCCGGGGGCCGCGCAACATTGCATCACCCTCGTCGGCGCGTCGGCCGCGGCGGAGTTGCACGACGAGCTGACCAGGCTGGCGCCCGGCGCCACGGTCGCCGTGTGTGGCGGCGGCTTGACCGGCATCGAGATCGCGGCCGAGATCGCGACAGCATTCCCGACCGTCCGTATGCGACTGGTCAGCGCCAGCATCCCCGGTGGGTGGCTGTCCGACAAGGGCCGCCGCTACCTGGCCCGCACGTTGGCCGAACTTCGTATCGAGGTCGTCGACGAGGCCCGGGTCGAGCGCGTCGAAACAAGGCGGCTCGTGCTGGCTGACAGCCGGCGGGTGCCGTTCGAGCTGTGCGTGTGGGCCGGCGGATTCGTTGTGCCTACGCTCGCGCGCAAGGCCGGGCTGGCGGTCAACCAGGCCGACCGGGCGCTGGTCGATGCGACATTTCGCTCGGTAACCGATCCGGACGTGTACGTCATCGGCGACGCCGCCGCGATCGCCGGCTCGTGGGGCGAGCAGCTCGCGATGGGCTGCCGCACCGGAGGCTTCACCGGGCCAAAGGTGGCCGACATCATCGCCGCCCGCCTGACCGGTCGCGATCCGGAACCGTTCGCCTACCGCTACATCCACGAGTGCATCAGCCTCGGCCGCCAGCACGGCCTCGTCCAGTTCCTCAATCGGGACGAGACACCGAAAAACCGGATCCTGACCGGGCGCAAGGCGATCATGTACAAGAACGCGACCCTTAACGGAGCCAAGCTGTTGTTCCGGCACTCCGGGCCGATGGTGACCCGACGCCGGCACCTGATTCCGACCGACGCCACGCCGATGAATCGCCGAGATGGAACGTCTCGGCCCGACGCGATCGGTTAGCCACAGATATCCGAATCTGGAGGAGAGCAACCATGCAGAAGACGAAGCACGGGTACGCGTCGTGACGGCGCCCATCCTGGTCACCGGTGGCACCGGCACTCTCGGCCGATTGGTGGTTGCGCGCCTACGCGACGCCGGCCGTCCCGTACGGGTGCTCAGCCGGCACCGCGCGGCCGACACCGACGGCGTCGAATACGTCGCCGGTGATCTGGCCACCGGCGACGGCGTTGCGGCCGCGGTCGAGGGCGCCGAGACGATCGTGCACTGCGCCGGCAGCGCCAAGGGCGACGAAGACAAGGCCCGCAATCTGGTGCGAGCGGCGGCACCGGCCGGCGTGAGCCACCTCGTGTACATCTCGGTCGTCGGCGCGGACCGTGTCCCGGTCGTCAGCGCAGTCGACCGTGCCATGTTCGGCTACTTCGGCTCCAAGCTGGCCGCCGAACGGATCGTGGCCGATTCCGGCGTGCCGTACACGACGCTGCGCGCCACCCAATTCCACGACCTGCTCCTGACCGTGGCGCAGCAACTGGTGAAGTTGCCGGTGATGTTGAGCTTTGCCGGCGTACGGGTCCAGCCGGTCGACGCCGACGAGGTGGCCGCGCGGCTCGTGGAGCTCACGCTCGGCAAGCCGGCCGGTCTCGTACCGGAGATGGCCGGACCGCGGATTTACCCGATGGCCGATGCGTTCCGGGTATACCTGCGCGCGGCCCGCAAGCGTCGGCCGATCATGCCGGTATGGCAGCCGGGCCAGGCCGCTCGGGCTTTCCGAAACGGCGCCAACCTGGCCCCGGACCATGCCGTAGGCCGTCGAACGTGGGAAGACTTCCTGGCCGAGCGGGTCGGCTCGTAGCGTCTCCGTACCCCTGCTCTTGCGCGGACGCAAGCCGTGCCCGTCGATGGGACATGGCTTCTGAGCTGCGATGACAATGGTATGTGAAGGTTGTCAATGTGGTCACGAGCGCCCTCGGGCGGCGGTAGCGTCGTGGAAAGGCGCCGTGCTGATGATCACCTACCAGGGCGGAACGCAGCGTCCGTGGCGCTCCCGCGTCCGCGGTGTCCTAGCGTCCGCAGCGGACGGTTCGGGTGGCCCGGACGTACGCAGCCGTCCATGTTTCTCAGCCAGAACGAGCGGGCGGCCAGCAAACGCTTGCAATGGGCAACGCTCCGACGAGCGCAGGCCCAGTCGGGCCCGATGGGTGATCCAACCGCCGCGCGAACGCCAAGAGGAGGATGAGAATGGTCAAGGACAACGACACGTTCATCTACGTTGCGACATATCCGAATGAGGCCGCCGCCCAAGACGACTATCAGATCATCAAAGGGCTGCATGAACAGGGGATGGTCGGCTCGTACGACGCGGCCGTCGTGACCAAGGACTTCAACGGCAAGGTCCACGCGAACAAGGACGAGACGGCAACGCGCCACGGCGCCTGGGGAGGCATCGCGGCCGGTGCCGCGCTCGGCCTCATCTTCCCACCCTCCATCCTCGCGTCGGCCGCCGTCGGCGGGGTCGTCGGTGGCGTGAGCGGTCACCTCGCCAAGGGGATGTCCCGCTCCGGTGTCAAGGAACTTGGCGACTTCATCGATCCCGGTCACGCCGGACTCGTCGTCGTCGGTGAGACCAAGATCATGGGTGAGATCCAAAACTCCGTGACCAGGGCCGAGAAGGAGACCGCCGAGGAACTCGGCGTCGACCCGAAGGATCTCGACCGTGCCATGCAGGCGGCCGTGAAGGACATGTAAGAACAGGCAGTCCGCCGTCCGGCGCCACTGGGGCGACTGGTTCATCGCCAGGCCGGCCGTGACGAAGGCCCTCGAATCCGTTCGAGGGCCTTCCGCGTGCCAACTCTGCTTGGTCGGGTCCGTACGCTCACCGGTCGCTCGCCTGGCCAGAGCCGGCCACGGATTCTGGATAACTCTGTCGCGGGATCGCTTCAGCGCGTGCTGAACTGGTCGTGATAAGCCACGAGCACCAAGGAGGATCAAATGCGCACGACGTCGATCGCTATCGAAGATGACCTGTTCGTCGATTCGAAGGGCATGACGTTTGCTGCGCAGGACATTGAACCTCGGAATTTTGGCGCACGTCGACGCGGGTAAGACGACGCTATCGGAGCGACTGCTCTACGAGGCCGGAGTCATCGGCGAGGTCGGCCGCGTTGACGATGGGACGACACAAACCGATTCGCTCGCGTTGGAACGCCAACGTGGCATCACGATCCGAGCCGCGGTTGTGTCGCTCGCGATCGGCGGCACGTCTATCAACCTGATCGACACTCCGGGACACCCCGACTTCATCGCCGAGGTGGATCGGGTGTTGGCCGTACTCGACGGCGCCGTGCTCGTGATCTCGGCCGTGCAGGGCGTGCAGCCGCAGACCCGCGTGCTGATGCGCGCTCTGCAACGGCTGCGCGTGCCGACGCTGCTGTTCATCAACAAGATCGATCGCCGCGGTGCCGACGTCGAACGCACGCTCGCGCAGATAGGACGGCGATTGGCGATCACCGCCATACCGTTGAGCCGGGCCGATGGCCTCGGCACCCGTGACGTGCACGTTGCCGGGTACACGATGGACGACGACGAGTTCCGGGCTGACCTGATCGACGCATTGGCCGACCAGGACGAATCGCTGCTGGCCTCGTACGTCAACGATGCGAGCGGCGTGACGTCGTCCGTGCTACGAGCGGGGCTGGCTTCACAGACCCGAAACACGCTGGTGCACCCCACCTACGTTGGGTCGGCCGTGACCGGCGCCGGCGTCACGGCGCTGATGCACGGACTCGTTGATCTGCTACCAGCCGCGGCCAGCGTCTCCGATGGCCCGGCGAGTGGCACCATCTTCAAGATCGAGCGGGGTGCGTCGGGCGAAAAGGTGGCCTACGTACGCGTGTCATCCGGAGCGGTTCTAATCCGCGACCGGCTAAACGGCGGCCGGGACAAGGTCACCGCGATCAGCGTCTTCGACGACGGTGCCTGGGTGCGGCGTGACGTGGTGTCCGCGGGTGAGATCGGCAAACTGTGGGGCTTGGCGCACACCAGGGTCGGCGATGCGATCGGCGGTCGGTCGGGCAGTGATGCACAGCACCACTTCGCGCCGCCGACGTTGGAGTCGGTGGTTATCCCGCTCCGGCACGACGACCACGTCGCTTTACGGTCGGCGTTGACCCAACTGGCCGAGCAGGACCCACTGATCAACGTACGTTTCGACGACGCACACAACGATCTGGCCGTCTCCCTTTATGGCGAGGTTCAGAAAGAAGTGATCCAGGCGACGTTGGCCGCTGATTTCGGCATCGACGTCGAATTCCGGGAGACGACCACGTTGTACGTCGAACGTCCGGTCGGCATCGGCGAGGCGGTGGAAGTGCTCTACACGGGCGAAAATCCGTTCCGTGCGACGATCGGACTGCGCATCGAACCGGCGCCGCCGGGGTCCGGCATCGTGTTCCGCCTTCAGGTCGACTTCCGTACCGTTCCCCTGTTCGTGTATCGCAACAAGGACGACTTTGCCGCGAATATGGAGCAGTACGTCCGGCGAACGTTGGGGGAGGGACTACGCGGCTGGCCGGTCAACGACTGCACCGTGACGATGGTCGCGTGCAACTACAGCTCACCGGACGGTCCGCCCTCGACCCGCGGGCCGCTCAGTACCGCTGCCGACTTCCGCAAGCTCACCCCCCTCGTTGTGATGCAGGCGCTCGACGACGCTGGCACCACCGTCTGCGAGCCAATGTCACGCGTCAGCATCGACAGTCCCGTTGCCACCATGGGACCTGTGGTTGTCGAGCTCACAATGCTCGGGGCGGCCGTCGAAGCACAGACCATCCGCGGCGACGATGTCACGATCGACGCGGTGCTGCCGGCCGCCTGCGTACGCGATCTTCACCGCAAACTGCCCGGGCTGACCGGCGGTGAGAGCGTCATCGAGGCCAGCCTCGCCGGCTACCAACCGGCGCGGGGCACGCCACCATCGCGCCGCCGTACGATGGTCAATCCCCTCCATCGCCAGGAATACCTGGCCTCCCTGAGCGGCCACGTATCCAGACCGTCCCCAGACTGACCGCTTCCTAGCAGCGTTCAGGATCTTGGTGACAGTCCGAGCGCATCCATCACTCGCTTCGCCAGCGCATCCTCGGTCGTGTGCGTGTCGACATCGATGACCGGCATGTCGAGGCGTCGCGTCTCGTCGGAGAGGCGCTCGGTGAACATCCGATCTCGCTCGAGCAGGTTTCGTAGAGCCGTCGGCGGATCGCTCGTCTGCCCGGCGATCGTCCACAACGACCCTCGTTGCTCGATAGCGGCCCGGCGGAACCCGGGCGACGGGAGCAACCAGACGGCATGTCCGGGGACGGCGACGAGTGGCTTCACAAGGTGTGGCAGCAGCCGGAAGCCTTCGACGATGAGTGAAGGTTGCCGCGGCAGGCGGAGGAGGTCTTCGACGATGAGGCCGAAGCCTTCGCCCCGAAACCAGTGGAACGTGTCGAGCATGACTTCCGGCGATCGGTTCAGCCATCGCTCGTCCATGTCCATGGCCGCGAACTCGCTCAGCAGCGGGCTGTTTTCGGGCGAGCTCCGGCTGGCGTGGTCCGACATCACGTCGTCGGTGGCGTACAGACGCAGACCGTGCCGAGCGGCGATGCGACGAGCGACGGTCGACTTGCCGCCGCCAGACCCGCCACCGATCCAATAGACGTGCCCGAGCCTGGTACGCACCGCGGCGGCCGACACCGCTTCTTCCCAACTCACGCTCATCGCGCGGTCGAGGCCGTGGCGAGGCGTCGGATCGACCGTACGGTGCGGTCGGTCGCGACGGCGTGGGCACCCGTACCCATCACAAGAGCGCGGTAGAGGCGGCCGTGCACGCCCGGGAACGCTGCAAAGGTCTTGGCGCTGAGCCGCGTGATCCCGTCAGTCGCGTCGGCGAGATCGAACGCGAGCATGTAGCGCGAGAACCGATGGCGGCCAATCAGGGTCAAACGGTCGGTCGGCCTACTGTCGGACACTTCGAAGCCCGCAGCCGGTTGGGTTCCGAGAATCCTCGCCAGCGGACCGTTGTCGCCAACACGCAACGACGTCGCGACGTAACGCTCTAGCACGGACCACACGACGTCGCGGGAGGCAGCAATCGAAATCGCATGTTCGTCGATGAAGGGCAGCTCACCGTTGTCGCGCTCGGCGTTGCTGACGCCGTCGGTGGTATCCACCAGCAAAGCCTAGAGAGTGCAGGTCAGCGCGCACGTGGCGGGTGAGATCGAGCGGGGCTAGGATCGCGCACTCGTGCGATTGTGGCTGCGCTTGGTACGATTCCGCAGCCCACGTCCTGCGATCTCGCACCAACGGCCGCGCACCACGACATGCCGGCCGGGTCCCACTTGACAGTCCCGTGCTGGCGCAGGTCGCGGCCCATGATCGCTGAGGCACGGAGGTCGTCTGGTGGCTGATAGTCGAATGAAGGGCCGTGTCAAGGGGCTGCTGGCCGGGGCACCCTCGGATGAAATGTCACTGGATGACACGCATGACGCGCTCGATCCAGACTCCCAGCGGCAAGCGCTCCAGGTGCTGATTTTAGCCCAGCGAACCGCCGACGATCACGTTGCGAGTGCGCAGCACCAAGCCGGCAGCATCCGATCGGATGCTCGGGCGGCGGCCGAGCAGATCGTACGCGAGGCCCAGGGTCACGCCGACGGTGCGCGCCAGGACGCGAATAAGTCGCTGTCCGATGCGCGCGCACGAGCTGAGCAGATTGTCCGTGAGGCCCAGGGGCAAGCCGACGGCACGCGACGCGAAGCCGACAAGGTCCTGTCTGATGCGCGGGCGGGCGCCGCCGAAATTGTCAAGGACGCCCAGGCCAACGCGGCCGAACTCGAACGTGAAGCTCAGCAGCGGTATGACGACGTCGTCGGGAGCCTTGAAGGCAAACGCGTCGCCCTCGTGGAGCAGATCGAGGCGTTACAGCAGTTCGACCGCGATTACCGTTCCCGGCTGGCAGCGTTTATGCAGAGCCAGTTGCGTGCGCTCGGGGGAGCCATGCCAGTCCTGGACGCAGAAATTCCGCCGCCGAACTCGCTGACCGCGACCGGAGGCCAGCCAACACGCCGGTAGCGGAGCACAGGCGCGCCCGCAGCGACGTGACCTCGGCTGGTCATGTCACGGCACAACCAGGCGTCAGTGCGCCGGGCGGCCGGACATCGAGGGTGGCGATGAGCCGCGGCGACGACATGTCGTCGCTCGGCGGCGGCTGGCGGCGAGTCCGCCCAACGATCGCGACCACCTTGGCGGTGCCGATCGCGGTCAACAGCCCGAGCATGAGCCAGAAGCCGACTCCGGGTCGAGTGGCAAGAACCGGCCGGAAGGGGCTCTGCCGACGTCGTCCTTGCCGGTCGTCGCGAGTCTTGACGCGTTTGAGCATTGCTCTGACACGCTGGGTGCACCGCTGTCGGGTGTCCGGCCGCGACGGATGGGATACGCGATGAAGGCTGCAGTCCACACTAGATACGGTCCGCCGGACGTGGTTGCGATCGCGGAGGTGGCCGCACCGACGATCGCCGACGGCCAGGTGCTGGTCAGGGTTTGGGCGACGACGGTGAACCGAACCGATTGCGGCTTCCGAGCGGCGAAGCCGTTCTTGACGAGATTTTTCACCGGGTTCAAAAGGCCACGACAAACGATCCTCGGGGGCGAGTTCGCGGGCGTGGTCGAGGCGATCGGAAGTGGTGTGACGTCGTTGGCGGTCGGCGACCGGGTGTTCGGCTATCGCGGGTTCGGTGCCCACGCGCAGTATCTGTCAATGCCGGCAAACGGCCGGATAGCGACGATACCGCCGAATGTGACGGTCGAGCAGGCGGCCGCGGGTACGGAGGGTTCGCAGTACGCGTTGTCGTTCATTCAGACGGCGAAGGTCCGCGCTGGACAGCACGTCTTGGTGTATGGAGCGACGGGAGCGATCGGTTCGGCGGCGGTGCAATTGTTGAAGAGCATGGCTGTGAGCGTGACCGCGGTCTGCGATACGGCCAACGTGGAACTCGTGAAGAGCTTGGGCGCCGATCGCGTCGTCGACTACATGGTCGAGGACTTCACCACCGACGCCCAGGTCTATGACGCGGTGTTCGACGCGGTCGGCAAGGTTTCGTTCGCCCGGTGCCGCCGGTTGTTGAAGCGGCGGGGGATCTACGTGTCGTCCGATCTCGGCCCGCGGTGGGAGGTTCCGGTCTTGGCGCTGGTCACGCCGCTATTGGGCGGCAGACGTGTCAAGTTTCCGATGCAGCAGATGCGTGGCCACCAGATGGTCAGCTATATGCGCAGGTTGATGGAGTCGGGACAGTTCGCGCCCGTCATCGACCGGACGTATCCGCTCGATCAGATCGTCGAGGCCTACCGCTACGTGGAGACGGGCCGCAAAGTCGGCAACGTCATCATCAGCGTCGATTCTTCGCGGTAACTGAGTCGGCGCCACGCGCGCTGCGGGCGATGGTTTGCCGGTCGCTGGCGACGACGACATCCGCCAGGCGCGCGAGGAGAAAGTCTGATCACGAGATGAACCGGGCGTAGATCGTCCGGATATGGCTCTACGGTGACATCCATGACTGATCACCGGCTCTGTTCCGAACGCAATGTGATTTCACTGGAGAGCGAGAACTGATCATGGACATCGTGCTCATTGCCGGCCTATGGCTCGACGGATCCGCGTGGGATGACGTCGTACCCGCGCTTGAGGCACTCGGCCATCACCCCGTCGCGCTGACGCTCCCGGGCCAGGGCGACGGATCTACGTCCGCCACGCTCGACGATCAGGCGGCAGCGGTGCTTGCCGCGGTGGACGCATCGTCCCAAAAGCCCATGGTCGTGGGGCATTCCGCCGCTGCCACCCTGGCTTGGCTGGCCGCCGACGCGCGACCGGAGAAGGTAGCTAAAGTCGCCCTCATCGGCGGCTTCCCATCGACCAACGGCGGGCACTATGCCGACTTCTTTGAGCCGAAGGACGGCGTCATGGCCTTCCCCGGCTGGGGTGCGTTCGAGGGGCCGGACTCTGCTGATCTTGACGAGGCGGCCAGGCGCAGGATCGCGTCTGCGGCGATCCCCGTCCCCGAGGGTGTGACTAGGGGCGTGGTGCATTTGGCCGACGAGCGACGGCTCGACGTCCCCGTGGTGCTCGTGTGCCCGGAGTTCGGCCCCGCCCAGGCTCAGGAGTGGATCGCCGCCGGTGACGTGCCCGAGCTCGCCAAGGCCAAGCACCTTCACTTCGTCGACATCGATTCCGGCCACTGGCCGATGTTCACCAAGCCGGTCGAGCTGGCCCGACTCCTTGCCGCGGCGGCTGCCGAGGACTGACTTGTCGCCGCCCTCCGACCTGTGCCTGCCGGAGTTACTGCGGGTCAGACCCCAAGTCTCGGCGTCATCCAGATGACGAACCCGCTTCACCTCACGTGGAAACGCCGTCTCAGATGCGGAAGGATCATCCGCAGTCGATCGGTTCCCGTTGATGCGGAGGTTGGGTAATCAGTCCGCAGAGGTCACGCCGCGGCTGAGCGTTGGCCAGCATCTGCCGTACTTTGGTTGAGTCCGCGTGGAGCTGGCCGTCGTCTTGGCGGCCGTCATCAAGGTACGTCCAGGGCAGCGGCCCATTGGGGGCAGGATCAACCGTTGGACGCGGGATGATGTGAGTGTGTAGATGCGGCACGTTGTTGCCCAGCGTCTCGTAATTCATCTTCGCGGGCTGATACACCTGCTCAAGCGCCCGGCCGAGCCGTAGCACTTCCAGCCAGTAGCCGGCCGCCTCAACGTCGCTCAACTGCGTCGGTTCGGCCACGTGCGCGTGCTTCCATAACGCAACCGTGTACCCGCGGATCGACCCGGGCCGCCACAAATAACCGTCGACGAACTGACCTTCCAGGACGCGGATGCCCCAGTCGTTGCCGTCGCTGCCGAGCAGCGAACACAATCCGCAACCATCACCGCGGAGCTGCGCTGACCACAAAGGTCGCCACGCCCTCCACGACGATGGTTCGCTTCCCACGGCCAAAGTCCCTCGGATACTCCACAACGGTCACCGCCGCACGGTCGGTCGAGCGCCGTGTCGACCGTCGGCATTCACATTACGTCCCGCCGATCTCGTTTATATGGCTCAGGTTGACGTGGACCAACACGGAATATTACGAAGTCGGCTTGGCAGCGCTCTTTCGCCTCGCGGCGACCGAGCGCTTCGCGACGGTTCAGCATGGGGCGACTGGGGGAGCCGCCGACTGCCGTACGCCGGTGGCGAGCACGAGCGCCGCGGCGTACCAGCGTTTATGTCCGGTCATGTCGTTGAGACGTCGCGGCGTGAATTCGGTTGCACCGCGACCGGAAGCCTCCGATCACGGCCAACCGTGATTGTTCTGCCCCGCGTGCACAGCCCACGTCAGGGCTCGTAGACGGCTCCGTCGACGTAACTCGGGAAGGGGTTTTGGATGCCCCGACCGCCCCACACGATGAGACGGCTGCCGGTCCACACGGCGATCGCGCCCGTGCGACCGCGGACAGGTGCCTTCGGCAGGGCGGACCAAAGGTCGGCCGCCGGATCGTAGACGAGGCCGTGCGGCGGGGCGGTGTAATCCGGCGCGGTCGCGATACGTGTCCGTCCACCCCACACGATCAAGTGATGTCCCGTCCACACCGCAGTGTGATCTGCCCGGCCGGCTTCCATCGGCGGCAGTTGGCGCCATCGATCCGTCGCCCGGTTGTATGCCAGCGCGTCGGTGTATGGCGCGTAACGAAAATCGCGCTCGCCACCGACGGCCAGGACCTGACTGCCCGTCCAGGTCAATGTGGCATTGAACCGGGGAGAAGGCATTGACGCCAGCTTCCGCCAGGATCCGATCGCCGGGTTGTAGGCCGCCGCGTCGGCGAAGAACGACTCGCCGTGAGCCTGACCACCGACGATGATCATCTCGGTGCCCGTCCAGACGCCATCGGTGCGCCTACCAGCCAGCGGCGCGGCCGGCAGGGCCCGCCAGACATCGCGCGCGGGGTCATATGCCGCGCCGGCGGCGCTAGCCTCGTCGCAGCAACCGCCACCCCAGATGAGCACCCGCGTGCCGGTCCACACTACGACTGACGGGCCGCCCAGGGGCGGCGCCGTCAGCGCCCGCCACGTGTTGGTCGCCGGGTTGTAGGCGGCATTCATGACGCCGAACGTCAGCATCTCGGTGCCGTCCCAGACAACTTGCGTTCCGGCCTCGCTCGACCGCACGGGGTACGGACTGGACGGCAGCCGCCGCCAACTGTTGGTCGCGGGGTTGTAGGCGGCGTCGATGCTGCCACGGCCCGTTTTCCAGTTCGGAGCGTGGATCAGCAGCTCGGTGCCGGTCCAAACTCCCTGATAGTCCGCGACCGGCACGGGAGCGGCGGGCAGCATTCGCCATGCTCCGGAAATTGGCGGTGGCACCGTGCTCGGTGCTTGCGAAGGCGACGCCGTCGACGTGGGCCTCGGCCCGACGGAGGCGGGTGACGATTTCGTACTGCAACTCGCAGCCGGGATCGCGAGCAACACCAGGATGGCCAGGGACGCGCGTCGACGCTTCGGATTCATCGCTACTCCTCAAGGCATTCGATGCCACGTTCCCACCGATCACCGCCTTCCATTAGGGCCGCTATGCCCGCTCCCACGACCCCTTTGGCCCGTTGCAAAAGAGCGCGAGCGTCCACGGTGGACGGCTCCGGCGGGCGTCCTCTTCGTCAAAGCTCTCGGTTCGGCCTGCTCGCTCTCGATCTAATGAATTGTGGCGGGAGCAGACCGGCCGGGTGTCGCCGCAACACCCGTGCGACCAACGCTTGCGCGGTGCCGTCGGTAGCGTCATCCGAATGATCGGACTCCTGCGCACCGGTTTGACGCGCGCCTCCGTAGGGAAATCCGGGGACACCTCAATAAAGGAGGCCGTATGGAGACGTCCGCTAGCATCGGGCGTAATTACCGGCAGCCGCCACGCCCATGCGTGGCAGTGCGTGCTACAGCGCCGACCGCAAGGGGGCGAGCCTAGTGGCTCGCGTCGGTCACTACGGGATCCCAGGGTTCGTGTGGTTCCTGATCTGGGTCGTCGTCTGCATCTTGGTGGTCATCCTGTTGGCGCTGCTCGTTCACCACCTCGGCGGCGCGTCGCTCACTATCAAGCTCGGCCACTTCTACCTCAACATCGGGGTCACCTGACCGGCCAGATCGTCGAGACACTGGCGCGGGTGCCGCACCAGGTTGCTGTACCGGCGACCGTTGTCTAACTCGATGTTGGCAGCCGTGCGGATCACTCGACGGTGGGTGCACCGGTAGTCAGCAAAACGCCCTCTCAGATGATCTCTGAGAGGGCGTTTAGCTGTGGTAGCGGGGACAGGATTTGAACCTGCGACCCCCGGTTATGAGCCGCGGGTGACGCGTCTCATGTGCGTCACGCGATCGCGCGTGCGGCCTCGTGAGCTGGCCCTTGCGGCGTCAGCGTCTCGCACTGTCTCGTTCGGACATTTCTGTACGAGCAGTTCTGGTATCGCGAGCAGAAAATGAACACCACCGGCATGGAGTTGCTTAACATGGCCTGGGTCAACCAGTCGTCGACCGGCGTGGTCTGCGCGGCCTGCGGCTACGTGCACGAGTTCGTCGGCCGAAGCGTCGTGTGGTCGCGGGAGCGTGAGGCCACACCGGAGGAGCCCTACTACCGCGAGGGCGGGCGCATCCTGCGGGTCGTCTGCCGCAGGTGAGGTGGGAATGCGCGTATGACCCACTGTGACCACATGAGGCTCCTATCGTTGGGGTCGGGGAGCGGGCCGGGGTGCCTTTACTGGACTGGGCGTCTGCGGCCGCGAGGCCTTGACCGCAGACGGTGCCGCGCGCGTGGCAGGGCCCCGGGCACCGTACTGGTCGCGGTATGAGGGCGGACGGCTTTCCCCACGTCAATGCATCCCGAGACGTAAGGGAGATCGGCATGTCTGTCACGACCACGGATGCCATCCGGCCGTTTACGATCGAGACCCCCGACGCGGAGCTCCAGTCGCTGCGCAGCCGCATCGCTGCGACGCGCTGGCCACACAAGGAACTCGTCGACGATCGGTCGCAGGGCGGGCAGTCGGCGACGATTCATAAGCTCGCAGATTACTGGGCATCAGACTACGACTGGCGCAAGTGCGAGTCGGAACTGAACGCGCTGCCGCAGTTCAAGACCGAAATCGACGGCGTCGACATCCACTTCATCCACGTGAAGTCGCCGCACGAGAACGCGTTGCCGCTGATCATGACGCACGGCTGGCCCGGCTCGGTCATCGAGCTGCGCGAGACCGTCGGGCCACTCACCGACCCGACCGCGCACGGCGGAGAGGCCGAGGACGCGTTCCACCTCGTTCTGCCCTCCATGCCCGGCTACGGCTTCTCCAACGAGCCGACGGATCTCGGCTGGAACGCCGGCCGCGTCGCGCAGGCGTGGGCGGAGCTGATGCGCCGCCTCGGTTACACCCGCTACGTCGCCCAGGGCGGCGACGTGGGCGCCGCGGTCACCGACCTGATGGGCCGCCAGGCACCCGAGGGGCTGCTCGGCATCCACCTGAACGTGCTCGTGAGGGTGCTCGGCGGGCCAGCCCTGCCGACGGAATCCGACGAGGAACGCGCCGCGAAGGCGCAGCTCGACACATTCACTGCGAGCGGCTCCGGCTACTTCCAGGAGATGGCCACGCGGCCGCAGACGATCGGGTACGCCCTGCTGGATTCACCCGTCGCCCTGGCCGCCTGGCTGCTCGACCACGACACGGACAGCTACTACAAGATCTCCGGCGCCTTCGTCGACGGGAAACCCACGGGCAATCTCACCCGGGACCACATCCTCGACAACATCACGCTCTACTGGCTCACCGGCACCGGCGACTCGACGGCCCGGTCGTACTGGGAAGACTACTCACCCCAGGCTCCGAACCTGAACGGACAGGCCCTAGCTGCTGTAGCTGCGTCCGGCCAGGCTCCTCCAGAGGTCTCGGTTCCGGTCGGCTTCACGACGTTCCCCGGCGAGGTCTGGGCTGCCCCACGCAGCTGGGTCGAGCAGTCCTACCCCAGCCTCACCTACTTCAACAAGGTCGACAAGGGCGGCCACTTCGCCGCCTGGGAAGAGCCGGAACTCTTCGCGAGCGAAGTGCGCGCCGCGTTCCGGTCGCTTCGCTGAACAGATGACCGCTGAACAGATGACCGCTGAACGCCGGGGCGATCGTGGCACAGGGCACCCGCGATCGCCTGCCGGATCCGTTCGCCAGTCCGGACCCGACACCGCTTGAGAAGGACACCACCCTGACGAGGCTCCGACGAGATGCTGGCTGCGCTGACCGCGTTCCCTACCTACCCAAACAAGCCCTGGCCAGCGCCGGTGGTGTCGTGTCCGGCGGTACGGCGTCCAATCGGCCACATGGGGGCAGGACTGGGATCGCCGCGCTGGGTCTTGCCTGCGGAGCCGGTCTCGAGGGTCTGTGGTCGCCTGGTGAGAATGCCAGACTGGACCGTTGATATCCGCAATATTCAGGAGCTATCAGTATGCGAGTAGCCGTGGTCGGGGCCAGCGGACGGATCGGATCCTTGACCGTCGCCGCCCTCCAACGCGACGGGCATGACGTGGTGCCTATCAGCCGGTCCCACGGCGTGGACGTCGTCGCCGGCACCGGCCTCGACGAAGCCTTACTGGGGGTGGCGGCGGTCGTGGACGTCACCAGCACCAATGTCGCGGCCGAGGCCGAGGCTGTCGGCTTTTTCACCACCGCGACCGCCAACCTGCTCGCCGCCGAACAGCGAGTCGGGGTCGGCCACCACGTCGTGCTGTCTATCGCCCGGGTACGCACCGTACACGGCAACGCCCATATGGCCGGCAAGCGCGCCCAGGAGGCGGCCGTCGAGGCTGGGTCGATCCCATACACGATCGTTCCTGCGACGCAGTTCCATGACTTCCCCGCGACGGTCGTCGACTGGGTTGAACAGGGCGGCGTCGCGCAGCTGCCGCCGCTGCTGATGCAGCCGATCGCCCCCACCGACGTGGCCAACATCCTTGCCCGGATCGCCGTCGGCAGCCCACAGGGCCGCCACCGCGACATCGCCGGACCCGACCCGCACGACCTGATCGACATGGCCCGTCGCACGCTCACCGCCCAGGGCAGGAGCAGCCGCCTCGTGCCGACCTGGCACGGGGGCATCTTCGACGAGACCGCGGCCGGCGACGTCCTGCTGCCCGCGGCCGACGCCGAGATAGCCCCCACCACCTTCGATGAGTGGCTGGCCACCCAGCAACGATGAGCGGACCTGGAGCCTGAAGGCTGGCCTGTGCCCTGGCCTAAGGCCCGTCCGTCGTCGACCACCCTCCGGGGAGCATGCCGGCCCGCGTCGCCGCAACACCGCCGCGAGCTTGAGAGTTGCGATCAACGCTTGCGGCGGCGCCGGCTGGTCTGCTCGGCTTGCCTGGTCGGCGGTAGATGGCCTGGCCCGGACCGGGGCCAGAGATTCCGCCGGAGGCTCGCCTTTGTCGGACGGACGCTCGTCGGTGGACACGTACTTCCCGTTTCAGTATCGGGGGTCCGCGCCGGCCCGTACGGCCCGCTTGTCGGGCCATCTTGAGATCGGGCTGACGTGGGTCGTCGTCGGTGGCCGGGCACAGGAGTCTGACGGCAAAGACTGAGGACAGGTCGCCGCTCGATCTCGCTCGATACGCTCACCGTCTTCGCCTTGGAGGCACACCTTGCGATGCTCGATAGCGAGCGGGAAGCGTTCGGTGATGCCTACCCCGGCCACGGCCCGCTGTTCGTCTACCCGGACGGGAGACCGCTTCATCCGAGCACGATCACCGCGCGCTTCAACCGACTCGTAGATCCGGCCCGCCTGCCGCGGATCCGCCCGCCACGATGTCCGCATACATACGCCACCGAGTCGCTGGACGCGGGAGTGAATCCGAAGATCGTGAGCGAACGGATCGGCCATGCGAGCCTGGCGTTCACACTGTGGGTTTACACGCACCGCAATGAGGGCCGAGATCGCGATGCTGCGCAAATGATCGCCGCGTTGATCGTTCCGAAGGAACCTACGCACCAAAACGGACGAGGGCCAATCGTGGCCGCCGAAATGATCTCTGTTCCCAAATGCGCTCCCAAGTGTTTGTCGATCATGACGAAGGCCCCCAAAACCTGTCCGGTTTGGGGCCTTCGTTGTGGTAGCGGGGACAGGATTTGAACCTGCGACCTCTGGGTTATGAGATGGTCAAGCGGCGTTTCGGGAGTCCCATCGAGTCGCGGAGTTCCTAGTCAGGCCGGTCCCGGTGGACGTGTTGTTGAACCATGTTCGCTCGCGTTTCATCGATTCCGTGCAGTCCCGTTAGCGCGGTCGTTAGCGTTTGCTGTTGGTCTGCCCGCGTCGCGACTCGCGCGATCGCGGGTCGCCGGTGCAGCAACTGCGGCTTGGTCGATGTCGTCGAACGGTCCGGATTCGGCCACGCCGACGAGTTCGTGCCCGTCGCCGCGGAGGGAGGCCGGCCGCCGCAGGCTGGGAACCGTACGGATCGCTCGTCTGGCCCGCAGACACCGGGCTAGGCGACCTAGGCTTGCACCGACGGGCAGGCACCGAGATGCCGAACCCACGAGTCTCCGGCGGCACATGAGCGGACACGCCGGGGGTGTCCAAGACCGAGTTCACCCAAGACGGCTCTGGCGACCCAGGGCTGGGGTCTGCCGCGTGTCACGGCAGAAGGGCGGCAAAGGCCCCACTCGACCTCCAATGAGCTTAAAAACGCGAAGGAGACCCGCATGTCTTCCACGACCGAAGCGTCAGCGGCCAGAAGGATCCGGCCGTTCAAGATCGAGACCTCCCAGGCGGACCTCGATGACCTGCGTGCGCGCATCGAGGCAACGCGCTGGCCGGACAAGGAGACCGTCGAAGATCTGTCGGAGGGCCCGCGGCTCGCGACGATGCAGGCCCTCGCTCGCTATTGGGCGACCGAGTACGACTGGCGCAAATGCGAGGCGAAACTGAAGGCCTTAGAGCACTTTGTTACGGAGATCGATGGGCTGGACATTCACTTCATCCACGTCCGCTCGAAGCATGAGAACGCGTTACCGCTCATCGTCACGCACGGATGGCCCGGCTCGATCATTGAACAGCTGAAGATCATCGACCCGCTTACCAATCCGACGGCACACGGCGGAAACGCAGCGGATGCGTTCCATCTGGTGATTCCGTCGATGCCCGGCTACGGGTTCTCGGGCAAGCCGATCAAGACCGGCTGGGGCCCTGACCACATCGCACGTGCCTGGGCGGAGCTGATGACGCGCCTGGGATATGACCGTTACGTCGCGTCGGGCGGCGATTGGGGCGGACAAATCACCGATCTGATGGGCGCGCAGGCGCCTGCGGGGTTGATCGGCATCCACACCAACTTCCCCGGCGCTGTTCGACCCGATGTCGCGGCGGCGGTCCAGTCCGGCGCCCCGGCCCCGTCCGGTCTCGATGCCGAGGAAACACGCCTCTACGAGAAGCTGAAGGACTTCTTTACGACAGACGTGTTCTACGCACTCGAGATGGCGACCCACCCGCAGGCGCTGTACGGAATTTCGGACTCACCCGTTGGCCTGGCCGCCTGGCTGCTCGACCACGACGCGACGAGTTTGGCGCTGATCTCACGTGTCTTCGAAGGTAAGTCCGAAGGCCTTTCACGAGACGACATCCTCGACAACATCACCTACTACTGGTTGACGAACACGGGGGTTTCCTCGGGACGTCTCTATCGGGAAAACAAGTTCGGTTTCTTCGACCCGAAGGGCGTCTCCATCCCGGCAGCCGTGAGCGTCTTTCCTGACGAGCTATATCAGGTACCGCGGAGGTGGGCAGAGGAGGCCTATCCCAACCTCGTCCACTACAACAAGGTCGACAAGGGCGGGCACTTCGCGGCCTGGGAACAGCCGCAACTCTATTCAGAAGAGGTCCGTAGCGGGTTCCGGTCGCTTCGCTAGATGACCGTGTTCGGACGCCTGCGCACAGCAAACCCGTGAGCAGGAGGTAGCAAAACGCCCTCTCAGATGAACGCTGAGAGGGCGTTTCGCGTGGTAGCAGGGACAGATTTGAGCCTGCGACCTCTGGGTTATGAGGCGGCATGGACTCGTACGGAGTATCCGCGCTGGTGTCTGCGTCAACGGGGTTGGTCGGTTGCTGCGGTCTCCGACGCGTCGAGAAGTTTCTCGCAGTATCGCTGTCGTCTTGTTCCCGAATTCGTTCCCAACGCTGTGGGCGATGCGCTGACGGAGCCTCCGCCGTCACCTCAATGTTCGTGGCTCGTCCGAGCCGGCCATTGCGCGTCGTCGGTGTGGCCACGTCGCGTTACCCGGGCCGGGCCGTCTGGGCACGGCGCCGTCCCACCTGCGCCTACGTGGACCGCCGACGTCAGCGAGGCGGCGCCGGTCCGTGCTCGAAGCTCAGGCCGGGCGGCGGCGCCGCCATACTCTGCACCGCCGAAGCGGGACGGCGGTCGCCGACTCACGTGCGGCTGCGGCTCGTCGCCTGGACGGCCTGGAGGATGAGCTGGGTTGCGGCCTCGGGCTGCGACACGAAGGAGACGTGCGAGGCCGGCACCTCCACGATCGTCGCATTCGCGCGCTCGGCCATGAAACGCTGCAGCGCCGGCGGGATCGCCTTGTCCTCGGTGCCGAGCAAATACCAGCACGGCAACGTCTTCCACGCCAACTGGCCCGACGGCGTACCCGCGAACGCAGTTGCGGCGTACGGCCGCTGCGCCGCCGCCATCACCGCTGCCGTCTCGGCGTCAACGTCGGCGGCAAACGCAGCGTGGAACGCCTCGAGGTCGAGGTAGAGGTCAGCGTCCTCGCTGCCGTCCGGTTTCGTGAACGGCACAGGCCTGATCGAGGGCCCCACGAGGCTGCCTTCGAACCTCTCGAGAAGCTCCTGCTGGCTCTCGCCCTCGTCGCACATCCAGCCATTGAAGTAGACGAGCGCCTGCACCTGATCGTTGCCGCTCGCGGCGACCGAAATGACATTGCCACCGTAGGAGTGGCCGACCAGCACGATCGGACCAGTTAGGCTCCGCAGGAACTCGGCCAGATACGTCGCGTCCCCACGGAGATCGCGAAGCGGGTTGGCGAACCCGATAGCGGTATACCCACCATCGCGAAGGGCGCGAATCTCCCGATCGAAGCCGGTCGCATCGGCCCACGCACCGTGTACGAGGACGATCGTCGGGGCCTCACCAGCCATTTCTCCTCACCGCTTCCTCTCGAACAGTGTCAAAGACTCCGCCAACGTACGCCCGTTGCCCGCCCGAGCAGGCTCGGTCGGCGAACATCGCTGCCGTCGTCAAGGCGGCGCATGCCGGCTGGACGAGGACACCCTTTGCCAGCCAGCACGAGCCCGTCGGAGGCACGCGATACGGCAGCCGGGACCGATTCTTGTTTCGGACTGTTCGGGGGACCAATGCGGGTCAACCAAGCTTGTCCGCAGACGGCCTGTCGTCACATCGCCGGCTGCCCTCACGCCTGGGTCGCCTGGACGTGGGTCTCGAATGACTCGACGAGACTTCTCAGGCAAGCGGCGCCTTTGTCGGCGGTGCACTGGGATGGAACGCCGATTACCCGGTGTATGCCTTCATCCGGCATGAAAACGCCCTCTCAGATGATCTCTGTGAGGGCGCTTCTGGTGGTAGCGGGGACAGGATTTGAACCTGCAACCTCTGGGTTATGAGCAACGGCTCAGCCATGTCATCCATTGCGGACAGTCTCTGTTCGCATGGATGATTCGGGTGTACGGCGCGCCGATGGCACTCAGCACGGCGAAGAACCCGACCGGCGGGACAACGACGAGCAGGAAACCGGACTCCGTGACAAATAGCCCTGGCGCCCGCGCCGGGTCAGCGGACGGCCGAGATCGATCCGAGTCCCAAGCGCCGCCCCGGAGACCTGTTGATCGACGAACCGCCCCGATCGACTGGCCGTCGAGGCACTGCGCGCCAGGCTTTATTCGGATCGCTAACCTCGAGCACGGTCCAACCCAGCGCAGCCCGATGCTTGCACTCTCGGTGTGCGAGTGCTAAACCGTAGTTAGCACTCGCCATGGTTGAGTGCTAACCGGGATGGGATGGAACCCCCACGGTGGGGATCGTGCGTCTAGCGGTCATCGCAGGTCGGACCGGATCGGTGTCGCGTATCGGCACGGCAGCGTAGAGGACGACGCAGATGGCCAAGTTGATCGTTTTCGGGGAAGAGGCCCGCCGTGGCCTGGAGCGCGGGATGAACATCCTCGCCAACACGGTGAAGGTGACGTTGGGCCCAAGGGGTCGCAACGTTGTCCTTGATGCGAAGTGGGGCTCGCCCACGATCACCAATGACGGGGTGAGCATCGCCAAAGAGATCGAGTTGGACGACCCGTACGAGAAGCTCGGTGCTGAACTGGTCAAGGAAGTAGCCAAAAAGACCGACGATGTCGCCGGTGATGGCACCACTACCGCGACCGTCCTCGCGCAGGCTCTCGTCCGGGAAGGGTTGCGTAACGTTGCCGCCGGCGCGAGCCCGATCGCACTCAAACGCGGTATCGAGTCAGCCGTGGCCGCGGTGACCGAGGCAATAGGTCATCAGGCACAGCCGGTGGAGACCCGTGAGCAGATTGCTGCGACCGCGTCGATCTCCGCCGCTGATGCAACGGTCGGCGAGGTCGTTGCCGAGGCGATGGACAAGGTGGGCAAGGAAGGTGTCATCACAGTCGAGGAGAGCAACGCCTTCGGAATAGAGCTCGAGTTCAGCGAGGGTATGCGATTCGATAAGGGCTATATCTCGCCGTACTTCATCGGCGACGTCGAGCGCATGGAAACAGTTCTCGAAGAACCGTTCCTCCTCCTTGCCGACAAGGCGGTCTCCCGCCTCGACGACCTCCTGCCAATACTGGAGAAGGTCATGGCGACCGGAAAGCCGCTGGCGATCATCGCGGACAACGTCGAGGGCGAAGCACTTGCGACCCTGGTCGTGAACACCATCCGCGGCACATTCAAGTCTGTCGCGATCAAAGCACCCGGATTCGGTGAGCGACGTAAGGCCACGCTCGACGATCTCGCGGTCCTGACCGGCGGGCAGGTCATCAGCGAATCGGCCGGCGTCAGCCTACAAACCGCGACCCTGGAACTACTCGGCCGTGCCCGCAAGATCGTTGTCGCGAAGGATGAGACGACGATTGTCGACGGCCGCGGCGACGCTAAGCAGATCGCCGGCCGCGCCAGCCAGCTCCGGGCTGAAATCGAGCGGACCGACTCCGACTATGACCGTGAGAAGTTGCAGGAACGTTTGGCGAAATTGTCCGGCGGAATCGCGGTCATCAAGGTCGGTGCGGCCACCGAGGTCGAGCTGAAGGAGCGCAAACACCGGATCGAGGATGCCGTACGAAACGCCAAGGCGGCCATCGATGAGGGGCTGCTTCCGGGCGGCGGCGTCGCACTCGCAAACGCCGCGGCACATGCGCTCGACAAACTCGACCTCACGGGCGACGAGGCGACCGGTGCGAACATCGTTCGGGTTGCCCTGACTGCGCCACTCAAGCAGATCGCCATCAACGCAGGGCTTGAGGGCGCGGTCGTCGTCGACAAAGTCAACTCGCTGCCGGCCGGCTACGGCCTCAATGCGACGACCGGCGAGTACGTCGACATGATGAGCGCTGGCATCGTCGAGCCGGCAAAGGTCACTCGCTCGGCGCTGCAGAACGCGGCATCGATCGCTGCCCTCTTCCTCACCACGGAAGTACTCGTCGTTGAAAAGCCGTAGACCCGGCCCTATCGGGTGAGCGAACGTCGGACGCGACACGCGCTGATGAACCTGAGCTTGCACGATGCTCTGCAGCACCCCGATGATTACCGGACCGATGCCCAGTCGCCGACTGCCGAGACCCAGATCGTATGGTGGTATAACCGGCCCGTCCTCGCGGTGGGCCGTCGTCGCCCGCTTCCGACGCGCTAACTCGTCGAGGCGTGGCTATCGAACTGGCCCCCCACGTTGGCCGCATTACTTGACCGACAAGGAAACGCGGCCACCGCCACACCGTCGACGACCGAGCCGGCTTCCAGCCTGACACTCGGAATGAAGACGGCGAACGGGACGCCGCCGCCGTTGCCCCGACCGGCCACCGCATCCGCGATCGCGCCGATCCTGACACGCCCACGCTGTAAGGAAAACCAGACCATGAGCCTCGCGATTGATGTCACCCGCGTCACTCACGTACTGCTCGCCGACGGTTGGCACGAGGTAGCGGACGGGTCCTTTACCGTCGCACCGTACGAGTTCGCGCGGCCCGCAAGTACGGGAGCAGACGAGCGCGACTTTGTTGTGCTGTACAACAGCAGCAACATGGGCACCGACCCGATGGGCTTCGGATTTACCGAGGCCCGCACGAGCGCGCTGATAAGTGGCCCGCTCACGTCGGTGATCGCCGTTCGACGGGAACAACCGTGAGCCTTTGGATCGGCGATGGCGCATCGATGGTCGCGGCCGTCGTCGGCGTCCGCACTTGACGATCGATCGCCGACAGGACGCGGATCTTGCTGTCGCTACAGGAGTACGCTTGACAAGTCACTCGGGACCTCGGTGGCGGACGACATCTTCCCATCGACATCCCGATCGGAGTGGGCGCGATGTGGCCGAGCTCCCAATATGCGCGGCCCGTCGGAAACTCGGCCCGGGGGCGCTGCCGTGGTCGGGGTTCGCGGCACCCGACCGGATGTCGGCCGGGTGCCCGCCTCGGCAGTGACAATGACGGCTGGGCGGCTCTGTCCGTGGCAAGAGCGTCCCGCTCGTGTTGCCTGGTGTCATGACCGTCGACCGACGTATCCAACTATGGAGTGCGTTGGTCGCCCACGCCGCGGGGGCTGATGTGGGGTTGGAGCACGTTGGCGCGACGATGGTCGCCATCGCCGGTGTTACGGGCGTCGCGATTACGGTGCGGCTACCGGCGACGCCGCGCGAGGTTGTGTACGCCAGCGATCAGGTGGCCACCGAACTGGAAGAGTTGATTCTGACGCTGGGCGAAGGGCCGAGCGTGGACGCACTCGTCGATGGTCCGGTTTTGGTGTCCGACCTTGCAGACGCGGAATGTGCGGCACGATGGCCGGCTTTCGCCGATGCGGCGATGAGTGCGGGCCCGCGCGCGTTGTTTTCGCTACCGCTGCGCGTCGGCGCTGTACGGCTCGGAGTCATGGACCTCTACCGGGACAGGCCGGGCGCGTTGGAACGCTCCCAGCTTGCCGATGCACTCGTGCTGGCCGATACCGCGTGCGCTCTGCTGTTGGATGGGCAAAGCGATGGCGTGCCGTCCGGTCGGTATGTTCCCGCCCGGACCCGCCCACACCATCCGCAGGTACATCAGGCGACCGGGATGATCAGCGTTCAGTTGGGCGTACCCATCGCAGTGGCGCTGACGCGGTTGCGTGCGTACGCCTATGCCCACGAGCGCCGTTTAGGCGATGTCGCCGCAGACGTGGTCGCTCGACAGCTGCGGTTCGAGGCTGACGCGACGGGCGGCGAATAATGGAGGATGATCCCGGCGACACCGTCGCGCGGCACAGTGTCCGAACAGATTGCACGACGAGGGTGAATGAGATGGCCGAAGTCCAGCTTGCCGACGTGTTCGTCGAAATGGCCGATACGCTAGTCGATGATTTCGACCTAATCGACTTCTTGCACGTCCTTACTGAGCGGTGCGTCCAACTGTTAGGTGTGTCCGCCGCTGGGCTGCTGCTCACCGACGGACGCGACGCACTTCAGGTGGTGGCCGCCTCGTCGGAGCGCACGAGGCTCCTCGAGTTGTTCCAATTGCAGGCCGACCAGGGTCCGTGCCTGGACTCCTTTCGTACCGGTCGCCAGGTTTCGGTCGTCGACCTGGCATCGACGGACCAATGGCCACGCTTCGCGGCCGCTGCCGCGAAGGTCGGCTACAGGGCGGTCCACGCATTGCCGATGCGCTTGCGCACCGAAGTGATCGGCGCGTTGAACCTCTTCGACGTCAGGGCCGGAGCGCTCGACCCGCAGACGCTGATCGTGGGCCAAGCGTTGGCCGACGTCGCGACGATCGGACTGCTCCAGCAACGAACGATCCGTCGTAGCGATGTCCTCGTCGAGCAGCTACAGAGTGCGTTGAATACTCGGGTCCTGATCGAACAGGCAAAGGGCGTCGTCGCCGAGCGCCTGAACGTCGACGTGGCCGAGGCATTCCGGCTACTGCGCAGCGAGGCCCGAGGCGGTAACCGCCGACTGTCCGATCTCGCTCAGGCCATTGTGGATGGGTCCGAAGAACTGCCGTCTCGACCGCCAACGCGACCCGAGTCCGCCGCCAGGGAGCGTTGAGCGCATCGTTCACCCGCTCGATCGCGCACCCATCCCGAGTCCATGTCCGATGACGCCGGGCAATACACCGCTGTCGGGTTGGATCGTTCGTGGACGTAGCGCTAAGTCGGCGCCGCCGTCGGTTGCCCACACCTCCTCGGCCAGGTCCGCGGCCGGTGTCGGCGCTATGACGCCGTTGCCGATGATGTGCTGGGCGCGAACGACGTTATTCGCCGTGGCGGCGACCGCCATGGCAGCCTCGGCGGACCGAGCGTCGACCGTCGGCGATACCACGAGGAGGTCGACGCGGCCATTGCCGCTACACAGCGCGGTGAGAAGCGCAGAAGGCTGACTGGCGAAGAAGCCGAGCCGGATGGTGCGAGCGCCGACGCGCACCGACCGGGGATGGTTCGTCCAGCCGCCAGCGCTCAGGGCGATGCGCAACACCGGCCCGTGCAGGTGGTCGATGGCCTGAATCAGTCCGGGCAGCTCTGCCGCCGGGTCGGTCGACCGTGGCCACCAGCCACCGTCGAGAAGCGTACGGCGTGAATCGGCATTCCCCAGACGGATACGGGTCGTGTCGGCGGTGAACGGCGTTGCCTCGAGCGGAGTGCGCATGAGATCCCCTTGCACTAGCCGGTGTGGGCTGGCATCCGGGGATGTCGTCGGTTCCGGTATGCCTTTATCGTACGCGCGTTCGGACTGGCCTGATGGCATTCGAGCCGGCCTCCGTGACCTTGACACTGCCATGAATGCGCCGGCCGTCCCTGATCTGACGTATCGTGGTCATGTACGTCGTTCGAGACCCCGGCGACACATCGACAGTAGCGACCGATGTGAAGCCGGGTATTTTGGTGATGACGACCATCAGAACGCATGTGCCGTCGAAGTTCGACGTCGCAGCGACAACCGTTGCCCAGCGTGGCAGCTCATACGCCGAATTGTCTCGCGATATTCGGAGCGCTGGTCTGCTCGCGCGGCGCCCGGGTTACTACTCGTGGAAGATCGCGTTGACGGTCGGGTTGTGGCTTGCCGGCGGTGTCGCGTTCGTCGTGATCGGCGATTCGTGGTGGCAGCTTGTCGTGGCCGCTTACTTCGGCGTGATCTTCACGCAGCTTGGGTTTCTCGGCCATGACGCCGGCCACCGGCAGATCTTCGCATCCCGCTCGGCCAACTACGTCCTCGGCGTTGTCTTCGCGAATCTCATGGTCGGGTTGAGCTACGGCTGGTGGGTGGACAAGCACAACCGCCATCACGCCCACCCCAACGACGCGGCGAAGGACCCGGACGTCGGAGCCGGTGCCTTGATTTTCACGGCCGGACAGGCAAGCGCGAGTCGTGGCGTAGCCCGTTGGCTGTACCGGTTCCAGGCGTACCTGTTCTTCCCGTTGTTATTGCTCGAGGCCATCAATCTGCGGGTCGCGAGCGGCCGGTATCTCGTCAGCTCGGACAACCGACACCGGACTCGTGAGGCACTTCTGCTCGGCGTACACGTCGCCGCGTACCTGTTGGGCGTGTTTCTCGTGCTGTCTCCGATCAAGGCAATCGTATTCATCGCCGTGCACCAGGGGATCTTCGGCGTGTACCTCGGGTGCTCGTTCGCCCCGAACCACAAGGGCATGCCGGATCTGAGCGCGGACGACGACGCGGATTTCCTGCGCCGCCAGGTGTTGACGTCCCGCAACGTACGCGGTCATTGGCTCACCGATGCCGCGCTCGGAGGATTGAACTATCAGATCGAACACCATCTGTTCCCGTCGATGCCGCGGCCGAACCTACGCCACGCGCAATCCCTTGTTCGCGATTTCTGCGCCGGTCACGACGTGTCCTACTTGGAAACCGGTCTCGTCCGCTCCTATGCCCAGGCGATCCGGCACCTCGACACCATCGGCCGGGCCACCCGTGCGTGCCAAGCCGGCTGAGGTGCTTTTCGTCTAGCTACTCGGATCACATCCAAGGACGAGATCGCACCGCGATCCGATCCGCATTGCCGAATTCGCCGGCGTCTCAGGACTGCCCACCATCTGAAGGGCCAGCATGACGAGATCGATGCCAATGCCGCGTTCATCGCCGGTCGCCGTATGGCGAACCCCTGCGACGACCACTGCGACCGATGAGAAGTCCCAGAACAACGCGGCGATGATGCCGGGACCGACCGTGCAAGAGCGGACGAACACCGCCGATCCCGTCCGAGTATCGGCCGGCACGGTCGGATGCGACGATTCACGCAGCGATTCACGTGGCGATGCGCTGCTGCTCGCGCTGAAGGCGTTGCCGCCAGGTGATCCGGCGCGGACGGCAGCCCGCGCCAGTGCAATCGAGTGGTACCTGCCGTTGGCCGGGCGTCTGGCCCACCGATACGCCGGCCGCGGCGAACCACTGGGCGACCTCAGTCAGGTCGCCACGATCGGGCTGATCAAGGCGATCGACCGGTACGACGCCAGCCGGAACGTACCGTTCGCGAGTTATGCCACCCCGACCATCCTCGGCGAAATCAAGCGATACTTCCGCGATACCACCTGGACAATCCGGGTGCCGCGCCGACTCCAGGAAGCCCGCGTCGCTTCGGCTGTCGCCACCGAGCACCTGACACGGCAACTCCAAGGTGTGCCGAGGATGACGGATCTCGGCGCCGCGCTCGGCCTCAGCACCTCCGACGTTGACGCCGCCCGGCAGGTCGGCAGCGCGTACCGTCCGTTGCCGCAGCCGCGGATGTCAGCGGACGGTGAGATGATCTCGGCCCTCGACATCGTCGGCGGCCCGGATCCCGAGTTCGAGTTGGTCGATCGGCGACTGTCGCTACGCCCACTGCTGGACGCGCTGTCCGAGCGCGACCGGCGCATCATCGCGTTGCGGTTCATCGACGAGCTGACGCAAGCTGAGATAGGCCTCACGCTGGGCATCTCGCAGATGCATGTCTCGAGACTCCTGGCGCGATCGTTGGCAACGTTGCGCGATCAGATGATCGCCGATGGTCGATGAGCAGGTCTCATCTCTCGGAATCGTCGTCCGGGCGGCCGCCGTCGTCGACTCCGTATCCGGCGTTGGTCAGCATCCGACGCAAGTCGACGACCATCTGGGCGTCGATGTCCTTATGCGCGGGCGGATCGAGAAACTCGGTCTGGCCACCCAATGTCACCGCGAGTTTGCCCCCGTGTTGTTCCGCAACCGATCCCACCGTTTCCAGCAGCGACACCACGGCATTCCAACCGATGTTGTGGCTGATCGGATGTTGGAACAGCTGACGCAGCGTATTGCGATGGTGATTGCTCAGATGCATCGGCTCCGACGTTGATGACATTGAAACTCCCGTCCGCCGTCAAGCGTCTCGGCTTCGGATTCTGGGCGTCGTCGCGGACCCAGCTATATGACCGAGCGTACGTCGGATTCTCGCTGTCGAGACCTCATTGGCGGCGGAACCGGAGACTAGCGAGACATACACTCGGGAATCCGATCGACCGACCCTCACCGACGTTTCCATTGACGAAAAGTCGGTGAGGTGACGTTCAGCCATCGACCAGCGTGGACAGTAGGCGCGGAAGATCGACAATAGCGACGCCGATTGAGCTGTCCGCGCTGCCGTACGGCACGACGAGGTGGTCGCCGTGTACGAGCGCGCCACAGGTATAGGCGACGTTGGGCACGTAACCGTCGCGTTCCTCCTCAGTCGGTTCGATCAGGGGCTCCGCCAGCTGGCCGCGTACGCGGGTCGGGTCGTCGATATCCAGCAGCATCGCGCCGACGGCGTATCGCCGCATCGGGCCGACCCCATGGGTCAGTAAGAGCCAGCCTTCCGGGGTCTCCACCGGCGATCCGCAGTTGCCCACTTGGATCAGCTCCCAGGCCCGCCGCGGACTGGCGATCGTGATCGGTTGATCCCACGCGTACCCGTCCACCGATGACGCCACGGAGATGTTCTCCCGATCCCAGCGCGACAACGCCAGACAGCGGCCTCGGATCGGTCGCGGGAACAGTGCCATGCCCTTGTTCGTTGCCGCCACGCCAGTCAACTGGGCGGCACTAAAGGTACGGAAGTCGTTGGTGCTCAGGAGTTGCGGCGTCACTCGCTGCCCGTCGTACGCGGTGTATGTCGCGCGGTAGGTGATCATTCCGAGGTCATCGACGAAGCGTACGAAGCGCGCATCTTCCATGCCATTGCTCTCCGACGGGGCGCGGGGCATGAGGACCCGTTGGTCGAGTGCCGAGTCGGCCGGGTAGGTCACCTCGTAGTTGCACGCCGCGATCCACCGGAGGTGCGCGATGGTGCGATCGGCGGTGTGCCGGGTAAGGCGCTGTCCGTGCAACGTGGCGAGTAGGTCCTCGAGTTCGACCGGGGTGAACCGCTCCGGAAGCGAGTCGATCACGAATGCGGCATCCTCGGCATCGTCGCCGAGTTCGCTCAGAACGCGGTGAAACTGATCGCGGTCGTAGCGCGAGTCGACACGTCGCCCGGCCGTGATGTGGCCGTCCGGCTGGTCGAGACGAAGCTGCGCATCCACCCCGACAACGCCGGTACGGAATTCGATTGCCGACCGATGGCCCTCGCCGACGGCGCGAACACTCAGCACGACTCGCAGTTCGTCTCCTGCAACCCCGCGTTGGTCGGGATGCTCCACGATCGACGGGTTGAACAAGGCCGCCGCTTCGAGCGAGTACTCGTGAGTGAAGTACGCGCCGACGAGCAGCCATACAGCCTTGGGAACGTCGGCGGTGCCGCTCAGGCGGTGCGCGACCAAGTCGAAGTGATCCTGGAAGATGGACCGCACATCGTCGTGGCGGTCTTCGAACAGCGCCAACGTCTTGTCGAGTGCGGCGCCCGCCGTCGCCGCGTCCAACTCCATGATCCGCTCGATGACCGGGTTCACCCGGGACTGCCCGTGGATCAGCTGTTCGTCGCCGGGGACGAACAGGCGGGTGACCACTCGTCGCGGGTCGGGCCGCAGCATCCCCGGCGTACGCGACACGATCAGCGACTGCGCTGGCACGTTCACCGAGCGGTCGCCGGCAAGTGCACGGCCTGCTGCATTGTGGCGATCATGGCTAGCGTCGACTCGGCACCCTGATTGGCGTTGCGGCCCGCCGCGGTCAACGCGTCGAAGCCGGCGCCCGTCGCCGGATCCGACATGGGCAGACCCCGATCGTTTGCGCCGAGGAACCACCGCACCGCCAGATCGAGTCCAGCAGCCCAGTTCGGGTCGCCGGTGACGTCGAGGGCTCGAACACATGCATCCGCGATCGCCGCGATCTCGATGGGCTGCTGGTCGAAGGCCGGACGTGGATCGGCCGGTCCGCGTCCGCCGACGGGCGACACAGACAGATGACCGTCATACGTCTCCGTCTCGAGGAGCCACCCGAGGAGACTCAGTCCGTCATCGAGGGTGGACCGGTCGTCGAGATGGTGACCCGCTGCGATCAGCGCCTCGGCTATCGCGCCGTTCGCGTACGCGAGGCGCGGCTCCGGCCACGGCCAGCTCGGATCCGGTGCCGGGCGACCGATCCGGGCGGCCGCGTCGGTGAGCAGCGCGCGTGCCGGCACGTGTCCAGCGTGCACGGAGAGCATTTCAGCGGCACCGAGCGCGGCGAACGCCATCGCCCGTCGGTCCGGGCTGCGCTGCTTCGCACCGCGATCAAACCGCGTCGCGGCGGTCGCTCTTATCCACGGATCGTCCCCACGGGCAGCAGCGGTACCGAGCGCCCACTGGGAGCGACCCCACCAATCGCCGACGCCGGAAACGTCCTGCCAACGGCCAAACGTGTCGAGTCGGTTGTGGCATGCGCCGTTCGGCGCCTGCGCGTCGAGGACGAAATCGAAGTACGTCGCCACGAGCTTACGCAGATCACGTGACGGCGCCGGTTCGCGGCACAGGACGATCAGTGCGCGCGCGGTGTCGTCGAGGCAGTAGCCGCCCTCGATGCGGGGCACGGATCCAAGCGCGTGCTCGAAGATGCCCCGGCCATCCGACAGCCGCAGGACATGTGCAAACGACACCCGCCCGCTCATAGGACGGCCACCGATCTGCGCGCGTCCACGAGCTCCGCGCCGAGGGTACGGTAGCGCGCCGCAACCTCCGACCAGCGCAGGTCCGGCGCGGTGGCGGTCGCGTGACGGATCATCGTCGCCGCGAGATCCGGCTCAGTCAGCACCCGGCGGACCGCGTCGGCCAGCGCATCCGGGTCAGCGTGCGGCACGACGAGACCGGCTCCGGACGCCAGCAACTCCACCGCATGGGGAAACGCGGTCGCGACGACCGGCTTACGCGCGGCCACGGCCTCGATCAGCACGCCTGAGGTGACTTGCTCCCGAGACTCGTAGGGCAGCACCACGACATCGGCCTCGGCGACGACCCGTCGGAGCGCGCCGCTGTCCAGGTACGCCGGATGGAACGACACCAGGTCGGCCACCCTACGCTCGGTCGCGCGGGCGGCCAGCGACGTGCGGTACGCCTCGCCATCGCGCGCAAGTACTCGCGGGTGCGTCTGGCCGACAATCCGATAATGCGGAGCCGGATTCAGCCCACGCAGGCGCGAGAGTGCGTCGATGGCGCCCTCGATGCCTTTGCCCGGGCCGAGCAGGCCCCAAGTCAGCAGGCGAGGCGGGCCGGGCCGACGGTCGCCGCCGACCGCGGTCGATTCGCTGACCGCACCGTGGGGAATGACGACGACTTTGGTCGCGTCGACGTCGTATCCGGCGAGCAAGCGCGCGCGGGCCGTCATCGACATCACAACCAGCGCGTCGGCGCGGTCGACGACCCGTTCGAGGATCTCGCGCTGGTGGATCGACGGCGTCGAGAGCACGGTGTGCGCGATGACGATAACGGGTGCGGCGACGAGGTCGATCACGTCGAGCACGTGCGCGCCGTCGGAGCCGCCATACAGGCCGAACTCGTGCTGGACGATCACCACTTGGTGGTCGTCGAGCGCCACAGCGGCCTCGGCGACCGACCCGTGGTCACGAACAAGATGATGGATCACGCGTCCGTACAGAGGTTCCGGCTCGTCCACCAAACGGACCACTCCGGTCGAGTCACCGGCCGCGGTCATTGCATCGAATAGCGACGCGGAGAATGTGGCGATACCGCATTGCGTAGGCGGAAAGGTAGACAGAATTCCGAACGACAGCCCCACCGGGCACGACCTTCTGGCTCACAGGCCCGTACGGGCCACGAACAACGCGCCGGTCCACAAGTGGGCGGCGATAACCGTTGAACGGTCGGCGGCGCCTAGTCGATGGGTCGATGCGCGCGATCCCGGTTCCGGTGTCAGGCGATCGTCACCAATGACGACAAATACGCTCGATGGTCCAGGAGCGCAGAGGATCGGGATGGGATCCGCGTCGTTGACCAGCCTACCAGGCAGTAGTCGATATCGACGTAGATCGATGGAGTGCCGGGGTCGAATGAGTACCCGACGCCGATCAGTCGAACAAGCAACCCACTGCGGTCAGGACAACCTGTGAGTGGGCATTACGCCGGTTTCCGGTCGCGGTCATCACGGTGGCGGTGCGCTGGTATCCACGCTTCGGCCCGCCCTAACGGAACATGTCGGAGTTGCCAGCCGAACGCTGCATCAAGGTCGATCACGTCACGCTCTACCGGCGGGCGCGGGAGGAGGTCGGCCGCGTCATCCGCGGCTATGGACCTGCCGCCCGAGAAGTTGTCTCGGGCGGCAGGTAATCGATTCTGCTGGAGGTCTGGGCTCACGCTCACGCTGGACCGGGGCTTGCATGATCCGTGGTGGCACGGCACGGCCAGTGTGCGGTGCCGTGGATGCTGTGGCCGGGCGGGCTTACGTGCTGGGCGTTGGCGACGGGCACGTGATCTTCGGGTTCACACCGATGTAGTTGAGCGGGCCGGCGAGGATGGTGACGGTGATCGTGCCTGCTTTGGCACAGGTTGTGGTGCCTGAGTTGTAGTAGTGGCGTTGGCCGCCGGCCAACGTGCCGATGATAGCCAGGCGATGAGGATGATCGTTCCGATGCGCATTGTGCTGCCTCCGGGGGTGGGCCTTGGTGTTCGGACGGTGAGGGGGTGCGCTCGGCTGCGGTCGTGTCGGCTGCTGGCACCCTCTACCTGTGGGCTGGCAGCCGCGTATGGGCCTGACCGTCTGCTCGCCGTGGGCGGGCCTGGCCGGGGATCGAGTGTGGACTCCCGGCCAGGGGCGCCGGTAGGTCAGCGGCGGGCGTATCGGCGGCCGGACCGGGAGCGGGATCGGCCGGACCGGGTCCGCCGGACCCGCGGGTGAGCCAGGTGGTAAACGAGTAGGAGGACGGCTGCGCCGGCGATCGCGGTGAGCCAGGTGGAGGCGTTGAAGAAGCCGTTCAGGCTGTGGATGTGGAAGATCTTCGTGGCGGCCCAGCCGCCCAGCAGCGCGCCGGCGATGCCGATCAAGCAGGTGAGGATGAGGCCCTGCTGTCTTCGGCCGGGGATCAGCATGTTCGCGATCAGGCCTGCGCCGAGTCCGAGAATGATCCAAGCGATGATGCCCATAACCGACTCCTTGGTCAGTGACGTACGTGGGATGTGCATGAGGTTGGCAGAGGGGTGCTGCCGGATAGGGCGCGCCGGGAGCTTGTGGTCCTGCTCAGGGCGCACGTGTTCCGGGATGTTGGCCGGGCGTTACCGTTGCCCGTCAGCTGGTCGGGGTGTTGCGCCGGTCGCGGCGCATGATCCGCCGCAGCTGGGTGATCCGTGCGGTTCCCGCGGCGGCCATCAGCAGAGCGCCAGCGATTGCGGCGAGGAGCAGCGCTACGGCCAGGGACAGGTGCAGGTGAGCGCCGAAGAAGCTGATGTTGACGGCGTGCGCATTTTGGATGATGAAGATGATCACCACGATGAGGCCGACGAAGCCGGCGATCAGCCCGGTGCGTATGCCGCTGATCCGGGTGCGCATCCGCGGGGCGCTCGGCAGGCGGCGGTGCGGCTGGCGGTCGGGGCGATGAGCCGTTGGCTGACTGCGGCGGCAGGGTCGTGGCCCCGCCCTGGGGTTGTGGTTGCTCGGTCATGGCAGTGCTTCCCGACTGGGAACGGCGCACAAAGTTTCGGTGCTGCTCCCTGAGTGTCCCGGGCTCGTCGCGGCCTGCGGCTGCTGACTGCCGGGTCTGCCCTCAGGTTACACATGAATCCAGAAACATGCAATGCATTTCTAGAATGGCGTGATAGGTTTCTGGGGTGGAGAGCTGGAGCTTCCTCACCAACCACGCCCGGGCCTTGCTGTGCATCGCACGCGACCCCGGCGTGCGGCTGCGCGACATCGCGGCCGGCCTGGGCATCACCGAACGCAGCGCCCACGCGATCGTCACCGACCTGACCACGGCCGGGTACGTCGTCAAACACAAAGACGGCCGCCGCAACCGCTACCAGATCCAGGAACACCTGCCGCTGCCCGAACCGGCCAGCCACGGACCCGCAATCGGCGACTGTTGGCCGTCCTCATCGGGGAGCACGATGCAGAAGGCAACGACAACGCCGCTGACGATCACTCGCTCGGTGGCGGTAGGCTCGAACGGCAACCGCGAGGCGCAGCCCATGCCTAGCAAGGACAGTCCACCGGGTCTCGTAGCGTCCACCACTGCGTCGCTACCTGTACACCGTCGGACAGGTCGCCGGTGTAACCGACGCCATGGCGCTGCGGGGTTGACATCGATCGTGCGGTCGTCGTGGACCGATGACCATTGCGACGGCTGGGATCCGCTACCGGAACCCCCGCAGTCCGCGGACGCCCACCCAGCTTGGGGCCCCGTTGACCTTCCGTTCATAACTGGACGCCGCTGCCAGGGCGCAGCATCGGACTGCTCGGCCATGTGCAGGCCGGTCGTGTGGATGGCCCTCGCGCTCCTGAACGTACTGGTGACCTTCGGTACCTGGCCGACGGCGGCCCGCCGGCCGCACCAGCCGGCGACGCGTTACCGACTCTCGGCTCATCTGTGGTCCGGTTCTGTCGAAGGGCACGGCACCAAGGGTTCCGGCAGAGGTCCTTCGGCCCGGGTGCGCGGCGGGTGCGCTGGCCAGAATGGTGAATGAACGGTGCAGCGATCCGGGACCGACCGGTCGTGAGCTGTCGAACGGAGCCGGCCACAGATCAATCGACGACCGGTGTCCGAGGGGCGCTGGCTCGTCGGATCACCGGTTCCCGGGTGGTAACGGATGCGCCGTGTAGGCGGAAGACTGAGGAAGAAGGCGCATGATGAGCGCGATGACGCCATTTGACGATTATTGTCTACAGCCCCGGGGATTGAGGAGCGCAAGTGGATCAGCTCAGCCTCGCGGTGATGTCACGGTCGAACAAGAAGGATGAGCGGCGGCTGCCGATCCATCCGCAGCACGTCGAGCGGATCGATGCCGACCTGCGCAGGAACATCTTTCTCGAACAAGGCTACGGCCAACGCTTCGGCGTGCCCGACGAGCGGTTGGCGCCACTGGTCGCCGGGTTGTTGCCCCGCTCGCGGCTGATCGCCGACTGCGACGTCATCCTGCTGCCCAAGCCGCTTCCGCAGGACCTCGTCGAACTGCGGTGACGGGCAGATCCTGTGGGGCTGGCCGCACTGCGTGCAGAGCGACGAGATAACCCAGCTGGCCATCGACCGGCGTCTGACCCTGATCGCCTTCGAGGCGATGAACCACTGGTCGCAGGACGGCGAGTTCAGCCTGCACGTCTTCCACAAGAACAATGAGCTCGCGGGGTACTGCTCGGTGCTGCACGCCCTGGCGCTCATCGGTGCCACCGGCGACTACGGCCGCCGGCTCCGGGCCGCTGTCATCGGGTTCGGAGCCACCGGCCGTGGCGCGGTCACCGCCCTCAACGCGCACGGCGTTCACGATGTCGACGTTCTTACCCACCGGGGTGCCACGGCGGTCGGCTCACCGATCCACTCGACACGGATCATGCACTTCGAGGTCGACCCCGACGACCCCGGGCGAAGCAACGTCCTGCTTGATGACGGCCCGGTACCGATGGCGGCGTTCCTGGCCGGGCATGACATCGTCGTCAACTGCGTGCTGCAGCACACCGATCGGCCGCTGATGTTCGTCACCGACGACGAGCTGGCCGCCTTCGTCCCCGGCGGGCTGGTCATCGACGTCTCCTGCGACGAGGGGATGGGTTTCAGTTGGGCACGGCCCACGTCGTTCCGGGAGCCGATGTTCACGGTGGGTGACAACGTCCGCTACTACGCCGTCGACCACAGTCCGTCCTACCTCTGGGATTCGGCCACCTGGGAGATCAGCGAGGCGCTGCTGCCCTACCTGCGACCCATGCTCGGCGGTCCCAAGGCCTGGGAGGCCAACGAGACCTTGCGACGGGCCATCGAGATCAACGATGGGGTCATCCAGAATCCGCACATCCTTTCCTTCCAACACCGCCTGCCGCACTACCCACACGCCCACCGGTAGGGCAGAGGCGTCCCAGCTCGTTGCCTCGCGGGGCGTCAGGATGCCTCGGGAGTCGTGCTGGGTGTCGAGTTGGCGGCCGGGGCCTGACCGGCTTGCGCGGCGAGCGCTGGGAGGGCCAGCGATCGCTGCGCGGGTCGTTGTTCATCGCGCCGACGATGATGCTGCGCGGCGTGCCGACGGAGATCGCGAGCGGCAACTTGCCGGGTCGTAATCTGGCGTGCGTGAGTAAGCCTTCCGATGTCTCGATGCCGCTGGTCCGGGCTCGGCGTAGGCGGCCGGTCGACATCGGTAAGCCGCGAATGCGGGGTTGGCTGCACACGTACGCGTTCTTCATCGCGATCGCGGCCGGCGTTGTGCTCGTCCCGGTGGCGGCGACCATCGGTGGCGGTGTCGTGCCGGCGATCAGCTGTGCGATCTACAGCCTGACCGTGTGTGGGCTGTTCGGGACGAGTGCGCTCTACCATCGCCGGGTGTGGTCGCCGCGCGGCTACGCGATAGTGCGCCGCCTCGACCACTCGATGATCTTTGTGTTCATCGCGGGGACGTATACGCCGTTCTCTGTCTTGCTGTTTCCGCACACGACGGCGGTCGTGATCCTCGCGGTGGTCTGGGGCGGCGCGGTCCTTGGCGTTGCCATGAATCTGATTACGCCGGACGCGCCGCGGTGGATTGCTGCGCCGCTATACGTCGCGCTCGGTTGGGTCGCCGTCTTCGTGCTGCCGGAGATCGCCCGCGACGGCGGCTTGACCGCTCTTGGCCTGTTGCTGGCCGGCGGTGTGCTCTACACGGTGGGCGCGGCGTGCTTCGCAATGCGGTGGCCGAATCCGTGGCCGAACACGTTCGGCCATCACGAGTTCTTCCACGCCTTCACGCTGCTCGCCGCGCTTTGCCAGTACGTCGCGATCTACTTCGTGCTCTTTCACTGACGGGCGCTCACAGGGCACCGGGACACAGACGACGCCGGGGAGCGTCTGCGGCCACTGTGCACATCGGTTGACACCTAGCTGGTCACCCATCGAGTAGCGCGCGACCCGCTCGACGCGAACTAGCTGCAAGTATGTGCGTGGCCTTGTTTCTAGGTCAGACGGTCCATTCAAGTCGGATGTGAGACGGTTTGGTGGTAGCGGCTGCCGTCCTCTGCTGCACCGCACAGCGGTTGGCTCGGAGGCGTCAACGATGACCGCTCGGCTCGGAGAACCCTGCCCGCCGATGTCCAGGACACTGCCCCGTAGATACCCCCGAGCCGGCCTGGCCCGAGGGTCGAGCAACCGGGCGATCGATGTCATGAATGGCGATGACACCTGCGCGTCAAAAAGGCAGGCTCTTGCACAGCAGTCGTCCGGCCGGCGCGTCAAAACGTCGTTGACAGCAAACCCGGTGGTATCCGCTCCGGCGGTAACGCGGGGTCACGATCGCGGCATCTGCCGTGATTCGATCCGTTGCATCAGGCTCCGCGCCGCGGCGATGACCAGGTCGCGGTCATAGGTGATCGCGAATTCGTAAACGGATTCGTCGGACTCGGCGAAGTCGGTTGGCGGGTGCCGGGCAACGAGCGCGGCGGCGAAGTGGGCGCCCACGACGATGACCACCCATTCATTGGCCAGTGGATCGTCCGGATCTAACGGCGTGCCCCGCACACGCGGCGCGGGCTCCGGCGGCATATCCCGGCCCAGTGCGGCGACCATGACGGCGGACGCTGCCACCTTCGCGTAGCGCATCCGGGTCAGACGGTCGAATCTGGCCGCTTGCTGGAAACATGCGACCAGAACGCCAGGCTCGGATGGATCCGCTGCACGGTACTCAAGGTGCCTGCTCAGCGACATCAACAGTCGCCTGGTCGCGATCCGCGGCGGGCGCTCTTTCGTCACCACCTCATACGGTGTCGCCCGGCTCGTGGCTTCGGCCGGCAACAATGGCAGCGCCGGACTTCGCTTGCGTGGCCAATGGTCGGCCAGGGGCCGCGGCCTGCCATAGCGCCACACCTGCCCCGTCGTCGCTCCCATCGCCAGTGCCATCTCGGCGTGTTCGGGTGTCTCCACCCCCTCGGCCAGGATGATCGCGCCGGTTCGCTCGACTTCGGCGAGCACGCCGTTGATCGCACGGGCGATCGTGATGTCGGGACTGCCGTGAATCAGCGACAAATCCAACTTGATGACGTCCGGGTGGACCAGCGGCATCATGGCCAAGCTGGCCGGTTCGGCACCGATGTCGTCGATAGCGATCCCGAGCCCCTCGGCACGGGCCGCTGCCACCGCGTCCAGCACCGCCGCCGGGTCATGGGCAAGGTAACGCTCGGTCAGCTCGATCACAATGTTGAGTTGGCTGGCTCCAGTCCGGATCGTCTCCAACAGGTCAGCCGGGCACTCCGCGCGCAGCGCCGCCGGTTCCGCGTTGACGAACAACGTGAAATCGGGTGGCAGCGCCGCGTTCATGGCAGCACGGCACGCCGCAGCGCGGCATATCCAGTCCAACTCGAATGCGCGACCTGCCTGATACGCATACTCGAACATCGCGGTCGGCATGGCGAAAGGCGAATCGATCGGCCCGCGGGCAAGAGCCTCAAAACCCCTGACCTGCGACGAAGCAAGATCCACGACCGGCTGAAACAACCGAGACCTGCCGGAGGTCGACAGCCGATCGAACTCGGCTCGCAACTCGTTCACGGCGCGTAACTCGTCCACAGCCGTCCCCCAGCGGCGGCGTGATGACCCGCATCATTCCTCTCAAGTCTCCCCGGTTCGCGCAATTTGCACATCTAAAGCCGATATATGAGGTAAGACGTGCGGGTCACGACTCTGAGGATGGCGCGCGGGCGGTGGCGTAGAGCAACCACAGACACGCGAGTCGTGGTCAACGGGAAGGCGCAGGCCAGCGACCTAAGACCGACCAGGCTCCGAGGATGCTCGCGCTCGACCCGGTGACGGTCGCGAGGTTGACTGAATGGAAGGCCACGGCCGGCATTCACCTGAAGATCGTTTCGGCGAGACGTGGTCACGCGTCGGCAGCCTTCACGGCGCGGATCTATCAGCCCGCGTTGCCGGGTATGGATCGTGAAGCCACTCGAACGATCGCGGCGCTGACCGTGGGGGAGGTCGGCAAACCCGCCAGTTAGCAAATCCGTTGGCACTAGGCAGCAAAACGCCCTCTCAGATGATCTCTGAGAGGGCGTTTCTGGTGGTAGCGGGGACAGGATTTGAACCTGCGACCTTTGGGTTATGAGCAACGGCTCAGCCATCTCATCCTTTGCGGACAGTCTCGAATTCGCAGCTCGGACGGTCGGTGGTGTCCCGGACGCCTCAGCGAATCTCGCTTGTCGCGTCTTGTCTTGGCTACAGATTTGGCTACACCGGCGGGCAGGAATACGAGGTCGACGGGCGTCGCGGACGGGATGCCGTCGATCAGCCAGTGGTCGTACTAACCCGTGACGTTCAGGCGAGTTGTCGACTGGCAGAAGTCCGGCGCTCTTGTGAACGCTCTAGTTGCCCGTTCGAGTGGGCCTGAGCTGCCGAAGCTGCGCCTGTTCCTCTCGTGTGACTCCCACCGTGCGGGCAGCGGCATCGGACTCGATTCGTCAAGCTCAACTGCACCCAGCGCACGTGGGCGGGTTCGAGGCCGGTGTACCGGCCTGATATCTGGCGTTGACGGGGTCGCCCTCCTTGTCCTATTGTCCTGTAGTCGTAAGACAATAGGAAGGCGGCGTTGGTGATCGAATTCGTGCTCGACAGCCGGTCGCGGGTGTCCACCTACATGCAGCTAGTGCTGCAGGTCAAGCAGGCCCTGCGGGTCGGCTTGCTGGGACCCGGCGACCAGCTGCCCAAGGTGCGTGAGGTTGCCGGATCGCTGGCGATCAACCCGAACACGGTCCTTAAGGCCTACCGCGAATTGGAGATCGAGGGCCTGGCCGAGGGTCGGCCCGGGGTGGGCACGTTCATCACCCGCACGCTGGCCGGGCCGTCTCTTGCCAGCCAGGTCGACCTGCGCGAAGACCTCGTCACGTGGCTACACAAGGCCGAGGCGGCCGGTCTGGCCGGCGAGGACATCACAGCCCTGATCGATACCACCATCCGCGCCGTCCTCGACGACCCGCGTGACAAGACCCCCTGAGAACGATGTGGGAGCAGACATGACCGACACCGCGATCGAAACCGACACCGCAGTCGAAACCGCCGGGCTCGGCAAGCGCTACAAACGTGCCTGGGCGCTGCAAGACTGCACATTGCACCTGCCGACCGGACGGATCGCCGCTCTGGTTGGGCCCAACGGCGCGGGCAAGACCACACTGCTGCACCTCGCGGTCGGCCTGCTGGGCCCCGACGCCGGCAGCGTGCGCGTTTTCGGACAGGACCCGCGCGGCAACACCGCCACGCTGGCCGAGATCGGATTCGTCGCCCAGGACACCCCGCTCTACCGAGACTTCACCGCCCAAGAACTAATCACCATGGGCGGCAAGCTCAACCAGACCTGGGACGCCGCACTGGCCCGGACCCGGCTGTCAGACCTGGGCATCGCGCCGAACCTGCCGGTCGGCAAGCTCTCCGGTGGACAGCGCGCCCAGGTCGCTCTCGCCCTCGCTCTGGCCAAACGCCCCCGGTTGCTGCTGCTCGACGAGCCGATCGCGGCGCTGGACCCGCTCGCACGGCACGAGTTCATGCAGGCTCTGATGGGCGCGGTCGCCGAGACCGGCACCACCGTGCTGCTCTCCTCGCATCTGCTGGCCGACCTCGAACGCGCCTGCGACTACCTGATCGTGCTGCAGACCGCGCACGTCCAGCTCTCCGGCCCCGTCGACGACCTGCTCGAAGGCCACCGCACCCTGGTCGGGCCGCGCACCGACACCGACCAGGTCCCCGGGGTGACCGAGGTGATCCGGGCCAGCCACACCGACCGCCAGTCCACCCTGCTCGCCCGCACCGACGGGAACCTTCCCACCGACCCTGCGTGGAGCGTCTTCGACGTCACCCTGGAAGACCTCGTGCTGGCCTACCTCGCCAAAGCCGACACCCGCAGCACCCGGACCGCATGGGAAGTGAACGCATGATCTGGCTCACCTGGCGCCAACACCGCAAACAGGCCCTCTACACCCTCATCGCACTCGTCGTCCTGGCCGCCGTCATGCTCCCCACCGGCCTCGCGATGCACCACGCCTTCACCAGCTCAGGCCTGGCGGCCTGCGTGGCCAAACTCAGCACCGCGACGATCACCTCCGGCAACACCCCCGACTGCGGTGCCTTGAGCCAGCAGTTCCAGAACCAGTTCCGCTCGGTGTCGTTTATCGCGATCCTGTTCGTGATCCTGCCGGCCATCGTCGGGATGTTCTTCGGAGCCCCGCTGATCGCCCGCGAGGTCGAAGCCGGCACCCACCGCCTCGTCTGGACCCAGGGCGTCAGCCGCCGACACTGGGCGCTGGTGAAATTCGGTTTGATCGGCGCCATCACCCTGATCCTCGCCGCCGCGTACACACTCGGCATGGACTGGTGGGCCGAGCCCCTGGTGGCCAACGGTGGGCGCATGGGCCCGATCGTCTTCGACATCCAAGGCATCGCGCCGATCGGCTACACCCTCTTCGCCGTCGCCCTGGGCATCCTCGCCAGCACCGTGTGGAAGAAGGTCCTGCCCGCGATGGGCGTCACCCTCGCCGGCTACGCCGTCATACGCATCCTGATCGAAACCCTCGTGCGACCCCACTACCGCAGCCCACAGACCGCAAGCATCCCGATCACCAGCACCAAGCAGTTCAACGGGGCCGCCAACGACTGGGTCCTGAGCAACGGCGTGATCAACGGCGCCGGCAAACTCGTCATGCCGAACTCCGGCATCAGCTGCGGCGGCCCCGGTGGCAACGCAGGAGTCGCCGGCGCCGTTCCGTCCGGCTCCGACCCGTGCAACGGCGGCCTACTGTCCCAGGGCCTCGGCCCCGGACCGTTTTCCAACTGGCAGCAATACCAACCCGCCAGCAGATTCTGGGAATTCCAGAGCATAGAAACCGGCATCTTCCTCACACTAACCGCCATCCTGCTCTACCTCGCCATCCGCCGCCTCCGACGAATCTCCTAACCACCAAAACCCGCCTCACCCGCACGCAAATATGACGGTAACGGCTCAGATCTACACACACAGGTCCGCAGGTAACGATGTTGCGGCGGTGCGTGCGAGTCGACCGTCGGCGGGATCAGCATGCAGCAATGCGCGAGCTTACGTGCTGGGTGTCGGCGATGCAGACACGGCCCGGCGGCTAGACCAGGCACCAAAACGCCCTCTCAGATAATCTGTGAGAGGGCGTCTTTGGACAGATTTGAACGTCGCAGCGGACGGCGTCGATCTGCGCGTGAACGATCAGGACCGGAAGCGCGTCGTTCATCTCAATATCTTCTCCCGGCGGGCGGCGACAACGTCGGCAAACGGGTCCGCGACTCCCTACGTGCTCGTCATCGCGGCCTTGAATTGCTTAGCGAGCAAATAGTGCGCGTGGTGGCCACAGCGGATCAGCGGTCGTACGCGTCTTATATGGATGTGGACGAGCTTGTGGTGGGTATCGAGTTCGAACGGTTCGCCGTAGCCGAGCTCGGCGGGCTGCTGCGTTACGCGGTGATGTTGACGGGCGACCGCGAGCTTGCCCGTGATCTGGTCCAGGACGTGATGCTCAAGGCGTATACGCAATGGGCCCGGGTGGCCAGTGCCGACCACCCACGGCTCTACGTGCGGACGATGGTGACGAGGGCGTTCCTGTCGTGGCGCCGCCGGTGGACCGTACGGCATGTGTTGCTGTCTCGTTCCGATCTTCCCGACGGCGAGCCGGTCGCCGATCACGCGTCTGCGCTGGTGGATCGCGATGACGCCTGGCGCAGACTTGCGAGCTTGCCGCGGCAGCAACGGGCCGTACTCGTACTGCGCTACTACGAGCGGCTGACCGATGACGAGATTGCCATCGTGCTCGGCTGCTCGTCTGGAACCGTTCGCGGCTACGCGTCCCGTGCGCTCGCGACGCTGCGCCTCGACATTGTCACCGAACCGCGCTTACGCATGGAGACACCATGAACGCTGACCGAGTCCTGTCGGACGTCTTCACCAACCACGAGCATCTGGCGCCGGACGCCGCATCGGTCCTTGCGGACATCCAGCACCGTCTCCATGCACAACCGCACCGCGGCCACGTCAGGTCACTGACGGCGATCGGTACGGCAGTGGCGGTCGTTGTGATCGCCGTCGGCACGACGCTCGTCGTCAACCGCGCTCACTCGGTCGGGCCGACGCAGTCTGGCCCGGCCAATCATGTATTGACGCTCGACGACAAGATCGACCGTTTCGGCGTCCCTATCGGTGGGCGGTTTGTCGACCGGCAGCACGGATTCGTTGTGCTGATGCGGTGTCCGTACATGTTGCTCACGCGCGCAGAACTCATGGATCCGCGCTTTACGTCGCAGCCGTGCCAGGATGTGCTCGAGGTTACATCGGACGGCGGCGAGACCTTCCACGAACATGCGTTGCCAACGGCAGTCGGAATGGGCGCCTCGATTCAGTTCTTCACATTCGACGCCACACATATCTGCGTCGCCCAGCCGAACGCGGACCTTCTCGCTGGCGTCGGTGGCAAGCACAACGACATCCCGGCAACGCGCTGGGTCAGCTCCGACGCAGGCGCCACGTGGACGAAGGTCAGCATGCCGACCCGGCAGCCCTGTATCGGAGATACCAACCGGCGCGCTTTATATCAACGACCGGAGCAATGGCATGGCCGCCGTGCTGACGCCCGACGGAATAATGCACCCACTCACGGCGACCGAGAAGATGACGACAGTCCCTATGGGACGATGGTGGGCACTGACGAGCGTTGGCGGGTCGAACTTCTTATACGAAGACGGAAACGACGAACACCCCCCGTCGAACGGTGGCCTCCAAATCAGCCGCGACGCTGGGCGGACGTGGCATCCGGCCCGCCTTCCGTCCGGCGTCAGCTATCCCAGTGTCATCGGCTCCGATGGCCGATGGATGTACGCCCTCGCCCAGGCCGGCGGCGGAGGTGTCCCGCAGGGTGTCATCGCGTCAAAGGACGGCGGTCGGACCTGGCAGCAGATGTCGGTGCCAAAGCTGACGCCGCACGTCTACATGGGCTACGGTGTCGCGCCGCAGGGTGGTGTCCTCCTCGATGATGGATCGCACCTCTGGCGCGCCAACGGCGTCGGCGCGTTCAAGCGGATTTCGGACACGGTGACGACCCACGCCCTGGCCAGCCTCGGCCCAGTCATGGTCGCGATCCGCAGCAATGGCAGCAACGACATCGCGCTCGCCACATCAACCGACGGAACCCACTGGACGAACGCGATAATCGGTTGAGCATTGCCTAACGTCGAAACGCCCTCTCAGATGATCTCTGAGAGGGCGTTTCTGGTGGTAGCGGGGACAGGATTTGAACCTGCGACCTCTGGGTTATGAGCCCAGCGAGCTACCGAGCTGCTCCACCCCGCGTCGGCTCGGTAACACTAGCGCACTGTCGCCGGGCCCGCCAAATTGCCGCTGCGGGTCGCAAGCGGCCGCGCGTGAAGATCATCGGAGAGCGAGCATGTCGGCACAGAACGCTCATGCGCACCACGAACCACACCGCAACATGCGGTCAGCAACTCGCATAGGCGGGCCGCGCAAAATGCGGTCCGGCCATTCCACGACAGGTCGGTCGTGGGCAGGTTATGCGGCCGTACCGGACGATCGGCCGACGGAAACTTCGCCGGCTCTGGCGGGGCGGACGCCGGACGACGCGCGGGCGCCCGGCGCCACGCGCGCGCCGCCGGTCGGCCGCAGGCCGGTGCGCTGCCTCGGCACGGCAGCGACCGGTCGCGGCCGTGGCGAGGCGGCCTTGCGCGCGGTCCGCTGTGGCTGGGCATACCTCGCCATCCCGAGTACGGCGACGAGCGTGCAAGCAAACCCGAGCGCGGCGATCCACTGCCGGCCGGGCCAGATCTGGTCGCCGAGCAAAGCGAGCCCGATGATGGCGGCCGGTGCTGTCGCCGCGGCATCCATCGCCGCGACGGCGACCGTGATCGGGCCGCGCTGCATGGCCATGCCGAGCAGCAACTGGCCGAGGAGTGCGTGGGCGAATAACAGGTAGATCAACGGATGCGTCACCACCATGTTCCAGTGGTGGGCGGCCGCGAGGGCGCGCGAGTCGACCGCAGCCGCGCCGAAGGCGAGGCCGGCAAGGGCGCCGAGCGCGGCTGAGCCGGCGGCACCGCGAAGTCGCGCCGCGAAGAAGCCCAGTACGCCGATGGCAACGAGAACGGCGAGCAGCATCGCGAAACCGGCCGGCGTGAGGTGACGGGCGACGCCCGGCTTCGCCGAGATCACGAGCGCTCCGATGCCGATTCCGAGCAGCGCGAGCAGACCGATCTCGGCCCGGGGAGTCGCCACTTGAGGAACACGACGCCGAGGATCGCCATCACGCCCAGACCCGCCGCCACGCTCGCCTGTACGAGGAACAGCGGCAACTCGCGACGGGCGAAGAAGGCGAGCGCAAAACCGGTCAGTTGAAAGCCGACGCCGAGCAGGTAGATGCGCTGGTTACAGAGCCGTAGCAGCAGCGTCGGTTGCATAGAGTGACAGCGTTGTGTACGCGTAGCTGCGATCGACTGCAACAGGTTGGCGCAGCCGTACACGAAGATCATCGCTGCTAGGCACAGCCAACCGGTCGAGACCACCCGCCGAGGATAGACGGCCGAAGCCGATATCGCGCGGTTTGCGCGCGGCAAATGTTGTCACTCCCGGTAAGCGAGGCGGTCGAGCACGTCGCCGTGAAGGACGCCGTTCGTCGCTACGGCGCTGCCCTGACCAGGACCGGGACGACCGCTGAGATCGCTGAACGTGCCACCGGCCTCGGTGACGATCGGGACCAGCGCGGCCAGATCCCACAACGACAATTCGGGTTCGACCATGATGTCGACAGCACCCTCGGCGACGAGCATATAGCCGTAAAAATCGCCATATGCTCGGCTGCGCCAACACCGGTTCATGATCTCGAGCATCGCCGGGAGGCGACCGATCTCGTCCCAGGACGGCAGCGACGAGTAGCAGAACGACGCGTCGGCCAACCGGCGCACGCCGGACACCCGGATCGGCGTCGCCGCCGAGGCATGCCGGCCGGCGTACGCCCCATGGCCGGTCGCCGCCCACCACCGTCGTTGCAGGGCGGGCGCCGACGCTAGACCGACGACCACCTGGTCGCCCTCCATCAAGGCAATCAGCGTGCCCCAGATCGGAACGCCCCGGATGTAGTTCTTCGTGCCGTCGATCGGATCGATCACCCAACGCCGGTGGCCCGGCCCTGCCGGCGCTTCGGTCGCCCCGAACTCCTCGCCGAATACGGCATCCCTCGGTCGGGTGCGAGCGAGCGTCGCACGCAACGCCTTCTCGACGGCCATATCGGCGTCGGTCACCGGAGACAGGTCCGGCTTCTCGGTCACCTGCAAATTCAGGGATCGGAACCGGCTCAACGAAATCGAGTCGGCGGTATCGGCGAGCACGTGCGCTAAAGCGAGATCATCCGCATATCCGGCCACACGCGAAACCTAGCGGATCGGCGGTGAATCGCGGGTTCACCGTGCGGGCATCGTCGTGTCAAACGTTGTACGCAGCAAGCGGACGAACGTAGTCGACCCAGTCGAACGCGTACGCGTGCCGATCGTCGGCATCGTGGTGGGACCGATCGACCTCGGTCCACAAGCGAGGGTCGAATCGGGGGAACCACGTGTCCGCACCTGAGACCGCGGCGTCCACCAGCGTCAGGCGCATTCCCGTCGCGTACGGCAAGGCCAGCGCATAGACCTCGCCGCCACCGCCGACGGTCAGTCCGTGGTCGCCGGCGAGACCGACGGCCTCTTCGAGCGACCGTACGGCGACCTGTCCCGGCCATGGTGCCGGTCGTCGCCGGCTCAGCACGTAATTCGTCCGGCCCGGCAGTGCGCGGCCAATCGACACGGCCGTCCGGTGACCCATCACCACCGGCCGCCCGAGCGTGATTGCTTTGAACCGCCGAAGGTCGTCGGGCAGGTGCCACGGCAACATCTCGTCCGCCCGACCGATCGCATTGTCGCGATCGAGGGCCGCGACGAGCACCAGCCGGCCGAACGGGGAGTCCATCGCTCAGACCGCGATCGGCGCCTTGATCGACGGGTACGGGTCGTAGCCGGTCACGACGACATCCTCGTACCGGTAGTCGAAAATCGACCGCACGCCCGGCGTGAGCTCGAGTCGCGGCAATGGCCGTGGCGTGCGTTCGAGTTGGATGCGGGCCTGGTCGACGTGGTTGTTGTAGAGGTGGGCGTCGCCGAGCGTGTGCACGAAGTCGCCGACCCGCAGACCGGTCACGTTCGCGATCATGTGTGTGAGCAGCGCATAGCTCGCGATGTTGAACGGCACCCCGAGGAAGATGTCGGCCGATCGCTGATAGAGCTGGCACGACAGCCGGCCGTCGGCGACGTAGAACTGGAATAGCGCATGGCACGGCATCAGCGCCATATCGGGCAGGTCGGCGACATTCCACGCGCTCACGACGAGCCGCCGCGAGTCGGGATCGCGGCGGATCTCGTCGATCACCCCGGAGATCTGATCGACTGTGCGACCGTCCGGACACGCCCACGACCGCCACTGCTTGCCATACACCGGGCCGAGTTCGCCGTGCTCGTCGGCCCATTCGTCCCAGATCGTCACATCGTTGTCGTGCAGATAGTCGATGTTGGTGTCGCCGCGCAGGAACCAGATCAACTCATGGACGATCGACCGCAGATGCGTCCGCTTCGTGGTGACCAGCGGAAAACCATCGGCAAGATCGAACCGCATCTGGTAGCCGAAGACCGATCGCGTGCCGGTGCCGGTGCGATCGCCCTTGTCCGTACCGTGATCAAGCACGTGCTGGAGCAGATCGAGGTAGGCGCGCATGGCGGAAGTTTAGGCGACGCCTGCGACAGGACATGCGACACCGAGCGCGAGTGGTGACGCGATAGATTCGCAATTGTGCGACCGGATGCGGTGTGTGGCCTGCTGGCCGAGGAAGAGCGGCTGTTGGTCTTCGCGTCGGTGGTGCTGGGCGCGGACTCGCCGTCTGGCGTCGCGGCGTCGACAGGCCTGCCGGCCCGCGACGTCGTGCGTGCCATCCGCCGCCTCGAGCAGGGCGGGATGATCGGCATCGCCGACGGCAAGCTGACCGCGGACCGCGCGGTGTTCAAGGAGGCGGTCCGCGAGTACGCGCCGGAGCCCGCGCCGGACGAGCCGCTCGATCCGGACCGGGCCAAGGCGGCGGTGTTGCGCGCCTTCGTCCGCGACGGTCGCCTGGTGTCGATGCCGGCGGCCCGGGCCAAACGCCGGATCGTGCTCGAACATCTCGCCGCGTGCTTCGAACCCGGCATCAAATATCCCGAGCGGGCGGTCGATGCCGTGTTGCGGGCCTGGAACGACGATTACGCCTCGCTGCGCCGCTATCTCGTCGACGAAGAGCTGATGGACCGCGAGAACGGCATCTACTGGCGCACCGGGGGCCCGGTCGATATCGCCTGAGCGCTCGGCACTCGGCGGGGGTCTCAGCCGACCTCGAACGGGAAGTCCGGCGGGATCGCGGGCAATTCGTCGTCGCCACCGTCGGTCTGTTCGGCCCCGCCACTCTGCGACGCGAGCAGCCGGCGGAACGAAGCGAGACGCCGCGGGTCGGCGCCACCGGCGGCGACGAGCGCGTCGAGCCCACATCGACGGACTGTCGCCGTGTGTTCGCAATTCGGCGGGCAGTTCACGGAGGCGTCGACGAGCTCGGGAAAGCCGTGCAGCACGTTGTGGGTCAAACATGGGCGATGCCGAACTACGTACGCCGGGCGTGTCGACGATCCATCCGTCGACGCCGTCGCAGACCACGGCAGCGCGACCGCGCTCGTCGACGTATGACGGCCCTTGCCTACGGCGCTGACCACACCGACCGCCCGAACGGCATCGGGCACAAGCCGGTTGACAGGGTGGACTTGCCGACGCCGGAGTGTCCGGCCAGGACCGACACCGGACCCTCAGGGCTTCCAGCAGTTCCGTCAGTGGCCCGTCGGGCCGGCACAACACGTGTGGCAGCAGCAACTGGGCGTAGTAGTCCAACACCGGCTAGGGCGGCCAGGTCGGCCTTGGTGAGGCAGAGCAGCGGCTCGATGTCGGCGTCGTACGCCGCGACCAGGCACCGGTCGATGAACCCGGTCCGGGGCGGCGGGTCGGCCAGCGAGCTGACGATCACGAGCTGGTCCGCGTTCGCCACGAGCACCCGTTCGAGCCGGCCCTCGTCGTGTCGTCGTCGTCGGCCGTACGCCGCAGACCGAGGTGCGCTCGTCGATCCGGACGATCCGGGCCAGCGCCCGCGGCGCCCGAAGTCGCCGACCAGGGCGACCCGGTCGCCGACCACCACGCCGCGCCGGCCGAGCTCCCGGGCCCGCATCGCGGTGACCACGTGGCCGTCGTCCTCGACGGTGTAGCGCCCACGGTCGACGGCCATCACGAAGCCCGTCGACGCGTCCGAGTGGCGGGGCCGGGTCCGGGTACGGGGCGGGACGACCGGCCGGGTCGGACCCGGACGTCGTCCTCGTCGTACTCCCGCCGTTTGCCGTCACGCGGCCGCCTCGCGTCATCGCCGCAGCCATTCCCGCCCACAGTGCCGGGAACTCGGGCATGGTCTTCGAGGTACACGCCACGTCGGACAGTTCGACGCCCGGCACGGCAGCCCGATTACCGCGGCGGCGTGCGCCATCCGGTGGTCGGCGTAGGTCTCGAAGACGCCGCCGTGCAGCGGCCGGGGCTGATCTCCAGGCCGTCCGGCGACTCGGTGACCTCGGCGCCCGAGCCGGCAGCTCGCGGGCCAGGGCGGCGAGCCGGTCGGTCTCGTGACCCCGGATGTGGCCGACCCCGCGCAGCCGGGACGGCGAGTCGGCGAGCGCGGCCAGCGCGGCGAGCACCGGGGTCAGCTCGCTGACGTCAGACAGGTCGGCGTCGAGCCCGTGCACGCGCCGGTGCCGCGCACGGTGAGCCCGCTCGGTGCCAGGGTCACCTCGCCGCCCATCTCGCTCAGCAGGTCGCGCAGCTGGTCGCCCGGCTGGGTCGTCTGCGCGGCCAGCCCGGCAGGTCACCTCGCCGCCGGTGACGAGCGCGGCGGCGAAGAACGGGGCGGCGCCGGACAGGTCGGGCTCGATGTCCCAGCCGCGGCCGGCCACCGGCCCGGCTCGACCGCCCAGAGTCGGGGGTCGCCGTCGTCGACGGCGGCGCCGGCGGCGCGCAGCATCGCGCGGTCATCCGCAGGTGGGGCGCGGACGGCACCGGCGGCCCGACGTGCCGGACCACCAGGCCCCGGTCGAAACGCGCGGCGGCCAGCAGCAGTCCGGAGACGAGTTGGCTGGAGGCCGATGCGTCGATGGTCACCTCGCCGCCGGCGACCCGGCCGGCGGCCGTACACGGTCAGCGGCAGGCCGCCGCCGCGGGGTCGGCGTCGATCCGACGCCGATGCGCGCAGCGCCGCCGATCAGCGGGCCGAGCGGGCGCGCGGGCCTGCGGGTCGCCGTCGAAGGTCACCCGCCGGTGGCCAGGCCGGCCACCGGGGGCAGGAACCGCATGACCGTGCCGGCCAGGCCGACATCGACCTGGGCCGGGCCGGTAAGCGGCCGCGGCCGTACGAGCCAGGCAAAGAGGGTCAGCGATGTCGAAGTGCACCCCCATCCCGGCGAGACCGGCGGCCATTAACTCGGAGTCGCGCGAACGCAATGGCGGCCGCAACGTCGAC
>CAWFSH010000003.1:0-145479 GCA_963818495.1 uncultured Actinomycetota bacterium
GGCGTACTTCGCGTTGTCGGTCGTACGCCGTCCGGCGCCCCGCATCGCCACGGTGCTAGGCGGCGGCTGGATCGCGTCCGGACCGGCGCATTCGAGCCGGCTGCCAAGTGCGGCGCTGCCGGCCGGGCTCAAGCTGGTCGGCACCGAAGGCGCCGGTGAGGTGCAGACGCCGGTCGTCGGTGCCGCCGCGGATCGGCTCCGGGTCGGCGACCGCGTCTGGTTCCGCCATGCGAAGGCCGGCGAACTCTGCGAGCACGTCGACGAGCTACACCTGATCGACGGCGACGAGATCTCCGGTACGGCGTTGACGTACCGCGGAGAGCACCAGACGTTCCTGTAGCGCCACGGATGGCCGTACCACCGCATGGTCGTGGAGCGGAGGCCGTCAGGCGCCCGCGCACCGCAAGCCGGTCATGCCTGGCGTTGCAGATAGTCGCGAATGAGCGCCTTGGCCTCGGCGAGCACGCGAGGATCGCCGTTCGGGTCACGGCGAAACGCCATCTGGATCAGCGAATCGGCGACTTCCACCGCGATCATCACGGCGAATTCGACGTTCGGGCCGCCACGCAGGTCCAAGTCGGCGACGAGCTGCCCGACGAGCGCGTTCGCGATGACGGCATTGTTGTCCCGCTCGTCATCGAGCAGGTGGACGTCGACAACGTTGCCGAAGTGCAGGGTACGGAAGCCCGGCACCGTGCGGTGCATGTCGATGTATTCGTCGATGCCCGCGTCCACACCGTCCCACCAGTGCGGGAACGTCGAGGAGGACAACCGCCGCGACAGCCGCTCCAGATACGCCTCCAGGCTCCGCAGGGTCAGCGCCTGTACGACCGCGCGCTTGTCCGGGAAGAACTGGTAGATCGAGCCGATCGCGACTCCGGCCCGCTCGGCGAGGATCGTCGTGGTCAGCGCCTCGTAACCGATCTCGTCGACCAGCTCGGCGCAGGCGTCCAGCATCCGAGCGACTCGAGCGACGCTACGGCCCTGCACCGGCACGCGGCGAAGTGGGCCGGCGTTGGTCGCGGACGAGACCGTTCCCGCGTTGAGCTCGGTCATCGCGTGCGCGCCCGTTCCCGCGTTGCCGTTCATCCCTGCCTTACCCCCCGCGCCACCCTGTCCACCTGGCCCGCCAGCAGGCTGGGTGCCCGTGGTGCTTGCGTTCGTACCGATTGCGTTGGGTGCCACGTCGATTGCCGGGCCGGCGTTCGCGGCCGGCGACGCGGACCGAGGCGGGGCCGGTCGGGAAGCCTGAGTCGTCACGTACCACTCCTGTGCGGTGGGCCGGGCGGATCTCGCCGCGGCGAACCGGCTGACGAGCCATCTACCTGGCGTTACGGTTCTGTCGTTCGGTGTGACGGCGCGAGGGTCTCGCGACACATCCACCGGTGTCGCATTGCTCAACGAGCGCAAGGCCACAACGGTCCGCCCACACTTGACATCGGTTTAGCCTCGGGCGTACGCACATGCTGCGACCTGGTCATGGAGGATTCGGCGGATGCCAAACGCGAACGGTTCGATGGGGGATGGCGGGTCGACGGCGGCTGGAGGGTCGGCGTGGTCCGGATCGGTGGCGGCCGGCGGGTCGACGGCGGCCGGAGGGTCGGCGTGGCCCGGCCCGACGGCGACGCACGGGCTGGCGGCGGCCGGGTTGGCGTGGTCGAACTGGGCCGGCAACCAGCGCACCGTCGCCGCGGGCGTGGTCCGGCCGACGACGGTCGACGAGCTGGCGGCGACGATCAAGGCGGCGGCCGATGACGGTCTGACCGTCAAGCCGGTCGGCGCCGGGCATTCGTTCACCGGCGCCGCGCTGACCTCGGGCATCCGGCTCGACATGTCGGCCTTCACCGGAATTCGTACGGTCGACCGCGCGCAGCGACTGGTCACGGTGGGCGCCGGGACACGGCTGCGGGAGCTCAATGACGCGCTCGCCGACATGGGGCTCGCCATGCCGAACCTCGGCGACATCGACGTACAGACGATTTCGGGCGCGATCTCCACCGGCACGCACGGCACCGGCGCCTCGCTCGGTTGTCTCGCCACGTTCGTGGTCGGGCTCACGCTGGTCACCGGCACCGGCGCGGTGATGACATGCTCGGCCAGCGAAAACCCGTCCGTCTTCGAGGCGGCACGGGTCGGCGTCGGTGCGGTCGGGGTCATCGTCGATGTCACGGTGCAGTGCGTCGACGCGTTCATCCTGCGGGCCGACGAGCGCCCGGCTCGCTTGGACGACGTCTTCGGCGACCTGACCTCGTTCGTCGACCGGCATGATCACTTCGAGATGTACTGGTTCCCGTACACCGACCGCGTACAGATCAAGTGCAACGACCGCGTGCCCTTTTCGGATCGGCCGCTGCCGGGCTGGCGCGGCTGGCTCGACGACGAACTGCTGTCCAACACGGTGTTCGCCGGTGCCTGCCGGCTCGGCCGCGCGATGCCGGCGCTGGTGCCGTCGATCAGCCGCGTATCGGCCCGCGCGCTGTCCGCGCGCGTCTACACGGCACGCTCCGACCAGGTCTTCTGCACGCCGCGGCGAGTGCGCTTCACGGAGATGGAGTACGGGCTGCCGCGCGCTGCGCTGCCGTCGGCGTTTGACGCGTTGCGCCGCATCGTGGACAGGCTGCCGTTCAAGGTCGCCTTCCCGGTCGAGGTCCGCTTCACCGCCGCCGACGACATCTGGCTCTCCCACGGGTACGGCCGGGACAACGCGTACGTGGCCATCCACCAGTACGTCGGCATGCCGTACGAGCCGTACATGCGGGCGTTCGAGAAAGTGGCGACGGAGTTGGGCGGCCGGCCGCACTGGGGAAAGCTGCACTGGCGGGACGCTTCATCCCTGCGTACGGCCTATCCGCGCTTCGACGACTTCGTCCTCGCGCGCGACCAGCTGGATCCATCTCGCGTGTTCGCCAACGACTACACGCGACAGATATTCGGCCCCTGATCCTCGCCGTCAGGCGATCTTGGTGCCGTTGCGGCGTCCTGGCACCTGGCACCGGTTTCGCACCATGATCTCGCCAGCCGGCAGCGACGAGTGCGGCACGAACCTGGGCAAAAACCTCGTGCGGCCGTTCCCGGATTACCCGAGCTGGGAATCGCAACACCCGATCCCCAGCGATCCACAGCGCGTTCTGCCGCTGCATGTCGGCCCACCATTCCTTCGCATCGGTGTGCTGGCCACCGTCCACCTCGACGTGTACGCCCCACGGCTCGTAGAGCGCGTCAAGATACCGGCGATGGCCATTCGCGTCGTGACGAATGACTTGACGTGTTGGATCGGGCAGGCCGCAACGGCGACTGAGCCGGAGATAGTCGAGCTCGCTCATGGACCGTGAACCGCCGGGCGCAATCGTGCGCTGTCTGGCGGACGAGCTCGCGCCGGCGAGCGCGGGGGATCACCGCCAGCACATCGATGACTTCGTCGAGCGTCACAAGGGTTCGCTGAAATGCATCGGCAACGGCGAGCCTCGCCTGGTCGTCGGTGCGCGCCCATTGCGCCGCGTCCACAACGGAACGTCCCGGCTTCGTCCGTGGCGGCTTCGCGAGCCAGTGGACGTGCGAGTCGGGCAGGTTCGTGGTTCGGTGCACGATCACGCCGCCCGGGACGCTTCGAGGCTGATATTTCGTGGCGACGAGCACGTGGATGGCCGACGACTCAGCTCGTCGACTGGCGAGCGAAAGTGACGTGCTGCCGCCAAGGACCGCGGCCGAGCCGACGCCCAGCACGGCGGCCCATCCGAGATGAGCGCGCGTTGGTGGACCGTTGTGCGTCAGCAAGATCCCACGATGCAGCTGACGCCAGCGCCCCGATCGGACGCGGTGGCGGACCGCATCCGCGGAGAAGTGCAGCTTGGCCTGGGCAAGAGACAGCACACCGTCCTGCCGGAACAGCAGGAGATCGAGGTCGGTTGCTTCGTCGAATCGAATGTCCGGCACGTTCGCCGAGTGTGGCCAAGCGGTGGCCGCTGCGGAAGGTCGAGCCTGGCGCCTGTGGATACGGTGCGCCGCTGCCGTCGCTCGCCGCCGCCGATGGCATCAGTGCCCAGCGCTGCGGCGTCGGTGGCGTCATCCGCCACCGTGTTGCCCCGGATCTTGGTGCGGTCCAGGGGTACTGGCACAGGGGTACTGGCACCAGTTTCGCACCAAGATTCCAGGAGCGACCGGCGGCAGCCCGAGTGCACGTCGCAGCGGACGCCGTCACGCCCGGCTGCGGGACGACGAGGCTTACGACTTGCGTGGCGTGGCCTTTTTCGGGGCGGTTTTCTTGGCGGTCGTCTTCTTGGCGGCGGTCTTCTTCGCAGCGCCAGTGGTCTTCTTCGCCGTCGCCGTCCTCTTGGCGGTGGTCTTCTTCGCCGCGCTGGTGGCCTTCTTCGCCGGCGCCTTCTTGGCCGCCGTCTTGCGCGGCTTCGGGCCGGCCGCCCGCTTCTCGGACAGCATCTCCGAGGCCTGCTCGACGGTCAGCGTCTCCGGCAGTTGACCCCGGCGCAGGGACGCGTTGGACTCGCCGTCGGTGACGTACGGCCCGAAACGGCCGTCCTTGATGACCAGCGGCTTGTCCGTCAGCGGGTCGACGCCCAGCTCGCGCAGCGGCGGCTTCGCGGCGGCCCGGCCGCGCTGTTTCGGCGCGGCCAGCAGTGCCAGCGCCTCGTCGAGGGTCAGCGTGAACAGCTGGTCCTCACTGGCGAGCGATCGCGTGTCGTCGCCCCGCTTGATGTAGGGACCGTAGCGGCCGCCGGACGCGATGATGTCCTGCCCGTCGGGGTCGAGTCCGACGACTCGCGGCAGCGTGAGCAGCTTCAGCGCGTCGGTCAGCGACAGCGTCTCCGGCGACATCGTGGACAGCAGCGACGCGTTCCGGTCGCCGGAGGAGATGTACGGTCCGAAGCGGCCGGACTTGACCATGATCGGCTCGCCGGTCTCCGGGTTCTCGCCGAGTTTGCGCTCGCCCCCGCCGCCGAGGAACAGCTCCTCGACCTTCTCCGGGGTCAGCTCGTCCGGTGCGATGCCCTCCGGAATGGATACCCGGTTCGCGGTGGCGTCGCCATCACCGGCGTCGCCCGACGCACCGTTTCCGTTGGCCGCGCCGTTACCCGACGCCCCACTACTCGACGCGCCGTTACCGTTGCCGTTCGCCTCGAACTCGCCGGGCAGGCCACGCTGGAGGTACGGCCCGTAGCGGCCGACCCGTACGACGACGTCACGACCCTCGTCGTCGGTGAACAGCGGGATCGAGTTGATGCCCCGGGCGTCGATGTCGCCGAGATTCTCGGTGACCATCTTCTTGAGCCCACCGGATCGGGCGACGGAGCCGATCGATCGCCCATCAGCCGCCGAAGTAGAAGCGCGGTCAGGAAGTCGACGGCCGCGGCCGACCCGCCGGCGACGTCGTCGAGCTCGTCTTCCATCGCGCGCGGTGAACCCGTAGTCGACCAGCTGCGCGAAGTGGCGTTCCAGCAGGTTCGACGACGGCGAAGGCCAGGAACGACGGGACGAGGGCCTGGCCGCGCTTGAACACGTACCCGCGGTCCTGGATCGTGCCCATGATCGTCGCGTACGTCGACGGGCGACCGATGCCCAGCTCCTCCATCGCCTTGACCAGCGACGCCTCGGTGTAGCGGGCCGGCGGCAGGGTGCTGTGGCCGACCGCCTCCAGGTGCGTCGGCGCGCAGCGGCTGGTCCTTGACCAGGTTCGGCAGCCGGCGCTCGGCGTCGTCGGCCTCGGCGTCCTCGTCATCGGACGACTCGACGTAGGCCCGCAGGAAGCCGGGGTCGGTGATGGTCTTGCCGGTCGCGACGAAGTCGCACTCTTCGCCGGTGGTGGACACGGCCCGGATGCGTACGGACACCGATGAGCCGACCGCGTCGGTCATCTGCGAGGCGACCGTACGGCGCCAGATCAGCTCGTAGAGCTTGAACTCCTCGGTCGGCAGCTCGTTAGCGACCTCACCCGGTGTCCGGAACGTGTCACCGGCTGGGCGGATCGCCTCGTGCGCCTCCTGCGCGTTCTTCACCTTGCTCGTGTAGTGGCGCGGCTGCGGCGGGACGGACGCGTCGCCGTACAGCTCGCGGATCTGCGTACGCGCGGCCGAGATCGCGGCCTCGGAGAGGTTCACCGAGTCCGTACGCATGTAAGTGATGTAGCCGTTCTCGTAGAGTCGCTGCGCAACGCGCATCGTCTGGGCCGACGAGAACCGCAGCTTGCGGGAACCCTCCTGTTGCAGCGTGGAGGTGATGAACGGTGCATAAGGCCGGCGCCGGTACGGCTTCTCCTCGACGCGGTCGACGCGGAAGGGCTGGCCGTGCAGCCGAGCCGCGAGGCCCCGCGCACCCTGCTCGTCGAGGTGCACGACGGAGCCGCGCGCGGCACCGGTCGCCGGGTCGAAATCTTTGCCGGACGCGACTCGATCACCGTCGAGCGAAACCAGCGTCGCGCCGAACGAGCGCGGCTCGACATCCGCGGCACCAGCGCCAGATCCGGTGCGCAACGTCGCCAGCGTCGCGGAAATGTCCCAATAATTGGCCGACCGGAACGCCATGCGCTGCTTCTCGCGCTCGACGACGATCCGGGTCGCGACGGATTGCACGCGACCGGCCGACGTGCCACGGCCGACCTTCTTCCACAGGACCGGCGAGACCTCATATCCGTACAGCCGGTCGAGGATGCGCCTGGCCTCCTGGGCATCCACGAGCGCCCGGTCGATCTCGCGAGGGTTCGCCACCGCGGCCTGGATAGCTCCCTTGGTGATCTCGTGGAAGACCATCCGCCGGACCGGCACCTTGGGCTTGATCGTCTCGAGGAGGTGCCAGGCGATGGCCTCGCCCTCGCGGTCCTCGTCGGTCGCGAGGAAGATCTCGTCGACCTCCTTCGCGAGCTTGGTGAGCTTCGCGATCTGTTGCTTGCGGTCGGAACTGACGACATAGAGCGCGTTGAACCCGTGGTCGACGTCGACGCCCAATCGCGCCCACGACTCGCCCTTGTATCTTGCCGGCACATCCGCCGCATTGCGCGGCAGGTCCCGGACGTGGCCGAAGCTGGCCTCGACGACGTAACCCGGACCGAGGTAGCCGGAGATCGTCTTCGCCTTGGCTGGCGATTCGACGATGACCAGCCGCTTCGCGGTACTCGGCACGGACACTCCTTGGGGTTGCACGAACTCTGGCATTGCACAAAATTCATTGCGCAGAACTCTAGGTACACAAAAACTCGGTATTGCGGCTCACCACCACGCGGTGCGTTGACGCACTCGCGGACGGACCGCGATCCGGACCGACCATCCCATTGAACGGTCTCGCACGCCGGACGGCGCCACGCTACACCCATCGTCAACCGTGACAAGCGTCACCGCTGAAATCGATGTCCGCCCGCGTCGCGCGCTCCGACCTCTTTATTACACGGTACGGACGGGTCCGGGCGCACGCATCGACCAGCACCAACGTCGTGCGCCAAGAATTACTTCCCGCTCCCGTGATCCCGCCCGTCGCCGCGGGTCCGACCCAATCATGGCCAGGCGCCCTCCGGTGCGCTGCCCGGCGGGTCACCGATGATCTCGGCCAGTCGCGCCAGCCGGCGGCGGCCGCTCATCCGCAGTGCCGGACCGGAGCGTGCATTGCCGGCCAGAATTTCGGCCGGCAGGCCCACCGCGCCCAGCGCCCGCCGCATGGTGATCTCGACCGAATCCTCGCATCGTCCGAGACGCAGCGTCATATCGGATCCGTCGCGGTAGCCGGCCGCCATCATCCACAAGCGGAGCCGGCGACCGTTGATCGCGAAGCCGGCCGGTGGCATTTTCAGCGCGCCACGCAACCACGCTGCGGCAAGTGGCGCGAGCGTGGAGCTGTAAGGCGTCCGTACGCCCAGATGCTCGTCCACAGTGGCGACACAAGTTGCGGCAAAGTCCGCGATCGCGGAGCTCGGCCACGAGCGCGGCGGCCCGCCACCGCTGCTCGACCACGACGCTGACCCGGGCTGTGCCACCCATCCGCACCACCTGGCCAGGCCCGGCCAGCAGCCCGGCCAGGTCACCCGGGGCCGGCACGGTCGCCTCGATCCCGAATAACGACAGTTGGCGGGTCAGCGGCATGCGGACACCTGGCCGAAGTCGGCCTGCAACTCGTTCGACGCAAGCTTGGCCGGATCGGCGCCGGCGCGGTTGTAGTCGGTGGTGAGCTGCGCCAATGCCGCTCGGACGCCGTCATAGAACGTCGACGCGTTGTCGGCCGGCAACGCCCGCACGGTGGTGGCGGCCCGGCCGTACGCATCCCGCACGGCGGCCAGCGAGGCAACGAACCGCTTTTCGATGTCAGCGCCGCCGTCGACGTCGGGCGCGCCGGCCGCCGCGACGTCCGCGCGTGCCTTCTCGCTGGCGGCCCGGGCGCCATTGAGCAGGGCCAATACGTGGGTACGGGTGTCCGCCGGCGTCTTCGCGCTGGCCATCTGCGTTTGAGCGGTCGCGTTGAGATTCGAGATCGCCGTACGCCAGGGCTGCAGTGACTGGCATACGGAGGTGACCCAGGTGCGTGGCGCCACCGCAGTGCTGCATCCGGCGGCGCTGGAAAGGCACGCCACGACGACAACGGCGACCAGAGCGCGACGCATGCCGGTCACTGTACGGGCGCCGAGACGACCGTGACGGACGATGCCGATGCGACGCGTGAGCATCTCGCAGGCGTGTCCGAGATGCGTTATTCGGCCCGTTTGGCCAGGCCACGATCGGTCAAACGCCGGCGCGCCACGACCCGCACCCAGCTTGCCCGGCCCTGCGCCGGGACGTAGCGTCGATGCGATTCGAGTCGGACGTCGTTATACCGAGCGACGAAGCAACAGCGGGCAGTGCACCGACACTCTCCAGTGAGGAACGAACATGTCACGTCGAGCCATCGCTCGCGCCGTGTCCGCGACCGTCGATCGGTCTTGGTGCCGTGATCCCGGCCGATCGCCCTGGCCGCACCTGCGGCTATCGCCGCGCCATCATCGGCGGCTCCCCCGCTCGCGACGTCCGGACTTGCGGCGCCCCTGCTGGCCGCCGGCGATTGTTGCCAGGCGTCGGTCGGCGGTCTGCCCGGCAAGTTCGTCGCCGGTGCTGGTCCAAGCCAGTTCACCGTGTCATTCACGAACTCGAGCCAGCAACCGATCAATTCACTGTCCGTCGTCTTCGTGTTCCGGGGCAACGCGCTCAGCCCGGGCCAGATCACGATGAAGCGGCGAGCTGCAGAACGGCTCATGGCAGGGCATGAACGTCGGCCAGCGCAATGGCGCGGTGACCGCAACCGATGGCCGCCTCCGGTTCGGTCAACCGATCCCGCCCAACGGGTCGACCAACCTTCAATACCAGCTGTCGTTCGCTTCGAAGACCACAGCCACGCAGGTCCAGCTCGGCGTCACGATCAACGGTCGGGCCGGCGGCCATGGCTTTGGCCAGTCGACCGAACTCGCGAGCACTGGCGCTCAGTTCAACGTGGTCGCGAGCAGCTCCGCCACCAGCACCGAAGCCGACCCCGAAGCCCACCCAAACGCCGACGGAGGCTGCGAGCACCCCGGCGTCGAGCCCTCAATCGGCGGCGGGGATCGACACTGGACCGGGCGGACCACCGATCACTCCGGCGGACGCCGCCAGTAAGTCGGGAACGTCATCGTTGGTCTGGTTGGCGTACGTCATCGGCGGGTTGCTGCTGCTCGGCGGCATCGCCGCGATCGGCATGCTGCTCTGGCGCCGGGGCCCCGACACTATCGAGACCGAATGGGACGACGACGGCACCGCCCTGAACCCGGGCGGCGGCACGACGGCTTTCCCGCCGCCGAACACGTACCCGACGCAACCGTTGCCGGCGCAGGCATACCCGCCGCAGCCGTACCCACCGCAGTCCTACCCGCCGGAACCGTTCCCGCCGCGCTCGCCGCTACCGCCGCCGCCACAAGATCCGTACGGCCGGCACAGCGCCGACTCCGGCCGGCAACTGCCGGGCTGATCGTTCAGCACCGCGGCTGACGCCCGGGCGAGTGATTGCTCCCGGCCGTACCCGTGAAAGGTCTTGAACCGGGTCGCACGTGACACCGCCGATGCGTAGCGCAGTCGCGAGGCGCATTGGCCCGGACCGGCCGGGGCCCGGCCACCGCGTCGTGGTGGTCGGGCCCCGGTCATTTGGTGCCTGCGCAGGTCAGACGCGCGCGCGCTCCTCGGTCGTGCCGCTCGTGCCGCTCGCGGGCGTCGTTCCGTCCTTGCCCGCTCCGAGCGCCGGATTCTCGCTGGCGCCGGCACCGTTTGCGTCGGCATCGGCGTCGACGTCGCCGTCGCTCGCGCTGTCCGCCATCGCAACCGGCTTGCGCTTGCTGATCGTGATCGCGGTCGCGATGATCAGGAAGGCGAGCGATCGCGACGGTGATGCGCAGCGCGGTGTTCGGGTGCGTGCCCGACGCGCTCCACATCACCACGGCCGGCGCGATCAGCAGCGAGACCAGGTTCATCACCTTGATCAGCGGGTTGATGGCCGGACCGGCGGTGTCCTTGAACGGGTCACCGACCGTGTCGCCGATGACGGTGGCGGCGTGCGCGGCGGAGCCCTTGCCGCCGTACGCGCCGTCCTCGACCATCTTCTTCGCGTTGTCCCAGGCGCCACCGGAGTTGGCCAGGAACACCGCCATCAGCGTGCCGGTGCCGATCGCGCCGGCGAGGTAGGCGGCCAGCGGTCCGACACCGAGGCCGAAGCCGATCGCGATCGGCGCGCATGACCGCAAGCAGACCCGGCGTGATCAGCTCACGCTGCGCGTCCCGGGTGCAGATGTCGACGACCTTGCCGTACTCGGGGCGCTGGCTGTAGTCCATGATCCCGGGGAACTCCCGGAACTGGCGCCGCACCTCGAACACGACCGCGCCCGCGGACCGGGACACGGCGTTGATCGCCAGGCCGGAGAACAGGAACACGACCGCCGCGCCGGCGAGCAGGCCGACGAGGTTGTTCGGGTTCGACACGTTCAGGAAGCCGTTGAGGACCGCCTGCAGCGTGGCCGCGTTGGACCCGGACGCCTTGGACAGCGCCGTCTTGACCGTGTCGGTGTAGGACCCGAACAGCGCGGTCGCAGCGAGGACGGCGGTCGCGATCGCGATGCCCTTGGTGATCGCCTTCGTCGTGTTGCCGACCGCGTCGAGGTCGGTGAGGACCCGGGCGCCGTTCTCGTCGATGTCACCGGACATCTCGGCGATGCCCTGCGCGTTGTCCGAGATCGGGCCGAACGTGTCCATCGCGACGATGACGCCGACGGTGGTCAGCAGGCCGGTCCCGGCCAGTGCGACGGCGAACAGCGACAGGAGGATGGAACCGCCACCCAGCAGGAACGCGCCGTACACGCCGGCGCCGATGATCAGCGCCGAGTAGACCGCCGACTCGAAGCCGACCGAGATGCCGGCCAGGATGACCGTCGCCGGGCCGGTCAGCGAGCTCTTGCCGATGTCGCGCACCGGCCGCCGGCTGGTCTCGGTGAAGTAGCCGGTCAGCGCCTGGATGATCGCGGCCAGCACGATACCGATGATGACCGCGATGATCGCGAAGCGCGATCGGGTTCACCGGCGGCTGCTTGTCCAGCGCGAGGCCGAGCGCGCCTGGTAGTTCGCGCCGAGGAGAGCCGTCCAGCTCGACTTCAGGTACAGCGAGGCGGCGATCGCCACGAGCACGGCGGAGATCACTGCCGAAATGTAGAAGGCCCGGTTGATCGCGGTCAGGCCGGAGCGGTCCGACTTGCGCAGCCGGGTGATGAACACGCCGACGATCGCCGTCAGCACGCCGATGGCCGGCACGATCAGCGGGAAGACCAGGCCGTACTGGTGCCGAACGCCGCCTTGCCGAGGATCAGCGCGGCCACCAGGGTCACCGCGTACGACTCGAAGAGGTCGGCCGCCATACCGGCGCAGTCGCCGACGTTGTCGCCGACGTTGTCGGCGATGGTCGCGGCGTTGCGCGGGTCGTCCTCGGGGATGCCCTGCTCGACCTTGCCGACCAGGTCGGCGCCGACGTCGGCGGCCTTGGTGAAGATGCCGCCGCCGACCCGCATGAACATGGCCAGCAGCGCGGCGCCGAAGCCGAAGCCCTCGAGCACCGTCGGCGCGTTGCTGCCGTAGATGAGCACGACCACGCCGGCGCCGACCAGGCCGAGGCCAACGGTGAGGAAGCCGACCACGCCACCGGTACGGAACGCGATCTGCATCGCCCGCTCGCGGCCGCCTTCGCCGGTGTTCGCGGCCGCCGCCACGCGCAGGTTCGCGCGCGTCGCGAGGCTCATGCCGGCGCCGCCGATGAACGAGCTGAACAGCGCGCCGACGATGAAGAACAGCGAACGTCCGATCTTCACGCTGATGCCGCCGCCATCGGCGACCGGCAGCAAGAAGAGCAGCACGACCGCGATGACGACGAAGACGGCGAGCGTCTTGAACTGGCGGAACAGGTAGGCGGTTGCGCCCTCCTGGACCGCTCCGGCGATCTCTTGCATTTTCTTGGTACCCTTACCGGTGCCGAGAACCGCCCTGACAAGGGCGGCCGCGAAGCCCAGCGCGACCAGAGCGATCACCACTGCGATGATCACGTAGGTCAGGTTGCTACCGGTAAGGGACAGCCCGCCGCCAGCAGCGAGGTACGTCCCGGACATCTGTGTCCTCCTGTAACCGATATACGCGTCGTCGGCCGGGACGGCTCACGCCACGGCCGCGACAGTCTCCACACGCGGAGTTTCGTATCCGGTGCTCGCCATCGCGGTAAACGCGGGCGCGGACCGGATGTTGAAAGATGACCCGCGTACTCTAGCCGCCCGCGGTGGCAGTGGTCACACCCAGGCCGGAACGCGTTTGGATGATGGGCGCCACCCGCGGTCCGCAGGGGGCCGGAGCTCGGGTACGCGTCAGGGCCGGAGCTTGGGTACGCGTCCGGGCCCGAGCCTGGCCGCGCGTCAGCGGCCGGAGCTCGGCTTCGCGTCGGCGGCCGGAGCGTGCGGTACGCGTCAGCGGCCGGCGGCGGCCGGCCACGCCATGACGACCTGCGTGCCGACTCCGCCCGGACCGGGCACGACCTGGAGGTCCTCCACGAATCCGGCGAGCAGCGTCAGCGAGACGCCGACGGCGACGTCTTCATCGCTCACGGTCACGATGACGTCCTCCCGCCTCGACCGTCCAGAGCCGGGTCCTGGAGCAATCCGAACGGGTCTGTCCGATCGGGATCGCGTCTCGTCGAGGGCCGGTCCGATGATCGCCTCGGCGACCGGAGCGCGGTCGGTCACCCGTACCGTGAATTGGGCGTCGGTCGTGAGCTCGACCTCGACGAGGTCCGACAGGCCGTGCCGGCGGTGCAGCGCGACCGCACGCGAGCACGCCTCGCCGATCGCCAGGCGCACCTCGTCGATGATCGTGTCGGCGACGCCCGCCCGGCGAGCAACCGCGACGCCGACAAGGCGCGCGGTGCGTACGTGTGCCGGTGCCGGGGTGAACGAGAGCCGAACCGTCCCCATCAGCGCCGAACCTCAGCCGGCCATGCCAGCCGCCGCCGCTTCAACGGAGCTATGCAGCGTGAAGACCCGGTCAAGGCCGGTTATCCGAAAGATCTTGAGCAGTTTCTCCTGGTCGCAGACGAGGGCGAAGTCGCCGCCGACGCCCTTGAGCCGCTTCATCCCGCCCACAAGCACGCCGAGGCCGGTCGAGTCCAGAAATTCGACGTGAGTGAGGTCGACGATGATCGCTTTCGAGCCGCCGTCGACGAGGGACACGATCTTCTCGCGGAGCGTCGGCGCCGTGTAGACGTCGACTTCTCCGCCCACCTCGAGCACGGTGTAGTCGCCGATGCTGCGGGCGGATAGCGACAGATCCATGTGGCCTCCTGCAACCGCGTGGCCCGGTGGAGTCTTACCCGCGAATCTAACCACTGCACACGTCGCCGTCACACCCGACTCGGGATCAGTTGGACGCTGTCGGGCGTCGGTGAGACAGTGCAAGACGTGTCCGGACATCCTGACGTGCGTTTCCCCGCGGCGACGCGGCCGTTCGACGTCGACGTTCCGGGCATCGTCGAGGAGCCGACCGGGGTCGATATGCCCGATGCCGCGACCGGACCGCTCGACTTCGACATCGACGGGTCGGGCGCCAGCGCCAGGCCGCCGACCGGATCGGGGCTTGATCCGGACGAGTTGCTCCGGCGCCTGACCCGGGGACTCGACTGCCTCACCCACGTCGAACGGGTGCCGTCCCGGGCCGGCTCGACCGTCGACTGGCCGTCGTGGGTTCCGGCGGATCTCCGTACGGCGCTGCGCGCACGTGGCGTCGACCGCCCCTGGTCGCATCAGGCGAGCGCCGCCGACCTCGCCCACGCGGGGCGCCATGTGGTCGTCTCGACGGGCACCGCATCCGGCAAGTCGCTCGCCTACCATCTGCCGGTCCTGACCGCTCTCGCCGCAGATCCGCGGGCGACCGCGCTCTACTTCGCGCCCACGAAGGCGCTCGCCGCCGACCAGTTGCGCGCGCTCAGCGAAATCGCGCCGGCCGACGTCCGGGCATCCGTCTATGACGGCGACACGCCGTGGGAGGAGCGGGAGTGGGTGCGGACGTATTCCCGCTTCGTGCTCACCAATCCGGACATGGTGCATCGCGGCGTCCTGCCACGACACGCGAAGTGGTCGACGTTCCTGCGCCGGCTGCGCTTCGTCGTGATCGACGAGTGCCACACGTATCGCGGCGTCTTCGGCTCCCACGTCGCGCACGTCATCCGCCGACTTCGTCGGATCTGCGCGCGCTACGGATCGTCCCCGGTATTCGTGCTGGCCTCCGCGACTGTCGGCGATCCGGCGGCACGGCGTCCCGGCTGACCGGGCTGGACGTCGCGGCGGTGACCGACGACGGGTCCCCGCGCGGCGGAGTGACGTTCGCGTTGTGGGAGCCGCCGTTCCTGCCTGTCGGTCACGGCGCCAACCGGAACGGTGGAGCCGGTGAGCCGAGCGATGTCGCCGACCCCGGGCCGCCGAACGTGGATGGCACGACCGCCACCGATGCCTGGCCCAGATCCGGGTCTCGACGCTGCGCCAAACCGCCGATCTGTTGACCGACGCCGTCGTGCACGGCGCACGTACGCTGGCCTTCGTGCGCTCCCGTCGCGGCGCGGAGGTGGTGGCGACGATGTCCCGCCGGGCGCTCGCCGAGGCCGTGCCAGAACTCGCTGGTCGCGTCGCCGCCTACCGGGCCGGCTATCTGCCGCGAAGAGCGTCGTCAGCTGGAACGGGCGCTGCTGGCCGGCGATCTGCTCGGCCTGGCCTCGACCAACGCGCTGGAACTCGGGGTCGATCTGGTCGGTGTCGACGCCGTCGTGCTCTCCGGCTATCCCGGCACGCTCGCCTCGTTGTGGCAGCAGGCCGGTCGCGCCGGCCGTGGTGCCCGCGACGCGTTGTGCGTCCTCGTCGCCCGGGACGACCCGCTGGACACCTATCTTGTGCATCATCCCGAGGCGCTCTTCGGCCGGCCGGTCGAGGCGACTGTGCTCGATCCCTCGAACCCGTACGTCCTCGGGCCTCACCTCTGCTGCGCGGCCGCGGAGATGCCGCTGACCGAGTCGGATCTGCCCGCTGTTCGGCGACGCGGCCGCCGAGACGATCGACCGTCTCGTGGCCGGCGGCTACCTTCGGCGGCGGCCAACCGGGTGGTATTGGGCCGGCGACGGCCGCCCCGAGGTCGACCTGCGTGGCAGCGGCGGCGCGCCGATCGCGATCGTCGAGGAGTCGACGGGGCGCTTGCTCGGCACCGTGGACGGCGGCGCCTCGCACGTCCAGGTGCACACCGGCGCCGTCCACCTCCACCAGGGCGAGTCGTACGTCGTCGATGCGCTCGACCTCGATGACTGCGTCGCGCTCGTGCACGCCGAGGAGCCGGACTGGAGCACGCATGCGCGAGACGTGACATCGCTGACGGTCGAGTCGATCCGCAACATCGTCGACGCCGGTCCCGTCGGAATGTTTCTCGGCACCGTCGACGTCACGAATCAGGTCGTGAGCTATCAGCGGCGACGCATCGCCACCGGTGAAATCATCGACACGCGGCCGCTCGACCTGCCGTCCCGGCAACTGCGCACCACGGCGGTCTGGTGGACGATCTCTCCGGGTGCCCTGGCCACCGCCGGCGTCGATCCGGCCGACGTCCCGGGAGCGTTGCATGCCGCCGAGCACGCGGCGATCGGGCTGCTGCCGCTCGTGGCGACGTGCGACCGTTGGGATATCGGCGGCTTGTCCACCGCGCTGCACGCGGACACTGAGGCGCCGACCGTGTTCGTGTATGACGGGCACCCTGGCGGCGCCGGATTCGCTGAGCGGGCCTACCACGTCGCCACCGAATGGCTGCGCGCTACCCGCGAGGCGATCGCGTCGTGCGCCTGCGAACACGGCTGCCCGTCGTGCGTGCAGTCGCCCAAGTGCGGCAACGGAAACGAACCGCTGTCGAAGGACGGCGCGGTACGGGTCCTCGATGCCGTCCTCGAAGCGATCGAACTCGCGCACGACGGCAGCAGGGACGTCCACGGATCGGGCTAGGCCGGATCGATCTACGCCCGTGAGGGTCGCGACAGCCGGGCCGGCCCGAGCGGTCGCTACCGCCGGACCGATGCCGGGCGGTGCACCGGCGACACGTGCTGCCACCGTCACGATCGCATCCAGTCCGTCGAGCCGGCAGCCGGTCATGCTCGCACCATTGGCTACCACGGTCGCCCCCGCGGCCGGGCATGCCACGCTCGGACCGTCGATGACTCGCGCGGCGGCCGTGAGCGCGCCAAGATCGGCGGCCGCCTGAGCCCGGTGGCGGGCCAGAACCGCACCGGCCGCGAGCACGGCGGTCATGCCGAATGCGACGAGCGCAACGGTGGCGCCGAGCACCCAGACCGTCGCCGATCCCCGGTCGCGCATCATGGGACGGTCACCAAGCCCGGTTCGATCGTGGCCGTGCTCGCCGCCGTCACCTGGAACGAGCCGAGATGGGTGCCCAGCGGCGAGACCCGCAGGGTGACGGTGACCTCAACCCAACCGGTGCTGCGCGTGACCCGTACCGACGCCCCTCGAGGGGCCCGTCTCGTGCCAGCGGCGCTGCCGTCGCCACCGCGCGCCGCGACGAGCGCCGCTTCGCGGGCCGCGTCGACGCACTGCACCTTCGCTAGTACGGCGTCGACGGCGCCGAGCGCGAACGTCACCATCAGCAGCAACGCGGGAAGCGCCACGGCGAACTCCGCCGTGACCCCACCCCGATCCTCCGGCGCCCGGTGCCGCCGCGCCGCCACTACTTCAGCGCCTTCGAGATGATCGCCGACAGTGCCGACTGGATGCCAGGCGACGTCACGACCTTGAGCAGAACGCCGGCGAATGCGACCGCCGCGAGTGTGCCGACCGCGTATTCGGCCGTGCTCATGCCCGCGTCACGAGCGGCGCCGTGGATCCGGCGCCAGCGCGCGGCGCACCGGCCGGCCCACGTCGTCGTTCTCGATCCGTGCATTGAATCTCCCCTCACCGCAGGACGTCGCCGAGCACGGCGACGATCACCGGCACGATGCCGGCAAGCACGAATGCGGGCAGAAAGCACAGCCCGAGCGGTAACACGATGAGGACACCGACTCGCGCGGCCGCAGCCTCCACGGCCACCGCTCGGGATCCCCGGAGGTCGTCGGCGAGGCGTTCCAGGGCACGCGCCACCGCGGCACCGCTTTCCGCGCTGCGTACGACCGCCTCGACGATCCGATCGGCGCCCGGCGTCGTACGCAGCACGGGCCAGGCGTCGGCTGGCTCCAGACCGAGCCGAAGGCCGTCGGCAACGCGGACGAGATCCCGCCCGACCACGCCGCCGATACCCGTGCCGGTCGTACGGGCAGCCGCCTCGACCGGTACGCCGGCGCGAAGTGCCGCCGCCAGGAGGTCGGCGGCGAATGGAAGTTCGGCGGTGGCGGCCTGCCTGGCCCGACGGATCGCGGGCGGTTCGATCCGTCGCAACAGACGAGCCGCGACCGGAATGACCAGCACCCCGGCTGCGATGCCGACGACGCCACCGACGACGAGCCACGTGATCGACCCGGCTGCGACGGCGCCGACCGTCCGGAGTCGACGCGATGACACCGACGATTCGTCAGTCGACCAGCCGCGGTCCGGCCTTGATCCGCCGCGCCGAACCACCGCGCGAGCCATCACGCGGCCTCCTTGATGGAGTTCGCCAGGCGATGTGTCCAGGTGAGACCGACCATCTGGAACGTCATGGCACCGCCGGCGCAGGCCGCACCGAGAGGCGTTCGCAAGAGGACGTGCACCGGGTCGGCACCGACGCCGGTGCCTAGCGCGATCCCGGCCGCCGGCAATGCGGCCAGAAGCCACGCGGTCGCCTGGGCCCCGGACGCCTGGGCGGACGCAGATGCCCGCGCTCGGGCGAGTGTCCGCCCGTCGGTTTCGAGGCGGTCGAGCAGGTCGGCGAGCGGCGCTCCGGTGTCGTCGGCAACGCGGATTGCGGCACCGACACGGCGGGACAAGGAGTGGGCCGCGACAGGCTGTAGAGCCGGCTGCACTCGGGCGAGGGACACCATAGGGTCCGCGCCGGCGCGGAGATCGGCCGCGACGGCTCCGATGGCTGCCAGCGCGGCCGCGAATGCCTTGGCGTCGGCAGCCGCACGCCGGCGGGCTGCAACGACAACCGCGCCGGCCGCCACGTAACCGGCCGAAATCACGGCGGCCACCGGTCCGGCGAGGGCTCCTGCCACGGTCGCGGCTGCGGCGACGAGGAGCATCACTGTCAGCCGTGGGCGCCGCCAGGCAAGCGCCGATACAGCTCTCATCGAGCCGACGCCGACCGAGCCAGCGGGTCCGGCTGGCTCTGTCGTGGTTTGGCGCGACCGTTGTGCTGGCTCGGAGATGGCGCGCAGCCGGCGATGACCCCGACGAGGAAACGCGACCGTACGGCGGATGCCACCGCCCCGCGTGATCATGGCCGGCCGGCTAGGAGTGCTGTCGGTGGTCGTACGCCTCGGCTCGTCATCAGATTCGCCAGGGGTACGGCACCGGGGCGCACACCACCGAGCCGATGCCACGCCGACACCGACGTGACCGCTCGACCATCACGAGTGGGAGCGAGCAGGACGATTTCGTCGAGTTTCCGACCGGTCGGCATCCGTCGCATGTGTGCGACGACGTGCAGCGCCGCGGCAACCTGAGCGTGAAGGGCGGCCCGCGGAACGCCACTCAGCAGCCCGAGGGCCTCGAGCCGGGCCGGCACATCGGCCGCGGTGTTCGCGTGCAGCGTGCCGGCGCCACCCTCGTGCCCGGTGTTGAGAGCGCCGAGCAGATCGACAACCTCGGCACCGCGGCACTCGCCGACGACCAGCCGATCCGGACGCATCCGCAGTGCCTGGCGGAGCAGATCGCGCAGTCCGATCGCGCCGGCGCCCTCGACGTTTGCCGTACGGGCTTGAAGGCCAACGACGTGCGGATGACGTGGGCGGAGCTCGGCCGCGTCCTCCACGATGACGATGCGTTCACTCGGTGGCACCTCACTCAACAACGTCGCGAGGAGCGTTGTCTTGCCGCTGCCCGTGCCGCCCGAGACGAGGTAGGACAAGCGGGCGGCAACTATCGCGCCAAGCATCTCCGCGCCGCTCTCCGTGAGCGTCTCCACGCCGACGAGGTCATTGAGCGAGAACGCGTGCTCCCGAAACGTACGCAACGACAAGTAGGGCCCGTCCGTGGCGACCGGCGGCAGCACCGCGTGCAACCGCGTTCCATCGGGTAGCCGTGCGTCCACATACGGGCTGCCTTCGTCGAGCCGGCGCCCGCACGCGGCGGCGAGTCGCTGAGCCAGCCGGCGCACCTGCGTGTCGGACGAAAAGGTGAAGTCGCAGCGCACCAAGCCCGCGCCACGGTCGATCCAGACGTCCACGCCATTGACGAGCACATCGGTGACGGCCGGATCGACGAGGAACGCGGTCAACGGACCCGCACCCGGCATTGCCGCGATGCTCCGCGCACCAAGCTGATCTACCGTCGTCTCGGCGGTCGCCGCCGCTGCCTCCGTGAACGAGACGGCGGGGCGGGCCACGGCCGGGATCGCGGCGAGCCGGGGTGGAGCGAGCGACGGCGGTGCGAGCCGGCCCGGCGCAACCGAGGGCGGGGCGAGCAGGGGTGGTCCGAACGCGCCGGTGACGGGAAGGAACCGCCCAACCGAGACAGGGATCAACCGGGTCTGGTCGCCGACGGCGTCGACTCGAGTGATCTTCTCGAGGGCAATGCCGCCGACAGCGTCGCCGCCGATGGCGATGCGGTCGTCGTGGCACCCGGCTCGGTCGCTGTCGTATCCAATACCACCCTCGTCGGGCCGGGCATCGGCGTCATTCGGTCCGTCAGCGGAGCGGGAAAGCTCGTCCGGTGGCCAGGTCGTCATGCCGACTCCTCGCGGGATGCCGCTCGGGAGCTGGTCGTGCCCTTGGTCGACCGTGCGCCGACCCGAGACGCGCCGCCGGCCGATGCCCGGTCGGTTGAGGATCGATCCGACCCAGCACGGTGTGACGTGTTGCGATCCGACAACGCGCTCGGGACCACTCCGTCCAGCAGGCTCCCGCACAATGTCGCGAGCGAGCCGTGTCCGGAGGCGGCCGGTGGTTCGCCACGCTCCCAAGCCGTACGGAGACGAGGCTCACTACGGATCGTGCCTGCGTACGGCAACCCCAGGGCAGCGATAACGTCCTTCGCCGCGAGACCGGCCGGGCCCGGTTGCCGTACGACGACGGAGAGCGCAGCACAGTGCGGGCCGGCCACCGCGGCAACCCGAGCCGCCGCCGCGCACGCGCGCAACTCGGCCGGGACGACGAGGTAGACCTGATCCGCCGCCCGCAACGCGAGCGTCGCCGAATCGTCGAGTCGCCGCGGAAGGTCAACGATCGTGACGTCCCGGCCCCGGCGGCCGGCATCGAGCGCCGCAAGCATGGCCTCGGGCGGCACGGTCATCGGCACACCGCGGTCCCACGACAGGATCACCAGCTCGGATCGGCCGGGCAGTGCCTCAACCAATGCCGGCGCCGGGACCTCGCCGCTTGCTTGGGATAACGCCGGCCAGCGCAGTCCATCGAGCGATTCCCAGCCGAGCACGAGATCGACGCCGCCACCCAACGGATCGGCGTCCACGAGCAGGGTTCGCAAGCCGCGGCGAGCCGCAGTGACGGCCAGGCCGCCGGCCAGGACGGACGCCCCCGCACCGCCGCGGCCGCCGAGGACGGCGATGATCCGGCCGCTCCCGGAGCCATCCAGCGAACCGTCGATCGCGCACGAAGTTGTGGCACCAACCGACTCAGATGCGCCGGCTGGCACGCCCGTTAAGTTCGATCCGGTCCAGCCAGTCACGCCGTGACCGCCGATCGCGCTACCGCCGGGGATTCCGCTCGGGCTGGTCGCCGCGATCGGCACGGTCCCGCCGGCGTCTTTCGTCCCGACCTCGGCGAGCTGATCAACGAGCCACGGTTCGGCCGCCGGCACTACGGCGACGTGCTCCGCACCAAGCCGCCGAAAGACCGCCCAGTCGGCGTCCGGTGGGCCGCCGGCAGCCGATCGACCGCCAACCCCCCGAGGATTCGGCCCGGACCCGCCCTCCCGGATGACGACCACGATCCCGGGTCGCTGCGGCAGGCCCGCCCGGGCGCAGGACTCCGCCATGTCCGCGCCGACGTAGACCCGGTCCGCATACGGATACGAGCGACGGGCGCCGGCCGGATCCTGTGCTACGTCGGGCGTTACGCCCGCGGCGCTGGCGAGGCGCAGCAGATCGTCCAACAAGTCTGGGTCGGCCGTCACGAACAGCGGATGCGCACGCGACCGCACCGGCGCCGCCGGAGTCGCCGGACCACCCGCCCGGTCCGGCGACTCCCTGTCCGCCGCGAGGTGCGCCGCCGTCCGACTGATCGACCTTGATGTGCGAACCATCGACGCTCCTCCGCTCGGCTGACGCGGCTACATTGCCGCCGCCCGACGACGAGCGAAATCCGTGATCATGAAACCGGTGGACGACGAGGGTGCATGTGCACAAGCCAAGTCGCAGCAACCAACGCGGCGACCAGCGAAACGGTCCGCCGGCCGTACCCACAAAAAGCGCGCGTATCGTGTCGGCCGTGGCGCCCCTGACCGCAACGCAGGTCTTCACCGGATGGTCCTTCGATCCGGCGACGGCGATCGCGGTTGTCGTGTTGGCGTGCGCTTACCTGGTCGGCGTACGACGGGCCACGCGAGTCCGCCGCTGGCCGCCGATCCGCACGATGCTGTTCCTCGCGGTCGGTCTCGGCTCCTGGGTGATCTCGACGATGTCGTTCCTGGGCACGTACGACACCGTCCTCTTCTGGCCCCGCGCGATCCAGACCGTGCTGTTGCTGATGGTCACGCCCCTATTCCTCGCCCTCGGCATGCCGCTCACGCTGCTGATGCGCGCCCTTCCGCCGGTTGTGGCGGCGCGGCTGCGGCGCTTCGGGCACAGCGGCTTCGCGAAGCTCGTGACCTTCCCCGCCGTCATATCCGCACTGTTGCTGGGCACACCGTTCGTACTGTTCTTCACGCCGATCTTCGACGCCGTGCTGCAGGGCGGCGCGGTCGATACCCTCGTGAAGTTCTGGCTCGTCGGCGTCGGCTGGGCCTACTACTGGACCCGGTTGCAGGTCGACCCGGTCCCGCACGTCTACCCCGTACTCGTGTCGATGTGGATAACGTTCGCCGAGGTCATCTTCGACGGCGGGCTCGGACTGTTGCTAATGCTCGGCCACACGATCGTCGGGCTGGAGCACTACCAGGCCGTACGCGCGTGGGGACCGACGCCGTCGGCCGATCAACAGATGGGCGGCGCCGCATTCTGGATCATCGGCGACCTGTCCGGCCTGCCGTTCCTGGCCGCGCTCTTCCGCAAGTGGGTCCGCGACGATGAGGAGCGCACGATCGAGGTCGATCGTGCGCTTGACGCCCAGGAGGCCGCGGCTCGCGTCGCGGTTGCCGCCGGGCCAGATCCAACCACCCCCGCCGGTACGGCCGAAGCCGAGCCGGACGACGGCATGCAACGACCGTGGTGGGAGACCGATCCAGCGCGACTGCGTCGCTGACTTTCCCGCGGCGGCCCAACGGAGACCGGCGGATATGGGACGACCCCCGCCGGGGGGTGGCGGGGGTCGTCAAGGGCTCGGCTCCGGGGGGGTGAGCCGAACCGCCCAGCGGCCATGCGGGGGGCGCAACAACCGCCGAGAGTCTGGGGATCGCCAGCGATAGGACGAGAATCACTGTCGTTCATCGCAAGCATGCACGATTTCTCGGTACGCGTCGAGGCCCGAAAGCGTCCAACACGCCGATTTGGCGTGCACCCGCGTCGATATTTTGGCCGGCTCCGGCACCGGAGCTACGCAACGCGATCATGCGGCACACCGAGCGCTACGAACGCGACGTCGCCCGGTGCGGCTAGACTTTGCCGCCGTGGCTTCTGGTGCTGCCTTCTTCGACCTCGACAAGACGGTCATCGCCAAATCGAGTGCGCTCGCTTTCGGCCGGCCGTTCTACCGAGAGCGCCTCATCAACCGCCGAGACGTGATCAAGTCGGCGTACGCCCAGCTCATGTTCAAGCTCGGCGGCGCGGACGACGCCCAGATTGCGCGGATCCGGGACCATCTCGCAACACTGTGTAAGGGATGGTCGGTCGAGCAGGTGGAGCAGATCGTCAACGAGACGCTCGCCGAGCTCATCAGTCCCTACATCTACGCCGAGGCGGCGGCGCTGATCGAGGAGCACCGGGCCGCCGGGCGCGCGGTGGTGCTGGTGTCGGCGTCGGGCGAGGAGATGGTGCGTCCGATCGGTCAGCAGCTCGGCATTGACGACATTCTGGCGACCCGAATGGTTGTGAAGGACGGGCGATACACCGGCGACGTCGGGTTCTACAACGCCGGTCCGAACAAGGTCCAGGGTGTCCGAGACCTCGCCGCTCGACGGGGCTGGGACCTGGCCGACTGCTATGCCTACTCCGACTCGGTTTCCGACGTCCCGCTGCTGGAATCGGTGGGCCGCCCGACCGCCGTGAACGCCGATCGTGGCCTGCGCCGCATCGCCGTCGAACGCGGCTGGCCGATGCTCGAGTTCCGCCACCCGATCCCGCTAGGCCAGCGGCTCCGGGATCGACCGGCGGTGCCGGTCGCGGCCGCCGCGCTCGGCGTCAGCGTCGGTGTTGCCATCGGCATCGTCCTCTACGGCCGGCACCGCAAACGTGTCGCCGACGCCGCCGCGATCGATGCCGCCGCCCACGCGGGGACCCGTAGCAGGGACGGGGCCCGAAACCACGCTACGAACCGAACGAACGCCACGAGCGGAACCAGCGCGGCGAGCCGAATCAGCGCAACGGCTCGACTCGGCGCTGCGAACCGCAGCAACGAGGCGACCCGGGCGGACGGCAAAAGCCGAACCAACGGTGCCACGCCAGCGGACGCCGCGGTTACGGCGACGGTTCCCGCGTAGCTCGCGCCGGCGCTACGCGGCCGCGAGGCCGGCACCGCAGCGCCGCTCGTGCCGCACTCGCAGCGGCCAGGCCGGCGCCGAGGCGCCGCTCGCGCCGCACCACAGAGCACATCTGTGCCCGACTTTCACACATTCTTCGACTGCTCTGGCGACCTTGGGCAGGGCGGCGTAAAACGAAAGGTACGGAGCTCGCGACGAGTGGAAACACACGGAAATGTCGAACGCAGAGAGAGAGATGTACTGCAGATATAGCGGTGCTCCGTGGCACTGCCACCTGGCACCCACGTGCGACCAGCCGCGGGAGGCCGGTTGCGGCGGAACCTTGAAGGACCGCCGGCAACGTTAAGGTGCACGCCTGGTAACCAGGGTGGCGGTGTGATGGCGGCGCCTCGGAGTGTTGAGGCGCCGTCCGTCTGTGCTTCGCACAGACCGGGATTGCCGGCGGGGGCTCAAAGATGGCGGGGCTCGCGACGCGATGACAGATGAGGCTAACCACGGGAATCGACGATGCCGTCGGCGACCTTGGTCAACACGGCCGCAGCGATGGTGACGGCCGCCGCGTAGTGCTTCAGCCAGGAACGCACGCCGTCGCGTGTACCAGTCGCGAACGCACCCGCCGCTCCGCGATACTCCGGCTCCCGTTCGAGGTGGCCGACGTCCATCGCGAGCAGGCCCCGAGGGTCGAGACCACCGCCGATCAGCGCGAGCCGGGCAGCACCGCGCGCGACGACGCCGGATGGCCCGGCGAACGGCGACAACGCGAGCAATTCGCCGTGCACGACCGCCGCAACGACCATGGCCGGCGCGGTCGTCGTCGTGATCACGGTGGCGAGCGCGTCGAGTCGCGTCGCGACCACCGGGTCCGTCGCCGGTCGTCCCAAGGCATTCGCCGGTACGGCATCGCGCGCGGCCAGGACATGCAGCCGGGCGAGTACCTGCCGAGGCGCGCGCGACCAGGTTCCCCCGAGTCCGTCGAGCGCTCCGGAGACCCGCAACGCACCCTGCACTACGGGATCGGTGACTGTGCCGGCGCGTACCGCATCCAGTTCGTACCCGTGGCCGTCGAGGGCCGCGCTGGCGACGGCCGTACGGAGGCCGACCTCGGCAGCGACCGGGCCGCCCGAGCGGCGCAGCGCCGCATGTCGCATCGCGTCGTCGACGGCTGCCCGCGCCTCGTTGAACGCTGCCCGGCAATCGGGCAGGTCAATGAGGCCAGCAAGCGGATCGGTCACGGCACACACGCTAGCCGCCGGAGCGGCGCGGGCGACTTCGGGCGCCATCGAGAGATGGCACAACGCCTCGAAAACCGCGGTGACCCGCAACAACGGCTGCGCGAAGGGTGCTCGGAACCGTGCGCACCCTTGATCGAAACGGTCCCGAAACGGCAAGATACGAACAGGAAACTCGGGCTCAGCCTCGCGGTAACTTGGCTTCGCCACGCCGCCGAGTTCGGGACTAGCCTGTTTTTGTGGAAACCCCACCACGACCGGCCACCGTGAAGCCGCGGCGACGGCCGCCCCGAAGCCAGTAACGAAGCGCACGACGAACACACAACGGATCACACCCCGCATCGATCTGGAGCGCGCTGATGAGCGAAACGCTTGCAAACCTGCTACGCGAGGAGCGCAGATTCGAACCGCCGGCGGACCTCGCCGCCCACGCCAACGTCACGGCGGCGGCGTACGACGAGGCCAACGCCGATCGACTCGGATTCTGGGAAACCCAGGCCATGCGCCTGTCCTGGAGCAAGCCGTGGGACACGGTGCTCGATTGGTCCAATCCGCCGTTTGCGAAGTGGTTCGTGGGCGGCCAACTCAACATGGCCTACAACTGCGTCGATCGCCACGTCGAAGCCGGTCGCGGCGACAAGGTGGCCATCCACTGGGAAGGCGAGCCCGGAGATACGCGCACGATCACGTACGCCGACCTGCAGAGGTCGGTGTGCCAGGCGGCCAATGCGCTGACCTCGCTCGGCGTCGTCGCGGGCGACCGGGTCGCGATCTACATGCCGATGATCCCGGAGGCCGCAATCGCGATGCTCGCTTGTGCCCGCGTCGGTGCCGCGCACAGTGTCGTCTTTGGTGGCTTCTCCGTCGACGCGCTCTCCGGCCGCATCAACGACGCGAGCGCGAAACTCGTCATCACCGCCGACGGCGGCTTCCGGCGCGGCAACCCGTCGGGACTCAAGCCGATCGTCGACGACTCGGTCGACCGGTCGCCCAGCGTGGAACATGTGCTCGTCGTCCGCCGAACCGGTCAGGACATCAACTGGACCGAGGGTCGCGACGTGTGGTGGCACGATGTTGTCGACACCGCGTCACCCGTGCACGAGCCGCAGCCGTTCGACTCCGAGCAGCCGCTGTTCATCCTCTACACCAGCGGCACGACCGCCAAGCCGAAGGGCATCCTGCACACCACCGGCGGCTACCTGACGCACGTGAGCTACACGTTCAACGCCGTCTTCGACCACAAGCCGGAAACCGACGTCTACTGGTGTACGGCCGACATCGGCTGGGTCACCGGCCACTCGTACATCGTGTACGGACCGCTGTCCAACGGCGCGACCCAGGTCATGTACGAGGGCACGCCGGACACACCGAACAAGGACCGCTTCTGGCAGATCGTCGAGAAGTACAAGGTGACGGTCATCTACACCGCCCCGACGCTGATCCGGACGATGATGAAGTGGGGCGACGAGTTCCCGGCCGCTCACGACCTGTCGTCGCTGCGCATTATCGGTACGGTCGGTGAGCCGATCAACCCGGAGGCGTGGATCTGGTATCGCCAGACGATCGGCGGCGGCACGTGCCCGGTCGTGGACACCTGGTGGCAGACCGAGACCGGCGGCCAGATGATCAGCCCACTACCCGGCGTGACCGCGGCCAAGCCCGGCTCGGCCATGCGACCGCTGCCCGGCATCGTCGCGGACGTCGTCGACGACACCGCGAAGTCGGTGCCGAACGGCGGCGGCGGATATCTGGTGTTGCGTGAGCCGTGGCCCGGCATGCTTCGTACGATCTGGGGCGACGACCAGCGCTTCCTCGACACCTACTGGTCGCGCTTCGGTGCCGGCTCGGGCGTCGGCAACGACTGGATCTACTTCGCCGGCGACGGTGCGAAGCGCGACGAAGACGGTGACCTGTGGCTGCTCGGCCGGGTCGACGACGTCATGCTGATCTCCGGCCACAACATTTCGACCACCGAGGTCGAGTCGGCGTTGGTGAGCCACCCGAAGGTTGCCGAGTCGGCGGTGGTCGGCGCGACCGACCCGACCACCGGCCAGGCCATCGTCGCTTTCGTGATGCTGCGTGGCACCACCGAGGTGACCGACACGCTGACCGACGAATTGCGTGATCATGTCGCCAAGGTGATCGGCCCGATCGCGAAGCCGCGGCAGATCATGCTCGTCGCCGAGTTGCCGAAGACCCGTTCAGGCAAGATCATGCGGCGCCTGCTGCGCGACGTGGCGGAGAATCGGCAGCTGGGCGACGTAACGACGCTGCAGGACTCGGCCGTCATGGACCTGATCTCGAAGGGCCTGAAGTCCAGCAAGGCGGAAGAGGAGTAGCGGCCGCTGCACCCACGGCCACAACGGGGCGTCCGAATTGACCGGGCGCCCCGTTGCTGTACCCGCGTATGTGCCCCGATCGGGACGCGCGACGGGGCAGACGATGAATCTGCCTGCCGCCGGCGCAGGCGGTCTGCGCCGACCGAGCCGAATCGGCGAGTGTCGCCAGTCCGACAGTGTCGTTCCTGACACAAATTGCCCCACGGTACGTAGCGGTCGCGAGGCCCTACGCTTATGCCATGACCGCACCCGCGCACCGGGATCGACGACAGCTTCGTCCTGATCGACGGAGCCTGGGCGCACCGGTTCGTGAGCGCCAACGGCAACCGCTTTCACGTCGTCGAGGCCGGGACCGGCCCACTCGTGCTGTTCCTGCACGGATTTCCGGAATTCTGGTGGGCCTGGCACCACCAGCTGCGATCGCTCGTCGGAGGCCGGATTCCGGGCGGTCGCCGTTGACATGCGCGGCTACGGCGCCAGCGACAAACCACCCCGGGGCTACGACGGCTACACCATGGCGGCCGACGTCGCCGGTCTGATCCGTGCGCTCGGGGAGCGCGATGCCGTCCTGGTCGGCGCCGGGTACGGCGGAATGATGGCCTGGACGACAGCCGCGTTCCATCCGCGGATGGTGCGTCACCTCGTCGTGTCTGGCGCGGCTCACCCGTTGCGGGTACGGGCGGCCATCGCCACCGATCCACGCGGCCAGTCCGCTTCCGCCGCGCCGGTGCTGAAGTTCCAGATCCCGCGGTACGAACATGTCGTCACGCGAGACGATGCCGCACTGGTCGGTGAGTACCTACGACGCTGGGGTGGCCCGCGTGGGTGGCCGGTCCGGATTTCGCCGATTACGAGCGCAAATGCCGCACCGCGATGCAGATCCCGCAGGCAGCGTTCTGCGCGCTCGAGGCTTACCGGTGGGCGTTCCGCTCGGTGCTGCGCCTGCACGGATACCGCTTCGTACGGCTGCTTCAGGAACCGATAACGGTGCCGACGCTGCAACTGCACGGCGCCGTGGACACTGCGATCCTGCCACGTACGGCCCAGGGGTCGGGCCGATATGTGACGGCGCGCTACGAATGGCGGCTCATCGACGGCGTCGGCCACTTTCCGCACGTCGAGGTGCCGGATCTGGTCACCGGCGCGATCCTCGAATGGACCAAGGTCTGATCCACGAGGCCGCGGCTCAGACGCGGTATTCGCGCGTATCGGTGACCTCGGTCGCGGGCGCCCAGCCCTGGTAGACGCCGAAGTCGAACTCTTCGAGATTCAGCCCGAGCGCGATGGGTGCCTTGCCGCCGGTATATTCCAGCCGCAGCCAGCCGTCGTGCTCGCCCAGCACGATGAACGGTTCGCCACGCCAGCGGCACATCGTGCGTACGTAGCAGAAGTCGTCGACCTCGTCGGCTTGCACGACGCGACGGTAGCGGCGATCGTTGATCCGTACGAAGCCCTCGGCCGGTTCGGTGGAGTAGAGCCGCATCAGTTGACCGTCGGGGCTCGCTTCGTAGACGACGCCGGCGTAGCTGGCCTGGTATCCGTCACGCATCAGCGCTCACCTGACCGAGCGGCGCGCCCGGTGCGCGTTCCGGCGTCCGTACCGGTGGATCGGCTTGTGCCGCGACGGCCCGTGCCCCGCCAGCGCGGATCGAGCGGGTCTTCGCTCGGGTCGAGCCCAGCGCCCGGTTGGTCGGCGCGGTGACCGGCTTCGCCGCTTCGACGGACGGTGTCGGGGGGATGACCGGTACGGCCGGATCCCAAACCGCCTCGCTGTCCACACCCCGAGCCGGCCGCCACAGGCACTCGTCGGCGTCCAGCAGGGCGATGAGCGACTTGCGACCGTCACTGGTCAGGCGCCACATCTGGGCCCCGTGGGGCAGCCGGATGCTGTCCACTTTGAATTCGGCGATGACTTGGCCGTCTTCGGCCGGCGCGAAACCGTTGCCACGGAACGGAGCCCGCTCGATGATCCAGCCTTGCATGGCACGCATCGCCGCTTCGTGCTGCCCGCCGTACGGGATGCGGTAAAGATCCGGCCGAAACGCCGACCACCGCAGTAGATAGATCTCGCTGGCGTCACGATGGAACGGCGAGCCGCTGTAGGTCAGGCCGAGCGACGCGATGAGTGCGGCCGGCGTGTGCAAGTGCATGACCTCGGTCGCGCGATGCACGAATCCAGAGGCGCGGTCGTAACCTCGCTCGAGGTAGTAGTCGACCTGGGCGGCAGCGATCGGCTTCTGCATCACGACCGGCAGATTCGGCGTCGGCGGGGGAACGCGGGCGTCGTCGTACGCGCCGAAGTCCTCGTCATCCATGAGCCCGACGTCATCCGCCCACGCCGCAAGCGCCTTGATCTGGATGCCGGGCAGCATCGCGGCGACCGGCGATCCGGGGTTGACGGCGAACGCCCACTTCAGGTCCGGCCACACATGGATGAGCTGGATGAACTTCGCCGTGATCGCGACCGCGTCGTCGCCGAGGAACTCGGACATGCGCTCGGCCGACGTGAAGACAACCAGATATTGCTGCCCGTCGACCTCCTCCCGACGCCACGGGAACGCCTCGTCGGAGAGTTGACTATCGGGCGAGGCGTCCGCGGGGATCGGGACCAGCACCCTCGCGAGCAGCAACGTCGACAGGAACTGTTCGGTCTCGCCGCTGGTTGCGGCGCCCAGAAGCACCGACTCGGTCTCGTTGGCGGGCACGAAACCCGCCGCGGCGTTGGGCTCCGCGGTGGCTGCGGCTAAATCAGTTTCATCGGTACGTCCCGATGCCGTACTCGCTTCGGCAGATTCGGCGTCGGGCATAGTGGCCGCGGCAGTCGCGGCGGTCTCGTCCGCCGTCGTTTCAGCCGTTGCTGCCGTGGCTGCCGTTGCGACGGTCGTCGCCTCGGCGTGGACGTCACCGGCCGTGACGACCATCGTCGCGTCGTCGGCGTCATCAGCGCCCACGTGATCCGTGCCTACGTCATCCGCGGCCGCGCCGGCCGTGCGGGTCCGTGCCCGGGGCGCGCCGGCCGTCCACGCCGGGCCGGCCGAAGCACTTGTGGCGGCGGATTCGTCCGGCGCGACGTCGTCGGCCGGCCACATCGAACTGTCGGCCGTGACCTCGTCGTCGACATTCGACTCTCGCGGCGTGCCGCCCGAGTGGGTTGCCGCGGCCGACGCATCCACGTCGGGCGAGCCGTCGTGCGCCGACGTGCCTCGCCGCCGGATGTCGATACGGCGGGTCGGCGACGGGTCGGCGTCCAGGTCGATCCACTGTGTCGCCTCCGCCGCCGCGCCCCGCGCCGCGTCGGCCGCTGCCCGGACCGCTTCCGCCGCCCGCGGATCAATGCGCTGCGTCGCATCCGGCGGCGGCGTCGAGCCCGTACCCAGGTTGATCGGCCGCGGCGGCGAGGCGTCCGCGCCACCGCGCGGGTCGATGCGCTGCGTCGCATCCGGCGCCGGTCGCCGCGCCGCTCGGGCGGCGCGCGCTGCCTCCGCCGCGGCCGGATCGATGCGCTGCGTCGCATCCGCCGGCGGTGTGTCGGGCCGAGACTGCGCATCGATGCGCTGCGTAGCGTCCGGCGCCGGTCCACCCGGCGCCGGAGCGGCGGCGCGCGCGGCGGCCGCGGCACGAGGATCGATGCGCTGTGTCACGTCGGGCGCTGGCGCCGCGCGTTTGCGTTCCGCCGCGGCCAGCGCCGCCTCGGCGGCGCGTGGATCGATGCGTTGCGTGGCATCCGCCGGCGGTGTGGTTCGCAGGTTGATCGGGCGGGTCGGTGACGCGTCATTCGCGGCGGCCGCCGGATCGACGCGACGCGACGCGCTGTCGCCGGTCCGATGCGCTCTACCAGCACGTGTTGGCTCATCGGCGGCGGCCGACGGCGCCGCGGTGAGGCCGGCCGGTGCGCCAGTCCGTCGCATACGAGCGGCGCGTGCGCCGGTGTCCTCGACCGATAGGTCGATGAGCGTCGCGTCGATGATGTCCGAGTCGAACGTCGACGCGTCGATCACGGTCGCGTTGACGACCATCGCATCGAGGGCCGTCATGCCGAGCACGGTCGATTCGATGATCTCGGCGTCGATAATGGTCGCGTCGTGCCGCCGAGGACGGCGGCTTGGTCCGGTGGGGCGGCCACTCGCGGTCGCCGACCGCCCGGCACTGTGGGCACCGGCCGACGGTACGGACGTGGAATCCGCGTCGACCATCTCGGCTTCGATCGGCTCGTCCGGCGGCGGCGGGGGCGTCGGTGTGAACGCGTCTCGGGCCGCTGTCGCAGTCGCGCGGGCCGCCTCCCGGCGGGCGCCGGTCGCAGCCGCGGCACCGGCACCGCGCGGAAACGGCGACTGTACCCGGCCGCCAAATGGCTGGAAGGTCTGCTCGGCCCCGATGTCGTTGGCCGTACTGTCGGCTGGTGTCGTCGCGTACGCCCGCCGCCGGACGCCGGTCGTCCGGCCGGGCATCCGTACGTCGCCGCGAGCCAGCTGAGTGACGAACCACGGCGGGAGATAGCCCTCGATCGGCAGCCCCGGATTGACCGCGAGCCACCATTCGTGGTTCGGCCACGCGCCGGCCAGCTCGTGATAGGCGATTCGTCGGGCCGACCCGGCGTGCTCGGCGAGGCATGCCCGCATCGATTCGGCCGACGTGAACGCGAGCACATGGGTGCGGCCGCCGGAATTCCAGGTGCCCCAGCCCATCGGTGCACGCCCGGCAAGCGCCTCCGACGAGACTGGCAGGAGCATCTCCGTACGCGCCAGGATCCGGAAGTAAAGCTCCTGATCGGCGGCTCGCAGCGCATCTCGCATCGCGGTCTCGGCCTCGGTGGCCGGTCCCCAGTCAGTCACCGACCACCTCCTTCGTCACCTGCCAACCGTGTCGCAGCGAGCCCGCCCGGCGTCGCGAGACGTGGCCTCATCGCCATGCTCCACATTTCTCCGCGAGTCGGCCACGACGGCGCCCATCTGTCACCGCCAGCGAACACTGTGTCACCTAGCGGGGCCCGACCGCGAGTCCAACCTACAAATTGGGCGTACCTTACCCTCCCCGTGTCCATCATCCCCCCAACGGCACCGTGCCGGTCGATACGATCCGACGGTCGCACAGCCGCGCGATGCGCGACGGCGGCCGACGGTTAGCGCGGGCGGTTAGCGCGGTCGCCAAGCCGCCCGTACGAACCGACACGAAGGGGATTTGATGCACCGGGCCGTTCGAGGTGCCGTCCAGTGGACCGCCGCTATCGCGACCTGTGCAGCGATCTTGAGTTTGCCGTACGCCAGTGCCGTCCCGGCCGCCGCCGCGGCTGCTTGCCGAGCGGTACCGACCCCCGCGCCGACCGTCACCGACCCGGCCGCCGTCCCGTGGGCGGTCGCGGCGAGTGGTGTCGACGGACTGGCCGGCGTCGCCGACGGCACCGGCGAGACGGTCGCGGTCATCGACTCCGGCGTGTCGCCGCTGGTGACCTTCGGCCACCGCGTGCTCCACGGCCACGATCTGCTCGGCTCGACCGACGCACGGACCGATTGTGTCGGTCACGGCACGGCAGTGGCGAGCATCATCGCGGCAGCCCCGACGAACGGCATCGGGTTTCGTGGTCTCGCCCCGGCCGCCGAGATCCTCCCCGTCCGGGTCACGGAGGCCGAATTGGTCGGCAACGAGGCATCCGGCGACGCAACGACCGCGGCCGGACTCGGGGACGCCATAACCTGGGCCGTCGACCACGGAGCCGACGTGCTGAATATCTCGGTCGTCGTAGGCACGGACGACCGGACCCTGCGTCTGGCGGTTGCCCGGGCAATCGACAAGGGCGTGGTGGTGGTCGCGTCCGTCGGCAACAGCCACAACGACTCTGGCCCGGATCCGACACCGTATCCGGCCGATTATCCGGGCGTGATCGGAGTTGGTTCGATCGACTCGTCCGGCGAGCGGTCGGGCACGTCGGAAGTCGGCGACTTTCTCGACGTCGTGGCGCCCGGGGGTGGCGTCACTGCCGATCGCTTGCCGAGCGGGCTTGCCGCCTTCGATGGGACGAGCTTCGCCGTGCCGTACGTCGCCGCGACCGCCGCACTCGTACGGCAAGAGTTTCCCGGGCTCGGCCCGGATCAGGTCGCCGCCCGCATCTTCGCCACGACTGACCGTCCGCCGATCGGCGCCAGTCCCAAGGATTACGGACATGGGATCGTCGATCCGTATCGAGCGGTCGCCGGCGCACTGCCCGGCCTGGAGGTCGTTGCACCGCAACCCTCGTCGACGACCACGCCACTGCACGTCGCCGGTGGTCCGGTCACCGCGCCCGCGGCCGGAATCGAGAATCCGGGGCGGCAGCGGTCCATCGTTGCCATAGCCGTCGGCATTGCGCTGATCATGCTGGCGTTCGGATGGACGCTCACCGCCGCGCACCGGCGTCGACTCGACGGACATCCGTGATTGCCGGCCGCCTGGTTGACCTCGGTCGGAGAGCACTCGATGCGTCGTTCCGGCACGTACGCGCAGCAACGCCGGACACGACGGAGGCCGCCCGTAAGCACGCGTCGCGCGCTCCGGACGGCCGCCCCGTCATCACACCGATGTGCAATCGCCGTCGGCCTGTCGATCTTCGCCTCAGTTGAACATGTTGGCGTTGCGGGTCTCCGTGACCTGGTATTCGGCGGCCGATTCGTCGACGGCGTTCTTGATGTCGTGCAGCATCCGCGTCAGGTCGTTCGCCGCGTTCGTCCATTTGAGGTGGTTGGCATCGTAGGACTCGCGTGCGGTGCCGGACCAGGTCGCGACGAGGGGCTTCGCGTCGGCGTCCAGATTGGCGAGCTGACCCTGCAGCTCATTGACCGCGGACTGGATGTCGCGACTCGCCTGCTCGAGCGCCGCGAAGTTGACGACCAAAAGGCCGTCGTGTGAGCCACTCATGATCAGTTCGCTCCCTTCAGCGGCAGTGTCACGGTCGCCGACGGCTTCATGCGGCCGGCCGCGTTGGCGTCCGACGTCGTGTAATGCCCGGCCGCCGAACGCATGTTCTCCGCGGTCGCCGTCAGTGCCTGATTCAGCGCGGACTGGTCATCCGCCCACTCCTGCTTGACCTGCTCAAATGAGCGGCCGCCTGCGCCCTGCCATTGCGTGCGCAGGACCTCGAGCTCGCTCAACAGACGCTTCAGCGTGCTCTGCAGCGACGAATTCACGTTGTCGAACTTCGTCGCGGTCTGCAGCATGACGGCCGCCTCGGTTTGAGTCGTCTGCATGCGTGGTGTCACCTCGCCTCATGTGAATGCCGACCGGAAATCGAACCGCCGACGGCGTCGACGTCCTCATTGCTCACCGACGGTATCGATGCGAACGATTTCCTCGCTACCCCCACTTCGAAGCTGTGGATAACTCCGGAGCGACCGACCACTGTGGTCGATGCGTACACCCTCGTACGTCAACTGCCGGCGGCCTTCTGCGCAGCTGATCGACTGAGCACAACGCCGGTCGGGAGCGTGTCGACGACATCGCTCGGAAGTGTCAGTACCTTCGCCGAGGCGTAACCAAGGCTCGCGAGCGAGTCGGAGTCCGCGATCGGAAAGCGCTCGCCGTCATCGGTGAGCAGGTAGGTCGGTCCGGCCGCGACCGTACCGGTGGATCCGGGTGACGCGGCCGCACGCACCAGCGCAGCGCGCCCACCCGGGACGACCAGGCGGGACTGGCCGGCGAGCTGATCGGTGCCGGCCGGCGTACGGGCACCGACGCTGCACCCCGGACACCACGCCGGCGCCGGTCATGCCCACGCACAGGCTCGTGTCCGTGCTGGCGAACGCTGGCGCCTGCGACAGGCCAGTCGGCTCCGACACCAAGCGACGGAGCCGCGCCGTCGAACACCTGTTGGTCGACGTGAATCGGAACGCCGGTGCCCTCGTCGCCGAGGATGTCCTTCTGCAACGGCGTGATGATCGCGATGTCGGTCGGCCGTACGAGACCGTAGACGCGCTGATCTCCGTCTCCGGTATACACGACGGCGCCAGTGGTCAGATTGCCTACCGAGGATGGCTGGCCATGGTCGATCGGGATGGCTTTCAAGTCGGAGCCGGGTGGCAGCGCGTTGATGACGACATCGGGCAGCGATCGGGGCGATCCGGCCCCTTTCAGCGGCACCGGCACGACCACCCGCGGGTCGGCGATCAGGTACCTGCGGTTGTGCCAGATGAGGTACTGGTCGCCGTTGGAGGTCTGGCCGTAGACCGCCTCGGCGCCGAGGTTCCGCCCACCCGGAGCCCCGCCGGCGATCAGGGCGGCGTTCGTCGCGTCGGCGTCCGTACACACCGACCAGCCACCCGCGAAGAGATCTGTCGCAGCCGGCAGCGAGTCCGGCGCGCCCGGTATGCCGAGTGGAGTGCCGCGTTGGGTGGCCGCGAGAGCCGGCATGCGACACCGAAACAGTGGTCGCGCCGCCGCCGACGATAAGCCGGGCCGACGTGTAGTTGAGCACCGGATGCAGCACGCCATCGAGATAGACAAAGCGCGCGCCGGTTTCCTTCTCGACGATCACGGCGTCGCTGCGTCGCCAGTCCGGCGCCTTCGGCGAGATCAGGCCGATCGCGGCGACGATGCCGAGGGAGAGCACAGCGGTCGCGACGCCGGCGCCGATCGCGCCAGCCGAGCGACGCATCTGCGGCACGGCCGCGTCCGAGCGCTGGCTGACCACGGCGCCCAGCATCCGGCGCATCGCGAAGCGGTGCGCGCGCAACTCCTCGGACCTGGAGGCCATGCCGTCCCGCGTATCCCCTCGCCGCAACGCCGAGCCAAGGCACTGACGCCGGCCAATGCCGTGCCATACGATAGCGCCTTGCACCGATCCCGCAGCACCGGCGCGGATGCCCACCGGTCGATGAAGGGACGCGATGGCGGCGATCAACCCGGACCCGGCCCGCGGCGCGCTCTACATGCGACAGCGCATCATCTGTCTGGTCGCCGCGGCCGCGCTTCTGCTTGCCGCAACGGCTCCAGGTGCGTTGGCACTGGGCGCGGTCGGCATCGTGCTGGCCGCACTGGCTCTGCCACAGTGGCGAGATCGCGCACTCGTGTCGTGGCTCGGGACGGCCCTGCGGTACGCGGCCCGGGGGCGGCACGCGTTCGGTCCGGCCGGGCTCTTCCCGCTTGTCGCGCCGGACGCGACCGTGATGTCGGTGGAGGTTTCCGGCGTACAGGTGGGCGCCATCGCCGATGGCCACGGACTAGCCGCGGTGATCGAGATCGGCGACCCGGACGCGTTACTCGCTAGCGGCGGCGTGATCGTTCCGCTGCCGACCGATCTCGTCGGCTCACCGACCGCCGACGAACCGGCCGCGTCGACGCAGGTGCTCATCGTCCGACGCGCGCACTTCCAGCGCCTGTTCGTCGCCGTACGGGTGGGTGGCGACGGGATCGCCTGGACCGACACGCAATTGCGCCAGGCATTGTCCAGTGCGGTTCGTGGCGTGGTCCGACGACTCACGCGCGCCGGCGTGATCGGCCGCCCGCTCTCGGCGGCCACGGCGCCGGCCGCGATCGCGTGGGCGGTTGACGGCCGTCCCGACAGCGGTGCGGCCGAGGTCGACGAACGCTGGGATCACCTACGCATCGGCGACGCGTTCCAGGTGACCGTACGGATCGGCAACACCGCCGACCGCCTCTCTACCGATCTCCTTGGCCGGCTGCTGCGCGGTCCGTCGGCGGTCGCCGCGTTGGCGGTCGCGGAGGATCGTCTGCTGTTGCGCCTCGGCGCGGCTACTCCCGCCGCGCTCGCCCGTGCCGTGGCATCCGTGATGGCGTCCTGTCCGGGCTCCGTAACCCACCTCGACGGCGAGCAGCGCACCGGCCTGACCGCGACACTGCCGCTCGGGTTCGCCGAACCGGCCACCTCGATTCGACCGGCCGTCAAGCCCCGCCCACGACGGCCGCAAGTCGGCCGACCGGTTCGCCTCGCCCACTCGTCCCATCGGGCCCGGCGGCGACGCGCATCATGGCGGACCGGCCGCCCTCCCCGACGCCGGGCTGCTGCTCGGCCGCGACCGGCGCGGCGTGCCGGTCTTCTTACAGCTGGACCCGAACCGCTCAACGCCGCTGCGGCTCGCGGTCGTGGGTGGGCCAGTCGCCGCGCGTGTCTTGTCCGGACGGCTACGAGCGCTGGCCGACGGCTCCGGTACGGCACCGACCGTGCCGGTGGCGATGGCCACGTTCGACCACCCGACGCCGGCCGACAGCGCGACGCTGGCAAGCGCCGACGTCGTCGTATGCCAGCCGATCTCACAACCGGAGGCGGCACTGGTGGCGACCGCGTTGCGGCTGACGCGAGCGGGCGCCTGGCTGTCACGCATCGAAGGCGACATGATCGCGATCATTAGTGACGGTGCGGTGCGCTGGGCGCAACTGTCCGCACCGGCGGTAGAAGCGCGCCGCTCCACGGGTCTCGCCGGTCTAGCCGGGCTTGCTCGTACATGACAGGATGCCGCGCATGAGTTATCTGATCCGGCTAGCGGTCAGCGCGGTCGCACTGTGGATATCCACCCTGTTGATCAGTGGCGTCCATCTCACCACCGATTCGACGGCGAAGAAGGTCGGCACGATCGTCGTCGTGGCGGCCATTTTCGGTCTCATCAACATGTTCCTGCGGCCGATCATCAAGACCATCGGCTGCGGCCTGTACGTCCTCACCCTCGGTCTCATCGCGATCATCGTCAACGGCCTGCTGTTCTGGTTGGTCAGCTGGATCGCCGGCGGACTCAGCCTGCCGTTCCACGTCGACAACTTCTGGCCGAGTGCGGTCTTCGGAGCGCTGGTCGTGGGCGTCGTGAGCTGGCTGCTGAACCTGATCGTGCCGGACGGCGACAAATAACGGCGAAAGTAAGACGGCAACGCGACAGGGAACAAGCGTGACAACCCGCCGCGACCGGCTCGGCCCGATCGAGCCGGTCGCGGCGTGTGTGCCAAGAGTGCCTAGCCACCCAGGGGTACGGACGACCGACGAGCGCCCGCCCGAGATGACGCGCATCACGCGGCTGCGAAACGACCGCAAGCCGTCGGGGGCCTTACCGTATTGAGCATGGGTCTGCGACGCGGCTATCTCTCCGGCCTCGCGGCGTACGTGATGTGGGGTTTCTTTCCGATCTACTTCCACGATCTGCGGCCGGCGGGCGCGGTGGAGATCCTGGCCCACCGCATCGTGTGGTCGGCCATATCGGTCGCCGCGCTCATCACGGTGATCCGCCGCTGGGGAACGCTTCGCGACCTGACCCGCCGACCCCGTACGGTCGCCGGGATCGCTCTCGCGGCCGTGCTGATCGCGTTCAACTGGGGCACCTATATCTACGGCGTGAACTCCGACCATGTGATCGAGACGTCGCTCGGCTACTTCATCAACCCGTTGCTGTCGGTGCTGCTGGGCGTGTTCGTGTTCCGCGAGCGACTCAGCACGGCGCAGTGGGTCGCCATCGGAATCGGAGCCGCCGCCGTCGCCGTCATCACGGTCGACTACGGGCACCTCCCGTGGATCGCGCTGATTCTGGCCGCGTCCTTCGGCTCGTACGGACTCGTGAAAAAGCGGCTCGCGCTGCCGCCGGCCGAGGGCCTCCAGATGGAGGCGACGATGCTTCTCTTGCCGGCGCTCGGCTATCTCGGATGGCTGACCGCGGCCGGTCGGTCGACCTTCACCAGTGTCTCGCCTGGACATACGGTGCTGCTGTTGCTGTCCGGAATCATGACGGCGCTGCCGCTGCTGTTGTTCGCCGACGCGGCCAATCGCATCCCGCTGGCCGCTCTCGGCATCCTGCAATACACGACGCCCGTCCTGCAGCTCATCGTCGGCCTGCTGATCTTCCACGAGCCACTGCCGCCGGCGGAGCTCGCGGGTTTCGCGCTCGTGTGGCTGGCGATCGCGATCTTCACGTGGGACGCGCTGCGTCGCGCTCGCCGTACCCGTCCAGAACCATTGCCGCACGACGGACCGGCCCCGGCGACGGCGCTGACACTCGACGGGGCGGCCGCTCTTGACGCCGCCGCCCCGTAGGCTCAGCCAACCCCTAGGCTCAGCCAACCCGGCGTCGGCGCTAGGTCAGCTTGTACTCCAGCTGCAACTTTCCGTCCGGCCCAACGAGCTGCACGCTTGCGATGTCGCTCGACGGCCACCAGGTCTGGCCCTCGACCGGCACGCTGTCACCCGGCTCGGCCGACCACGACCCGATTCTCTCCCGCACGCCGTGCTTCGGGACGACGTAGAGCACGAATTTGGCCGGCTCCGCATAGGTGCCGCCCAAGCCTTGGTACGTGCACGTGCCGACCACGCGCGTGCCGCCCGCGATGTTTTGCAGCGCGATCGATGCTGTCACGATGCCCGGGGTGCCGACCTCGGCCATCGGATGCAGGACGGCCGGAGCCGACGCCGAGGGGAGCACCGGCCCAGCGACGGGCCGTGCGGTGTGCGTTGGCATCGTCAGTCCCACGACCAGCGCGACACAGGCGGCCGCGACCGCGCCGGCGATGGCGGCGAAGCGATAGTTGCGCCGGCGGCGGCGAACCTGGCCGATGACCGCGGGCAACACAGTCTTCGGTGCGTGGATCGCCTCGTCGCCAGTGGCGGCCGTCTCATCGATGCGACCCATCAGGCCGGGCAATATCGCAAGGTCGCCGACCTCGGCGCGGCATTCCGCGCAGGTCGACAGGTGCCGTTCGTACGCCTGGCGTTGTGCCGGCGACAGCGCACCGAGCACGTAGACGCCAGACTCCACCAACATGGGACAGGTCATCACGCCACCACCAAGTTCTGATCGGGGCCGCACTGGCGTGTCGCGTTCACCCGATCACCCCCATCTCGGTGAGCGCTAGGCGCAGAGCGCGCAGCGCGTAGTGCGTTCGTGACTTGATCGTGCCGGGCGGCACGCCAAGTCGAGCAGCGGCGTCGGCGACCGAGCGTCCGCGGTAGAACGTCTCGATCAGCACCTGCCGGTGCGTCGGCGTCAAGCGGTCCAGCGCCTCGGCGATCAGCCACCCCTCGACCACCCGGTCCGCCTCATCGGTGCTCGGCGGCTCCGGCAGCGTATCGGTAATCACCTCGGGCACTCGACTCGATCGGCGCCGCCACGCGTCGATCGAGAGGTTCCGCGCGGTGGTGAACAGCCAGGCACGCACGGAGCCTCGCTCCGGATCCAGGACGTCTGGGTGGCGCCATGCTCTGACCAACGTCTCCTGCACCAGGTCTTCCGCTCGTTGCCGGTCGCCGCCAGACAGCCGCAAGGCGTGCGCGAACAGCGCGTCGCCGTGCTCCGCGTAGAGCGCGCGGACCACATCCTCGTCGGCCCCGGTCAACCTGGGTATCCCCCTTTACCACCAAGCCTGTCCACCAGTGTGTACGCAAGCGGTCGGCGGGTGGTTCAGGCGGGGACCCTACGTCGACCGCGGCGATGGAACCGCCGAGGCAAGGGCGGCGACATCTTTGGACAGATCAGTCAATTTGGCACGAAACATGCTGGCCGATTTCGTCAGGTCGGCGAGCGGCGCCGCGACCGCGAGCACCATGCGGCGCTCCGGATCCCGGTCCGGGAGCACGATTACGCTCGCGCATCCGACCCCAGGACGATATTGCCCCAGTTCGACGTACATGCCACGACGCTCGCCGGCCGCGAGATCGGCCTCGAGGGCCTCGACCGAGTCCAGCGTGTTGCGGGTGTAGGGGCGCATCCCGGCGTCGCGTACGTACCGGCTCCGCTCCTCCGGCCGCATCGTGGCGAGCAGCGCCTTGCCCAGGGCGGTCGCGTGTGCGCCGTCGTCGAAGCCAGGCACCAGATCCTCCAGGTACGGCGATCGCGGCCCCTCCACGACATTCGTCAACGCGACGCGGCCGCTGATGAACCGGCCGATGTAATAGCTGTAGCCGGTGTCCTGACTCGCCCGGCGGAGTCTCGCGATCACCGTCTCCGGCGCACGAAACGCATCTACCAGCTCCCGGTAGCGGTCGCTGACCTCCAGCCCGACGCCGTACGTCCCGTCGTCGCGGCGGACCACGTAGCCCTCGTACGCCAACGTGCGCACGAGGTGATAAGTCGTGGCGACGGTCAGCTCGCAGCGCCGTGCAATCTGCTTGACCGTGAGTCCTCGTGGCGTGGCGCCGACCGACTCCAAGACCCGTAACGCGCGGGAAACGCTACGGATCAGGTCCGCAGGCTCAGCCTGAGGATCTCGCACCGGTGACTCCCTCTGCGCCGCATTCTTCAACGGTGCGCAGCCACACCGCCACGCTGGGGATTCACCATATGAAATTTTGGTACGTTTGCCAATGCCCGTTCAGCGTCGCACGCCTCTGATCAACCGATGGCTGATCGTCCGAACGATGGACATCCGGTGGAGTCAGCCGGTGCGGTCGGCCATCAGGTCGCACACCGACTCCAGGCCCCGTCGGGCCGAGCCGGCCGGCAGTCCGGCCAGCTGGCTTCGCGCCCGTTCGGCGTACGACCGGACGGTCTCCCGGGCCTGCGTGAGCGCGGCCGAACGGCGCAGCAGCGCGAGTGCTTCGGCGTGCTCGGCATCATCGGTGATGGCACCGCGGGACAGGATCTTCCGAAGCCGCACGGCGTCCGGGTCGGGATCGTCGGCGGCGGCGAGCGCGTAAAGGACCGGCAGTGTCGGTACGCCTTCGCGCAGGTCGGTGCCTGGCGTCTTGCCCGACTGCGCTGACTCGGACGCGATGTCGAGCACATCGTCGGAGAGCTGATAAGCGATGCCGATCGTCTCGCGCGTACGACGCCAATGCCTCCGACTCGGCTCGCCGATGCACCGCTGAACATCGCGCCGAAGCGGGCCGACGTTGCGATCAGAGACCCGGTCTTGTCGGCTAGCACATGCAGGTAGTACGCGACGGCGTCGTCACCGGGCTGGGCGCCAACGGTCTCGGCGATCTGGCCGTGCACGAGCCGGGAGAATGTGGCTGCCTGGATCCGTACCGCCTCCGGGCCGAGCGTGGCGGCGACGCTCGCCGCGCGGGCGAACAGATAGTCGCCGACGAGGATCGCGATCGAGTTGGTCCATCGGGCGTTGACCGACGCCGCGCCCCGCCGCACCTCGGCCTCGTCCATCACGTCGTCGTGGTAGAGGGTCGCCAGATGGGTGAGCTCCACGACGACCGCCGCCGCGACGACCGCGGCCGGCGTACCGGCGACGAGTTGCAACTCCGCCGGTTGGACCCGAACCAGTCCGGACGTATCGACCACACCGGGCAAGGCCGCGACCGCCCGAGCCACCGCATCGGCCGCGCCGGTGGTAGGACGCTCCGCAGCCGCGCCGAATTGCGCGCCCAGCGCCACCAGCATGGGTCGGAATCGCTTGCCTCCGGCTTCCATGCCGTGCAGCGCCGCCTTGGCGATCAGGGTGTCGTCGCTCGCAACGACCGCGCGCAGCGCCGACTCGACCTCGGCTAGGATCGCCGCCGCCGACGACTCGACGCCCGCGTCGCCGATGTCAACGCCGAGAATCCCAGCCGATGCGCTCGTCACGGGCACAACGATGCCATATCCGCTTGCCACGACCGTCCCTCCCCCGGCGTCGACAGGCCGACAAAACATGCAGCGGGCGCTTCGAGGGGCGCCCACTCCCGCGACCCCCCGGGCGCGGGTTAGCTCAGCGTAGGAACTCGGCGGCCTTGTTCGCGAGATCCAGTACGGGCGTCGGGGCGACGCCGAGGATAACGGTGGCCAGCACGCCGACGGCGAGCGCGGCCGATGTCAAGGCGCCCGGAATCGATACCGTCGGGGTCTGCTCGCCCGGATCGGACAGCCACATCATCACGACCACGCGCAGGTAGGGGAACGCGAGGATCATGCTGGTGACCACGCCGGCGATGACGAGCCAGGTCTGGCCACCGCCGATCGCGGCCGCGAAAACCGCGAACTTGGCGGTGAAGCCGGAAGTCAGCGGGATGCCGGCGAAGGCGAGCATGAGGAACGTGAAGATCGCGGCGTATAGCGGCGAACGTCGGCCGAGCCCGGCCCAGCGCGACAGGTGCGTCGCCTCGCCGTCAGCGTCGCGGACCAGCGTCACGACGCCGAACGCGGCAATGATCGTGAAGCCGTACGCGACGAGGTAGAACATGCTCGACGACAGACCGTCCCGGTTCAACGCGAGCACGCCCACCAGGACGTAACCGGCGTTGGCGATCGAGGAGTAGGCGAGCAGGCGCTTGATCTCGGTCTGCGTCACCGCGAGGATCGAGCCGACCAGCATCGTCAGCACCGCCACCACGCCAATGACGAGCTTGTAGTCCCAGCTCGCTCCCTGGAAGGCGACGTACACCACCCGCAGCAGCGCCCCGAACGCGGCAGTCTTGGTGCAGGCGGCCATGAACGCCGTCACCGGCGTCGGCGCGCCCTGGTAGACGTCCGGCGTCCAGACGTGGAACGGCACGGCGGCGATCTTGAACAGCAGGCCGATGGCGAGCAGCGCGAAGCCGCCGAACAGCAGCGCCTGGCTGTTCGACGAGTTGAGCGTCGCGTTGTGGATGCCGGCGAAGTCGACCACCCCGGCGAATCCGTAGATCAGGGCGATGCCGAACAGGAAGAACGCGGACGCGAACGCGCCCGAGCAGGAAGTACTTCATCGCTGCTTCCTGCGACAGCAGGCGGCGTCGGCGGGCCAGCGCGCACAGCAGGTAGAGCGGCAAGCGAGAAGACCTCGAGCGCGACGAACATCGTCAGCAGGTCGTTCGCGGAGACGAACAGCAGCATCCCGCCGAGCGAGAACATCACCAGCGGGTACATGTCGGTCGCGCCCGGTTCCCGCCGGGCCTGTACGCGGTCGGCCTGGGTTCCGGCGGTCACCGCGGCGGATGCGACGAATGCGCCGCCGCGCTCGACCGACCGCTCGGCGATCAGCAGCAGTGACACCGCGCCGAGGGCGATGAGCGCGCCCTGCAGGAACAGCGCCGGCCCGTCGATGGCGACCGCGCCACCGGCCGTGATCGTGCCACGGTTCGTCGCGGTGAACCCGGTCGCGTTGAGGATCACGAACACGAATGCGGCAATCAACGCGGCCATGGCGACCAGCACCTGCGCCGGCTGCCGGCTGTATCGCGGCGCGAACGCCTCGATCAGTACGCCGACGAGCGCGGCGCCGAACAGGATCAGCATCGGCATGAGCGCCTTGTAATCCAGGTGCGGCAGCACGAAATTCCCGGCGGCGACCGCCGGTTGCACGAGGTTCACTTGCCGCCTCCCGAAGCGGCCGTCGGGGCGGGGTCGCTCGTGCCGATCTGGCTCAGCGTGGCCTTGACGGCGGGATTGATGACGTCGATCACCGGCTTCGGGTAGAAGCCGAGCAGCAGGATCAGCGCGATAAGTGGCGCGACTACCGCGATCTCGCGGCGGGACATGTCCTTGCGCATGCCGTCCACGCGTTCCAGCAGCGGGTTGACCGTGCCCTGGGTGGTCCGCTGCACCATCCACAGCACGTAGATGCAGGCGAGGATGATGCCGGAGGTCGCGATGACGGCGACCGTCTTGTTCACCGTAAACGTGCCGATCAGCACCAGGAACTCGCTGATGAACGGCGATGTGCCGGGCAGCGCCAGCGAGGCGAGGCCGGCGATGAAGAACACGCCGGCCAGCACCGGCACCAGCTTGCCGGCACCGCCGAAGTCGCCGACCAGCGCCGAGCCCCGACGGCTGGCCAGCATGCCGACGACCAGGAAGAGCAGCCCGGTCGCGAGGCCGTGGTTGACCATGTAGAGCACGGCGCCGGTGCCGGCCTGCGTGGTGAAGGCGAAGATGCCGATGCCGATGAACCCGAAGTGCGCGATCGACGTGTACGAGACCAGCCGCTTGAGATCGTTCTGGCCGACCGCGAGCAGCGCGCCGTAGATGATGCCGACCAGCGCCAGCGCCAGCCCGAGCGGCGCGAAGTAGTGCGACGCGTTCGGGAACAACGGCAGGCAGTAGCGCAGGATGCCGAACGTCCCGACCTTGTCCAGCACACCGACCAGCAGCGCCGCGGCACCGGCCGGCGCCGCGCCACCGGCGTCCGGCAGCCAGGTGTGGAACGGGAAGAACGGCGCCTTGATCGCGAACGCGATGAAGAAGCCGAGGAACAGCCACCGTTCCACGCTGGTCGACATGTGCAGCGTGGTGAGCTGTCTGCCAGTCGAACGTGCCGGTGCCGAAGTGGTCCGCCCGACGACCCAGAGGCCGATCACGGCCGCGAGCATGAGCAGACCGCCGACCAGCGAGTAGAGGAAGAACTTCACCGCCGCGTACTGGCGTCGTGGCCCACCGTACGAGCCGATCAGGAAGTACATCGGGACCAGCATGATCTCGAAGAACACGTAGAACAGGAACACGTCGGCCGCGGCGAAGACGCCGATCATCGTGAACTCAAGCGCCAGCAGCAGCGCGAAGTACGCCGGTACGCTCCGCCTGGCTCGGCTCCGCGTCGTGCCAGGAGGCCAGGATCACCAGCGGCACCAGGATCGCGATCAGCAGGAGCATCACCAGCGCGATGCCGTCGGCCTGAAGCGTGAATCGCGCACCCCAGAACGGGATCCACGGGTACGACTCGCGGAACTGGAACCGCGGACCGCTCGCCTGGAACGCGACCCACATGGCGATGGCGAAGCCGAGCACCACCAGCGACCAGAAGAGCGCCACACCTTCGCCAGTTGCGTCTTGGCCCGCGGCACCAACGCCACGACCACCGCGCCGACGAGCGGCAGCGAGCGTCAGCACGCTCAGGTACGGGAATCCGTGCATCAGTGCGGCCTTTCTCATCGCGGGTGCCGTAGTCGATGCCGGTCGCGCGAGCGCGAGAACCGGCGGGCGAGCGCGTGCGATGGCTCATCCGACCGCTACCGCCAGCATCGCGGCGACGACGAGCAGCGCGCCGCCGAGCATCGACAGGGCGTACGTCCGGACGAAGCCGGTCTGCGTCCGCCGCAGCCGGCCCGACCCGCCGCCGACCACGGCGGCCAGCCCGTTGACCAGCCGTCGAGTACCCCGGTTGTCGAAGTAGACCAGCGCACGGGTCAGGTAGATGCCCGGCTTCTCGAACACCGCCTCGTTGAGCGCGTCGCCGTAGAGGTTGTTCCGGGCCGCGGTGACGACCGGACCGGCCGGCTGCGGTTCGAGCGCCGTGCCGTGCGGAACAGCGCCCACGACGCCGAAACCACCGATCAGCACGAGCGCCAGCGTCAGCAGCGTCACCGGCAGTTCGCTGATGTGTCGGGTGCGCCTCGGCGCCGCGCAGGCCGTCCACCGGCGTCAGCCAGTTCACGACCGACGTCTTCATGAGGAAGCCGGCGACGATCGAGCCGATCGCGAGGAAGATCAGCGGAATCGTCATGACGGCGGCGACTCGTGCGGGTGCTTGTTCTCCTCGGTCCATCGCTTCGGACCGTGGAACGTGAGCACGAACAGCCGGGTCATGTAGAACGCGGTGAGTCCGGCCCGAGCAGCGCGGTGAGCCCGAACAGCCAGCCGGTCCAGCCGGGCCGGTTGAACGCGGCCAGGATGATCGGGTCCTTGGCGAAGAAGCCGGACAGCGGCGGGATGCCGATGATGGCGAGCCAGCCCGCCATGAACGTGACCCAGGTGATCTTCATGTACTTGCGCAGGCCGCCGAACCGCCGGATGTCGGTCTGGTCGTTCATGCCGTGCATGACCGAGCCGGCGCCGAGGAACATGTCGGCCTTGAAGAAGCCGTGCGCGAGCAGGTGGATCAGGGCCAGCGCGTACGCGCCGCCGCCGAGACCGACGCCGAGGAACATGTAGCCGATCTGCGACACCGTCGACCAGGCGAGGATCCGCTTGATGTCGTCCTTCGCGCAGCCGATGATCGCGCCGCCGAGCAGGGTGACCGCGCCGATCGCGACGACGACGGTCTGCGCGTCCGGGTTCGTGTTGAAGATCGGCGCGGACCGGGCGATCAGGTAGACACCGGCGGTCACCATCGTCGCGGCGTGGATGAGGGCGGAGACCGGGGTCGGGCCCTCCATCGCGTCCGGCAACCAGGCCTGCAGCGGGAACTGGCCGGACTTGCTGACGCGCCGAGCAGCAGCAGCAGCGACAGGGCGAGCGTGACGCCCTGCGACGCGTACCGACGCCGTTGAAGACGCCGCTGAAGCTGACCGTGCCGAAGACCGCGAACATCAGGAAGATGGCAAGGCTCAGGCCCGCGTCACCGACGCGGTTCATGATGAACGCCTTCTTGCCTGCCGTCGCCGCCGGCGGCCGGCAGGTAGTAGAACGAGATGAGCAGGTACGACGCCAGGCCGACGCCCTCCCAGCCGAGGTAGAGCATCAGGTAGTTGTCCGCCAGCACGAGCGTGAGCATCGCCGCGACGAACAGGTTGAAGTAACCGAAGAACCGGCGCCGGCCCGGGTCGTCGGCCATGTAGCCCACGGCGTACACGTGGATCAGGAAGCCGACGCCGGTGATCAGCAGGACGAAGATCGCGGCCAGCGGATCGAACAGGAACCCGAAGTTGATCTGCAACGCACCGACCGGGATGAATTTCCACAGCGTGAGCTCGGCCGTCCGCGAACCGGACAGCCCGCGCAGAGCGAAGAAGTAGATCAGGCCGAGGATGAACGCGGCGCCGACGCTCGCGACGCCGAGCAGGTGTCCCCACTTGTCCGCGCGCCGACCGGCCAGCAGCAGGATCGCGGCGCTGGCCAGCGGGATCGCGATGAGCAGCCAGACGGCCGACAGCACGCCGTGGGCCGGCGCGTAGGTAACGGCCGCCGTGACAGCGGCCGGGGAATGTTCAAGCATCGGCGGTCCTCAGTACTTCAGCAGGTTGGCGTCGTCGACGCTGGCCGAGCGCCGGGTACGGAAGATCGACATGATGATCGCGAGCCCGACCACGACCTCGGCCGCCGCGACGACCATCGCGAAGAACGCGATGACCTGGCCGTCCAGGGTGCCGTTGATCCGGCTGAACGTGACCAGCGCCAGGTTCGCCGCGTTCAGCATCAGCTCGACGCACATGAACAGCACGATCGCGTTGCGTCGGATCAGTACGCCGACCGCGCCGATGGTGAACAGCATCGCGGCGAGGACGACGTAGTACGTCGGGCGTCATGAGGACGTCCCTCCGGTCAGCGTGCGCTTCGGCGCGGCCTCTTCGTTGGTCAGCTCGCGCGTCGGCAGGATCTCCGAGATGCTGCGCTCGGCCGGCGAGCCGTCCGGCAGCCGGGCCGGCGTCGCGACCGAGTCGGAGCGTCGCGAACACGCCCGGGCCGGGCTTCGGCCCCGGGTAGTTGCCCGGGGCGAACCGGGCCCGCATCTGCGCCGGCTGCGATCGATCTTGTCGTCCTTGTCGCGCTGGACGTGGGCCAGCACCATCGCACCGAGCGCCGCGGTGATCAGCAGCGCCGAGGTGATCTCGAACGCGAAGACGTACCTGGTGAACAGCAGCTGCGCGATGCCCTGGACGTTGCCGTTGCCCGTACCTTGCGTGCTGTGGGCCGTGTTGGCCGCCGTGAGATTGACACTCGGCCGATTGATCGCGCGGCCGAGCGCCGTGCCGAGCAGCACGGCCAGGCCGACGCCGAGCAGGATCGCGGCGACGCGTTGACCGCGCAGCGTCTCGATGATCGAGTCGGATGCGTCCCGGCCGACCAGCATCAGCACGAACAGGAACAGCATCATGATCGCGCCGGTGTACACGATGATCTGCACCACGCCGATGAACGGGCCGGCCTGCAGCACGTAGAAGACACCGAGCGACAGCATCGTCACGACCAGGAACAGCGCGGAGTGGATCGCGTTGCGCGCCCAGACCATCCCGATCGCGCCGATCAGTGACACGACGGCGAGCGGATCCAGAACGTCCACTTCTCGCCGCCGGAGACGTGCGTCGCGCCGGCCGCGAGCAACGACATGTCATGGCTCATGACGTGTGCGCCTTCCGCCGTTCACCCGGAAGCTTGCCGACCGGGGACACGTGGCCAGGCGCGTGCTCCGCGCCCGCGCTCGTGCCCGGGTTGTCCAGCGCCCGACAGGTAGTAGTCCTTCTCGCTGTCGCCCAGCCGCATCGGGTGCGGCGGCTGCTCCATGCCCGCGCAGCAGCGGCGCGAGCAGCTGCTCCTTGGTGAAGATCAGGTCGCGGCGGTTGTCGCGGGCCAGCTCGTACTCGTTGCTCATGGTCAGCGAACGGGTCGGGCAGGCCTCGATGCACAGACCGCAGAAGATGCACCGGGCGTAGTTGATCTGATAGACGCTGGCGTACCGCTCACCCGGCGAGAAGCGCGCGTCCTCGGTGTTGTCGCCGCCCTCTACGTAGATCGCGTCGGCCGGACAGGCCCAGGCGCACAGCTCACAGCCGATGCACTTCTCCAGGCCGTCCGGGTGCCGGTTGAGGATGTGCCGGCCGTGGTAGCGCGGCGCCGGTCGGCGTGACGCACCTCCGGGTACTTCTCGGTGACGACCTTCTTGAACATGTGCGAGAAGGTGACCCCGAAGCCCTTGAATCCTACCCACGTCTAAACCTCACTCTCGTGGGAGTCGTTGTCCCGGCCGTCGGAATCTTCCAGCGGCACGGTGACCACATCGCCGGCCGGGACGGGGACCGTCTCCGCTCGCCCACGACCCGTCGCAGCCTCGGTGACGGCGGCACCGTCAGATCCATCGGCGGTATCGGGAAGCCGCCTTCCTGCGGCTCCGCGTCGCCGGGTTTCACCGGTTCCGGCGGCTCCTTGCCGAAGAGCCAGGGCGAGAGCAGCAGCATCAGCGCGACCAACACGACGGCGACGATGGTGAGCGTGCGCGCTCGACTGATGTCGGACGACTGCAGCACCCGGACACCGGCGACGACCAGGATCCAGACCAGGCTGATCGGGATCAGGACCTTCCAGCCGAAGCGCATGAACTGGTCGTAGCGCAGGCGGGGCATGGTGCCGCGAAGCCAGACGAACACGAACAGCAGGATCAGCACCTTGGCCGTGAACCAGATGAGCGGGAAACAGCCGTGCGCCGCGCCACTCCACAGCGTGATCGGCCAGGGTGCGCGCCAGCCGCCGAAGAACAACGTGGCGCACAGGGCGGACACGGTCACCATGTTGATGTATTCGGCCAAGAAGAACAGCGCGAACTTGAGCGACGAGTACTCGGTGTGGAAACCGCCCACCAGCTCGGATTCGGCTTCCGGCAGGTCGAACGGCGCTCGGTTCGTCTCGCCGATGGCCGAGATGAAGTAGATGACCAGGCTCGGCAGGAGCAGGATCGCGTACCAGCCCGATGGTGAACTGGTGACCGGCGATGTGGAACACCCACGATGTGCCCGACTGCTGCGCAGCGACGATGCCGCTGGTGGACAGCGTCCCGGACACGAGGAATACGGCCACGATGGCCAGCCCCATCGCGACCTCGTACGAGATGACCTGCGCGGCCGACCGGAGGCCACCGAGCAGCGGGTACGTCGATCCGGAGGCGTAGCCGCCGAGCACGATGCCGTACACGCCCATGGCGGAGCGTCGCGAGCACCACGAGCACCGCGACCGACACGTCGGTGAGCTGCAGCGGCGTCTTGTGGCCGAAGAGATTCACGACCGGGCCGAACGGGATCACAGCGAACGCGGTGAACGCGCACACCGTCGAGATGACCGGCGCGATGAAGAAGACCACCTTGTCGGCCAGCGTCGGCATGATGTCTTCTTTGAACGCCAGCTTCAGACCGTCGGCCAGTGACTGCAGCAGACCGAACGGGCCGACCCGGTTGGGTCCGGGCCGCACCTGCATGCGCGCGACCACGCGGCGCTCGTACCAGATCGCGAACAGCGTCATCACGACGAGGAACGCGAACACGGCCACGACCTTGATGATCGTGATCCACCACGGATCGTGGCCGAACTGGCTGAGGGTCGGGTTCACAGATTCCCTCCGCGGGACGTTGCGTCAGCTGTGTCGGCCGATCCGGTACCGGCGGATGTCACGCCACCCGCCACGACCGAGACGACCCCGCCGGAGGTTACGCCCAGCGTCCGGTGGACCGTCGAGCCGGGCGAGTTTGTCGGCAGCCAGACGACGCCGTCGGGCATTTCGGTTACGGCGGCCGGCAGGGTCACGGCGCCGCGCTCGGTGCCGACCGTCACCGGGTCGCCGTCGGCCACGCCGAGCTGGCGGGCGAGCGCCTTGCCGAGCCGTACGACCGACGGCCGGGCCGTGCCGGCCAGTTCCGCGTCGCCGTCGGTCAGGCTGCCGAGGTCGATCAGGTGATGCCAGGTTGCGAGGATCGCCCCGTTCGCGGCGACAACCGGCGCCGGTGCACCGTGGACGCTCGGGGCGGCTCGGCCGCGGTGCCTCGGTCGGCGGCGTACCACCGATCTCGCGGCGGATCTTGACCGACGTCGGCGCAGCCGAGCTCGACGTCGAACTCGTAGGCCAGCGCGTCGAGCACGCGGGCGTCGGACATCGCGGTCGTGGTGAGGACCGTTCCGAACGTGCGGGTGCGGCCCTCCCAGTCGACGAACGTGCCGGCCTTCTCGACCACCGGCGCGACCGGGAGGACGACGTCGGCCCGCCGCGTCACCGGCGACATCCGAACCTCGAGGCTGACCAGGAAGTCGACCGTTCGCGAGCGCGTCCTCGGCCAGGCGCGGGTCGGCCAGGTCGGCCGGGTCGACGCCGGCGACGACCAGGCGCACGAAGCTTGCCGGCCGCGGCCGCCGCGACGATGCCGTCGGTGTCGCGGCCGGGCGCGCTCGGGATGACCCCGGCGGCGAGGTCCCACTCGGACGCCAGTCTCGGCGCGGGCCGCCGCGTCGGCGACCGGACGGCCGCCGGGCAGCAGGTTCGGCAGGCAGCCGGCCTCGACCGCGCCGCGGTCACCGGCGCGCCGCGGCACCCAGGCCAACTTCGCGCCGGTACGGCTCGGCCAGCTGCGGCCGCGGCCGAGAGCGCACCCGGCGACCGTGGCCAGCCGCTCGCCGACGATGATCAACGGCGCGCTCGGTCGCAAGCGCGGCCGCGACCGCCTCGTCGGCCGACAGGACCTCGGCCTCGCGACCGGGCACGGTGGCGACGACGTCTCGCCGGAGCTTCTCGAAGCCGCGTGCGCGCGAACGGCGCGACCGCGGTCACCGGCAGCCCGCGGCTGCTCGACCTGCTTGCGCAGCCGCAGGAAGAGGATCGGGCACTCCTCTTCCGGCTCCAGACCGGCGATCACGACGGCGGTCGCGTGTCCACGTCGGCGTACGTCACGTCGCCGACGCCGACGACGTTCGAGCCGAGGAACTGCGTCTCCTCCGCCGACACCGGCCGGGCCCGGAAGTCGATGTCGTTCGTACGCAGCACGACCCGGGCGAACTTCGCGTACGCGTACGCGTCCTCGACGGTGAGCCGGCCGCCGGTCAGCACGCCGACGCCGCCGTGCCGGCCTTCGCGTTGCGCAGACCCCTCGGCGGCGACCGGCAGCGCCTCGGGCCAGGACGCCTCGCGGAGCTCGCCGGTCTTGGTCGTCCCGGACCAGCGGGTGCTGCAGCCGATCGAACGCGGTCGCGTACTGGAAGCCCCAGCGGCCCTTGTCGCAGTTCCACTCCTCGTTGACCGCCGGGTCGTTGCCGGCCAACCGGCGCATGCACCTTGCCGCGGCGGTGGTCGGTGCGCTGCGCGCAGCCGGCCGCGCAGTGCTCGCAGGCGCTGGGCGTGGAGACCAGGTCGAACGGCCGGGCCCGGAACCGGTACTGCGTGCTCGGTCAGCGCGCCGACCGGGCAGATCTGGATCGTGTTGCCGGAGAAGTACGAGTTGAACTCGACGTCGCCCGGACTCGCGCTGGCTCCTCGGCGTACATCGGTCTCGCCGATCGTGTCGTCGCCGAGCCGGCCTTCGAACGCCGCGTCGCGGTAGACGCCGATCTGCTCGGCCGACGGAGCGCTCCATCAGGTCGATGAACTTGTCGCCGGCGATCTCGTCGGAGAACCGGGTGCACCGCTGGCACAGACACGCACCGCTCGCGGTCGAGCAGCACCTGCGACGAGATGTTGATCGGCTTCGGGTACTCGCGCTTCTGCTCGCTGGAACCGCGAGTCGGTCCGGCCGGTCGACATCGCCTGGTTCTGCAGCGGGCACTCGCCGCCCTTGTCGCACATGGGGCAGTCGAGCGGGTGGTTCATGAGCAGCAGTTCCATGACGCCCGCCTGCGCCTTCGCGGCAACTGGCGAGGTCAGCTGAGTCTTGACCACCATGCCGTCGGCGACCGCCTGGGTGCAGGACGCGACCGGCTTACGCTGGCCCTCGACCTCGACCAGGCACTGCCGGCAGGCGCCGGCCGGCGCGAGCAGCGGGTGGTCGCAGAACCGCGGGATCGCGATGCCCATCTGCTCGGCGACCCGGATCAGCAGAGCTCGCCCTTGGGCGCGGTGACCTCGATGCCGTCGATGGTCAGCGTGACCGTGTCACTGCGCTTCTCAACGTCAGTCATCATCAGTGCGCTCCCACCAGGTCGCCGCTACGCAGCCTCGGGGCCGTACGGCCCTCGATGTAGTCCACGTAGTCCTGCTTGAAGTACTGCAGCGACGACGTCACCGGGCTCGGTCGCGCCATCGCCGAGGGCGCAGAACGCCCGGCCGAGGATGTTGTCGCAGGTGTCCAGCAGGGTGTCCAGGTCCTCGTACGTGCCCTGGCCGGAGAGGATCCGATCGGTAGATCCGGACCATCCAGTAGTTGCCCTCCCGACACGGGGTGCACTTGCCGCACGACTCGTGGTGGTAGAACTCCAGCCACTTGTAGGTCGCGTAGACCGGGCAGTCCTGATCGGAGAAGATCTGCACGGCCGTGGTGCCGAGGATCGAGCCGGCCGCCGCCACACTGTCGAAGTCCAGCGGCACGTCCAGGTGCTCGGCGGTCAGCAGCGGCGTGGACGAGCCGCCCGGGGTCCAGAACTTCAGGTTGTGGCCGGGCAGCATGCCGCCGGCCAGCTCGATCAGCTCGCGCAGCGTGGTACCCATGCCGCACTCGTACTGGCCCGGGTTGGCGACCCGACCGGACAGCGAGTAGATCGATCGGGCCGGACGACTTCTCGGTACCCATCGTGCTTCCACCACGTCGGCGCCACCGAGCACGATGTGCGGCACGCTCGCGATCGTGCCGACGTTGTTGACGACCGTCGGGCAGGCGTACAGGCCGTGGGTGGCCGGGAACGGCGGCCGCAGCCGGGGCTGGCCGCGGAAACCCTCCAGCGAGTCGAGCAGCGCCGTCTCCTCGCCGCAGATGTAGGCACCGGCGCCGCGGTGCACGCACGACGTCCAGGTCGAAGCCCGATCCGAGGATGTTCTGGCCGAGGTAGCCCGCTGGCGTACGCCTCGTCGATCGCGTTCGCGCAGCCGTCGTGCGGCGTGCACCGCCTCGCCGCGGATGTAGATGAACGCCCGGTTGGCGCGGATCGCGTAGCAGGCGATGATGACGCCCTCGATCAGCGCGTGCGGGTCGTTCATCATCAGACGGCAGGTCCTTGCACGTGCCCGGCTCGCCCTCGTCCGCGTTGACCACCAGGTAGTGCGGCTTGCCGTCGTTCTGCGGGATGAAGGCCCACTTCATGCCGGTCGGGAAGCCGGCACCGCCACGGCCGCGCAGACCCGAGTCCTTGATCAGTGCGATCAGGTCGTCCGGGATGCGCCGCCAAGCGCCTTCTTGCAGCGCCAGGTAACCCTCGAGCCGCTCGTACACGTCGATCTTCCAGGCGTCCGGGATTCGGCCAGCGCTTGGTGAGCACCGGCGTCAGCTTCGCCAGCGCCTCGGCCGATGGTGCGGTCACTTCGCTCCCTCCTTGGCCGGTGCCGCCGGGATCGGCGTGTTCAGGTCGTAGCGCGGCGCGGTGATGCTGTTGTCTTCGGCCAGCCGCGTGCCGCGCAGCGTCGGCGCGTCCGCCGCGGCCGTCGGCGACCGCACCAGCGCGGCCGTCGGTGAGGCCGGCGAGCTGCAGGGCCATCTCGCTTCAGCGTGCACAAGCCGCGCGCCACGGGTCGGCGCCGGTCGCTCGCCGGCCCGCAGTCCGGCGACCAGGTGCACTCGCGGACTCGGGTGTCTGGTTGTCGTAGAACTCGTAGTTGACCGTCACGACCGGGCGCGTAGTCGCAGGCGGCCAGGCACTCCGCGTGCTCCAGGGTGATCGATGCCGTCGGCGGCCGTCTCGTCGTGCCCGACGCCCAGGTCCTCGGACAGCTGACGGAAGATGTCGCCGCCACCGAGCACGTCGCACAACGTGTTCGTGCAGACGCTGACCAGGTATTCGCCGGTCGGCCGGCGCTTGTACATGGTGTAGAACGTGGCGACCGCGCCGACCTGGGCCTTCGTTATGCCGAGCTGCTCCGCGCAGAACTCGACGCCGGCCGGCGAGACCTGGCCCTGCTCGGCCTGCACGAGGTGCAGCAGCGGCAGCAGCGCGGAGCGCTCCCGACCGGCCGGGTAGCGGGCGATGATCTCGCGCGCCCGGGCGACGGTCGCGTCGCTGAACACCGGCTCGCGCCGACCCGTGCGCAGCCGTTGCCTCGCGACGGTCAACTTCTGTGGAATCCATTTAACGATCACACCCACCCATGACGGGGTCGAGCGAGGCGCCCCCGGCGATCACATCGGCCAGCAGTCCACCCTCGGCCATCGCGGGGATGGCCTGCAGGTTGACGAAGCTGGGTTCGCGATAGTGCACCCGGTAGGGCCGCGTCCCGCCGTCGGAGACGGCATGCACGCCGAGCTCGCCGCGCGGCGCCTCGATCTGCATGTACACCTGGCCGGCCGGCACCCGGAAGCCCTCGGTGACGAGCTTGAAGTGGTGGATCAGCGACTCCATCGACTGACCCATGATCTTCGCGATGTGTTCGAGCGAGTTGCCGAGACCGTCGGCCCCCATGGCGAGCTGCGCCGGCCAGGCGATCTTCCGGTCCTCGACCATCACCGGGCCCGGCCGCAGCCGGTCCAGCGCCTGCTCGACGATCTTCAGCGACTCGCGCATCTCGCCCAGCCGGACCTGGTAGCGGCCCCACACGTCGGCGTCCTTGCTGGTCATCACGTCGAAGTCGTACGTCCTCGTAGCCGCAGTACGGCATCGTCTTGCGCAGGTCCCACGGCAGTCCGGCCGACCGGAGCACCGGGCCGGTGATGCCGAGCGCGAGGCAGCCCTGCACGTCGAGCACCGCGACGCCCTGCGTACGCCGGATCCAGATCGGGCTGCCGGACAGCAGGTCCTCGTACGACTTGAGCCGCTTCGGCATGAACGTCGAGGAATTCGCGGATCTTCGCGATCGCGGCATCCGGCACGTCCTGCGCGACGCCGCCGGGACGGATGTACGCCATGTTCATCCGCAGGCCGGTGCACATCTCGAAGATGTCGAGGATGTACTCGCGCTCGCGGAAGCCGTAGATCATCATCGACAGCGCGCCGAGCTCCATGCCCGTCGTGGCCAGCCACACCAGGTGCGAGGAGATCCGGTTGAGCTCCATCATCAGGACCCGGATCGTCTTCGCGCGCTCGGTGATCTGGTCTTCGATGCCGAGCAGCTTCTCCACCGCAAGGCAGTAGCCGGTCTCGTTGAAGATCGGCGCCAGGTAGTCCATCCGCGTCACGAACGTCGTGCCCTGCGTCCAGTTCCGGTACTCGAGGTTCTTCTCGATGCCCGTGTGCAGGTAGCCGACGACCGTACGGGCGTCGGTGACGGTCTCTCCCTCGAGCTCCAGCACGAGCCGCAGCACGCCGTGCGTCGAGGGGTGCTGCGGGCCCATGTTGACGACGATGCGTTCGTCGTGGATCGGGTCGCCGGGCCGCCGAGCGACCGTGTCCCAGTCGCCGCCGGTGACCGTGAAGACGCGGCCTTCGGTGGTTTCCCGCTCGGTCGCATAGGCGTCGGTCGTCACTGTGCGCTCCTTCCGTTGGCGGGTGCGTGCTCATCGGTACGCCCGCCGCTCGTCCGGCGGCGGGATCTCGGCGCCCTTGTACTCGACCGGGATGCCACCGAGCGGGTAGTCCTTACGCTGCGGGTGGCCTTCCCAGTCGTCCGGCATCAGGATCCGGGTCAGGCCCGGGTGTCCGTCGAAGACGATGCCGAACATGTCGTACGTCTCCCGCTCCTGCCAGTCGGCGGTCGGGTAGACGCTCGGTGACGCTCGGCATGATGCGGGTCTTCGGCGGTCACGGCGACCTCCAGCCGGATCCGCCGCCGGTACGTCATCGAGGTCAGCTGGTAGACCACGTGCAGCCGCCGTTCGTCCGTCGCCGAGGTAGTCGACGCCCGACACCGACGAGCACAGCTCGAAGCGCAGCGACGTCGTCGTCGCGCATCAACTGGCAGACCTCGGCGATCCGCTCGGCGCTGATGTGCAGCGTCAACTCGCCCCGGTCGACGACGACCTTCTCGATCGCGTCGTCGAACCTGGCGTACGCGTCCTCGAGCGCGTCGACGACGTCGTCGTAGTAGCCGCCGTACGGCCGGGGCGTGTCCGAGACCGTCGTCCGGCGCCGGACCAGGCCACCGAAGCCGGACGTGTCACCGGTGCCGGCGACGCCGAACATGCCGCGGCTGGTCGCGCTCGCCCGAGACGGCGGCGTCGGAGCGTCGCCCGGTTGCGGGCTCGCGGCCTTCGGTCGGCTCGCTCATCGCTTTGCCCCCGGCATCTTGTGGGCCTCGTTCATCCAGTTCTCGATGCGCAGCTGCTCCTCGCGGCCCTCGGCGACCGCCTGGATCCACTCGGCCTTGCTTCCTGTGTCGAACCGGTAGCTCGACGGCATCGACCCGGCCGCGACGATCGGGACGCCCTCGCGTGCTCGCGCTTCGCCTCGAGCTGCTTGACCCGGCGGGCGCCGAGCGGCTCGGCCATGATCTTCTCGTGCAGCTTGAGGATCGCGTCGATCAGCATCTCCGGCCGCGGCGGGCAACCCGGCAGGTACATGTCGACCGGCACCACGTGATCGACGCCTTGCACGATCGCGTAGTTGTTGAACATGCCGCCGGACGATGCGCAGACGCCCATCGACAGCACCCACTTCGGGTCGGGCATCTGGTCGTAGATCTGGCGCAGGACCGGTGCCATCTTCTGGCTCACCCGGCCGGCCACGATCATCAGGTCGGCCTGCCGGGGCGAGGCGCGGAACACCTCCATGCCGAACCGGGCCAGGTCGTACCGGGCCGCGCCGGTGGCCATCATCTCGATCGCGCAGCAGGCGAGGCCGAAGGTCGCCGGCCAGAAGCTCGACTTTCGTGACCAGTTGACGAGCTTCTCGACCGAGGTCAGCAGGATGCCAGCTCGGGAGCTTCTCTTCGATACCCATATGTCAGTCCCAGTCCAGGCCGCCCCGCCGCCACACGTAGGCGTACACGACGCCGACGGTGGCGATGAAGACGAGCATCTCGAAGAAGCCGAACGCGCCGAGCAGCTGGAACGAAACGGCCCAGGGATAAAGGAAGATCGTTTCGATGTCGAAGACGATGAACAGCATGGCGACCAGGAAGAACTTGACCGGGACGCGACCGCCGCCGACCGGTTGCGGCGTCGGTTCGATCCCGCACTCGTACGCGTCGAGCTTGGCGCGGTTGTAGCGATGCGGGCCGGTGAACCGCGCCGCGGTCACCGAGAAGAGCGCGAAGAGCAGCGCCAGCGTGAAGAGCCCGATCAGCGGGACCCATGCGGATAGCGACATGACTGCGCAGACTCCGTCCTTCCCTGCCCTACTGTGTTGCCGTGTCTGGTGGCGTTGCCGTGCTTCATGGTCGTGGAATGCCGACCCGCGTGATCACACGGCCGGTGCCACCCGCGTCATCGCGTTGATGATCCGGTCCATCGCGTCGCCGTCCCGTGGATCGGTCAGGTTGGCGAGCAGTTTCAGGACGAACCGCATCAGTGTCGGATGCGGAAGTCCATGTTTCGTGGCGACGCGCATGACATGCGGATTTCCGATGAGCTTCACGAACCAGCCGCCGAGACGGTAATACCCGCCGAAGCGAGCCTTCAACTCGGTCGGGTAATTCGCCAGCGCTCGCTCGCGCTCCGGGCCGGCCGGTCGGGCCAGCGCCTGCACGATCACGTCGGCCGCGATCTCGCCCGACTCCATGGCGTACGCGATGCCCTCGCCGTTGAACGGATTGACCATGCCACCGGAGTCACCGACCAGCAGCACGCCGCGGGTGTAGTGCGGCACCCGGTTGAAACCCATCGGCAGCGCCGCGCCCATGATCGGGCCGTCCGCGTTCGCTTCGTCGTTCATGCCCCAGTCATCGGGGGTTGTCGACAGCCAGTCGGTCAGCATGTTCCGGTAGTTGGTCTTGCCGAACGCGGTGGATGAGTTGAGCACGCCGAGGCCGACGTTGACCCGCCCGTCGCCCATCCCGAAGATCCATCCGTATCCCGGCAGCAGCGTGTCGCCGCCCTCGCGCGACCGGAGCTCCAACCACGACTCCAGGTAGTCGTCGTCGTGCTTGGCCGGCGACTTGTAGTAGCGCCGGACGGCCACACCGATCGGGCGGTCGTCACGCTTGGCGATGCCGAGCGACAACGCGAAGCGTCCGGACACACCGTCGGCCGCCACGACCACGGGCGCCCGATACTCCACCGGCTCCTTGTCCTCGCCGACCTGCGCGGACACCCCGACGACGCGGCCCCCGTCGTCGAGCACCGGGCCGGTGACGGTTCGTACTGGTACGCAGCGTCGCGCCGGCCGTCACGGCGGCCTTGGCGAGGATCTCGTCGAAATCCATGCGGGTGCGGGTGAGACCGTAATTCGGGTAGGTCGCAAGATCCGGCCAGTCGAGTTCCATCCGGATTCCGCCGCCGATGACCCGGAGTCCCTTGTTGCGGACCCACCCGGGTGCCTGCGTGTCGACGCCCATCGTGACGAGCTGGCGGACGGCGCGGGGGGTCAGACCGTCGCCGCAGACCTTCTCCCGAGGGAACTCCGCCTTCTCCAGCAGCTCGACGGCCAGACCGTGGCGGGCAAGGTGGAACGCGGCGGCCGAACCGCCCGGTCCGGCGCCGACGACGATCACGTCCGCCGCTCGGATTTCGCTCACGTCTCTCACCGCCTCTACTTACAGCTTGTCACGCTTTCGGCCGTTCGTGAAAGTCTTCACAAGGCCGTCGGCCAGCAGTCTAGAACGGTCGGGGGCCACATCGCACAGCGAGGTCACGGTCGGCTCGGAGGATCCGGCCGCCGACCCCGATGAAGCGCGACGATCCCGCCGGTCAAGTTCCGCCATGCGACGTTTGTCCAGCCCGCCGTGGCCATTTTCCCGGCCAAGCCGGCCTGATCCGGCCACGCCCGGATCGATTCGGCCAGGTAGACGTACGCGTCTGGGTTCGACGCGATCTTGCGCGCCACCGAAGGCAGCGCCGCCATCAGATAGGCCAGGTACGCGTGCCGGAAGGCGCCGTTGGTCGGGTGCGAGAACTCGCAGATGACGACGCGGCCACCCGGCTTCGTGACGCGGGCCATCTCGGCCAGCGCCGCCGTGGTGTCGTGGATGTTGCGAAGGCCGAACGAGATCGTGATCGCGTCGAACGTGGCGTCCGGGAAGGGCAGAGCCAGCGCGTCGCCGGCGAGCAGGGTCGCGTCCGGGCGCGTCTTCTTTCCGGCCCGCAGCATGCCCAGCGAGATGTCGAGGCCGATCACCCGGGCACCCGAGCGGGACAGCTCCAGGGTTGACACGCCGGTGCCGGCGGCCAGGTCGAGCACCCTGTCGCCGGCGCCCGGAGCGAGCGCCGATCGGGTTGCCTGGCGCCACATCCGGTCCAGGCCAAAGGAAAGAATCGTGTTCGTCCGGTCGTAGCGGTCCGCCACGCCGTCAAACATCGCGGCGATTTCGTCCGGCCGTTTGTCCAGATGGGCACGCGTCACACTGGTCACTCTGCCAGCAGCGTCCACCGCAACCGCAGGCGGCCCGTAACCCCGATTGTGCGAATGGACCGGGTTGGGCCCATCGATCAGGCTCTGGGGTTGCCGGCCGACGAGTCGGCGTCGTGGGCCTTGCGAAGATCGCCGAGGATGATCAACAGCAGGCCGCCCGAGCCGGCGCCGACCAACCCGAGGCCTAGGTAGAACGCGGTACGTAGGAGACCGAGCGGCTCGATGCCGACGACGCCGGACAGACCGGCCAGGATCGAGGCGGTGCCGAGCATCGCGAGGAACGCCGCGATGACCGATGAAATGGTGATCATGAGACGAGGGTCGGTCCGATACCGGCGCTGGTCGCGAGGCGCGTCTACGGACGCTGATCCATAGACCGTGCCGGCTTTAGCCGTTCCGAGACTGCTCACCGGCACATTCTGCGCGACGTGAAACCGCGCTGAACAGGCCCTATGTCACATGGTGAGCAGCGACACCCGTCCGCGCGCGCCTATCCGGCGGCGTCGACCACGGCCAAGCTCGTCCGGCCGCCCAAGCCGCCGCCGGGGAGCGCGATCGACGAGAAGTGCGACACCACACGGTCGTCGGTCGGATCATCGGCCGGGGTGTGGTGTACGGCCATGTGCCGGTAGAGCGTGTCGCGCTGGGCCGGAGTGCGCCCGGCCGACCGGATCATCCAGATCAGCTCATGCAGGTTCGAGCGGTGCCGAGCACCCGCACTGGAGATCACGTTCTCCTCCAGCATGATCGAACCGAGGTCATCGACACCCATGTGCAAGGCGATCTGGCCGATGTCCTTGCCGGTCGTGAGCCAGGACGCCTGCAGGTGCTCGATGTTGTCGAAGAACAGCCGAGCGACCGCCACCAAGCGCAGGTATTCGAGGCTGGTCGCCTGCGTCCGGCCCTTGAGGTGGTTGTTTTCCGGCTGGTAGGTCCACGGGATGAACGACCGGAAGCCGCCAACCTCGCCGGTCGCGCCGTTCGCGGTCTCGGCGACACCGTCATAACCACGTGCGACGGCGAGATCCTGCACGTCACGGATCATCCGTAGGTGCTCGATGCGCTCGGCGTTCGTTTCGCCCGTACCCATCATCATCGTGGCCGTGGACGACACGCCGTGACGGTGGGCGGTCGCCATCACCTCGAGCCAGCGCTCACCCGACTCCTTGAGCGGCGCGATCGCCGTACGGGGCCGGGCCGGGAGCATCTCCGCGCCCGCGCCGGCGATGGAGTCGAGGCCCGCCGCCTTGATGCGGGTGACCGACTCCTCGATCGACACGCCGGACACGTTCGACATGTGGATGATCTCGCTCGGCCCGATCGAATGGATGACCAGATCCGGGTACGCCGTCTTGACGGTCGAGAACAGTTGCTCGTAATACTCGACACCGAACTCGGGGTGGTGGCCGCCTTGCAGCATGACCTGGGTGGCACCGAGGTCGACGGCCTCGCCGCACCGCCGCAGGATCTCCTCCATCGAATGCGACCAGCCCTCGGCGTGCTTCGGCGCTCGATAGAACGCGCAGAACTTGCAGGCCGTGACGCATACGTTCGTGTAGTTGATGTTGCGATCGATGATGTATGTGACGATGCCGTCCGGATACCGCCGGCGGCGTACCGCATCGGCCGCCTCACCGAGTGCGTGGAACGGCGCGTCCGTGTAGAGCAGCAGCGCCTCGTCCGGCGTGATGCGCCCACCGTCCGCGGCGCCGCCGCAGAATGCCGTCGATCTCGCCGTTCATCGGTGCTGTGCTGTCGTTCGTCACGCGCCCGAGCCTACCTGCGCATCCGGCGCTCGTGCGCAAGGTGCCGCCGACATCGGCGTGGACGGCCGTAGTCCCGGAGTCGTTCGGGGGTGTCGTGAGGTCCACTCCCGATCTCATCTCGAACCGCCCGCACAGCCGCAGTGACCTGCCACGTAAGGTCGTTGCCATGGCTGACATGCGGTATCGCAGATTAGGTAACTCGGGGCTGGTCGTCTCGGTCGTCGGGCTCGGCTGCAACAACTTCGGGCGCAAGGTCGACGACGCCGGGACGAAGCTCGTTGTCGACGCGGCCCTGGATCACGGCATCAACCTGTTCGATACCGCCGACATCTACGGCGAACCGCAGGGTAGCTCCGAATCGGCTCTCGGCCAGGCGCTGCGGGGTCGGCGCGACGACGTGGTGATCGCCACCAAATTCGGCATGGACATGCACGGTCTCAACGGTGTTGACCATGACGCCCGGGGCTCCCGCCGCTACGTGACGCGTGCCGTCGAGGCGTCCCTGCGCCGGCTCGACACCGACTACATCGACCTCTACCAGCTACACCGACCGGACGCCGCGACCCCGATCGACGAGACACTCGCGGCGCTGGACGATCTCGTACGGGCGGGAAAGGTCCGCTACCTCGGCAACTCGAACTTCGCCGGTTGGCAGATCGCGGACGCCGCCTGGACCGCGACGACGGGACACAGCACACCGTTCGTCAGCGCGCAGAACGAGTACAACTGGCTGCAGCGCGACGTCGAGGCCGACGTGGTGCCCGCGTGCGAGCATTTCGGACTCGGCCTGCTGCCGTTCTTCCCGCTGGCCAGCGGTTTGCTCACCGGCAAGTACAAGCGCGGCGAGGCCGCACCGGCGGACGGTCGGCTGGCCGGTGAGCGCTACGCGAGCCGGCTCGAGGGTGCGAACTGGGACGCCATTGAGGCGATCGACGCGTTCGCCAAGGCACGCGGCGTGACGATGCTCGACGTCGCCATCGGCGGTCTGGCCGCGATGCCGGCCGTCACGTCGGTCATCGCCGGCGCGACGAGGCCGGAGCAGGTCTCGGCGAACGTCGCCGCGGGCGAGTGGGTGCCGACCGACGACGATCTCGCCGAACTGCGCGACATCACCCCCTGACCGATCTCGGGCGCCGACGCCCGAAGTGATGTTGGTGATGTGCACCTATCGTTGCGTCCTGATAGGTGCAGATGACCAAGGTCAACACCGACCGCGCCAACGACGGCGGGTTACAGGTTGACGCTGGTCACCGCCGGAAGGGTCGGCGCCTGGGCGCCGCCCGCCTTCTCGGCACTGATGGCGAACGTCGTCGCGCCGTCGACGCCAGCAAACAGCTGCGTGCCGGCGAGCACGTTCGGGTTCATCAGGCCCACCGACTTTGCCCGCTGGCCGTACATCAGCCAGAGCTGATAGACGTGGTCGTTCGACAACGGCGGCATGTCGGATAGGACGGCCACGCCTTCGTTCAGCTTCGCCGACACGACCACGGTCACCTGACCACCGGCGGGCAGGCGGTCGGTGTGCACCTGCGCGTCCGATGCGGTCAGCACGCCATTGATCCGAGCGTTCTCGGCCTCGGCGGCACTGGCGGCGCGTTGCGCGTCTCGTACCCGTGAATTGGAAATCTCATAGCCGGCGAACCCGCCGCCGGCGGCGAGCACGACGGCGGCGGCCGCGGCGGCCACCCAGCCTCGCCAACCGCGCGACCGCTTTGCCGCCTCGCGTGCATCGCGGTCGCGCCCGGGCGGGAGCTGCCGCGTCTGCGCGACCGCGGCCAACACCGACTCTTTGAGGTGCGGCGGTGCACTCCGCGAGGTCGCGTCGGAAAGCCGGGCGACCGTCGCGCGCAGCTCGGCCAACTCCTGCGCGCACGACTCGCAGCCGGCGACGTGCCGCGCGAACTCCGCGCGCTCGACGTCCGTGACGGCGTCGAGTGCGTACGCACCGGCCAACGTATGGATGTCCGTGCTCATCCGACCGTCACCCCCAGACAGTCGCGCAGCCGGATCAATCCGTCGCGCATGCGCGTCTTGATCGCCGGCAGGCCCGTCTTGAGCAGGTCGGCGACCTCGCGATAGGTGTAGCCGCCGTAGTACGCGAGGGTGATCGCCTCCCGCTGCAGCTCGGTGAGGCTCGGCCAGACAGCGGCGGACCTGCGTCTTCTCCAGCCGGGCGGTGGCCTCCTCGACGACATCGTCGTAGGGCGTCTCGACCGTCGCGACCCGCTTGAGCCGATCGGCGCCGGCCTGCTCGGACCGGACTCGATCGACCGCGCGCCGGTGGGCGATCGTGAAGATCCAACTGGTCGCGGAACCCTTCGACGCGTCGAAGCGACTCGACGTACGCCAGACCTCGACGAGCACCTCCTGCGCGACCTCTTCCGCCTGGGCCGGGTCGCGCAGGATGCGCCGGACGAGGCCGTAGACACGCGCCGCCACGACGTCGTACAGCTGCTCGAACGCGCTGCTCGTCACCGAGCGCGACGCGTCCCAGGAGCTCCTCGGCGTCCGGTGGCGAGTCGGTTGACGGGACCGCCTCGAGCCGGGCCGGCTCGCGTGCGCTCGCGCCGGGCATCGCCTCGGGAACTCGTCACTGCGATCTCCGCTCTTCACCGCCGGGTGCCTCACCCAGAATTCGGTGCGGTGCGACCAGCGGATGGGTCGCCGGCTGCGACCGTCGGCCCGTCAGGCGTCGTAGTCCACGGTAACGGTGTCGGTGATCGGGCTGGACTGACAGGTCAGCACGTATCCGGCGGCGATCTCGTCCGGTTCCAGCGCATAGTTGCGGGCCATCTGGACCTGCCCGCTCGATGACCTTGGCCCGGCAGGTCGAACAGACCCCGCCCTTGCAGGCGAACGGCAGCTCGGATCGCACCTTGAGCGCCGCGTCGAGCACGCGCTCGTCGCGCGGCATCGTGAACCTCGACGCCCGACCGTCGAGCAGGATCGTCACCTCGGCCTCGCCCGCGGTCGGGCCGGCGTCCGCGGTGGTCGGCGTCGGTGGCGGCGTCGCGGCATCGTCCACGTGGAACAGCTCCGTGTGTACGGCTTCGTCGGGCACGCCCCGGTCGGCCAGCACGGCCCGTACGTCGGTGACCATGCCGTACGGGCCGCAGAGGAACCACTCGTCGACGTCGTCGGCGTCGAGCAACCCGTCGGCGCCGACGAGCCGGGCGAAGCGGTCCGCATCCACCCGACCGGACAGCAGCTCGGCGTCCTGTGGTTCCCGGGACAGCACGTGCACGAGGTGCAGCCGGGCCGGATACCGATCCTTGAGGTCGGCCAGTTCCTCGGCGAACATCACCGATCGGGCGTAGCGGTTGCCGAAGATGACGGTGAACCGGAGCGCGGCTCGACCGCGAGACCCGTCGCGATCAGCGACAGCACCGGCGTGATGCCGGAACCGGCCGCGACCGCCGCATAGTGCCGGATGCGGGTCGGCTCGAAGGCCGTCGTGAAGTGGCCGAGCGGCGGCATCACGTCGATCGCGTGCCCGGCGCGCAGCTCGGACGCCACGAACGCCGAGAAGGAGCCGCCGGCGACCGCCTTGACGCCGATGCGCAGCAGGCCGTGGCGGGCGAGGTCGTCCGGCGTCGAGCAGATCGAGTACGACCGACGGACGTCCTCGCCATCCACGATCCGCCGTACGGTCAGGTGCTGGCCGGCCCGGAACGCGTACGCCTCGCGAAGCTCGACCGGCACGACGAAAGTGATCGCGACCGCGTCGTCGATCAGCCGCGTCACGTCGGCGACTTCGAGCGCGTGGAACTGCGGGCGGCGGCGCACCGGCCGGGTGATGGTGACGGACATGGTTCAGTGCGCCTTGACGTGGTCGAACGGCTCCCGGCACGCGGTGCAGCGCCAGCAGTGACTTGCAGGCCGTTGACCCGAATCGGGACAGCTCCTCGGTGGCCGGCGAGCCGCACCGCGGGCAGCGTACGGCGATCTGCAGCAGCACCTGCCCGGGGCGCCGGACCGGCGACGGCGGCGCGATGCCGGCGGCGGCCAGCTTCGCCTTCCCGGCCTCGCTGATCCGGTCGGTCGTCCAGGCCGGCGACAACACGGTGCGCACCTCGACGTCGGCCGCTCCGGCGGCTCGCGCCGCCGCCGCGACGTCGGCCCGGATGACGTCCATCGCCGGACAGCCGGCGTACGTCGGCGTGATCGTCACGGTGACGTGTCCGGCGTCGTCGACGGTCACATCCCGCAGGATGCCCAGATCCTCGATCGTCACGACGCGGATCTCCGGGTCGACGACGGCGGCGACCGCGTCGTGGATCCGGCTGGCGTCAAGCGTTCGCCGTCGTCACCATGTCGCACCCGGGTGCGCGCGGTGCAGCACCTGCATCTCGGCCAGCAGGTAGGCCAGTGCCTCGGTGTGCCGGCCGGCGCGGCCGCCGGTCGGACGCCAGCTCCGTCACCGGCACGTCCAGCGTCGCCTGCCGCAGCACGCCGGGCACCGTGCTCGATCCATGCCGTCGCGCAACGACGCCGGGTCGACACGCGACACCGGCCGCGGCCGACGTGCCGCGCCAGGTCGATCCGGCTCGAACAGCTCGAACGTGTACGGCCAGACGTCGTCGATCGCGTCCGCCATCCGCCGGTGCGACTCGGCCGTGCCGTCGCCGAGCCGAACGGTCCACAGCGCCGCGTGGTCGAGGTGGTAGGCCGACTCCTTGACCGCCTTGGCCGCGATCGCCGGCGATCCGTGGATCCGCGCTCGGCGGTCAGCGCCTCGTAGAGCGGGTGCTGGTACGTCGGCGCAGGAACAGCAGCTTCGCGATCGCGGTGGCGAAGTCGGTGTCCGGCAGCTCGACCAGCTGGGCGTTGCGGAACTCGTGAGTCGTCGCGCAGGTAGGCGAGCGCGTCCTCGTCCCGGCCGGCGCCCTCGACCTCGCCCGCGTACGTCAGGAACAGTCCGCGCCGCGCCGAGCTGGTCGAGTGCGATGTTCGACAGCGCGATGTCCTCTTCCATCTCCGGCGCGCGTGCCGACCACTCACCGAGCCGCTGGGCGGTGATCAGCGCGTCGTCGCCGAGCCGGAGCAGGTAGGCGAACAGCTCGCCGCCGGGCGATGCGGTCACAGGTGACCAGCGCCCTCCGGTACGTCGTAGAACGTCGGATGCCGGTAGACCTTGTCGGCGGCCGGGTCGAAGAACGCGTCCTTCTCGTCCGGGCTGGACGCGGTGATCGCGCCGGCCGGGATGACCCAGATCGACACGCCTTCCTGCCGCCGGGTGTAGACGTCCCGGGCATTGCGCAGTGCCATCTCCGCGTCCGGCGCGTGCAGGCTGCCGACGTGGGTGTGCGACAGCCCGCGCCGAGGCCGGACGAACACCTCCCAGAGTTCGCCGGCTGCCATCACGCCACCGCCACGGGCGCCGGCTCCCGGCGTACCCCCGCGTTCTGTTTTGCGGCATAGGCCGCCGCCGCCTCGCGGACCCAGGCCCCGTCGTCGTGCGCACGCTTGCGGTTGGCGATGCGCTGCCCGGTTGCACGGCCCGTTGCCCTTGATGACCTGCATCAGCTCGTCGTAGTCGGGCTGGGTGTAGTCGTAGTGGCCGCGCTCGTCGTCGCAGCGCAGGTCCGGGTCGGGAAGGTCGAGCCCAGGACCGACGCCTGCTGGACGCACATGTCGACGAAGCGCTGGCGGAGGTCGTCGTTGGAGAACCGCTTGATCTTCCAGGCCATCGACTGCTCGGAGTGGGTGGAGTCGGTGTCCGGCGGCCCGAACATGGCCAGCGACGGATACCACCAGCGGTTCACCGCGTCTTGCGCCATCGCCCGCTGCCGGCGGTGCCGTGCGCGAGCGTGTAGAGGATCTCGTAATCCCTGACGCTGGTGGAACGACTCTTCCTTGCAGACGCGGATCATCGCCCGCGCGTACGGGCCGTAGGAGCAGCGGCACAGCGGCACCTGGTTGACGATCGCGGCGCCGTCCACCAGCCAGCCGATAGCACCGACATCGGCCCAGCTCAGGGTCGGGTAGTTGAAGATCGACGAGTACTTCTGGCGGCCGTCGATCAGCATGTCGACCAACTCGTCCCGGGAGATGCCCAGCGTCTCCGCCGCCGCGTACAGATAGAGGCCATGGCCGGCCTCGTCCTGCACCTTGGCCAGCAGGATCGCCTTGCGCTTGAGGCTCGGCGCGCGGCTGATCCAGTTGCCCTCCGGCTGCATGCCGATGATCTCGGAGTGCGCGTGCTGGGCGATCTGGCGGATCAGCGTCTTGCGGTAGGCGTCGGGCATCCAGTCGCGCGGCTCGATCTTCTGCTCGGCCGCGACGATCTCGTCGAAGTAGGCCTGCTCCGCGCCGGCTGCGGCGCGCCGCGCGTCGCTGCGCCGCACGCTTCGCCTGGGCGGCCTCGGCCAGCGCGCGCTCGGCGTCGGCGACCTGATCGAGCAGGCTCTGGTCGGCACTGAAGTCGTTGCCGTACATGGTTCAAGTGTTACAGCGATGACGCAGCAACCGCAACGTTAATCTTGGGAGGTGTCATACACCGCGTCGGCGGCGGCGGTGGCTAGACGGCGGCGAAGGCGGGCCCGTCGACCGGCAGTGCCGGTGCCTCGCCGAACGCGGCGGCCCGCTCTGGCGAACTCGCGGATGCCGGCGATCTGGCGCTCGCCCAGCGAGAAGTCGAGCGCGCGGAAGTACGACGCGAGCGTCGCGGCGTCGAACGGTTCCCAGCGCGCCGCGGCCTCGGCGAGCTTGATCCAACTCGGTCGAGGCACAGATCGCGCGAGCGCAGGAACGCCTCGTGTACGTCCTTGACCAGGCCCGGATGTGCGCTCGGCGAAGTCCTTGCGGACGGCCCAGACCGCGAACACCATCGGCAGACCCGATCCAGTCGCGCCAGCTCGGCCCGAGATCGGTAACGGTGAGGCCGGACGTCGGCGCCTCGTAGAGCGCGCGCAGGGCGACGTCGCCGATCACCACGGCGGCGTCCGCCTCGAGCAGCATCGTGCCAGCTCGGGCGGGCACCGGAAGAACTCCGGGCGGACACCGTACCGATCGGCCAGCAGCATCTTCGCGAGCAGTACGCCGGTCCGGCTCGTCGAGCCGAGCGCGACGCGCTTGATGTCGGCGAGGGGCTTGGTCGACACCAGATTGACCGAGAGCACCGGGCCGTCGCTGCCGACCGCGAGATCGGGCAGCAGCAGCAGCTCATCGGCGTGGCGCAGGTATTCGACGAGGGAGATCGGTCCAATGTCGAGGTCGCCGGCGACCAAGGCGGCATTGAGCTGATCCGGCGTGTCCTTGCGCAGGTCAACGTCGAGAAGCGCACCCGAGCGCATCAGACCCCAGTAGATCGGCAGGCAGTTGAGAAACTGGATGTGCCCGACGCGGGGACGTTGGGGTGCTTGCGGTGCGCTCATGTCTGCGCACGTTACGCGGACGATGCGAGTGGGCGCGCTCACATACCGGGATAGCGTCAGCGTGTCCGTCCAAACGCGGCCTTGATCCATTGCCACGGACGATATCGGTCGCTACACGGCCGCGATCGTCCGCGGGAGTGGACCATCGGCGACCGAAGAGTCGAGCGCAGCGCGCTCGTGTCGCATCGCGCGAGCCAGCGGCAGCCCGAAGATCGCGGCCGCGGCCACACCGGCCAGCCCGCACCCGACGACGAGGAGGCGGGGCGACGCGACCGCCAGCAACACGCCGCCGGCCAGGTAACCGAACGCGTTCGCGCCGCTGGCGATGCTGTTGAACATTGCGCTGGCGTGGCCGCGGACCTCCGGCGGCACGCGAGCGCCGAGGATGACGCCGATGGCCACGTTCTCCATCCCGTTCAGGACGCCGCCGAGCAGCCACAGTGGCACGACCCAGCCGACGTGCGGCATGAGACCGGCGACGGTGATCGCGACCCCGGTCGCGAAGTTGGTCAGCAACAACGCCTTGGCCGTCCCGACGTCGTCGCGGCGCTGGCGACCCCAGACGACCGCGCCGAACACCATGCCGACGATCCACACCGCACCGACCAGGCCGTAGACGGTGGCCGACGCGTGCAGCGTCTGCCTGATGAAGAACACGTCGATGACGTTGACCGCGCTGATCGCGCCCACGACCGCACCGATCATCACCATGAGCGGCCAGAGCAGCGCGTCGGATCGCATGCGGAACACCGGCTGGCGTCGGCCGGGTGTCCCGGGGGCCGCGGCGTCCGCGCTGGTCGCGGCCGGCACGTTCCGGAAACGGCCGCCACGGCGGGTACGGATGAGCAGGCCGGCGATCGGGATCGACAGGTATGTTCCGGCGTCGATCAGCAGCGGCACGCGCGATCCGAACGCACCAACGAGCACCCCGCCGAGGGCCGGTGCGACCAGCATGCCGATCGTCGCGGCCGTCTGCGAGATGCCGCCGGCCCGGGCGAGGTTCTGTCGACCGACCATCAGCGGCGTCAGGGCGCTCATCGTCGGGCTGGTGACCGCGAGTCCGATTGCGAGCGTCGCGACCAACGCGATGATCAGGATCGGCTGGGTCACGAAGGCGAGCGCGACACAGATGGCGGCCTGGGCAAGCCCGACCGACACGATCAGCGTCCGGCTGTCGACCCGGTCGGCCAGCCGGCCCGCGAACGGTCCGACGGCCACGAGTGGGACCGCCGCCGCCAGCAGGATGCCAGCCACGGCAAGACCGCTCTCGCCCCTCGCCACCAGGATCAACGCGAGCGCGGTCGCGGCGAGCATGTCCCCACACCCGGAGACGGCCCGCGCGAGTGCCGCGATGTACACGTCGGACCACCGGGGTGTGCCCGGCGCAGTCGGAACAGTCGCACCGGGTGGAGATGCGAAGGACATACTTCGAAGTTACTGCTTCACATCTTGCGATGGCAAGGGATCCGACCGAGCCGGATCGGCCGAACCGCCCTCGGGACCGGAGCCCTAACCTGCCCCTTGGCCAGAATCCGGACCGGGCCCAGGGCCGGAGCCTGGGTCGTCCGAGGGAACCAACGCGACCGGGTCAGCCAGCGGGAACCCACGCGCCACGAACGACGTCTGGCGCGCACCCGGCGGCGGGTTTTTGCGCCGGCTCAGCCGATACGGCGCCAGCAGGTCCTGGATCTTCCGATTCAGCGTGGCCAACTCGTCCTGGGTCACGTTCAGCAACGTCTCATAGAAGTAACCGGTGTCGATCCAGTCCGGCTCGGTATCGCTTTGCCCCAGCCAGCGGCGGATCCGCATGTCCTGCACGAGGAGTACGGATTCGATCAGCTCACGCGACGCGTCCCGCATCTCGGCCGAGCCGCCCTCGAGCGTGTCCACCGTGTAGCCCTCGTGCACGCTGCGCCAGACCCGTTCCCGACCGTCGCCGCGGCTGGGCGCGGTCTCGATCAGGCCGGCCTTCTCCAGGCTGCGCAGGTGGTAGCTCATGGCGCTGGCGCTGAGACCAGCCGTCTCGCCGAGTTCGGTGGCAGTAGCCGGGCCAATCATCATCAGGCGTTGCATCGCCGCGAGCCGGGCAGGATGTGATATTGCTCGCAGGCTGGCCGGTTCGTTGATCTCCAGCCGCCGCTCCGTGGCGGCACCGGGCCCATCCGGCGCATCGGACGGATCAGCGGCCGCCGCCGCTGGCGTGGCGGCCAATTCGGGCGCATCGCCCGGTTGCGGCTGGTGCGCACCGGCCGGCGGACCATCCGGCTGGTCGGGCCGGCGGCCGTTGCTATCACGGGCAGCGTGCGGCTTGGTCATGATCCGATGATCTCGCAGGTAGCGGCCGGGACGAAACTCGGCGGCATCCGTGTCGGGCCGCGGCGTAGCATGGGCCGTTCCGCCTGCCGTACGGGCAGGCGAGGGCACAGCCGGCACGCCGCCGCGCCGAACCGCCGCCCGGTCCGCCAGGGCCGACGGCGTTCGTGTGCGACCGCGACTCCAGGGCGGGGTCGCCGTAACCAGGCGAGCGCCGGGCGGCCTGTACGTGTGGCGATCCGAACCGAGTCACGAGGATCTGACGTGCCAATGTCGACCCCTTCGACTGACCAGGCTAGTTCCCCGACCGAGACCACCGCTCCGACCGACAGCATCGATCCGACCGACACCACCGCGCCGACAAACAGCACCGACCCGACGATCGCTGCGACCGCCGGCGACGACCTCTCTCGCGAACTGGCGGCCGAGCGGGCCCACCTGATCACCTCTCGGACCGCACTCGCGCAGATGCGCGAGCGCGCCGAGGCCCTGTTCGCCACGGGCGGCAGTGTCTCCGGCGATCCTTTCGCGGCCGAGAGCCTCGGTCGCCAGCTGGCCCGGCGGATCGCCGAGCTGGCCGACGACCCGACCGCGCCGCTCTTCTTCGGCCGGCTGGACTTCGGCACCGCACTCGAAGACCACGCCGGACACAGCTATCACATCGGCCGCCGCCACGTCGTGGACGACATCGGTGAGCCGCTGGTGCTCGACTGGCGGGCACCGATGTCGCGCTCTGTTCTACCGCGCCAGCGTGCGCGAGCCACAGGGCGTCGCCGTACGCCGCCGGTTCGGCTGGGATCTCCCCCGGCGCGACACGGGCTCGGCTCAGATCACCAGCTTCGAGGACGAGCACCTCGATCGCGGTGAGGAACTCGGCACCGAACTCGAAGATCCTGACGTCGGAGATCGAGCGACCCCGCGTCGGCCCGATGCGCGACATCGTCGCGACGATCCAGCCCGAGCAGGACGAGCTCGTCCGAGCCGACCTGGACGACGACGATCTGCGTACAGGGGGCGCCCGGCACTGGGAAGACCGCCGTCGGGCTGCACCGTGCCGCGTTTCTGCTCTATGTCACCGCGAGCGGCTGCGCCGGTCCGGTGTGCTCGTGATCGTGGACCGAACCGCGCGTTCCTGCACTACATCTCGGCCGTACTACCGGCGCTGGGCGAGATCGACGTGACCCAGTCGACGGTCGAGGACCTGATCGCACGGTCGCCGACCGGCGTCGAGCGGAGGCCGCGGCCGCGGTCCTGCACGACGTACGGATGGCCCGAGGTCCTGCGCCGCGCCTGGCGCGCCAGGTCGGCCGGCCGACCGATCGGGCCATCGAGGTGCCGGACGGCTCCTACCGCTGGCGGATCTCGGTCGACGCGCTGCGCCGGATCGTCGAGACCGTACGGCGGGAAGAACCGCCCGTATGCGACGGGCGGGAACGCGTGCGGGCCCGGGTCGTGGCGATGTTGCAGCGACAGTCCGAGGCCCGCGCGGGCCGACTCCCCGAGCGATGCGTGGCTGCGCCGGATGGGCCGGAGCGCTCCGGTCGCGTCGTTCGTCGATCGCGGTCTGGCCCGCGGTGACCCCGGACGTCGCTGGTCGTCGAGCCTGCTCCGCGGACGCGATGCCAGGGCCGCCGAGGCGATCTACTCACCGATGCCGAGCAGGACGCAATCCGCTGGACGAAGCCGCCGCGGGCGGTCGAAGTCGGCCAAATGGTCCGCCGCCGACGCGGTCCTGATCGACGAGGCGGCCGGGTTGATCGAGCGCGCCCGGCAGCTTCGGCCACGTGGTCGTCGATGAGGCGCAGGACCTGTCGCCGATGCAGTCGCGGGCGATCGCCCGCCGCAGCGAACACGGTTCGATCACGCTGCTCGGCGACCTGGCGCAGGGCACCGCGCCGTGGGCCGCCCGGGACTGGCGGGACACACTCGGCACCTGGGCAAGCCGGACGCGCCGATGATCGTGCCGCTGACGCTGGGCTTCCGGGTTCCGGCGGCGGTCCTCGCATCTGGCGAACCGGATGCTGCCGGCGCTGGCCGTGGACGTGCCGGCGGCGCGGTCGCTGCGCAACGACGGCGAGTTGGGCGTGACACCAGGTTGATGATCTGGATGCGGCGACGACGGCGCAGGTGCGCGGCGGCGCTTGATGTTCGATGGCTCGGTCGGCGTGATCGCGGCCGCGCTGCGGTCGCGACGCACGTGGCCGAGGTGCTGGCGTCGGCCGGAATCACGACCGGCGGCGCGGACGGGCCGGAGACCGGGTCACCGTGCTTCCGGCAACGGTCGCCAAGGGCCTCGAATACGACCACGTCATCGTCGTCGAGCCGGCGGATATCGTGGCCGCTGAGCAGCGCGGGCTCAACCGCCTCTATGTGGTGCTGACCCGAGCGGTGTGCCGGTTGGCGATTGTGCATGCCAAGCCGCTCCCGCCGGCGCTGCTGGCTCCGGCGTAACCCGCCGCTAGCCGCGGACCGGGACCACGAGTGGACCGGCCTGCTCGCCGCGATCACCCGCACCCGAGCCTGGTAGTGCCGGGCCAGCAACTCCTCGGTCAGCACGTCGCGCGGCGTGCCGGCGGCCACCACCGTGCCATCGGCCATCAGAACCATCCGTTCGGCGTACTCACCGGCGATCGACAGGTCGTGCATGGTGGCCAGCGACGGTCAGACCGTGATCGCGGCGCAGCTTGTCGACCAAGTCGAGCACGTCCTGCTGATGGCCGATGTCAAGCGCACTGGTCGGTTCGTCGAGCAGCAGCAGCTTCGCGCCCTGGGCCAGCGCCCGGGCCAGGAACACCCGCTGGCGCTCGCCGCCGGACAGCGTCGCCAGGCGGCGCCCGGCGAATCCGATGCAGGTCGAGCCGCGTCCAACACCTCCTCGACCGCGTCCAGATCGTCGGCGCGACTCGCGGGCCAGCGCGGCGATATACGGGGTACGGCCGAGCAGCACATAGTCGAGCACCGCCATACCGGGCGGCACCACCGGATCCTGCGCCACACGTGGCCACGAGCCGGGCCCGGTCACGGCGGCGCATCTGCGCCAACGCCGTACCGAACAGGGTCGATCGACGCCGGCGAAGTGCGAGCAGGCCGCCGACCGTACGCAGGAGTGTCGACTTGCCGGCGCCGTTCGGGCCGATGACGGTGACCCACTCGCCGGCCGCGACGTCGAGGTCGACGCCGGCAATGATCGCGGTGCCGTCGAGAACGACACCCACGTCGCGTACGGCAACGGCGTGCGTGCTGATCCCGGGACCCTCGTCGGGCAGACATCACAGCCGCCGGGACGTACGCAGGATGACGATGAAGAACGGCGCGCCGAAGAACGCCGTGACCACGCCGATCGGGATCTCGTCCGGTGCCGTGAGGGTCCGCGCGCCGAGATCGGCGAGCGCGAGGAAGGCGCCGCCGAACAGCGCCGACAGCGGCAGGATCACGCGATAACTCGTTCCGGCCATCAGCCGTACGGTATGCGGGACGATGATGCCGACGAAGCCGATCAGGCCGGACACCGACACCGCGGCGGCCGTCCCGAGCGATGCCGCGATCAGCGAGCACCAGCCGGATCCGGCGCGGATGCGGCACCGAGACTCTCCGCCTCGGCATCGCCGACCGACATCACGTCGATCTGCCGGCGGTAGCCGATCATCACGGCGATCGTGGTGAGGGCGAACGGAAGTAGCAGCAGCACGTCGTGCCAGCCGGCCGTGATGAGCCGACCCATGATCCACGAGTACACCTCGCGGATCGTCTCGACGTACCGCTGCTGCAGGTACGTCTGCCCGGCGGTCAGGAACGCCGACACGGCCACCCCGGCCAGGAGCAACACCGCCGGCGTACGCGCTGTCGCCGCCGGCCGCCCCGAGCGCGTACGTCATCGTGACCGCGACGAGGGCACCGACGAACGCCGACGAACGGGACGTAGATCGGCGTACCGTTGCCGCCGGCGCCGGGCAGCTGCCGAACGCGTGCCCGCCGACGATCGCGACCGTGGCACCGAGCCCGGCGCCGGCCGCGATCCCGAGCAGGTACGGATCGGCCAACGGGTTGCGGAACACGCCCTGGTACGTACCGCCGGCGAGGGCCAACGTGGCGCCGACGAGCAGGCCGAGGCACACCCGAGGCAGTCGAAGTTGCGTGACGATCGCCTGCTCGCTGGGCGGACAGTCCACTGTGCAGGTGTACGCCCGGCAGCACGTCGAGCAACTCGATGAACGACGCCGACGGGGTTCAGCCCGACCGGGCCGAGCGCCAGCCCGGCGATGACCGCGACCACGCACGGCGCCGACGCCCGCGGCGAGCCAGCGCACCCGAAGGCGCGCCGGCTCGACCGCACGAACCGGCTCGACCGCACGAACCCGACTCGACCGCACGGCCGATACCCGGACTCGACCGCACGGCCCGGCTCGACCGCACGGCCCGGCTCGACCCGCACGGCCCGGCGCCTCGCGGCTGGAACCGGTCACGACAACCTGATCACGGGGTCGGCGCGGCGTTGGATTCGGTGACGATCGTGTCGAGAAGCTTCGGCACGCGCGAGCCCCACTGCGATGCGACGTCGTCCGGGATCGGCACGACCTGCTGATTCTTGACCGCGCCGATCGTCGACCAGCCGGGCCGCTTGGCTACCGTGGCCTCGGATTGCTGGCAGCAGTCGGTGTCGGCGAGGAAGATCACGTCCGGGTTCGCCTTGATGATGACCTCGGCCGACAGTTGCGGATACGGATTGCTCGCGTTCCCGGCGTCGGCGATGTTCGTCATCTTCGCCATGGCGAACATCGATCCGATGAACGTCTTCGATGTGACCGAGTAGAACGTCTGGTCCAGCTCGTAGTAGAAGGTCAGCGGCTTCGTCCGCGGCTTCAGCGTCGCCAGGTCGTCTGCGATCGCCTTCTTCTCGGCCGCGACCGCCGCCGCGGCCGCGGTCGGGTGGCCGGTCAGGGCGCCGAGCGCCGTCATCTGGTGATAGGTGTCGTCGATGGTCGTCGCCGCCGGCGCCATGTAAACCGGGATCTTCAGCTTGACGAGCGCTTCCTTGATCTTGTTCGTGTCGTCCGACAGAACCACGAGATCCGGGCTCTTTGCCGCGATCGTCTCCGCGTTCGGCTGGAAGGCGTCGATGTCGGCCGGCGGCGGGGTCGCCGGGGGATTCGCGCCGAAGTAGTCGGAGTTCTTGTCGACCGCGATCACCTGGCTTGCCGGCACCGATGGTGAACAGCATGTCGGTCGCCGTCGGCGACATCGAGATGATGTGCGTCGGCTTGGCCGACAGCGTCGTTCCGTCCTCGGTAACGGGGAACGTCGCCGCCTCGCTGGTCGATCCCGACGCGGCCGGCGCAGCGGCAGTGGATCCGCTCGACGCGCAGCCGCCGAGGCCGACACCGGCCAGGGTCAGCGCGGCGAGCACGGCCGCGGAAGCGATGGTGGGCACGGGTCTTCTCATGTGGTCCTCCTGTCGGTCGAGGCTTGAAGGTGCTTCGCCGACCGGGAGGTGTGTCCCTGCCTGCGAGGCGCCCCTCCTCGAGAGCGCATGTCGCGATCACTGGCAGGCGACCTGGCTTATCCCCGTGGCACGGTCACGTGCGGGGGCATCACAGTTGCGGGACAGCGCCGGAGTCTCACCGGCTTCGCTGCAAAGCGATCAACCGGGACTGTAGCGCACGGTTCGTCGTGGTTCAGCTTTAGGTCGTGTGGCCGGCGTGCCACGCCGCAGCGGTCAGGCTTGATCTACGTCGTGGGCGCGCCGGCCCCACGACCGGACATCCGTACGGCCCGACCGCACGCCACCGTCTGGATCAAGAGCTTTCAGGGGTACGTGGTACCGAGAGCGGTTACGTGATGCCCGGGGTTACCTGGTGCCGAGAACGGTGACGTAGCGGCGAAGCGGTTCCGGGGCTCCGAATCGCGGAATGGTTTACCGGCGGCGGGAGGGTTTCGGGTCGGAGGTTTCGTCGTCGCCGGCGAGGGCGGCGCGCAGCTTCTCCTTCTCGACCCGGCGCTTTGACATCGAGGTTTCCAATGTGCTCGCCATCTCATTGCGCCACCGGGCGAGCAGGAACCACGACGCGACCGCGGACACCACCGCGGCGATCATCAGACGCACCAGCAACCCGGCGTCGCGCGACATCGGCATGGGAATCGCGAGCAGGATCACGAAGAGGATCGCGAACAGGCCGATCCGGCCGAGTGTGAATTTCGTAGCGGGTGGAATCCTCACCGCGTCACCTTTCCGTGGTCCGGTAGGCGACCAACCGTACGCCAAAGAACCAGATCATCGCGTAGATCAGGCAAGCGAGCAGTGCCCCGAGCGCGCCGGCGAACAGCGGCGGAAGGGCGCCCAACACCGAGGCGAGCAGCCCACCCGCCAGTACGCCGAGCGCCGCCGCGACCAGCGCAACCCCGATCCGGGCTGGGCCGATCCGCCAGGCGCGAAAGTCCTCGATGAAGGTCCACGCGGCCAAGATCGCCGCCGGCCAGCCGGAGACCCGCCCGAACGACGTGTGCCGGGCGCCCGACGCGATACCATCGACAGCCATCAACAGGACAAGAACCAGCCCAACCGAGGCGACGGTGCCGAGCACGAGCTCTCGGGCGCTGACGATCCGCCCGTCATCGTCCCGTCGCGGAAACTTTTGCGCAGCGTCGTGCTTGCTGCTCGGTGACATGCGACTCAGGCTCGCTGCCGCAGCGCTGCGATGGTCCCGACCGGCCATGGATCAGGCCCATACCTGCTGCGGCTCGGCGCGGCGCTCGGCCAGCGGCGTCGGCGCGTCATACTCGCGGACCGTGGCATAGCGCGTGTTGCGCTCGACCGGGCGGAACCCGGCGTCCCAGATGAGGTCAAGCAGGTCCTCGCGGTGCATCGTGTTCGGCGTGCCGTACGAGTCCGCGTCATGCGTGATCTTGTACTCGACGACCGAGCCGTCCAGGTCGTCGACGCCGATAGGTCAGCGACATCTGCGCCAGCGAGACGCCGTGCATGACCCAGAAGCACTTGACGTGCGGGAAGTTGTCCAGCATCAGCCGGGACACGGCGAACGTCTTGAGCGAATCGGTCGGGCTCGCCATCGTCGTCCGCTCCTGCAGCCGGTTGCGGATCTTGCCGTCCGCCGAGTCGACGAAATCGTGCTGGTAGCGCAGCGGGATGAAGACCTGGAAGCCACCGGTCTCGTCCTGCAACTCGCGCAGCCGGAGCACGTGGTCGACACGGTGCCGAGGCTCCTCGATGTGGCCGTAGAGCATGGTGGCCGGCGTCTTGAGGCCCTTCGAGTGGGCGAGCCGGTGGATCCGCGACCAGTCTTCCCAGTGGGTGTCGTGGTCGACGATGTGCTGGCGGATCTCCCAGTCGAAGATCTCCGCACCACCGCCGGTCAGCGACTCCAGCCCGGCATCGATCAGTTCGTCGAGGATCTCGCTCGCGTCGAGCCCGCTGATCTTCTCGAACCAATGCACCTCGGTGGCGGTGAATGCCTTGAGGTTGACCTCGGGCAGTGCGGCCTTCAACTCGCGCAGGACGCGCGGGTAGTACTTCCACGGCAAGCGTCGGGTGCAGGCCATTGACGATGTGCAATTCGGTGAGCTGCTCGCCCTGCATTTCCTTGGCCTTGCTGACCGCCTCTTCGATGCGCATCGTGTACGCGGCCTTTTCACCGGGCTTGCGCTGGAACGAGCAGTACGCACAGCTGGCCGAGCACACGTTCGTCAGGTTCAGGTGCCGGTTGACGTTGAACATGACCCGGTCGCCGTTGAGTTCGGTGCGGCGGTGATGCGCCAGCCGGCCGAGCCATGCGAGGTCATCGCTCGAGTAGAGCGCCTCGCCGTCGGCCCGGGTCAGGCGTACGCCCTCGTAGACCTTCGCTTCCAGGTCACGCTTCAGTCCTGCGTCCACGCCGCCCTAGCTCCTTCGCCGCCGTCGCCGCGCTGGCCGCGCGCCGTGCACCACCGAGGGTACGTCCAGCCGGCGGTCACTCCGGACACGACCCGGCCGGCGACGGGCCGGGGCCGCGACCGATCGGTCCCACTCTCGCAGGTCGCCGGCCGGCACCCTACTTCTCACGCCTTATTCAATCTCTTGTTGGCATCAGTAGTGACACTCGTGACAGATGTGAGGTAGGAAACTTCTTGGGGTGCAAAACGACGGACGGGGCGGACGTACATCATGGTTTCGCGGCGACGAGGGCGAGCGGCGAGCGAACCCGGGCCGGCGAGGGTCGGACATGATCCGCACGACGGCGCTCGTCGAGCATCTTGGCGGGCACTGCTGGTCCGTCCGCTGACGGTCGGAATCACGTGCACGGCATTGTGCGTCTTCGTCGCGCGACCGGCCGACGCCGCGACCGCGTCCACCGCGCGTTCGGCGACGCACGGCGTCCGGACGACGTCGGCCGCCGGATCCAGCACCAGCACCACGGCGAAGCCGGCCGTCCCGACCGGCGCGACGCCGGTCCAGGCATCCACTGGCGCCGATTCCTCCGATTCGTCCAGCGGATCAGGGCTGCACCTGCCGTTCGCCCCGTTCCCGGCCTCGCTCGGGCCACTTGCCGCGTCGATCTTCTCCCGTGAGGCGCAGGTCGAGGGGCTCAGCCAACGCATCGACGGACTGTCGATCCAGGTCACGACGCAGGTCGCCGCCACCAACACGGCCTATGCCACGTGGCAGGCCGCCGTGAGCGCTTCCAACGCGGCCGCGGATCGGGCCGTTGACGCCGCCGCGGCCGAATATGAACAGAGCGCCGGGCTGGGTCCGCTCGCGCCCTACCGCAGCGATCTCCAGCAGCTCAATATGCTCGCACCCGGCATCATCCCGGTGCCGCCGAATGCCGAGCCGGAAGCGGTCAACCTGACCACGGCACGGCAGAACGAGCAGGCGGCCTACAACGCCTACACGGCGGCCCTGACCCAACAGGAGAACCTGCAGGCCGAACAGTCGTCACTCCAGCTCACGTTCGAGACCGAGAGCGCTGACCTCACCCAGCTCAAGGCGCAGAACGCCCAAGCGCTCGCAGCAGCGGCCGCCGAGCAGGACCAGATCGACACGAGCCTCGGCACGCAGTTGCCGATCAGCGTGAACGTGGACGGCCAGAGCGCGAACCCCAAGGCCCTGGCGGCGATCGCGTTCGCGATGCGGCAACGGGGGAAGCCGTACCGGTTCGGGGCCGAGGGGCCCAAGAGCTATGACTGCTCCGGTCTGGTGTGGGCGTCGTATCGATCGGCCGGTGTGACGGTGCCACGCATCGCCCGCGACCAGCAGCACGCGACTACGCCGATCGGCGTGGATCAGTTGCTCCCCGGCGATCTTTTGTTCTTCAGTACGACGAGCAACACCGACTGGCGGCAGATCACCCACGTCGGCATGTACGTAGGCAACGGCAAGATGATCGAAGCGCCGATGACCGGCGAGAACGTGAAGATCGCACCGGTCTGGTGGTCGGCGTTCTTCGGTGCGACGCGGGTGGTGCCGGCTGTCCAGGCGTCGCCGTCTCCCTCGCACTCGCCATCCCCGTCGCCATCCCCGTCGCCATCCCCGTCGCCATCCAGGTCACCGTCACCGTCACCGTCGCACTCGCCATCCCCGTCGCCGTCCGGGTCGCCGTCGCCGTCCGGGTCGCCGTCGCCTTCACCGTCATCCCCGCCGCCGTCTGTCGCACCGCCTCAGACGACGCCGCCGCCGGAGACGACGCCACCTCCGAGCGCCAATCCCGGATCTAGCCCGTCACCGTCGGGGTCCGCCGCGACTACCGCGCCGGCCGGCAGCCCTTCGGCCTCGGCGACCGGCTGACCCGAGCAGCAGCGATCGGCTGATCGATCCGTCGGCCGCCTGCGGCATCCCGTACTGACCTGGGGCGATGTAGGGTCGGCTACCCCGTTGGCCAACTCTGTGGCACCGTTAACGGGGGCAAGTTACTTCAGCCGTCACGCGAGTGTCGGCGCCATTGGGGGGCTGGCCGTGAGCGATCGCGTTGCCGACGTGGCGGTGGAGCGTCCGCAGCAGGCTGCGGGCGCCACCGAAGCGGCCGCTGCCGCAGTCCCCGTTCGGACGAGTGACGGCGCCGGTGTCGAAGAATCGCGCGTGACGTCCAGCCTGGACGACCATCACAATTACTGGGCTGGCTCGGGCCAGCAGATCCCGTCCCCGGTCGTTTCGCCCGATCACTGGCCCACAACGTACGGCGGTCACCTGTCCGCGCCGAATCCGGCCGGCGGGATGGGCGATGGGGCTGTCGAATTCGACGTGAGCTGGCCGCCTGCGCCACGAAGTGCCGACCCGGTGCCGCAACGTTTCCGCGCCGTCGCCCGGGTACGCATACCAGCCGCGGCGGAGCCACCGGCGCCGCCCGAGCCACCCGCGCCACCGAGCCGGCCAGAACCGCCGGCACCGCCCACCCCCGAGCCGCCGCCCGCGCCGCAACCACCCGAGCCGCCGACGCCCGAACCGGAGCCGCCGGCACCCGAGCCGCCGCAGCGGCCCGAGCCCGAGCGGCGGCCGTCACCCGAGCCGCCACCGTTGCCGAATCCTGAGCCGTTCCCAGGGCCGGAACCGTTCCCCGGTCCGATGCCCGGCCCGGTGCCGTCACCGCAACCACCGGAGCCGTCGCCGATCCCACGGCCGCCGGAACCGATGCCGGTGCCCGTGCCGCCCGAGCCGTCGCCGATCCCGGTGCCGCCGAGTCCGTGGCCCGGTCCGGGACCTACGCCTCCGTCGCCCGGACCCGTGCCGACGCCGCCGTTCCCGCCGCCCCCGCCCACGATTCGCGGTTACGCCCGGCCGATCACTCGCAGACCCGACGACGAGGACCTCGACCGTCCGATGCCGGCCGTGCAGGCCGTCGGCGTCGTGACGGATCGGCCGCCGCCGTTCCGGTTGCCCGTGCTCGACGACCGCGGTGACGTCGCCGCACGGCTCGCCGCGATCGACTCGATGATCATCGACGAATCCGGCCGGCGAGCAACGTCTGGCGACGCCCCGACGGGGCCCGCGTCCGCGAGGCCCGCCGACGGCGGCACGATCTCCGATCGGCCGCCGCGCACACCCGAGACCGTGTTCCCGGCGAGCGCCGGCGCGGCCAGCGCGGAAGCCGCCAAGTCGGCCATCGGCATCAGCGCCGTCAGCAACAGCACCGTCGGCATGAGCGCGGTCACCAACGGCCCGGTCGGAAAGGCTGTGGCCGGCGCCGGCGGGCGACACCGCGATCCCGGCGTCGAGGGTGTCGCTAGCGTCGCATCGGGCCGCGCCGCGCCGGCGGATGCATCCAACAACGCAGGCCGGGAGGGCGGCGAGGCGCCGCGCGGAGCGCGGGTGCGCGCCGCGGCCACCGTTCCGGCCCGCGCCCGCATGCTTCGGCCCGACGGCGTCCAGGCGGCGGCACCGGCCAGCTACACGGCCGACGACTGGCGTGGACACATCAAGGGCACGCCGGCTCGTGCCGATGCCCACGTCTATGGCGCGGCCGGCGGTCCCGCTTCGGCGATGCCGGCCGAAGCGATCCCGACCAGGCCGCTTGCCGGCACGACGACACCGAACGGCGACAGCAGCAAACGTACGATGGCCGGGCGCCGCGAAGCGACCGGGCGTGCCGAGTCCGCCGATACGACGAAGCGCGTCTCGATTCTCGACCGGGCCGCCCGAATCGGCCTGCTCGGCGCACTCCTCGCGATATTCGTGCTGTTGTTCATCTTCGGGCCGAAGATCAGCCAATGGTGGGGCAAACTCTGACGTTCTGGCCGCACCGGTGTGGCTGAGCGCGGCTTTGGTTTCGAAAGCGCAATCATCAACCGCCGTGGACGGCCACGGCGATCCGACGTACCGCCTCGTCAATGAGCTCCGGGTGGGTGGCGATGTTCATACGCGCGAAGCCTCGCCCGGGCTCGCCAAAGGCGAGACCGGAGTAGAGCGCCAGGCGGCCGCGTTCGAGGATCGCCTGCGTCGGATCGTCGCCCAGATCGAGCGCGCGCATGTCGAGCCACGTGAGATAGGTCGCGTCGGGCGGCCGATAACCGATCTCCGGCAGCTCCTCGGCCAGGCGCGCGGCCAAGCGCATCCGATTGTGCTCCAAGCCAGCCATCAGCTCCTCCAGCCAGACCAGGCCCTCGGTGAACGCGATCTCGCTGGCGAGCACGCCGAAGATACCGGCCGCGTAGGACACCTCCTCCGGCAGCGCCGCGACTGCCTCGACCGCGCCCGGGCCAGGCACGGCCAACGCGGCTTTGAGGCCCGGCAGGTTCCACGCCTTCGAGGCGGATACGAAGGTCACCGCCGCCTGCGCCGCGGGGGCGGCCAACGTCTGAAACGGCACGTGCTTCACGCCGGGATAGGTCAGCGGTCCATGGATCTCGTCGGCCAGCACCCGCACGCCGTACTCGTCCGCCAGTGCCGCGATCGCCGTGAGCGTCTCCACCGTCAGCGCCGTGCCGGTTGGATTGTGCGGATTGCACAACAGATACGCGGTCGCGCCGGCGGCAAACGCACGCTCCAGCCCGTCGAGGTCGGGTTGAAACCCGATGTCCGTCGCCAGCATCGGGTTCTCGACAATCGTGCGCTCCGCCGCGTGCAATTTCGCAAAGAACGGCGGGTACGCCGGGGTGTCGATCACGACTCCGTCGCCTGGAGCGGTCAGGACGCGCACGACTTCGTAGATTCCGGTGTTCACGTCCGGCACCAGTCGCATCGACGCGGGGTCGGGCGACCAGCCGTACCGGCGATCGGCGAAGTCGGCGTACGCCGCTCCGAGCCGGCCGATGGTCGCATAGCCGGAATCGCCGAGCGAGATCGATTCGGCGAGCGCGGTCGCGATCGGCGGCGCCAGCGGCGTGTCCATCTCGGCGATGAACATCGGCAGCACATCCGGTGGAAACAATTGCCACTTCACACTGCGCCGGGCTCGCAGCTGGTCGAGCGTCAATTCGGTCAGCGGGTTCACATGGTCCATCTTGGCGGTCGGCGGGCCGACCCGGATACCTCAGACGCGGGCAATTTCGTTCGGTGGCAGATCGCCGCAGCGCTAGAGCAGGCCTCTTCGATCTTGTAACGTTTTCGGGCCGTCGGGGGGCGCGAAGGCCCGAATTCGTTACAAGATCGTGGATTGGGGAAGTTGACGCCACTCCTTCGCGCCGACCGCGTATGTGCCGCCGATCACCAGGACCGACGGTTTCGCGCCGCCTCGTCTACACTCGAACGGAATCACTCACCGGCGCGCCGGCCTTCGAGCAATCCCGCTCGATGTGGCACAGCGGCGCGCTTGGGCATTCTGCGGCATTGGTCTCACGACGGCATCGAGCAGCGGATCACCGCTGCCGGCCAGCCATGCGGGCAAGAAGCGCCCTCGTTGCTGGAAGGCCGAGAAGAAGTTACATGACGTTCACCCCTGCCCGCGATCTGTTCGCGGACGCCCAATCATTCCCTTCGCTCTTCGACGGGGCAGCCGCCCCGATCGCGGCCGAGCCGAACGCGGCGCCCGAAGCCGACCCCAGCACCGATATCGCCGCAGGTAGCGCGAACACCGCCGAGCCTGGCCCGGCGAACGAGACACCCGCGCTCAAAACAGCCGCCGTTGAGGCTCCCGCGCTTCAGGCGCCCGCGCCTCAGGCATCCGCGCTCGAGTCACCCGCACTCGACGACGACGCGACGCCAGCATCGGCGCCGAAGGCGGACGAGATCGAAGCCACCTTCGCCGACCTGGGCGTTCCGCGCCGTCTCGTCGAAACGCTGCATCGCGCCGGCATCAGGGCGCCGTTCCCGATCCAGGCCGCCACGATCCCGGATGCGATCGCCGGACGCGACGTGCTCGGCCGCGGCCAGACCGGCTCCGGAAAGACGCTCGCGTTCGGGCTGCCGATCATCATCCGGTTGAGCAATGCCGGCAAGGCCCGCCCAGGCCATCCGGCCGCGCTGATTCTCGTTCCGACGCGTGAACTCGCCATGCAGGTCAACGACGTCATCGCGCCGCTGGCTCGCACGGCCGGACTGTTCAGCCGTACGGCATTCGGCGGAAGCCCGTACGACAAGCAGATCCGTGACCTCCGGCGCGGCGTCGACATCCTCGTCGCCACGCCCGGCCGCCTCGGTGATCTGATCGAGAAGGGCGAGTGCTCGCTCGACGACATCGCGACGACGGTGCTCGACGAGGCCGACCAGATGGCCGACATGGGCTTCCTGCCCGACGTCACCGCCCTGATGGACAAGACGCCGTCGCACGGGCAGCGCCTGCTGTTCTCGGCGACACTCGACGGCGACGTCGACGCGCTGGTGCGACGCTTCCTGCACGACCCGGTGACGCACTCGGTCGATCCGTCTTCGGCGGCGGTGTCCACCATGGAGCACCACCTGCTGCTGATCCCGCCGCGCGAGAAGAACGACATCGTCGCCGCGATCGGTGCCCGGGCTGGGCGGACGATCATGTTCGTCCGTACGCAGATGGCCGTCGATCGCTTGGCCGACCAGCTTGCGGCGGTCGGCGTGCGTGCTGGTGCGCTGCACGGCGGCAAGACCCAGCGGGTACGGACGCGTACGCTCGCGGAATTCCGCGAAGGCCGCGTCAACGTCCTGGTTGCGACGGATGTCGCCGCGCGCGGGATCCACGTCGACGGTGTCTCGCTCGTCGTGCACATCGATCCACCCAAGGACGCCAAGGACTACCTGCACCGAGCCGGCCGTACGGCCCGCGCCGGTGAGGCGGGAACCGTGGCCACGCTGGTGCTGCCACGGCAGCGAAAGTCCACCTATTCGATGCTGGAGCGGGCCGGTGTCACACCCGGCCGGACCGAGGTGCGCATCGGCGGCCCCGAACTCGGTGAGCTGACCGGAGCGCGGGAGCCCAGCGGCGTACCAGTGCGTCGGGATGAGGCCAGCACGAACGGCCGCGACGGGCGCGGCGACCGCAACCGTGGCGGCGACCGGCCTTATCGCGACCGGGGTGAGCGTTCATCGTGGTCGGACCGCCCGCCGCGGCCACGGCGGGAGCCCGGATCGGGTGACCGGCCGCGGGGTGGCCACGGGGACACGCCGCGTACGTTCACCGGCGACCGACCGTACCGTGGCTTGCGCGACGAGCGCGCCGCGCACCGCACGCACGACGATCGCACGCCGCACCGGGCGCACGACGACCGCTCGCCGGCCCGTGATTCGGCCGGCCGCCGGCCGGATGGTGCCGTGCGCGACGAGCACCGTCATCGTCCCGTGCGCGACGATCGTTCGCACGGGCATCGTCCCCGATTCGAGCGTCGCTCCGGCTCGGCCTGATCGACCTCAGTCGCCGCCGCCGTCGGCCCGGTCCGTGGCCCGCCGTCGCGGAGCGGGTGCCGGCGGCGGCCGGTCTTCCCACTTCACCGACAACGCGACCGTGGTCCGGGTCCGTTCGACGCCGGGCAGGTCGCCCAGCCGAACGATGAGGCGTTCCAGTTCGCCCATGCTGGCCACGCGGACCTTGAGCATGTAGGACTCCTGGCCGGCGACGAACAGACACGTGTCGACCTCGGAGATCGCCGACATCGCGGCCACAAGCGCGGCTCCGTCCGCGCGGCCAGACTGGACGACGCCGACGAGCGCCGTGACGCCGAGCCCGACAGCTTCGGGCGAGATGTCGGCGCGGTAACCGCGAATGACCTTCGACTGTTCGAGCTTGGCCACCCGTTCATGTACGGCCGGCGGCGAGAGCCCGACCTGCCGCGCGAGTTCGGCCACCGACACCCGGGCGTTGAGCCGCAGCAGGTCCAACAATCGAAGGTCGATGGCGTCCACGCGAGCTCCCCTCCGGACGGATCGCCGATCGGTGCCCGACCCATGTATTTAACTTGATCTTGTACTGATCTGATCTTGTACTGATCTGATCTTGTGCTGGCTCGATCTTGTTCCACGTGACGTGGTCTCACGTCCGGTTTCGGTCGTCGCGGCGTCGTCGGTTTCGGTGTCCCATGCGCCCGATTCCGGTATTTCGGCCCGTCCATGAGAATCATTCGGAATGATATAAGGATGAGTGGGATTTTGGACGATTTTTCCGTTTCTGGGATTCGCCTCCTACTCGGGTGTTTAATGATGCTACGTCCGACTTAAGGGCGAAGTCCCAGCTCAGCCCGCTGATCATTTGGTCTCGAAGACGCAAGGAGGGGTCGTGGACACTGGTGATCGTCTGCTCACGCCAGGCGAGGTGGCCGCGCTGTTCCGTGTCGACCCCAAGACGGTGACCCGATGGGCGGCGGCCGGTCGCATCGGCAGCATCCGTACGCCGGGCGGCCACCGCCGCTTTCGCGAGTCCGAGGTGCGCGCGCTGCTCGAAGGCGAGGGCTTGGCCGGCTTTCGAGGACGACATGCCCTCGTCGTCCCATCAGGCGAATGGCCACCGGTCCCACTGACGCCAAGACGGTCGGCGCTCGGGGCGAAGCGCGGACCGCAGATCGGCCGCGCGGGGCGGTCAGATGCCGCCGGTCCATCGCGTGAACAAGGTATGGGGGACGCCGACGACGTCAAGCACCTTGCCCGCGACGAAGTCGATGAGCTGCTGTGCGGTAGCGGTCGCACCGGCCGCGTAAAAGCCCGGGACTGGCCGGCAACACCGTGGCTCCCGCATCGACCAGCGCGACGAGATGCAGGAGATGGCCGCGCGACACGGGCGTCTCCCGCGGGCACGACGACAACCCTCCGGCGTTCCTTCAGGTTGACTTCGGCCGCACGCTGCAGCAGATCCTTCGACAGGCCGATCGCGATGCCGGCACACGCCGCCGTACTGGCCGGCACCACGATCATGCCGCGCGCCGGATAGGAGCCGCTGCTCGGTCCGGCCGCTAGGTCGCCGGCCGGACCAGTGGATGACGTCTGCGTCGCCCACGTCGCTGCCCAGCCACTTGGCGAGATCGTCGCGCCAATGGCCGTCGCGGAACGGCGCGCCGGTCTCGTCCAGAATGGTCAGTCGGGCCGCGCGGGAGACGACGAGATCCACCGATTCCCCGGCGGCGATCAGGGCGCGCAGGACGGCCGCGGCGTACGGCGTCCCGGACGCGCCGGAGACTCCGACGATCCACGGCCGGCGCTGGTCGTTGGTTGACATCGCCATCAACTCCGCAGGTGCAGTCGCACCACGAGGTCGATCAGCGCGAACACGAACAGCGCGATGCCGACGAACCCGTTGGCGGTGAAGAACGCCCGGTTCACCCGCGACAGGTCGGACGGCTTGACGATCGCATGCTCGTAGACGAAGGCGAGCGCCGTGACCGCGAGCCCGACCCACCACAGCCAGCCAAAATCGACGAGGTAGCCGTACCACGACGAAAAGCGCCGAACGTCACCACGTGCGCGATCGTCGATGCGCCACAGCGCGAACGGCACACCGTACCGGGCCGGCACACTGTGTACGCCGATCTCGCGATCGATCTCCACATCCTGGCAGGCGTAGATGAGGTCGAAACCGCCGATCCACAGGCCGACCGCGGCGCCGAGCACCCAGGCCGGCCCGGAGCCACGGAATGTGCCGGTGACCGCGAGCCAGGCGCCGACCGGTCCGATCAACTGAGCTACCCCGAGGACCGCGTGCGGCCAGTTCGTGAACCGCTTCGCGTACGGGTAGACGATCAGCGGAATCACGGCGAGCGGCGCGAGCATCAGGCACAGCGGGTTCAGCAGGGCCGCTGCCCCAGGAACACGACGAGTGCGACGAGCGGCGCCGCCCCATGCCGTACGCACGCAGACCGCGCCGGTGACCAGCTCACGCGATGCCGTCCGCGGGTTTCGCGCGTCGATGTGCCGGTCGAGGATGCGGTTGGCGGCCATGGCGAACGTACGCGCGCCGACCATCGCGACCGTGATGAGCAGCAACTTCACCCAGTTGACCCGGGGCACCATCGCGGTCAGCGCGGCCATGTAGGCGAACGGCAACGCGAAGATGCTGTGCTCGATCTTCACCAGCCCGAGGAACGCCTTGACCGGATTCGGCACCGGCCGACCCGGCACCGTTGTCACAGCGGCTGTCAGAGCCCGTACTCCTGCCATCTCGAAGAGACCTTGGCCACGACGTCGGGCGACATCATCATGGCCGCTGGCCAGCCGCGGTGATAGCCCTCGGTCGGCAGTCTTGCGCGTCGCGTCGATGCCCGCCTTGCCGCCCCAGAACTGCTGGTACGACGCGTGGTCCAGGTGGTCGACCGGGCCGGTGGTGAGCAACCAGGTCGTGTGCGTAGTCCACATTGCCGAACGCGCGGAACGCGACTTCGTGCGTAGTCATGTGGATCGCAGTCATCATCCACAACCACGATCAGCTTGGTCAGGCGACAGCAGGTGCGCGCCCCAGACCGCGTTCATCACCTTCTGCGCGTGCTTCGGGTAGCGCTTGTTGATGGACACGATCAGGCAGTTGTGGAAAACCCCGGGCTCCGGCATCGCCATGTCGACGATGTCCGGGATCAGCATCTTGATCAGCGGCAGGAAGATCCGCTCGGTAGCGTGACCGATCGGGCCGTCCTCCTGCGGCGGCTTCGACGTGATGATCGAGTGGTAGATCGGATCGCGCTGCGTCGTCATGCACTCGATGTGCAGGACCGGGAAAGTCTTCGACCGGCGTGTAGAAGCCGGTGTGGTCACCGAACGGACCCTCGGCGTGCCGCTCGCCCGGCTCGACGTAGCCCTCCAGCACGATCTGCGCGTGCGCCGGCACCTGCAGCGGCACGGTGAGGCAGTCGACCATCTCGACCCGTTCGCCGCGCAGGAACCCGGCGAACAGGTATTCGTCGATGTCCCCCGGCAGCGGTGCGGTCGCCGCATAGCTGACGACCGGGTCGCAGCCGATCGCGACGGCCACCGGCAGCCGCTGCCCGAGGCGCTCGGCGACGGCGTGGTGTGCGGTGGAGTCCTTGTGGATCTGCCAGTGCATGCCGAGCGTGTTACGGCCGTGCTGCTGCAGCCGATAGAGGCCGAGGTTGCGCTTGCCGGTCTCTGGATGCTTGGTGTGGGTGAGGCCGAAGTTGTGGAAAACCCCCCCGTCGTCCGGCCACACCTGCAGGCCGGGCAGCATGTTGAGATCGACGTCCGCGCCGCGGTAGACGCGCTGTTGGCTGGGCGCGTGCTTCGTCTTTTTCGGCGGTACGGACTTGAGCTGCATCAACTTGCCCAGCCCGTCGCGGATCCCGGCCCAGCCGGGAATGAGTTCCGGCTTGACCAGGTCGCCGATCCGGGCACCGATCTCGTCGACGTTGTCCACACCGAGCGCCATGGCCATCCGGCGCTCGGTGCCGAAGATGTTGATCGCCACCGGCATGTCGCCCCGGGTCGGCGTCTCGAACAGCAGCGCCGGTCCGTGGCCTCGGACCGTACGAGTGACGATCTCGCTCATCTCCAGTGTCGGGTCCACCGGCGCGGAGACTCGGTGCAACTCGCCCGCGCGCTCCAGGGCCGCGAGGAAGTCACCCAGGTCGTCGTACGGGAAGCCTCGGGAAGCGTTCATCATGGCGCCTCGCGGCTGCCGCTGCTCATCGGCGTCACAGGATCAGTCTGCCAATCACCGGCCCGACACGTCGCGGCACCCTCCGGATATGCGGCGTACGCCATGATCCGTCGTACACATCACCGCCGTCTCTGCGGACGACCGTGGTTAAGCCGCCCCGGATGTGCCCGACATGCCCGCGGCGCCCGACGCGCCATGCGTCCCCGGCGTGACGACGCCGGCTTCGTAGGCGAGCACGACGGCCTGCACCCGGTCACGCAGTCCGAGCTTGGTGAGCACGCGGCTCACATGCACCTTGACCGTGCCCTCCGACACGAACAGCTCGGCCGCGATCTCCCGGTTCGAGCGGGCCGCGGCAACGAGCGTAAAGACGTCGCGCTCCCGGTCGGTGAGGTCGGCGATCAGGTGCTGCGCGGGGTGCGGCGGCGAGGGAGCGGTCGACGGCAGCGCCGGAATGAACCGGTCGATGAGGCGCCGGGTCGCGCCCGGAGCCAGCACCGCGTCTCCGGCGGCAACCGTACGGATGGCATGCAGCAACTCGGCCGGCGGTGCGTCCTTGAGCAGGAAGCCGCTCGCTCCCGCTCGCAACCCCGCGTAGACGTACTCGTCCAGGTCGAACGTGGTCAGGATGAGCACTCGCGTGGCCGGCGACTCGCGGGTGATCCGGGCCGTGGCCTCGATGCCGTCCACGCCCGGCATGCGAATGTCCATCAGAACCACGTCCGGACGGGTGGCCGCGACCGTCGCAACGCCGCTTTCGCCGTCGCCGGCGTCGCCGAGCACCTCGATGTCCGGCTCAGCCTCCAAAATCATTCGGAATCCGGTGCGCAACAGCGCCTGGTCGTCGACGAGTACCACGCCGATCATGACGACGGCTCCTCGGCCACGCGCAGGCGTGCCGCGACCAGCCAACCGCGCGGTGTACGCGGTTCGGACCGTACGTCGCCGGCGAACGCCTGGACCCGCTCGCGCATCCCGACGAGTCCGCGGCCGGCGGTCGACCCGTCGGACGAACCGCCGATGGAGGTCCCGCCGATGCCGTCGTCGGTCACCTCGACACATACCTCGTCGCGCCCGTACCGGATGCGGACGGTGGCTGTGGCGTCCCGGCCGGCGTGTTTCATCGTGTTGGTCAACGACTCCTGGACGATGCGATAGAGCGCTAGTTGTACGGCCGCCGCATCGGCCGGCGGTGCGCCCTCGACCTCGTAGCGGACCCGCAGCCCGGCGGTCCGGACGCGATCGATCAGCTCGTCCAGCCGCGCGACGTCGGGCAGCGGCGCCCGGGCGGCGACATCATCGTCGCGATCCCGAAGGACGCCGAGAAGCCGCCGGGTGTCGCTGAGCGCGAGCCGTCCGGTCGCCGAGACCGTACGCATCACCTCGGCCGCCTGCTCCGGAGCCGAGGCGATCTTGGCCGCCGCACCGTCGGACAGCGTGACCATGACCGTCAAATGGTGTGCCACGATGTCGTGCATCTCGCGCGCGATCCGCGTGCGCTCCTCGGCAGCGGCCAGTGCCCGTTCCTGTTCGCGATCGTGTTCGAGCCGCTGGGCCCGCGCGCGCAACTGATCGAGCAACGCCCGACGGGTGCGGATGTAGAGACCGAGCACGGTCGAGGCGGCAACGACGGCGACGAGCGACACTGCCGGGGGGATCCACGTCGACGGGAAGACGTGGACACTGCTCACGACCGCGCCGGCGGCCAGCACGACGGCCGCGATCACCGCGTCACGACGCGGACGCGCAACCGCGACCGTGTAGAGCCCGATGACGAGCGCCGGCGACCAGACGACCTGCATCGCCCACCAGCCGGTGGCCGCTGCGACCAGGAGGCCCCATGCGAATACCGGGATCGGCCAGATGCGGCGTACCACCAGCGGCGCGGCCGTCGCCAGGATGATCGCCGCGGCGGCCGTCGTCGACAGGTCGGGCGACGACGTGACATAGGCGCTGGCGGCGAGCAGGGCGAATAGCGCGACGGCGACATCGAAGAGCCAGGATCGCGGTTGACGCGATCCCGGCCCTTCGGCGGGTGTCCAGATGCCCACGGCTACGAGTGTCCCAGCTCTTCTCAGACGTCGGTCCGGCGCAGCCGCCACGCGGCCAGGCCCAGCAGGACGATCGCGTAGCCGCAGAGGAGTCCGAACCCGGTCCACGGCGGCAGCGGGTGCGCGGTCGTAGCGAGCCGCGGCAGCGCCGCGCCGGCGTTGGACGGCAGGAACCGGCCGGCCTCGGCGATCGACGCCGGCATTGCTCCCCACACCGTCGGCAGCACGAAGAACAGGCCGACCATCGCGCTGATCGCGCCGGCCGTACTGCGCAGGAGCGTCGCGATGGCGATCGCGCAGACGCCGGCGACGGTGAGATACAGCGGTGCGCCGATCACGATTCGGGCTACGCCGTCGGCGCCGAGTGACGTCGGCGGCCGGCCGTGGGCCCGCCACGCGACCTGGCCTAGTTCGAACGTCGCGAGCGACGTCGCCAACGTCACCGGGAACACCACCACGAGATAGACCGCGAGCTTGGCCCACAACACCGGCAGCCGCTTCGGCACGACGGTCATCGACGAACGGATCATGCCGGTGCCGTACTCACCGGACACCAGCAGGACGGCCAGCGTCCCCAACACGAGCTGGGCAAAGATGGAACCGATCCCGCCGCGGGTGGCGACATCCGCCGGCACTGCCGAGGATTTCGTCTCGGCCGCGGCCGCCGCCGAGATGGCGACCCCGATCCCGACCATGAGAGCGGTCGACGTGGCGATGGTCCACCAGGACGAACGCAGCGAACGGAACTTGGTCCACTCCGAACGAACGAGTCGACGCGCGGTAACGGGACCGGCGATGGATGAGGTCACCGGCACGGTGATCATTGACGTCGTTGTCATCGGACTGCCTCCAGCGATGTGACGTCGCCGTACTCCACGCTGGTCCGGGTGGCCTGCATGAAGGCCTCCTCCAACGACGGTCGGACGACGCTGAGTTCGAGAATGGGTAGATTCGCCTGCCACGCGATGGTGCCGATCTGGTCGGCGTCGAGGCCGGTGACGTGCAGGACGTCGCCGCGGTCACTGCTGACCCGGACGTCCGGGCCCTGCAGGAGACCGCGAAGGCGGGCCGCCTCGGGACTCCGTACGACCACCGACGCTGCGGTGGTCCGGGCGACGAATTGCTCGACGGTGCAATCGGCGATCAGCCGACCACGTCCGACGACCACGAGCCGCGTCGCGGTCTGCGCCATCTCACTCATCAGGTGCGAGGACACCAGGACGGTACGGCCCTCGTCAGCCAACTGGCGCAGCAGCAGGCGGATCCAGCGGACCCCGTCCGGATCCAGGCCGTTGACCGGCTCGTCGAGCACCACGGTCTGCGGCCGACCCAGCAACGCCGACGCGATGCCCAGGCGCTGACCCATCCCGAGGCTGAACCCGCCGACTCGCTTTCCGGCCACGTCGCACAGACCGACCAATTCGATGACCTCGTCGACCCGCCGGCGGTCGATGCCGGCGGTCTGCCCGATCGCGAGGAGATGATTGCGGGCCGAGCGACCGGTGTGGACCGCCTTTGCCTCCAGCAGAACGCCCAACTCGGCCATCGGCGCACGGCTGGATCGGTAGTGCTTGCCGTTCACCCGTACGGTTCCGCTGGTCGGTTCGTCGAGTCCGGCGATCAGGCGCATGGTGGTGGATTTGCCCGCCCCGTTGGGGCCGAGGAATCCGGTCACGGTTCCGGGCTGAACCACGAAACTGAGATCGTCGACGGCGACCTTCGCGCCGTACCGCTTCGTGAGGTTCTCGATCTCGATCATCGAGTCGTTCCTTTCGCATCGTCGCTGTCCAACACGATCGACGCTAAGGAACGCGGCACTACCGGCACATCTGTCGCGCGACCACACCTGCGGGCACGACGTATATCCATCGACATACGCCCGCCGGCCACGGAGCCGGCCGACGCCGGACGGCCGGTGCGGCTAGCAGCTGGCGTGTCCACAGTTGTACGGAAGTTGGCGGGCTCGCCGCCCAGTGAGTGGCCAAGTTCCGTACAACTGCGGCGAGGAGCACAACCGCGCGACCGGCCCGCGGTCAGCAGTCAGCGGTCAGGGGCTCAGCCGACGCCGGCGTACGAGTGCAGCCCAGACACGGCGAAGTTGATCACGAACAGGTTCACCATCATCACGGCGAAGCCGCCGACGGCAAGCAGCGTGGCGACGTTGCGCTTGACGCTCGGCGTCGCGCGCGCGTGCAGGTAGCCCGCGTACACCACCCAGGCGATGAAGGCCCAGGTCTCCTTGGGGTCCCAGCCCCAGTAGCGCCCCCACGCCGCCTCGGCCCAGATCGCGCCACACATGATCGCCAGCGTCCAGATCGGGAACGCGAATGCGTGGATCCGGAACGCGAGCCGCTCCAGGCTCGTGGCCACCGGCAACCGCGGCCCCAACGTGTACGGGAAGCCCACCGGCTGCTCCGCCGCCACGCGCTTCTCGTAACCGTCCCGGACCAGGTAGAGGGCGGCGGCGCAGAACCCGACCATGAACGTGCCGGACGCGGTGATCGCGAGCGTGACGTGGATCTTCAGCCAGTACGAGTTCAGCGCCGGTACGAGTGGCTCGACCGCGGTCCGCAGCACGATGAGATCGATGCCGAGCAGCACGACCAGCACCAGCGTCACGACCAGACCGAGCGGTCGTACGGCCGGCCGGCGCAACACGAGGATCATCCAGCCGATCGAGCAGACGAGCGTGACCGCGATGATGAACTCGTACATGTTGCCCCACGGCACCCGACCGGCCGCGACGCCTCGTGTGACGAGTCCGGCCGCGTGCAACAGCAGGCCGAGGGCGGTAATGCCGACCGCGAGCCGGCCAAAGAGCGGCAGCCACCGCACGCCGCGGTCGCCGGCCAGCCCGGTCCCGTCGTCGGCATCATCGGACGCGTTCGAAAGACCAGGCCAGGGCCACGTCCGCGACGGCACGGGCGAAATCGGGGCGACGTCGCCCGCCCCGTCCCTGTCGCCCTCGTCACCGTCGTCGCCCAGGCCAACGCTGGAACCGGCACCAGCTCCAGCAACAGCGCCAGCGCCGACCAACTCCCGCTCCCGGTCCCGCGACGGCAGCCGTGAACCGCCCGGCGCGCTGACCCCGATCACGTACTCGGCCGCGTAGCACATCATCGCGACCACGTACGCGACGATCGCACCGAACAGCAGCTCGCGGGATAGCTCAGCCACTCCGTACCCCCTTTGGACCGTCCTGCGACGATCGCGCGGCATCGACGATGCCATCGAATTCGACCGGGAAGCTCGCGTATTCGGCGCGGGCCAAGCCACCGGCGGAAGCCACGCTCAAAGTACGCCCGTCACCTGTTGGATCCGGCAGGACCCGGAACCAGATGCGCCGGCGCCGGCCGGTGAGCGAGAACAACAGCCCGACGAAGAGAGCGATCGCGCCACCGAGCACCAACTTCTGGCCTGGGTCGTAACGCATGTCCAGCGTCGCGAACTGCTGCGTGCCGACGAACTCGACGCTCGAACCGTCGTCCAGCTTCGCCGTCTGGCCCGGGTGGAGCCGCAGCGGATCGTTGGCGTCGACCGCCTTGAGCGCACCCGCGTCGATCTGCGACTGGTCGAGGGAGTAGACCGAATGCGGTACGCCGCCGTCGAGTCCGAGGTCGCCGCGGTAGGCCACGAGGACCAGCAGCGGATTCTTCTCGCCCGGGAAGGCCGAGGCCGAGACGTCGGCGGCAGTCGCCCGACGGCGCCGTCGGGTAGTAGAAGCCCTGGAATCCGACCTGCTGCTTGACGAACGTCTTCGGATCGACGTTCGAGTGCGTCGTCGGGTTGATGTTGACGTCCGGGAACGCGATCGCCCCGGTACTGGTGAAGTTCGGGTCCTGCGGCAGGAACGGCGCGATCTCGGTGATGCTGTGGCCGTATTTGTCGGTGTACTTCACGACCGGCGCGTACCCGTGCCCGACCAGGTAGACGTTGGCCCCGGGCAGCCGCAGCGGGTGGTTGACCGACAGCGTGTCGGCCTTCGTCGGTCCGTCGCCCCGCCCGACCGTGTACGACACGGCGGCCGAGTACGCGACCGGCTGACCGTCGGACAGGTACGACGCGTGGAAGCTGTTGAGCGTCAGGCAGAACGGCTCCAGGTCGCCGCCGTTCGACCCGCGCCCCGAGGCTGCAGATCGTCGAGTTGCGTGACCACGTTGCAGAAGCCGTCGTTGCCGGCCACCAGCAGCCGACCGCCGTGCCAGCCGAACCACGACCCGTACGCGACTCCGATCAACAGCGCCAGGAGCGCGAAGTGGAACAGCAGGTTCCCGGTCTCCTTGATGTAGCCCTTTTCGGCCGAGACGGTCACCGAACCGTCCGGCTGTGGCCGCACCACGGTTCGGTAGCGCCGCGCCTTCAACAACGTCCGCAACCGCGCGCGCGGCCTCCGCCGGCGAGCCGGCCAGCTCCAGCGATGACGCCGACACCGGCAGCCGGTGCAGGCGCGACGGCGCGTCCGGCGGCACCCGCTTGATCGCGATGAGGTGCCCCCGCAGGCGCGGCAGCAGGCAGCCAACCAGGGAGATGAACAGCAGCAGGTAGATCGCGGAGAACCAGACCGAGGCGAACACGTTGAACGCGCCGACGCGGTCGAGCAGCGGCCCGATCGTCTGGTGGGCCTGCAGGTACGCCGTGACCTTGTCGGCGTTCAGCTTCTCCTGCGGCAGCAGCGAACCCGGAATGGCCGCGATGGCGAGCAGGAACAGCAGCATCAACGCCGTACGCATGCTGGTCAGACCGCGCCACGACCGCCGTACGAACGACAGCGCCGCCCGGGCACCCGCACCGCCGCCGGGCGGCGCGGCTTCCGGTGCGCGGTCCTGCGTCACCGTCCAGGTGGCGCCGTCGGCCGGCTCGGGCGCGTCCGGGAGCCGGACGCTGCTGCTGTACGTCGGTCATCAGATGATCACCGAACCGGTGCCCACGGTCGCCCGTAGCCAGTTGATGAAGTCGGTCCACCCGCCGGTCACCATCGCGATGCCGACCACGATCAGCAGCACACCGCCGACGCGCGTGACCCACTGGCTGTTGCGCCGGATCACCGCGAACACGCCGAGCAACCGCCGGAAGCCGAGCCCGAACGCCAGGAACGGGAGTCCGAGCCCGACGCAGTAGGCGATGCCGAGCGTCACGGCCCGGCCGGTCTGCCCGCCGATCGCGGACAACCCGAGCACCGCGCCGAGCGTCGGCGAGATGCACGGCGTCCAACTGAGCGCGAACACGGCTCCGAGCACCGGCGCACCCGGCGAGTCCAGCGGCCGGCAGCTTGCGCACCCGTACATCGCGTTGCAACCCGGGAATCAGGCCCAGGAATGCGACCCCGAGCACGATGACCGACGATCCCGACCACGATCTGCGACCGGCGTCGACGTGTTCCAGCAGCGTCCGGCCCGAGCCTCGCGGCGAGCACGCTGACCAGCGTGAAGATGACCGTGAAACCGGCGATGAACAGCAGCGATCCCGCGACGATCCGTCCCCGTACCCGTCGGGTCGATGGCACGATCACATCGGCGGTCGGGCGGACCGCGACCGCCGTGCCTCCGGCCGACGCGACGTCCGCGGTGGTGGCGGCTATCGGCCGCGACCCGCGCCACGCGATTGCCCTGAGGGTCCGTGCCGAGTGCGGCATCGAGATCCGCGCCGGCCAGGCCGGTCACATAGGAGACATAGCCGGGTACGAGCGGAAGCACGCACGGGGACAGGAAGCTGACGAGGCCGGCCGCGGCCGAGACGCCGACCGCGAGGATCAACGGTCCGTCCGAGGCGATCGTCGCGAAGCTCACGACGCCGCCGTGATCATGTCGGTGAGCTGCTTCGCGGTGATCGAGCCGAGGTGGATGGCCGCGATGTGGCCGGTCGCGTCGATGACGAGCGTGCTGGGGATCGCGGACGGCGGCACCTGGGCGAACTGCAGCGCGACGCGGCCGGACGGATCGAAGATGCTGGGGTAGGTAATGCCATGTGCGTTGTCGTAGGCGTTCGCCGGATCCGTCTCGTCGCGGATATTGATGCCCACGAAGGCGACGCCCTGAGCCGCCGTCGCCGCGTGGACGCTCTGCAGGTCGGCCGCTTCCTTGCGGCACGGCGCACACCACGATCCCCAGAAGTTCAGCACGACGACATGGCCTCGGTCGCTGGCCAACGTGTACGTCGTGCCGTCCAGCAACGTGCCGCTGACCGCCGGCGCGGCCGGACGCTGGCCGGTCGGATAGATCTTCGTCGCCGTGGCGGCCGAAACGAAGCCGTTGTCGGAGCCGTTCATCTGGTTGACCGCGTCATTTCCGGTGGTGCAGCCGGCCGCGGCGATCATCGCGCCACACGCGATCGCGGCCAGGACGAACAGACGGCGGCGCACGTCAAGCGCCCTTGGCCGTACGAGCGGTCGACGACAGCGAAATCAGGTGAGCGGCCGGTTCGGCGTACCCGATTCCGGAGATCTTCGTGCCGGTGAAGTGGAACGACGTGATGCTGGCCAGCGCGGCCTGCCGCTTGCGCGGATCGTGGAACAGCCGCTGGTGCTCGGCGTAGCAGCGCAGCATCCAGATCGGCAACTGATGCGACACGCACACCGCCTCGTGACCCTCGGCGCGCTCACGCGCGGACTCGAGGGCGGCGTACATGCGCAGGGCGATCTGTTGGTAGGGCTCGCCCCACGACGGCGTGACCGGGTTACGCAGCGCCCACCAGTTGCGCGGATCGCGCAGCGCACCGTCACCCACCGACACGCGCTTGCCCTCGAAGACGTTGGCGCTCTCGATCAGCCGATCATCGACCGCGATCGGCAGCTTGAACTCCGCGGCGAACGGCTCGGCCGTCTGCTGCGCCCGCTCCAGCGGACTCGCGACGAGATAGGTCACGTCATGGCCGGCCAGGTGTTCGGCCGCCGCCTTGGCCATCTGTACGCCGAGCTCGGAGAGCCGGTAACCGGGCAGCCGGCCGTAGAGCACTTTGTCCGGGTTGTAGACCTCGCCGTGGCGCAGCATGTGCACGATCGTCGTCGGCTCGGTCACTGCTGTCCCCCGGTGCTCTGCGTCGGTGCGCCTGGCGCTTGCTCGCTTGCCTTCGTTGCGGCGGCCGCGCTGTCGGTCGTCGGCGCCTGGGCCGCGGCGCGGGCGGCGACCGGCAGGACGGTCGCGAGCCGATCCAGTGCCTCGTCGTCGATCGCGGTCGAGCAGAACCACGCCTCGTACGCGCTCGGCGGCAGATACACGCCGCCGGCCAGCATGGCGTGGAAGAACGCCTTGTAGGCCGCGACGTTCTGCGTCTTCGCGTCCTCGTAATTCGCGCACGTCGCGATCGGTGAAGAAGATCGAGAACATGTTGCCGGCGGTGGACACCCGGTGGCCGACGCCCTCCTTGGCGAGCGCATCCGCGGCCAGGCCCTGGATCGTCGCGGACGTCTCATCCAGCCGCTCGTACACATCGACGGTCGCGAGCCGGAGCGTCGCGAGGCCGGCCGCACAGGCGAGCGGATTGCCGGACAACGTACCGGCCTGGTAGACGGGGCCGCCGGGCGCGAGCCGGGACATGATCTCCGTACGGCCGCCGAACGCCGCCGCCGGCAGTCCGCCGCCCATCACCTTGCCGAACGTGTAGAGATCGGCCGCGCCGGATCGAGAGCCGACCAGCCGCCGGGCGAGACCCGGAAACCGGTCATCACCTCGTCGACGATCAGCAGGGCGCCGTGCCGGTGGGCGATCTCGGCCAGCGCGCGTTGAAGCCGTCGTGTGGCGCGACGACGCCCATGTTGCCGGCGGCCGCCTCGGTGATGATCGCCGCGATCGTGTCGACCGTACGCGGCGAACGCGGCCTCGACCGCGGCGACGTCGTTGTACGGCAGCACGATCGTCTCGCTCGTCTCGGCGCCGGTGACGCCGGGCGAGTCGGGCAGCGCGAGCGTGGCCACGCCGGAGCCGGCCGACGGCCAGCAGCGCATCGACGTGACCGTGGTAGCAGCCGGCGAACTTCACGATCTTCGAGCGGCCGGTGAAGCCGCGGGCGAGGCGGATCGCCGACATCGTCGCCTCGGTGCCGGAGTTGACCAGGCGGACTGCGTCGACCGGCGTACGCGCGACGATCTCCTCGGCAAGGTCGACTTCGCCCGGCGTCGGCGTGCCGAAGCTGGTTCCCGTGGCGGCGGCGGCCGTGACCGCGGCCACCACGGCCGGGATGAGCGTGCCCGTGAATCAGCGGACCCCACGAGCAGACCAGGTCGACGTACCGCCGGCCGTCGGCATCGGTCAGCCAGCAGCCGGATGCCGTTCACCATGAATCGGGGTGTCCCACCGACCGCGTGGAACGCACGGACGGGCGAATTGACCCCGCCCGGCACGATGGCGCGAGCGCGGTCGAACAAAAGCGCGGAGGCGGGGGCTTCGGCGGGGTAGAAGCCGGCCTCGGCAATGTCGTTATCTGCCACAGCCCGACCAGTATGTCAAGGCAATCTCGCGACCGCCGCCGCACCCCCTGGGCGGCGGTAACGCATCACGGATCGTCGCGGCGGCGCACGCGACGAGCAGCGTGACCCCGCGTACCCCGCATGATCCACTGCGGCGGACGATTACGGTCGCCGCAGTGGCTGCTAATCGTCCACCGCGGTGGATCATGGAACACCCGCGTTAGGCGAGGCCGACCCGATCGAGGATCCAGGCCGAGATGAACGCTTCCTCTCGCCAGGAGTTGTAGCGGCCGCTCGGGCCGCCGTGTCCCGGCGCCCATCTCCGTCTTCAACAGCACACTTGTCTTCGGTGACCGCTCCCGGATGCGGGCGACCCACTTCGTCGGCTCGGCGTAGCTCACGCGGGTGTCGTTCAGACTTCCCAGCACGAGCAGCGGCGGGAACTCGCGGTCGGTAACGTTCTCGTACGGGCTGTACGCCTTCATGTACGCGTACACCGCCGGATCGGCGACCGGATCGCCCCACTCCTCCCATTCGGTGACCGTCAGTGGCATCGACGGATCGAGGATCGTCGTGAGCGCGTCGACGAACGGGACCACGGCGACGATGCCACCAAACGCGTCCGGCGCGATCGTCACGCGACGCGCCGACGAGCAGCCCACCGGCGGATCCGCCGCGCGCGATCGTCTTGGTCGGTGATGTCCAGCCGGTCGCGGCCAGGTGCCGGGCGCACGCCGATGAAGTCGGTGAACGTGTTCTGCTTCGCGAGCAGCTTGCCGTCTGTCGTACCACTGCCGGCCCATTTCGCCACCGCCACGGATATGTGCGATCGCGTACACGACGCCGCGGTCGATCAGGGAGAGCCGCGGGATCGAGAAATGCGGGTCGATCGAGTACTCGTAGGACCCGTATCCGTAGAGCACCAGCGGAGCCGAGCCGTCCCGTGGCGTGTCCCGGCTTGCAGACGATCGAAATCGGCACCCGGGTGCCGTCCGTCGGCCGTCGCCCATGCGCGATACTGCTCGTAGCCTCCGGACGGTAGGCACGGCCGCTGGCGTCCGGACAGCACCGGCCGGATCTGCTTCGAAGGGTCAGGTCGCCGGTGGCGAGGTCGCAGTCGTAGATCGAGTCCGGCGTGACCAACGACGTGAATTCGAGCCGGAACGAGCGCGTGTCGTAGTCCGGCGTTCGAATCGACGCCGACGGTGTAGATCGGTTCGGGAAAGCCGATGTCGTACGCGGCGCCGCACCGTCGATCGGCAGTCACCCGCAGCCCGGTGAGGCCGTCGCGGCGCAGCGTAACGACCAGGTGGTTCGCGAACGCGTCCACGTCGAGCAGGCGGTCGCCCGGCTCGTACGGCAGAAGCGGCGTCCAGGTCGCCCGGCGCCTATACCGGCGTGTTCGCGAGCGCAAAGTCCAGCGCGCCGTCGTTGTGCAGGATCAGGAACTGGTCACCCTGATGCGCGACCTCGTACTCCACGCCGTCGCGGCGCGCCGCGATGACCGCGGTTCGGCCAGCGGCGCATCGGCCGGACGAACGCGAACTCCGACGTGATCTTGCTCGCCGCAGCCGACGATCAGGAACTTCTCGGAACGGGTCAGTTCGACGCCGACGAAGTAGCGCTCGTCGGGATCCTCGTAGCACCAGCACGTCCTTGGCCGCCGGCGTACCGATCACGTGCCGCCAGACCTGGTCCGGCCGCCAGGCGTCGTTGATCGTCGTGTAGAAGAACACCGACGCGTCGATCGACCAGGCCGAGCCGTGTCCGACGGCGACGATCTCGTCGTCGAGGACCTCGCCGGTACGCCAGGTCCTTGAACCGGACGGTGTAGCGCTCGTCGCCCGAAAGTCGACTGGAGTAGGCCAGCCAGTCGCCGTCCGGGCTGACGTCGAACGTGCCGAGCCGCGAAGAAGTCGTGCCCGTTGGCAAGCTCGTTGCCGTCGAGCAGCACTTCCTCGCCATGCAGCGGCTTGCCGTCGGCCGGCAGCGGTGGCACGACCTCGCCGGCGCCGCCGTCACCGCGCACGCGGCATTGGATGCCGTACTGCTTGCCCTCATCGGTGCGCGTGTAGTACCAGTATCCATGATGGCGCACCGGCAGCGATGAGATCGGTCTCCAGCGTCCGCGTCTTGATCTCGGTGAACAGGCTGCTCCCGGAGAGCGGCGAGGTGCGCGGTCGCCGCCTCGGTGTAGGCGTTCTCCGCCGTCAGGTAGGCGATCGTCGCCGGATCTTCGCGGTCGGCCAGCCAGGCATATTCGTCGGTGCGGGTGTCGCCGTGGAACGTCCACTCGGCGGGTCGACGATCGGCAAGGGGCGGCTGGGTAGGCGTCTCGGTCACGGGACGAACGTTACCGCCGTAGTGGTTGAACCGTTGTCCGCGAGGGGCCCGTCGAGGGTTCGTCGGCGTCCACCCGGTGAAAGAAACTGACTTCGGCGGCGCAAGACCCGCACGCGCGGTCGATTTCGAACCCGGAGCACGCAATGCGCCGAAGGCGCAAGATCGATTTGGAATACGAAAAGTGAGCGCCACATTGCGCAAATCGGAAGTCGCGCCTATAGCGGCGGAACCGTTTTGTGAGTCAAACTCTTCTTGTCGTTTCCTACGACATTTGCACGGTCGACTGCCGGTAGCGGCGAAGTGGCGACTGGGTAAGTGAGTCTGGCAGGCCGTTCGCGTACAGGCTGGAGGGCCAAACATGACCACGGCGCTAGAGGAACTCATCCAGCGATTGCGCGCTGAACTTCGCGCCGGCACGGTCATCACCGACCCGGCGATCCTTCGCACGTACGAGTGCGACGGACTCGCCGCGTATCGTGCCGTGCCGGGCGTGGTCTTGCTGCCGACCAGCGCCCGCGACCTGGCCCGATGCGTCCGCGCATGCCGGGATCTCGGCGTGCCGTTCGTGGCCCGTGGGTCCGGAACCGGTCTGTCCGGTGGCGCCATGCCGCACACGGCGGGCGCACTCATCGTGACCGCGAAACTCAACCGGATCATCGAGATCGACATCCCGAACCGCCGCGCCATCCTCGAACCGGGAGTGATCAACGCAGCGATCAGTACGGCGGTCGCCGGCAACGATCTCTATTACGCTCCGGACCCGTCCAGCCAGCAAATCTGCTCGATCGGCGGCAACGTCGCGGAGAATTCGGGCGGCGCGCACTGCCTCAAGTACGGCTTCACCGTGCACCACGTGACCGGCCTGGAGATCTGCACGCCGGACGGCGACCTGGTGACGATCGGCGCCGGTAAGGCCGCCGAGGCGCCGGGATACGACCTGACCGGCGTGTTCATCGGCTCCGAGGGCACGCTCGGCATCGCCACGAAGGTGTACGTGCGGCTGCTGCGCCGGCCCGAAGCCGTCGTCACCATGCTGGCCGCATTCGACACCATCGAGCAGGCCGGCGCGACCGTGGCCGCGATCATCGCGGCCGGCTTGACCCCGGCCGCCGCCGAGATCATGGACGCGCTCTCGATCACCGCAGCGGAGAAGGCAGTCGCGTGCCGGTACCCGGACGGTGCCGGCGCCGTGCTCGTCGTCGAGGCCGACGGTCCGGCCGCCGAGGTCGAAGTCGAGCGGGCCGCGATTACCGAACTGTGCCGGACGAATGGCGCGTTCGAGGTCCGGGTCGCGGCGTGACGCGGCGGAACGCGCAGAGCTGTGGCGCGGTCGCAAATCCGCGTTCGCGGCCGTCGGCCGGATCAGCCCCGACTACATCGTCCAGGACGGCGTCGTCCCCCGAACCGCGCTGGCCCGGATGCTCTCGGAGATCGAATCGCTCGCCGTCCGCGGCCGGCGTCCGGGTCGCGAACGTCTTCCACGCCGGCGACGGCAACCTGCACCCGCTGGTCCTGTTCGACGGCGCCGCCACCGGCGCGACTGGAAGCGGCCGAAGGCGTCTCGAATGCGATCCTGCACCGCTGCATCGCTCACGGTGGTTCGATCACCGGCGAGCATGGGGTCGGTGTCGAGAAGTCGGCCATATGCCGACGATGTTCACGCCCGACGATCTCGAATCGATGAACCTGCTCCGTTGTGCCTTCGACCCGGCCAGGCATCGCCAACCCGGGCAAGGTACTGCCAACGCCCCGGTTGTGCGGCGAGCCGCGAGGCGGACCGGCGGCCGGGGCCGCGCTGGCGAACGCGATCGCCGCCGCGAGGGACGCCGGCGCCACGGTGGACGACGAGTCGGCGGTCTGGTGATGTCGACCACCGCGACGGCGCGTCGCCATGCTCGGCGCTGCTGCGGAGCGAGGCCGTACGGCCGGCCGGCCCGCTCGACGCGGTGGCTGGCTGGCGGCACGGTGGGTCGCCGCTCCGACCGATCGGAGGCGCTGGCCGAAGTGCGTCGGGACGCGCCGCGCACGAACTCACGGTCGTGCCGCGCGGGGAGGGCGCGAAGCTCGACTGGGGAATGCCGCCCCGACGGGTGGACGTGTTGCTGGACATGGGCCGCCTGAGCGGCGTCCACGCGCACTATGCCGACGACCTCGTCGCCACGATCGGCGCCGGTACGCCGCTGCGGGCCGTTCAGGCCGACCTGGCGCGAGACCAGGCAGCGGCTGGCCATGGACCCACCGTCGGCCGACGCCACGATCGGCGGCATGCTGGCGACCGGCGAATCGGGACCGCTGCGGCTGCGGCACGGCAGGCCCCGCGATCTGCTGCTCGGGTACGGAGTTCGTACGCGCCGACGGCACCATCGCGCATTCCGGCGGCCGGGTGGTCAAGAACGTCGCCGGGTACGACCTCGGCAAACTGTTGGCCGGCTCGTGGGGCACGCTCGCACTGATCACGACGGCGACCTTGCGACGTGCAACCGATGCCGATGGCCCGCGCCTGGGTCACCCGTCCGGTGCGCAGCCCGATGGAGGCCCACGAACTTGTTGGCGCTGCTGGCCAGCGGAGTCGACGCCGGCCGCGATCGAAGTCGACCTGCCGATCATCAATCCGGGCATCCGCCGGCGGCGATATCACGGCCGACGCCGGGGCGTCGCTCGATGCCCGGCGGCAGTCTCGCCGAGAGGCCGACCGCGCGCTTCGACCCAAACCGGCGCGCCGACCCGACCGGCCGCGGTGAGCACGCCGTCGACCCGGGCCGTACGCTCCGGCCGGGCCGGATCATCACCACCGGAACGTGGCCGTGCTGCTCGAAGGCTCCACGGCCGGCGTGAAATCGCGGGCGGCCGACGTCGTCGCTGCTGATGCGCGGCGCCGACGCGACATCGACCCGGCCGCCCGAATGGTGGGGCCGGTATCCGTTCGATCGGGGCGACGTCGCGCTGAAGATCGCCACGCCGATTGCGGACCTCTACGCCGCCCTGTACGCGCTGCGTGATGCGGCCGGCTCCCCCGTCCCCGTCCGCGGAAGTGCCGGGGTCGGCGTCTGTTACGCGTCGTTGCCGGGGCACCGACCTTCAGCGGCGGCGCCACGGGTCCGGCCGGCTCCGGACAACGAAGCGACAGTCGCGCAGATTGCCGATGTCGTAGCGGCCTGCGCACGACGCTGATCGCCCGCGGCGGAGTCCTGCGTCGTGCTCAGCGCCCGCCTCCGTGCGGGAACACCTCGACATGTGGGGACACGTCGGCGGCTTGGACCTGATGCACTCGGTGAAGGCGCGATCCGAACCCGCCGGGCGCCGGGCCGGTTCGTCGGCGGCATCTGCGCCGCATCCACCGATACAGGCAGGAGACACCGATGACTGACGCGCTCCGGGCGCTGACCGATGTCTGCGTCCACTGTGGCTTCTGCCTGCCGTCGTGCCCGACCTACCAGCTGACCGGCGAGGAAGCGCAGTCCCCGCGCGGTCGGATCCATCTGCTGCGGCAACTGCTCGACGGCGACGCGACCCCGACCGAGATCGCCGCGCCGATCGACTCCTGCCTCGGCTGCCTCGCCTGCGTGCCGGCCTGCCCATCGGGAGTCCAGTACGAACCGATCATCGAGGCCGCTCGGGAGCTCGTCGTGGACGCCCGACCGGCCCAGCAGACGAGCGGTCCGCACCGCGCTGATGCAGGTGCTGCCGTACCGGCGGCGGTTGCGCATGGCACCCGTACCGCTGACGGTCTTTCCCCAGCTGGCCAACCTCGACCCGACGCTGCACGCGGCGGCCGCGCTGGCACCACCTCCGGAGCGGCGGATCCGGCCGCTCCCACCGCGGGTGACGGCTCGCGGTCGGCGCCGGGCGGTGGTGGGACTGCTGACCGGCTGCGCCCAATCGGTGTTCTTCCGCCGGGTGTCCGCGGCGACCGCACGGGTGCTCGCGTTGGAAGGCTGCGACGTGGTCGTTCCGCGATGGCAGGGCTGTTGCGGCGCACTGTCTCTGCACGCCGGGCACGCGGCCCAGGCGAGACGACTGGCCCGCGGGGTCGTCGCCACGTTTCGCCGTGCGAAGGTGGATTACCTGGTCACCGACGTGGCCGGATGTGGCTCGGCGATGAAGGGGTACGCACGGCTGCTCGCCGATGACCACCGCTGGGCCGGCGCCGCGGCGGCAGAGCTCGCGGCGAAGGTGCGGGATGTCACCGAACTCCTGGTCGACCTCGGGCCGGTGGCCGAACGTCATCCGGTGCCGGTGACGGTCGCCTATCACGATGCGTGCCACCTCGCGAACGGTCAGGGCATCACGTCGCCGCCCCGGGCGCTGCTAGCCGGAATTCCGGGATTGACACTGGTCGAGCTGGCCGACGGCGGTCGGTGCTGCGGTTCGGCCGGCACGTACAACCTGTTCGAACCGGAGACGGCCGCAGAACTCGGCGACCGGAAAGCGGAGGCGATCACAGCGACCGGCGCGACCGTCGTATCGGCCGGCAATCCCGGCTGCCTGCTGCAGATCGAGGCGGCGCTGCGCCGGGACGGCTCCGATGTCACGGTGCGGCACACGACCGAGATCCTGGACGCGGCACTCTGGCCCCGCCGGTCATAGCCGCACGCGTCACCGGTGTATAGCCGTACTCGTCACCGTGGTAGCCGCACGCGTCACCGGCATAGCCGCACTCGTTACCGCGTCACCAGCTGCGCCAGCAGCTCCGGATCGAGATTGCCGCCGGAGAGCACCGCCACCGTACGGCCGGGCGGAAGCTGGTCGCGGCGATGCAGGAACGCGGCCGGTCCCAGCGCGCCGCTCGGTTCAACGACCAGTTTCGCTTCTCGCGCGAGGACGCCGACGGTGGCCTCGATCTCGTCCTCGGTGACCGTGACGATGTCGTCGAGCCGGGCCCGCGAGGTGTGCGAACGTCAGCTCGGACGGCGACGCACGGACACCGTCGGCGATCGTGCGATACCGCTGCTCGAGCGGCCATGACCGCAGTTCGCCGACGCGCAGGCTCTCCTGCGTTTCGGCCGCGAGCACCGGCTCGACGCCGATACACGGCCGCGCCGGGGCTGATGCCTTGATCGCGGTGCCGATGCCGGAGGCGAGGCCGCCACCGCCGACCGGTACCAGGACCACGTCCACGTCCGGCTGGTCGTCGACGATCTCCAGCCCGATCGTGCCCTGGCCGGCGATCACGTCCCGGTGATCGAAGGGCGGGACGAGGACAGGCCGCGGCTTGCCGGCGAGCGCCGCCGTGCACGTGTCGCGCTCGGCCGGATCGGTACGAGCACGACCTCGGCACCGAGCGCCCGCACGGCCGCGACCTTCACCGGCGGCGTGACCTCCGGCATCACGATGACGGCCGGCACGCCGTACGCGTTCGCCGCGTAGGCCAAGGCCCGGCCATGGTTGCCGGACGAGTGGGTGACGATCCCGCGTTCCCGGACATCGGCCGGTAGGCACGAGATTGCGAAGTAGGCACCACGGAGTTTGAAGGCGCCGATCGGCTGAAGGCTCTCCGGCTTCACCCACAGGCTCGAACCGCTTCCGGTGCGGTCGGCCCAGGAGCATGGAATGAGCGGCGTGTGCACGACGACGCCGTCGAGGACGACGGCGGCGGCCCGGACATCTTCAAGCGAGACGAGTTCCATGTCGCCATCGTGCCCGACGCGGCGTACGCCGGTCGCGGGCCAACCCAGGGAATGTGGCCACTTTCGACCGTTTCAAGCCAGACAATGAGTTGAGTTTCACCTGGTGAGGGGGCGTCATGACGGGATCGGAGCCGCCGGAGGGCGATCCGGTGCGACCACCCGAGCCGCCCAAGCCATCGGCGCCCTCCCCCTGGTCGCCGGAGCCGCCCGCGCCGTCGGCACCTCCCGGCTGGCCGACGTTGCGCCCGGATCAACCGCCGGAACCGTCCCCTTGGGCACCACCGTCCGGACCGGGCGGGCCACCGACGCCGCCGCCCCCACCGTTTGTCCCCGGAACGCCGCAACCCGTGCCGCCGCCGCGCGGACATCGCACCCTGTGGATAGTCATCGCCGCGTGCACCGCGGCCGTGATCGTGATCGGCGGTGCGACCGTTGGTGTCATCGCGGCCACGCACGCGCTAAGCCATTCGAACAAGCCGGCCACGGCCGCAGTCGGCCAGCCGGGCCGCGACGGCTCGCTCCAGTTCACCGCGGAAAAGGTCACGTGCGGTGTCGACCAGGTCGGACCGCCGGACGACTACGTCACGCCGACCGGCCAGTTCTGTGTCGTCGAACTCAAGATCCGCAACGTCGGCACCGGTCCGGCCATCTTTACCGATGCGTTGCAGGAGGCGTACGCGCCGAACGGTAACCGCTTCAGTACGGACAGCGAAGCGATCCTCTATGCCAACCCGGATCCGACGATCTTTCTCACCGACATCAATCCCGGCATCGCGCTCACCGCCGACATCGTTTACGACATCCCGGTCGGCGAGCGCATCGCGCGGCTGACGTTGCACAGCAACCCGGACACGCGTGGTGTCGTGATCAACGTGCATTGACCGAGCCCGTGCCTGGCTGGTGATCACGATCCTGTGCCGTACCCCGGATTCGGCTACGCTGGCTCCCCACAGGGGAGGGGTGATCGATGACGACGCTGCCGAACGCCGCCACCGAGACCGGCGAACCGCAGGTGTTCCGCCGCCGGTCCACGGTGATCGCCGGGCTGGTCATCGCGGTCCTGCTCGTCGTGTTGTCGACGCTGCTGACCATCGACGAATGGAGCCACGGCTTCTTCGCCGCGATCGCCGGCCCGGTCGCCGGGCTCACACTCGCGCTGTTCGCGCTGCTGCTGAGTGTGTGGCCGCACATCATCGTGCGCGATGAATACCTCGAACCACACAACTCATTCTTCTGGTACGAGGTGCCGTATCCGGCCATCGCCGAGATCGGCCCGATCCGGATGGGCCTGGTTGTGCGTACGCACGGCCGCAAGATAATCCCATTGACCGGTTATGCCAGCGGCGCGGCCGGGCGCTTGTTCCGGCACCGAAGTGCCGCCGATGCCGTGATCAACGCCGTCGAAGCGAAAATGGCCCGGCGCAAGCGCCCTGGCGACGAGGACGCACAGATCGTCCGGCACACCGACACACGTAACCTGTCGTCGATGCTCGGCGCCGTTGTCCTCACCGCCGTCGTGATCGTCCTGGCCGTCCAGACGTACCACTGACGTCGGGCCGCCGGCCGAATCAGAGTTGGATCAGGCCGGCATCGGTCGGGCGGAAGCCGCACGCGTCGAAATAGAACGACCGCAGGTGCGGTTCGAAGTCCACGTGCAGCCATTCGCAGCCGGCGGTGCGCGCATTCTCGGTCGCGACCGCCACGAGCCGCGTTCCGACACCCTGGCGAGCAACCTCCGCCGCGACCACGGTGTCGAGGATAAACGCGTGTACGCCGCCATCCCACGCGACGTTGACGAAGCCGACGAGTCGGCCGTCCGCGCGGGCACACACCCAGCCGAGGCTGTATCGGTTGACCGGCGTCCACCAATCGTTGGCCGCGTTGGTCCGGCGCTCAAAGCCGGCCGCGTGCAACGACTCGACCTCGGCGTTGGTGAACTCGCCACGCCACACGTAGTCAATCGTCATGTAGCCTCGATCATCATCGTTCGCTCGCTCCTCCGTCGGTGATGTTGGTCGGCTCGGCCACCACGCCGCGTGATCCGTGGTCTGGCAGCGGCAGGCGCCGGATGGGTCGTCCGGCCGCACGATCGCGGATCTTGCGGGCCGCACGGCGCGCGACACCCGCGACCCATAGATCCGGCCGGACTAAGACGGCGACGTGAGAGCGGTGAGCTGCGCGTTGATCCGTTCGATGTCCGCGTCGGCGGCGGCGGACCGCTCGCGGATCTTCGTCACGACGGCCTCCGGCGCCTTGGCCAGAAAGTCGGCGTTGGCCAGCTTGACCGCCGTCTGCACGCGTTCCTTCTCGGCCGCGGCGAGATCGCGACCGAGCCGCGCCACTTCGGCCGCGACGTCGAGCGTGCCGGACAGGTCGAGCTCGACCGTGACACCGTTTGCGATGCCAAGGGTCGCGGTCGCGACGAACCCCTCGGCCGGCTGCTCCAGGCGCGCGAGCATCCGGATCGCCGGCTCGTGAGCGGCGACGCCGGCCGCGTCGAGCCCGGTCACCCGGGCCGGCACCCGCTGGCTCGGCCGCAGACCCTGGTCGCTGCGGAAGCGCCGGACCTCGGTCACGACCGCCTGCAGCGACGCGATCTCCGCCTCGGCCAGCGCATCGCGCCGCGCCGGCTGAGCCTGCGGCCAGGCCGCGATCACCAGCGATTCACCGCCGGTCAGGGTCGTCCAGAGCTGCTCCGTGACAAAGGGTACGAACGGGTGCAGCAGCCGCAGCGTCACGTCAAGGACCTCGCCCAGCACTCGCCGGGTGACCGCGGCACGACCGGCGTCATCGCCGTTGAGCCCGACCTTGGCGAGCTCGAGATACCAGTCGCAGAACTCGTCCCAGACGAAGTGGTAGAGGGTCGCGGTGGCCTTCGCGAACTCGTACGTCGCGAGGTAGCGGTCGACCTCCTCGGTCACCTCGTCGAGGCGCGAGACGATCCATCGGTCGACCGGGTCGAGGTCGCCGGGCAGCTCACCCTCGACCGTCGCACCGTTCAGCATCGCGAAGCGGGTCGCGTTCCACAGCTTGTTGCAGAAGTTGCGGGCGGCGGCGACCCACTCCTCATTCGCGGGCTGATCGAGGCCGGGGTTGTTGCCGCGGGCCAGTGAGAAGCGCAGCGCATCCGAGCCGTACGTTTCGATCCAGTCCAACGGGTCGACCGTGTTGCCGCGGGACTTGCTCATCTTCTTGCCGTACTTGTCCCGGACGAGGCCGTGCAGCAGCACAGTACGGAACGGGACCTCGCCGTCCATCGCGAAGATGCCCGAGCATCATCATCCGCACGACCCAGAAGAACAGGATGTCGTAGCCCGGTGATGAGCAGCGACGTCGGATAGAACTTGGCCAGGTCCGCGGTGCGCTCGGGCCAGCCCATCGTCGAGAACGGCCACAGGCCCGACGAGAACCACGTGTCCAGTACGTCGGGGTCCTGAGTCCAGCCGTCTCCGCTCGGCGGCGCTTCGTTGAGTCCGACGCACACCATCTCGCCGTCCGGGCCGTACCAGACCGGGATCCGGTGGCCCCACCACAGTTGGCGGCTGATGCACCAGTCGTGCATGTTGTCGACCCAGTCGAAGAAGCGTGGCTTCAACGCGGGCTGGCTCGATCGCGACCCGACCGTCGCGTACGGCGTCGCCGGCCGCCTGGGCGAGCTTCTCGACCCGGACGAACCATTGCAGCGACAGGCGCGGCTCGATCACCGTGTCGCAACGCGAGCAGTGACCGACCGAGTGCACGTACGGCCGCTTTTCGGCGACGATGCGCCCCTGCGCCCGCAACGCCTCGGTGACGGCGCTGCGCGCCTCCTCCCGGGTCATCCCCCGGAACGGGCCATCGACGGTGATCCGGGCTCGCTCATCCATAATGTTGACCATCGGCAACGAGTGGCGCTGGCCGATCTCGAAGTCGTTCGGGTCGTGCGCCGGCGTGACCTTGACCGCGCCGGTGCCGAACTCGGGATCGACGTGCGCATCGGCGACGATGGGAATCATTCGGCCGACGAGCGGCAGCTCGATGCGCGTGCCGATCAGATGCTGGTAACGCGGATCGTCCGGGTGCACCGCGATCCGGTGTCGCCGAGCATCGTCTCGACGCGGGTGGTCGCCACGACAACGGCGCCGTCGCCGTCGCCGTACCGGATCGAGACGAGTTCGCCTTCGTCCTCGGCGTGATCGACCTCGATGTCCGACAGTGCGGTGTGATCCGTCGGGCACCAGTTCGTGATCCGCTCGGCCCGATAGATCAAACCGTCGTCGTACAGGCGCTTGAAGATCGTCTGTACGGCCTTCGACAGGCCCTCGTCCATCGTGAAGCGCTCGCGCGACCAGTCGACGCCGACACCGAGCCGGCGCATCTGGCCGAGGATCTTCCCGCCGTATTCCTCTTTCCACTGCCAGACCCGCGCGATGAACTCGTCCCGGCCGAGATCCTGACGCGCCTTGCCCTCGGTCGCGGCCAGATGCTTCTCGACCAGCACCTGCGTGGCGATACCGGCATGATCCATGCCCGGCAGCCACAGCACCTCGTCGCCCAGCATCCGCCGGCGCCGCAGCAGCGCGTCCATCAAGGTCTGCTCGAGCGCGTGGCCGAGGTGCAGCGATCCGGTCACGTTCGGCGGGGGGATGACGAGACTGAACGGTGGCTTGTCGCTCATGACGTCCGCCGGTGAAGTAGCCGCGGTCGACCCACGTCCGGTAGAGCGTGTCCTCTACCTGGTGAGGCTCGTACTGGCTGGCGATGTCTCCGGCGTTCGTCGCGCCGCCGGGGGAGATTTCGGGCACCCGACGATGATAGGCGGTCGGCGATGATCGACGATCGGCCGCCGCAGTTGTACGGCAGTTGGGCGCTCGCGGCCAAGCCGCGTACACCGCCCAACTCCCGTACAACAGCCGATGGGCGCGAGTGGAACCGCCGGGACCGGGGAACGCGTCTGATCGCTATGACAGCATTCCCCCATATGAAGTCTCGTGCCGTCACCACTCGCCGTACGGCCGCCGCCATCGCGGTGGCCGGGCTGGCGGTCGCCTCGTTGGGCGCCTGCAACGCAGCCGGGTCGACCGGGTCGTCGCCCGGCGCGTCGGCGCCGCCCATCGTCACGACGCCGGCACCATCCGGCTCAGGCACCGCGGGCTCCGGCGGCTCCGGCTGCCCGAAGAATCTCGTCGTCCCGTCGACCGACAACTCCCGTACCTTCTGTGTCGCCGTGGGCGGGACCGTGACCATCACCGCGACGCCGGACCAGGCACAGGGATGGCTGCCGTTCGACAACACCGGCACGGCGCTCACTCCGGCCGCATCGACACCGGCGGCGACCGGGTCGGCCAAGGTTCTCGCCGCCTTCACGGCGGCCTCACCGGGCACCTCCATGGTCAGTTCGTCGCACCGGAACTGCCCGTCGGCGGCACCGGGCGGCGTGAGCTGCCATTCGATCGCCCTCTGGAAGGTCACGATCACCGTCAAATAGCGCGCGCCACCCTCCCGTCACCGACCCAACGCAACCTTTCGGGTGATCCGAGCGTCGGTCCATACGGTGCCGGCTCACGACACGGGAGGCCCGGGTGCTCGGATACCTACGCACCGCACCATGGCGTCGCGGGCCGTTCCTGCTGTTACGGCGACCCGGGGTGTTTCTTGCGCTGACCGCGGCTTGTTTCGTCGCCACCTTGCCGGCGGCGGCGGCCGGTCCGTTCGTCTCCGCGTCACGCCACGCCACGCTGCGCGATGAGATCCGCCAGGCCTGCCCGTCGTACGTCGGCGACTGGATCACCAACGCGCCCGCGCCGCCGGAGCGCGCCGACGCGTCCAGTGACTTCGTTTTCCGGTCGATGGTGGCGCGCTACAACGACGTCATGCGCGACGCCAACACCGCCGCGGCCGGAGCGCTGAGTCCGGGAGCCGTGACGCAGGTCATCGTCTTACCGACGGCCGGCAACAAGACGATTGACCTCGTCGACCGACCGAGGTTTCAACACAACGTCACGGTTCTCAGCGGCCCAAGCGGATCCGGGGTGTGGGTGCCGGACTCGTACGCCACCGATGCGCACCTGAAGGTTGGGTCGACGGTTACGTACCTCGGCGCGACCGGCCAGACCGCAGGCATCCGCGTCGCCGCCATCTATCGCGATCTACGGTCCGAGCCACACCGACCGTTCTGGTGTGCACTCAGCAATCTCTGGAACGCGCAGACCGGCTTCACCGACGCGCCACCGCCGATGATTCTGGCCGACGACGCCACGGTGGCCCGGGTCGCGAAGCCCGGCGCCCAGTTCGGCGCCGTGCGATTCCTCGAATTTTCGTTTCCACCGACGCAGCCGACGATCGACCAGGCCAAGCGCGCGGTCGTCGCGGTCGCTCATGTGAACTCGGCGCTCGAAATCAGCCGGACGCAGCAACAGGCGAGCGATCCGACGCTTGCCTATTCGACCTCCGATCTGCGGGACTTCCTGCCGCGCGCCGATCTCGCCGCCGACGCGATGCGACCGGCGATCGCACCGATCACCGCCATCGGAGTCGGTGTCGGGCTCGCCGTGGTCGCTGCCGCGGGCGTGTTCTGGGTGTTGCGGCGCCGCCAGGAACTCACTGTGCTGTCCGCACACGGGATGAGCGCGCGGTCGTTGGGCGTGAAGGCCGCCATCGAGGCCCTTCCGGCGCTCGTCATCGGCGCCGCCGCGGGATGGGCGCTTGCGGTCTCGTTGGTACGCGCGGCCGGGCCGTCCTCGATCGTCTCGTCCTACTCGCTTCGCGAATCCGTCCAGGCAGTCATCGCCACGTTCCTCGGCGCAGTGATCGTCGTCGGCGTCGTCGCGGCACTCCGGTCGCGGTCGCTCGCCGACGAACGGGCCACCCGCCGGCTGCCGCATTTCGGGCGCCTCCCCTGGGAGCTGGTGCTGATCGCGGCCGCCCCGATCGTCTGGCAACGCCTCGGCGGTTCGGTGGTGACCAACGGGAACGCGAACGGCGCGACCGCCGGACTCGTCGTACACGTCCCGGAGCGGCTGCTCGTCGTGCCGATCCTCGCGATCGTGGGAGCATTTGTGTTCGCCGGTCGGCTGTGGATGCTCGCGCTACATCGTCGACGGAGTGGCCGGGGCCGGTCGATCCCACGATTCCTCGCGGGGCGGCGCGTGGTGCGCGAGGCCGCCGTGGCGGCCATCCTCGCGATCGCCGCCGCTATGCCGGTGTCACTGGCCGTCTATGGTGCCGCGATCACGAACTCAGTGCAGACGACACTGACCGCCAAGACGGAACTCTTCGCCGGCTCCGACGTCGTACTCACGCTGCAGAGACCAGCGCCGATCCCGCCGGTGTTCGCCGGCCACGCGACCATCGTCGAGCGGCTGAACGGCGTGCAGGTCAACGGGTTGTCGACCGACCTGCTCGGCATCGACCCGGCCACATTCACCCAGGGTGCGTACTGGAATAACCAGATCACCGGAGCGTCCCTCGCTGACATCATCAAGCCGCTCGCCGACACCGGCACACTCGCCGCACCGAAGGCCATCGTCGCCAGATCGACGTACAGCGGGCCGACCCAGATCGACACCGAGACCGGCGCGCCGATGGAATTCGACGTGCAGCCGATCGAGACGCTGCCCGCGCAGCACTCGAGCTTCCACACCGCCCTCGTCAACCGAGACCTGATCGCGAAGGCGCCGGCCGCCCTGTATCAGCTGTGGATTCGCGGTGACGTCACCACGATCCTCAACGCGGTCTCCGCGACCGGTTTGCGGACAAAATACGTACAGACCGCCGAGGACGCGACCGTCAACTCGGTCTACGAACCGCTGACGTTCACGTTCGAATACCTCACCGCCTTGTCGCTGCTCTGCGGTGTCATCGCTCTCGTGGGGCTGCTGCTGTATCTCGAGTCCCGATCGCCGGGCCATCGTCGAGCGTTCGTGATGCTGCGCCGGATGGGCATGCACGCCGGCAGCCACTGGCGTGCTGTCTTGTGGGAGTTGGGCACGCCGCTCGCAGTCGGCCTCATCACTGGCCTCGGTGCCTCGTCTATCGCGGCGTACACCCTACGGCACAACTTCGATGTCGACCCGTCACTGCCGCCGGGCGGCCTACTCACCCTTCCGATCGCCGCGATGATCGGCATTGCGGTCGCGGTCGTCGTGGTGACGTTCGCTGCCTCCGGCTATGCACAGTTCCGTGTCGTACGCACGAATCCGTCCGAGATCTTGCGCGACGCGAACTGACGCGGCCGCGATCGCGACCTCAACCACCGCGACCTCAACCACCGCGACCTCAACCACCGCGACCTCAACCACCGCGACCTCAACCACCGCGACCTCAACCACCGTGCCTCAACCACCTCGCAGCTCAGCTCCTTGACGCTTTGGGTGGCCGCACCGATCAGCGGTAACCGGTCACCGCCAGAGGCGCGGACGAGCCGGCTCGCGGGCCGCTGTCGAACATCGCGAGGATCGGCCCGGCGTGGGTCAGCTTCGTCGGCTCAACGGGTGACTCGACACAGTTCGCGCTCGGCGACACGGCCGGTGGGCTGTCCGGGAATCGGTTCGTCACCGACTCGTGCTCGTTCGGCGCCAGCAACGTGAAGTAGACCTGGGCCGTGCCGGTGTCCGTCGCCATGCCCTGGACGTCGGCGAAGTAGGACACGCCGCCGATCACCTTGTACGCGAACGCGTCGAACAACCACCGATCCGGTTCCGGATAGGGCCACGGACGCGCGGCGCCAAGCGAATCCGCGCCGCCAGGCGGCGCTGTGTCGCCGGGCGAGGCCGAGTCGCCGGGCGGCGTGCAGCCGACGAAGTAAACGGTCCAGCCGGAACCACGCAGTGTCTCGATCGACGTAGCGGTGGCCGTACGGGCGAGGGCCTTGGTCGATGCGGTGACCCGGGTGCCGGCCGGCGCCGGAACGGTCGACCCCAGTGCTCCGACAATCCGGCCATAGACCTTGCTCCGAGTGGGTGGCAGCGTCGACGACACGAGGAATCCGGCGCTGGCGTCCGGCTTGCCGGTGGCAGTTCCGACGATCTTCTCGCGCTGCAACACCGCCAATCGCTGCCGATCGACATCGGTCACCGCGTCGGGCGCCGGGCAACCGGCGAGCGCGGGCAGGCACGCGGCGATCAGCGGCACCACGAGCCAACGGCGGCCGATCATTTGGGCGTGATCACTCCCTGGACGTGCTGGTAGCCCAGGTCGGACACGTTACCGTTGAGGAAGTCGGCCTCGCTGATCTGCTCGAACGACCCAGATGGGTTGTAGAACGTCAGCATCCCGTTGTCGTGGCCGATGAGCAGCACGTAATGCCGAGGTATGCCGTCGCCGATCAACACCGGCACCGGGTAGCCGGCATCCACCGCCGATACCGCATTCGTGAGCGCCGGTCCGACGCTGCTGGCATCGGTGTCGTCGACGATATGCCAGTCGTACGTCGTGCCGAACTCGCCGCGATGGCCGTTCAGTACGTCGGTCACGCCTCACGGGGTGGTGCCCAACGCCTGCGGCCAGATCGTGTTCGTCTCGTCGTGGACCCGCTGCTCCTGGATGGTGAGCATGTCGGTCAGCGACCGCTGCTGCGGATCGTCCGACAGCGAGAGCGCGTAGATCGGGTCGTTGGTGGCTCGCACGAGAATGATCGACATCGAGCCACACGTTGTTTCGTTCTGCTGCCGGATGACCTGCGAATCCACCATGGCTGGGCCGACGCTGTTCGGGTCGATGAGGTTCAGATGGGTTCGCAACCAGTCGTCGGTCTGCCCGTGGATGGCTCGGTCGAAGGCGGAGACCTCGGCGACCGGGTGGCCGGCGATCAGCGCTTTGAGGAGGTACGCCTGCTCGACGTCGGAATGGGCATTGGCCAGCAACGCATCCATCGTGGCCCGGTCGGCCGGTGAGAGTGAGGCGAGAATGGCGCCGGCGCGGGTCAGCTGCGCGCTGGACAGGATTCCATCGTCGGTCGCGACCCCGTACGGACTGAGAGCCGCGGCCGCCAACCGTACGGACGTGAAGCTGTCCAGCCCGCCGGCCGCCCCGGCCTGTGCGCGCGCCTTTCCGGCAACGTCGACGAACGCGCGCTCGAGCGTGTCCACGGCGACAGCCCAGCGCGCGTAGACCCGCCACGCGCTGTCGAGGCCGGAGGCCATGTCCTCGATCGCGTCGACCAGACCTCCGCCGTGCGTCCATGGCAGGAACTCATCGAGAATGGACTGCGCGAGGCCGGACGTGATCTCGTGCCAACCCTTGTGGAACAGTTGCTGACTCGCGGCCAGATCCCCGCGGAGCCCCGGCAGCGCTTGCACGTAGCCCTCGATGTGCGCAGCCGCTTCGTTCATCACCGTCCGCGCATCACCGAGGAGTTGTTCGGTGGCGGTCAGGGCCGCGACGGCGTCGCTGGCGGCGACACCGGTCCACACTTTCGGGACGGCGATGTTGATCGACGTCAGTTCGGCGTACACAGTCGCGAGATTCGACGACATCGTGTCGAAGGCGGCCGCGTATGCATCGATCTCGCCAACGTTGCCGTCGATGCGACCATCGATCAGGTCGTACACGGACGCGACGGCGTCGGCGACCTCGAACGCCGCCGTCGCCGGGTTGGCGAGTTTCGCGAGATCCTCGGCCGCGCTGGCCAGCCGGTGAGCGATCGTATTCAGCTGGAGGTAGTCGGCATACGTCACGATCGTCTCACATCGGACCGACGCCGAGGGTCGAGCCACCGCCCAGTCGGGCGGCCGCCGCGGCATCGGCCGCCCGGTAGTTGCCAGCGGACTGACGCATCGCCGCGCACCAGCGGGACAGCACGTCGACGTACACGTCGAATTCGGCCCGCCAGGCCTCACGTACCGTCTCGAGCCCGTTGGTGAGTTCGGTGACTCCGAACGCCTCCGGATCGCGCGTCCCGGCACTCGACCAGGCGAGCGCTGCATCGCCCAGCTCATCCGCTAGATCACATATCGTCGAACCGGCGCGCACGGCCGCCGACACGTCGGAGCCGAATCCCCGCACAGCAACCCCTCAGGTCGATTGCCATCGATCCTGCCATTGCCGTGCGCATCGTGGGGGGCACGCTTTTCGCGGGTACGGACGAATTTGTGCTCCGACCACCAACGACCTGTCACGGAGCCCGACGCGCGACGGCGCGCCTCGCTCGGGACGAGGCGCGCCGTCGCCGGGGGGACGGAACGTTCATTGGGTCCGTCTCATTAAATCATACTATTCACGTTTGAACCATTGCTAAAAGATAGTTTTTCGGTCGATCGTGGACGGATAGCGTTGCCTGCTGTTCGTCCACGGTGGACACGATGTGTCGCCAACGACGCCCGCCAACCGACGCGAACGGTCGGGCCGACGGTGTTGAAAGCGCAGTCGCCGACCGAATATGCTGTCCGCCGGCTGAGATCGATCCACATTGACCAATCCGCATCGTTGTGGTCGAGCGCAGCTCATCGCAGCACAGGGCTCCACGCGGGAGGTCACCAGTGAGCGAGGCGCACGTGCCGTTTTGGCCCGCGGTCTACCGTCGTCGATGGCAACGTGCCAAGGGCATGGGACTCGCCGCCATGGCACTGCTGACCACGCTGGTTGCGTGCAGCCACTCACCGGGCACGTCTCAGCCTGCGGCGGCCGCTGCGGTCCCATCTGCCTCGAAATCGTCGGCGAACGCGGCCGCGGACGCCGCCGGCCAGGCCGCCGTTACGGCGTACAACGCCGCACTGACGTACGAGGTCGGCGCGTACGCCAAGATGAACTCGACAACGGCTGGCCTGAAGAAGTATCTCGGTGAACCGGACCTCGACGGCGCTGTGTTCGCGACCGGTTACTACCGGTCCCAGGGCATCGTCTATCACGGCAAACCGAGTTGGACGGCCACTCCGACCAACGTGGATCTCGTCGCACAGCCGCCGATCGTGACGCTGTCGATCTGCCTCACCACCAATGGATGGCGGCCGGTCTACAAGTCGAGCGGAAAGCCGTACAGCACCTCGAAAGATCCCGCGCGCCAGCTGGAGATCGCCAGCGTCACGCAGGTGAATGGCAAGTGGCTGCTGACGCAGGAGCAGGTGCAAGGCAAGCCATGCTGAGGCGTGTCAGGTCCTGAGTGGAGCGTCTGTCCACAGGCTTCCGCGTCGGTGTTGAGAGCGCGAGGACGATCCGAATATGATGCCGTGGGCTGACATATCGATCGCGGGTGATTTGCGTGCTCGGCCCGGCCGGGCACTTCGGGCGGACGGACGAGACGCATGGTCCATTGCGGGAAGGCCAGCCATGGATTTGTCACGCGCACCATCGCCGCTCGGCCTCGTTACGTCCATCTCCAGGTCGGCATCATCGTGAAGCGTCTCGTCGCCATTGTGGCGACTCTGGCTGCCGTAGCGATCGGAATAGTCACCGCCGCGACTCCTGCCTACGCGGACGGAAGCGGCAGCTGCCAGGGTGCACATTGCTGGGTCGTCGTCACGGGCCCGTCGGTCCCGGGCACCCAGGGCGCGGGCGACGGCTCGGGCGGGGGCGGCCCGGCGCCAGAGTGCTTCATCATGTACGACACGACCAAGATCGTCTTCCCGTGCTGGAGCGATCAGTACGGTGCGTATTCCAACTCTCGGGGGTGCTACTACAAGCTCACCAGCCCACAGCCCGGCCCGCACGACCCCGTCTGGAACGGCCACACCCCGGCCGAGGGGCGGATCTACGACGTCTCGTGCATCGCGGCCGGCGGAGCGATCTTCCACGTCACGCTACCGACCGAGACGTTCCTGACCGGTGTGCCGCCCGACGCCACTGCTACCGGCCCGACACCGGCCGAGGTCGCCAGCGAGGCGTTGGCCGATCTGACGGTCGGTGGACCGCAGATCGGCACCGCGCCACTGACGACCGGTCGCGGCCTGGTCGGACTGCCGGTGTGGCTGTGGACCGATCGGAATCAATTGACGTGGGGACCGATCCCGGTCAGCAAGACCGATGGCGGCATCACGGTCAATGTCGAAGCCGATGCACAGTACGTCGTCTGGGAAATGGGCGACGGGCACTCAGTGACGTGCAATAGCCCGGGGACCTCGTTCGGCGGTCACGGCACAACGTCGCCCACCTGCGGATACCGATACCTGGCACCGTCGCGCGACGAGCCGGGCGGCGCCTATACCGTCACCGCGACCACGCACTGGCTCGTCACCTGGACCGCCAACACCGGCGAGGGCGGCACACTGACCACCGACGTGCCGAGCACCACCACGATCACCATCGACGAACTCGAGGTCGTCACCTCGTGACACACACCACCTACCCGCACCGTGATCGTTCCGTACGCGGGCGGTAACAGCGAAATTCACCGGCCCATCCGGCCCGAATCCGTCGATCGCTCAACGCAACTGCCCCGCCGGTGAACACCCCAACGGTCCGCGTCTCGCCGTAGCTACTGCGCCGGTCACCCGCACTCCGACGTCAAGGCTTTGACCTGCGAGAATCTGGCTCCACGCTTAAGCCGGTATCAGCGCAGAGAAGGTCCGGGTAACCTATCAACGTCGGGCCGCTAGCTCAATGGCAGAGCTGCAGACTTTTAATCTGTAGGTTCAGGGTTCGAGTCCCTGGCGGCCCACCATTTACCTGCGATTACGCAAGATCATACGATGATGTCCATCGATTGACTGACGGAGCGCGCGCCTTCCGCCGAGGGCGCGTTAGCGCGTGGGTTTGTGGATGTTATGCGGCTTTCTTTCGGCGTCGGTTGTGGATGAGGTTGGCCGCCGGGTCGGTGGCGGTGCGGTCGAGGTCGTCGAACAGCAGGGCGTAGGTGTCGGCGGTGATGACGATGGATAAGTGGCCGAGGATTTCTTGGATCTTTTCATGTCGACGCCGGCGAGTTTGCGGTAGCTGGCGGCGCAGTGTCGTAGGTCGTGGAAGCGGATCGGTGGCAGTCCGGCGTCGCGGACGACTCGCTCGAACCGGTCGGAGAGCTGGTCGGGGTGCCAGGGTTGGCCGTTGGGGCCGCACGAACAGGAACCCGGTGGGTGTCCATTCGGGTTCGGCGGCCAGCTGCCAGCGGGCCCGCGTGGCGAGGTAGCCGGCCAGGATCGAAACGGTGTGCGGGTCGATCATGAGGGCCCGGTCGCCGGCCGCGGATTTCACTTCCGGACGATCGACTTGTAGGCCACGGCGGTGCGCTGCTGGCGGCCACCGCGAACCCACCAGTTACCACAGCGCGTGGCCCGGCCCCTTGTCGCGGCTGCACGTCGCGGCGATCCCGCCGTACGTAGCGTGGCGAGGCGCGTCGCTCGCCGGTCGCGGTCGAGCTCGACATAAACCTGGACGGCCGGCTACCGGATCAGATCGAGATCGCGGTCTCGGCCGAATCACTCTAGAGACGCCACGTCACACGGACCACAGGGCCTCCGTCGGCGACATTCGAGCGGCACGAAGCGCCGGCAGCAGGCCCGCAATGGCACCGATGATCGCGGCCGCGCCCAAGCCGCCGGCCCCACGATCGTGGGGACCAAGATGTCCCAATGCTTGCTGGTCGAGTAGATGGCGGTGGACACCGCGCCGAGTCCGACGCCGACCGCGCCACCGAGCCGCATCGCTTCGGCAAGGAACTGGGTACGCATGTGGCCCTTGTTAGCGCCGAGGGCACGTCATCCGATCTCGGATCGCCGTTCCGGGACCGAGATCACGATGATGTTGGCGACCCCCGATCGCGCCGACGAGCAGCGAGACGGCCCCGAATCCGAGGAACAGACCGTTGAACGTACTCGGCGCCTCAGCCCGCGCGAGCAGCCCGGCCGACGGTTGGCTGACGTTCACGTCGCCCGGTGACTCTGGATTTGCGGTCGCGGCCAGCACCGATTGGACCGCGGCGAGCGAGATCTCGGAGCCCGATGCGATTGTTGCCGACGTTTGCACGCGTTGCTCACCGCGAACAGCACTCTTCGATCCGCCGGCTGCGGGAGAGAAGTCGGCATGCTGGTTCGGCAAGACGGCACGGCCAGTTCGTCGTCGCGACATGATGGTGTCGTCGGGCTGGCGGAGGAGGTCGCGTTTCGCTTCTACACCGCACCGGCCACGCGGAAATCCCCTGCCGCCTCTGAGCGGACAAGGAGGCTGAGATGGCGCAGCACACACCGACACCGCCGGTGGTGATCGATCATCCCGATCAGATCCACGGGTACACCTACGGCACCGGCGAGGCCGCCACGTCGCCGTTGACGATGGAGGACCTGAACCGGCTCAAGGATGTCGTGGCGCTTTCGGCCGACGACGAAGCGGCGCTCCGCGAGGCAGCAAAGATCCTGGCCGACCAGGCGGACGACATGGTGACCGCGTATCGTGCGCAACTCGGCCGGCTGCCGTGGCTGGCCGGCTACACCGGTCACCCCGACGGCACACCCAACCCGGAGTACAGCGCCGCTTCGAAGCCGCGTTTCGATCGATGGATTATCGACGCGTGCACCCGCCCGCTCGATCAGAATTGGCTGGACTACCAGCAGGAGATCGGGCTGCGGCATTCGCGGGCCAAGAAGAACAAGACCGACAACGCCGACTCCCTCGATCAGATACCGATGCGGTATCTGCTTGCCTTCGCCGCTGTCGTCATCGCGACAGCGCGCGAGTACCTGGCTGCCACGAGCGCTCCGCCGGAGCAGGTCGACCGGATGCACGTGGCGTTCACGAAGTCCGTCATGCTGCATGTGACCGTCTGGACCCGGGCGTACGTCGACGGCGCTAACTGGTAGCTTGCGATCCATCGGGAGCCCGGCCCATGGCAGAGCTACCAGAATCGGGCTTATCGAGTTTCCGCTGAGGTGATGCGGTCGAGAGGCTATCGCCGAGAGTCACTCGGCGTATCGAAAAGGCCGCATTTCGCACATTCACTATGTTCGTTCGGCCAGAGCCAGACGTCCCGGCGCACGCCGGCGCATCGCACACTCGCCCACTGGCCCAGGCAGATGACGACGGCGTCTGCCTGGGGTGCCGGAGTTTGCGGTTCTTGGGACCGGCCTGTCGCGATCCCACGGTGGGCGTTCTTTGTGCATTGGGCGATTGCGCTACATCCGGCGGCGCGACGGTCCACGATGAACGGTAGGAGATCGTGAGCCAACGCTTTCAGGAACGCGACACCGGCCCTATCCGGCGCGCGTCGATCGTCTTGCCTGCCTATCGATAACAACGAGATCTGCGGGAGTCCATCGTGAACACGTACCCCGGTATCGAGAATCATGGGCTGATTGGCGATTTGCAGACTGCTGCGCTCGTCTGCGATGACGGCACGATCGACTGGTTCTGCGCCCCTCGTTTCGACTCGCCGAGCATCTTCGCCTCGCTGCTTGACAAGGAGAAGGGTGGCTTTGTCAAGGTGGCGCCGGAGGGCACCAACTACGTGACCAATCAGCTGTATCTGCCGGGCACGCCGATCCTGATCACCCGCTTCCTGAGTACGGACGGCGTGGGTGAGGTCATCGACTTCATGCCGGTGACCGGTACGGAGGCCACCGACCAGCATCGCCTGATCCGGATGATCCGGGTCGTGCGCGGCCAGATGACCTTTGTGATCGAGTGCCAACCGCGGTTCAACTACGGTCGCGATGACCATGAGGTCACCATCACCGACGACGGGGCGATGTTCCGCAGCCGGACCATGAACCTCAACGTGAGCCCGTCCCGGCGGGGTCCCCGCTTGGCCGGTTCGATTGAGGCCGCGGGCACCGGCGCGCGGGTGAAGGGAACTCTGAAGGTCGGCGACATCGGGGCAATGGTGATCGACACGGCGCCGGACGGTCCGCCTCGGGCGATACCAGCTGCCGAGATCCAAGCCATCTTCGAGAAGACGCGCGACTTCTGGCGAGGATGGATCGGTCAGTCGACCTACAAGGGCCGCTGGCGCGAGATGGTCGAACGCTCGGCGATGACGCTCAAGCTGATGACGTACGCGCCCACCGGCGCGCTGGTCGCCGCGCCCACCGCTGCCCTACCCGAACAGGTCGGCGGGGAACGCAACTGGGACTACCGCTTCACCTGGGTCCGCGACGCGTCGTTCTCCGTCTACGCGTTGCTGAGTCTTGGCTTCGTCGACGAAGCGAGGGGCTTCCTGCAATGGCTGGGCCACCGCATCAAGGAGGCCCACCAAAAGGGCACCCAACTACAGATCATGTACCGGATCGACGGCTCGCCCGACCTGCAGGAGCAGATCCTCGATCACTTCGAGGGCTACAAGCAGTCCAGCCCGGTACGCGTCGGAAACGGCGCCGTCGACCAGCTCCAGCTCGACATCTACGGCGAGGCGATGGACTCGATCCATCTCGCCGATGCGCACGGCCTGCAAATGAGCTACGACAACTGGCACCACCTCGCCGACATGGTCGACTGGCTATCCCAGCACTGGGACCAGCCCGACGCCGGGATCTGGGAGACCCGCGGCGGGCCGCGGGAGTTCGTCTACGGCCGCATGATGAGCTGGGTCGCGTTCGACCGGGCCATCCGCATCGCGCAGACCCGCGCCCGCCCCGCCGACGTCGAGCGCTGGACGAATATGCGCGACATGGTCATGCGGCAGGTGATGGAACGCGGCTGGAACCCCAAACGTGAAGCGTTCGTGCAGTCCTACGGCAGCGACGTCCTCGACGCGTCACTGCTCTACATGCCACTGGTGGGATTCATCGCCCCGAGCGACCCCATGTGGCAGTCCACCCTGCGCGCGATGGACGACGAGCTGGTCTCCGACAGCCTCGTCTACCGCTACGACCCCAGCGCCTCACCAGACGGCCTGCGAGGATCGGAAGGCACGTTCTCCATGTGTAGCTTCTGGTACGTCGACGCACTCGCGCGCTCTGGACGCCTCGACGACGCCCGGCTCGCGTTCGAGAAGATGCTGACCTACAGCAACCACGTCGGCCTGTTCTCCGAGGAGATCGGGCCCACCGGTGAACAGATCGGCAACTTCCCACAGGCCTTCAGCCACCTGGCCCTCATCAGCGCCGCCGTCAATCTCGACTACCAGCTTGACCACGGCGCAGGCGGCGTGGAAGCCGTCCTGGACAGGGCCACCGAAACCGCCGCCGTCGGCTAGGAGTCGATCCACCTCAAGCGTCACCCGAGGGCAAGGTGCTCCGGGCTGAGCGAGCTCAGGAAGTCCTTCGCGTCGAAGCGCGCGCCCACCGAGGCGACTCCCGCCGTGTCGCCGGCTCCGGCCAGTATCCGGAAGGCTGCCTCGACTACGAGCGGCGCTGTGACCGCATAGATGTCCCGGCCGCTGGCGGATGCGCGGCGTTCCCCGCCACCTGACCGTGCGACGACTTCGACCAGGAACGTCTGCGCTGAGCGGCCATACTCGTCGACCGCAACCGGGCCCGACGGATCGGGTGCGTGCAGGTCATCCACGGCGTTGCTTGACATGAACGTGGCGATCTCGGGCGTGTCCAGATGCGTCGGTATGGTCGCGCTGTCGGCCATCGTGAATTCGCCGACGACCGCCCTGGTGCCAACGGGGGCTGCGAACGTCCACTCGGTGTGCGGCGCCTCGCCGGCACGGTGTTGGAGTCGATGGCCGGTGTAGGCGATCCGCCGCCCGTTGCGGCGTTGCGCGGAGACCCGGCCCGTCGCGCGGGTGCCGGGGGTGGGGCGCCAACTGCTGAGGGCGTACGCGATGGTCAGATGATCAGCGACCGGCCGATCGTCCACGGCCGCGGTGGCGAGTAGGTCTCCGAGCCCGCCGTAGAAGGCGGCCGCCGGCACGATGGGGATACCAACCCCGGCATAGTTGGCGAAGGTGTCGGTCACGACCTCGATCTCGGCAGTGACGTCGAGATAAGGAATCCCGACGCGGATCGCGGACTCGATCACCGTCGCGGCGGTGGCCGCGAACGGGCCGGCACAGTTGATCACCGCATCGGCCTCCCGGAGCGCCTTGTCCAGATCAGTGTCGCGACCGCAAAGGATCGGCGTCATCCCCCGCCGCCGGAGCTCCGCTACGACGAAACTGCCCGTGTGGCCCCCGGCGCCGAGGACCGCGACTCGCTCGTTCATGCTGCTCAGCGTTCCTGACCCGATCGGGCATGGCCAGTGTCCGCAACGACGGGTCCCGTACAGTTTCGGACATGTCCTCCGTTGCCTTGGCAGTCGCGGACGGCACCCCACTGTTCGAACTCGCCGCCGCGTGCGAGGTGTTCGGTGTCGACCGGGGGCTGGCCGATCCCTGGTACGACTTCGCGATTTGCGGCCAGGACGGCGCGGCGGTCGGCGGCTGGCTCAAGGCCGGCATCAAAAATGGTTTGGAGACGCTGGCCGATGCCCACACGGTGATCGTCCCGTCCTGTCGCGACGTTGCCGAACCCCCGCCGCCCGCGCTCGTCGATGCCGTCCGTGCTGCCCATGAGGCTGGCGCCCGCGTGGCCTCGCTGTGTACGGGCGCATTCGTGCTCGCCGCGGCGGGACTGCTCGACGGCCGGCGCGCGACCACGCACTGGGCGCACACGGCGCTGCTCCACGACCGGTACCCCGCGGTTCAGGTTGACCCGGACGTGCTCTACATCGACGACGGCGACGTGCTGACGTCAGCCGGCAAGGCCGCCGGCCTGGACCTTTGCCTTCATCTCGTACGGACCGACCACGGAACCGCAGTGGCCAACGCACTGGCGCGCAGCCTTGTCGTGCCCCCGCATCGCCCGGGTGGCCAGGCCCAGTTCATTCCCGCCGCGGTCGCCCACGGCCCGAACCATATCCTGGCCGACTTGCTGCCATGGGCCATCGAACGCGTCGAGCACCCGTTGACCGTGCGCGACCTCGCGCGCACGGCAGGGATGAGCTCTCGCAACCTCGCGCGCCACTTCAACATGGTGACGGGGATGAGCCCACTGCGCTGGCTGCTGACCCAGCGAGTGCGGCGCGCGCAGGAACTGCTGGAGACCTCGGACCTGAGTGTCGAGCAGATCGCGTCGCGGACGGGCATGGGGACCGCGACGACGCTGCGGCGCCACTTCAGCCAACAACTCGGCGTCCCACCCGAGACCTACCGCCGGACCTTTCGTCCGTGAGCCGTCGCCGGGCGCTCATATCAGCGTGAGCGGCCGGCGCGCCGGGTCCGTCGAAACGGCAACACAGTGTGGATGCCGCGCCCGGAGCACCCCCGTCGTCGATGTCAATCTCGCCATTGACGATCACCGGCCAGGTGTCGAGCGGGGTTCCTTCACGCTCGCGATCCGTGTGCCGGATCCTTAGAGGGTGGCGGAGAGAGACGTCGCGAACGCCGTCGCCGGCAGCTTCCTGCGGAAGCTGCCGTCAGACCTGGTCGATGCTCTGCTGGGTCTCGGGGACGTCATCGACTATCCGGCTGGAAGCACGATCTATCGGGAGAGCTCGTCGCCGAGGACCTTCCTCGTGGTCGGCGGCCTGCTGCGCGTCTACATGACATCGCCGGAGGGACGGCAGGTGACGGTCCGGTATGCGCGCACCGGTGACGTACTAGGGATCGCGGTCCTCGTCGGAGGCCCGGCCGATGTCGGCGTTCAGACCCTGGCCGAGTCGAGCCTGTTCCGGATCGACTCATCGACGCTGACGGCGGCGGCGCGCGGGGACGCGCCGGGTGGCATTTGCGCTGGCGGAGGAATTGAGCCGACGACTATACGAGCACGCTGCAGCAGACGGCGATCAACACCTTCGGCTCGGTGCGGCAGCGAGTGGCCGCGCACCTGCTGGATCTCGCCTCCGCTCAGCAGCGCCCCCAGGCTCGCCTTGTGGCCCGGGTATCGCAGCAGGAGCTAGCCGACGCTGTCGGATCGGTACGTGAAGTGGTGGCCCGAGTCCTGCGGGATTTCCGCGTCGACCGGCTCGTCGTGACCTCACCAGACAGCATCCTCATCCTCGATCCGACCGGGCTTCACGACCAATCCTGGAATCCGACGGCTCCATGACGAGCGACGCGTGACTTCTGTTACGCGGCACCGCTACCGAAGTCACTGACACGCAGCGGAAACGGGCGAAGGCTGGCGTCGACTCGCGCGATCAGATACGCGAGCACACCAGAGGAGGCCACATGTCGAGTTTAGTTGCCACATCCCAGGCCGAGAAGCGCAACGGCCGACCCGGTCAGGGCTGTCTCGGTCGTCAGCACCGGGACGGTCGAGATCCACCCTGAACACGCCCATCGGCGCCAGGACGCCGCTGTATTGGTGGCTGCTGACCTCACGCGATGGTTACCGCCGCGGCCGATCAACGTCTACGTCATCGAACACGCCAAAGGACTGGTTCTGTTCGACACCGGACAAGACCGCGCGTCGGTCACCGACGACTCGTACTTTCCCGGCGGCTTCACCGGAGTCATTTACAACCGCCTGGCCAGGTTCCATATCGGGGCGGGCGAGACGCTCGACGCTCAACTCGGCACGCTCGGGTATTCGGCGAGCGATGTCGACACAGCGATTCTGTCCCACCTGCACCAGGACCACATCGGCGGCATCACGCACTGGCAAGCGCGGAACTGCTCGTCAGCGCGGCCGAATGGAAGGAGTTATCACGGTTCGCGCCCGAGCCCCGCGGCTTCCTCCCCAAGCACATCATGATCCCAGGCCGGAGGTGGCGCCGGATCCGCTTCGAACCGACGAATGATCCAACGCTGGCGCCGTTCCCGGAGTCGGTCGACGTCATGGGCGACGGCTCGCTCGTCTTGCTACCCACACCCGGTCACACCGCCGGTTCCCTATCTCTGCTCGTACGGCGACGCGGGACGCCGCCACTTCTGCTGGTCGGCGATCTCACGTACGCGGCCGAACTGCTGGAACGACGCCAGCTCCCTGGCGTCGGCGACCGCGGTCGCCTCGCCAAGACCACTGATCTGGTAGTCGCGCTCAAGCAGCGGATGCCCGGCCTGGTCATCCTGCCCGCCCACGACCCGACCGCGGCCCAGCGGCTGCTGCGCAGCGCACATTGAGGAGATTCGCTCATGAACTTCACCAACACGATCACGATCAACCGCCAGCCCGGCTGACGTGTTCGCGTACCTCGCCCACTTCGAGAACCTGCCGCGGTGGAACTACGCGATCAGCGAGACCCGGAAGGTGACCGCGGGCCCGGTCGGCGTCGGCTCGCGCTACCAGCAAACCCGGACGGTTCCCTCTCGAAGCGAGGAGACGTTCGAGGTGACCGAGTTCGAGCCGGACCGCCGGCTCTCGATTCGAGGTCCGCTCGGGCCTTTCGGCGCCGAGGTCACCTACCTGCTTGCCTCGGTAGAAAACGGCACGTCCCTCACCAACACCATGGACCTTCAGCCCTCAGGTACGTTGCGCCTGATCGCACCGTTGGCGGCGTCCAGTGTCAAGTCGGCGGTGGCCGCCAACCTCCGCGCTCTCAAGCAAATCCTCGAAATGGGCGGCCGACCCGACCACGAGCCGTAAGGCAAACATCGTGATCGTCGGTGGAGTCGTGTCTGGCACGGGTAGCTGATTCCTGCGGCGCAGCTTGAGCGTTCAGGCGATGATTCCGCGTAAGCCCAGCAGCGGCTCGGTCAGGCTCGCCGGGCCGCGCATGACCACTCCCTCTGGCGGCGCCGACGCGCCGGTCAGCCAGCGCCAGCCGGCATCGTCGGAGAAGGCCGCGTGCGCGTCCGGCTGGTCCACAACGCCTTCGTCGAGCGACCACTTCGTGGACCCCTCGCAGGTGAGGTGCCACTTTCCGCCCGAATCCAGATCGACCTGGACCGTGGTACCGGGCGAGGCGTCGACGCGGTACTGGTGTGGGAGGGCCCAGACGAACGTACGAAGCACGGTGGGTAGGTAGGCGTCCGCGTAACCCTCGACACGCCGTACCGCCTCACGCATCTGCATCTGATGCACCCACCGTTCGGTGAGATCCTGTGCGATGTCGAACCAGATAGGGACACGTCCGTCGCTGGCCCAGCTGACTTGCCCCTTCCCCGCCAGGTCCATAGTCGAGTAGTAGGCGTCCATTTCTCGTCCCGCCCACTCCAGCAGACCGATGACGACCGGCGCGCTCAGGCCCTGAGCGCCGTCGATCCAGCGCTGGTTCTTGGCGGCCAACGCTTCGACAAAGGAGCCGTGGTCGGACATCGGCAACAACCCGGTGCGATCACCGTCACGGCCACGGGAAAGCCACCCGAGATCATCATCGAGCAGGTGCAAAGCCAGGTCTTTGACGCGCCAGCCCGGGGCTGCGCTCGACGCCGCCCACTCCGCGGGCGCCAGAGCGTGCAAGAACGTCAGCAAATCCATGCGCTCGTCGATCAACAGGGGCCGCACGTCGACCGGTGGCGTGTCGTACAGGTTCATGGACACATCGTGCCGGGAACCTCGCCGCGATCACCAGGGCAGATATCCGCGCCCGACTGTCTTCGGTCCGGAGACGCCGGAACACTTATCGATGGCTATGCATCGCTTTGCCGTCGGCGACTCGGGGCGTGCGCCGAATAGCTAACCCCGGCCGCCAAAGGTCTCGGTCGGAGCAATCCGACTCGCCGCTTGTACGTCGTACCCGCTGCGCATAGTGTCCGCGTCGTCGATCTTTCCCGAAGGGAAGGTAGTCATGTCGCAGCCACTCAGCGCACGGTTGAACAATCTTGGCTGGGAGCGACGACTCGGCATTTCGACGCGTGGTTCGGTGCCGGTCGACTATCCGGATGCCCATCACTACGCCGCGATGCAGTACTCGTCCATTCTCGAGATTCTCCAATTCCTGTCGCTCTCGCCAGGCGACACGTTTGTCGACATCGGAAGCGGCAAGGGCCGAGTGGTCTGTTGTGCGGCCAGGCATCCCGTTGCCAAAGTCGTCGGCATCGATCTGTCGTCCGAGTTCTGCGAACAGGCGACTGCCAACGCGACTCGGATGCGCGGTCGGAAGGCGCCAATTGAGGTGCACAACGTGACCGCGCAGGACTTCGACTACTCAACGGGCAGCGTCTATTACCTCTTCGACCCATTCGGGCCGGCGACGCTCGAGCAGGTGCTTGACCGGATACACAAGGATCGAGGCGACAAGCCGGTCCGCATTGCCTACGCCAACCCCACACACAAGATCGTCTTTGCCGACCAGCCCTGGCTCGAAGAGTACGAATTCTGGGACAACGCGACCCGTGGTTGTGAGCATTCGGTCGCCTTCTATCGGACAAAGGGCGCGGCGTAGGCAGCTTTGCAGCGACGTACACCCATCGGCGGTGCGGCACGGTCGAGATCCGGGATCCGGTCACCACCTACGGTGTCGTCAGCGCGACCAGTAAACCCGGATGGTCCGTCGTGCCGTTCATCCCGACCGACCGGTCCGACGTAAGCGAGAAACCAACCGTCGCGAGGACGTACTGCACGCCGCCATCGCCGTGGCGGACATAGCCGGACGGTACGCACGCTCGGTACGTCCTGCGGGCCGACCGACCCCAGGTTGAGGTCGCCACCGAGCACAGTTGGCTGGTAGCCGGGATTGCGCTCGCGTACGGCAGGAATCGCGGTGTGTAGTAGGTAACCGCACTGAGCGAGCGCGACTGTCGGGCTCGTGTTGGCCAGATGTGTCGTGCAGGCGTAGAAGTTGCCGATGGCGTCCAGGCACAGCCAGGCTCGCTCCTCCGGATCGCTGCGATCCTGCGTCGGATAGATCCCGCTGTACGTCAGGTAGCCGCGGTACGCCGTCGGCACGTGCACCAGCAAACCGATCCCGTACGGTTGACCGTTGAGGCACCGGTATGCGTCACCGGTCCGCCGGTCGGCCGCTGCCTGGAATGCCGAGACCACGACGCCGCCGGCGGCGCCGGCCAGCGCATGATCGAGGGTCTCCACGTCGTTGCGGCAGACCTCGTTGAGGGTGACGACATCCGGTTCATCGGCCCGGATCACTGCGGCGGCCTCGGCCACGGATCGGCCGGTGTAGCACCGTGCGATGCCGCTGTCGCAGAGGTTCATCTGCAGGATCTGGAGTGCCTCTGGCGTCGTTGGCGCCGCACTCTGGGCGACCGACGCGGTCATCACGCCGGCGACGAGCGCCAGACACGCAGCCGCAATCGCGGATTTACGCAGGCGACACCACGGACGAGCCATCTTCCCGCCTAGATTCCGGCTGGCCTAAGCGTATCGACGCCGGGCCCAGCAGGGCCAGTAAAGCTCGGTCAATGCGCCATCGTGGTGCAGCACGGCGGCGGATTGGTCGCCAGGTCATACCCGTCCGGGCCGCTGATCAGTGTGCCGGCGGCGTTCGCCGGAGCGTCCGACACCACGTCGCTGCCGCCGATTACCAGCACCTGACCGATCGATCCGGAACCAACGTCGAATTCATCACCGACGGTAGCTGGCAGAGCCGCGGGTTGACTCAGCAGCAGTGGGCCACCGACCGCACCGCCGGCGAGCGCGTCCGGCCAGTTCGCGCCGGTGGCCAACTCGGCCGCGTCGATCTGTGGAAAGAACGCAGTGGCCACGAGCCGCGACGTCTCGTAGCGATCGGATCCGACGACCGCGCTGGTGGACGGAAACCCAGCGATCGCCGGCACACTCTCGCCACCGATCGCGGTGATGTGCGGCGGGTTTGCGCCCGCCTCCAGCCGGTCCAGATAATTCTTCGTGTCGGCCGGCAGCACCCCGTTCGCCGTCAGGACGACCGTGGCCCCACCACCGCGCAGGTCGATCGAACCGGCGGCGGCACCAGCGCTCAACGCGTCGGGAAAATCCAAACCGGTCGCGGCGAGCACGGTGGTCGGGTGCGGGTTGATCGCATCGGCGATCAGGGTCGCGGTGGCGTAACGATTTGCACCGCCCAGCCGTACGACGTGATAGCCCATACCCGTGATCGTCGCCGCCACGCCGACCGAGATGGCACCTGTACCGCCGAGGAGGTAGACCGTGGCATTCGGCGGCAGCAATCGGATGATCTCCGCCTTGGTAAACGGGTTAAGACTGCCGCTCGCGGTCAGCAACAGCGGTCCCTGTTTCGCCGCGGCGAGCGCCGAACCCGCCAGCGCGTCGGCGAAGGTGTCGGATCGCGCCAGCACCACCGTTTGCGCGACGGGCTCATTGGGCAGCTGCGGCCATTCGAACGCGGACACGGCGGTCGCGGTGCGATAACGGTCGGCGCCCGACAGCCGGAACACCGAGCTGATGAGGTGATACTCCCAGGCAGGTACGCCGGACAGCGTTGTCGAGACCGGCGCGGCCTGCTGACTGCCGTCATCGGCAGCGGTGAACACGTGGGTGCCCTCGTCGAAGGCGATGGTGCCGACGGCGGAAGTGTCACTGACGGGATCCGGTGACCACGCCGGGTTGTCGTGGTTGACCAGATCGGCCGTGATCTGTGTTTCCAGCAGGTCGTTCGTGGTCGACGTGAAGATCTGGGTGTGCACGCCGTCCGAGCGCACCCAGGCGAGCGAAACACCGGCCACGTCGACCGCCGGCGAGGTGGCGTTCGCGACGGCCAACGTCGGCGTCACCGTCGGTCCACTGTCGACGTCCCACGTGGCCTTGTAAATGTCGGACGGGCCGGTCGGCGTCCCCGCGTCATCGGTCCGACGGGCCATGACCAGAAGGTTCGAGGACGGCGCGGCCGCCGGCTGCGTGTAGTCGACGCCGGCGGGCATCTCGAGGGTGACGGCCGTCCCGCCGAGGCTCGGCACATACGCCAGCGTGGCCGCTTGGCCGGGCAGCTTCTCCGACCAGACGATGAAGGCTCCGTTGTCGAACCAGATCGGGTGGCTCTTCACCGCTGCGTCGGCTGTGTGGGAGACGAGTGTCGTCGTGTCGCCGCCATCGTCGTATCGCACGGTCTCGATGTCGGCGTCGGCGTTGACGAACACCAGGCGGCTGCCGTCGGGCGACCACGAACCATCCGTGATCGTGGTGTTGGTATCGATCCGACTGCGGTCCGCCCACGTGACTCGATCCGAGCCGTTCGTCGCGGTGAGGAACCTCGTCAACGGAACGGTCGCCGCGAAGCTCGCGGCGGGCGCGGACACGGTGACAGTCGACCCCACGATGGCAAGAAGGGCCACGCATGACGCGCCTGCAGAGGTGGCTCGCACGGGCGGCTCCCTACCTTGCCGGCGCCCGGTCGTCGGTTGCGAAGAACGCCGCGAGCCGGGTCGCAATCCATGCGGCGGGCGAAAATGTACCGCGCGAACCCAAGACTTCGCTGCCCGGTCCGATCGGCCGATCGGAGTCGCATCGCGTTGCGGAACCGGATGTCGTACGTCTGCGCGCCCGGGCAAGGATGCACGACGCCGCTCGACCGTTCCATGTCGGGCCCCGATGGTGTCGTTACTTGTGACAGCCGGTGGATCCCGTGCCGCCGGACCGACACGACAAAGGACCCGACATGGCCGACAGCAGCGCCGCTCGCGAGATCGCGATCGCCTATTACGACGCGTGGACGAGCAAGAACATAGATCGCGCGATGTCCTACTTCGCCGACGATGTCGTATGTGACGCGCCGGCCGGTCGCATCGAGGGGATCGCCGCCTACCGGGAGTTCCTCGGCCCGTTCACCGAGATCCTGCTCGATGCCGACCTCATCGCCGCGTACGGCGACGATACGACGGCGGTGCTCGTCTACAACACGCGGACCGTACCGGTGCCGGACGCACCGGGTGCCGAGTGCTTGACCATTGCCGATGGAAAGATCGTCTACAACCGGTTCATCTTCGACCGTCTGCCATTCGCCGAGGCTCGCCGGTCAAGCACCGGGGCCTGATCCGGACCAATCCTCGCCGACTACGAGAACGGCGTGTGGGGGCGCTCCAGCAACACGCCATCGAGGTAGATGTCGACCTTCTCGTTGTAGAACGCGATCAGCCCGGCGATCGGCAACAGCTGCCGGGTCGGGAAGTCGTACGTCCAGGCGATATCCGGGTATGTCTGGCCCTTCACCTCGGCCGTCCAGTAGCCGCTCGTCCGGCCCTTGTACGGGCACGCCGTCTCGGTCTTGGCCGCCCGGAGATGGTTGAGGTTCACGGTGGTCCGGTCGAGGTAGTAGCGGGTCGGCAACCCGGTCTCGAAGACCATGATGGGCGACGATGACTCCGCTAGCACGACGCCGTCGAGTTCGAGGTGGACGAGACGATTCGAGCGCAGTGCGTCGACCCGCGAGTACGGGCTGCGCGGGTGTACGAAGACCTCTTCGTCCTCTTCGTACCACGCGTCGAGCGCCGGCCAGTCGAAGCGGACGAAGCCGTCGAGCCCTTCGAGCGCATCCTGACCGAAGAGCCACGCGGAGGCCGGCCGATCGATGTCGCCGGCCCGCAGACCATGCCGCCGGGCGGTGCCACGACGCAGGTGCTGCGAGTCGTCTTCATCGATGATGAAGCGCCGATCAATGTCCGCGTACGGGATGTAGTACTGCGGGAAATGCGGGTGTTCCCAGACGTACAAGGCTCGTGTGGTGTCGAAGACCACCGCGTTGCCGAGCATGCCGCGGATCCGTCGCGGTGCGGGCTCGATGTGGTCAGTGGCGACGATGTTCGCCGGATAGTCACGCATGGTGCCTCCTTCGGGCCTTGTCGTGATGCGGCACGACGGCGACCACGGCCAGCCACCAACCTACGTCGTGGTCGCCCGATCGTCCGGGGAACTGCCGCCGTCAGCCAGCCGGCTTGCGTATCGCGAAGAGCACATAGCCGTACGTGAGTCCGACCGCCTCCGGGTGCGCGGCGAGCCACGGGTCGGCGACATCAGCCGGGAACTCGAGTCGTAGCACCGCCTCGAGGTCGGCTCGCGTCTCGAACGCCCAGCGGCTCATCACCTCGACCCGCTCCGCGCCGCGTTCGGCCCACCAGGCATCGGTGGTGTCGGCCTGACCTTGTGGCGCCGCCCACGGCGACGAGACGAGAAGGTCCGCGAAGTCACCGGCTCGCTGATCGTTATCGACGACCACGAGATCCCGCCCGGTCGGAGCACCCGCAGCACTTCGGCCAGACCAGCATCGACGCCGGGCGGGAAGAAGTAGGCGAAGCGTGCGTGTACGACGTCGGCCGTGGCGTCGTCGAGCGGGATGTGCTCGGCCGATCCCGCAACCACGCGTGCGCGGCCATCCCGCGCGGTCGCCAACGGCACGAGGCGCGCGTCTGGTTCGACGCCGATGACCTGGGCGGCGTCGTCGGCGTAGCGGGGCAGCCAGAACCCGCTGCCGCAACCGAGATCGACCAGGGTTCTATCTCGCCACGGAGCCAGCTTGCGCATTGCCGCCAGTACGAGCCCATCGGGATCCAGGGCGCGATTCTCGATCTCGTACACCTCGGGATTGCCGCCCTGGTTGCCGGCCGGGCTGAAGTCGCTGAAGGTCACCCGGCGATGTTGCCCCGCCGGGCCGCGGGCGGCAACGAAATTAGCGGCCGGAGCGGGGCCGGACCGCCGGTCGGAAGGCTGCGGTCAGTCGTCGATCGCTGCGTACGCCGAGGTCCAGAAGTCTCGGCAGACCGCCGGTAGATCGGGGCTCGACCAGGCCCGTTGGGTCAGCAGGATGGTCACCGTCCCCTCGGCCGGATCGTTGCGCCAGGCCGAGCCGAGGCCGCCATCCCAGCCGTACGAACCGATCGACGTGTGGGCATCGGTCCGCCGAGTCGCCACGGCGACCCCGAAGCCCCAGCCGTAGCGGTCGAAGAATCCCGGGACCAACGCCGCCTTCGACTTCTGCGCCGGCGTCAACTGGTCGCTCGTCATCAGCTCGACGGATGGGCGGGACAGGATCCGTACGTCGCCGTGGCGGCCGCCGCCCAGCACCATCTGCGCGAACGCGAGGTAGTCGTCGGCGGTCGAGGCGAGACCGCCGGCACCGGACGGGAACGCTGGCGGCTGGCTCCATTCGCCGCCGGCCGCTTCGTCGAAGACGCTCATGCCACCGGCTTCGAAATCGGTGCCGTAGCCGGTGGCGAAACGGTCCAGCTTCGCCGCCGGCACGCTGAAGCTCGTGTCGACCATGCCGAGCGGCTCGAAGATGCGATCGCTGAGGAACGACTCGAACGACTGGCCGGACGCCCGCGCGATGAGGACGCCCAGCACGTCAGAACCCGTGTTGTAGAGCCAGCGCTCGCCGGGTTGATACATGAGCGGCAGCTCACCCAGGCGAGAAAGCCACTCATCCGGTGGCGGGAATTCCCACGGTCGCGGCGGCCCTAGACCGATGTGCCGCTCTTGTGCTTCGGCGAGGATCGGGTACGCGCCCGGCGGCGCCATGAGCTGGCCGAACCCCATCGTGAACGTGAGCAGATCCCGTACCGTAATCGGTCGCGCCGCCTGCTCGGTGTCATCCAGCGGCGCGTCGAGACTCGTGAGGACCTGTCGATCGGCCAGTTCGGGCAGCAGGCGATCGACCGGCTCGTCCAGCCGGAGAGCACACTCCTCGATGAGGATCATCGTGGCCACCGCCGTGACCGGCTTCGTCATCGACGAAATGCGGAAGATCGAGTCGCGCCGGACCGGGCCACGACCGCCGTCCGCGGCCAGCGTGCCGAGCGCGTCGATGTGCACGTACCCGTGACGGCTCACGAGCGCGACCAGGCCGGGGATCTCGCCACGTTCTACGTAGCCGCCGAGGACATCACGCATGCGGTCGAGCCGTGGCATCGACAATCCACCGAGACTCATCCGGTCGCTCCCTCGAACCGGCCCGGCAACGGCGCCGGTGCGGTCGTTGCCGATCCTGCCACGACCCTCCGACTCACGCCGGACAACAACGATCGCATGGCGGGTGGCGTCGCGCGGACGGTCCGCGGCGCTAGGCCGCGGCGACCTCGCTGACGCGGCGGGCGTCGGAAGTCGCGCGGCCGGCGAGGACGGCCGCGAGAATCTCGGCTCCGTCGACGACCCGTGGTCCCGGTCGATTGAAGTACGCCGGGCCGTCGACCACCCAGACCTCGTCATTGCGAACGGCCGGTGAGTCGGCCCAACCTGGCCACTGCCGGGCGACGTCGAGTTCGGCGATGGTCCGCTCCGGCGTGAATCCACACGGACCGAACACGACGACGTCGGGGACGAGGCGGCGTACGTCATCCCAGTGCTGCGGCACACTGTGCTCGCCCGGGCCGAGCACGAGCGGGCGGCCGCCGGCGGCCGCGATCTGTTCCGGCACCCAGTGGCCGCCGGGCATCAGCGGATCGAGCCACTCGACGAATAGGACACCGGGCCCGTCGTCGCGCGGTCCGGGCAACTCGGCCAGGCGGCGGCCAGCTTCCGCGCACACGCGCTCGGCGGCTTCGCGCGCATCGATCAGGTCACCGACCGTACGGATCGTCGTGAGGATTTCCGCAATCGTGCTCGGTTGCAGCGAGACAACGCGGGTGTCGAGGTCCATCACCCGCACCGCCTCGTTCACGGTCTGATATGACACGGCGCACACATCGCAGAGGTCCTGCGTCAAGATCAGGTCTGGCGCCAGGGCCGACAAGACATTGTGATCCAGTTGGTAGATCGACGAACCGCGATGGGTACCCGACACGGAGTCGGATATCTCCCGGCTGGTCAGGTGCTCATCGAGCGTCGTGGTGGTGACGACCGGCACAGCGTCGAGGTCACCGGGCGGCCAGTCGCATTCGTGCGTTCGCCCGACCAGCTGGCCGGTGCCACCGAGCGACGCGACGATATCGGTCGCCGCCGGCAACAACGACACGATCCGCATCACAGGCTCCCGCCATCCGTTCCACGACCGCATTCACACCGCGTTGACGCAGTCATGGTCAGCGTATCGACGGTGCAACCGCGACCGGCGCCAGGCGCGCCTAGCTCCGACGGCGTCCGACGCGCCCAGGTCGGATCACGCTGCGGGAATGTCCGGCCCGGGCCGGCTGTTCCATCGTCGAACCGGTTGCCAGGCAACGCGAATCGCGGCCGGTGGACACGGAAAAGGAGTGTCACATGAAGGTCCGTACATCGATCCGCTCACTCAAGTCGAGGCCGGGTTCCGTCGTCATCCGCCGTCACGGCCGGGTGCGCGTCATCAACCGGCGCGATCCGCGCTGGAATGCCCGACAAGGCTGACCAACAGCCGCGAGGCACCCATTTGGCGAGCCTCGCCGCGGCGACCCACATATCCCGCAACATCCACGGCCGGGCCGGCCGGATCGTCAATGCGATCCGTCCGGCCCGGTCGGTGCGTGTCATAGACGCGCGTCATGATCCGTCAGGCTGGACGATTGGTGTCGTTGCAGCGACGCGGATCGTCCACGCCGGTGGATCTTCCCGCCGCCTGCCACCCGCCGACCCGCCGATCCGCCGCCCGCCGCAAATCGACCCGCCGGCTTAGGCGATCGGGTCAGACCGAGGCGAGACGGCTGGCGAACGCGCGGGCCGCGGCGCCCGGATCTTCGGCCTCGGTGATCGCGCGCACCACCACGACCCGGCGGGCACCTCGCGCGACGACCTCGTCGAGCCGGTCCAGGTTTTCGATGCCGCCAATGGCGTACCAGGGAATGCTGCTGCCTGTGGCGACGGCCGAGGCATGCTCGATCAGCGCAAGCCCGGCGGCCGGCCGTCCCGGCTTCGTCGGTGTGACCCAGGTCGGGCCCGCGCACGCGTAGTCGACGCCGCCTTCGACAAGTGCGGCGTCGAACTGTTCGGGCGAGTGGGTCGATCGACCGATGATCGGCTCGTCACCCACGATCTCGCGAGCCACCGGCACGGGCAGGTCGTCCTGGCCGAGGTGAAGGATCGGCGCTCGACTGGCCCGAGCGATGTCGGCGCGGTCGTTGACCGCGAAGAGCTTGCCGTGACGCTCGGCCGCGGACGCGAACGAGTCCAGATGACGCAGCTCGTCGCGCGCCTCCAGGCCCTTCTGCCGGAGTTGCACTATGTCGACGCCACCGGCCAACACGGCATCCAGGAAGTTATCCAGATCACCCTGCCGCTCCCGAGCGTCGGTGCACAGATATAGCCGTGCCTGGGCAAACCTGGTCCGGGCCGGCGACGCGTCGGTCATGTCCGCCGACGCTACCGGATGGAGATCTAGGCCCGCCGCGCGTATCGTTGCCACCGCACGGGAGCCCAGTGAACTGGGCTGAGAGGGCTGCTGGGAGCCGCCGACCGTCGAACCTGATCCGGGTAATGCCGGCGCAGGGAGTCACAAACCCGGACGAACCCCAGCGACGGCGCTCGCTGCTGCATACACGCGGCATGGAGGGAAGGGGCGAGGGTGACGTCGAGTCGGGACGTAATCGTCGTGGGTGGCGGCGTCATCGGCCTCGCCATCGCGTGGCGCTGCGTGCAGCGTGGTCTCGCGGTCACCGTGGTCGACGGCGACACACAGCTCCCCGACGCCGCCGCCGGCGCATGGCACACGGCCGCCGGCATGCTCGCTCCCGTCACCGAGCTGCACTACGAAGGGCGCGACCTGCTGGCGCTCAATGTCGAGTCGGCCGCGCGCTATCCCGCGTTCGCGGCCGAACTCGTCGACGCCACCGGACTCGACATCGGCTACCGGACCTGCGGCACCGTGCAGGTCGCGTGGGACGCGGCCGATCTAGCCGACCTCCGGGCACTGCACGCGTTCCAGGCGAGTCTCGGCATCACGGCGGAGCTCCTCAGCGCTCGCGACCTCCGGACCGTCTCGCCGATCCTGGCGGCCGGCCTGCCGGGCGGGCTGTGGGCGGCCGGCGATCATCAGGTCGACAACCGCCGGCTCCGAGCCGCGTTGCTCGCCGCCGCCGGTAACGCCGGCGTGGACGTACGACCCGGCCGAGTGGCCAGGATCGACGCGACCGATGACCGGGTATCCGGCGTGACGCTGGCCGACGGCACGTACCTCGCCGGTGGGCACATCGTGCTGGCGGCCGGCGCCTGGTCGCGTGGCATCGAGGGACTGCCCGACGACGTACGCCCGCCGGTTCGACCGGTCAAGGGTCAGACAATCCGCCTGCAGGCCCCGCCGGAACTGCTCACCCACGTCGTCCGCGGTGCGGTGAAGGGCCACCACGTGTACGTCGTACCCAGGGCCGACGGTGAGCTGGTCATCGGTGCGTCCAGTGAAGAGGCCGGGTTCGACGTACGACCACGCACCGGTGCCGTCTATGAACTGCTCCGCGACGCGACGTCAATCATCCCGGAGCTGAGCGAGGTCACGTTCACCAAGGTCAGCACGAGCGTGCGACCGGGTTCGCCGGACAACGCTCCGCTGATCGGCCCGAGCGCGGCTCGATGGCCTCGTCATCGCAACCGGCCACTATCGCAACGGCATCCTGCTCACCCCGGTCACCGGAGATGAGGTCGCCGCCCTGATCACGGACGGCAAGGTGCCGGAGATCCTCACGACGTTTGCGCCGAACCGGTTCGCCGGCGCAGGTTCCAGCGCACGTCCGGGCCCGGCTTCCGGCGCCCCGTCTCGCATCCGTACGGAGGCCTAGCCATGATCCTGACCATCAACGGAGAGCCGCGCGAGTTCGACGATGGCGCCACGCTCGCCGATCTCGTCGCCGCCACGCTGGCG
>CAWFSH010000004.1:0-347003 GCA_963818495.1 uncultured Actinomycetota bacterium
CGACCACCCGGGCCGCCGACGCGGGCTTCGACCTGCTCGAACTGCACTGCGCGCACGGCTACCTGCTCTCGTCGTTCCTGTCGCCGCTGACCAACAGGCGCGGCGACTCCTACGGCGGCTCGATCGCCGGCCGGCTGCGCTTTCCGATTGAGGTTTTCGACGCGATCCGGGCGGCCTGGCCGGCCGACCGGCCGATGAGCGTACGGATCTCGGCCACCGACTGGTCTCCGGGCGGCGTCGACGTCGACGAAGCGATCGAGATCGCTCGGACATTCGCCGAACACGGCGTCGACGCCATCGACGTGTCCACCGGTCAGGTCGTGTCGGAGGAGCGGCCGGCGTTCGGCCGGTCGTATCAGGTGCCGTACGCCGACGCGATCCGCAATGCGCTGGCCGCCTCGCACCCGAAGGTCGCCGTGATCGCGGTGGGCGCGATCTCGTCGTACGACGATGTGAATTCACTGTTGCTTGCCGGCCGGGCGGACTTGTGCGCTCTCGGCCGTACCCACCTTTATGACCCGCAGTGGACGCTGCACGCGGCCGCGGACCAGGGCTATCCGATCGCCTGGCCGAAACCGTTCGCGGCGGGCAGCCGCCGACCGCAGGCCGGCCGCAGCGATGGACCGAAGCCGCGCCTCGACCTCGTCCGCGATCCGCTCGCCGGCACAACCCGCCACGGCCGCTGGCGGCCTGGCAGCGGCGGGTGAGACTAGCCCGGCTGGGTAACAGGTTGGCCCAATGCGTGCGACGACTCTTCCGCTGACCCGGCATCGGACGTTAGGTTTACGCCACCCCCGATAAGGCGCGAACGTGGCCAGATCGGGCGACTTGCTCTGGTTAGTACCGATTCTGCAGCATCCCGATTCTGACGAGACATTCCCGTAGCCGAACGGCACCGGCACGGCAACAGGAGCCACAGGTGAGCGTGCAACCGACGACATTTCGCGGTTTCGCGAATCCGGTCGACCCGACCGCGGCGGAGCTGCGTACATGGGCCTATTACCCGGATTCCGTCGCGCTCGAGGACATGCCGCCCTACTGGGATTTGCTCGTCGCGGGCGACCGCCTCATCCCGACGATCTTTGCGCTCGCCATGGACCCCGACTGCCCGGCCCGCCGATTCGCGATCCACTGCCTCTACATATACGCCGCCGACGGCATCCGTACGGATTTCAGCGCCCACCCGAAGCGCCGCCTGCACAAGCTCGTGAAGCGGGCCGAGGCCGAAGGCGACGAGGCGATGCACACCTGGGCCTACAACGTGCGCGTGCTGCTTGCGCGCCCGCAGATCTTCGATTTCCGGGACTGGTGCGAGGGCGGCCTGGTCCGGTCGCGCCGCCGGCTCGGTTGAACCGTTCGCATCGCGACGCCGGCTCGGCCACGTCGCGCTCGCGTTATCAGGTTCGTGCCATCGTCTGCTGGCGCCGCTCGATATCTCTCGCATTTGCCCCAGACGTCATGAACGGGTACGAACCACCGACGGCCTGAAGCGATCACCGGTGGGGGCTAACGTCTTAGATAGAGCGATTCCGGCAAATCGGAAACGCCCTACAGGACGGAGACGTCATGGGTATGAGCGACATGGTCAACAAGGCCAAAAGCGCGCTCAGGGGCCACTCCGACAAGGCTGACCAGGGTGTCGACAAGGGCGCGGACATGGCCGCCAAGAAGGCCGACGACATGAGCGGTGGCAAGCACTCGGACCAGATCGACAAGGGTCGCGACATGGCCGCCGACAAGACGAAGGACTCGATGGACAAGTTCAGCGACGACGCGTAGCGAGTCGCCGGCATAGATCATCCATCGATAGGCACACCGCAGTCACACCGCCTCGGCAGGCCGGTTTGTCGCCGGCCACGGAGGCGGCTCGGTCGTGACCGAAACGGGCGCCGCGACGATCATTCGTCGCGGCGCCCGCATGTACCTTGTCGCGGCGTTGCGCTGCCGTCAGCCGTTGGCCGGTCGGCGCGGCCGCCACACGACGAGCGCGGTCGTGCGCTCGTAAGCCGGCGTGAGATCGCGCGCCGGGTAAGCGGTCATCGACTGGACCTGGGCCAGGCGTTGGTGCGCCTCCGACAAGTCGGCTTCCAGATCCATGATCCGCCGCTGCAGATCGACCACGAGCTGTCTCCAGGTCGATGATCCGGCGTACGCCCTCCAGGCTGACCCCGTCGTCCTGGCTCAGCCGCTGGATCTCGCGCAGCAGCACGACGTCCCGCTCGCTGTAGCGCCGGCCGCCGCCCGGCGTCCGGCCGGGCGACACGAGCCCGAGCCGGTCGTACTGCCGCAGCGTCTGCGGGTGCATGCCGGCCATCCGTGCCGCCACCGAAATGATCAGCACCTTCGCGTCGGACACATGATCAACCGACGCGACCACCCGCTGATCCCGTTCAGACATGGTTCAACCGGCCTCCAGCGTGATTGCCGCGGCGCCGGCGGGGTCGCGGCGGCGAACTCATCGAGCGCCTTGCGGGCCTCGGCGGACAGATCCTTGGGCACCGACCACATCGACGGTGACCAGCAGGTCGCCGACCGTCTTGTCGCGACGGGCCACGCCCTTGCCGCGGACGCGCAGCGTCCGGCCGCTCGGCGTACCCGGCGGCACTCGCAGGGTCACCGAGCCGTCCAGCGTCGGGCACCCGAAGATCCACGCCGGTGACCGCTTCCGCGAACGTGATCGGCACGGCCAGCGTCAGGTCGTCGCCGTACCGGCCGAACAGCGCGTCCGTCTCGCACCTTGATCAGCACGTACAGGTCGCCGGCCGGGCCGCCCCGCTCGCCCGGCTCGCCGCGGCCGGCGAGGCGGATCCGCTGCCCGTCGGCCACTCCGGCCGGGATGCGGATCGTCATCGTGCGGGTCTTCGTGACGCCCACCGGTGCCGTGGCACTCCGGGCACTTCTCGTCGACGACGGTGCCGACGCCCTGGCAGTTGCGGCACGGCTCGGACAGGCTGAACGCGCCCTGGTTGTTCGTGACCAGGCCGGAGCCCTGGCACGACCGGGCAGGTCCGCGGGGCGTACCGGGCTTCGCGCCGCTGCCGTGGCAGGTGTCGCATACGCCCGGCGCGCGCAGGGTGATCGGCATGGTCACGCCGCGTACCGCGTCGCCGAAGTCGAGGGTCACCTCGGCCTCGACGTCCCGGCCGCGGGTCATGTCCCGGCCGTCGCGGCGGTGCGGGCGCGCCGCCCGAGAAGATCGAGCCGAACAGGTCGGAGAAGCCGGCGCCGCCGAACCGGCGGTCGCTCGGCCGTCGCCGTCGCGTCACCGAACAGGTCGCCCATGTCGAACGACCGCCGGTCGGGGCGCCGCGCGGCGCGTCGACCGCCGGAACGCGCCCGAGCCGAACAGCTGGCGCATCTCGTCGTATTCGGCACGCTTGCGCGGATCGGACAGCACGTCGTTGGCCTCGGAGACGGCCTTGAACCGCTCCTCGGCGTCACGGTTGCCCGGGTTGCGGTCGGGGTGCAGCTCGCGGGCGAGCTTGCGGTAGGCCTTCTTGATGTCGTCGGCCGACGCGGACTTGCTCACGCCGAGCACGGCGTAGAAGTCCTTCTCGATCCAGTCCTTGGAACTCAATGAGCTACCTTTCGCTCACGACCGGTGGGGGTACAGCGCCAACATGCGCCTCGCGGCCGCGGTGTCACTCGGGATCCGCGACCGCGACCAGCGCCGGACGCAGCAGCCGTTCGCCCAGCAGGTAGCCCCGTCGCATGATCTCGACGCACGTCGTCTCGGTGACGTCCGGCGAACTCGTGTGCGCCACCGCCTCGTGCAGGGTCGGGTCGAACGGATCGCCGGCGTCGCCGAAGGCCGTCAGCCCGAATTTCGTCGAGCGCCGCTGACGAGCTGCTCGGCGACGGAGCCGAACGGTCCGACCAGATCGCCGTGGTCGCGCGCCCGGTCGAGGTCGTCGAGCACGGGCAGCAGCTGGGTGAGTACGGCGCCGGTGGCCTGCTCCGCGGCGAGCGTCCGGTCCCGGTCGACCCGCTTGCGGTAGTTGGCGTATTCCGCCGTGATCCGCTGCAGGTCGCGAGTGAGTTCGTCGAGATCAGCCCGCAAAGTCTCGAGCTCCTTGTCGAACGGCTGCCCGTCGTCACTCGGCTGGTCGCCGCCTTCCGCCTCGATGTCCTCGGCGGTCTTGCCCTTTGCACGTCAGTTCCTTGCCATCGGTCTTCGTGCGCCGTCGTCGACCACTTCGGCCTCTACGACGCCAGTGCCTTGCCCGCCTCGTCGCTCCGGCGTCCTCGGTCTCGTCGTCCGCGGTCGCCTCGTCGCGGCTCCGTCGGTCGAGGCCAGCGTGACCTCGAGGTCGATGGTCGAGTCGCTGCCGTCGGCCGGACCTTCCCGTCGTCGCCTTGCCGCCGACGCGGACGTCGCCGCCGCGTCCTTGCGCCTGGTTGTCGCCGCATCACCGGGCGTGCGGCACCGGCGCCGGAGTTCACCGGCGCGTCGGCCGCCGCACCGGCCGACCGCCCCACCGTCAGACGGCGGCGCGGTCTCGGGTCGATTCGGGTGTGCGGCGTCCTTGACGTCACTTCTTGTCGTCCTCGTCGATGACCTCGGCGTCGACGACGTCGTCGTCGCCCGCCGCGGCACCGCCGGGCGCTCCGCCAGCGGCGCCGGGCGCACCCGGCTGCTCACCAGCGCCGGCCGCCGCGCTTGCGCAGGCCTGGCTGTAAAGCACCGAGCCGGCCTTCTGCGACACCGGCCATCGAGCTTCTCGTGGGCCGACTTGATCTTCTCCAGATCGGTGCCGCCGAGCGCCGACCGCAGGTCGCCGAGCGCCTCGTTGATCTCGTCCGTTCGAGTCGGCCGGGAGCTTGTCGCCGCTCTCGGCCAGGAACTTCTCGGTCTGCCACTGCAGCGCCTCGGCCAGGTTGCGCGTCTCCGCCTCTTCGCGGCGGCGCTTGTCCTCGTCCGCGTGGTCCTGGGCGTCGCGCATCATCCGCTCGATGTCGTCCTTCGGCAGCGCCGAGCCGCCGGTGATCGTCATCGACTGCTCCTTGCCGGTGCCGAGGTCCTTCGCGTTGACGTGGACGATGCCGTTCGCGTCGATGTCGAAGGTGACCTCGATCTGCGGGACGCCGCGCGGCGCCGGCGGGATGCCGGTCAGCTCGAACGTGCCGAGGCGCTTGTTGTACTGCGCCATGTCGCGCTCACCCTGGAAGACCTGGATGAGGACGGACGGCTGGTTGTCGTCGGCGGTCGTGTAGACCTCGGAGCGCTTGGTCGGGATCGTGGTGTTGCGCTCGACCAGCTTGTGCATGATGCCGCCCTTGGTCTCGATGCCGAGGGACAGCGGCGTGACGTCGAGCAGCAGAACGTCCTTGACCTCGCCCTTGAGCACGCCGGCCTGCAGCGCGGCACCGACGGCGACGACCTCGTCCGGGTTGACGCCCTTGTTCGGCTCCTTGCCGCCGGTCAGCTGCTTGACCAGCTCGGTGACGGCCGGCATGCGGGTCGAACCGCCGACGAGGATGACGTGGTCGATGTCGGCGAGCTTGATGCCGGCGTCCTTGATGGCCTGCTCGAACGGGCCCTTGCAGCGGTCCAGCAGGTCCTGCGTCATCCGCTGGAACTCCGAGCGGGAGAGCGTGACGTCCAGGTGCAGCGGGCCCGAGCTCGCCGGCCGTGATGTACGGCAGGTTGATGCTCGTCGTGGTCGCGGCGGACAGCTCGATCTTGGCCTTCTCGGCCGCCTCGCGGAGACGCTGCATCGCCATCTTGTCCTGCGACAGGTCGATGCCGTTCTGGCCGCGGAACGTCTTGACCAGGTGATCGATGATCCGCTGGTCCCAGTCGTCGCCACCGAGGTGGTTGTCACCGCTGGTCGACTTGACCTCGATGACGCCCTCGCCGAGCTCGAGCAGCGACACGTCGAACGTGCCGCCACCGAGGTCGAACACGAGGACGGTCTGCTCCTTGGAGCCCTTGTCGAGGCCGTACGCCAGCGCGGCGGCGGTCGGCTCGTTGACGATGCGCAGCACGTTGAAGCCCGCGATCTCACCGGCCTCCTTGGTGGCCTGCCGCTGGGCGTCGTTGAAGTAGGCCGGGACGGTGATCACCGCGTCGGTGATCGACTCGCCGAGGTAGGCCTCGGCGTCGCGCTTGAGCTTCATCAGCACCCGCGCCGAGATCTCCTGCGCCGTGTACTTCTTGCCGTCGATGTCGACGGACCAGTTCGTGCCCATCTCGCGCTTGACGGACCGGATCGTCCGGTCCGGGTTCGTCACCGCCTGGCGCTTGGCGACCTCGCCGACCAGCACCTCGCCGTTGCGGGCGAACGCGACGATCGACGGGGTGGTGCGTGAGCCTTCGGCGTTCGCGATGACGGTGGGCTCGCCGCCCTCCAGGACGCTGACACACGAGTTCGTGGTGCCGAGGTCGATACCGACCGCACGTGCCATGGTGTATTCCTCCAGGTCAAGCTGCATAAACAGGATTTCGTCCGCCAAAGTTGAGCGGACCGGACTCAATAGTGCCACGCGGCCGCCAGATGTCAACTTGAAGTTGAGTCCGGCCGGCGCAAGGTGACGCGGGCCACCTGTCGGGCGATCAACGGCCGCGTCGGCGGCACGCTCAGCGATGCACGCGCATCGTCAGTGCCAACGGCCCGGGTATGAGCAGACGACGCCGCCGGCGCGCCGGCATGCCGGAACTTTGGCACGATACCTGGATAGATCGGGCACGCTATCACTGTGGGCGACACCGCCAGCCAGCTCCTCGACGCGCTGACCGAGATGCGTACGGTCATCTCCGGCGCGCGGTTTCCGCTGGCCGTACCGTCCGGCCGCGAGGCCGAGGCGGCCGCGGAGCCGGCTGACGAAACAACTCGACGACTATCTGCTGCCCCGGCTCGGTCGGCTGGACGCGCCGCTGCTCGTCGTCGTCGGAGGCTCCACCGGCGCCGGCAAGTCGACGCTGGTCAACAGCATCGTACGGGCACCGGTCAGCGCGGCCGGCGTACTGCGGCCGACCACCCGCGCCCCGGTGCTGGTCAGCCATCCGGACGACGTCGCGTGGTTCGCCGAGCGGCGCGTGCTGCCCGGCCTGACCAGGACCAACGCCGCGCGTACGGATCAGGGCAGCCTGCAGGTGATCGCGGCGCCGGGTCTGGCGCCGGGTCTCGCCCTGCTGGACGCACCCGACATCGACTCGGTGGTCGACGCGAACCGGGAACTCGCCGCCCAACTCCTCGCCGCCGCCGACCTGTGGCTGTTCGTTACGACCGCGGCACGCTATGCCGACGCGGTGCCGTGGCAGGTTCTGCGTACGGCTCGGGACCGCGGGCACGGTGCTATCGCTGGTGCTCGACCGCGTACCGCTCGGCGCGGACGAGGAAGTCGCCGCCCACCTGCGCGAGATGCTCGCCGCCCAGCGGCTGGGCGAGGTCGAGTTGTTCGTCCTGCCCGAGGTCGAACTCGGCGGATCGGGCCTGATCCCGGAGTTGCTCGTCGCGCCGCTGCGCGACTGGCTCGATCGCCTCGCGGGCGACGCCGCCGCGCGCTCCGAGGTGATCCGCACCACCCTCGACGGTGCGATCCGCTCGCTGGTGAGCGACGTCGACACGCTCGCCGCTAGCGGCCGAGGAACAGGGCCGGGCCTGGGACGTGCTGGACGAGACGGTCACGAAGGCGTACGCCGAGGCCGACGATGAAATCGCCGACGGCGCTCGCCGACGGCGCGTTGCTGCGCGGCGAGGTGCTCGCACGCTGGCAGGAATTCGTCGGTACGGGTGACCTGATGCGCGCGCTGCAGGCGAGCATCGGTCGGCTGCGGGATCGGGTGATCACTGGTGTCACCGGCCGACCGCCGCCCGGGCGGCATCTCCAGCGATGCCCTCACGTCCGGCGTCGCAACGCTGATCGAGGCGCAGGCCACCGAGGCTGGCGAACGCGCCGCGGCAGCCTGGGCCGCAACCGCCGGCCGGGGCGTCCCTCGCGACGCCGACGCTCGCCCGGCCACGGCCCGATCTCCGCGATCGATGCGAACGACTCGTCCGCGAATGGCAGCGCGGCGTCCTCGATCTGGTCGCTCGATGAGGGCGCGCAGAAGCGTCGTCGGCCCGCATCACCGCGTATTCGGTCAACGCCACCGGTCTTCTGGTCATGATCGCCGTGTTCGCCTCGACCGCCTTTATCCCGACCGGGGCCGAGATCGCGGTCGCCGGCGGCACGACGTTGGCGGCGCAAAAGTTGCTCGAAGCGGTGTTCGGCGACGAGGCGCTGCGCCGCCTTGCTCGCAACGCTCGCGACGACCTGTTGCTCCGCGTACGCGCGCTGCTTGAAGTCGAGGCCGCTCGATTCGGTGACGTGCGCGCGGCGATCTCGCTCGATCCAACCTTGCCCGAACGCCTGCGCCGCAGCTCGCACGCGATCGCGCAGCTCGGCCCGGTCGGGAGCGCGCGATGAGCATGACCGGACGGCTCCGGGACGTCCTGCTCCGCGGCGAACCCGGCGTGGACGCGGACACGCTGATCGCGCGCATCGACGCGTTGGGACGCTTCACGAGAGCGTCCCGATCGCACCTGCCGGCGGATCGGCTCCGGCCGGCCGAGGCGGTGATCGCACGAGCCGGCGACCGGCTGGCGCTATCCCGCGATCACACCGTCGTGGCACTCGCCGGCGCCACCGGCAGCGGCAAGTCCAGCCTCTTCAACGCGCTTGCCGGCCTGGAGCTGTCGACCGTCGGGTTCCGCCGCCCGACCACCGGCGTCGCGCACGCCTGCGTCTGGCAGGCGGAGGGCACCGCGGACCTGCTCGACTGGCTCGAGCGTCCCGAAGCCGCAGCGCTTCGCGCGGGAGAGTGCGCTCGACGCCGACGACCAGGCGACACTGCGCGGTCTGGTCCTGCTCGACCTGCCCGACTTCGACTCGATCGAGGCCGCGCACCGGACCGAGGTCGACCGGCTACTGCGGCCTGGTCGACCTCGTCGTCTGGGTCACCGATCCACAGAAGTACGCCGACCAGGTGATCCACGAGCAGTACCTGCAGATGTTCCACCGGCAGGCGCCGAACATGGTCGTCGTCCTCAATCAGGCCGATCGGCTGCCCGATGCGGACGTCGCACGGTGCCTGACCGATCTGCGCCGCCTGCTCGGCGCGGACGGCCTCGGCCGGGTGCCGCTGCTGGCCACATCCGCGACCGGGCCGCGCCCGGGCATCGCCGAGCTGCGCGGCGCGCTGGAACACGCCGTCGCGGAACGGATGGCGGCGCTGCGCCGCCTCACCGCGGACGTCGACGGGGCGGTCGACGATCTGACGCCGCTCGTCGGGCCGGCCGGGTCGGCGCCGACCCGCTCGACCGGGCCGTGACCCGCGACCTCTCCGATGCGCTCGCGGTGAGCGCCGGCGTACCGGCCGTCACCGAGGCCACCGCCCGGGCCTACCGCTTCCGGGCCGGCAAGTCCATGGGCTGGCCGCTGACGCGGTGGGTGCGACACCTGCAAAGCCGACCCGCTGGCCCGCCTGCGCCTGGGTCGGGCGAATGCAGCGGCGGCGAGCGCGTCGTCGTTGCCCGGCCCCACCCCGCCGAGCGGTCCACGGCCACGCTTGCCATCCGGGCCGTCGGCGAGCGCGCCGGTCATGGTCTGCCGGCTCCCTGGGCGGCCGCGGTAGCGGCTGCGGCCCGGTCCCGCAGTGCCGACCTCGGCGACGCGCTCGATCGGGCCGTCGTCGGCACCGATCTTGGCATCGATCGCAAGCCGTTCTGGTGGCGGGCGGTCAACGCTCTGCAATGGCTGGTTACCGTCGCCGCGCTTGCCGGTGTCGTCTGGCTGCTCGCCCGCGTCGGGTTCATCGCGCTGGGTCTCCCGACGTACGACGTGCTGCACGTGGGCCGCGTACCGCTCGCGACCTGGTGCTCGCCGGTGGTGTGCTCGCCGGAGTCCTGCTGGCGCTGCTGGTGAAGCCGCTGATCGCGCTCGGCGCCCGGCGCGCCCGGAGCCCGGGCGGCACGACGGCTGCGTACGCAGATCGTCGACGTGGCGACCGCGTACGTCATCGAGCCCGTACGCGATTGTGCTGCACGACTATGCCGAGGCACGATCCGCGTTGGTGGACGCGGCTCGATAGGCCGGCCGCCACCGATGTCGGCACGCTTCGTGTTCGTTCCGCGCCGCCAAAGTTCGGCCTGGTAGCGTTCCCGCGATGTCTTCGACCCGACGCCGTGCGACGACCTCGACGATCGCCGCTGCCCTGTTCGCTGCCGTCTTTGCTGTCGCCGGGTGCGGCACCGCGACGGCGCCACCGGCCGGGGCCGCAGCCGTCGTTGCTGTCGGCGCCGCTCGGATCGCCAAGCTCGCCGACGCCGGTCGACACTCCGAACGCCAACCGCGCGGCCCCGGCGCCGTCCCGCAGTCCGGCGCCCTCGCACAGCCCGGTCGCCGGCACGCCCGGCGTCTTTGTTTTCCCGGTCATCGGCCACTACAGCTACGGCCACGTCCATCACGACTACCCGGCCACCGACATCCTCGCGCCGTGCGGTTCGCAAGGTCGTCGCCGCGACCAGCGGCGTCATCCTGGAGGTAACGCGGGTCGACAAATGGAAGCGCTCGGTCGACGCGGGCGCGACGCGCGGCGGTTTGTCGGTCTCGATCCGGGGCGACGACGGCGTTCGCTACTACGGCTCGCATTTCGAAGCGATCAACACCAACATCAGTCCGGGGTACGGGTGCGGGCCGGCCAACCGCTCGGCAAGGTCGGCGAGACCGGCGACGCGAGCGCTTGCCATCTGCATTTCGGCTTGTCGCCCGTCTGCGCTGGCACCGGTGACTGGTGGAATCAGCGCGGCGTGATCTGGCCGTGGCGCTATCTCGACTCGTGGCGCAAGGGTGGCGACAAATCGCCGGTCGCCGAGATCACCGCATGGCAACACCAGCACGGCTGCCCGACCAAGCCGACCGTCGATCCGTAGCCCGAGCGCCGATGATCCACTGGAACGGACGATAGCGGCGAAATCGCGACGGCAATCGTCCGCCGGAATGGATCATGCAGGATTCAATCGGCGGGCGCCCGGGCAGAAATAACCGGACCGGACTGTGGCCGTCCGGCCTAGTTCTGAGATGCTTGAGCCGGCGGCGACGGGGCCGCTGCGCCGCTTACCCTGCGGTTGGGCAGCCCCGATGCCACCGCTCCCCGGATACGGCGTCGCAGGTCGCGACGCCCGACTCCTCCGCGCACGAGCGCCCGACCGGGCGAGCGCGGTCCGCACAACGCCGCGCCCCGGCAGGGTCACCCCGCTGCCGAGGCATACGACAGGGAGAGACCATGGCAGAGGGCAACGAAGCCCGAACCCGGGACGACGGCGATCTCGCCGTCGCCGAACCGGAGTTCGTGCAGCTGCTCACCCCCGATGGGGAACGCGTCGAACACCCCGACTATTCGGTCGACTTCACCGACGAGGAATACCGCGGCCTGTATCGCGACCTCGTCGTCGTACGCCGACTGGACGCCGAATCCACCGCGCTGCAGCGCCAGGGCGAGCTGGGCATCTGGGCCAGCCTGCTCGGTCAGGAGGCGGCTCAGGTCGGCTCCGGCCGCGCGCTGCGCACGCAGGACATGGCCTTCCCGACCTACCGCGAGCACGGCGTGCTCTACTGCCGCGGCATCGACCCGATCATGCCGCTCGGCCTGTTCCGGGGCGTCGACCAGGGCGGCTGGGACCCGAACGAGTTCAAGTTCAACATGTACACGATCGTCATCGGCGCGCAGACGCTGCACGCGACCGGCTACGCCATGGGCATCAACATGGACGGCAAGGTCGGCGGCGACGACGGCGAGGCGGTGATCGCCTACTTCGGCGACGGTGCCACCTCGCAGGGCGACGTGAACGAGGCGTTCGTCTGGGCCGGCGTCTTCAACGCACCGCTCGTCTTCTTCTGCCAGAACAACCAGTACGCGATCTCCGAGCCGCTGGAGCGCCAGACCCGCGTGCCGCTCTATCACCGGGCCGCCGGCTTCGGCTTCCCGGGCGTACGCGTGGACGGCAACGACGTGCTCGCCACGTACGCGGTCACCCGGTCGGCGCTGGACAACGCTCGCCACGGCAAGGGCCCGACGCTCATCGAGGCCTACACCTACCGGATGGGCGCCCACACCACCTCGGACGACCCGACCCGCTACCGCATCGCCGGCGAAGTCGAGTCGTGGCAGGCCAAGGATCCGATCAAGCGGGTGCGGACGTTCCTGGCCAAGCAACGAGATCGCCGACGACACCTTCTTCGACGAGGTCGACGCCGACGCGGCCCAGCAAGCCACCGCACCTGCGCGAGCGGGTGCTGAGCCTGCCGGATCCGCAAGCCGATGCAGATGTTCGACAACGTCTACCCGAACGGATCGCCGCTGCTGGATGAGCAGCGCGAAGAGTTCTCCCGCTACCTGGATTCGTTCGCTGGGGAGGCGCACTGATGGCCACCGAGACGCTCACCATCGGCAAGGCACTCAACACCGGCCTGCGCAAGGCCATGGAGGACGACCCCAAGGTCGTCCTGATGGGCGAGGACATCGGCAAGCTCGGCGGCGTCTTCCGGATCACCGACGGCCTGCAGAAGGACTTCGGCGAGGACCGCGTCATCGACACCCCGCTGGCCGAGTCCGGCATCGTCGGCACCGCGGTCGGGCTCGCGATCCGCGGCTACCGGCCGGTCTGCGAGATCCAGTTCGACGGCTTCGTCTACCCGGCGTACGACCAGATCGTCTGCCAGGTCGCCAAGATGCACTACCGGTCGCAGGGCAAGGTCCGGATCCCGATGGTGATCCGCATCCCGTTCGGCGGCGGCATCGGCGCGGTCGAGCACCACTCCGAGTCGCCGGAGGCGTACTTCGCGCACACCGCCGGTCTCAAGGTCGTGTCGTGCTCGAATCCGAACGACGCGTACTGGATGATCCAGCAGGCCATCGCGTCCGACGACCCGATCGTCTTCCTGGAGCCGAAGCGCCGCTACTGGGAGAAGGGCGACGTCGACACGTCAGCGTCGCTAGCCGACGCAGATCCCGCTGCACGCCGCGCAGGTGCGTGCGCCCGGGCGGCGACGCGACCGTCGTGGCGTACGGTCCGATGGTCCGCGTCGCGCTGGACGCGGCGACGGCGGCCGAGGAGGACGGCCGGTCGCTGGAGGTCATCGACCTGCGCTCGATCTCGCCGCTGGACATGGGTCCGGTCTACGACTCGGTGCGCAAGACCGGCCGGCTGGTCGTCGTGCACGAGGCGCCGAGCAACATCGGCGTCGGCGCCGAGATCGCGGCCCGGGTCACCGAGGAGTGCTTCTACTCGCTGGAGGCGCCGGTGCTGCGGGTGACCGGCTTCGACACGCCCTATCCGGCCTCGCGCCTGGAGGAGGACTTCCTGCCCGACCTCGATCGGGTGCTCGACGCCGTCGACCGCTCGTTCGGGTTCTAGGAGGTCCGGCGTGTCCAGAGTCAAGGAATTCAACCTGCCCGACCTCGGCGAGGGACTCACCGAGGGCGAGATCCTGCAGTGGCTGGTCGAGGTCGGCGACACGATCACGCTGAACCAGCCGATCGTCGAGGTGGAGACGGCCAAGGCGGCGGTCGAGATCCCGGCGAAGTGGGCCGGCGAGGTCACCAAGATCTTCCACCGAGGCCGGCACGACGGTCGAGGTCGGCTCGCCGATCATCGCGATCGACACCGACCCGACGGCCGGCGATCTTCCCGACGCCGACTCCCGAACCGTCGGCCGAATCGCTGGCCGCGGTCGAGATCGCGCCGGCCGAAGGCGCAGTCGAGCCGGGCCTGATCGGTGGGCCGGCGCCGGGCGGCCGTACAGCCGTCTTGGTCGGTTACGGCCCGAAAACAGCGGTGGCCAAGCGCCGCCCGCGAGCCTCGGCCACCGCGGCGCCGGTCGCGCCGCCAACGCAGCCGGAGCCGACGCCCACGCCGGTTGCGCCGGAGCCGGCCGTCGCGGCACCGTCCACTTCGGCCAACGGCGGTACGGCATTGGCCAAGCCGCCGGTCCGCAAGCTGGCCCGCGACCTCGGCGTTGACCTCTACTCGCTGGTCGGGACCGGGCCGCAGGGCTCGATCACGCGCGAGGACGTGCACGCGGCGACGACGACCGAAGCGGAGGCTCCGGCAGCGACCGGCCGCGCCGTCGCGTTGCGGCGCCGTCGTTCGGCGCGGACCGCGAGCAGCGCATCCCGATCAAGGGCGTGCGCAAGCTGATGGCGGAGAACATGGTCGCCAGTGCGTTCACCGCGCCGCACGTGACGAGTTCCTGACACGGTCGACGTGACACGGTCGATGCGCGCGCTCGACCGGCTGAAGGCGCAGCGCAGAGTGGCGCGACGTGCGCGTCTCGCCGCTGCTGCTGGTGGCGAAGGCGGCGCTGATGGCCATCGAGCGCTATCCGATGGTCAACTCGACGTGGTCGGCCGAGACGAACGAGATCGTCGTCAAGGAGTACGTGAACCTCGGCATCGCCGCGGCCACCGAACGTGGCCTCATCGTGCCGAACATCAAGGACGCCGGGCGGCTGTCCCTGCGCGAGCTGGCCGACGCAATGACCGCGCTCGTGCAGACGGCGAAGACCGGGAAGACGCCGCCGGCCGACATGAGCGGCGGCACGTTCACGCATCACGAACGTCGGCGTGTTCGGCGTCGACACCGGCACGCCGATTCTGCCGCCAGGCGAGGCGGCGATCCTCGCGTTCGGTGCCGTACGGGAACTGCCATGGGTGCACAAGGGCAAGATCAAGGTCCGTCAGGTGACCACGCTGGGCCTATCGTTCGACCATCGGATCATCGACGGCGAGCTGGGCTCGAAGTTCCTGCGCGACGTCAGCGATTTCCTCACCGATCCGGAGGCGGCGCTGCTCGCCTGGGGTTGATCCGGCCCCGCTCCTAGGCAGTCCTGCTCCTAGGCGGTCCTGCTCTGAGGCGGTCCTGCTCGTAGGCGGCCCCGCTCGGCATTGCCGGGCGGGGCCGTACGCATGTCCACGACCCGTTGACCTGTTTCCCGGGTAGACACCTGAGTCACCATCGGATAACGAGAACGCTTCGGATCGTAACGTCACGTGCGTCCGTCGCCTCGTGCTGGCTACCGTTGATCGCGACCGTACGTATGACGAATTTGCGCCCCTTCATCGGTGCGAACCCTCCGGAAAGACTGGCTCGTGACGACGCTGATCGAACGGCTCCGCAACCGCCGCAACGCCGCGCGGCGGGCGGACGCGATCGCGCGCGCCCTGCAGACCGACCGCGCCGCTGCGCCGGACCCCAAGGATCCGCCGGCCGCGACCTGAGTCGCGTCACTCTGCCCGGGCAGGACTATGCGCTCACTGCGACGCCCGGTACGGTTGGGCGAGCCGCGCGAGGCCGCGGAATGCGCCGCCTCACGATGAATTCCGCAGGTGAGCAGCGCCGTGGCCGGAACGAAGGAGGCAGGCGTGACGTCCGGAGGCAACTACCCGCCCGACCCCTACCCAGGGTCGTACGGCTACCCACCGGAAGCGAACGACAGCGGCGAGCAACGTCGTCGCGACGACCGTCATGCGTATGGTCCGGATCGTTCCGAGCGCGACGCCGAAGCCGGTTCGCCCGTTTCCGGGTCGCCCGCGTCCTCGGCACCGCCGGCCGTGGCACGCGCCGCGATCAACATGCCGGGCCTGCGGGTCGAACCGCCGGTCGACGAGCAATCGATGCCGGGCGGACCAGCTCCGGCCGGGCAGGTGTACGGCCGGCCGAGCCCCACCACATATGGCCGTCCGGTGTCGCCACCCTCAGCCGAGGATCCCGCATCTGAGGCCGCCCACCAGGATTTCCCACCGCCCGCACCGGCCACCTATCCGATGCCGGACGCCCAGCCACCGGCGCGTCCATTCGTCGACGCTCGCGACTTCGAAGGTCCCGGACAACCTCGGGTGTACGGCCAGCCGCAGCGACCCCCGTCGTTCGAACCGGAGGACCGGCCCTTCGACTCGGATGGACGCCACGGCGCTCGGGCGGCGGTGCCGGGCCAGCGTGAACTTCAGCGCGAGGACTCCTGGGACGAGCGCGACGAGGCGCCGTCACGGCAACACGACAACGACGCACGCCCGTGGGAGCAAAGCGCCGAGGCGCCGTCGCGGCAACACGAGCACGAACCACCGTCGTGGCAACAACGCGACGACCCGGCGCCGTCGCGGCAACACGACAACGACGCACGCCCGTGGGAGCAAAGCGCCGAGGCGCCGTCGCGGCAACACGAGCACGAACCACCGTCGTGGCAACAACGCGACGACCCGGCGCCGGCCGAGCGCACTCCCGGCCTATACGGACACGCCGCCGCGACCTCATCGCCGGCACCGCAGCCGCTCTACGGCGGCGCGCCACCGTTCCCGCCGCTGGTCCCGCCACCGCCGGCCGATGCGAGTAGCAATGGCGCGAGCCGAGCGCCCGGAGCAGGCGACGCGAACAGCACCGGCGTTCCGAACCGGGCGGCCGCGGCGGAAGAAGCCAGCAGCAACGGCCGCGCCGGCGATATGCCGGGCGCCAATGGCCCCTCGCCCAACGCATTCGGACCGGGCGTCTACGGCGCCGGCGTTTACGGCGCGGCGACCTACGGCACACCTCGTGACCTCGGCAATCGTGACGACCCGGCTTCGCACCGCAACGGCGCTAACGCAGAGGCGGGGCGCAACGGTTCCGCCGATCCGGGCGAGGTTCGCTATGGCATGGCTCGACCGGCCGCGCCGGGCTCCTCGGAGGACGCGCCAGGCCGCGACGGCGGCCCGGCCGACAACAACTGGGCCGACAACAACCGGGCCGACGGCGACCAGATCAGCGGCGTTCCAGTGCCGGACGCTGCGCCCCGCGCGTCCAGCCGGCGTCGTCTACGGCACGCCGCGCGTGTACGGATCACCGCGGCCAACGCCGGAGGACGCCGCCGATGACTCCGACGACTCCGCGGCCGGGTTCGACGATCGGCGCGAGCCGCGGCGCTTCCCCGACCGACCTGGATCACCCGGCGACCTACCGGCACGACCCTATGGCGAGATGCCTGGTCGGGCGGTGGCCGACATGCCCGGTCGATCGGCTGCGGGCAACGGAATCGGCCGCGCCGCGGACGGAACCAGCCGGTCCGGCGAAGGACCCGGCCGGCCGGCCGACGCAATGGATCGCACGTGGGCCGAGAACGCGATGCCGCCGGTCGCACCGACCTCGCCGTCGGCGACGCGGGTCGGCCAGACGTACGGTTCGAGCCGGCCACCCATCGACTGGAGCGTTCAGGAGCAGGACGATCGGGCCCGGTTCGACAGTCCGTTCGCACCGGGCGACGGCGTACGGATCCCGACCGGCCCGTCGTCGTTCACGTCGCCCGGATCGCTCGGCGGTGGCGGAAATGGCTCGACACCGGGTGCGGCTGACCTCGGTCTGGCGCCCGGGCCACGCCGGCGGACACGTACCGCCGGGATCGTGGCGATCGTGGTGATCGTGATCGGGCTGGCGGCCGGGGCGCTCTACTACACCTCGCGTCCGAACGCGCCGTCCTACCAGATCGGATCGTGCGTACAGCACAGCGGCGACAAGGTCAACGGAGCCGCCTGTACGGCGCCGAACTCGTTCAAGATCGTCTCGAAGGTCTCAGATCCCGGCGCGTGCCCGAACGCCAACGACCCGTATCTCTATCTGGACAACGACAAATCCACGGTCTATTGCTTAGCGCCAAACCAGCCGTAACGCGGTAACGGCGCGGGGCGACGCCGGGGGCTGAGATCGATGCCGGGAACGGGACGGCGACGGGCGACCTTGACCGGGCAGAACGAGGATCTGGCGGGTTGGGCGGGCTACGGCTACTGCGCGTCGCACTCCCGGCTGTTCTGGGGCCTGCGGCTGCACCTGGTCACCACCGTGCACGGCCTACCCGTCGCATTCGCTGTGACCAACGCCAAGACCGATGAACGTGAAGTCCTCGTCGATCTGGTCGCCCTGCAGCCCAACATGTTCTATCACCCGGACGGGCTGATCCTGATCGTGGATAAGGGTTACCGCGACCGTGATACCGAGACCTGGCTTAACGACAGCGGTATCACCGTGGTGCGTCCTGCGTACCGCGGTGAAGCGCCACGACCGGGCCGCGGCCTGCTTCGTGCGGTACGGCAGAGCATCGAATCGGTCAACGACACCTTCAAAGGCCAACTCGACCTCGAACAACACGGTGGCCGCACCATCACCGGCGTCGCCGTACGGATCCTGCAACGCGTCCTGGCCCTCACAGCAGTGATCTGGCACAACTGGCACACCGGACAACCAGTCATGCGATCCCTGACCCTAGAACGGGCACAGGACCGCACCTGGCCCCGATGACCGGCGTCATCGGGGCCAGGGCCTGCCCGGCTGACTTGGGACGGGCTTACTGCTTGAAGCCGATCGTGGTGTAGTCGATCGTCTGGAAGCCAAACGCCCCGAAGTTGACCAGATTGCTGTTGCACGCCCAGATGTCGGGCCGCTGGTAGGTCGGCAGCACCATGACCTCCTTCCAGATCGCCGCGTCGGCCGTGTTCGCGTTCTTGATCGCATCCTGTGGGTTCGTCGCCTGAACGGCCGAGTTCATCAGGCTGTCGATCTGGGCCGTGCCGACCCGCGAGAAGTTCGCGTTCCAGCTGTCGCCCTGCTTGTTCTGATAGATGCCGATCGAGCCGGTGATCGGGAAGCTCGTCCCGATGTAAGAGAACACCGTCATGTCGAACGCGCCCGTCGCGACGAACTGGTCGAAGAAGTGGTTGACGTCGACGGAGTTGATGTCGACCTCGACCTGAATCTGCTTCAACTGCTGCTGGATGAGCTGCGCCTCGGAGAGCGACACGGCGACCGTGGTCGGGATCACCAGGTTGATCTTCAGTGTCTTTCCCTTGAGTGCGGCCGTCGCCGGCACCTGGCCACTGTTCACGCGAGTGGCGCCCTGGACCACCCAGCCCTGCTGGGTCAACATCTGCGCCGCCTGCGTCGGGTTGTACGTGCCGTACGGCTTGGAGTTGTCCTGATACCCGGTCTGATTCTGCAGATAGAAGTGGTTGTTCAGCGACTGCGGGCTCGTCACTCCTAGCGGACCGAGCAGTGCCTGCGCGATCGCGGTCCGGTTGATGCCCATCGCGATCGCCTGCCGTGTCTGCAGGTCGGCCAACTCGGGTGCGGACCCGTTGATGGTGATGTGCCGGAAGTTCGGGCCACCGGCCGTCCGCAGATCAACCCCCGGGAATCCCTGGACCTGCTTGTACGTCGTGGCGTTCGGCCCGACGTCCAGGAAGTCGATCTCCTTGTTCTGCAGGGCCGCGGCCTGTGCGCTGTCGTCCACGACGCGGAACGTGATCGAGCTCAGCTTCGGCTTCTGCCCCCACCAGTTCGGGTTGGGCTTGAGCGTGTACGTCTGTGCACTCGTGTCTTGGCTGGCGAAGATGAACGGTCCGGCGCTGGCCAGCGGCTGCTTGACCCAGCCGGTGTTGAAGGTGGCCGGGTTGTTGTTGGTCGAGGCCGGGTAGAGCAGGCTGAACACGGTCCACCACTCGCTGAACGGCGTCTTGAACGTCGCGATGACCTCTTGGGGGCTCGATCCCTGAGTCACCGAGCTGATGGCGTCGTAGCCGGTCGTTGTGACGACCTTGTATGCGCCGTTGCTCCCGTTGAGCGCCTTCCACTGCGCGATGAAATCGGTCGCCGTGATCGGGGTTCCGTTCGACCATTTCGCCTTCGGGTTGATTTCGTACGTGACCGTCTGGTGGCCGCCGGACATCGTGACCTTGGGCTGTCCGGTCAGGTAATTCGGGTTGTAGGTCAGGTTGTTCTTCGCATCGGCCAGGTAGAGCTGTGGCATCGTCGCGTTCATCAGCTGGACGGTGTTGAGGTCGTTCCCGTCGAGTTCATTCGTGTTGAAGTTGACGACGGTGGAGTCGATCGGCCAGTTCAGGTTGCCACCCTGCTTCACCTGGGCGTACGGCAGCGGGTTGGTTTGGTTCTGGCCCGCGTTCGCCGTGGTCTGTGCCTGCGGTGCATTCGAGTTGCCCCCGCCGCAACCCGCGGCCACCAAGGCCGCCACGACCAGGGCGGCCATTCCAGCGCCCACGGCTCGCGTTCGTCTCATGGTTCCTCCCGAGGTCCGGCAGTCCCGCAGGTGGAGCGGGGTGCGTCAATATCTGGTGCGTATATCATCGTAACTACGTAAATCGCTGTAAAAGATCCTGATCAGAGGACTGCGTGCGCCCGTGCGTAATGGCATGCGGCGAGATGATCATGGTCGGCCGCTCCGATCTGGAGCAGCGACGGATCGACCTCGATGCATTTGATTCGCTCCTCGTCGGTGAGTTCGTTGGCGAATTTCTGGCATCGCGTACGGAACCGGCAGCCGGATGGCGGGTTCGCCGGACTCGGCAGATCACCGGTCAGCACGATTCGCTCCCGCTGCCGCTCGAGGATCGGGTCAGGCAGCGGGATCGCCGACAGCAGCGCCTGCGTGTACGGGTGCGACGGGCGCTCGAACACCTCGTCGACCTCGCCGATCTCGACAATCCGGCCGAGATACATGACCGCAACACGGTCGGCGATGTGCCGTACCACCGAAAGATCGTGGGCCACGAACAGGTACGACAGGCCTTGCTCCTCCTTGAGCTGTTCAAGCAGGTTGATGACGCCGGCGCGCACGGACACGTCCAGCGCGGAGACCGGCTCGTCCAGCACCACGAGCTTCGGACGGAGCGTGAGCGCCCGTGCGATGCCGATGCGCTGGCGCTGGCCACCGGAGAACTCCGACGGATAGCGATTCGCGTGCTCCTGACGGAGACCGACCGTCTCCAGCAATTCGGAGATGCGGCGCCGCTGCTCATCGGCGGGGATCCCGTGGGCGCGCATGGGCTCGGCCAGGATGTCGGAGATCGGCAGCCGCGGATCGAGCGAGGCCATCGGGTCCTGGAACACGACCTGCATCTGCCGGCGTACGGCGAATTTCTCCGACGACGACAGCCGAGCCGTGTCGTCGCCGAGCACGACGATCCGGCCGCCCATCGGCTTGACCAGGTTGAGGATCTCGATGATCGTCGTGGTCTTGCCGCAGCCCGACTCGCCGACGAGCCCGAGCGTCTCGCCCTCGCGGATGTCGAAGTCGATGCCGTCGACGGCGTAGACCGTGCCGACGCGCCGGCGCAGCGCCACGCCCTTCGTCAGCGGATATTGCTTGACCAGGCCATCGACTTCGAGCACGGTCTGGCGTTGGTGGCGTGGCCGCTCCGCAACCGCGGGTCGACCGTGCTGCTCGGTACGGAAGATGTCGGCGCCGCTCAGGTCGCCGCGCTCGATCACGTCGGATCGATGGCAGGCCGACCGGTGTCCCGCACCAGCCGCCGGCACCGGATCGAGATCTGGCTCGATCTCCTCGCAGATCGCGACGCGCATCGGGCAGCGCGGAACGAAGGGACAGCCGGCCGGCAACGCGACCAGCGACGGAGGAGTGCCCTCGATCGGCGTGAGTCGGGAGCGCTCGCCCTGGTCGAGGCGTGGGATCGAGCCGAGCAGCCCCAGGGTGTACGGCATCCGCGGCCGGTAGTAGACGTCGTCGACCAGGCCGGTCTCCACCGGCTTGCCGGCGTACATGACCGCGACCCGGTCGGCGAACCCGGCCACCACGCCGAGATCGTGGGTGATCATGATGATCGCGGCGCCGGTAACCTCCCGAGCCGTACGCAACACGTCCAGCACCTGGGCCTGGATCGTCACGTCGAGCGCGGTCGTCGGCTCGTCGGCGATGATCAGATCCGGGTCGTTCGCGATCGCGATCGCGATCATCGCGCGCTGCCGCATACCGCCGGAGAATTCGTGCGGGAACGATGTGATCCGCTGCGACGGGTTCGGGATGCCGACAAGGTCCAGCAGTTCGACCGCGCGCTTGCGGGCCACCGTCTTGCTTACGTCATTGTGGATCCGGATCGCCTCGATGACCTGGTCGCCGACCGTGTAGACCGGCGTGAGCGCCGATAGCGGATCTTGGAAGATCATCGAGATCTTGTCGCCGCGGATCTTCGACATCTCCTTGTCGGACAGCCCGAGCAACTCGCGCCCCTGGAACCGGACCGAACCGGTGATCCGCGCCTTCGTAGGTAGCAGGCCCATCATCGCGAGCGATGAGACCGACTTGCCGGAGCCGGACTCACCCACGATGGCAAGGACCTCACCCGCGTCGACGACATAGGACAGGCCGCGGACGGCGGTCACCGCGCCGGCCTCACTGCCGAACGTCACGTGCAGGTCGTTGACGTCGAGCAGCGGGGCCCCGTCATCTACCGGATGGACCACGCTGGCCGCGCTGTTGGTCACCGTCATGGCTTGCCTCCTGCCTTGCGCTGCGCGGTGCGCATTAGCCGATCGCGGAGTTCGGGTCGAGGGCGTCCCGCAGCCCGTCGCCGACGAGATTCACCGCGAGGACGAGCACGACGAGGACCGTCGAGGGAATCCAGAACAACCACGGGTACGTGTCGGCGTTGTTCGCGTACTGGCCGATCAGCGAGCCGAGAGACACGTCCGGTGGCCGGATGCCGAAGCCGAAGTAGGACAGCGCCACCTCCGCAAGGATCAGGCTGCTGACGTTCACCGTGGCGTCGATGATCAGGAACGACGCCATGTTCGGCAGGATGTGCCGGGCAATGATCTTGCGAGCCGGTACGCCCATGAACCGCGCGGCCGACACGAATTCGCGCTCCTTCAGCGACTGGGTGAGGCCGCGTACCACCCGTGCCGTGAGCATCCACTGGAAGGCCGCAAGCAGCACCACGAAGATCAGCCACGTCTTGCCGACGAACAGCGGTGACGTCACCGCGATGATGAGGAACGACGGCAGAATTAGCAGCAAGTCGATGAGCACGACGACGGCCCGGTCGGTTGCGCGGCCGAAATAGCCGGCGATGGCGCCGAGCACTCCGGCTACCCCGGTCGAGATGACGGCGCCGATCAGGCCGATGAATATCGACTTCTGCAGACCCCGCATCGTCCGGGCGAACATGTCCTGGCCGAGATCGTTCGTGCCGAACCAGTGCGAGCTCGACGGCGGCGAGTAGACGTTGTTGACGTCGAATTCGGTGTAGTTCCACTGCGTCAGATGCGGGCCGACGAAGGCGAGAAACACCAGCAGGAGCACCACGAAAAGGCCCAGGACACCCATCTTGCGACGGAAGAAACGACGCAGAACGAGCCGGCCGCGCGATACCGACGTCATGTCGGCGGCGGTGTTCTCCTCCTCGCCGAGCAGGACCGGCTCGGACGGCGTCGACATCCCCGCTCCTTCCGCCTAGGACACGCGCACGCGCGGATCGAGGATCGCGTACGCGATGTCGGACAGGAACCCCGCGAGCAGCACGAGTACGGCGACAAACAGCGTCGTGGCGGCGGTCGAATTGATGTCCTGCGTGGTGATCGACGTGACCAGATATTCACCCATCCCGTGCCAGCTGAAGATGATCTCCACGAACGTCGAGCCGATGAACAGCAGCGCCAGGTTGTAGCTGAAGAACGTGGTGAGCGGGATGAGCGCCGTCCGCAGGCCGTGCTTGATCAACGCTCGCGTCCGGGTCAGCCCCTTGGCCTGCGCCGTACGCAGGAAGTCCTGGCCGAGCACGTCGAGCATCGAGCTTCGTTGATAGCGGCTGTAGAACGCGGCGGCCGCGATCACGAGCACGAGGGTGGGCAGGAACCCGTGCTGCAGGCGGTCGATCACATTTGAAAACGACGTCCACGATCCCTGGCCCGGCGAGTATTCGCCGACGGTGTAGAAGATCTGCGAGCCGTTCGCGGTCTCGCCGGTCGCGCTGTTGATGCTCGTACCCAGGAGCTGGACAAGCTTGCACAGCACGACCGTCGGGATGGACAGAACGACGAAGGACAGAATGGTGGCGACGTGATCGGATAATCGGTACTGCTTCACGGCGCCGTACGCACCGATGGCGCAGCCGACGATCGCACCGATGATCGACCCGATCAGGACGAGTCGGAGGCTCACCCAGATCCGCGTACTGATCTGCTGGTTCACCGACTGGCCGAGAATGGTCTCGCCGAGGTCACCGTGAAATACGCCGTTGACCCATTTCGCGTAGCGCTGCAACACCGGGGTGTCCGGGTTCATGTTGAGCTCGTTGAGGGTCGCGGTGATGGACGCCTCCGAGGGCGGCGGGTTGCGACCCTCGAAGCGCAGTCGCGGATTCAGCTGGGTGCCGGCCAGGATGTAGGCGAGCGTCGTGGCGACGGCGACCAGGAGCACCAGGTAGACGATCCGGCGAATGAGGAAACGCACCAATGCTGCCACCCCCTATTCGCACCCCGTACGTACCGTGGCTTGAAACGAATCTTGCCCCTTAAACGGTATCTATGCGGGCAGAACCTCCTAGATAGGGCACGTCCCGGACTGGTCCTGAGCGCGCCGGGTCGCCGGTGCGGCACGATGGTCACCATGCAGAGCGCACGCGTACGGGCGCCCGAGTTGACCGGCCGCGGCTGGCTGAACACGGGCGGCCGCGACATCCATCTGGCCGATCTTCGGGGCAAGATCGTCCTGCTCGATTTTTGGACCTTCTGCTGCATCAATTGCCTGCATGTGATCGACGAACTGCGGGCGATCGAGGAGAAGTACGCCGACGTGCTGGTCGTGATCGGCGTGCACTCACCGAAGTTCGACCACGAGAAGGATCCGGTCGCGCTGGCCGCCGCCGTCGAGCGTTACAACGTGACTCATCCCGTCCTCGATGATCCGGAGTTGACCACCTGGGAGCAGTACGCGGCCAAGGCATGGCCGACGCTCGCCGTCGTCGACCCGACCGGTTACCTCGTCGCGAGCATGGCGGGCGAGGGACACGCCGAGGGGCTGGAACGGCTGATCAACCAGCTCGTCGCCAAGCACGATGCGGACGGCACCCTCCACCGTGGCCACGGGCCGTACGTGCCGCCGGCCGTACACCACGGCGACCTGCGCTTTCCGGGCAAGGCGATGGTCACCGCGGATGGCACGTTCCTCGTCTCGTCCTCGGCCGAGCACACCATCGTCGAACTCGAGGCGGACGCGGAGACCGTACGGCGGCGGATCGGCACCGGGGAACGCGGTCGCGCCGACGGCCGGCCCGACCAGGCGCAGTTCAGCGAGCCGCAGGGCCTGTGCGAGTTGCCCGAACACGTGGCGGAGATCGCCGGCTACGACATCGTCATAGCGGACACTGTGAATCACCTGCTCCGCGGCCTGAGCCGGGGCGACGGCACGGTCCGTACGGTCGCCGGCACCGGCAACCCGTGGCGATCCGATCCCGGTCCGGGACCCCACGATGCCGTCTCGGTCGACCTGTCCTCGCCCTGGGACGTCGCGTGGTTCGACGACAAGGTCATCGTCGCCATGGCCGGCATCCACGAACTCTGGTGGTTCGATCCGATCAAGCGCACCGCCGGCGTCTACGCCGGCACGACCGTCGAGGCGCTCCGCGACGGGCCGCTGGCCGAAGTGTGGATGGCCCAGCCGTCGGGCCTGTCGGCCGCGGGCGGTCGGCTGTGGATCGCGGACAGTGAATCATCGGCGATTCGCTGGGTCCTCGACGGCGAGATGCACACCGCCGCCGGTCAGGGACTCTTCGACTTCGGTCTGATGGACGGCCCGGCCGCGACCGCGCTGTTCCAACATCCGCTCGGCGTCTGCGGGCTGCCGGACGGATCGGTGCTCGTGGCGGACACGTACAACGGCGCCGTACGGCTGATCACGCCGAGCGACGGTAACGGAAACCGTACGGTCGAGACGGTCGCGACCGGGTTCGCCGAGCCGAGCGACATCGTCCGTACGCCGGGCGGCGGGATTGTGGTCGTCGAGTCGGCCGCGCATCGGCTGACGCGGCTGGCCCCCGGTGCCCTGGAATCGGCCGGCATCACCGCAGACGGGGTCCGGATGCGTACGGAACGGCCGCCGACCTGGCTCGCGCCCGGCGAGGTGACGCTCGACATCATCTTCACGCCGCCTCCCGGCGAAAAGCTGGACGAGTCGTTCGGACCGTCGACTCGATTGCAGGTCAGCGCGTCGCCGCCGGAGTTACTGGCCGACGGTGCGGGCGCGACCACCGAACTGTCGCGGCGACTCGTGATCGCCGACGGCGTGACCGAGGGCGTCCTGCAGGTCGTGGCCCAAGCGGCGACGTGCGATGCGGAGGGCGACTTCCCGGCGTGCCACCTGTCCCGGCAGGACTGGGGCGTCCCGATCCAGGTCGGGCCGGACGGCGCCACGCGTCTGCCGCTCATCCTGCGCGGCCTCGACCAGGGCTGAACCGACCCCGCCTAGCCTCTGGGCCCAAAACGCGACACGGCGACGCCGGCGTCGACCAACGCCTGCCGCACCGAGGTCGCCAGCCCAACCGCGCCAGGTGTGTCGCCGTGTACACAGATCGACTCGACCCGTTGCCGCACAACGGTTCCGTCCACGGCCACGATTTCACCCTCGGCCATCGCGAGCGCCCGGATGGCGACCACGATCGGATCGACCACGAGTGCACCCGGCTGCGATCGGGGCACCAGCCGACCGGAGCCGAGGTAGCCGCGGTCGGCGAAGCCTTCGGTGACGCAGCGGAGGCCGGCGGCGTCGGCCGCGCGCAGCAAGGCCGACGCCGGTAGGCCGAGCACGGCCAGCCCGGTGTCGTACTCCGCGACAGCGTCCACGACCGCGTTCGCCTGCGCCTCATCGTCGGCCGCCGTGCTGTAGAGCGCGCCGTGCGGCTTGACGTAGCTGACCCGTGTGCCGGCGACTCGCGCGATGCCGTCCAGCGCGGCGATCTGATACAGCACGTCGTCGCGTAGCTCGCCGGGGTCGTAGTCGATGCGCCGCCGACCGAACCCGGCCAAGTCGCGGTAGCTGACCTGGGCGCCGACCGCGACATCGCGCATCGCCGCGGCGACGCACACGTGGCGCATGGTTCCCGGGTCGCCGGCATGGAAGCCGCAAGCCACGTTGGCTGACGTGATGACGTCCAGCAACGCTTCGTCGTCGCCCAGCCGCCACACGCCGAAGCCTTCACCGAGATCAGCGTTGAGGTCCATGACCCTCCCGGATAGTTCGCATCGTCACGGTATCGCCGGGACGCGCCTGAGCAAGACGCGGCAGGTCCGCAGGGTCGACGACCGCGATCACCGGGTATCCGCCGGTCGTCGGGTGGTCGGCCAGGAACACCAGCGGTTGCCCGTCGGCGGTGACTTGCACGGCACCGGCAACGATCCCCTCGCTGGGCAACTGCCGCCCGGCATTGACTCGCGCCAGCGTCGGACCGGCCAGTCGCGCGCCGACCCGGTTGCTGTGCGCACTCACCGTGTACGGGGTTTCCAACGCTTCGCGCGCCGCGTGCGTGAACCAGTCGTCCCGGGGACCGTACCGGATGCGCAAGCGCAGCGGCCCGAGCAGGGGCGGCGGCACGAAGTCGATCGTCCCTACCCGTCCACCCGATGGCGGGCCGACCGGCAACACATCGCCGTCACGTACTCGCGGAGGCCCCAGGCCCGACAGCGTGTCGGTGGAGCGGCTGCCCAGAACGGGAGGCACGTCGATGCCGCCGGCCACCGCGACGTACGTCCGGACGCCAGCCGTCGGCGGTCCGATTTCCACCATCGCACCGGCGCGCACCGCGACTGGGCCTCCGTGTGCGTGGTAACGGCCGGCGATCCTGATGGGCGCCGGTGCCCCGGTAACCGCGACGGTCACCGACGTCGAGGGCCGCAACGAGCAGCGGGACATCGTGATCTCCAACCCGGCCGCATCCACCGGATTTCCGACGAGGCGATTGGCGAGCGCCAGGGCCGGCGCGTCCAGCGCACCCGACCGGGGCACTCCGAGGTGCGCCAGCCCAGGCCGGCCCAGGTCCTGGATCGTTGTGTGCGGCCCGGCGAACCGGATGTCGAGCGCTCTGGTCACGTCACGGCCGGAACGAAACGTACGCGCACGCCGGGACCCAGCAACGCCGGCGGGTCGCGCTCCGGATCGAAGAGCACCGCGTCGGTACGGCCGATCAGCAGCCACCCGCCGGGCGATGCGGTCGGGTAGATCCCGCAGTAGATGTCGGCCAGCCCGACGCTGCCGGCCGGCACCTTCGTCCGGGGCGTGTCGAGCCGTGGCACGGCAAGCGCTGGTGGAAGGCCGGTCAGGTAGGCAAAGCCGGGCGCAAAACCGCCGAACGCGACGCGGAATTCGGTCGCCCGGTGGCGTGCGACGACTGACTCTTCGGAGACGCCCCAGTGTCGTGCGACGGCGGGAACGTCCGGTCCGTCGTACCAGGTGGGGATCTCGACGACCGGACCCGGCGCGGACGCCTCGCCCCCGGACGGCGCCCAGCCGGGCAGCCTCGCCGCGAGCCCGGCGGGGTCGTCGAGGCCATCGATCAGAACGGTCCGGGCGCCGGGAACGATGTCGACGGCACCGAAGTCGCCGGCCGCGCGACGTCGCCAGAGTGTCACCCGCCACGCCTCGACCAACGCCGGATCGACCGCGTCACCGCTCCCGTCGGCGTTTTCGCCGAGGTCGATGAGGAGTGCCGACGCACCGACCGGACGGATCTCCATGCATCGGAGTGTGGCAGAACACCCGGTGGGCGCACTCACTACTCGTTAGTAACTTACGGTAACGTAACCTGTTGACGTGCCCCCGCCCACCAATGCCGCCACGCGGTCAGCTCCGCGACCTCGGCGTGACCGGGCCGTCGAGATCAACAAGCCGCGGATGCGGGGCTGGCTGCACGTGTACGCGTTCTTCGTCGCCATCGTCGCCGGCGTCGTGCTGGTGTCCCTGGCCGCGACGGTCGGCGGAGGCGTACGGCCGGCAACCGCGTGCGCGATCTACAGCCTGACCGTATGCCTGCTGTTCGGCACGAGCGCCCTCTACCATCGTCGAACCTGGACGCCGCGTGCCTACCAGATCATGCGGCGGCTCGACCATTCGATGATCTTCATTTTCATCGCCGGCACGTATACGCCGTTCTCCGTGCTGCTCCTGCCACACACAACAGCGATCGTGATCCTGTCGGTCGTCTGGGGCGGTGCGGTCATCGGTGTCGCCGCGAAGTTCGTCTGGCCGCACGGACACCGGTGGCTGTCCGCCCCGATCTACATCGCACTCGGCTGGGTCGCGATCTTCGTCCTACCGGACATCGCTCGCCACGGCGGCCCGACCGCGCTGGTTCTCATGCTGGTCGGCGGTGTTCTCTACACGGTCGGCGCGGTGTTCTACGCGCTGCGGCGACCGAATCCGTGGCCCAAGACGTTCGGGCACCACGAGTTCTTCCACGCGTGCACGTTGCTGGCTGCGCTCTGCCATCACGTCGCGATCTACTTCGCACTGTTTCGGTAGCAACGGGGGGACCAGCCGCGCGGGACGCCATCCACGGCGCCGGGCGGCATCTAGGCTGAGGCCATGACATCGCGAGCCACGACACCACGCACTCTGGTGATCATGCGCCATGCGAAGGCCGAGCAATCGGAGACGCTTCCCGACATCGAACGTGCGTTGCTGCCGCGTGGCCGCGACGACGCCGAGGCGGCCGGCCGATGGTTGGCGTCGCGCGACCTCGTCCCGAACGTCGTGCTGTGCTCGCCCGCCGTCCGTACGCGGGGAACCTGGCACGGCGTCGCGATCGGGCTGGCCGACTCCGGCGCCTCGGTCGCGCCGACCGTACGGTACGAGAACGACCTGATCTACGGCGGCGTGAACGCGGCCCTCGACGTTATTCGCGGCCTACCGTCCGACGTCGACATTGCTCTGGTCATCGGCCATAACCCGACCGTGTCGGCGCTGTCGGTGCGGTTGGACGACCGCACCAAGCGCGCGAAGGCCGCCCTGCAGACCGCCGGCGTCGCCGTGCACGCGGTCGAGGGAACGTGGGAGGACCTGCGCGCTGCAACGCTGGCCGAAACGTACGTCGCCCGCGGCTAGACCGACCACACCGGGGCCGGCCACATATTCCTTCCGCTACTAATCGACACTGTCGGGCATGCGTCAGTCCGTCGACGACAACGATGTCGACCGATACGGTCCGCGCATGATTTTCCGACGAGGCTTTGGGACAGCGGCGACGTGCGCTATCGCGGCCATCGCGCTCGCCGCGTGCGCGCACACCGCCGTCGTTGGCACTGGGAGCCTGAGCGACGGCGTCGGCGCCTCGGGCGATGCCGGCGTCGGAGCGGCGCCGACCGGGCTCAGCGAGGCGCCGAGCCTCGACACCAACCAGGGGTCGACCCAGGGCAGCGGCGGTCACGGCGGATCCGGCACGACAGGCAGCCCGTCCGCGATGCCATCGCCGAGCCAGAGCGTGTTGACGTATCCGCCCAACGACTATCACGTGACCGCGACCGGAAGCTGCGCCTGGGACACCGACCAGGTCGGCGATCTGTTCGTGAACGTCGAGTTCACGCTCGACCACACCGGCCCGGACGCCGCCGATCCGGTGCCGTGGCAGATGAGCAACGACGCCAACAACTACAACACGACCGGGACGGCGGCGACGCTACCGAAGACCTTCACCGTCCGTACGGGTGGTCAGGTGTTCAGCGCGAGCGCGTGGCCCGGCCACAACGTGAAGTTCACCATGACGATTTCGCCAACCGGGACCGACTCACTCGGCACCGACAACACCTCGTCGGTGACGTTGAAGTTCCCCGCGAATCAACCGACCGCTGACCTGCTGACCCCGGTGCCGTGTAGCTGAACCAGTCGCGACCGGAATTCCGGTCGCGCCAACGCTCGCGTGCCCTGAGCGAAAACCGATCAGAAGGCGTCCTCGTCGACATCGATCAGGTCGAGGGTCGTCGACTCGACGATGCGCCGGTCCGCGCCGAGCCGCGGCAGCACCTCGTGCGCGAAGAACCGGGCCGCCGCCACCTTGCCTTGGTAGAACGCGCGATCGGCGTCCGGACACCTCGCCGGCCAGCGCCGCCAGCGCAACCGAGGCCTGCCGCTGCAGCAGCCAGCCGACGAGCAGGTCGCCGAGGGCCAGCAGCACACGACGCGACGTCAAGGCCGACCTTGTACAGCTCGTCCGCGGTTCGGTCCTGCGACGCCATGATCCAGCCGGTCAAGGTGCCGACCATCGAGCGACGCCTCGGACCGAGCGCCCGGCCCGAGTGCGAGCCGCTCGTCTTTGAGACGGCCACGGCGGCGCGGTCGAAGCCGAAGTCGGCCGGCTCGGTGGAGGCGTCGCCGACTCGACGAACGCCTGGATCTCGGCGGCGACGGTGCCCAAGGCGCGGCACCCGATCCTGCACGATCTTCCGGAAGACCAGGTCAAGGCTCTGGATCGCCGTCGTTCCCTCATAAAGAGTGTCGATCTTCGCGTCGCGTACGTACTGCTCCAGCGGATAGTCCTGCAGGAACCCGGATCCGCCGAAGGTCTGCAGCGACTCGTGGCCGAGCAACTCGTACGCGCGCTCCGAGCCGCAGCCCTTGACGAGCGGCAGCAGGAGGTCGTTGACCCGGCTCGCGGTCGTCGGCCGCGTCGGCGTCGCCGGCCACGTTCGGCCACCTCGAGACGGCGTCCTGCCACGTCGCGGTGTAGCAGACCAGCGCGCGCAGGCCTTCGGCGTACGCCTTCTGCAGCATCAGCGATCGGCGTACGTCCGGGTGGTGCGTGATCGTCACCCGCGGCGCGGTCTTGTCGCCTTGGCGGCGGAGGTCGGCGCCCTGGAGACGGCTCTTCGCGTATTCCAGCGCGTTCAGGTATCCGGTCGACAGCGTCGCGATCGCCTTCGTGCCGACCATCATCCGGGCGTACTCGATGATGAGGAACATCTGCCGGATGCCGTCGTGTACCTCGCCGAGCAGCCAGCCCTGGGCCGGCATGCCGTGCTCGCCGAACGTCATCTCGCAGGTGGTCGACGCCTTGAGGCCCATCTTGTGCTCGACGTTCGTGCGAAGACGCCGTTGCGCTCGCCCAGCTCGCCGGTCTCGGCGTCGAAGTGGAACTTCGGCACGACGAACAGCGACAGGCCCTTCGTACCCGGACGCTGACGACCGGCGTAGCCGTGCTGCCTACGCCGCCTCCGGCGGCAACTGGCCGCGCCAGCACGTAGTGGATGATGTTGTCGGACAGGTCGTGCTCGGCGCTCGTGATGAACCGCTTGACGCCCTCGATGTGCCAGGAACCGTCCGGCTGCGGGATCGCGCTGAGTCCGACCGGCACCCACGTCCGAGCCGGCATCCGGCTCGGTGAGCACCATCGTCGAGCCCCACCGCTTCTCGGCGAAGAGCTTCGCCCAGCGCTTCTGCTCCTCCGTGCCCTCGCGGTACAGCGTGGTCGCGAACGACGGGCCCGAGGCGTACATCCAGATCGGCGCGTTCGAACCGAGCACCATCTCGGCGAGCGACCACCACAACGCCCGCGGCGCCGGCGTGCCGGCAAGGCCGCTGGGCAGATCCATCCGCCAGAACTCGGCGTCCATGAACGCCTCGTACGACTTCTTGAACGCGCTCCGGCATCGCCACGGAGTGCGTCGCCGGGTCGAAGACCGGCGGCTGCGCGGTCGGTGGAGAGCGTAGCTCGCGGCCAGGTCCTCGCGCGCCATCCGGGCCATCTCGGCGAGCATGCTGCGGGCCGTGTCCACATCGATATCGGGGTACGCGTCGACTGCCGAGCAGTCTGTCGACGCCGAACACCTCGAACAGATTGAACTCGAGGTCGCGCAGGTTGCTCTTGTAGTGGCTCATCTTTCAGGCGCCCCCGGACGGTCGCGAAACGATCTGCCGCCAGGTTACTGGCAGGTAGGTTACCGACTGTATTACTGACCGGTAACTTGGGCAAGAATTTTCCGATGCACGGGCAACCTGCCCGCTGTGGTGACGCTCACAGCCCGGACACGGTTCGCGAAGGCGACCGAAATATCCGTCCGATCCGCGTAACCAAGTCGCTCGATCGTCGTTGAGACGGGCATTCGCGGAGCGGGGTATATGACCGTTCCGGCGCGTAATCCGGGGAGGATCGCAGTGATTTCCAGGATGTTCGGGGCGGTGTTCACGCCGAAGCATCCGCGCGGGTACACCGGCCGGCACCGCGCCACCGACACGTCGGCCCGTTCTGGGCCAATGACCACGTCGGCGGTCACGGTCGTGGGCGGCACGCAGGGCTGATCGCGGTCGGCAGGAGGCAATGACCACAGAAGCCCGCACGGTTCGTGCGGGCTTCTGCCGTGCAGACGCCGTGTGCGTCGGTCATTGCCGGACTTCGGTCCGACTTCCCAACTCGGGACGGACTTGACCGGCGGCGCGCCGGCATACTCCATCAGCACCAGCGCGATGTCGTCGTCCAGCCGGCCCTCGACCCACTGCATCAGCGCGCTCTCCAGCGAGGCCAGGCCGTCGGCGACGGTGCCGTGGCCGAGGAGCCCCCAGGCCCGATCGCCGATCGGGAAGAAGTCGCCGTCCCGACGGGCCTCGGCCAGACCGTCGGTGTACAGGAGCATCCGGTCGCCCGGCTCGAGCCGATCGACCCGGGCCTTGACCACCGGCATGAAGCCGAGCGGCGGCGCGTTCGTCGGGCGGCTCCAGCGGGATCACCTCACCGCGGCGCAGCAGCAGCGGCGCCGGGTGCCCGCAGTTGACGATGGTCAGGGTGCCGCCGCGCTCCTCGGCGAGCGCGGCGGTGACGAAGTCCTCGTCGCCGACGGACCGTGCCACGGCCCGATCGAGATCGGACACGATCGTGGCGAGGTCCGGCCGCTCGTAGGCCACATGCCGGTACGAGCCGAGCACGATGCTGGCCACACGTACGGCGTCGAGGCCCTTGCCCCGTACGTCGCCGATGATCATCCGTACGCCGTACGGCGTGTCCAGCGCCTCGTAGAGGTCGCCGCCGATGTCGGCCGCGGCGCTCGCCGAGATGTAGCGGCCGGCCACGGCAAGCGGCCCGACCTGCGGACCGAGCGGGGTCAGGACGGCCGCCTGGGCGACGGTCGCCAGCCGGGAAAGCTCGACGACCCGCTCGGCTTGACGCGCTCGCACCGTACCGAGCACGGCCGCGATACCGGTGGCCAGCACGATCCCGGCGACGTTCACCACGGTCGGGCCGGTCGGGCTCGGTGCCGTACATGCCGAAGATCGCACCGACCACCGTGGCCAGCCCGCCGACCGCGACGATCGCCGGCCACGATGCGAAAGCGGCGGCGAGGAACGGCGCCGCCGCGTAGAGGCCGATGTAGTGCGCGTTCGAGCCGTCGGCCACGTCGACAGCGGCGATCACCACGAGCAGCACGATGGCCGCGCCGATGCCGGCGCGGGATTCGGGGCTCATCGGGCGTCGACCCGATACGCGCAGCTTCATGGCCATCTGACGTCCAGCATGCCGGATTGTGCACCTGCGGACTCATAGGCCGTGCGGTTGGTTCGGGCGCGCGACAGATCGTCGACCTCGCGGTTCGACCGGTTTGCCAGTGGATGCACCGGTCCTCTGCCGCGCGCTCATCCCCCGTTGGCCGTTCAGTCGGCCGAGACGAACGACGCGAGTTGTTGCGACTGTGCGAGTCGGCTCGGCTCGTGCACGTACATCATGTGGCCGGCCTCGTGGTAGGCGAACTCGATGTTGTCGTGCAGCTCGGCCGGGATCTCCAGGTGCGCGAACGTGTGCTCGGCCGCGTAGTACGGCGTCGCCCCGTCGTGGAAGCCGCAGGCCACGTGTACGCGCATGGCCGGGTTCGTCCGCATCGCCGCGGCGAGCTTGTCGGCCACGAAGATCGTGCTCGCCCTCGAACTCCTTGAACGACCACGGCCGCACCCGGTCGGTCAGCACCTCGTACGTGAGGTCGCTGGCGTATTCGAGCTCGGCCCGTACGTAGTGGTTGAACGCCGCACTGTACGGCCCCATGATCGCGTCCATAGACGGGTCGTTCTCGAACGCTCCCGCCCGTAGTCGGCCATCCAGCCCAGGAACCGGCCGTCGAGTCGACCGACCGTACGCCGCCGGTCCCGCAGCACCTCGGTGAAGAACCGGACGTGCTCCGGCCGCAGATTGACCCGGTCGACGTAGTCCTCGGTCAGACCGGTCAGCGACGCGAGCTTCGCGATCGCCTGGGCGCGCTCCGAGTCGGTCAGCCGTACGCCCCGCTGCAACGCCCACGGGTAGTCCCGTGCGGCGAACGCTTCGGCTTCGTCCAGCACCTCCCGCAACGGCCGGTCGCCGTGCTTGCCGTGGTAGTGGGCGATCGCGGCGTACGTCGGTAGGTACATGCGCGTACGCGTCGTCGTTGTTGCCCGAAAAGTGCGAGCTGCCCCAGTCCAGGACGGTCGAGATCAGCATCAGGCCATTGAGGTACATGGCGCTGTGCTCCTGCAGGTAGCGCGACAACGCGGCCGCGCGCGTCGTCCCGTACGACTCGCCGCACAAGTATTTCGGGGACAGCCACCGTCCGTTGCGCGACGTCCACAGCCGGATCATCTCGCCGACGGAGGCGACGTCCCCTCCGTACCCGTGGAAGTCTTTGGCCTGGCCGCCTTTGACGGCGCGCGAGTATCCGGTCGAGACCGGATCGATGAAGACCAGGTCGGAGTGCTTGAGCAGGGTCTGCTCGTTGTCCACCAGGCCGTACGGCGGCGGCAGCAACGCGCCAGCGTCGCCCATGTTGACCCGCCGCGGACCCAGCAGCCCAAGATGCAGCCAGACGCTCGACGAGCCCGGGCCGCCGTTGAACGCGAACGTCACCGGGCGCGACTCCGCGTTCGCGCCGTCAAGGGTATAGGCGACGACGAAGACCTCGGCCTTCGGTTGCGCGCCGTCGAATTTGTCGTCCTTGGATTCCTCGGTACGCAGGACGACGCGCCCCGCCGTCACCGTGTAGGCAAGCGACTCGCCATCGATAGTGATCGAGTGGTGGGTGGTGACAAGATCGTCTTGGGGCTCCGGGGTAGCATCCGGGGTCGCCTTGTCACGATCATCCGATGGCTTGCCGGTACCTGGACCAGGGGTCTTCTCGTCGGTCATGGCACCCGAGCCTAGTGGTGGCACCCGATCTTGGGCAGGCCGCCAACCCGCGCCGTGACCCGCGCCTACGGCCCGTGCAGGCAGCGACGACATTAGGTACAGTGATGGCGCTCGCGGGTGTAGTTCAATGGCAGAACATCAGCTTCCCAAGCTGACAGTGCGGGTTCGATTCCCGTCACCCGCTCCACCGACAAAAGCCCAGGCCAGCAACTTCTCCGGCCTGGGCTTTCATCGATCAATTCCTATGCGATCGCCGCGCGTGCCCGTTACGTGCCCGATCGCGCTCGCGGGCGATGCGCGAACTGAGGGCTTCCGCGATCTCTCGATCTTGCTCCTGGGCGGCATGTTGGTAGATCAACGCGGCCCGGGTGGAGCTGTGACCCATGCGGGCCATGAGGTCCGCGAGGCTTGCTCCGGTGCGGGAGGCAAGCGTGTTTCCGGTGTGCCGCAGGTCGTGGAAGTGGAAGCCGGGGAGCCCCACCGTCGCGACCGAGTCGGTCCTGGGTATCCCCTGAAGGCGTGGAGACTTCGATAGGACGGATCTTGGATGTGCCTTGGTTCTCGCTGGCGCCGGGGACTGTCGGAGCGCAGGCGCTGTCCAGGTGGAGCCCCGCCCGGGTCGCCGTAAGGCGGCCCGGGCTGGAACGACCTTGACGGTGCCGAGCACCGGCCGATACTGGAGCGCGCAGAACCAGGACCATGGTCACGCCCGCGTCTTCCTGCTCTTCTTGTTCTTGCTGCTGGGTGGTCAGCAGCTGCTCGTAGGCGACTGGCGCGAGCATCTGGCACGCCGAATGCCGCCGGTTGAGGTTGTAGTTCTCGATCCAGGCCGCGACCGCGGCGCGGGCTTCGGTCTTGCTGGCGAAGCGGCGCCGGCGCCGCAGTTCGAATTCCAATGTGGAGTGCCAGGATTCGATGGCGGCGTTGTCGAGGGCTGAACCGACGCGTCCCATCGATTGGTGGATGCCCAGACGTTGACAGGCGGCCCGGAACAGACCGGCGGCGTATTCGCTTCCTTGATCCGTGTGCATGATCACGCCGGGTACGGCCCCGCCACGCACCGCCACCGCCATTGCCAGGGCGCCGTACGCGTTATCGGCGTCGTGATGCTCGGACAGGGCGAAGCCGACAATGCGCCGGGAGGCGATGTCCAGGACCGAGGCCAGGTGCAGCTTGCCGTGGCCGGTGACGATTTCGGTGCCGTCACCGAACCACTTGCGGTTGACCTTTGCCGCGTGAAAGTCGCGGCCGACCAGATCCGGCGCCCGCCACCGGCCCCTGCCTTGCCGGGTGGTGTTCTTCTTGCGGCCGCCTCGGCCGGGCCGGGCCGCCAAGCCATGCTCACGCAGCAGCTTCGCGACCGTGTTCTCGCTGACCCGCCAACCCGCCTCGCGCAGATCGGCGGTGATCCGCGGCGCCCCATAGTCGCCCCGGTGGGCGGCGAACAGCCGCACCACCTCGGCGGCCAGCCGGGCACGGCGCTGCGCCCGGGCCGGTAGCGTGCCCGGTTCCCACTTGTAAAACCAGGACTGCGACACACCCAGCGCGCGGCAACTGGTCGCGTACGGAATGCCGTGGTTTTCCCTCTGGGAAGCGATGAACGCGGCCACGGCTACCGGCCCCCTGTCGCTTCCTGGACCCAGAGGGCCACGCTGCGCTTGAGCACGTCGCACCGCATCGCCAGCTCGGCGTTCTCCCGGCGCAGCCGCACCAACTCAGCCCGCTCCGACTCGCCTAACACACCATCACCGGGGCCGCGTCGACGCCGATCAGCGTTAACCCAATTGCCCAACGTGCCATCGTGAATGCCCAGCTCCCGGGCGACCTGCGCGGTCGGTTTGCCGGTCTCCCGGACCAGCCGCACCGCGCCCTCCCGGAAATCCGGGTCGTAGTTCCTGCGTGTCTCTGCCATCGCCAACTCCTCTTAAGGCGATGTCTCCACGGTACGAGGGGAAACCCAGTCCATTTGGCGGCGCGCTGGAAGTTCGAACGGCGGAGTATGCCGCCGTTGGCGCCGGTGAAGATCAGCGTGTCGGGCTGGTCGCCGACGAAGTCTTGGAGGTGGCCGCGTAGGTCGCGGCGGATAGCGGTAGGGACAGTCACGGTTCGCAGCCCTGCCTTGGTCTTGGGCTGGCCGAAGATGAGTTCGCCGTCCTGGCGCTCAACCAACGTCGCACGGACGGTGAGCGTGCCTCGGCGAGAGTCGAAGTCGCGGCGGCGCAGTGCGGCGAGCTCGCCGTAGCGCAGGCTGGTGAAGGCCGCGAGAAGGATGAGGGCGCGAAAGCGCGCGGGGACCTGGCCGGCGAGGTCGAAGACCTGGGCCACGGTGGCGGTCGGGCGCTCGGGTGCATGTTCGATGCCGGCACCCTTGATGCGACAGGGATTACGGCGGATCAAATCGTCGTCGACGGCCGTGTTCAGCACGGCCCGGAGTAGCCGGTATGCCTTCGCGATCATGGTCGGGGAATTTCCCGCGGCGAGGAGTTCAGCGCGCCAGGCGCGAACCGCCCCGGGCGTGATCTCGCTCAGTAGGCGAGCCGTGGAGCGAGGGTTCGATGTACTTGCCGTTCAGCCACCTGTAGAGATCTGACGGTTCGTGGGCGAAGGCCCGTCCGGTGTTCGATCCAGGTGATGAGGTACTGGCCTAGCGCAATGCGACCGAGGTCAGGGTCGCGCCAGGTGCCGCTGATTAGCGCAGCTTCGGTGTTGATCAGCCATTGATTGGCGTCGGTTTTGGTGGCGAAGGTGTGGGGCGCCGGCCGGTCGAGTCCGGTGGGGTCGTGGTAGCGGGCCTGGTAGCGGCCGGAGGGGAGTTTCCGGACGCGGCCGAAGCGTCGCTTAGGCATAGGCACGGGCTCCTCTCTGATCAGGCCGAATGGCGTCGACGCGGCCTTGGTTGATGTAGTCGGTGAGGTCGTCCGGGTGGAATCGGACGTGTTTGCCGATCTTGTAGAAGCGGATGCGGCGTTCGGCGACGAGCCGGCGCATGAATCGGGGTTGTGTGCCGAGGCGATGGGCGGCCTGGTCGATGTCGAGCAAGGCATCGGCTGTGGTGTTGGGGCTGGTCATGCTGCCTTCCTGGTGTGGTGGTTTGACGCGTACGCGTCATGGTCTTTGGTGAGTTCATCGCGGGCGGCTTGTCTCCTTTCTCGTGCGGTGGTGGCGGCGGTGTCGGCGAGCAGGGCATCTCCGGTGGTGTGCCAGCCGGCGCTGACATAGCTGAGGTAGCCAACAAGGATCGTGATGCCGGGTTCAGCAGCGTCGGCATGGGTGTGTGTGCGCTGCCAGATGGCGCGCTCGTCGCGTAGCAGCCGGAAGGTGATGGAGTAGCGGCGGGATTTGGTGAGGAAGTGACCGCCGAAGCCGAGCATGTGTGCCCACCTGCGGAGCCCTTGCCATGCCGGGTCGTTGCCGAGGGTCCAGCAGGCGTCGATGAGCCGTTCGGGGTGGCTGCCGGCGGCGTTGGCGTAGATAGTCGACGCTTTCGGTGGTGATGCGGGCGGAGGTGTGGCCGGTGGTTTCGGTGGCCTTGGTGGCGTACTTGGCGAGGTAACCGGCGACTTTGCCGTCACTGATGTCGCCGTCCACGCCGGATGGTGATCGGTCGGACGTCGACCTGGCTCGCCCCAGCCGATGGGCCAGCCGGCCGGGTTGGTCAGGTGAGGGTCGGTGGTGAACCGGGTGATCGGTGGCGGCGCGGGTCGATGGCGTCGGCCAGGTCGTCGATGTCGAGCGCGGTCGGTGGCCGGCACAATCTGGTCCGGGTCGGCTGGGTTGCGGCCGTCGAGGCGGATGATGGCGTGGAAGTGCACGACGCCGCGGCGTTGCATCTCGGCGACCTTGCCGAAGGAGATCCGTACAGTCTTTGGGTCGATGCCGCGCGCGCGGGCGGTCTGGGGCGATGTGGCGGGTGATGGCGATGGTGGTGCGCCGCCAGAGTTCGCCTGCGTACTGGTTCCAGACGACTTGGCCGGGGTGGTCGTAGCAGTCCAGGCACAGCGGCTGGCCGAGGCAGGCTTCGGTGTCGCGGTGCCGGCGGTGGCAGGTCAGCTCGACGCCGTGCGGGCACGTCTGCGGCTGGTGCGGCGGGGCCGGCAGGCAATCACGCGGCCGGGAGGTCGCTGGTGCGGCGGGTGTGGACGGGGCCGAAGCCGGGCGCGGTGAGGGTGACGAATACTGCTGGGCTGGCGGTGACGGTGCGCGGGGATGGTGCGGCCGCCGATCGAGGCCGGTGCGGACGAGTTGGTAGGCGTCGCGGCGGTAGGTTTCCGCGCACGACGGGCACACGGTGGCCCGGCGGTTGCCGCAGGGTTTGTAGATGACGCCGTCGGGCATGTCGGCCGTGGCGCGTTGGTCGAGGATCTGCCCGGTGCCGGGGTCGACGTAGGCGATGCGGCCGGCGAGCAGGATCGGTCGGGTGCAGCCGGCGGCCGGGCGGATGTGCTCGAGCCATGACGGTAGTCCGGTTGTGTGGCGGCCCGGTAGAACGCGTGCGCTGCTGCCGATCCGGCCACACCCGGAGGACGGAGGTGGTGGCCCGGGGTGTCAAGGATTTGTTGACAGTGGATAGACGAAGGGGCCGCCCCCACGAGAGTCGGTGACTCGGGCGAGGACGGCCCCTGAGACCGCAGCAGCGGCGGTGTCATGCGGCCCGCCGCGCATGTGGATCAGTGTCGAAAATCGACGCGAGCCAGGCCGCGTACGCGGCGGGTAGTGGGGTGCGCTGGTTCTCCCACTCAAACACCAACCGCAGCAACAGATACGTCTTGGGCAGCGTGGAGCCGTCGCGGTCGGCGACGATGCGCAGCCGGCCGACCAGCTGCACCGGCTCCCAACCGCGAGCCAGGCGGCGCTGGCGGTACGTCGACGCTGTGTAAGTGATCATCGAGGCTGCACCGTCCCAGGATGGTTTGACTGGACCTCGATCACGCCGTACAGGCACAGATCGCAGCCGACGCCGCAACTCTCACCGACTCCACGGCACGAGGGGCAGACCGCCCACCGCGACGACCGGTATCGGGCAACACACCCCGGATCGACGCAGCCGCAGGTGCCTCAGTAGCCGCAGAACCCGGCGAAGTTCAACCGAGGCGGAGCAACCGGAACCGTGATGAACGCACTCGGCACAGCGGCCCGGGCTGAGGTTGCGACCACCATCATCACGCCACCGCCACCAACCGCTGGGCGCTCTCGCGGGACAGCTGCGCAAATCGGAATCGCTGCTCCGGCGTTGACCGCGACAGAAGCGTGTCGAGGGCGCGTTGCATCTCCGGATGCGGCACGACGCTCGGTTGAGCGCACCACTTCGCCACCGTGCGCAGTGCGACGCCGAGGACCTGGGCGAAGCCCTCCTGCGTCAGCCGCTGCGATTGCCGCAACGCGTTAGCGTGCCTACCCGTCCACCGGGTGACGGGCATGTCCGTATCCACGGCGACCGGCACGGCTGGGGCAGGCTCGACGGTCTGCTCGATGTTGGGTGACGAGGGAACCGGGGCTGCGTCTAGGAACACGCGGTGCAGGATGCGGGCGTAGAAGTCGCCGACGCCGCCACGGTTTTCCCACCGCGAGACCATCACCTTCAACGTCTCCGTTGGCGGCAACACGAGGCCGTCTTCGGTTGCGACGGCACGGATTCGGGCGATCATCTGCATTTGCGACCAGCCCTGCGCCAGCCGCCGCTCCCGCAGGTCGATCCGTCCACGCCACGCCGAGATTGGACCGCCCGGCGGCGCGGGTGGGAACGCCACCGCGAACTGGTCTGTCATCTGCCGCAACACGCCGCGGACCATGGCCAACTCGCCACGCAGGCGTGCCACTTCCGACCGCAGGCCACGAGACGCCGAGACACGATGGATACGCTGAATAGGCATCGCACCTTTCCTTCCGCGAAGTGGGCAAGAACCGGTGCACTGGCCTCGTCGGTCACGGTGCTGTAACACCGTGGACAGCCGGCGGGGCCGCTTCTCGTCTGGGGTTCCAGCGAGTACAGCGCCGGTGCTGTATCGATAGCCTGAGATTACAGCATCAGTGCTGTATTGGCTACGACGTGGTGCTGGGCGCTGTCAGCGCGTCTGCCGGGGGCGGGCCGCCGCCCATCGCTTGATTGTCGCGGGCCGCCACGCGGGAGATCGACCGAACATGCGGTCCGCCGGGGGCGCCTGATTACGCGACACGTACGCGGTCCACGTACCGCGCGTGATACCGAGATACGACGCCACCTGCTGCGCAGTCCACCAGTCGGTGGGCAGCTCCTTAGCGTCAGACGATTTGGTCATCGCCACCAAAGATACCGGCACGGTACAGCGTTAGCGCTGTATATCCGCGAGCGGTCACTGCTCAAGGATGAACCTTGCCGTCGGTGCCGGGCGATAGTGTCGGCGGTGCCCTTGGTGCGTTTGGTGCGCTTCGCTTGGAGCGCTCGCCAGGCTTCACCAACCGCACTACCGTCGAACACGGGCGTGCCGATGCCCGGGGAGGCATCCACAATGGCCGACGACGCGGGAGACAGGCTCCGTCTGCTGCTGCAGCGCGCCCGGCTCTCACCCGAGCAGCTTGCCGGAAAGCTGAACCGCACCGCCGACCAGATGGTCTGTCGGCACGCGTCGACCGCAAGACGCCCTACAAATGGCTGCGAAACGCCAGCCCACGCGAGCCGTGGCCAAACCTCACCGCCGCCATCCTGAGCGAGCGGTTGGGCGTGCCGATCACCACTGAAGACATCGGTTGGTCTTCACCTACCGGCAGCATCCAGTTCGTGTCCGCAGCATCCGGCCTCGACGTCCCCTGGACCGCAGCCGGAACCGTACGCGCGGCAGTTGAAGTCTCGGAGACCAGCGCCATGGACCGACGCATCTTCCTCCAGATCACCGGCGCGGCGCTAACACAGCCCGCGCTGGAATGGCTCATCGCGCAGCCATCCAACGACGCCGTCAGCGCCATCGGCCGACGTGTACAGGACTCGCACGTCGACAGCCTCGACGAGATGGCCGACCACCTGCGCCGGATGGACGACCAGTTCGGCGGCGGCGCGGTGCTCGACCTCGTCAAGGGCCAAATCCGCTTCGTCATCGACCTGCTCCGCGATCACCAGTACACGTCCGGCGTCGGCGCCCGGCTGCACGGCACCGCGGCCGAACTCATGAGGCTCGGCGGGTGGCTCAGCTTCGACGCTGGGCAGCACGCTCAGGCGCAGCGATTCTGGGTCTCCGCGTTGCACAGCGCCCACACAGCTGGCGACCGTGCGTTGGGTGCCAACATTCTCGGATTCATGTCATGCCAGGCCAAAGATCTCCAGCTGTACGGCGAAGCCACCCGCCTGGCGGAAGCCGGGAGGCAAGGACATCAAGGTGCCAGCCCACGGGTCTCGGCGATCCTCGCACTTCGCGTCGCCGAGGCGCGCGCGCAGACCGGCGAAACCCCCGAGACCCGAGCGGCAATCGACGCAGCGTTCGATGCCATGCAGACAACGCCACCCGAGAACGGCGATCCCGCCTGGTCGTACTGGCTCGACGAAGCACAAGTCCACGCCCAAGCCGGATACTGCTACACCCGACTCGAGGACTGGCCCCGGGCACAGAACCACCTGACCACGGCCTTGCGAGTGCAAGCCGACTCCTACAGCCGCGAAGGAGCGCTACGACGTGCGTTGCTCGCCACGACCTACGCACATCAAGGCGACCCAGAACATGCCTGCGACATCGCCGACCAAGCAGTCGACATCCTCGCCCAAGACGTCGACTCCGACCGCTGTATCGGCCACATCCGACGCGTCCAAGACGCCCTCCGGCCCTACCAGAAGGTCTCAGCCGTCGCTAACCTCCGCGACCGCGTCGACCAGGTATTCGGCGTCGCTGCCTGAGCCGCACACTCCGTGTCGGTGAGGATTTTCTTTTACGTCTTCAAGCTGGCCCTGACGGGCCGGACGCGCCGCCGACCGGGACGGACACCAGTCGCTCCGCTGGCGCTCCGCGACCCGGGTCCTCCCGAAGCGCCCGTCGGCTGGCGCGGAGGGGGCCACCAGATTTCAGTCGGCGACGAAGGTCGTCACGCAGGTTTGGTTGCCGATTCAGTCTCTCCAGGTATTCAAGGCGCCGCTGGCGCGGCGCTGCCGTGGCCGCTCGCCGCGACCTGCTGGCGACCTGCGGCCGGCATCGGCCGCGGCGAGCGGCCCGCACCAGCAGCGTGGTTGATTGTCGCTGGGAGGCCTTCGGCGACCAGGGCGCTGCCCTGGACCCGGATCTCGGGCTCCGGTGGCATCCCCGCCTACCGTCGTCCTGGGCGAAGCCGAGACGGAACCTGGCCCCTGGTCAAGGATCGTTCGTCCAGTGGGGCGCTGCATCCTTGACCAGGGGCCAGAACCCGCCTCCCACGGTGGCAAGTCGACGGCAGACGGTGGCTGGATGCGGCTCGTCATTGGACGGCATTCGGTGCGAGGTTTCGTTCAGCTAAGACGACGGATCCAGAAGTCTGTCGATGCGGTCAGACACGCGATGGCGGACGTTTCGCGGATGGATTTAGTAGCCGGAGGTGCCGCCGGTCGGCAGCGGCATGTAGAGCCCCGTCACCGTCCGGATCGCGACCATGAGGGGGTCACGCGCTGCCAGACGCCCGAGCCAGAAACGCGGCACCACCATTGAACGGCCGATGACCGGCTTCAAGAGTTCGATGCCCCACAGCAGCATGCCAAGCAAGACGGCCGATCCCTCATCCTCGCCGGCCCGCAGCGCCGCGACAAGCCGCGCGTGGGCCGCCTGGACGGCTGCGTCGCGTTGCGGGTACTGGAGCGTGTACCGACCCTGCTCGTTGTAGGCCCAGTGCCGCCCCATGCCGCGCAGTCGTTCTTCGATCGATTTGCCAACGTCCGATCCGATCATCTGGAGCCACCGATACGCCGGCTCTGCACCGCCTGCGCCGATCCGGGCCAGGACGCTGTCGAGGAACCGATCGCCGATCGGTGTGGGGTCGCATACATGTACGACGGCGCGTTTGCCCTGAGTGAGTTCTATGCGGCGGGACAGGCGCAGTTCGGCCAACGCCGCGGCAGCTAGCCCGGCGTCGAGCACATCACCGTCCGGGCGCGACCGGCCACTGAACTGCTGGACGAGCAGCAGAAGATGGTCCGGCAACAGCAACGGCACCGAATCGGACCGCTCGGCCGTATCACCTCCCGCGGGCAGTCCCGAGTCCAACGCTGCAACGCCGGGCATCGCCCACCTCGCGGTCACCGACTCCTCGACCCCCCACCCGCGTAGACATGCGCGGAGAGGTTTCACCTGTTGCGGGTCCGCACACGCGGCCTCGACCAAGGGCCACATCTCCAGTGGCTCGCCGTCGGCAGCCGATCGCCACGACAGCGGCTCGGCCCACGAAAACACGGCCCCCGCGAGCCCCGCGTCGACCAGGCTCGCGCCGACCGCGGCCACGACGCTCTCCGTCAGCGGACCGAGCCTGTCGCCAGTGTCAGGGGAGCTAGCGGTCGGTGTGACCGCCAGGGCAAGCGCGTCGCCACCCCCACATTCGAGAATGTCGAGTACGCTGCCTAGCCCACGGCGCCTGATGCCGGCGACCTCGGCCGCGGCGGCGTACAACTTTTCGGCACTCTTCTCGGCTACGCCCTGAGCGATCAGCGCCAGTTTCCCCGTAAACTCCTCTGAGTTCAGCATCGCCAGCACGGCTCCGTCGTCGGCAACGAGCGCAGTGGCGGGACGCAGATCGTCGGGCCAGGCTGGTCGCGGCTCTTGGCTAGCGATCGCAGTGATCAACCTGAGCCGCTCCGCGAGCGGGGGATGCGAGTCCCATCTGGACGTCGGCGCCTCGTCCGTGGCGGTGCCGGAGGTCCAGGTCCACCGCAGGACCGGCGACACGTCCGAAGCGACGAACGAATCGAATGCTGCCAGCATCTCGGCCGGTGTCGTTGCCTGGTCGCGCGTCAAATCAACGCAGCCCTCCATCGCCGCGTCCCAGGCGGCCACGAGCCGAGGAAGCGCGTCAAGTGCCTCTGCCGTCGATTGCGCGCCGGCGAGCCTCACGGCAGCGCGATCCGCCTCGGTCTCCATACGGCGTATGAGCGCCAACGCGACTGCGAAGTACACGTGGGCGTATACGGCGAGCACCAGCCTCGCCGAAAGCCGGGAACCGACACCCTCGACGGTGCGAAGGATGCTCTGGCCACCGCGATAGACCACAGCGCCGAACACGGTGTGCCCGCGCTGATAGTGGCCCAACTCGTGCGCGACTATCGCCCGGACCTGCGCCACTGTCAACACATTCAGCAGCGGCACGCCGAGGTAGAGGTAACGCCGGCCCCGCCGGAGACCCACCCGGCCTGCGTCCTCCCACACCATAGCGTTCACTACCGCGACGAGACAGATCTCGTCCGGCAACCGCGTGCCGAGCGCATCGGCCACGTCACGCACGAGTCGCCACAGCTCAGGAGCCTGGGTCTCGCCCAGTCGCACGCCATCAGGGGGTGTAAGGCGCGCGCGCAGGACCTGCCACGCCGGCAGCGCGAGAACGACGGCGAGTGCTATTGCCGCACCACCTACATCCGTGGCGAGGCCGCCACCGAATGCTCCCCAGAACTGTGCCACCAGCCAGGCCATGCCAGCGAGCATCACAAGCCCGACGAGGTAGAACCCGACGAGCAGCGCCACCGCACACACCGCCCGCAGCTTCGTCGCCACCGGTACGCGCTCCACCCGCTCATCGTCACACGCGCACGCACCACCGTGCCACGACGGATTCATCGACGGACGCGGTGGCTGTCGAACCTCGATGCGCGACGACGGCCCTCGCGCCGACGACCGCGGAGAGGCGGTACGCGGCAACGGTGGATGTGGGTACCGCGCACGTGCTGGTCACTGCTTCGCAGGCGTCGGTCATGAAACCGCGGCGGCTTCGTCCACACCACCAAATCCCCCACTGAAATACTGACCTGATGAATGCTGACGTCGATGGCCGCCTGCTGTCGGGCGATGACCTACGGACGCTGTCCGAGCTGCTGGCCCGCTACGCCGCCAACGATCTGGATCAATGGGGGCATTGGCGTGTCAAACCTCGCATGGACCTGTCTACATCGACCTGTCCGTCCAGCGTCCCCTCGACGCAACCGAGGACGCATACACCACCATCTGGCCTCTGCCTGAGCGCCTCCGGTCGGGCCATTAACCGGCCATTGACCGAGGACCAGACAGGATCAGACAGGCCACATCTGACCGTCGGCGGGCAGCAGCGCCGAGGTCACGACACCACGGTTCGTTGATTCCCAAGCTGTTTCCGGTCCCGTTGGGCCGCCGCGCATGCGGGAAAATGGGCATACCAACCGCCCCGAGGCCCTTGATCAACGCCGTGGCGCGGGGTTGGAGCACGGCAGGCCATAGCTGTTACCTGCAGTTTGTCATTCTGATCGTCGGCTGGGGAGCCCATTTTCGGGTCTGACAGTAAGCCCACGACTGTAGCCAAATCTGTAGCCAAGCCGGTCTGCACACGCCGCGCCAGGCCGACGCCTGCAGTTGATCGTCCCTCGTAGACCACGCTGCGCCGTCGCTGCCAGACACCTCGCCCGCTCTTTGCAAAGCGGTGATCGGCCGAGGCCGCCGACACCGTGCGGCGACACCCGACCGCGGTCTCGGCGCGTGCCCGATCCGTGCCCGATGCAGCGGTCAATGCCGGCAAAACGCAGTCGAAGACGGATGCTGCGCGGAGCCTTATCCGACTCACGACCTGCTCGGAAGTGTGACGCGGCGACCGATTCAATACGATTCCCAAGCTGACAGTGCGGGTTCGATTCCCGTCACCCGCTCCACATTTCTGCAGCTCAACACACAGCTGACGCAAACATCTTCTTCGATGTCTACGCTCCCTTATAGGGGATTTGTTGGGGATCTCAAAGGTCAGTGGCACCCAGCCCAGCCGGGATTGATGGTCGTTCGGGCTCCGCTGTACCCGCGTCGCCATCGCGCGCCCCTGCAAATCTCCAGCCCATGAAGCCGGCTGTTATCACTGGCCGGGCACCAAGCCAAGAACGCGAACGTCACACTCACGCCGTCCAGCGTTCCAGGGACCAGGCATTCCGCGCCGCCGTTCCAATCCAGCACGTTGCGGCCGAACGCGACCAGTGAGTGGAACGAGCCTGCCAAGTTCAACTCACCGAGGATGCGCCGGTGCGCGAGCAAGGCCTCGCTGTCCACGTACGTGTCGGAATACTTCTTGCCGAAGCGACGTCACTAGCGGACGCCGATCTGAGGGGCGGCTGTCGGCGGGAAGCCGAATGTGGCGGCCAGGCTGGGTTGGTGGAATGAGAAGATTTGACTGATGCCCGCGCTGGTGACGGTGAGCACCACTATTCCGTACGCCTGGTAGGTGCCGTAGTCGATCACGGGTGTAGGCCACCGCGGCGGGCTGCCCGTTGGCGCTTGTTGGCAGCATGAGCCAATCACCGGGCGATCCCAGAACCCAGGTACGGAGATAGGACACGCAGGTCTTGTTGCCGGCGAACCAGGTCTTGAAGGGGGTCGCCTCCAGGGTGGCATCCCGGCACAGCAGCCGTTCCAGGGCCAGCGCGTCAGCGTTCTGGAAGGCCGCGATGTACTGGTCGAGAAACTTATGAGCTTCCGGCTCGGTGGGCTGGGTGATTTCGTCAGCCGCAGGGACCAGTTCCCGGAGCCTGGTGCGGGCGCGTTGCAGCGTGCTCTTGACTGCCGTCGTGGTGGTGCCGAGCATGACGGCGACCTCGGCGGCCGGGAAAGACAACACCTCCCGCAAGATGAGCACGGCCCGTTGCGCGCCGGACAGGTATTGCAGGCTGGCAACAAGCGCCAACCGCAGGTCCTCGCGCGCGAGGACGACGGAGGCGGGATCGGCCGCGTCCGGGCTGAAGAGCACGTCAGGAGCCGGCTGAAGCCAGCTGACACTCGGTTCGGCCGGTACCGGGGCGGCTTCGGGGTCTGGTTCCGGACCGCCGAGGCCGGAAGGCAGCACACGTCGGCTGTGATGCGCCAGCGCGGTCAGGCAGGCGTTGGTGGCGATCTGGTAGAGCCAGGTACGCACCGACGACCGGCCCTCGAACGCGCCGTAGGAACGCCAGGCACGCAGATATGTCTCCTGGACCACATCTGTGGCATCGTCCACCGAGCCGAGCATGCGGTAGCAATGCGCCAGCAGCTCCCGCCGGAACGGCTCGGTGGCCCTGACGAACGCCGTCACTGTCGGGAACGACGGTTTCCTGGTCAGATCCGCCGAAGGTCAAAACTACTCTCCGGTCATATCGAGCGGCCGAGGAAGGCGGCCAGCCTGTCGGCCGGGCACGCGCTGGCAGGAGCCTCGACGATAGGCCCGAAGATGGCCTCTCCTTCAGGTCCACGGTAGGCGTCGAGGATCTCGACCCGGGCCCGGATGAGTAGTTCGTCTGCGAGTTCGGGATCCAGGTCGGTGTGGTACCCGATGGCGCGGGCAAGGTCCCATCCATGGGTGAACTGGTCCCTGGCAACGATGCCCATCAGGTCCGCACCGGAGAACTCACCGAACGCCAGCTCGATCGTCTTCTCCAGAACGCCAGCGGACCCGAAAGCTGCCAGCGCAACCTTGATGCTCTCGTCGTAACTGGCAAGGAAGTCGCCAGCCGCATAGTCCTCGTCGGTGATCTCATAACCCGTACCCATGACGGCGGAGGCCCCCCACCGGGCCGAGCCGACGAAATGGTTGATCAGAGCGCGCACGTCCCACGACACGCACGGCGTCGCAGCATCCAACTGGTCGGGTCCGACCTTGGCCAGCACGACCCGGGTGCTGGCGAAGGCCCGGCTCAGCTGCCGGGTAGGGGCGGAATCTGGCTTACTCTCCACCGGTTGCGATCCTCTCTCGCAGTTCTTGGCGAATCAGGCCTCACCCCCCGCAGTCGCGGAAGGTCCTTGGCCGACAACAGGTAGACCTTCTGGCATCGGAAAAGGAATCGCGGCGGTGACACTCACCCGCACAGTGCGGCCATGGAACCAGCGAACCCGGCGCGCCCGATCGAGATCGGCCAACCCGGCGACCGTGTAAGCCCGGCGGCCGCCCAGATCACGATCGCGCGCGGTGCCGCTACCGAGTCTGGCGATGGCAAGTGGTTGGCCGGGCCGCGTGATGCGAGCGGGGCGGGGGATCTGGATGGGGATGAAGGGCGGCGTAGTCGGCGTGCGCTTGCTGCACGGCTTCGGCGTGTGCAGGAGCCTCGCGGGTGTCGATCGACCCGGATTGCGAATGCCAGGGCGGCGGCGACCCGGAGTGCGAGTGAGTGGTTAGGGCTGCCGGTCGGATAGCCGACGCGCCGAGATCCTTGTGGCCTGGTCGAGCCGTCACTACGTTCTGTCCGTGGGCGCCGAGGAAGCAACCGGTGGCCGGTGGCGCGCTCGGCTGCTCGGCGGCGCGGTTGGTATGTCAATCTACGGGCTGTTCGCGGTACTGGATTTCGTCGAGAACCCGGACCCGGACAACTGCGACGCTTTCGGCGCGATGATTGCCCTCTGCTCGCGCGGCGTTGTGTTCCTCGTCCTCGCGGTCTACGGCACGCCCGTGCTGGCAGTCGTCGCCGGTCTGCTGGCCGTGTCCCGCCGGACACGCCAGTTCGCTGGCGGGTTCGGGGCTGTCGTTACTGTCTTCCTGCTGGCACTCGGCGTCTGGCTGCTCGGCCCATTCGAGTAGTCCGCGCCGGGCGCCGCGGCTGAGCTACCACTCCTCGATCAGGTCGTCGCCGGCGACGCCGTACTCGGCGAGCGCCCGGATGATGACGTACATCGGCGTCCGCTCGACGAGGACACGGCCGTTCGCGTCGCACAGCTCGGCCGTCTGGTTCCGGTAGATGTAGACGCGGAACCGGCCGTCTGCTGTGCGGGCGACATGCGCCGCCGGCTCTGGCATGACGCGACCGTAGACCGACCCGTTTTCGCAGGTCAAGCGACGTTTAGGTCACACCCTCTTGGTTGCGTGCTCGTTCTCGACGTCGATCTTCATCTTCAGATCGACGCTGACAGTCCGGCCCGCCATGACTACCTCAATCCCTGCTCGATTACGTTGACGCTGGAACTCGATGGCGAAGATGGCGGATCGCGCAGTGCGTCAATAGGTGGCATAGCCAATGCGTGCCGTCGACTACGTCAGTTGCAAACTTCGCAACCAGCGTGCGTTGCCGAATTGCTCTCTTGTCTATCAAGGCGCCACGCACGCGCGGCGCGACCGTGCCGGCCCGGCGCCACGCTCTCGACCTTCGGCCTGCCGCGCGCGCCAGCCGGCCGCACCACAGCGCGAGCAAGTCCTTCGAAATGCCTTCGGCGACCGGGCTCCGCCCCGGACCCCGGGATCTCGGGCTCCGGGCATCCGTCTCCGCCATCGACCCAGGCGAAGCCGAGCAGACCTGCCCCGCCGTGTCCAGGTCGTTCGTCCGGTTGGGCGCTCCACCTGGACACGGTGGGTCAGGCCCGCTCCCGCGACGGTGGGTCGACGGCATACGGCAGACGGACATAGGCCTTACAGCGGCAGCGGATAGGCGGCGGCGATAGTTCTCGATGCACCCGTAACCGACCGGGCCGCTCGGCTGAGGAGGCAGACCAACCTCCGGTGCACCTGGATCACGTTGTCGCACCACTGGGCCTCGGACGACATCGCGGTCTGCCCCAGCCGGCCTGCTCGCTGCTGCTATAGCGACAGCGGCAGTGATAAAGTCGATCTTCGGGTGGAAGCACTGAGGTGGTGAAGGATGACGAATGCGAGCCCTGCTATGAGCATTGGACGTTTTTGGAGCGCAGCTCTCAGACGCGATCCTTCGGTGATCGGAAAGGATTTCGAACGCGATCCATGGGATGACGTGTTTGTAGAAGCAATGCTGAGATCTCTGCTCCGCCGCAGGTTCAATTTGGTCGATGTGCAAGCCACATTGGACGCCAGGGCAATCGAGCGATATCTGGATAGCAGTCCGCCGCGGACAGCCGACGGCTTCAGCGCAGACGAAAAGGAGGTGGCAGTCGCGTTGTCGCAGGCGGTGCTTGGCCGCCCAGACCTGGTGGCGACTATGTCGAAGGAAGAGTTGTCTGCTGTGGCGGGCAAGCTCATAGCCGATCTTGTCGCGAGTCTCGAACTCAGCCACAGCGAGATCAACATATTGGTTGCCACCTGCGAAAACTACATTGTTGATCGGCGGTCGGCATATGAGTCGACGTTGAATTCGGATTCGCGCTAGGAACATCTATCTCGCGGGTGTGATGGGGACGTTCGCGGATGGGTTGGTGGGGCGGTCGGTGGCGTGTCGGTAGGCGTGGGAACGATCCACCGAGCCGGCGGTAGTTGGCAACATTTGTCGTCGAAGTAGCGGAGTGGCGAGATGTGGCATAGTCGACGCAGTCGCGAACGGGAGCCCATGTCATACATGGCCGAACGTTTATACTCTGAGTTGACGAAGAATGACGAAGTACTTCACGCGCTTGGACCTCACAAGCCGGAGAACGCGACCAGCTCGATCGCTGTCATGGCCGAGGCGTTCGAGTTGGCGCTGAGGCTCCGCCACGGGCCAGTGCCTCGCCGTGAGGACATGGCACAAACCGTCGATGGAATCGAACGCTTCATGAAAGACAACGGCATCGCTCGATGAAATCGAGACAGTAGTACGCTATCACTTGGGCGAAGACATCAATGTGTCGGGAATCGACACATTAGTTCTATTCAATATTCGTACCGTTGGCTTTTGGGTGTTGGTCGGGGCGTCGCCACGTTGGTCTGTTGACGAGACACGCCTGCTTCTGCAAGAGGCCGACCGGCGCGTGCGGGCGAGAGGCATCCCCTTGCCACCAGCCGCGCGGTCGATCGGTCCGTGCCAATAGCGTGCCATTCGGCGAGGTCGCGAGCGGGTGCTCTAGTACGGCAGTGACGGTTTGAGATCTTGGCGTTGGTCGGGTGGTCAGGTGTGGTTGGTGCGTGCCTTGTAGAGGGCGTAGCGGGCCGCAGGGGTGTCGAGTTTCTGCAGTCCGTGGATTGCCCAGTCGCGCAGGGCAGGATCGGTGGCATGGAGCTGCTCGGTGAGGAGCGGTAGTGCCCGCTCGGAACGTGCTTCTCCGATGAGTTCCAGCAGCCAGCAGCGCAGGCCGTGGTCGTGTTCACGGCCGAATTCGGCCAGGAGCTCGCTGATGTATTCGCCCGCGCGGGATCGCAGGAGGCCGAAGCCGTCCTCCTGGTCTTGGGGATTATGACGTCGCATCAACTGCATCGCCTGGTCGAAGTGGCTGGCCACGGCGACGAGCGTATCGGCGATGGGTCGCTATCCGCTGCCGGTGTCGAGTCGACGCCGGTAGTGGGCCTGCCGGGCGCGGCCTTGATGCTGGCGCCGCCAGTGCGACCAGCGCAGCAGATGAGCCGGCGATGCGGTCGACGGCGGCAGTAGGGCGGCGAACAGGCGGCGGATCTCGGGTGTGGTCAACGCGATCGGGCCGCTGTCGCGGACGGGGTGGTGCGGATCTGAGGTCTGGTCTTCGGTGGCTTGGCCGGCCAGAACGGATAGGAATGCCAGGGCGAGCATGCCGAGGGTGATGAATCGGTGCCACGCCCTCCAGCCCCGTACCTGGTATTGATCGAGACCTACCTGTCCTTTGGCGGCTTGGAAGGACTCCTCGACACACCAGCGGATCCCGGCGACCCGCACCAGCGTGGCGAGGCTGACCGGTGCCGGGCTCCAGCACCGGTAGAACGCCAACTCGCCGGTGCTGGTGTTACGACGGATCAGCAGGCTTTGACCAGGTTGGTGGTCGCTCGACGCGTCGATCCAGGCCCACGCATACCAGCGTGGCCCCTTCGACCCGATCCCGGCGCTGTAGATCTGCCAGGCCGCGTCGGGCAGCCCGGCGGCGACGTCGTCAGCCCGGATCCGGGTGGTGCCGTGGTTGACCGTGACCCTATGGTCGCAGGCGACCGCGAGGACATAACCCAGACCCAGCTGCTGAACACCGATGCGGAATGCCGGGTCGCTGCCGTAGACCTCGTCGCCTGTGACCCACCGGGCCGGCACCCGTGCGGCGACCGCGTCACCGACCATGTCCAGCGCCAGACGCGGCTTCGTCGCGAACTCCACCACGCTCGGCACGCCGGCTGCCGCGCACCGCTCGGGGTCCTGACTCCACGACGCGGGGAGATAGATCCGCCGGTCGATCAATGCGCGACCAGACGGCGAGGCGTAGGCCAGGAAGACACCCACCTGCGCGTTTTCGATCCGCCCAGCAGTCCCGGTGTATTGACGCTGCACCGCGACCGACGTGCTTCCCTTCTTCAGGAACCCGGTCTCGTCGCAGATCAGCACCCCATCGGGATCGCCGAGATGCGCAACGACCAGATCCCGGACGTCGTCGCGCACCCCGTCGGCATCCCACATCGCTTCGCGTAGCAGCCGCTGCATCTTCTGCGGACCGGCAAGACCCGCGTGCTCGGCCAGCCACCAAGAATTCTTCTTCTCAATCCCCGACAACAGACCCAGCACGAAAGCGCGTGTCGTCCGCCGCGGCTCGACCCGACCGAACCGGCCGGCGATACCGGCCATCACCTCGTCGAACACCATCTGCCAGCCATCGAGGTCTATCCTGTAGCCCACGGCCATCGCTAGATCATCAGTTGTCTTCACAAACTCTGCATGATCTCGCGATGGCCGCCCGTTTACCCATTCACCAGCCAAGATCGCGAAGTGTCACTGCCGTACTAGGCCGTCCGAGCCAACTGCGACATGGGCGCGGGCAGGTCACACTGGCCCGCCTGTACGGTTCCCAAGCTGACAGTGCGGGTTCGATTCCCGTCACCCGCTCCACCACTTCCCGCAGGCCACGCCCAAGATCAGCCTTTGGGTGCTTGGCCGTAGTGATCGTTTTGCCCTGACGTGCCATTAGCCATTGGCGGGCGGGAGGTCTGACGAGCCATTGCGGTTGGCCCGACGACTGTTGCGAGGCGCCCGCTTCTGAGCCTGCCGAACCGCGACGTCGACCGCCTCGTGATCGCTCGATCAGCGTCACGAATGGCGTGCTGGTAGATCAACGCCGCCCGAGGACTGTCGTGTCCCATCCTCGTCATGAGTTCACGCAGACTCGCTCCCGTCCTCGACGCCAACTTGTTGCCGGTGTGGCGCAGGTCGTGAACATGCAGGTTCGGATAGCCGATCTTCGTCGTTGACGCCTTCCAGCCCACGAGCTTGTTGAAGTTGCTGCGCCAGATCGTCGCTCCGGTCGGGCCCGTAAACACAAACGAGTCAGGTCCCTGGCCTGCGTAATCCGCCAGGTGACGACGCAACGCCGGAACGACGGCCTGCGGCAGCGCCACGACGCGGCGGCCGGCTCGCGACTTCGGCGGACCGAGAACGAAACCGCGTACCTCGACATAGGCCTGAGTACATGGATCACGCCGCCATCGAGATCGACGTCGCGACGTTGGAGCGCTATCGCGTCGCCCCACCGCAGACTCGCAAACGTCGTGAGGAGAACCAAAGCCCGGTAACGGTCCGGCATCTCCACGAGCGGCGCCGCACTCGAACCGGCGGAGGCGATGGGAATTGTCATTGCCAACCACCGCCGCCGACGATGACGATGGCGCAGTGACCGAGCCGCTTCATCTCGTCATGCGTGGCCCCGAAGACGGGCCATACATGTGTCCGTGCTGCGGGTACTTGACGCTCGACGAACGCGGAGGGTTCGAAATCTGCAGCGTGTGTTTTTGGGAAGACGACGGCCAGGACGACCCATACGCGGACCTCGTCTTTCCTGGCCCGAATCACGGGCTGAGCCTGACTGCGGCTCGTGCCAATTGCCGCGCGTTCGGCGCAATCCAGCAGCGATTCCTCCGACATGTTCGACCGCCCAACGATGATGAGCGGCCGCAACCCGCGGGCTAGCTTCATCGGATACCCCCCGCCGGTTGGTGGCCGTTGGCGCAGGTGAACGCGTCGACCGGAACCGGAACGAGCGACGCGGCAGGGCGGGATCGGGCCGGCGCTGCCGGTGTCGGGGTGTGGTCGGGTGCGGTGGGTTGCCCAAACGCCTGCACCGGTTGTCGTGCAACGGGCTCTGCTGCGCCGGGCTCCGGTACCGGTGGTGTCGGGGTGGGTGTGCGTGTGAGGACGAGTTTCACGCACGCCAGGAACCCCAACGCCGGGAGGGCGGCGGCGGGCCAGCCGATCACCGACGCTTCCGCTTCGACGACCTGTGCGGATAGGGAGAGGGTGACGGCGGCGATGAGGACGCCAACGACGAACCCGGCGGGCTGACCGGCGCGGTGCCGGCGGCGGATTTCCAGGCGGGTGGCGATGGACATGAGTTCGAGGACGACGGCGTCGGCCCAGGCGAGCCAGCCTGGTTGGCCGTGGGCGGCGGCGACGTTGTGGACGTGGGTGAAGGATGCGGCGGCGGCGCAGCCGCCTATGGCGAGGTGGATCAGCACCTGCACCGTGGCTTCCATGCGCGTGCGGTTCATGCGACACCTCCCGGCAGCTTCCGGCGCGGGGCGGCCACCGAGACCGGGTGATCGCGGGTGGTAAGGGCCACGGCGAGTAGATGCGTTCCGGTGAGCACGGCCTGGGCGAGCTGGCCCGCAGCATTCTCATCGCACGGCAGGGGTCACGGTGACGCGGAGTTCCACCCGGTGGACGAGCCAATCCGTGTCAGACTCACTCCGCAACGCGATCACGCACGTCGCCAAGCTGCACCCGGAATGCGATCTACGACCATGCCAGCACACCGTCCGCCTTCGTCGCCGTCGTGCGGCTGCTCGACCGCAACATCGAGTACCTCGTACTCGGCGACGCAATAGTCGCCCTCGACACCGATGACGGGATCCAGGTAATCCAGGACGACCGAGTTGAATCGACCGCACGACCGGAACGCATCGAGGCCGACCACTACCGCATCGGCACCGACGAAAAGCACGCCGCGCTGATTCTGATGAAACGAGCGGAACTGGCTGCCCGCAACCGATCCGGCGGATTCTGGGCCGCCACTAGCGACCCCGCAGTCGTCGACCATGCCATCGTCGGCGAAGTCCGCGTCGACCGGGTCGTCCAGCTCGCCGTACTCACCGACGGCGCTGCCCGCATCACCATGTCGTTTCGACCTCCTCGACTGACAGCAGACGTTTGACCTCCTCGGTCGTGCTGGACCGACCGAACTCATCCGCCGGGTACGTGCAGCCGAATCCGCCGACCCCGACGGCACACGGTGGCCCCGCAACAAGACCAGCGACGACGCCACCATCGTCTACTTCGGTTAACCTCGCTACGGGCGTCCAGCACAGACGTTCGGTCCACGATTCGGCACCCGCAAGTCCGTACAATGCCGACCGTCACCTAGTCCGGGATCTCCCCCAGACCCGTAAAGTCGTCCCGGTAGGGGGCACACGTCCGCGCTGTCCGACGTTCCGGCCGAGCTGCACTGTCGAGGGCCTGCGCGGCGGCCAAGGTCGTGCTCCGCATTTCACGCGAGGTGCCAGATGATGTTGTCGCATCGCCGGACGAGATGGCTGCTGGCCGCCGGGGTGGCCTACGCCGTCCTGGTGCGTGGATGGGTCGGCATCGTCGTGCCCGGCCTGCTGCCCGGTGCCGGCTACAACCCGTTGGTGAACGGCGATGGGGCTCAAGCCTCGATGTCCGCCGATGTGGAGTTCGGACTCGCCGCCGTCCTGCCGGGCTTGGCGATCTGCTGGCTGATCGTTGGCGTGTCCCAGCGATCGCCACGGGCGGTACGCGCATTGGGCATCGCGTACCTCATCGATTGCGCGGTCTGCATCGGCTCGGTCGCGTTCGTGCCCGCAGCAACGCCCGCCGGCGTGTTCTCGCGATTCGCAATCGTCGCCCTCCTGCAAGCCCCACTGATCGAGATCGCGATTCAGTTCGTGACCACCCGCGAGCCGATGGACAGGTCAGCCATGCGACCAGACCAGACGCGCCTCGATCGCGTCGCCTGAGTTTTCCGAGTGCACGAGCTGCACGTTGCCGAATAACTCTCTTGGGTATCAAGGCGCCGCACCGAGGGACATGGGCGGTGACGGCGATGAGTTCGGGTGTACTGGGGCTCTGCCCCAGACCCCGGGATCTCGGGCTCCGGTAGCCGATTTCCGCGGGTCGACCCGAACGGAGTCGAGCAGACCTGCCCCAGGGCCACTCCCACGAGTGGCGGGTCGACGGCATACGGCAGCAGATTTCCGCAGCTTGCTTTGGGTGCCACCTGCACGGTGTTACGGCCGTCTTAGCTCGGGCTCATACGCCTAGACCGCTGTGTCAGCGAGCACGGTCCCTGTGCCGTAGTGTCCGTCAGCTGACGCGACGGGTGTCAGAGCCCGACGCTTGAGGAGCCATCCAGCAGACCTCGACCGGCACGACCTGAACCGGCGCCCGGACCTTGCGGTCATCGTGTCAGACGAGACTGAGCCTGACGAAACGCTCGTCCCAGCTCACCGGGAAGTGTTGCTGCTCAAGTGCACGCAGAATGCCTTCAGTTTGGAAGGTCCAGAAGTAGCACACCCCGGACGGACTCTCGATGCCTAGCCCACTGTGGCCGCTCACCCAACGACCCCGCACCGGATAAATGCCAACGAGATCACTTGCCGTCCAGGTCAACGATCCCGCGCCGAACACGCGACCCATGGTCCGCGGCCGGAATCGAAGGGTCAGTGCGACGTCTGATAGTTCCAAGACGAGCAACGGCGGGGTGGCATTAATCCGGCCGAAGGAACCCAGAAGACTACCGCCTCCGGTCAACGTCCACGCCTGCCGGCCAGCGAACCAATTGCCACCGCTCGGTGGCACCCGCGAGACGATCCTGCCGGTCGCCTCACCGCCCGCCGCAGGGTCACGCAAGAGGCCCCATACAAACACGAGCACAACGTAGAACCCGGCGAACACCACCCCGATGACGATCAGGAACACACCGGCGGGTTTATCTCCCTTAGCGAGAAAAACCGAACCGATCACCACGACAACAGCGAATCCAGCCAGGATGACCGCGACCAATCGTCGCAGCACGCGCCCCTTCGGCTGTGCGGTGCGACCACCTGGGCGCGACGTCACCAAACGATCATCCCATCACCGTGTCGCGAGCACCATGATCAAGGAAGGACATACCGTATCGACATTGAAGGGAGCTGGTCCGTGCAGCCTGATGACGCCGACGACCAGGGCGTCGAACCGGTGCCCCATCCAGATATCGACGCGCTCATCGCTCAGCGCGCCGTGGGGCGGCTGTTGCGGCAAGGGCGTGGAAACACGGACGACGCGAGACACATATACACAGGCGGCCCCGCACCAGCGGAGCGGACTGTAAATCCGTCGCGAGTCGGCCGCCGCCGGACAGTCGAGGCCTGCCCCGATTCATGCCGCCATGTCATCGGCCCCTGGCCGCGAGTGTTACGACATTTGATGTTGCCTTCGACTCAGGTTGGCTGCTCACCGACCAAATTTGACTCGCCATGACGCGCCGCAGGTAGATCGGCGGCCAATAGCCCGTCATTGGCCGAAGGTCAGCGATCTTCATTCCGTCCCCAAATACGACAAATGCATGGCAACGATTCGACCGCGAGACGTCCGGCGCTGGTCAACGATCTACAGGCGACGGCCTTGAAACCGCCGGAGCGATCGTTTCCACCGACACAAGGACGGGCCACCGTGGAGGCGTGACGAGCGTCGACTGGCTGAGCACGCTTGGCCCTGACGGTTACAGACTCGGAGTCCCGGCGACGGCCGCGCAGCTTGCGGCCACGGAGAAGGCACTCGACGCCGCGCTTCCGTCTGATTTGCGCGAGCTCTACCTCGTCGCCGACGGAGTGTTCGATCTGCCGGGAGAGTGGTTTGTGATCTGGCCGTTGGCTGACGTGGTCGACCGCAACCGGGCCGATTGGCTGACCTACCCGGACAGTCGAATCCGCTCGGATCTTGTTGCCTTCGGTGACGACGGGACAGGCGACCCGTTCTGCATCGCGCGCAATGGCGGCGGCGCCGTCTGCTACTGGTCGCCGATCGACGACACAGCGACATGCCTTCCGAACACGATCACCGAATTCTGGACCCGATGGCAGAGCGACACGTTTCCCGCGCACTGATCCTCGCCGGGTGCCATTACCGTGCCACTCGCGGGTGCTACCGCCGGCCAGCCGAGGCCACTCCGGACAGGGGCTGATCAGCGCCATCCAGCTCCGACCGCTACTGCTGTACGGTTCCCAAGCTGACAGTGCGGGTTCGATTCCCGTCACCTGCTCTCTTGCAATGGCCCAGCCAGGACCATGATCCCGAGCTGGGCTTGTTGTACGCCGTCGTTCCCGATCTTGTCGCCATCGACGGGCCATTGAAGCGTTCATCAGTCGGCTCGGGCTTCTCGGATGCGGCCTCAGGCGATTCGGCTGCGTATTCTTGGGGGTGGCTGCAATCCCGGTGCTGCACAGACGGGCGATCGGGTGGCGGACACCGGGAGTTTCCGTCGCTCGCGCCCGTACCAAGCTTTGGCATGGAGTCCGCGAATTGCGGGCTCCCACGCTTTGGTCTGCGGCTAGAGCCGTCGGGTTTGCGGTTGACCGGGCTTGCTCGGCGTCGACCAACGCACTCACAGCCTTGGCGATCGCTTCATCTGCGCAGCGGGTCGCATGTTGATAGATCAGCGCGGCGTCGGGGCTATCGTGTCCCATCCGGGCCATCAGGTCACGCAGACTTGCGCCCGTCCCCGCCGCCAACGTGTTGCCGGTGTGGCGTAGGTCGTGGAAGTGCATGCCCGGGTTCCGCAGTGCCACGTTTCAGTGCTCCGAAGCACCCAGCTGATCTCATGCTCCGGTGTGAATGAGGCTTCGACCTGGTCAAGCGGAGTCGGGCGCTGCACGGCGACGACGTCGGATCGACGTCACCACGATCCCCCGCCCGGCTGGTTGGCCCGCGCCAGGCGGCTGGATGGCCTGTAAATGAGCCTTTTCCAACCTGATGATCAACGGGGGATGGGCGTCCACATAGTACGAAGCTCCTGATAGACGTCTGTTCGACCAACTTCAAACTGCGCTGGTGCCCGAACCCCGCGACCGCGATCATCGCAACGATTCTCGCCTGGAGACCACCAGCCACCAGCACTAACGAGATTGAAAACTCACTTTGAGGGCTTGGCGGAAGTGCGGCGACTCGACACTGAATCGGCATACACCGGTGGTCTGTGTGCCGTGGCTGATGCAAGCGGTCGGTGTGGTTGTCCAGAGTCTCGCAGGCATGCCCCCTACATATAGCCGCGGCTCACTACACTTCCGGATCGCCCCCAGAAATCGAAGCGTCACGATCTCAAGCGGAGGAACCTTGTCAATCCTACGAGCGCGGAGACTAACCGCGGGACTTGCCGCTATGGCGGCAAGCATCATGGTGGTAGGCGGGTTGAGCGTGCCGGCGTCTGCGGCGTCGTCGCCGATGGTGAGGTTGACCTCGATGGCCTTCGATACCCGGGCCGTCGACACCACGTCAGGCGCCGGCAGCGTCAACCTGACCTGGACCGTGTCGGACAAGGCCGACGACTCGGAACAGGTGACCGGGACGGTGACCCTGAGCCAGTTCATCGGCAACACCGCGGTCGGGCCCGACCTGACCGTCTCGTTTGCCCGTCGTCCGGACGGAGCAGCGTTGGTGTTTTCCACCGATGGCGATCCGACCAACTCCACCTATGTCTACTCGTTGCCGGTCGGACAGTATGGCCCGGCCTCGAAGTCGACGTGGCGCGTGGTTGCCTTCGAGGCGAGCGGCGCGGCCGGCGGGCATGCGTCCGTTGCCGGCACCAGGATGAGCGCGTTTCATGCCGACCTGAATGTAACGGCGCGAGCCGACACCACCGTTCCATCGCTTGACTTCATGGGGTTCTCCAGCCTGCAGACGGATGTCAGTTATGACCAGGGCGGCGGCGCGAAGATCAGCTACCTGATGTACATATCGGATGGCGAAACCGGATTCTGGAAAGGCAGCTTCACGCTGACCGGACCGAACGGGGCCAGCGCCACCCAAGCCTTCGCGGTTACTGGAGTCTACGGATCCCGGATGTGTGGCACCGATCCGGTCTCGAGCGACACCACCTTTGTCATCTGCGACATCGAGATCGACCTGCCGGTCGGTGCTCCGACCGGGCAGTGGCAGGTGTCATCGGTGACGCTGACCGACGCTGCCGGCAACTCCACGACGATCACGGATGCGGGTACGCAACCGGTGCTCGTGGTTCGCGACGACGTGATCACAGCGTCGGACTTCGCGATTGCTCCCACAGTGGTCGACAACTGGCGGGAGAACAAGACCACGACATTCTCATTCGCGACGTCTGGGTTGCACGATGGGGTGGCGACGGCCGAGCTGGGAGGTACCTGTCTGTGGGCCGGCGGACCCACTGTAGACCCGGATGGCACGGTGACGATCGAACTGCTGATGACAGAACAAATGAATAGGTGCGAGATCACCGGCCTCAAGCTGACCGACGGTGACGGGAACGTCGCCGTCTACGGATCCGACTACGCGGGCGCACCCGACCTCGGCACACTCGTCGTAAGCCGCGTCCCGGACACGACGCCACCAGTGGCTCTGGCAGCGACACTGTCCACTGCGACCTATTCGGCGGCCAATCCGCCGAATGGAATCAATGTCGACGTGACGATGAACGACACCGAAGGTGCGCCGCTGAACGGCTATACCGTGATCATTTACGACGCGAACCACAATCCGGTCGGTGGCGGCTCCGGCGGGATCGGATCTCCGGGCAACGGCGTGGCTCAACTGTTCACTACCGTCGGGAGTCTCCAGCCCGGAACCTATTCGGTCGGATTCATCCTTGACGACGCCGCCGGAAACTCGTCGTCGTACGGCGGCTTCCCGGTCAATAATCCGGTGCCGGGCAGCCCGCTCATCCTGACCGTCACGCCGTAGCAGCGGCGCCGCAACGCCGGCCCGGACCACCCAGTCCAGGCCGGCGTTGCGGATCGAACTGATGCCGACAGGCCAGGTGCATCGTCAGAACCTGAAAATTCGTGGCGTACGCCTCGTCCATCTGGTCTCGCCACCAATCGATCAGCAGGTCGCTGTGGCAAACAGGACACCGAACGTTTTCGAGGTTCTCTCCTTGGTCAACGACGACCGGATCCTCATGCCAATCCAGCGCCACCTCGCGGGCCCTGGATAGATCCGAGCGAGGATCGCCCGAGCCACCTCGGCCGCCTCTGCTCCCGGGACCCAGAACGGGTCGGTCGGAATGATCGACACGATGTTCGTACTCATGAGGCCGACCCTCCAGCGATCCAAACTCCCTACCGATCAGACCCGAACCCGTTCGCCCGACGGCGTACCGATCGGCAATCGGCTCCGCGACCACCGGGAGATCGTTCCACAGCCGCCCCGGAACAGGTTCACGCATCCGGATCTGCCGCTGAGCGCGCCGATCTTGTCAAGCGTCAGGCGAGACAACGACGTAAAGCGTCATCCGAAGTACGGCACCGAACGTGCGCCGGACGTTGCCGAGTTGGTCTCTGATGTATCAAGGCGCCGCGCAAGCGCGGCGCGACCGTGCCGCCGCGGCGCGTCGCGCTCTGGACCTCCGGCCCGCCGCGCACGCGCCGGCCGTCCGCACCAGCAACGCGGGCAGGATTTTGAGCGTCAACGTGTGCGACGCGGGTCATCGGCCATCGCTCAATCGCCGATGAACACCAACTGCCGGTGATGAGGTCGTCCCGGTGCTGGTTGCAGCACGCCGACCAAGTACAAGACTGCGTCCGCGGTCTGACGCAACCCGCCCTCGCCTCCATCTTGTGCGATGGTCTCAAGCTCCCGGGCCAGTCGCATCGACTGTCGCGAGTTGAAGTACGTGTCGTCGTACTGGTCAACGCCGGACAAGTATGGATACCGGTCCGGATCCTCAGCGGCGACGGCACAAAGCTGGCTTACGTCGACCGGACCATCGAGTTGCGCGACCACCTCGCCGCTGAACTCCCTTATACGCACACCATTGCCCACCACAGCATGATCCCGCATCTCCGAAACGCACGGATGATGCGGGGCGTCGCCACGATGCCCGGCGCGGCATAACCGGGCGCGGGGGTGGTGGCCCGTCTCCCGGGGGACGGGGACACAGCGGCGACGATCAAACGTGCCGGACCATTCGCGGGCCAGTAACCGTGTCGCCCACGTTCACGAACGGGCACGAGCGGTCAGCTCAGCCGAGCCTGTGAACACGCGTTCCGGGCATCTTGGGTCAGTGATCGCCGGTCTTCCAAACTGAGGAACGCGCCCTTGACGTCTATAGGAGTCTCCGATGTCCCTATCGTGACGCCCATGCCGGGCGTGAAAATCGGGGTGGTCGCCCGCCGACGTCGTTGATGCCTGGTGCTTCGAGCCCGGATAGGAGTCTGACGCTGGGAACGTGATCAAGGGGCCCTGCCTTGTCGCTTCGAGCACGCGAGTCCGCCTCTGTTTGCTACCCCGACCGTTCCCGCGGGCGACCACCCTGTCGGCGCGAAGGAAAGGGGCGTCACCGGTGGAAGACAGCAGAGACGAGCCGGTGCAGGTGGTCGCGCGGGTGTGTGCGATCGACATCGGCAAGGCCGGCCTGGTCGCGTGCGTGCGGGTGCCGCACCCGACCAATCAGGACCGGCGGGTGCAGGAGGTTCGCGAGTACGCATCGGTGACGCCGGCGTTGCTGGCGCTGGCCGATTGGCTACGGGTCGAGCGGGTCGAGCTGGTGGCCATGGAAGCCACCTCGGCCTACTGGAAGCCGGTGTTCTACCTGCTGGAAGCCGAGGGCTTCAAGTGCTGGCTACTCAACGCCAAGCACGTCAAGAACGTGCCGGGCCGACCGAAGACCGACCGGCTGGACGCGATCTGGCTGGCCAAGGTCATGGAGCGAGGGATGTGCCGGCCGAGTCTGGTGCACCCCAAACCGATCCGGCAGTTGCGTGATCTGACCCGCTACCGGCGCAGCCTGGTCCGGGAACAGACCCGGGAGAAACAACGCCTGGAAAAGATCCTCGAAGACGCGCAGATCAAGCTCGACTCGGTGATCAGCGACCTGCACGGAGTGTCCGGACGGCAGATGCTGCAGGCAATGATCGACGGACAACGCAACCCGACGATCCTGGCCGGGCTGGCCCGCGGCGTTATGCGCCGCAAGACCGCCCAGCTACGCGAGGCGTTGACCGGCCACTTCGACGACCACCACGCGTTCATCTGCGCCACCATGCTGCGCCGCATCGACACCCTCGCCGCCGACATCGCCGAACTGGACACCCGGATCGAGCAGATGATCGCTCCGCACACCGATGCGGTAAACACCCTCGATGAGATCACCGGCGTCGGCCTGCGCTCCGCTCAAGAGATCATCGCGGAACTCGGTGTCGACATGACGGTCTTCCCCACCGCCGCACACCTGGTGTCCTGGGCGAAGTTCTCACCCATCGACGCGACCTCAGCCGGCCGCCACAAGGGCAACTCCACCGGCAAAGGCAATCCATGGCTGGCCGGCACCCTCGGTGAGGTAGTCGCCGGAATCTCCCGCACCAACACCTTCCTCGGCGAACGCTACCGACGCCTGGCCCGCCGACGAGGCAAGAAACGCGCGATCGTCGCCCTCGGCAACTCGGTACTGACCATCGTCTGGCACTTACTGTCCGACCCGAACACCCACTACCAGGACCTCGGCCCGAACTACTACGAGTCGAAGATCAGCCAGCAGCGCCGCCAACGTGACCTCATCCGCCAACTCGAACACCTCACCGGCCAGAAAGTCGCCCTCCAGCCGCCCCCCGAACAACCCGCCGCGGCCTAACAACGCCCTACATCAACCCCGGCTCCGCAGCCCGGCGCCGGGAGCTTCCCCTGCCCACTCACTCACCGATTTTCGAGTCGGCATCGGGAGCGGGTTCACTGGCTACGGCGTAGGGCTGCGAGGATGCCGATGTGGACAGCACGCAGATGAGGCTCGCGTTCGACGCCGTTTTCGATCAGCGTCGCACGGACGGTGAGCGTGCCTCGGCGAGAGTCGAAGTCGCGGCGGCGCAGTGCGGCGAGCTCGCCGTAGCGCAGGCTCGTGAAGGCCGCGAGAAGGATCAGGGCGCGAAAGCGCGCCGGGACCTGGCCGGCGAAGTCCAGGTCAGGCAGGGCCGCTCCCTGTTAGGTGGGTCGACGGCATACGGGTTCGGACGGCGGCGGTGTGTTGTCGTTGACCTCTGACGACTCATCGAGTGCCAGCTGTCGCGGCGCCAATTATCGCTCGATCATTTGCATCTGCTCCTCGGTGTGGTGGCCGCCCTCGGCGGGAGGCATCTGGTCAAGAGCGATGACCTGCTGGGCGGTGAGGATGACCGTGTCGGCGGCGGTGTTCTCCTCGACGCGGTGAACGCGTTTGGTTCCGGGGATGGGGACGATGTCGTCGCCTTTGGCCAGCAGCCAGGCGAGAGCGACCTGAGCCGGGGTGGCACCGGTTTGGTCGGCGATGGTTTGGACTTCGTCGGCGATGCGCAGGTTGCGCTGGAAGTTTTCGCCGGTGAAGCGGGGGCTGGTCTTGCGGAAGTCGTTGTCGTCGAGGCGCTGAACCTCGTCGGCGGTGCGTAGCGCCCCGGTTAGGAAGCCTTTGCCGAGCGGCGAGTAGGCGACCAGGCCGATACCCAACTCGCGCAGCAGTGGCAGGATCTGTTCCTGGTCGCGGGTCCACAGCGAGTACTCCGATTGCAGAGCGCTGATCGGATGGACGGCATGGGCGCGACGGATGGTGTCGGTCCAGGCTTCGGACAGGCCAATGTGCCGAATCTTTCCTTCGTGGATGAGGTCGGCGAGGGCGCCGATCGTGTCCTCGATCGGTGTGCCGGGGTCGACTCTGTGTTGGTAGTAGAGGTCGATGTGGTCAGTGCCGAGGCGTTGCAGTGAGCCTTCGACGGCGATGCGGATGTTGACTGGGCTGCTGTCGAGGGTCCAGGCGCCGCGGCCGTCGTGAGCGACGAGCCCGAACTTTGTGGCCAGGACTACCTGGTCGCGGCGTCCTTTCAGTGCGCGGCCGACGAGTTCTTCGTTGGTGTAGGGCCCGTAGATTTCGGCGGTGTCGATCAGGGTGACGCCGAGGTCGAGCGCGCGGTGGATGGTGCGGATCGATTCGGCGTCGTCGCTGCCGGCGCCGGTGTAGCCATGGGACATGCCCATCGCGCCGAGCCCGATCCGGGAGACGTCGAGTTTTCCGAGGTGTGCGGTGCGCATCAGGTTTCCTCGCTAGCGGGTCGTGTGGCGGCGTGGATGTTCGGATTGTCAGTCGACGCGGCGTCCGTCGAGCCACTTGACCATCTCCGGGTCGTGGTGGTCGAAGAACATGGATTTGTCGGTGTCCAGGTTGGCGATGCGGGCCATTTCGTCGTCGCTGAGTTCGAAGTCGAAGATGTCGAGGTTCTCGGCCATCCGCTCGAGGCGGACCGACTTGGGGATCACCACGACATCGCGCTGGGTCAGCCAGCGCAGCACCACCTGGCCGACCGACTTGCCGTGCGCGGCGCCGACAGCGGTCAGCGTCGGATTGGTGAACAGGTCGTTCTTGCCCTCGGCGAACGGACCCCACGACTCGATCTGCACCCCGTACTCGGCCATGACCTTCTGATCGGTGGTTCGCTGGAAGAACGGGTGGGTCTCGATCTGGTTGATCGCCGGGGTGACGTCGTTGTTCAGGATGAGGTCGACGAGCCGGTCCGGGTAGAAATTCGACACCCCGATCGCTTTGATCAGACCCTCGCCGTGCAGCTTCTGCATCGCCCGCCACGAGCTGTAGTAGTCGCCCAGCGGCTGGTGGATCAGGTAGAGGTCGAGGTAGTCCAGGCCGAGCTTGCGCAGCGACTGGTCGAACTCGCGTCGGGCGGTGTCCTCGCCGGTGTGCTGGATCCACATCTTCGTCGTGACGAACAGATCCTCACGCGGGATACCACTGGCCGCGATCGCACGGCCGACCGCTTCCTCGTTGCCGTAGGAGGCGGCGGTGTCGATGGCCCGGTAGCCGGCCGCGAGCGCGTCGGTGACGACCTGCTCGGTGTGCTCATCGGCGACCTGGAAGACGCCGAAGCCCAAAATCGGCATCTGAACGCCGTTGTTGAGCGTAATCAATCGATTCTTCGCCGCCACGATGTCCTCCGCTGGTTCACCTGGCCGGTCAACCCGGCAACGCTGTTTCGGTTCCTTGATACGGGTCCAGCTAACCTGACCTTCTCGCGCGCGGGCAGTGACGGCTTTTACCGGTAATGCCAGACCCTCCCTGCCGGGTTTGGCCGCGCCTAGGGTCGAAGTCATGAGCAACAACGACGAGGTCCGCGACTTCCTCACCACCCGCCGCGAGCGTCTTACGCCCGAGCAGGCCGGGGTGCCGTTCTTCGGCGGCCGGCGCCGGGTCAAGGGCTTGCGCCGCGAAGAGGTCGCGATGCTCGCCGGCATGAGCACCGACTACTACACCCGGCTGGAACGTGGCAACCTCACCGGTGTCTCCCACAGCGTGCTGGACGCTCTCGCCCGCGCATTACAACTCGACGAGGCCGAACGCACCCACCTTCTCGATCTCGCCGACAACGCCAACGCATCCACCGCGGAGCGTTCCTACCGGCGACCAGCCAACCGGACAACCGTGCGTTTAGGCGTACAGCGCATCCTTGACACGATCAACGCTCCGGCCTACGTCCGCAACGGACGCATGGACATCTTGGCCACCAACCGGCTCGGCCGGGCATTGTTCGCCGATGCCCTCGGAACTGGCGGCCAGCTTCAACCTCGCCCGCTACCTGTTCCTCGATCCCCGATCACAAGACTTCTACACAAGCTGGCGAACCGTCGCCGCCGACTGTGTGGCTGCGTTACGCACCGAAGCCGGCCGAAACCCCTACGACCGGGCACTCACCGATCTTGTCGGTGAACTCAGCACCCGAAGTGATCCATTCCGCACTTGGTGGGCAACCCACAACGTGAAACTGCACCGCACCGCCACCAAAGCCATGCACCACCCGCTCGCCGGAGACCTCGAACTCACCGGCGAAGCCCTTCAACTACCAGGTGATCCCGAACTAACTATCATCACCTACACATTCGAGCCCGCCAGCCCCACCGAGCAAGCCCTCGCCTTCCTCGGCAGCTGGACGCCACAACAGACCACCGCCGAAGACACACCGCAGTCGACATCAACAAGCCGACGCAAGACACCCAACTGATGAGTAGATCGGCCGCGCCCATGTCGGATCAATCGCGGGCCACACGTCGGCTTCTATCGCAGGCGGGATGGGTCACGAACCGGGCAGCGTTGACCGCTCGCATGCTGAACGCGGGCCATAGCCCCGGTCGACAAAGAAGAAGGGTCGCGTGCCCGATACGTGCCCGATGAGCGAGCGCCGACCGGTCTATCACGGCAATTCTTGGTACGCATGTTCGCACCGGGGCCCGCGGCCAATGAACAACGCCTGGTCAGGCATATGCGGTCCACTCGGAACGCGCCATGCCACGGCTTTTTCCAAACTGATGGTGCCGATGCGATTCCGGCTTCGTCGAGACGCCAACCGGTCGACGCAGTGACATGCTGACGGCGACGGGCACGGCGGCGCTGTCTCGACAGGGGATCGAATGGATCGGATCGATCGACCGGGAGAGGCCAACCGCACCCTGCCTGCTCTGTGCGGCGCGTTCGGCGGCATGTTCGGTCTTGTGCTGGTGATCCTCGCGCTGCCGATCCTGCTCGCGGCCATCTACTTCGCCGGCGGGTTGCTCACCATGCTGACCCGCTGAGCGCCAGGCAGTGATGACCCTGTCGTATCTGGGCAGCTACCCCGGCCCGACACCTCGTCGGCGTGCCCGATGCGACGGCCAAAGGCGGCCCAAAGCGGTTGACCGTGGCCGAACGAGCGGCGGCGCATCCCGGTGGAGACGTGCGAGAACGCTCCAACCCGGTGGCGATTCAATGCGATTCCCAAGCTGACAGTGCGGGTTCGATTCCCGTCACCCGCTCCACCAAAACCCCCGCAGGCCACGCCGAGATCAGCCTTTGAGTGCTCGGCCGCAGTGATCTTTTTGCCCTGACATGCCATTAGCCAGCGCCGCGCGGGACGTCTGGCGAGCCCTTGTCGCTGGGCCGACGCCTGTTGCGATGCGCCGCTGAGCGGATGAACTCCCGGTGACCGGAGCGGACGTTGGCGTGGCCTGGACGGGGAAATCTAGGGCATCATTCGGCCATGGCATCGCTGATTGAGGCGATCATCTTTGATGGTGACCCGCACGCGGCCCAGGTTCCGGACGGTCTGAAGACTGTCCAGCTGTCGGCTGGTCTGACCATGCTTCCTCTAACCGATGCCGTGCTCATGCGGCTGCATACCGCCGACTTGCCCGACGAACCGATCAAACCGAACTGGATCCTCACGCAGACGGTGGCAACGTTAGCCCAGCGCATGTCCGCCGGCAGGAAGGTCCTATGTGTCTTCGCGGAAACCTTCGGTGGACCGGGGACGCAGGAAGCAGTTGGTTGGGACGAGGGCGCGCTGTTCTATGGTCCAGCCGGGACCTGCGATCTTGAGGCGGGCCGCGAACCTAGCTATCAGGTCGTTCGACGCCGCGACAGCGCGATCAACGCGGGGCTGAGAGCGATGGGAGTGGGGGCAACTCCAGGCTGCGACGAGTACGAGACAGTCGGCCTGACCCGACATCGGATGACTGAGGATTGGATCAGCGAGGAGCAACCCATCACGCCGCCGTGAGCCAATGAGTCTTTCCGGGCAACGCTTCCGTGACGGTCGGTGATCATGTGATGCGTCCGTGCTCGATGTGTAGCGTCGCGGAGGCGTCTGTGGGCCGCGACCCGGGCCAGGATGATGCGGCGGGTGCCGGAGGCGCGGATGATGGGGCGTCGACATCGAACCAGTCGATTGGCGAAAGCGCCTCATCGGCCGGCTCTGGGCACGGCCGGTTCTCGCCGCGCCCAGAGCCGTGAGTGGTCGCCGATCTTCCCGGCGCCGACGGGACAGGTCATCCCCGTTGGGCCGATACCGCAGCAGCACCGTCGCCCAGGTATCGGCCACGCCTTGGCTCAACCCTCAGTTGACAAGTGGCGATCTCATCACTGGACCTTGAACTGCGGCTTGAATCGGCGAACCTCCTGGGGCCAGCCGCACGCTTCCGCGATCTTGCCGGCCCACATTCTGGCCGCCTCCTCGTCGGCCACGTCCACCACGGTCAGTCCGCCCAGGAACTCCTTGCTCTCGACGAACGGCCCGTCGGTGAACAACAATGTGCCGCTCGTGGCGTCGGCACTGAAGACCGGGCCGTCCTCTTCCTCCAGACCCCCGGCGAAGACGTACGCCCCGGCGGCCTTTATCTCGTCAACGACCGCGCTGGCGAGTGGCCCGCGCCCGCGGAACCACTCCTCGGTGTGGTCACCCACCCACTGCTGGTTGAAGTAGATGAGGTACTCGGGCATGTTTGCTCCCTTTGCTCGGCCGGACCCGGTGTCCGTCTCCACCTACGCTACGAACGGCGTCCGGCAGATCCGACACTCTCACGCTGGAAATCTCCAGAGCCGTGACCAGCCGTCGATGCTCCGGCGTATGCCGGTGTCATGGTCCACGTGAGCGCTGGCCCGGCCACGAGCAGCAGCGATTCCAGAAATCGATATCCCTGACGCCTTGGTTGAGCGCGTTGTTCGAGACGAGACGGCTGGAGTAGAGACCGCCTGCGATCAGATCGTTGAACTTCGCGATAGCGGCGCATTCGACGGCGTCCACCGGGTAAACCGTCAATCGGTACCGCGAAGTCGCGATGCGGCTTGAGGGCCGACTCTGATCCCGTAGCTGCGCACGCGGCTCGTGCCATTCACGTGCCATTAGTGGAGGCGAGTCGCGGTCGACGCAGGCCGCTTGAGGCACCGTTGACCAGCATTCGCGCGGGTCAACGCTGGCCGGCGGTACGGTTCCCAAGCTGACAGTGCGGTTGGATTCCGGTCACCCGCTCTCTTCCAATGGCCCAGCCAGGACCATGATCCCGAGCTGGGCTTGTTGTACGCCGTCGTTCCCGATCTTGTCGTCGTTGACGGGCCATTAACGCGTTCGTCAGTCGGCCCGGCGGTCATGTTCCACCTTCGACCCGCGGACCGCGGTCGCGTTCCGGGCGTGCTGGGGATCGATCGGACTCAGGCGCCCGGCGCGCGATAGTCGACGGTCTCCCTTGTCGCCCGGTCGACCTCCTCGGGTGTCAGCAACACCACGGTCTTGGTGTTGACCCCGCCCGTTGCGCCGACCGTGAGCGACACGGCGGCCGCGGCCTTGTTGTCGGGTAGGTCGCACAGGATGTATACATCCTCCTCGCCGAACCCGAAGTACATCGCGTCAAGGTGGCCGCCGAGGCTGTCGACCGCTTTGCGCGAGGCGTCGACCCGACCGCTGCCGCCGTCCTTGAGTAGTCCACGCAGCCCGTCGCTGGTGTAGGACGCGGTAATCATGAACTTAGGCATGGTTGATCGCCTTCCTCCTGGGGGTGCGGACCGCCGCTCGCCCCCATCATTTGAGTCGACCTTGCGTGCGCGACTCGCCACCCAGCGTAGTCACGAATCTCTGGACAGACGGGCGTATGCGTCTCTCGGCGCAGGGCCCATGCCATGCTCAACCGCTTTCGCGACGACAGGTTGACCCCCGTCCGTGACGCCAAGACGCCGACCCCAGCCAACCGAGCAGCGATGTACAACTGAAGCGGTATCGTCGGGCTGACCTCGCCGATCTTTCGCCGCCCGTCTCCCGCAATCGGGCGGTCGTAGGTTCCATGGGATCCGCTTCGCTGGCATCGCCTTTGGCGGCATCGGCCTATCGGCGGAGGCTCGAGGCCGTGCCCGTTGCGTGCAGCTTCACATCTGGGATCTCAGCACGGCGACCTCGGGGAACGCGTCCGGTGAGCCGTAGCCGTGTTCGGCCAGCCAGCGGACGTTAGTCAGGCATCGCAACGACCACCATGCGTGGATGAGGTCGCGGTCGACGTCGGTGCCGTAGCCGGCGACGACGTCGCCAAGGTGCTCCTGGTGTCCGAGCGTGAGGGTGGCGAGGTCGAAGAGCGCGTCGCCCTGGGCCGCCTCGGACCAATCGATGACGCCGGTGACCTCGTCACCGGCGACGAACACGTGGTCGACCTGCAGGTCGCCGTGGATAAACACCGGTGTCCACGGCCGGAGCGCAGCCTCGGCAAGCCGGCGGTTGCGGGTGACCATGTAGCGCCTGAACTTTGCAAGGCGGCTCTCTCGCGGAAGTTCCCCAAGATCATTCGGGCCATTCGCGGGCCACATCTCCGATCCGCTGGCGGTCATGAAGTGGCACGAGCGGGCGACGGCGCTCGTGGGCGAGCGCCGCCTCTGACTTATTCGCTTGGTGTGGCAGGCGAGCTGCACCTAGCGTTTCTCTGGGGCGCGGAGGACGTGCCCTGTCCGCGGTTTTGAGTGGGCAGATCGGAGGTGCGGAGCGGGATGACTTGTCAGCTCCTGGCAGTTTGCTTCGATGCGAACGACCCACTTCGTCTGGCGCGCTTCTGGGGCGGCGTGCTCGGCTGGGAGATAGCCGACGACACCCTCGACGGCATCGCGCTCCTGCCCAGCGATGACACCGGGTTCCGTTTCCGATTTCTTCCAACCCAGGAGCAGAAGTCCAGCCCGTCCGAGAGGCACTTCCATCTGACGAGCACGTCTCTCGGGGACCAGCAGCAGACGGTGGCAAGGTCGCTCGCACTCGGCGCCCGGCACATCGACATCGGCCAACGCCCGGAGGAGGGTCATGTCGTGCTCGCAGACCCCGAAGGCAACGAGTTCTGCACCATCGAGCCGGGCAACAACTGGCTGGCCGGCTGCGGATTCCTCGGAGAGCTTACGTGCGCCGGTTCACGGGAGGTCGGGTACTTCTGGAGCGAAGCGCTGGGCTGGCCGCTGGTCTGGGATCAGGGTCTGCAGACCGCGATCCGCTCGCCGCGGGGCGGTCCGAAGATCTCCTGGGACGGTGCGTGGTTGATGCCGCAGACCGGGAAGATTCGACTGCATTTTGACCTCGCTCCACCCGTCCACGGTGATCAGCAAGCCGAGGTCGACCGTCTCGTCTCCCTCGGGGCGACTCGCATCGACATCGGCCAGGGCGAGGTCAGCTGGGTGGTCATGGCCGATCCCGATGGCCGTGAGTTTTGTGTGCTGACGCCGCGATAGCGTAGGTCGAGGCGCATGAGCCAGCGACTTCGACGGCCCACCAGCTAGTGGCTCATTGAGCCGCGGACGCCGCCATCATTTCGCCAGCCGACTCACGGGCCTACCCCGGGGGTTGAGCCGAATGAGAAGGACTGCTTGACTCCCGGATGATCAACTCCGTGGGTATCAGCTTCCGGACGGGTTCGCGCGTCTCTCTGTCGATCTGGTCCAGAAGGATTTTGATCAGCGTCTCTCCGATCTGGGGTATCCGCTGACGCAGCGTCGTAAGGGGCGGACTGGACCTCTCTGACGCCGGCAGGCCATCGAAGCCGACGACTGCCAGATCGTCTGGAACGGACAGGCCACTGTCATTGATCGCGCGGAGGGCGCCCATTGCCATAGTGTCCGAGGCGACAAACACGGCAGTTGGCTGATGGTGCAGAAGCTTACGCATTGCTGCGTAACCGCCGTCGCCTGACCAGTCAGCGAACTCTACGAGTTCGGGGTCGAGCCCGGCCTCGCGCATGCCTTCGGTAAACCCGTCGTAGCGGTCGATACCCGCGATCATTTCCTGGGGAGCCGCGATCGCCGCGATTCTGGTGTGGCCGAGGCCGACGAGGTGTTGCACCGCGCGCCGGGAGCCGTCGTAGTTTTCGACGTCCGACCCAGCTGACGTCATCGCGGTGCATCACGCGTCCCAGCGACACCATGGGGAGGCCACTGTTGGCAACCTCGTCGAGGAGTGGGTCGTCCTTGCGTGAGCGCAACCAGCATGAGGCCGTCGACTAGCCGCGGCGCCACGACACGTCGGTACAGCTCAGCCTCCTCCTCCTCGGTCTCGAAGAGGAAGAGCGAGAGCGTGGTACCCGCGGCGTTGCTGGCTCGGCTAACACCTCGAATCAGCCGGACAAAGTAAGGGTCTTCGAGGAGTTGCGACACATGCCACGGGATGACCAACCCGAGGACACCCGTTCGTCGGGATACCAGCGACCGTGCTGTGGCACTGGGGCGGAACCCGGTCTCATCGATGACTTGGAGCACCCTGGCGCGCACCTCGGTGCGAACGTCCTCCTTTCCATTCATCACCCGCGAAACTGTCGACCGTGACACCCCTGCCAGCCGGGCGACGTCCAGGATCGTGAGCTTGCTCGGCTCGGTCACTCTTTGGTCGCTCCCTCGATCAGGCCCGCCATCAACTGCCGCTCCCCCATCATGTGCAAAGGTGACGATGGTCGATGCGAGGCCGCCGAGTATTGGCGGAGGTCGACGTGCCGAGAACCACGGCGCCGGCTCACCCAGACCTGGGTCCGCCTATCTCCCGAAGTTAGGTCAGCGATGGGCCCGGCGGCGGACCGCCGACCGGGCAGCTTGCGCTCGCCGGTCACGTCCACCTCCATGACCGCCGGAGTGCCGTCGGGCTCCTCGAAATCGGCGTCGGCGAAACGGACGCGCTCGAGGTCTCGGCCGGTGATGGGTTCGAGGCTGACGCGGTCGAACTCAACGGGCAGGTTCGTCTCCAGATAGACGGCATCGCCCTCGACGACGACCGAGACAGTCGCGGCGGGAAGGATCACGGCGCCGTTCTCGCCTGCAAACGGGACAGCGGTGGCGGCGTAGACGTTGCTGTGGGCGTACACGGGCTGCTTAACGTCCAGGAACCGCTGGTGGTCGCCCGGCGGTTGAGCCGCGATGCGCGCCATGTATTCCTCGAACGAGGCCGGGTAGCCGTCGTAACCGGCGGTCCCGGCGACTGCTGAGCCGACGCCCTCCCGGCCGGGGCCGTACGCGGTCGCAGCGTCGCCGCCCACGAACAAGTTGCCGACCCAGCGGTCGTCGCCGCCGATGATGAACGCATAGCCGGCGACCTGAGTGCTGTGCGGGCGGTGGTAGGGCGTGGCTCGGTCCATGACGGACTCGAGCCGCACCGTACCGCAGATCAGGTTGTGTACGAATGCGCCGCCCTGGCTCCACAGCTCCAGCGCGGCCGGCGAGGCGAGGATGTTGTGCTCGACCAAGTACGGGCCGTGGCTGACCTCGACGAACAGGTCCCGATTGTTGTCGTGGAACAAGTTGCGGGAGATGCGGGTGCCCTGGGTTTGCCAATCCAGCCAAATGCCGAGCGTGCAGTCGTGGATGCGGTTGTGCCGGATCGTCACGTCGATCGCCGCGTGCAGTTTGATGCCACCGATCTCGTAGCCGTAGAACTCACGCTTGATGGCGATGTTGTAGATGTGATTGTCCTCGATCGTGGAGAACACGCAGCCCAGGTGGCCGACGATGCCGTTCTGGCCGCAGTCGTGGATCGTGTTGCGCGCGGATGACGTGCGAGCCGATGTGCTCCTTGTCCCATCCGATACTGCGGGCGGAGAAGACCGACTCGATCTGGTACTGGTAGCCGGGTTTGTCGCCGCGCATTCGTCGCGTAGTTGTGGCCGGTCGACGCCTCTTTGCCGATCGAGATCGCCGAGCATTTCGCGTCGTGGATATCGTTGTCCTCGATGATCCAGCCCTTCGCCCAGTTCGGGCCGATCAGGCCGGGCTGGTCGGCGGTGGGCGGGGTCCACGGGCAGGCTGCCTGACACAGCTCGAACCCGCGGACGGTGATGTAGTCGAGGTGGTGCTCGGTCGGAAAGAACACCGCCGGTCGCACGTTTATCTCTACCAGCTCTGAATTCGGGTCGGCGCCCTGGAAGTTCGCCCAGATGGTCGTCTCGTCGGCGCTGACCTCGGCGTACCAGACGAATTGGGTCTGTTTCGGATCCCGGATCGGGTCCGTGACGCCGGTCCAGTCGTCGATCGCCTCGGTGCGCAGCGGCGGATCATTCACCTCAGCCCGCGAGGAAACCTCGTAGAAGCTGACCCCGTTGAGGTATACGTCGCCGAGGTGCTTCCGCGGCTCGCCGGATCGGTAGACGATCCAGTCGCCGACGATCTCCTCGGCGAACGGGTTGAAGTCGCCGAACAGCGCGTTCGGCACGGTCGCGCGCCACAACGCCGCCCGCCTCCGGGACCCAGCCGGTGATCCGCTCCGATCCCTTGATCACCACGTGCTCGCCGGCCGCCGCCTCGTAGGTGATCCGCCGGGTGCCGCTCAGGCCGCCGCGCTGCGGCTTCACCCACTCCCGGTACTCCCCGGCGTGCACGACGACGGTGTCTCCCGGTTGGGCGAGCGGCGGCGGCCAGGTTGATGGTCCGGAACGGCCGCTCGGCAGAGCCGTCGGCGTCGTCGGTGCCAGTCACCGCAACGTGCAGTACGGATGTCATGTGTGTGCCGTTCTCTTGGTAGTTACTTGCCGAAGCCGGCAGTGAGACCGCTCAGTAGCTGCCGGCGCCCGATGGCATAGAGCAGAATGATCGGGATGGTGGTGAGCGTGACGGATGCGGTGATTGCCGGAACGTTCACTCCGAACTGGCCCTGGAAGTTGACCAGAGCCAACGGGATGGTGCGCTTGTCGGGGCTCTGCGTCAGCACCAGCGGCAGCAGGAAGCCGTTCCAGATGCCCAGCGCGTTGTAGATGGTCACGGTGACCAGCGCGGGGCGGGTCAGCGGGAACGCGAGCCGCCACAGGATGCGCCACTCGGTGGCGCCGTCCATGTACATCGACTCGAACAGTTCTCGCGGCACATCCCGGATGAAGTTGCTCAGGACCAGGACGGACAGTGGGATGGCGAACGCTATCGACGGGCAGGACGAGGGCGAGCAAGCTGTCGTACAGCTTGAGGCGGATGATGATCAGGTAGATCGGGATGATCACCGCTTGCAGCGGAATCGCCAGGCCCATCAGGAACATGTTGTTCGTCCAGCGAAGCCAGCGGTTGCCGATGCCGCGGATGATCGCATACGCCGCCATGAACGAGATGATCACGGCGGGGATCACGGCTCCGGCGGTGACGATGACGCTGTTGAGGAAGTACCTCGATGATCTCGCTGTCGATGACCGTCTTGTAGTTCTCGAACGTCGGATGGCTCGGCGGGGCGAACGTGTTGGTGATGAAGTAGTTCGCCTGGGTCTTGAAGCTCGTGATGACGATCCAGTAGATCGGGACCATCACGATGAACAGCCAAATCCATCCAAAGGCGCCGCCGGTCCAGTTCATCTTCAGCAGCTTGCTTGGCAGCTTGCTGACTCGGCTGGTTTGCCCAGGCGTCTCGCGCGTCGGCGCGTCGGCGACTTTGATCGTCGTCGTCACATCAGACCCCTTCCGACATGCTCTCGTCGCCGCGGCCGCCGAGGCGGCGCAGCAACTGAGCGAGGAGCAAGCCGACCAGGACCAGGATCATGGCGATCGCGCTGGCCGGGCCCATGAGGTTGGCCATGAAGCCCTTTTGGTACATCTCCAGCGCCAGGGCCCGGGTGGAGTCACCAGGACCGCCACCGGTGAGCACGTAGATCAGGTCAAAGAAGGTCAGCGAGCCAACGACCATCAGCGTCGACGAAGTGATGATCGTGTACTTGATCTGCGGCAGCGTGATCGAGAAGAACTGCCGGACCCGGCCCGCGCCGTCGATCTGCGACGCCTCGTACATCGAGACGGGTATCTGGCGGACCGCGCCTTGGTAGATCAAGGAGTGGAAGGGGATGTACTGCCACGACACGACGAAGATCAGCACACCGATGGCGAGCTTGGGGTCGCCGAGCCAGTCCTGCTTGAGTGCTCCGATCCCGAGGCCGGCGCCGATTCCGAAGTTGGGGTCGAGCAGCGCCTTGAACGTGATCGAGATGGCCGCCGAGGACAGCAGCAGGGGGACGAAGTACAGCACCGCCAGGAACCCGCGGTACTTCTTGAAGGCGGCCAGAAAGACTCCGATCAGGATGCGAGATCGGGGTCTGCACGAGCCACGAGATGGCCATGATCTCGAACGTGACCCAGAGCGCGTGCAGCAGCCCAGGGTCGGAGAGCGCGTTCCGCCAGCTGGTCAGCCCGGACGGGTGGATCGCGCCGATCCCGTCCCAGGTCGTGAAGCTCAAAGCGAGCACGCCGAGCAGCGGGACGAGGCCGAACGCCAGGAACATCAGCAGCGCCGGCAGCGCCATCCAGGTGACGCCGCTCCGCCCGCCGGCGACCGCGTGGTGACGCGTTCACTCGTGCGGCGGGCGGAGCGAGCGATGTCATTTGACCGATGACCCCGTTCATGCTGTCGACCCACTGCTGCGGGCTGATCTGCAGCTGGAACAGCTTGGCGATATTGTCCAGCAGGGTCTCGGCGACGGTCGGGCTCAGCGCCTGGTCCCAGGACTGGGCGAAAACCTTGGCCCCGGACGCGATCGCGGACATGTCCTTGAGGTACTGCGCGTCGTCGCCGGTGAACAGGCTGGCGCTGTCAGTCAGGACCGGCACGCCGCCGGACTTGACCCAGCCGGCCTTCTCGGCATCATCGACCAGGGTGGTGGAGAAGAACTTCTTCGCCACGGCCTGGTCGGCGGCCGACGACTTGGACGAGATCGAGAGGTACTGGCCGGGGTTGCCAACGGTGTCAGTCGGGTCGCCCTTGCCGCCGTCGATCCCCGGGAAGTTCATCCAGCCCAGGCCGCCGGACTTGACGAAGTCGCCGCCGTTGGCCTGCTGGATGCCGTACGACCAGGAGCCGTGCACCATCATCGCGGCTTTGCCGGTGTAGAGCAGAGCTTGGTCGGCGTTCGAGTCGGCGGTGATCGACGAGAAGCCCTTGATGAAAGCCTTCCTCTTCACCAGGTCCTGCACCTTGGTCAGCATTTCCAGCACGGCCGGGTCGGACCAGGCGTTCGGCTTGCCGGCGAACACGTTGTTGAACGCATCGGGTCCGGCCTGGCGGTCGAGCAGGAACTCGAGCCACATCATGTTCGTCCACCGGGACTGGCCGCCAAGCGAGAACGGCGCGATCCCCTTGGCGTTGAACTTCGGGATCAGATCGAGGATGTCGCCGTACGACTGCGGCGGCTGCACGCCGACAGCGTCGAAGACCTTCTTGTTGTAGAAGAGCACGATCGGCTGCACGGTCTCGATCGGAATGGCATAGACCTTTCCGTTGACGGTGGCGGCGCCGAAGGACGACGGGAGGATCTTTTGCTTGACCGCTGCGTTCTGGCCGAACCAGTCGGTCAGATCCACGACCTGGTTGGCGTCGACGTACGCCTTAAGGCCGCCGCCGCCCCAGCCCCAGATCATCGTCGGGGCCTGACCGGCGCCGATCGCCGTCTTGATCTTCTGCTTGTACGCGTCATTCTGGAAGAACGTCGCGGTGATCTTGGTGCTCGGGTTCGCCTTGTTGAAGCGGTCGACGGCAGCTTGACGGATCGGCTGACCCGGCGGGCCGGACAGCGACCAGTAGGCAGCGCTGCTCTTGCTACCACCGCTCGACGGACCTGAGGTGCCACATGCTGCGAGAGCTGCAGCACCGGCGGTGCCCACGGCTAAACCAAGGAAGTTGCGCCGGGACAGGGATGAATGACTCACGTTGACCTCCGTACTCGAGACCTGGGATGGGGCTCGCTGGGTGGACCGGGGCAAATGGCCGACTTTCCTGCACGTCGCACGTGATCTCGAACGACATACAGGACGCGGCCCCGGAGGAGATGACGTCAACTTCAGATTTCAAAAACCCCGACGAATACCATCGCCGGAACGTCCCTGAAACCGATCCCGGGAACGTTCCCGAACGCTAGAGCGCAGCGCTCGCTGAAGCAATATCGACGACCTCATCGATGCCGAACCGAGACCTCCACGACCATCTACATCGGTCGGCTTGAGTTCACCGCGCCGCTTTGAACGAGACGCCGGTGCCGAAGGGTCACGGGATGCCGCCGACGCCGAAGGGCGGCGGATGGACGCTCGTCGACCCGAGCACGAACAAGGGCGTTCGCCAGCGAGGGGGTTCGTTCGGCTCATCGGACGGGGGTCGTAGACCTGCATGATCCGGCAGCGCGGACGATTTGAGTCGTTGCAGCGACCGCGATCGTCCAGGCTGACGGATCACCCTTGCGCCAAAGTGGACGTATTGGTCGCGATCGACATAGTGCCGCTCCGTGCAAGGCGGCCGTTACGGGCTCAGATCCCGTCGTCTGCACGAGTCCGAACACGTACTGACGGCGATCTCGGCGCTACCGTCATGGTTGGTCCTAATATGGTCGACGCACAGGCGGCCAATGGCTAAAGTTCGCGCGTGCTCGATGATGCATACCGTGACGTGGACCTAGTCGACTTGTACGACCTCGACAATCCCGCCGGCGAGGACCACGCCCACTACCGTGCGCTGGCCGACGAGATCGGCGCACGGTGCATCGTCGACTTGGGTTGTGGCACCGGGTTACTGACTCGGTCGTTAGCCAGGCCGGGACGAAGCGTGATCGGGGTCGACCCGAGTCGGACCATGCTGGACTATGCCCGCCGGCAGTCCGGAAGCGATGCAGTGACGTGGATCCACGGTGACGCCCGTGCGCTAGCACCGACCGGAGCGGCCGATCTGGCTATCTGCACGGGCAACGCGATCATGCACGTCAACCCGGGCGAGCTGCCCATGACTCTGACGTCACTGGCGGGGGCGCTCCGTCCCGGTGGGACGCTTAGCTTCGAGAGCCGCAACCCGTCCGACCGCGGGTGGGAACGCTGGACGCCCGAGGCCACGTACGGCGAGCGCGTCACACCGGTTGGGCATCTGCGGGAATGGCTCGAAGTCACCGACGTCAGTGACGGTCGGGTGGTGTTCGACGCACACAACGTGTTTCCGGACGGCCAAGACCGGGTCTACACCAGCATCCTGTACTTCCGCACCGCTGAGGAGTTCCAGCAGGCGCTCGACTTGGCTGGATTTACTGACGTCGCATGGACCGGCGACTGGCACGGCGCACCGGTTGAGGACAAGTCTCGGTTCTTCGTGATTCGGGCGCGGCTAACGGATCGTGGCGGCGATGTTGACCACGCGCGGCCGACTGGAAGCGGCGCTGGGCCTTTTACCGCACCCTATTGACCGTTACAGCTACATGAGTAGAGTTAACGCTCGTGCAACGCAACCGTCCTCCGTCTGTGCAGACGGTCAATGTCCTGCGGGCGTTGGCCGCCGATCCGGCGCAGTGGCGCTACGGCTACGACCTGGCTACCGAAGTACACCTGAAATCAGGCTCGTTGTATCCGATCCTGGTCCGGCTCGCCGACCGTGGACTGCTGGAAACCTCCTGGGAGCCCGGCGTGGACAGCCGGCCGCCCCGCCACCTGTACCGACTGTCCCCGAGCGGCCGGGAGTTCGTGGCGGCGTTGACCGCCGCGCGCGTCGACCGGACCGTCCGGCAACCGCATAGCCGTTGGAGTGAGGCGTAATGCTCGGTGGCCTGTTCTTCGTCCCTATGGTGGGCCTGCTAGGCATCATGATCGCCGTGTACCGGCGTAACCCGCAGAGGTTCCTGGACGGCCCGACCGAGGACGCGCCGCTGCGGCTGCTGCGCTGGGCGGTCGGCCTGCTCTCCGAGCAACGCGCCGAGTGGGGCCAGGCGATGCTCGGCGAGTTGGATCACATCGAGGGCCGGTTCCGGCGGATGCGCTTCGCGCTCGGCTGCGTCGCCGCCGCACTCGTGCTGCCACCGTGGGGACGGGCCGCCGCCGGAGTATGGGCGATGATCGCACTCGCGGCCGCTTCCGTCGGTCTGTACGCCGGAATCGCGGTCCACTACCGCCTCGGTGGCGGCGACTGGATCGCGGCCGGGATCCTGACCGTCTTCGCGATCGGCGTGCTCCTCGGCGCCAGCGCCCTGGTCCGCCGGCCCGGTGTCGCGATTCCCGGTCTGCTCGGCGGGTTGTTCATCGCCCTGGTCTGGCTGACCTTGTCAGGGTTCACCTTCCTGGATCAAGTCCTGCCGGACATCGTGCCCTGGCACCCGCCGGTTGAGGTGATCGTGGTGCCGTTCGCCGTGGGAGCCGCCGGCACCCTCTGGAGCCGTGACCCGGTTGTCGGGCGACGTATCGCCCGGCTCGCCGCCATCACCGGCGGCCTCGGCCTGTTCGTGTACACCACCATCGCGGTCGCCGTCATCGGCGGCGGCGGACCACCCGACCAGGATGGCGGCTTCACCCTGCGGGGCACCGTCAGCGACCGGCTCGGCAACAACCTGATTCTCCTGGCCTTCACCACCCTGGTCGTCGCCACCATCGGATGGGGTGGCGCAGCCGCGGCCGGCCGCCTGCTCCGCCGCACACCCACACCTAGAATGCTCGGCCCCATCGACCCGAACGCCGAAACGCAGCAGGAGGCGTAACCGCCGATGACCACACCGGACCACACGGGCCGAGCGGTCCCGTACGACGCGGGCGCAGAACCGTACGCATCCTGCTGCTGTGCCTCGTCGTGGCCGCGATGCTGTTCCTCGCCGCCGCCGGCTGGCTAAGCGGCCGCTGACCACCGGGATGGGGATCGGGCCCGGCCCGGATCGAGTGATCCTGGGCCGGGCCGCGATTCGTCTGCCGATCAGTCGAGCGCGGCGAACATGCCTGGCTCGTACGAACCTCCCTGGTTGTGCACAATCACGCTCATCCGCGTAGCCGCGTTGATCATGGCGACTAGACAGACCAGTGCGCCGACCTGGTCGTCGTCGTAATGCTTGCGGACTTCGGCCCAGGTCTCATCGGACACGCCGTGGTGGGCGTCGGCCAGCCGGGTGCCCTCCTCGGTGAGCGCCAGCGCGGCTCGCTCGGCCTCGGTGAACACCGTGGTGTGGTGCCACGCGGCGACCAGGTTCAGCCGAAGCGGGGTCTCACCTGCGGCCGCGGCCTCCTTGGTGTGGATGTCGACGCACCAGCCGCAGCCGTTGATCTGGCTGGCTCGCAGCATCACCAGCTCCTGCAGGGTCTTCGGCAACGTCGACTGTTCCAGATCACGAGGCGTTGTAGAACCGCTTGGCGACCTTCGCGGCCGTCGCGCTGTCCAACAGGTTGAAACGGGGTTCCATGACTACTTCCTTACTCGTGTTGTTGCGTGCTGCTGCACTGAACGAACACGAGATGCCGGCGAGCCGATCGTTGTGACAGCACGGCGATGTGGCCTGTGCCACCGAACGTGCGTGTCACAAAGCGACCGGGGCTGGCGTCTTGTGTGTGGCACGGTCGAAGGTGAACAGGCAGGAGCTAGGTATGAGCGAACGCAGCGCGCGAACACTGGAGTCATCCGAGCCGCTCGCTCATAGCGACCGCGTGAACTCCGCCACCGAGGCGTTCGTCGCCCACCGCAACCTGCTGTTCACCGTCGCGTACGAGATGCTCGGTTCAGCCGCCGACGCCGAAGACGTCCTGCAGGAGACCTGGCTACGGTGGGCGGACGTCGATCTCGGCGCAGTGCTGGACCAACGTGCGTACCTGGTCCGGATCACCACCCGGCAGGCGCTAAGCAGGCTGCGTACGCTCGGCCGGCGCAAGGAGTCCTACGTCGGCCCGTGGTTGCCGGAGCCGCTGCTGACCACGCCCGACGTGGCCGAGGATATCGAGTTGGCCGAGAGCGTCTCGATGGCGATGCTGCTCGTGCTCGAGACGCTCACGCCGATCGAACGGGCGGTGTTCGTGCTGCGCGAGGTTTTCGATCTGGATTACGACGAGATCGCCGAAGCCGTCGACAAGAGCGCAACCGCGGTCCGCCAAATCGCCCACCGGGCACGGGCACACGTGGCTGCTCGCCGACCACGTGGCGTCGTTTCTGCCGCCGAGACCCGCGGCGCTCTCGACGCCTTCCAACGCGCGATCGAAACCGGCGATCTGCAGAGCCTGCTCGACATCCTCGCGCCGGACGTCGTCCTCCTGGGCGACGGCGGCGGAGTCGTACAGGCCACGCTGGCGCCCGTCGTGGGGGCCGACCAGGTGGCACATTTGCTGGCCGTCGGCCTGCCGATCGTTGGTGGTGACGTGTCGGTCGAGCGGGTGCACATCAATGGCGGCGCGGCTCTGATCGTCCGCCTCAACGGAGAGGTCGACGACGTCGTGGCGGTGCGGATCGACGATGGCCTGATCACTGGGCTCTACGTCGTGCGCAATCCTGAGAAGCTGTCGCGGGTCGAGCGAGAGACCACCGTGAGCCGTTGATGCACCTCTAGCTGGGGAGTCGCTTGCCGTCTCGCGTCCGGTCGTCGGCAGATCTAGGTGCCGTGTCTGTGATCGCCGCCTCGATCCGAAGGCCGACACCGACAAACGCCAACACACCCCCAATCGCGTACACGAACGGACTGTTAATCAAGACGATCACGCACCCAAAAACAATCAACACAGTTCCGGCGGTACGCGCTGGCCTTCCGGTGCGCATTTCGACACTCGCCATCGAAGGCCTCATATCTTGGTCAGGGGCGGCGTCACGCCCACCGTCCACGGTTGTGGACACTAATGCGCGAACCGCGTGGCGGTGTACCTGACGTATCCGCGCGATGACCCGGAGCGGATCGCAGAGCCCGGGTCGCGGTGGGTCATTGGTTGGCGATAGACGTACGGTGAAACATGCTTCGCCTCCTGGCAGTGCTATCGGCCGTGGCGACGGTCTCCGCGTGCACCTCTGACCGTGCTGCGAACAGTGTCGATCGAAGCGGCCAACCAACGCCATCGACGCACGCGCCAATCCGGGCTACGACAGGCCCGGCCGGCATGCACCTGAGTTGCGATCAGGTCATCGACGAAACCGACGCACCGTCAGAGTCGATGACCGTCGTTCTCGGCGGGGCGGAAGCTGTCAAGGCTGGTGAGACACGGGCTGGTTATGGGGTCTGTATCTGAGGTTGTGGGGTTGGTGGGTTGATCCATGCCGCTGCGGGCAGGTGCGGCGGGGTTGGCGGTCGGCTGAACCGTTCGGGGTTGCGGGCGTGAGCGGCGTGCAGGACGACGGCGCGGTGCGCGCGGATGGTGGTCGCGGTGCCGTAGTGCACCGAGGCTGGGGTGTGCAGGCCGAGGGCCTTGTGGCGGTGGGCGTGGTTGTAGTGGGCGAAGAACTGCTGGCAGAACGCCCGTGCGTCGGCGATCGAACCGAAGCGGCCGGGGAAGGCCGGGCAGTATTTCAGCGTCTTGAACTGCGCTTCGGAGAACGGGTTGTCGTTGGATACCCGGGGCCGGGAATGGCTGCGGGTTACGCCGAGGTCTGCGAGCAGCTGCGCGACCGGTTTGGAGGTCATCGAGGTGCCCCGGTCGGCGTGGATCGCTTGCGGGACACCGTGGGTGGCGGTGATGTCTTTGATGAACGCGGTGGCCAGCTCGGAGGACTCGGCGGCGGCAACGGTCCAGCCGACGACGTAGCGGCTGAAGATGTCGAGCATGACGTAGAGGTGGAAGTACTGGCCACGGCCGGGGCCTTGCAGTTTGGTGATGTCCCAGGAAAACACCTGCCCCGCTGCGGTGGCCACCAGTTCGGGTTTGGTCTTCGCCGGGTGAGTGGCCTGGGCCCGGCGTTCCCGTACCTCACCATGAGCTCGCAGGATCCGGTACATCGTCGATTCGGAGCACAGGTACTGCCCGTCATCGAGTAGGGTCGCCCACACCTGCGCCGGGGCCTTGTCGACGAAGTCGTCGTGGCGCAGCACGGCCAGGACCTGCTCCCGCTCGACGCCGGACAGGGCGTTAGCCGGCGGGCGTCGTGGCCGCCGCGGCCGCGAGGGCGTCGGGCGGCAGCGCCGGTAATGCGTGGCCCGGGACTTACCCAGCAACTCGCAGGCGGTTTTGGTGTCCAGCAACGGCTGCAGATCTGTGAACGCGGCCTCGATCATCTGCTCGACTTCGGGTCGTGCTCGGCGTTCTCGGAGAGCAGTTGCAAGAACGCGTGTGTTTTTCCCATGATCTCCAGCGCGGCCTTGTTACGGGCCAGGTCCGCCGCGAGCCGTTCGTTGTGCCGGCGCAGCCGTTCGATCTCGGCCTGCTCCGCGCTCTTGCCCCGCCTCGCCGCGGCCTGTGGTGGCGAGGCCGGACCGGTCAACGTGCCGGCATCGCGGGCCCGGCGCCACTCGATGATGTGCGAGGAGTACAGGCCCTCACGGCGCAGCAGGGCGCCCTTCTCACCCGCCGGGAGGCGGTCGTACTCGGCCACCATCGCCAGCTTGTACTCGGCAGTGAACGAACGCCGGCGGGGTTGATCGGCACGCGGTCCACTCGAGGAGCCCATCAGCCCATCATCGGGCAACGGGTCCGGGAGTCTGAAACAGTCAAGGTCACGATCGTAATCGTCCAGTCTCGCCCTGGTCATGGTCAGAACGGATGCCCGAACTGTGTCTCACCCGACCCTGCCAGACAGGGTGGCGCTTCCCGCGAGCGCCACGATGTCGGCCGCCTTGCAAGCAACCCGAGTAACGACGCCGGAGACGGGCGACGCGTACTTCACCAAGTGGGGCTTACAAGTACGCCGCGACACTCACGTCGAGCTGAGTGTTCCGCGACGAGCCTCCGGCGATTTGTGGATCGGCTGGGGGAACGCAGCGCAGCCGTCCGATCGAGTCATCGTTGATCGGTGCCCAGGATCTCGGCCGTGGATCGCTTTCGTCGGCGGGTACTGGGTGCGGACTCCCGGCTGCTTCGACCTACTGATCAGCGTTAACGGCAGCCGCCCACAGACCGTCCCGATCGGCATCGGATCGCCCTGCCCCGGGCAGTCTCCGCCCGCGCCCGTCGGTAGGTGAGACGGCGCCTCTCTCGAGAGCGGATCAGCGGACCTGGTCGATCCGCACCTTAACGGCCGTGGGAGGTCCTACGCGCCGTTCCAACCCTGAACGCTCTACGCGGCGACCATGATGACTGTCCGGCGGGCTACCGACGGAGGCGTCGCGACATGATGCAGACGACCAGGACAACGGTCGGAACGGATCGACCGCGAACGACGTATTGGTTACCAACACACGGCCGTTCGGTTACCCACGACACGGCCGTCGGTCCCGTATGGTGACGGTCGTCGCGACGGTATGTCAGATCAACGAGCGCCTATCCCAGCGTGTCGACTTGAGCAATGAGAATCCTCTGCAAGTCGATGGCGGTTGGACTGGTCCGGTATTGGGGTGTTGTTGTAGTGGTGACGAACGTAGCCATCATTGGGGCAGGCCCGTATGGCCTTTCCATCGCGGCGCATCTGCGATCGCTGGGTGTCCCGTACCGAATCTTCGGAACGCCGGTCGATACATGGCGACGACACATGCCCGCGGGCATGACTTTGAAGTCGGACGGCTTCGCCTCGAATCTGTGTGACCCGGTTGGCGGCGGAACGTTGGCGGCCTACTGCGCTGACCGTGGCATTCCGTACCACAACACTGACCTTCCGGTGAGCCTGGATACGTTCAACGCCTACGCGCAAGACTTCCAACAGCGATTCGTACCCGATCTTGAAGACCGTCAGGTCGTTTCGGTCGAGAAGTCGGGCACCGGCTTCGAGTTGAAGTTGGACGACGGGGAGAATTTGCGGTCCGACTTCGTTGTCGGCGCGGTCGGCATCACGCATTTCGCACAGATGCCCGTTGAACTCGACCATCTATCGCCCGCCCTGGTGTCGCACAGTTCGGCGCACCACGACCTGTCGGGCTTTTCCGGCCGCGACGTCACAGTCATCGGCGGTGGTTCGTCCGCGGTCGACATCGCGGTGCTATTGCACGAGGCGGGTGCCACTACCTCGCTCGTAGCCCGATGCGACAGCTTGCGTTTCTTCTCGGCGCCCACTCCAGGCCCCCGAAGCCGTTGGCAGCGCGTCCGCCATCCGTCGTCGGGCCTGGGGCCCGGTTGGCGATCGTGGCTGTGCGAGAACGTGCCCAGCCTGTTTCGTTTCCTGCCGGGCGACGCTCGGCTGACGATCATCCGACGGCACCTCGGTCCGAAATCGGCGTGGGCGATGAAGGCCCGTCTCGAGGCCGGTGTGTCGGTGCGGCTCGCCACGAGCGTCGAGCGTGCCAGCGAAGAGGGCGGGCGAGTACGGCTGGTCCTCCGCAACGCGGATCGTACGCAAGCCGAGGTACTGACCGATCATGTTGTGGCCGCGACGGGGTATTCGCCCGACGTTCGTCGGCTCGATTTCCTGAGCGACGGCCTCCGCTCGGAGATCCGTACGCACGCCCTCATGCCGGTGCTGTCCGGAAGCTTTGAAAGCTCGGTGCCGGGGCTCTACTTCGTCGGCCCTCCAGCGGTGAACACGTTCGGGCCCCTAATGCGTTTCATGGTTGGCGCGGAATACGTCGCACCGGTGGTCGCTCGCCACCTCGCACGCAAGGCACAGCGGACGGAGTCTCATCGCGCGTTGGCCCCGGCATGACGGCGTCTATTTCCGAAACCGAGGGCACCCAGACTGCCGCGGCGGTTGCCGAATCTCCCCGTACAGCGTCGCGCGACGGTGTGCGATGCGAGCGTCTTCGTGAAGGCCGAACCGACGAGAAGTTATTCATGGTGCCCGGCCTCGAAGGGGATCCGACCGAGCTGATCGGGCTCGTTTCGGCATTTGTCGGGCCGCAGGAGGTGTATGCGGTCGCGCCGTTGCTGACGGACGCGGAGCATCGACCACTACTGGGCATCGAACGGATCGCGGATCTCATGGTCAAGGCGATCCGGGAGCACCAGCCATCCGGACCGTACAGACTAGGCGGCTTCTCGTTCGGCGGCCTCATAGCTCTCGAAATGGCGCAACAGCTTCGCATGGACGGCGAAACGGTCGAGGCGCTGTTCTTGATCGAGGCAGTTTATGACGAACGCTATTGGCGACGGGGGATATGGCTGCGGGCGCTGGCTCGGCGAACGTACCGGCATCTGCTCCGCATTGGCCGAATGCGCCCGGCGAGCGCGCTGGCCGAAGTTCGCTTGCGTGGCATACGTCTAATCCAGCGAGTGATGCGCCGCAATATCGACGCTCCCGATCCGTTACGGGCCGAGACCGCCGATGGCGCCACGCTGGGTGGCCGCGCGCGCGTGGCGATCAGCGGCTACTGCCCTCGTTTCTACAGTGGCCGGGTGACTCTGATCGCTTCGTCGATCGATCGCCACTTCGGGTGTGACACGGCCCAGCTGTGGACCGGACTCGCCGACCGACTGGAGATCCAACGCGTCGACGGCGATCACGTGACGATCATGCACGAACCGGCGGGAGCGGCGGCGGTCGCGAACATCATTGATCATCGGCTGGCATCGGCGCGTGCCGACTGGACCAGCCTGCGGCCGACGTCCGGCTTTGAGCGTCCCATGATCCTCACGACCATGCGTTGGTTCTCGGTGGCCCGGCTCGCACATGCATTGACCGAGGTCGGCTTCTCGGTATCGGCCTGCCGTCCGAAGGCGCATCTCCTCGATGCGGTCGACGGTCTGACGAGCGATTGCCATCTCACCCGAGTGCGGCGCATGCGGTCGCTGATCGCGGCGATTCAGCAATCCGAGCCGGACATCATCCTCCCCGATGACGAGCGTTCCCTCGCTTTCTTGCGGCGCCTCCATGAGCGCGCCAGGACAGCCGACCCCGCGCTGGCTAAGCTGGTCGGCCGGTCGCTTGGTCACGTCGAGGACTGGGCGTCGATAGCCTCACGGGCGGCGTTGGTGACCGAGGCGCGGACGCTGGACATTCCGGCACCGGCGACCGAAGTGATCGAGAACCTGGACGCGCTCGACAAGTGGGTCGCCGAACACGGCCTGCCGGTCGTCTTGAAAACCGACGGAAGCTGGGGCGGCAAAGGGGTCGCGATCATTCGCGAAATCTCGCACCTACGACCGGCGTGGCGAAGAATTTCCAACCCACCGGCGCTGCCGCGCGCCCTCAAGCGGTTGGTGGTCAATCGCGATACGGCGTCATTGGCCGCATGGGTACGGCGTGCACGGCCGGTGGTCAATGCCCAGCAGTTCGTCGCGGGACGCGAAGCCATCGTCACTGTCGCGTGCATCGACGGGAAGGTGCAGTCGCTCGTATGCCTCGACGTCGTTCAAGCGTCGCAACCGAAGGGACACGCCGCCGCCGTACGGATCATCGATCATCCCGGTATGGCGGACGCCGCCCGGCGGCTGGTCGACCGGTTCGGGTTGACGGGATTCTGTGGACTTGACTTCATCGTCACCGACAACGGCGACGCACAACTGCTTGAGGTCAATGCCCGGGTCACGCCCACCTGCCATCTGCTCGTCGAAGGCGATTATCAGTGCGGCCAGACGATCGTGCTCTTCCCGCCGGAGTTGGTCGTCGGCGGCGACTCAGCGACCGCGATGTCAGGCGTTCTCGACCGGCCGGTACGCGCACCATCGCTGATCCGCCGCGGCGAACGCATGGCCCTGCGGCAGCAGCGACCGGTAGCGCGCATGGCCCGTCGACTAAAGCGAAAATTCATGACGACACTTGATTGACCTGGTGCGTCCGGCCCGCAGGCTTGCGCCATAGCGAGTCTGCCACGCGGACCGCGTCATGTTCGTGCCCGCGTGCAGCAAAGGAGCGCTCGTGAGCGAGACGATCCGAATCGTGTCCGCGGGCAGCGACCGCGATGCGTACCTGCCGTTGTTGTTGCTCGCCGACGATTCGGAGTCGGAGGTCCGCGCCTACTACCAGCAGGGCGACCTCTATTCGTTCGATGATCGGGATCGCCGGCCGCTGGGAGTGACTCTGGTGCTTCCCCGAGGCGACGGATCGGTTGAGCTCAAGGCGGTCGCGGTTGAGGCGGACCGGCATAGTGAAGGCATCGGGCGACGGATGCTGGCCGCGGTGCTGGCGGACCTCGGCACGCGGGGCGTGACATACGTCGTCGTCGGCACCGCCAACTCCGGCGTCGGCGAGCTCGCCTTCTATCAGAAGTGCGGATTTCGCCTCTGGAAGATCGAACGCGACTACTTCAGCCCCGCCCGCGGCTACCCCGAAGGGCTGGCGGAAAACGGCATACCCGTACGGGACATGGTCTGGATGGACCAGCACCTGTGACGCCGACGAACGGCTCGTTCCGGGCGCTCGGTGGTCACGTCTGTCCCACGCCGCTTCCGGTTCGATGGGCGTCGGCTCGATGGGTGTCGGTTCGATGCGCGTCGGCCCGATGGGCGTCGGTTCGATGGGCGAGGTAGAGCAACGTGATGACGTTGAGGTCGACTTGGTCCGGTAGCCGCTCTCCGAGTTCGCCGAAGAGTCGTTCGCGCGCCGCCGGATCGAGGACACGATGGAGGAGCGAGTCGACAGGTAAGCGAGGTATTCAACGGACGAAAGGCGCCGCTCCCAACGGTACGCTCGAACGTCCAGATCACTGAATGCCGGCGAGGCGTCGAGCTCGTCCCGTGGCCACTCCATCATCAGTGACGCCTCGTCGACCGAATCATCGACGGCAATCTGCGGAGCGTGTGTCCCGTGCACGGCACGGAGCACATCCGCGGCGTACGGATCGGCCAGGCGCTCCCGATTCCAGAAGAGGGCGAGCGTGCCGCCCTCAGACACGACCGCCGCCGCTCTCACCCACCGCGATGCCGGATCGGTCCAGTGCCAGGCCTGCGCGCTGAATAGCAGGTTGAATTGCGTGCGTGGCACGTAGTCCTCGAAGGACGAGACGACAACAGTCACATTGGGCCGCCCGGCGAGGCAGGTCGTGAGCACCGCGGCCATCGCCTCGTCGGGTTCGACGGCGGTGACCGCGATGCCACGATCGGCGAACGCGAGCGTGGCCTTTCCCGTACCGGCGCCGACCTCCAGCGCCTGGTCAACTCCGCCGGGGGCGAAATCAATGACGTCGGCGACCAGCTCGGGCGGGTAACCCGGCCGCATTCGCTCGTATTCGGCGGCCACACCGCCGAACGATCTCGCCCGGTCCTGCCATGAGGTCATGCCAGGGATTCTTGCCGAGGCGTCTTGGCGATCCCGCACCGGCCCGCAAGGCCCACTACTTGATGGTGCCGTTTTTCCAGTGCGTCCCGTCCGTCGTGGTGGCGAGGGTGATGGTCCCGTTCGATGTCATCCGGAGGGCCGCAACGACCGGACCGAGGCCGACGATGAACTCCGTCTTGACCTCGTCGGGAATGCGGGTGAATCTGCCGGCGCCGACGGCCTGCCAGAGGTCGGTCCCATCGCCGTACAAGATGCCGCCGCCGTCCGGCAACGTCGTGTAGCCGCCGGGGAGGTAGCCCGCCGGCGAGGGCGGCGGGACGGTCATTGGTTGCCAGGTCAAGCCGCCATCGCTGGACGCGAGCACCATGTAGGGATCCTCCATTCGCCGACCGAATGCCGTTGCGTACCACCAATTGCCGTCCGAGCCCACCACCGTGGGACCCGTGGCTCCTGTCGGTAGGTGAACCGGGCTCCACGTGCGTCCCATGTCCAGGCTGACTCGCAGGCCGTTGTCCGGTGGCTCCGGCCCGACGATGTTCGTGTCGGCGGTGGCGTCGTAGATGAAGTACGAGCCATTGACGTCGCCCATCGGCGCGTAGTCCGCCGACACGTAAAAGTCGGGCGTCATCATGGCCGCGGCTGGCGTCAGCTCATGTGAGACGCCGTCCCGCGTCACCACGGCGGTCGGGCGGGCACCTTGACCGTCGACCAGGATCTGCGCGCCTGTGGGTATCTCGGCGACCGGGCTGCCGGGATCCAAGCTGACCGACTTCCAGGTGACACCGCCGTCGGAACTGACCCACCGCGCCCGCTCGACCATGCCCGGCACCTTCGACGGAAATGGCGCCGCGGACGAGAAGTTCCCGCCCAGAGACTGGGCGAGCACCAGGTGCTTGGCGTCGAAGACGTACAGGTGCGTTGACGTGCTCGGCAGCTTTGACGGAAGGACGTACTCATGGAAGGTGGCGCCGCCGTCCGATGTCACCTCGATGAAGTCCTGGCATGTTTCCTGCCGCGTCTTCGGGTCAACGGGCCCGCAGCGCTCCAGTTCAACCACCCCATGGGTACGGTCGACAAAGCCGCCGCCAACGGGCTGGCCGAATTGCACCAACCTCGCCACAACCGCGTGCTCCGCAGCGGACTCGGCCGCCTGATCCCCCGATGGCGACCGTCCCACCGAATCGCGACGCCGACCGCGACGATCGCGGCCAGTGCCGCACAGCCGGTTGCCCGCACCGCGACCACACGGCGCCGTCGGGCGCGGAACGTCGCGTCGAGCACGTCCAAGACCGGCGCCGGCACGTACGGCAATGGTGCTCGGAACTCGTCACGCAGCAGAGATTCCAGACTTTCCATGCTTCACCTCCCGGTCGGCCAAGCCCTCGGCGTGGTCCTGGCGGCGACGTCGTCATATCCGAGCGCCGCCGATAACGTCTTGAGTCCGCGACGACGAAGCGAACGTACGGTCGAGGCGGCCCGGCCGAGCATGTGAGCGATCTCGTCGTCGGAGAAGTCCTGCAGGTACGTCGCCACCAGCACGGCGCGTTGCATTTTCGGCAACGTACGCAGGACCTGGCGTGACTGCATGCGGTTGTCGACGGTGGCGAAGTCGTCGCCAATGGACCGCGGCTCGATGGTCAGCTCGACCGTCTCCGGACGGCGCCGCCGCGCCCGCCAGAACGAGACGTACGTCCGGAACATCACTGTGGTGGCGTAGCCGGCCGGGTTTCCGTCTTCGCGGATCCGCCGCCAGGCACCAGCGACCCGGATCAGTGTCTCCTGGACAAGGTCGTCCGCCGTGTGCCGATCGCTAGTGAGGGCATAGGCGTATCGGTCGAGCGACGCGATATGACCATGAACGAACTCGTCGAACAGCTGTCGACCACCGGCGCCTCCTTCCGTCTCACTAGTGACGTACGCCAATGGATCGCCATCTGTTGCATCGGGGTGGCTGGCCATGCACGGACGCTCTAGCGACGACCGTTCGTCGAGGCGCTCGGACAACATCGCATGGCGGCGAGGCGACATGGTCTGGCCTAGGCACGTAACTTCTCGTTCCTCGGACGAGTCGTTTGTGGTCACATCGATGCGGCAAGGCGCCACACAGAGCGGGGCAGCGTTCATAGTCGTTGCGAATACTCGCGTTCATGCTCACACGTCGAATGCTTCTCGGCTCATGGGCGCTTCCGCCGGCGTCGCGGTCACCGGCACGGAATTGCTGACTCAGGCGGCAGCGAACGCCAGCCCGGCACTACGACCGAACGGCTCGAACGGCATCGAGCACGTGGTAGTCCTGATGATGGAGAACAGGTCGTTCGACCACTTCCTCGGCTGGCTGCCCGGGGCCGATGGCCGAACCGACCTGACGTTCCGTTCGCCCGACGGCAACACGTACCCGACCTATCCCCTGGCCCCGGATTTCCAGGGCTGCGGATACAGCGACCCCGACCACAGTTGGGAAGGCTTCCTCGTCCAGCACAACAGCGGCAAGATGGACGGCTTCCTGCAGCGGCCGACGTCGCCGGCCAACAACCCGGGCGTCACGCTGGCCGCCGCCAACACGTTCCCGATCGGCTACTACACCAACCGCCACCACGGCGGCCGCCACAAGGACGCGCCCGATCTGCCGGTCACCGGTGCACTGGCGGAGAATTACACGGTTCTCGATCGCTACTTCTGTTCGTTCGCCGGCGAGACGTTCCCGAATCGCTTCTACCAACATGCCGGCCGTACGGATCGCGACCACAACTCGGGCACGATCTCGACGCTCGCGACGATCTGGGACCAGCTCTCTCCGATCCCGAACAGCCAGGGCATTCCCACCGGCGGCTACTTCTTCCGGGACCTGCCGTTCCTCGCGCTGTGGGGCACCAAGTACCTGCCGTTCTGGCACCCCTTCGAGGCCGGCGACACGGACGCGGTCGGCATTCCGCTGAACACGTTGTCGTTCGTCGAGACGTGCGCTCAGGGGCTGCTGCCGAACGTCAGTTTCATTGACCCGGCGTTCGACACCGAAGGCAACGGGACCTCGGCCGACGATCACCCACTGGCCGACGTGCGCCTCGGCCAACGATTCATCGCCGACGCTTACCATGCGCTCGCCGACAACGGATATCTCGACAACACCGTGTTCATCGTGACGTACGACGAGTGGGGTGGCTTCTACGATCACGTTCCGCCGCCACGCGTCATCGACGACACCGATCCGTCGACGGTCGACCACACCGGCGATGCCACGACGCCGACCGATGGCCAGCTGATCCCGAACTACCGACAACTGGGCTTCCGGGTGCCGACCATCGTCGTGTCCAACCTGGCTCCGGCGCGGGTTGTCCACCACGGACCGTTCGAACACGCATCGACGCTCAAGCTGATCGAGACGACGTTCGGCCTCACGCCGCTCACCGCCCGTGACACCCATGCCGAGAACCTCGGTCAGGTGCTCGAGCGCACGCCGCGTCGCCCGGTCCGGCCCGGCACGATCCCGACCAGCCGCGAGGTGCCTGGCCCGGCGAACGACGCGGCGGCGGTCTGCAATGCCAACAGCGTCCAATCCGTATCTCCGCAGCCGACACACCGCGGCAAGCCGCTTCCGCATGCCGCCCAGCCGTTGGTGCCCCGGTCGCCAGGTGCCGGCATGGCCGCGTTTGGCCGCGCACACCTGCACGACGAGTCCAAGTAACGCGGACGACCGGGGCGGCCGTGCTCGGCCGCCCCGGTCGTCAACTTGGGTCACGATCAAACCCATTCGCTGGTACGGCGAGCCGACCGCCGACGAGCGCCGCCTCACTCGTTGCGTACGACGTCGGGGCCGGTCATCCGAGTCAGCAGTGGGAGCGTCGATGCGATGATGCCGAGTGACACGACCAGACCAGCGACAACGATCAGGTAGTAGCCAATGCCCGGCGGTCGCAGCGTATAGCCGAGCTGCGACCTCAGGAACAACTGCGCGGCCAGGAAGCCCATCGCGGTCGAAACAACGGCCGCGATGAGCAGCGGTACGACACTCTCCAGCGCGACGACGCGACGCAGGACGGCGACGGGGACACCGGCCAGCCGAAGCAAGCTGAAGGGTCGTCGGCGATCGCTCAGCCCGGCGGCGATGCTCGCGGCCAGGCTACAGCCGGCGATCGGCAGACTCATGAGGATGACCACGTTCGCCAACTGCTGGTATTCGGTGATCTGCTTTGCGTTGTCGGCGTTGAACTCGTTGACCGTGTTCGGCGGCGGCTGATGGGGATCGGCCGCCTCGAGGACGGTCCTCGCTTTCTCGATCGCCGCGGTCGAACCATTCGTGCCGACGACGACCGCTTGGACCGGAAGCGAGTCCAGCCGTTCACTCGTGATGTTCGCCGCCGGCCAGGCCGTCTGGGCCGGGACGAAGCCGTTGATTCCGCCCTCGACCACTGCGACATCTGCCCCGGGCGAGCAGTGGCCGAGCCCGGAAATACCGGCCCACTGAGCGCATGACACCAGACTCGTCGGGACGAACGGGTCCTGTTGCGGCAAGCCGGGATCGGTGTGAACGACCGCGACGGCCTCGACGCCCGGGATCGCCTTCAGATTCGTCATCACGCTCGGAGGCACCGACGGCACCGTCGTGTTGCCGATCCGTCCCGCGACCGTACGGTCGTCGTTGTAGTCCTTAACCAACGTGGTGGCAGCGGCCGACCCACCTGCCGGAACACCGCGGTTAGCGACGAATGTCGTGATGACCCCGACGGCGACACTCGTGACGAACAATGCGAGCACGAGTCCGCTGATCGCGCGGAAGCCCGTCTGTGGATTGTCGGCCAGCCGCCGCCCAGCGATCAGCGCGGCGGGCCGGTGGGTGCGCCGGAGAACCGCTTTGGAACCGATCATGGTCAGCCACGGCCCGGCGATGACAAGCCCGGCCATGACGACCAAGAAGCCCGGCAGATAGACCGCGACCTGCTCGACGCCGGTACGCGGGCCGGCACTGGCGCGAAGCACGCGTGGTGCGAAGTACCAGAGTTCGGCGACGCCCAGCGCCAGGGGAATCAGCCGGTAAGCCCGCGGTGCTCTTGGCGTGACCCGCCGGCTCACGCCGAGCGGCGAAATCTGCACGCGACGCAACGCGAGACGGGCGGCGATCATCGCCGCGACCGGCACACCGATGGCGATTAGCAGCACGTCGGGCAGATTGAGCGACAGGTCGCTTGCGAAGAACGGGGCCCCGGTGAACGAGATCTTCGCGATCTCCGGACGCAGTGCATAGAACAGGCCGAAACCGAGGCCCATGCCACAGACGGCGGCGACGCCGGCTTCGACCGCGGCGATCACCGCGATCTGCCGTGGGGTCGCACCGATCAGCCGCATCGCCGCAAACCGTTGCTCCCGGCGGGCCGCGGACAGCCGTGTCGCCGATGTAACGAAGATAAGCAGCGGGAATAGCAGCGCGGCCGCGACCACGCCGAGAATCAGATCGATGCCGTTGGAGTTGATGCCGACCCCGGCTACGCAGTCGCCGCAATCGTTGGGCGGTTTCGTGTTGATGCTGCGCACGGCGACCGCTCCGGGCACGTGCGAAAGCTGGCTCGGATCGTCACCGACGATGATTATCAGTGAGTCAGGCGCTGGCAGCGCCGCCGCACCGATCGTGCCTATCTGCTGCCCGGGATAGCGGGCGCCTAGCTCGTCCGGCGGCGTCCCAGCGAGCAGGCGCGTCATCGCTGGGGAGGCATAGAACTGGCCCGGACCGGGCAGACGCGGGATGCCCGGCGGCACCGGCGACGTCGGCCCGGTCGGAGCGAGATCGGCGCGCGTGATGATCTGCCCGTCGAAGTAGTCCGAGCTGAGCATCCCCCACAACGGGTCGGCCGATGCGTGCGAACCGCTCGAGACGGAACCGGTCGCCAGCCATGCGTAGCGAGCGTTTTGCGCGTTGACCGCGTTGATGCCCGCCACGGTCGCCAGCAGCATGGCGACGCCGACCATCACCGCAAGCGCAATGATGATCAGACGGCTCACCGCCTCGCGGCCGCCGTTGAACGTCAGTCGCAGACCAAGCTTGATCACGGCATCACCCGATCGGGCATGAGTGAGTTGACCTTGCCGTCGCGGACGATGACTTCCCGGTCGGCGTACGCCGCCACGCGGGCTTCGTGGGTGACGAGCACCACACTCGCGCCCTGTTCGCGCGCGGCGGTGGTGAGAAGGTTCATGACGTGCTCGCCGGCCAGCGAGTCGAGTGCACCCGTCGGCTCGTCGGCGAAAATCACTTCGGGCTCGGTGACCAGCGCCCGTGCCAGCGCGACGCGCTGCGCCTGGCCGCCGGACAACTCGCCGGAACGCCGGCCGGCCAGTCCATGTAGGTCGAGCCGTTCGAACCAGGTCGCGGCGGCCGCGAAGGCAGCAGGGCGCCGCGTGCCGGCCAGCATCAGCGGCAAGGCGACGTTCTCGGCCGCGGTCAGCTCGGGTACGAGTTGGCCGAATTGGAAGATGAACCCGAAGCGATCGCGCCGCAGCGCGCTGCGGTCCCCCTCGGACATGCTGTCGAGCCGGCTTCCAGCAAAGTGCACCTCGCCCGCGTCGGGCACCAGAATGCCGGCCATGCAGTGCAGCAACGTCGACTTGCCCGAGCCGCTTGGCCCCATGATGGCGAGCATCTCGCCGGCGGCCACCGACACACTGGCACCGCGGAGGGCGGGCGTCTCGCCAAAGGACAACCGAACGTCCCTGGCCTCGATCACGCAACCGGACGAGCGGTGTTCGATGTCAGTGGTCATGGCGCACCGCCTCGGCGAGCGGGCCGAGCCGAGCAGCGGTCAGGTCGATCCAGCGCAAGTCCGCCTCCAGATGGAACAGGCCGTGGTCGGCCAACAACGCGTCGACGGTGTCGCCGCTCCGTTTGATTTCGGTCAACTGACGCATGCGCTGCAGATGGGCGGCGCGCTGGATGTCGAGATAGGCCTCCGCCGAGCGTCCCAGCATCATCGCTAGCACGACCTTCACGAACAGCACGGTCTGCAGGTGCGGTTGGGCCTCGACCGGCTCCGTCAGCCATGTCTCGAACTCGTCGACGCCGGATTCGGTTATCACGTACCGCTTGCGGTCGGGGCCCGCGCCTGGCTCGGTCTCGGCCGCCAACACTTTGCCGTCTCGCGCGAGTCGGCTCAGCGTCGCGTAGACCTGACCGAACGGCAACGGCCGGCCGCGCCCGAAGAACGTGTCGTAGTCGCGCTTGAGCTCATATCCGTGACTCGGCTGACGTTCGAGCAGGCCGAGAAACGCGAGGGGAACACTCATGCGGGAGACCATACACCCGAGGTATACACTGCGGTAGCACCTCGTCGGCGCCGATCCGGCTGCGTTAAGGTCCGGCCATGGTGGACTGGGTACGCCTTCGTCTGGACGTCGAGACGTTCGACGACGGTCAGTTCGAACCGTACGTGCAACGGGCGCACGCGACGGGCGTCACCTTCACGACCATGGCCGAGCAGGCCGACCGGCGCTCACTTTACGAACTCAACAAGGCGTGCTCGGCCGACATCCCGGGCCGGGGTGACTTCTACACATATGAGGAGTACGTCGCACAACGCATCGAGGTCCCAACGTTCGATCCGGCCGGGATCGTCCTCGCGATCTGCGGCGGTGCCTGGGTCGGCATGTCCGCGACGTCGCTGCACCCGGCCGACGGGTGGGCCTTCAGCGAAATGACCGGCGTGCTGCGGCCGTACCGCGGTCAGGGCCTGTCGCTCGCGTTGAAGCTGCAGGCGATCCGCTTCGTACGGTCATCGGGCTACCGGTGGCTGACCACGTTTCACCACCCTCGCAATGACGCCGCGATCGCCATGAACCGACGTCTCGGTTTCGTCGACGACGGGCCGATCCTCTAACCACTAGGTCGTTGTTGCAACCTAGTTGCGATAGAGCGGCCGCCCGGTGTAACTTGCGGTTGCCTGCGATCTCTTTTCACAAGGAAGAGGACAGACGTGACCGACACGACCACCGCGCTGGCCGGATCCCGGCTCACCCAATTCCGGCAAAGTCTGACCGCACGCGACCGGCGATCACTTGGCGGCATGTTCGGCTTCATCATCCTGCTGCACGTCATCGGATTCGGTGTGCTGTTCGGAGTGGTCGTGCCGAAGCATCTGCATCTCGGCGGCGACCACCCGGTCTTCACCGTCGGCGTTGGCGTGCTCGCCTACACGTTCGGTCTACGGCACGCATTCGACGCCGACCACATCGCCGCGATCGACAACGCCACCCGAAAGCTGTTGGCCGACAACACATCGAGCACCCATCCGCGCAAGCCACTGTCGCTCGGCTTCTGGTTCTCGCTCGGACATTCCACGATCGTGTTCCTGCTGACGTTCCTGCTCTCGATCGGCGTGAAGGCGCTGGCCGGCCAGGTGGAAAACGGCAAGTCCGGCCTGCACTCGGTCACTGGCATCGTCGGTGCCTCGGTGTCGGGTGTGTTCCTCTGGATCCTCGGCATCCTGAACTTCGTCGTACTGCTCGGGATCATCAAGGTGTTCCGCGAGATGCGGCGCGGCATCTATGACGAGAAGGCGCTCGAAGAGCAGCTCAACAAGCGCGGCTTCATGAACCGCTTCCTGAATGGCCTGACTAAGTCGGTCCGCAAGCCCTGGCACATCTACCCGATCGGCGTGCTGTTCGGCCTCGGTTTCGACACCGCGACCGAGGTCGGCCTGCTCGTCCTCGCCGGCGGCGCGGCGGCGTTCAACCTGCCGTGGTATTCGATCCTCGATCCTGCCGATCCTGTTCGCCGGGGCCATGTGCCTGATGGACACGGTCGATGGCGTGTTCATGAACGCGGCGTACGGCTGGGCGTTCGCCAAGCCGGTCCGCAAGGTCTTCTACAACATCACGATCACGGCGATCTCGGTGGCGGTCGCGCTGATCATCGGCACGATCGAGCTTGTCGGTGTGCTCGCCGACCAGGCCCACATCACCAGCGGGCCGATCGCGGCCGTTGGAAACATCCCGCTGGACTACGCCGGATACGGCATCGTCGGGTTGTTCTTCGTCTCGTGGATCGTCGCGATCGCGATCTGGCGGTTCGGCAACATCGAGCAACGCTGGTCGGCGGATCTCGCACCGCCGCTCCTGCCAATGCAATCGGGCCCGCCGAACTTCAATGAATCTCGCGTACGGCCGGCGGCGGAGCCGGTGGAGGTCCCGCGATAAACACCGGCTCGTGACGCCGGGCGGAGGCTGACCCACCCGGCGTCATGAGACCGCTCGGACCTACGAGCCGCTCGGACCTATGGGTGCAGGCTAAGCGCCGCGAGGTGTGACGCCGCGATCAGTACGGCCTTGTCGCTCGCGGGCAGGATGTGGTGGTTGCGGGCATTCTCGTTGATCATGACGTGCGTGTGATCGGGGCGGAAGGTGTCCACCGAGATGACCGACGCCTTCTTGTGTGCGGTCGCATCCGATGTCACGTACGTGGTCCCGTGTGCGTTGATCGTGTGCTCGCATCCGAGTTGGCCGCGGTTGGCGGGGGCGCACGCGTTGCCCTTCGGAATCGGCGCATCGAAGATGTCGATGAAGTACTAGATGCCGTCGTAATTCCACGACACGTGGAAATAGTCCGGTGCACCGGGGACGCCGTCGGCCGAGCGCGTGAACTGTACCGTCCCGTCGGCCGGCGCATGCAGACTCTTCGGCAGCGAGGCGAGCGCCGCGTTCAGCCGCTCCTCCGTCGTCGGCGGAGTCGGCGCGACGGCGTGATCGAACGCGGTGCCGGTGCAACCAACCTCGGGGCGGCGGCGGGCAATGGCCGTCCCGTCGGCCGGGTCGCGGTCGCCGCGTAGATGCCGCCGATAGTCAGCGCGACGGCCGCACACGCCGCCAGCCCGACGACGGTACGGGAGGTCGTCCGGCGCTGACGGCCACGCCGCATCAGTTGGTCGATGTCAAACTCCGGCGCCGGCGGGTCGGCGACGGCGGCGTGCAGGTCTTCGGTCAGTCCCATGGCTCATCCCTCATACGAGATCGGGTACGTCGAGCATCGACGTACGCAATGTCTCCAACGCCTTCGCCGTTTGGCTTTTCACCGTGCCCGGGCTGCACTCCAGCACCGCGGCGGTCTCGTCGACCGACAGATCGCAGTAGAAGCGCAACACGATCACGGCCCGCCTCCTGGCCGGCAGTGCTTCGAGGTGTTTGAGGATGGCGAGCCGGTCGTTCACCGATCGATCGCCGGCCGGTTGAGCGACCGGCGGCAACTCGGCACCGACCGCTCGCGTCGCCACGGTCGGCGACGGTCATCGAGCCACGCGTTGACGACCGCCCGCCGCACGTACGCGTCGAGGTTTTCCATCCGCGAAATGCGTCGCCAGTTTCGGAAGATCTTCACCACCGCGTCGGACACGACGTCATCGGCCAGGTGCCAGTCGCCGCACATGAGATACGCGGTGCGGCGTAGCCCATCCAGCCGCGAGCCGATGAACTCACGGAAACTGGTGTCATCCATCCACGCCGCCTTCCGTCAAACCCTCGCCCCATAAACGGAAGCGCCGTATGCCGGGGTTGCTCGGCCGCCGAACTTTTCTCGAGACGGCACGATCCCTCGCCATGACGGAAAAGTCCAGGCTGGCGGCAAATTCGGTTGTCCGCGAGCCGAGGCCGTGTTGTAGTGCGGCCAACGACATCCACCCCCAGAGATCACGGAGAAGCGAGATGCGTCGAACGGTCACGTCCCCGCTGTCGGTAAACACCGCCTACGCAAAGGACATGACACTTCGTGCGAACCTTGAACTTGGGGATCCTGGCTCACGTCGACGCCGGTAAGACGAGCCTGACCGAGCGGCTGCTCTACGCGGCCGGAGTCATCGACGAGATCGGCAACGTCGACGACGGCAACACGCAGACCGACACCATGGCTCTGGAACGGCGACGCGGCATCACCATCAAGTCCGCGGTCGTATCGTTCGCGATCGATGGTGTCACGGTCAATCTGATCGATACCCCGGGCCATCCGGACTTCATCGCCGAGGTGGAGCGCGTGTTGAGCGTGCTCGACGGCGCCGTCCTGGTGATCTCCGCCGTCGAGGGTGTGCAGCCGCAGACCCGCGTGTTGATGCGGGCGCTGCGGCGACTGCACCTTCCGACGCTCATCTTCGTGAACAAGATCGACCGGCGTGGGGCTGCCGACGAACGCCTGGCGCCAGCCATGGCCGAAAAGCTGGCCGGTCGGTTCGTCGCGATGGGACGCGTTCGCGACGTGGGCGAACGTCGGGCACGGTTCGTGCCGTACGGATCGGACGACCCGTCGTTCCGGGCCGCGCTGATCGATCGCCTTGCTGACGACGAGGCGTTTCTGCGGGCGTACGTCGATGACGAGTCCACGATGTCGCCCGAACGATTGCGGGCCGAACTCGCAGCGCAGACACGGGGCGCTCGGGTGCATCCGGTGTTCTTTGGATCGGCCATCACCGGCGCCGGCGTGGACGAGCTGATCGACGGTCTGACCGAACTGTTGCCGGTCAGCGACGGCGCTGACGATCGGGTCGCACCCGGAAACGGCGGCGTCGATCCGGCGTCCGGCCTGGTCTTCAAGGTGGAACGCGGCCCGGCCGGAGAGAAGATCGCGTACGTCCGGATGTTCTCCGGCACGATCCGGGTTCGCGATCGGGTGCCGGCGCGCACCGGGCCGGCGCGCACTGAGAAGGTCACCGCGATCAGCGTTTTCGAGCACGGCTCGGCGCTGGCCGCGGCTTCGCTGGTTGCCGGACAGATCGGCAAGGTCTGGGGTCTCGGCGACGTACGTATCGGCGACTCGATCGGAGCACCACGACCACCGGCGTCGCATCAGCACTTTTCGCCACCAACCTTGGAGACGGTCGTCGCCGCCCGGGACCCGGGTGACCGAGCAGCACTGCACGCGGCACTGAGCCAACTCGCCGAACAGGATCCGCTGATCAACCTCCGCCAGGACGACCGGCGGCACGAGGTCTCCGTATCGCTCTACGGCGAGGTACAGAAGGAGGTCATCCAGGCCACGCTCGCGGATGACTTCGGCGTGGACGCAACGTTCCGCGAAACCACGACAATCTGCATCGAACGCCCGGTCGGCGTCGGTACAGCGGTCGAGACGATCGCGACCGAGCCGAATCCGTTCCTGGCCAGCGTCGGCCTGCGGATCGAACCGCGACCGGTCGGCACCGGGATCGACTTCCGGCTCGGTGTCGAACTCGGGTCGTTGCCGCTCGCGTTCATCAACGCGATCGAGCAGACCGTGCACGAAACGCTCGGACAGGGACTACGCGGGTGGCCGGTGGCCGACTGCGCGGTCACGCTGATTCGCTCCGGCTATTGGGCACGGCAGAGTCATGCACACGGCACGTTCGATGCCAGCATGTCGAGCACCGCCGGCGACTTTCGCAACCTGACCCCGCTGGTGTTGATGGCCGCGCTGGTCGAGGCGGGGACGGTCGTTTGCGAACCGGTGCAACGGTTCCGCCTCGATGTGCCGGCCGACCTGGTCGGATCGGTGATGCCGGCGCTCGTGAGGCTCGGCGCGCTACCGCTGAGTTCGCTGACCCACGGCGGCACCTGCGTAGTCGAGGGCGAGCTGGCGGCGGCCCGCGTGCACGACGTACACCAGTGCCTTCCGCAATTGACCCGCGGTGAGGGCGTGTTCGAGGCCGAGTTCGACCACTACGAGCCGGTGCGCGGCATCGCGCCGACCCGGCGGCGCACCGACCACAACCCGTTGAATCGGCGGGAGTACCTCTTGCATGTCCTGCGGCGGGTGTGAAGCAGCCGCCCACACGTGCGGCCCGGGGACGGCGAACGGCGAACGGCGAACGAGCTATGGTCGTCGCATGCGTGCGGGCCAGCCGATCCTTCAGTACGTCGACCGCCCCGGTTTGCTCGATCTCGGCTGGGGCCACCCGCATCCGTCGCTTCTGCCGACCGATGCCTGGGCGGCCGCCACGACCGCCGCGCTCAACACGTACGGCTGGCAGGCATTGACGTACGGCTACGAACCCGGCCCGGGACCTGCTGCGCGAATGGATCGCCGGCCACCTGAACGCGACCGATGGCGGGGGTGAACCGGACGAGATCTTCGTGACCGCTGGTGCGTCGCACGCACTCACGCTCGTCTGCGCCGCGCTGGCCCGACCCGGCGATGTTGTGCTCGTCGACTCGCCGACGTACCACCTGGCGTTTGGGATTTTGCGCGATCAGGGCGTCGAGCTTGTCACGGCGCCGGTCGACGGCGGCGGCCTCGACCCGCGTGCGCTCGATGAGCAGATCGTGGCTCTGCGGCGGCAGGGCCGGCGGGTGCCGTTGCTCTACGTCGTGCCGACATTCGGGAACCCGACCGGCCACAGCCTGCCCGACGATCGCCGTCGCGAACTCGTGGCGGTGGCCCGACGCGCAAAGGTGACGATCGTGGAGGACGACACCTATCGCGACATGGTCTACGAGGGTGGCGCACCGCCATCGCTATGGCGGCTGAGCGACGGGCAGGCCGTGGTCCGCATCGGCTCATTCGCGAAGACGGTCGCGCCGGGCATCCGGCTCGGATGGATCCAGGCCGCACCGGATCTGGTCGGCCGGCTCGCGCGACTGGGCTATGTACACAGCGGTGGCGGCGTCAACCACACGACCGCGCTGGCCATGGCGACCTTCGGTGCGTCGGGCGCCTACCGCGACCACCTGACGACCGTCCGGCGCGAGTACGCGACCCGTCGGGACACGCTCGTGGCGGCCCTGCGGCGGCTACCCATCCGCCTGGACGTACCGTCGCCGGCCGGTGGCTGGTTTGTGTGGCTGCCGTTGCCGGCCGGCCGACCGGCGGTCGAGGTGCTCGCCACGGCGGAAGAGCATGGCGTTTCCTTCATGCCGGGTTCGACGTTCCACGTCACCGGCGCGGACGACGACCACATCCGCCTGTCGTTCTCCCTGCTGACGCCGGCCGAACTCGAGGAGGCCGCGCGACGGCTCGGCGTCGCACTGGCCCAAACCCCTTAACGGGTACGGATTCGAGCCGGCTCGTCACAGCACGGCGATCGGGTTGACCGGCGAGCCGGTCGCGCCCGGCACCCGCAACGGCGCGACAACGCAAAGGAACGACCACCGGTCGTGTTGCTCGCACAGCGGCAGCAGCTCCTCGAACTGCAGGTAGTCCAACAAGGGCACGCCCAGCGCCTGGATGGCGAGCACATGCAGCGGAAAGGCCACACCGGGCGTGTTGCCTGGCGCGGTGTCGCTATTGCTGTCGCTGCCCAGCACGGCCACCTGCCGCTCGGCGAGAAGCTGTGCCGCCCGTGGGTCGAGGCCGGCGCGGGTCGTCGCGACGTCCCACGGTCCCAGTTCGTCGCGCCGCTTGCGGTGACCGACACGAACGAGGAGCACGTCGCCCTTGCCCACTCGTACGTGCTGCGCCCGTTCGGCCGCGACCAGCTCCTCGGCGGTCACGTGATCACCGGGCTCCAGCCACGGCACGCCGCGTAGGCGCGGGATGTCCAGCAGCACCCCGCGCCCGACGATCCCATCGCGAACGGTGTTGACCGACAACGTCTCGGCGCCGTCCGTGCCGAGGGCGCCCGCCGGGACATCGTTGTGCAACCGGCCCTGATAGACGACATGACACAACGCGTCGAGGTGGGAGTCGGCGTTGCCGTGGACATTCATCGTCAGGCGGTCGAGCGCGAAATGCAGGCCCACGTCGTCCATATCGGCACCGGGCTCGCTCGTCATCCGGTGTACGGCCGGCTCAGGGTTGTCCGCCGTCGCCTGACCGACGATCGGCGAGGCCAGCGAGACCGTACGACCGAGACGGACCTCGGCCGTCGCCGCCACGATCTCGGCCGGCGTGATGTGGTTCAGTGCTCCGAGGCTGTCCGCTTCGCCCCACCGGGCCTGCTCGGACAGCCACGTGCGGAGCGCCTCGAACTCGTCGATGGTCATCGAGTCGGTCGCCATGGGTTCATCATGACGGTGATCCGCCGGCGCTACTCCCCGTCCGGGAAGTCAGCCGATCGGCTCAGCTCCGCCCATCTCTCCGCTTCGGCGGCACGGCTCGCCGATGACGCGGACGCCGACTCGACCGCGCCCGCCCCGAGCAGCAGCCGTAGCGGCGGATCGTCGAGGCGTACGAGTTCAGTGATGATCTTCGCCGCCCGCACCGGGTCGCCCCGCCAGGTGGCAACGGTCGACTCCCGATACCGGTTCATCTCACCGACCGTCTGCTCGTAGTCCGGGCCGACCGGCGCGGTCTGCATGGACGATCCGCCCCAGTCGGTACGGAAGCCACCCGGCTCGACGATGGTCACCTTGACACCGAACGGTTTCACCTCGTTGTTCAGCACCTCGGAGAAGCCCTCGACGCCGAATTTGGCCGTCTGGTAGGCCGCGAGGCCGGGCGAGCCGCCAACGCGCCCACCGATCGAGGAGAACTGGATGAAGTGACCGGAGCGCTGCCGGTGCAACACCGGCAGGGCGGCCTTGGTCACGTTGACGACGCCGAACAGGTTGGTCTCGATCTGGGCGCGGAAGTCGTCGTCGGCCATCTCCTCGATCGGTGCGCTGTTTGCGTAACCGGCGTTGTTGACGACGACGTCCAAGGTGCCGAACGCGTCGAGGGCCGTTTGCACTGCCGACCGCGCCGCCGCCGGGTCGGTCACATCGAGCGCGACCGTACGCACGCGGTCGCCGTACTTGGTCCCGAGCTCGCCGAGCAACTCGGGCCGGCGGGCGGTGGCCACGACGTTGTCGCCGCCGTCAAGAGCCGCCTTGGCCAACTCGAGGCCGAAACCGCGCGTGCTGCCGGTGATGAGCCATGTCTTCGCCACGGTGGACGCTCCCTTGTCCTCGATACGGTCGGGTGCCGGAGGTGATCGGTCCTGCGCGTTTCGCTCAGGTCGCGAGCGTCTCGACCGACAGATCCCAGAGCCGCTGCGCAGCGACCGGGTCGAGGGCGTACGCCGCGACGCCCCGACGGGTGCCAGGCTCGTTGAGAGCGGCCTCGTTGCAGTCCTCGAAGTAGCGGCCGCCGATGCCATTGAGGAGTGGCGACGTCGCCACCAGGATCGACGTCGCGGCTCCTTGCTCGGGTGTCTTCCAGCTTGCGGCGCCACCGCCGGCGGCCCGTCGCATGGCGTCGAGTTCGTCCTCGGAGACGTACCGCTGGAGGTTCGTTCGAATGGCGCCCGGCATGAGCGCGTTCGCGGTGATGCCGTCCGCGGCCCAGCGCCTCGACGCCTCGACCGCGAACAGTACGTTGGCCGTCTTCGACTGGCCGTACGCCGCCCACGGGTCGTATTCACGCTGCAGGAAGTGGATGTCCTCGAAGACGACCGGCGAGCGCAGGTGCGCGCTCGAGCTGACCGACACGATGCGCGCGCCGCCGGCCGCCGCCAGCGCCCGGTGCAGGCCGTTGGCGAGGCCGAAGTGGCCCAGGTGGTTCGTCGCGAATTGCAGCTCCCAGCGCTCCGCCGTGCGCGTCAACGGCGACGCCATGACACCGGCGTTGTTGACGAGGATGTGCAGAGGACCGTCCCAGGCTGCGAGGAGCGCCGTAACGGATGCCCGATCGGCGAGATCGAGCGGTGCGACGTGTACCTGCTTGTTGCCGGTCGTCGCGATGATGTCCGCGGCCGTCTCGTCGCCGGCGGCGGTGTTGCGAACAGCCAGCGTGACCTCGGCACCGGCGCTCGCCAGAGCGCGAGCTGTCTCGACGCCAATGCCGGACGCCCCGCCGGTCACGATCGCGCGGCGACCGGTGAGATCGATTCCCGCGATGACGTCCGTGGCCGTGGACTGGGCGGAGAACGGCGTGGTGATAGGGCTCGACATGATCTTCCCGTCCTTGTTCGATGTCGTGGCCGGCGCAACCCGGTACGATGAGAACCGGAGGAACCTCCAGAACATTCGCAACCTTAAGCGGAGCTACCTCCGCTTGCAACCTCTACCGGTCACATCGCACAGTTAGCCGCGCCACAGACGTCGATCGCGTGCTCGTTGGCACACGTCGGCGACGGCGCTGGTCGAACGCGGGAGAAGGGAATCCGACATGTCCACCACCGGAGTCCGCCCGCTGCGCGCCGACGCCCAACGCAATCGTGATCGGTTGCTCGAGGTGGCCGTACGTGCCTTCTCCGACGGTGGCCCGGACGTCACGCTCGACGCGATCGCCAAACAGGCCGGTGTCGGGATCGGAACGCTCTACCGCCACTTTCCCACCCGCGAGGCGCTGGTCGAGGCCGCCTACCGAAATGAGTTGGCGCGACTGTGCGACGCCGCCGACGAGCTCCTGGCCGCCGAGCGACCGGAAGATGCGTTGCGCACCTGGATGGACCGGTTCGTCGACTACATGACAACCAAGCGCGGTATGGCCGAGGCGCTCCGCGCCGTGATCGCGTCGGGCGGCAACCCGTTCGCGCAGAGCCGCGACCGACTGGTCGCCGCCATCACGACGCTGCTCGCCGCCGGGGCAGAAGCCGGCGCCGTGCGGTCCGACGTAGCTCCGGCTGACGTCCTCGCGAGCCTGAGTGGCGTGTCGCTCGCGGCCGGTGAACCCGCGCAGGCCGGCCGGCTACTCGACCTGATCATGGACGGGCTGCGTTACCGCCCAGCGGCATCCTGAGCGTCCTGAGCTGGCGCGCCGGGGTTCGTGCCTACCGGCCGGGCGGCGCCGCCACGGCCGCGACCGCCTCGACCTCGACCAACTGGTCGTCGTAACCGAGCACCGTCACTCCGAGGAGCGTGCTCGGCGGATCGTGGTCGCCGAACGCATCGCGTACGACCGCCCACACGGCGCCCAGATCCGACTGATCGGCGCTGGCCACGTACACAGTCGTCTTGACCACATCGCTGAGCTCAGCGTGTGCCGACTCGAGGGCGACGGCGAGGTTTGCCATCACCTGGCGAGCCTGACCGACATAGTCGCCCGGACACACGGTCTCGCCCTTCGCATCGAGCGGGCAGGCACCAGCGGTAAATACGAGACGGGACGGCACGTCGATCGTGGCCGCGTACGCATATTCGGCGACGTCGGACAGCCCGGCGGCTCGGATCAGTGGCATGTCCGGACCGTAGCCGACCATCCGGTCCGGAAGCATCCGGATATCTCGCCGGCTCACGCAACGCGATGGTTTCGTGACCGCTCGCGCGGCCGCGGGACCGACTCGACGCGGCCACGTTCGGCTCCACCCGGCACGACTAGCCGTTCGATGACCGCGTCGACGCCACCAAGACGACGTACGAGGGCCGGCGAGACGTACAGCGACTCGACCGTCGTGGCGGCCGATCCATTCAACGTCGCTTGTGACGACGCACCGGCGTCGAGATGCAGGTGTAGCAGTCCGAGGTCGGCCGGCAAAGGGTCGCCGTAGACCCGGTCACCGGTCCGGCCGTCGTACGAGGCGAGGAACGACGTGCCGCTCGTCACCGCGGCGATCATGGCGGTCACGAACTCCGACCGGGGCAGACAGGCGACGTAGCGATGGTCGCGGGCCGAACTCACGCCCTCATACGGCGGGTCGAGGTAGACGACGTCGCGGGCGGTGGCACCGGCGAGCACGTCGCGATAATCCGTCACGGTTGCCCGCGAGCCCGCGAGCGTCATGGATGCCCTCCCGAGCCGCGTGCGCATCAGGTCGGGCCGGACCCCGAGCCGTCGATGATCCACACCCTGGTTGAACTGGCCGTCGCTGTTGTAGCGCACGGCCGCCTTGACGCACCGGGCGAGCAGATACAGCAGGTAGTGCGGCTCCTGCTGTTCGTTGAAATCGGCGCGGATCGCCCGAAAGTAGGCCGACGGGTCGGCTCGTTGGTCAACCCACATGCGCCCGTACGCATCCGCGAGGTCGTACGGATCGTCCAGGATCCGTTGCCACAGACCGATCAACGGTGCGTTGATATCGCTGAACCAGGCCGTACCCCCGATCTTCAGGTGGCGCGCGGCGAGCGACACCGCCGCGGACCCGGCAAAGGGTTCGAGCAGCCGGTCGGTGTCGTCCGGCAGCAGGGGCACGATCGCGTGCGCGAGCCGTCGCTTGCTGCCTTGATACGGCAGGGCGTGCGGGACGTCGGCAAGGCCGGCCAACCGGAGCGGAGTGAGCTGCACCGGATTCACGCCGCTCAGTGTGCCGCACGGGCGTGCCGACATGGCGCGCCGTGCGCACGGCGCGCCGGCGATGACCGGATCTGCCAGGTCAATGGCGCCGCCCATTACGTCTCGGCATCGACCGGACGGCCGACGTGATCGGCATGCAGAATTTCCCGATTGACGTGCCATGCTGGGCGTCATGGACGATCGGAGGCAGGCGGACCTGCCGTGGGCACACGCACCGCTCGCTATTCGGATCCTGGCCGCCGTGATCATCGCGCTGCCGGCCTTTCTCATGGGTGGGAGCCTGGCCGGATCGCGTGGCGTGTTTGTCGGCGCGTTGCTTGGGCTCTTCTGGGGCGGTCTCGGTGTGCTGGTCGCCGTGTTCCCGGTCACGCTTCAGCGGTGGTCGCGTGAGCGGCCGCTGTTTCCCCCGATCCTGACCTTTGGCGTGCTCCTCTTCGGCCTGTTGTTCCTGACGACGATGCCGACGTCGATCGCGGTATTTTTCTCCTTGATCGTTGCCGGGGTATTCGCGTTCATCTCGATCGGCCGCCACCGCCGCGCCGCGCCGACGGAACCGACCCGACCCACCCGTGGCCGGCGCCACAGCTGACGCCAACTCGCGTCGGCTCCGTCACATTCAGCATGTGAGACACATTTGCCCAGTTCGGACGCGGCGGTCAGGATTGCCTAGAGGTCCGATAGGGAATACGGGTACGCACGGCCGGGTTGGCGCTGGTGGCGGCTGAGAGTCGTGTTGTGACAACCGCGGTCACGGCGTAGGGCCGTGGCTCGGTGCGGAGGTCGGAAATGCAATATCGCGTGCGGCAAGTCTTCTCGTTCCCCCATCCGGTGAACGAGGTCTCGGCGCGACTCGTCGCCGGTGGAGTCGTTGTCATGGCCGCGGCCACAATCATCTTCGATCAGCCATGGCTCACCGCGGTCATCGCGTACGGTTTCCTTGCCCGCGTCCTCACCGGTCCGACCGCGAGCCCGCTAGGACAGCTCGCCACCCGGGTCGTCTCGCCGCGCTTGCCCGTGTCGCCGAAGCTCGTCGCCGGCCCGCCCAAGCGATTCGCACAGGGCATCGGCGCGGTGTTCTCGGTCACCGCCGCCGTCCTGGCGCTCGGATTCGGCCAGACAACCATCGCGTACGTGCTGCTCGGCCTGCTGATCGTTGCCGCGACGCTGGAGTCGGTATTCGCGCTGTGCCTTGGCTGCAAGATGTTCGCCGTACTGATGCGGATCGGCGTCATCCCCGACGAGGTCTGCGCCGAGTGCAACAACATCTGGTCACGCGTACCGGTGCCGGCCGCACAGTAGTCTCACGCGGTCACCCCGGGCGGATCGTGAACTGAAGCCGCGACTCGCGCCCGTCGGCCGGTGGTGCATGCCACACCTGAGCCATCGCGGCGCCACGCCCGACCGGCCGGCGCACCAGGAACGCCGTGTCGATGTCGAGGGCGAACAGCTGCCACGCCACCTGCGGCGTGGCCCGTGTCAGCACGGCCACCCGCCGCACGACCGATTCATCGGCGATCCGCGAAGCTCGGCCGCGCACGCAGGCCTCGTCGTCGGAATTATCCGGCGGATACGCATGCAGTGCATATCGCCCGTCGCGCTCCAGATCGCGACGCTTCGGAGTGTCCAAAAGGCAGCAAAACAAGCCGTCGTCGGTGACGACCGGCGAGACCGGATGCAGCCGGGGAGCGCCGTCCGGTCGGATGGTGGCGAGATAGCCGAGGCCCGGTCCGTACTGGTGGAACACGCCTCTGACGCCGGCGGCCAGAGACGGCGCGGCGTGGGCGAATTCGGACCAGGTGGCCATGGTGTCCAGTTTATCGAACGTACGTTCGAATAGGAACAGGCAACCTCGAATCGCCGCGCAGCTCGGTGGGCAATTCTCGCGACCGATCGAGTGCGGCGGTAGGCTGCCCGGGTGTTGCTCTCGGACCGCGACCTCATCGCCGAACTCAAGTCGGGCGCTCTGCAACTCGAACCGTTCGAGCCTGCGCTCGTTCAGCCGTCCAGCATCGATGTCCGCCTGGATCGTCTCTTTCGCGTGTTCAATAATCATCTGTACACGCACATAGATCCGGCCATCCAGCAGGACGAGCTCACCGCATCGGTCGAGGTCGCCGATGGCCAGCCGTTCGTGCTGCATCCGGGCGAGTTCGTGCTGGCATCAACGCTCGAGGTCATCACGCTGGGCGATCAGCTCGCGGGACGGCTCGAAGGCAAGTCCAGCCTCGGTCGGCTGGGCCTGCTCACGCATTCGACGGCCGGGTTCATCGACCCCGGTTTCTCCGGCCACGTCACGTTGGAGTTGTCGAACGTGGCGAATTTGCCGATCAAGCTGTGGCCGGGAATGAAGATCGGGCAGCTGTGCATGTTCCGGCTATCGTCGCCGGCCGAGCACCCGTACGGTTCGGCCGTGTACGGCTCCCGCTACCAGGGACAACGCGGCCCGACGCCGAGCCGGTCCTACCAGAACTGGCGCACGTGGCCGACCGGCGAGCAATGATCGGCGCGAGCGCATACCGCGGCTGATCGCATCTGATCGCGGCGAACGAAAAGTGGCGGTGCCCTGGGGGCACCGCCACTTTCTACGTTCGGAGGTCGCCGTACGTTCGGAACTCGCCTTGCGTTCGGCATTCGCCTTACGTTCGGAGCTCGCCCCGCGTGCCGGAGCCGCAGGCGCGCCGGCCGTCAGGGTCGGCCGTAGCCGACCGGTGTGATCTCGTTATACCGCTTCATGCGGACGACGTCGCCGGTCTGCGGCGCGCTCACGACATACCCCTTGCCGACATAGATCGTCACGTGTGAGATGCCCGGGAAGTAGAAGACCAGGTCGCCTGGCTTCAGATTCTGGTAGCTCACCGCGGGGATGGAGTGCTTCTGCTGGTAGGCGTTGTGCGGCAGACTCACGCCCACCGAGTTCCAGGCCCGCATCGTGAGGCCGGAGCAGTCGAACGTGTTGGGACCGGCCGAGCCGAACACGTACCTCTTGCCGATCTGGTTGCAGGCCCACTGGGCCGCGCGGCTGCCCGGGTCACCGGTGTAGACAGCGGGGCACGCGGCAAGCCGCAGCGGCCCCGGCGAGACCGTCCGGCCGTAGGCCTTCACCCGCAGCGCGTCCAGGCTCTGGATGCTGGCGTTGATCTTCGCCTTCTGCGCCGCGAGCGTCGTGCGCTGTTGCCCCAGCGACGCGACGAGCTCATCGATCGGCTGCTTCTGAGTCTGATACTTCTTCTCCAATGCGACCGTGCCCGCGATCTGCTGCTGGCGATGCGCTGCCATCCGGTCGACCGTGGCCACCATGCCCAGGGCATCGCCGGCCGACGACGAATTCAGCAGCACCGTCAGCGTGCTCGTCGGACCGGCCTCGTAGATGCCCGCCGCCACCGGGGCCAGCAGTGATCGGGCGACCTGCACCTGGAGTTCGAGCGGCTGGATCGCTGCTTCGAGCTTGTTGGCCTTCGTTTGCTGCGCGGCGAGCTTGGCCGACACGGCGTCGAAGCTCTCGATGGTCGGCTCGAGCGAGTTCCACTGCTTGTTGATCTGGCTCTCGAGGGCGTTGACGCTCTGGTCCGACGGATTGGGCGCGGGCGAGGCGTGTGCCGGGGTCGCCTTCAGACCGGCGCCGACGATGACACTCGCCGCGATGACGAGCACGCTGAGAGCCGTACGCAAGGGACGTGCCGTACGCAGTCGTACGGCACGCGGCGCATCCGGTACCACGGGTGGCGAACTCCTTCTTCCCCAACGCCTACCGGGTTAGCTGACGGGTTCGGGTCGGGAAGTACGCCCTACCACGTGACTCCAATGTGCTGGGAGTCCTGCGGATTCACCCCAATGGTGCAGTGGTTCCCCGGTTCGAATTTACGATTCGGCGTGCCGTCCGTGTCTTTCCCTCATGGAAACACCAACGTCCAGACGGCGGATTGCTTGCTTACCGTATGGAGTCGACGGGATCATCGCAAGTCTGCCGCACCCTCTTGTACGTATAGAGAATGTCAGGTCACAGACCGTCACCAACGCGCTCGCCAGGCGTTGTATGTCTACAGTGCCTATCCCCATCCTCCGGATCACAGTCATATCACGACGAGTCGCCAATTGATTACGCATTACGGCTGAGGCATCGATCACAACCCGTCACGACGTACGCCATCCGGCCGCCCGTACACGCAAATGGCGGAGCCGATATCGGCCCCGCCATTGCCCGCGATGAAATGCGTCAGGTGCCGTTGACCCGCCGGTAGCCGTTGCTCACGACCGGCTCGAAATTGAGCAGTGACTCCTTCAACGGCTCCCCGGTATGTTCGGCCTGCGCCACGAACCCGTTGCCGATGTAGAGCGCGACGTGGTTGCCGCCGTTGTAGAAGACGAGGTCCCCGACCCGCAACTCGCTCTTGCTGATCGCGTGCGACTCTTTCCACTGATCTCCAGTGAAGTGCGCGAGCGTCACACCAGCGGCCTTCCACGCCGTCATCGTGAGCCCGGAGCAGTCGTACTCGCTCGGGCCGGCCTGCGCCCAGCCGTACCAGTGGATCGGCCAGATCAGCGAGCAAGCCTTCTTCGCGGCCGTGAGGCCCTTGCCGCCCGTGCTCACCTGCGGACAGGCCACCGGCATCACATAGCTCTTGCTCGTCTTCGACCCCGAGTTGATGTTGGTGCCCCCGCCAGTCGGTGCGTCGGCGGCCTGCAGTGCCTTGAGGTTCGCGAGCTTAGCCACGATGTCTTTCTTCTTCGCGGCGAGCTGGGCCTTCTGCCTCGACTCGGTAGCGATCAGCGCGTCAAGCGACTTCTTCTGCGCCTGATATTTGCCCACCAGCTGGCTCGCGCTCGACAGCGTGTCGTGCTGCGTCTTCGCGACCATCGACAAGACACCCATCGCGTCGACCAGCTGCGTCGTGGATTCTGCGTCCATCAGCGCGAGGAGGCTGCTATTCGGCCCGGCGATGTAGAGGTCACGCACCACCGCGGCGATGCGCTGCGAAGCGACCGCCGACTGCAGTTGCGCCGGAGCGAGAGCCCGGGCGATCTGAGCCGACGACTTCTGATCGGCCGCGAGTTTGGTGCTGATGCCGTTGTACTGCTCCACGATCGTCTCGATCTGATTATTCAGGTCGTCGATCTGCGCCGACGTGCTCGGCGCCGCCTGTGCCGGCGTGGCTGGCAGCAACACCGTGAGTCCGGCGGCCACGACAGCGAGCGCCGATGCCACGGCGGTAGCGCGTGCACGTACGCGTCGCAGCAAGAGAGAGTGTGAGGGGGGATCCTCCGGATGGACCGGGCGCCAGGCCACGAGCTACCGTCCTTCTTCCGCTCCGCCGACCGGGTTAGCTGACGGGTTCGGGCGGGGAAGTTCGCCCTACGCGCCGGTGCGGCGCGATACACCCCGGGTGTGCGTGGTTCCCCGGTTCACACGTATGCGATGACCACATCCGCGGTCAACAACTATGCGATTAAGCGGTGTCGCGCCCGTGGTCGCCCGGTTGGCAACCAACATCAGTCGCAGACCGATCTCACCTTAGGGATAGCGCTCCGTGACAAGCAAGGAATGAAACCCCTAAATCGTACGGCTATCATCCGCCTACGCTGCGTATTCACCGGATCAGGTGAACGGTCCACCGTCTACAGTGGCCGCGTCGCCCCGACGACCGCGGTGAGTACGTCGTAGAGCGTGAGCACGCCGAAGACGACTCGACCGTCGCTGACCAGGACAATGTGCCGTCGACCGCGGCGCATGGCCAGCAACGCCTCGTCGAGGGCGCGGTCCGGGGCGAGCACGAGCAGCGGCCGCACCAGCGATCGGGCGATGGGCGCACGGCGCGCCGGGCCCACCACCCCCAGCACGTCCTTGACGTGGACGAACCCCAGAATCCGACGCGTGCCGCGCTCCACCATCGGGAACCGCGACCGACCGGTCCGGCTGGCCAGCACCTCGAGCGCGGCCGGCGACACGTCATCACCCACCGTGGTGACGTCGGCCCACGGCACCACCGCATCGGCCACCTTGCGATCGTGCAGGGCCAGCGCCCCGGTGATCCGGGCGTGCTCCTCCGGGTCGAGCAGGCCCTCGACCCGTGACTCGGCTACCAGAGTCGCGAGCTCCTCGGTCGTGTAGACGGTCTTCACCGAGTCGGTCGCCTCGACCCGCCAGATCCGCAGCACTTGTCGGGATAGCCACTTCATGGTTACGAGCAGTGGCTTGGTCGCGATGCAGAACCCGAACATCGGCGGGCCTAGCCACAGCGACAGCGGTCTCCGGACTGGCGAGCGTGAGGTTCTTCGGCACCATCTCGCCGATGACCGTGTGCACGAACACGACGATGCCGAGACCAAGGATGAAGGCGACCGGGTGCACCGCGCCGGCCGGCAGCCCGACGGCATCGAACGGCGCCACCAGCAGGTGAGCCAGCGCGGGCTCGGCGATCGCGCCCAGGCCGAGCGAGCAGATCGTCACGCCTAACTGCGCCCCGGCGATCACCAGCGGGATCTGGCTCATCGCTCGCAGCGCGATCTGCGCCCGCCGCGACGTCGCCGCCATCGGCTCAAGAACCGTCCGCCGCGCCGAGATAAGCGAGAACTCGGCGGCGACGAAGAAGGCGTTGCCGGCGAGCAGCAACAACACGACGAGAACCTGCGTCATTCCGCCGGCTCCGTCCGTACGACCCGTACCTGCTCGATGCGGCGCTTGTCCACCTCGACCACGGTGAACTCCCAGCCCGGCACGGCGAGCGTCTCGCCGGCCACCGGGATGTGGCCAAGCTCGGCCATGAGGAAGCCGGCCAGCGTCTCGTACGGGCCGGGCGGCAGCGTAAAGCCGGTCTGCTCGGCCAGCTCGTCCTCGCGCAGCACGCCATCGACCAGGATCGGGCCGTGATCGCCGGGAACGGCGAGATGGTCGACCACGACCGCCTCATCGGCCGTACGCGGATCGTGCTCGTCGGCGATCTCGCCGACCAGCTCCTCGACCAGATCTTCGACGGTCACGACGCCGTCCGTGCCGCCGTACTCGTCGACGACGATCGCGAGGGCCGCGCCGTGAGGCGGTCAGCGCTTCGAGCACGCCGTCGAGGTCGAGGCTTTCGGGTACCAGTACGGGCTCGGACGCGACCGCTGCGACCAGCGTCGAGGCCCGCCGAGCCGGCGGCACGCCGAGCGCGTCGGTCACCCCGGCGACGCCGGTGACGTGGTCGAGCGTGTCCTCGAAGACCGGGAAGCGGCTGTGGCCGGTGTCGCGGACGGCGGCCAGCAGGTCGGCCACGGTCGCGTCGATGCGCAGCGCGACCACGTCGACCCGGGGGGTCATCGCCTCGGCCGCCCGCTTCTCGCCGAAGCGGATAGTCCGGCGCAGCAGGACGGCGGTTTCCTCGGGAATAGCGCCGGCCCGCGCCGAGATCGCGGCGAGCAGTCCCAGCTCCTCGGGCGACCGGGCGCTCGCGAGCTCCTCCTGCGGCTCCACGCCGAACCGGCGTACCAGGAAGTTGGCCGATCCGTTGAGCGCGCGGATCAGCCAGCTGAACGTCGTCGCGAAGGTTCGCAGTGGTCCGGCGCTGGCCCGCACGAGCGGCATCGGACGGGCCAGGGCCGCATTCTTCGGTACGAGTTCCCCGAACAGCATGGACAGCAGCGTGGCGATGACGAGCGCGCCGACAGTGGGTGAATCCCTCCGCGTGCTCGCCGGTCCAGGCCGGAAAACCGGTCGCAGCAGGTGCGCGAAGGCCGGCTCGGCCAGATAGCCGGTCAACAACGCGGCGATGGTGATGCCGAGCTGGGCGGCGGACAGTTGGAATGACAGCTCGTGCAGGGACTTGGATACCGTACGGGCGATCCGGTCGCCGGCCTTCGCCTCGTGGTCGATGCTCGCCCGGTCGACCGTCACGAGCGAGAATTCGGCCACCACGAAGAACGCGTTGAGCAGGGTCAACAGCACAAACGCGAGCAGCGGCAGGAGCACGGTCACAAGCGCGGAGTCGATGTCAGCCCCCTTCGCGCTTTATTGTGCCCGATCCATGATCGCCCTCACCCGCCAGCGTCACCGGCACCGGCCCCGCGCAGCGGCGATTTGCCGCGCGGTCCCGACACGTGCCTCGCCCGATCTTGGTGCCCTTGCGGCGCCCTGACCCCTGCCTGACCCCGCAACCGCACCAAGATCTAGGAATCCCGACCCGCCCATAGGCCGGTCAAAGTCTCCTAGATCGCGGAGACAGCCGGCATGCCGACCGCTGGTGGCGCGCCGACGGCGATCCGAACCCGCGCAGACCGTGTTCCTCGGTATCACGGCCACCCCGAGAGCCAACCCCGCGTGCCGGCGCCGACGATCGGATTTTGGGTTGGGGCGAGCTTGTCCACGGCGACCTAAAACGCGCTGCCGTCGCCGTGGGCAAGTCCGCCCCGACCCGGACCGCAACCACCCACCCAGACCGCAGGACCTACGCCCCCGGCCGCACCGACCGGAGCAGCACGGTCGCCACGTCGACGACCTCGACCTCCTCGGCCGCCGCCCCGATGACTTCTTCGAGGTCACCCCGTCGCCGATCATCGTCGAGCAGAACGGGCAGCCGACGGCGATCGTCTTGCGCGCCGGTGGCGATGGCCTCCTCGACCCGCTCGATGTTGATCCGCTTGCCGATCTTCTCTTCCATCCACATCCGGGCGCCGCCCGCGCCGCAGCAGAAGGACCGCTCGCGAGTTGCGCGGCATCTCGGTCAGCGAACTGCCGTCGGTCGCCGGCGCCGAGCACCTCGCGCGGCGGGCGTGAACACCCGGTTGTGCCGGCCCAGGTAGCACGGGTCGTGGTAGGTCACGCCGCCGTCGACCGGCTGGACCGGGGTGAGCTTGCCCGGACTTGACCAGGTCGGCCAGCAGCTGGGTGTGGTGTACGACCTCGTAGTCGCCGCCGAGCTGGCCGTACTCGTTGGCCAGGGTGTTGAAGCAGTGCGGGCAGGTCGCCACGATCTTCTTCGACGCCGGCGCTGTTCAGCGTCTCGACGTTCTGCTGGGCGAGCATCTGGAAGACGAACTCGTTGCCGATCCGGCGGGCCGGGTCACCGGTGCAGGTCTCGCCGTTGCCGAGGATCGCGAAGCTGACGCCCGCCTCGTGCAGCAAGGTGGCCACGGCGCGGGTGGTCTTCTTGGCGCGGTCCTCGAACGCGCCGGCGCAGCCGACCCAGAACAGGTACTCGAAGTCGCCGCCACCTCCGGCGGAGCCGGACGCGGAGTCACCGACCCGAGGCACCTCGAAGTCCAGACCCTTGGTCCAGTCCTCGCGGGTGTTCGGCGGCGCACCCCACGGGTTGCCCTTGTTCTCCAGGTTGCGCAGCATGACGCCGGCCTCGGACGGGAAGTTCGACTCGATCATCACCTGGTAGCGGCGCATGTCGACGATGTGGTCGACGTGCTCGATGTCGACCGGGCACTGCTCGACGCAGGCGCCGCAGGTCGTGCAGGACCACAGCACGTCCGGGTCGATGACGCCGCCGGCCGTCGGCACCGCCGATCAGCGGCCGCTGCGCCTCGGCCATGGCCAGCACGTTCACGTTGGCGAGTTGCTCGGCGGTCGCCTTCTCCTCGCCGGTCATGGTCAGGCCGCCGCCGGCCAGCAGGTACGGCGCCTTGGCGTACGCGTGGTCGCGCAGCGACAGTACGAGCAGCTTCGGCGACAGCGGCTTGCCGGTGTTCCAGGCCGGGCACTGCGACTGGCAGCGGCCGCACTCGGTACAGGTGGTGAAGTCGAGCAGGCCCTTCCAGGTGAACTGCTCGACCGGACGCGACGCCGAACTGATCCTTCTCCGGGTCGGCCTGCTCGAAGTCGAGCGGCGCGCCGTTGCTGACATCATCGGCCGGAGCGCGCCGAGAGCCGGTCGGCTGGCCGCCGGAACGCTTGAAGAAGATGTTGAAGAACGCGAGGAACCGGTGCCAGGCCACGCCCATCGTGACGTTGAGCGCGATCACGATCAGCCAGGTCATCGAAATGATGATCTTGACCATCGCGATGAGCTGAGACCGCGACATCACTGTTCGGTCAGCGACCACTGCCGAGGGCGTGCGACACGGGCGCGGCCCAGGTCGGGAACGGCGAAGTAGCCGCGCGGCGACCTTGAAGCCGCGGATGAGCAGGCCGCAGATCAGCACGCATCAGCACGACCCACTCGACGAAGTAGCCCTGCCACATCGTCGAGCCGCTGAACCGCGACCGGTTGCCGCGGTTCGGCGGCGCTTGGCCAGCCGGATCGCCGATCAGGACCAGGATCGCGACGATGCCGAGCACGGACGATCCACTCGGTGACGAACCCGAAGACGACCCAGCCGTCCGAGCCACGGGAAGCCGGACGACGGCGAGAACGACCTCGAAGTACGCCTGCAGCACCAGGGACGACAGCAGCGATGAAGCTGACCATGACGAACCAGTGGGCGGCGCCGACCACGCCCCAGGTGAGCATCTGGGTGTGGCCGAGAGTCTCGCGTCAGCATGTTCCCCGTCCGGGCACCGCGCCGGTCCGAGCGGCTCGGGTCGGGCTGGCCCAGGCGTACGACCGAGAACATCTGCCGGACGGCGCGCGACCACGAGGACGATCGCCACGGCGGTGATCGCCAGCGACACCACTCCCGCGATGATCTGCGCGACACCCATCCGTACTCCTCTTCCTATGGCCCCTGATGGCCGGGCCTTCGCCGCGCAGCCTAACCCACCGTAGTTACCCGCAAGTAACCGAGCGGGTCACCCGTGACATAACCCGCGGTTCTCCACAGCTGTGGAAATGTTTGGGGAAAACTACATGGGTGTCATCTAAGCCCGCCAAAGCGGACGAAATGTTTCGAGCCGCATCGATCGCCCCGTACCATGGGAGCGCCGGATCGAGGTCGTCGACCGACCTCCGCCCCGATCAGCGCCAGCGGGACAGGACGACGAGCGATGCCACCAGACTGGCAAAACCGATCCCGAGGTTCCAGTAGCCCCAGCTCGCGACCGGGTAGTTCTGATCCGACAGGTAGAAGGTGACGAGCCAGGCCAGACCGAACAAGATCAGCAAGATCGCCGTCAAGCCGACCCAAGACGGGCTCGGCTGCCGACTTGCCGCCGCCGACGCCGGCCGCATGTCGGCCGGCGGGGTATAGACCTTCTTCTTGCGTACGGAGGACTTAGGCATCGCTTTTCTCTTCTCAGGCGGCATCAAGCCGCTCGACGGCCACTGGTTCGAGGGTGAGGGGTCGAGCGGGACGGTGTTCAATAGTGTTGCTCGCCATTAGCGTAGACAAGTCGCAGGCCGAGCGGGAGAACGGGGCGTGATGGAGGACACAGGTCGAGCGGCGCCATGGAAGGCGTTGGCCGGTCGACTCGGTGTTGGAAGACTCGCCGATCGTCGCGTCGGATCGGTTTGGACGGTGCTGGTTCCGGTTGTCGCACTCCTGGCCGGCCTGCTATTCACGACGTCCGCGACGACGGCGAACGGCACGAACCTGCGGGAGGACCGCACGCCGCAACTCGTGAACCTCATCGGCGACCGGCAGCGCCAGATCAGCGCAGCGCTTGCGCAGCAGTCGGCACTACGAGGCGAGCGTGCTGTCGCAGACGAATCAGATCGCCGGCTCCGATTCCAGTGTCGCCGCGCAACAGCAGCGGGCCAACGCGCAGCTCGGTTCGGCCGGGCTTGTCGCCGTACGCGGGCCGGCTCTGACCGTGACCCTGGACGACGCGGCCACGTCGGCCGACGGATCGCTGCCGAAGGGCGCCACCGCCGACGACGTCGTGGTGCATCAGCAGGACGTACAGGCCGTGGTCAACGCGCTCTGGGCGGGTGGCGGCGAGGCGATGACGATCATGGGCATTCGGGTCATCTCGACGAGCGCCGTCCGCTGTGTCGGCAATACGCTGCTGCTGCAGGGCGTCCTGTACTCGCCGCCGTTCATCATCACCGCGATCGGCGACGTGCCCCGGATGATGTCGGCACTGAACCCGTCTCCGCAGGTAGCGGCATTCCGCCAGGCGGTCGCCGCGTGGGGCCTCGGTTATCAGGTGCGCAATCAGCCCAACGTCACGCTGCCCGCGTTCACCGGCTCGACCGACCTGCAGTACGCCCAGGCCACCGCGGTAGCGCGATGAGCCGCGGCGGCCGGCGGCACCCACGGGACACGTCGAACGCGGGGCGTGGTCGCCGGATCATGCGCGTCAGCGGCGAAATCCTGATCACGCTCGGGCTCGTCGTCCTGCTGTTCGCGGCGTACGAGGTCTACGGCAAGGCGTCCGCGATCGAGTCGCACCAGAACGTGCTGGCGCACCGGCTCGACAAGGCGTGGACACAGCCGGTGCCGGGCGCGGCGACGCTGAGCGACGCGAGCATCGAGCCCGGCACGCCGATCGGCCCGCCTGTATATCCCCGTCATGAAGCTGCACTGGGTCGTCGTCGAGGGTGTCGCCGTCGAAGACATCCGGTACGCCCCGGGCCACTACCCCGGCACCGCGATGCCCGGCCAGATCGGCAACTTCAGCGTCGCCGGGCACCGGATCCCGTCCCTGTTCTGGAACCTCCAGGACGTGCGGCCGGGCGATCAGGTCGTGGTACAGACCCAGGACAATTGGTACGTCTACCGCGTCACCGTCAACGAGGTCGTCACACCCCACTCGATCGAGGTCATCGCACCGACACCGGATCGGATCGGAGTCGCGCCGACGATCGGCGACGTTGACGCTCACGACCTGCAACCCGAAGTGGAACGACTACCAGCGGATGGTCGTGCACGCCGAACTGGTGGCGACGACGCCGTACGAGGACGGTCCACCCGTCGCGTTGGGGAGCTGACGTGTATCGCTTTATCTGGGATCGGCTGCCGTTCCGGGGGCCGGGCAAGCTCGCCGGCGCCGCCGCGCTGCTCGTCGGTGTCGTCGCGCTGCTGTGGTTCGTCGTTTTCCCGGCCGCCGACGCGCTGCTACCGTTCAACAACGTCCAGGTGACCCCGCCCAACGGGAGCCCGACCGAATACGCCACCGTCGTGCCGACGCCGACCCAACGCCCGACGTTGCCGGCCGGCCCGTCGGCGCCGGATCGGTCAGCGCTACCGACGGTGACGAGCCTGCCCTCATGACGGCGACGACCAGGAGCGACACATGCGCGTGCTAGTGATCGACAACTACGACTCGTTCGTCTACAACCTGGTCCAATACCTCGGTCAACTGGGCGCCGACAGCGTCGTACGCCGCAACGATGAGATCTCGGTCGACGACATCCCGGGCATCGGCGCCGCATGCGATCCTGCTCTCCCCCGGCCCGGGCACTCCGCAGCGCGCCGGAATCTGTCTCGACGTGATCCGCCGGTGCGCCGTCGACCTGCCGATCTTCGGTGTCTGCCTCGGCCATCAGGCGTTCGGCGCGGCGTACGGAGCGACCGTCCAGCGCGCGCCCGAGCTACTGCACGGGAAGGTGTCGCAGGTCCACCACGCCGGCCTCGGCGTGCTGGCCGGTCAGCCCGATCCGTTCATCGCGACGCGCTATCACTCGCTCGCGGTCGTCGAGTCGACGTTGCCGTCCGAGATCGAGGTCACCGGCCGCACCGAGTCCGGCGTCGTGATGGCGATGCGACACCGTACGTTGCCGATCGAAGGCGTCCAGTTCCATCCGGAGTCGGTGTTGACCCAGGGCGGTCACGTGATGCTCGCGAACTGGCTCGCCGCGCTACGGATTCGCCGAGGCCGCTGGATCGCGCCCCGGCCCTCGCGGCCGAGGTCGAGGCGCGGCGGCTCGGGGCATTCGCCGCCTGACACGTCGCGTGCGGTGTCCGTACCAGTCGCACCGGACCGGCACCGTGACGCGCACGCGGACCTCGCCATGGGGACCTCGCTGCGCGGACCTCGCCGCGCCGACCTCACTGCGGACGTGCCGCTCGGCCGGTCAGTTCGAGGGGCTCGGCGCGGGCGAGGGCGGCGGAGTCGACGGCGGCGTGGTCGGTGCCCGACCGACGTAGATGATGATCTTTGTGTTCTTGAAGTATGTCTTGCCGGCTGTCTGTGCCTGGCCCGTGACGATGCCGTCCTTGCTCGGATCGGCGACGCGTGTTCGGCACGACCTGCACGTTGGTGAAGCCCAGGTCGTTGAGCTGGCTCTCGGCCGTCGCCTGGGTCAGTGCCGACGAGGTTTTTGAGCTTCGCCTGATTGCCCTTGGACACCTGAAGCTGGACCTTGTCGCCGACATTCACCGGTGAGTGTTCGTCCGGCTTGACGCCGACCACCGTGCCCTCGGCCGCGGTGCTGTCGACCTGCTGGACGACAGCGACCAGACCGACACTCTTGAGCTGGCTCACGGCCTGGTCCTCGGTCAGCCCGGTCACCACCGGTACACCGCCCTGGACCGAGCCGGGCCCGGCGCAGAACGACAGGTCGACCGTGCTGTTCTCGGGCACCGCTCGACCCGGAGCCGGCGATTGGTGGAGATGACGTTGCCGAGCGTGCACGTGGTGTTGTGCACCTGGGTCTGGGTGCCGAGGGTGAGCTGTTTCTGGCTGCAGCAGATGCGGCGGCGTCGGTGATGTTATGCCCGACCAGGTTGGGCACCGTCGTGTTCTGGGTCCGGTTGGTGAGATAGAGCCCGGTGCCAAGGGCAATGAGCGCCGCCAGACCCGAGCACGGTCAGCGTCACCATCACCCACGTCGACGTCCGGCGACGCTGCGGGTTGCCGACGCGGGCCGGCGTGGTCGGGCGGGAGCCGTACGGGCCGACGCGCGGCGGCGTGTTCACGATCGCGGTCGGCGCGTCGCGCATGATCGGCGTGGCCATCACCGGCCGCCCGGCCGCGGCACGCAGCAGGTCGGCCCGCATCTCGGCCGCGCTCTGATATCGATTGAGCGGATTCTTCGCCAGCGCCTTCAACACGATCGCGTCGACGTCCGGCGTCACGTCCCGGTTCACCGTCGACGGCGGCTTCGCATCCTCCCGGACGTGCTGGTAGGCGACGCTGACCGGGTTGTCGCCGACGAACGGAGGCCGGCCGGTGAGCAGCTCATAGACGACGCAGCCGGTGGCGTACACGTCGGACCGGGCGTCCACCTGCTCGCCGCGGGCCTGCTCCGGCGACAGATACTGCGCCGTCCCGATCACCGCGCTGGTCTGTGTCATCGTGCTCGCGCCGCTGGCCAACGCGCGCGCGATGCCGAAGTCCATGACCTTGACCTGGCCGGTGCGGGTCAGCATGACGTTGCCCGGCTTGATGTCCCGGTGGATGATCCCGTGCCGGTGGCTGAACTCCAGCGCCGCGCAGATGTCGGCGCTGATCTCCAGCGCCCGCCGTGGCTGCAGCGGACCCTCGGCGGTCAGCACCTCTTTGAGCGTCCGGCCGTTGACGAACTCCATGACGATGTAGGGCAGCGCCTCGCCGAGTCGCGCCCGCGCTCTTCACCGGTGTCATAGACGGCGACGATCGCCGGGTGGTTCAGCGCGGCCGCGTTCTGTGCCTCGCGGCTGAAACGCATCTGGAACGTCGCGTCGCGGGCCAGGTCGGCGCGCAGCATCTTGATCGCCACTTCGCGCCCGAGCCGGGTGTCGAGGCCGTGGTGCACCTCGGCCATGCCGCCGTATCCGAGCACTTCGCCGACCTCGTACCTGGCCCCGAGCACGCGGCCCGCGTTCATCTGGTCAGTCCCTCGGTCATCGCATGATCGTCAGAAATCTTCGACCTAACAGTAGCCGTCCGGTGGGCGTCAGACCCGCCCGCACCCGGCGGCACGCGGGGCGATGTGACGGCGATCGCGGTCGCGACGGCGGGCATCGAGCGGTTGGCGTAGTGATGTCGTTTCACCGCCGACGCGATCAATGCCGACACCAGCATTACCAGCAGCCCGAGGACGATGGCGAGAACGATCACCGCCGCGCGGTTGCGCTGCGGAGCGGCACCTCGCGGTTGCGGGACCGGACGATATTGCGGGTACGGCTGCTGCTGCGTACCCGGCTGCGGCGCCATGATCTGCGTACGTGACATCGGACGGGTGGCGGTGGCCGTCGGCCCGGGCGAGACCGGCTGGGTCGGTGGGGCGTGGTGGATCGGCTGCGTCGCGAGGGCCGGCCCGGCTCCGGCACCCCGAGCGGCGGACGCGAGCGCGGCGGCGCTCGGAAAGCGCGCGCCCGGAGCCTTCGCCAGGCAGCGCTCGACCAGCGCTCGTGCGGCCGGCGGGACATCGGGCGGCAGCGGCGGCGGAATGGCCTCGACGTGCTGGACGCGCGATCTCGATCGGGCTGCCGCCCTCGAACGGCCGCCGGCCGGCCAGGCACTGGTAGGCGACGACGCCGAGCGCGTACACGTCGGACAGGGGCGAAGCGCCGTGACCCGAGGCCTGCTCCGGCGAGATGTACGACGCGGTGCCGAGCACCGATCCGACCGCGGTGAGATTGCTGGCGGCCGCTTCTCGTCGGGCGATGCCGAAGTCGGTGAGCACGAGCGTGCCGTTCGGGCGGACCAGCAGGTTGGCCGGCTTCACGTCGCGGTGCACGATGCCCTTGTCGTGCGCGGCCTGCAGCGCGTCGGCCGCCTGCGCGACCAGCGACATGGTCCGCGCCGGGGTCAACCGGCCGACCCGGGACAGGGTCTTGGACAGCGCGTCGCCCTCGACGTACTCCATGACCAGATAGGTGACGCCGTGCGTCGGCGCCGTAGTCGTAGACGTTGACGACGCCGGGATGGTTGATCGTCGCCATCGTGCGGGCCTCGTCCCGGAACCGCTCGGCGAAACCTGGCTCGGCGACCAGCGACGGCAGCAGGATCTTGACCGCGACCGTACGGCCGAGCACCTCGTCGATGCCGCGCCAGACGTCACCCATGCCGCCGCCGGCGATGTGCTCGTCCAGCCGATAGCGGCCGGCCGAGCACAGTGCCGGGTCCCACCTGAGCTCATCACTTGCCCCCGCGGCGTCGACGGCGGCCTGCAGCACGTCCCCGCCGATGGCCGGGCGCACTCCGCTGCCCCCGGTTGCCCGCGTTCTCCAGGAACACGCAGACCGCGGCGATGGGCTTGCCGTCCTTCCTGGCGAATCCGATGAACCAGCCGGTGGTCGGCGGGGCTGACCGTTCGCGTCGGTCCCGTTCTGCGCGGTGCCGGTCTTGCCGCCGACCTCGAATCCGGAGATCTGGGCGCTCGTGCCGGTGCCGTTCTGCACGACGCTGAACATCATCTGTCTGCATCTGCGCGGCGACCTGCGGCGTGATCGGCGTGCGCAGCAGACCTGCGGGCTCGCCGATCTGGTCGCGTGCAGGTCCGGGTCCTGCACGTGTCGCACCAGGTACGGCCGCATCTGCGTCGCCGTCGTTCGCGACCGTCGCCGCGATCATCGCGCCCTTCAGCGGCGTCATCCGGACGTCGCACTGGCCGATGCTCGACTGCGCGACCAGGTTCGGGTCGTCCTGGCCGTGCGTTGGTCATGTCGCCGATCTGGCTGGCGGCGACCTTGAGCTGGCGGTCACCGGCGCCGGCGATGGACAGCGAGTCGTCGCCGAACCCGAACGCCTCGGCCTGCTGACTTGATCGCCTGCGAGCCGATCGCGACCCCGAGCTGGGCGAACGCCGTGTTGCAGGACACCGTCAATGCCTGGATCAGCGTGATCTGGCTTTGCGGGCAGGTGCCCGCCTCGGCGTTTTTCATGACGTACGAGCTGCCCGGACCGGCTGGTACGTGGACCCGGCCGGGATCACGGTGTCGGGTGTGTAGCGGCCGCTCGGCCAGCGCGGCGGCCGAGACGATCGACCTTGAACGTCGAGCCGGGCGGCGCCGTGGTCGGACATGGCGCGGTTGAGCAGCGGGCTGATCCGGATCGGCTGTTGAGCCTCTTGTACGTCGCCGCCGCGGTCGACGTCTTGTGGCTGGCCAGGCTGGTGGCGGTCGAAGCTCGGGGTGGACGCCATCGCCAGGATCGCGCCGGTGTTCGGGTCCATGGCGACCGACGGCGCCCACATCTCCCGGCGATCCGTTGTTCTTCAGCGCGTTGTACGCCGTGTCCTGGACGTTCTTGTCCAGTGTGAGGAACACGTTGCCGCCCGGGCTGCGACGATCGGAGAACAGATCGCTGATCCGCGTCGTCCGAGCTGGCGTTGCCGGCGAGGTAGACGTCCATCGCGTCCTCGATGCCGGTGCTGCCCAGGTTCACCGGCTTGTAGCCGAGAATCGGCTCGAAGGCCGGACCGCCCGGATACGTCCGCAGATACTTGAGCTGATCGCTGGTCGCGACGCTGGTCGCGAGCGCGGCGCCGTTCGCGTCGTAGATCGTGCCCCGCTGGCGCTCGTAGTCGGTGAGCTGGACCCGCCCGTTGTACCGGCTGGTCCGGTAGTCGTCGGCCTTGTAGCCCTGCACCCAGTTCAGATTCACGAACAGCAGCGCGAACAGGACAAGCACGACGACGCCGACCCGGCGCAGTGGTGCATTCACGTCAGATCACCTCCGTCGCGAGCCCGGCAGTTGTGGCGGCCCGGCGGTCGGTCCGCCCGGTTGTGCCGGCTGTAGAACCGGCCGGCGCGCCGCGTCGGAGATGCGCAGCAGCAACGCGATCAATAGCCAGTTGGCCATCAGCGACGACCCACCGGCGGACATGAACGGCGTGGTCTGGCCGGTCAGCGGGATGAGCTTGGTGATGCCGCCGACGATCACGAAGACCTGCAACCCGAGCGTGAACGCGAGGCCGCCGGCGAGCAGCTTGCCGAACGAGTCGCGGACCGCCGATCGCGGCCCGCAGGCCGCGCTCACGATGAGCAGGTAGATGACCAGCAGCGCGGTGAGGCCGAAGAGACCGATCTCCTCGCCGATGCCGGCGAAGATGAAGTCGTTGCGGCACCTCCGGCACCAGCGTCGGCTGACCGCGCGCCCGGGCCGGCGCCGAACAGACCACCGGTGCCGAGCCCGAGCAGCGATTGGACCAGCTGGTAGCCGGTGTTGTTGGGGTCGGCGAACGGATGCAGCCAGACGCCCGACGCGCTCGTGGAAGTTCGCGAACGGGCCGAGGACCGAGCCGAGGGAATAGGCCACACCGCGCCGCCGAAGAACAGCAGCAGACCGATGATCAGCCAACTGACCCGCTCGGTCGCGATGTAGAGCGTGACGACGAACATGCCGAAGTAGAGCAGCGACGTGCCGAGGTCCTTCTCGAACACGAGCACCATGAGGCTGAGCAGCCAGACGACGACGACCGGGCCGAGGTCGCGGCCGCGCGGGAAGTCGATGCCGAGGAATCGCCGGCTGGCCAGCGACAGCACCTCGCGCTTGCGTACCAGGTAGTAGGCGAAGAAGACAGCAGGCCGAGCTTGGCGAACTCACCGGGCTGGATCTGGAAGAAGCTGCCGAACCGGATCCACAGCTTCGCGCCGTTGACCTCGGAGAACCGCGCCGGCAGGATCGCCGGGAGCAGGACCAGCACGATGCCGACCAGGCCCAGCGTGTACGCGTACCGGGACAGCGACGCGGTGGTCGCGGATGACAGACAGCAGCGATCGCCGCGACCACGAGCGCGGCCACCGTCCAGCGCGAGCTGCCGGACGCCGTCCCCGGTGAACGGCGACGCGCTGGCGTTGCCGTCCTTGGCCGCGCCGAGGTCGAGCCGGCGCAGGAACGCCGACGCCGATGCCGTTGAGCAGGGCGACCGCCGGCAGGAACACCGGATCCGCGTACGGCGCGAGGAACCGGATCACGAGGTGAACGCCGACGAAGATCAGCGGTCAGGATCGCCGGCTGGCACCCAGAAGTCGGGCCGTGACGTGCTCGTTCAGGCCGCCCTCGGCCGCGATGGCGTACGCCAAGCACGACCACCATGCCGAACAGCAGCAGCCCGAGCTCCGTGCGTGCGCTTGGTCGGGCACGCGCCGCTCGACCGCCGGCGCGGGACGCGGCGGTGTGACTGGCGCGGCGGGGGCGCTCACGACGGATGACAGCTACCTAACAGCTTGGCGACGGGCTGGGTCGGCGGGCAACGACGCGGACGGCGTCGCGGTCGACGGTGTGGTGGTCGGCCTCGGGTCAGCCGGCGTGCGACGACTGCCGCGCGGCGTCGGCCGACGGCGGCGGTGCCGGTGCCGGCGGGTTCGCCGGTCGGGGTGGCGTCGCGGTCGTCGAACCGGCCGACGGCTGCGGGGTCGGCGCACCGCTCGGGAGCGGGTTGACCGACGGGCTCGGCGATGGCTGGCAGCCGGCCGGCGCGCCCGGGCCGTTCACCTGGTCGATGCGCAGCTTGTCCACCGCCTGTTCGCGTCACCGAGGGATCCCGACCTGGATCGTCTGCTTGACCAACGCCTGGTCTGACGTCGTCAGGTCACCCAGGTGCAGGTCTGTCGTCCGGTAGACGCTGGACAGGTGCAAACCCGACGATCTTGCCCGGGTACGCCCTGGAAGATCGCGACCTGATTCGTCGTCGGTCGACCCCGACGTAGTAGCGCGGACTGGGTGTACGTCCACCCGTACCAGAGCCCGCCGGCGAGCAACACGAGCGAGCGATCCCAGCAGCAGCGAGCGTCCGGACCGGGTGTCGCTTCGGGTCGTCGGACGGTTCGTCCTCATCGGTCCGACATCGGCCGGCGGCCGGGCCGCGGGCGGTGAGCGCCGAGGCGCGGGCGGCCGGCGTCGACTCGATGCGCTCGACGTTGATCGCCGCGGTCGCTGGACGGCGGCGCCGCCGACGACCGGACGGCCCTCGATGATGTCCTGGTCGGTGACGTCGGCGACGATCACGGTGATGTTGTCCGGTCCGCCGCCGCGCAGCGCGAGCTGGACCAGCCGCTCGGCGCACTGCGTCCGGGTCGGAGTACTCGCGCAGCGTCGCCGCGATGCTGTCGTCGCTGACCGGTCCGGACAGCCCGTCGCTGCAGATCAGGTACCGGTCGCCCGCGACCGCCGGCCGCACCGAGTAGGTCGGGTCGACGTCCCGGACCGCCTGCAGCGCGCGGATGAGCAGCGACCGCTGCGGGTGGACGCTCGCCTCCTCTTCGGTGATCCGACCCTCGTCGACGAGCATCTGCACGTACGTGTCGTCCTTGGTGATCTGGACGAACTCGCCGTCGCGCAGCAGATAGGCCCGCGAGTCGCCGACATGCACCATGCCGAGCTTGCGTGCCGGAGAAGAGCATGCCGGTCAGCGTCGTGCCCATGCCCTCGAGCGCCGGGTTGGCGTCGACCGCGTCCCGCAGATTCTGGTTGGCGGTGTCGACCGCGCCGCGCAACGCATCGACCAGCGCGTCGCCGGGGACGTCCTCGTCGAGCGTGTGCCATCGCCGCGATGGCGAGGTTGCTCGCGACGTCACCGGCGGCCATGCCGCCCATGCCGTCGGCGACGGCGAGCAGCCGCGGACCCGGCATAGACCGAGTCCTGGTTGCCGTCCCGGATCAGCCCGCGGTCGCTGCGGGCGGCATAGCGCAAGGTCAGAGTCATGGCCGTAATTCGAGTGAGGTGCGGCCGATGCGGATCGGCACGCCGAGGGGGACGGGGGTGGGTCCGGTGACCTTCGCGCGGTCAAGGTAGGTGCCGTTGGTCGAACCTAGATCCTCAATGAACCACTGACCGCCCCGGGCCACCAGTCGGGCGTGCCGCGCCGAGGCGTAGTCGTCGGTGATCACGAGGGTCGAGTCCTCCGCTCGACCGATCGTGATCGGCGCCTCGCCCAGCGTGATCCTGGTTCCGGCCAGCGCACCGGCGGTGACGACGAGCTGGTGCGCGGCCCGGCCCTTCTTGACCTTGGCCGGTCGACCGGCGACGGCTGACGTGCCGACTCCCCGCGGCATCGCCACCAGGCGGCTGGACCGGCCGCCGGCGAACAGGTCGCGCCGGATCACGCCGACCACCGTGAACACGAAGATCCACAGCAGGACGAGGAGACCGAACCGGGCGACCGTGATGACCAGCTGTTCGGACAAAGTTTCAGCCGTCCACGCGGAACGTCAGCGTCGTCGTACCGATCTGGATCATGTCACCCGGGTTCAGCGCGACGGCCGAGATCCGCTGCCCGTTGACCATGGAGCCGTTCGTCGAGCCGAGATCGGTCAGCACGACCTGGGCGCCGTCGTAGTCGAGCCGGGCGTGCCGCCGTGAGATGCCGACGTCGGGCAGGCGCAGGTTGGCCTGGTCGCCGCGGCCGATCACGGTCGAGCCGATCGACAGCGGATAGGTGCGGCCGTCGTTGGCGACCAGCCGCACGCCGCGGCCGGGCTGCTGCCCGTACGCCGGCGGCTGCGGCTGGTAACCCTGCGGCTGGCCGTACCCGGCTGGTCGTAGCCCTGACCCGTCGGCGGGCCCTGGTCGTACGGCGGCGGCGCATGCGGCGCGACATCACCGCCGGTGTAGACCTCGGCGGTGACCCGGAACATGCCGGTGTCCAGGCCGTCGCCGCGCTCGATCTCGACGATCACGTCGCCGTAGACCGTCCAGCCCTGCTCACCGATGAACTCGGCCTGCGACTGGGCCAGCTCCTGGGCCAGCGCGGCCGCATACGGCGCGAGCCGGGAGTGGTCGTACGGCGAGAGATCGATCACGTAGCGGTTGGGCACCAGGGTGCGCCCACCGGCCAGGATCGCCTTGTGGGCCTCCGCCTCCCGCTGCATGGCGTTGAGGATCTCCACGGGGTGGACAACACCCTTGAACACCTTCGCGAAAGCGCCCTCGACCAGGCCTTCCAGCCGCTTCTCGAAGCGTTGCAGCACACTCACCGGTTTCCTCCTCGCACGGCCGAGGATCTGATGGTATCGGGTGAACGCACTGGCGCGTATACACGGCGACGTCGCCGGGCATGCTACTCTTCGAGCCGTCGCCCGGACGGAGTTCGTTTCGTCCGTCCAGGTCCGCAATCGTGGGATATGTCGAGATAGCTATTTTCGGCTCCTGCATGAACGACGGACGATCCCTGGGGGAGTGGCGGAATGGCAGACGCGCACGGTTCAGGTCCGTGTGCCCGAAAGGGCGTGAGGGTTCAACTCCCTCCTTCCCCACCAGCACGGTCCATGAAGGCCTCGACGTCGAGTCGGGGCCTTCACTCGTTGGTGAAGGTGCCGTGGCTCGGTACGCGCCGCGCCCCGGCACCCGCCCGGTGTGGCTGACCGGCGGCCATGGGCGGCCGAGATCACACACGTTGGGCGACTATGCTCCCCCGGGTTAACGGTGAAGAACCGGAGGTGACTGTGAGCGTCGCATTGGTGACCGGGTCGGCCGGCCTGATCGGCTCGGAGGCGGTCCGCCACTTCGCCGGCCTCGGCCTCGACGTGGTCGGCATCGACAACGACATGCGCGCCCAGTTCTTCGGCGCCGGAGGCCTCGACCGCGTGGAACGTGCTTCGGCTCACGATCCGAGCTGTCGGACACGTACACCCACCACGACATGGACATCCGGGACCGGGACGCGCTCGCCAAGATCTTCCGGACGTACGGCCGGACATCGCGGTCGTCATCCACACCGCCGCCCAGCCGTCGCACGACTGGGCCGTGCGGGATCCGTACACCGACTTCGACGTCAACGCCGGCGGCACGCTGAACGTGCTGCAGAACGTCCGGGAGCACTGCATCGAGGCACCGGTGATCCACTGCTCCACCAACAAGGTCTACGGCGACCGGCCGAACACGCTGCCGCTGATGGAGCTCGAGACCCGGTGGGAGATCGAGCCGGACCACCCGTACGCCGACGGCATCCGCGAGGACATGTCGATCGACGCAGTGCCTGCACTCGGTCTTCGGCGCCTCGAAGGTCGCCGCCGACGTGATGGTCCAGGAGTACGGCCGCTACTTCGGCATGAAGACGGCGTGCTTCCGCGGCGGCACGCTCACCGGTCCGGCCCACTCGGCGACCGAGCTGCACGGCTTCCTCGGCTACGTGATGCGCTGCAACATGGAGCGGCGGACGTACAAGATCTTCGGCTACAAGGGCAAGATGGTCCGCGACGCGATCCACAGCCACGACGTGGTCAACGCGTTCGAGGCGTTCTTCCGCAATCCCGCGCTCGGCCGCCGTCTACAACCTCGGCGGCGGTCGCCACTCCAACGCCTCGCACCTCGAGGCGTTCGCGCTCGCCGAGGAGATCAGCGGCCAGCGAGATGGTCACCGAATACCATGAGGCGAACCGGGTCGGCGACCACCAGTGGTGGATCGGCTCGAACGCCACGTTCGAGGCCGACTACCCGGACTGGAAGCAGGTGTACGACGTGCCGATGATCCTGCGCGAGATCTACGAGGCCAACGTCGACAAGTGGGTCCGGCGAGCTGAGGTCGGCGACCCGACGATGATCGACAAAGGCAAGTACAACGTCCTGGGCGTGATGGTCGACGCGATCGACTACGAAGCGGCCGACCGACAAGGTGCTCGCCGCCGCGCGCGAGCAGCGACCGTTCGCGCTGACCGCGCTGGCCGTACACGGTGTCATGACCGGCGTCGACGATCCGGCCCACAACGCGCGACTGAACAGCGTTCGACGTAGTCACGCCGGACGGCCAGCCGGTGCGCTGGGCGTCTCAAGGTGCTGCACGGCATCGCGCTCGCGGACCGCGTGTACGGTCCGACGCTCACGCTGCACGTGCTCGAACGTTGCGCGGCCGAGGGCCTGCCGATCTACCTCTACGGATCGACCGACGAAACGCTGGGCAAGCTCGTCGTCGAGCTGCAGAGCAAATGTTCCCAGCCCTCAAAATCGCCGGGTACGGAATCCTCCAAGTTCCGCGCGGCGGCGCCCGGCGAGGCTCAGGAGATCGCCGACCGCGATCCGCGCCTCCGGCGCCCGCGTTCTCCTCGTCGGCCTCGGCTGCCCCCGCCAGGAGGTCTTCGCCTACGCGATGCGGCCGCTGCTGGACCTGCCGATGCTGGCGGTCGGGGCCGCCTTCGACTATCACGCCGGGCTGCTGCGCAAGCCGCCGGCCTGGATGCAGCGCTACGCGTTGGAGTGGCTGTGGCGGCTCGGGTTGGAGCCGGCGCGGCTGTGGCGCCGGTATCTGATCCTCAATCCGGCTTATCTCGGTCGGCTTGCTGCTCAGAAGGTCGGCGTCTGGCGGGCGGTTGCCACCGGCTCCGGCTACGGAGCCGCCGTCTTCGTTCGCGGTGTGAGGGCTCTTGGGTCGGCTCTCGCTCGTTACGTGATACCGACAGAGTCGGACGTGACGGCGTGGCGGGTTGCGTGGGCCCCGCTACGGGGCGAGAGCAGCGATCGCGGGCGCCGGGTGGCGTCGTCGGCGAGCATGCCGGCGAGGCCTGCGGCGAACGCGTCGGTCGCCGTGACGCCCAGCGATTTCGCAACCGCGTAATCCCGGGCGAGATCGGTGTCGAACATCGCCGGATCGTCCGTGCTGATGCTGCAGATCGCTCCGGCGGCGCGCAGTCGCGGAAGTGGATGCTCGTCGATCGTCGCCACGACGGCCGTACGCAGATTCGACACCGGGGCCACATCCAGCACGATGCCCCGCTCGACGATCTCGGCCAGCAGCGCCGGGTCGTCGACGGCTCGGATGCCGTGACGGATCCGGCGCGGGCCGAGGGCGAGCGCCTCGCGGATCGAGTCCGGCCCGGCGGCCTCACCCGCATGTGGCACCAACTCGAGGCCACCATCGCGCGCGATGTCGAACGCCTTGACGTAGGGAGCGATCGGATGCCCGGGCTCGTACCCGCCGATGCCGAATCCCACGACGCCACGGTCGGCGAACCGTACGCACATCCGCGCGGCCTCCTCCGACAGCTTCGATCGGGCCCTCGCGGTAGATGTCGGGCGTGAACCGAACCGTGACGCCGTACCGTTCGAGCGCCTCGACCGCACCGTCGGCGTACCCGTGGAAAAGGTCTTCCCACCGCACACCCCGCGCGACGCGCTCGACCGGCGAAAAGATGCCCTCGATGTAGACCGCGCCGTGCGATGCCGCCTCGGCCGCGTAGTCGACGACCACCTGCCGGAAGTCATCGGCCGTCCGCAAGCAGTTCGTGGTCAGGATCCACGTGTCAATGAAGTGCTTGAAGTCGGTGAATTCATAGAGAGAGCGCAGCCCGTCGACGGTGTCGGCCGGCAGCGGAAGGTCGTTGCGGCGGGCGATGTCGAGGAGCGTCCCGGCCCGGATCGTTCCCTCGAGGTGGACGTGTAATTCGATCTTTGCCGTCGGCTCGGTCATTCCCCCAGCGTACGGGGATCGCTTAGCGCGACCGATTGGCGTGCTGTGCGTAAAGCAAGTCCAAGATGGACCGGGCGGCGTCGAACCACCGGTCGAGCCACTGCTCGTCCGGGATCGAGCCCTTCGACGGCAGTTCCATCAGGAGGCCGCGCAGCAACGGATGATCGGCCATCGTGCCGGTCGGCGAGTCGTCGAGCCAGGAACTCGACGCGAACGCCGGCTGGGAGAGCGAATCCAGGTCATTGATCGAGATGGTCGGTGCGGATACCGGCGGTGGCTCGAGCATCGTCGGCATGCTCGCCATGTCATCCAGCGGCGGCGGGTTCTTGCGATCCGCCTCGCTCGCCTGCTCCGGCAGCCCGAGGCTGTCACGGCGCTGGTTGCTGCGGTAGGTCGCGGCCTGACCGGCGAACCGGTCGTCGGGTGCGGATCCGTTGTTGCCGAGCACCTCGGAGTTGTTCTTGATCATTTGTCGCCTGCCTACGTCGATGGGCCGGACGGGTGGTCCGGCGAAACGGTTGTCCAGCCAAACCGTTGTCCTGCACGGAAAGCGGGGGGCTTCTGGCCCTCTCGGGTCGGCGATCGTGCGGGCCCGAGACGGTATGTCAGATACAACGAAGCTCATCGCGGCAGGCCACGCTTTGAGCCTGGCCTTTGCCCACATATCCAGATATGCCGAACTCTTCGGAAGACGACAGCGGGACGCCGTCGGCTACGGCGCCCCGCTGTGCAGATCTATTCGCGGACGAACGCGTCGACTAGTCGAACTCGCCGTCCCGTACCCCGCCGACGAAGGCTTCCCACTCGACCGGCGTGTAGATCAGTGTGGGTCCACTGCGATCCTTCGAGTCGCGAACGGCGATCGCACCGTCCACGAACGCCACTTCGACGCACCCAGATGCCTCTGAGTGGCTGGACTTCTTCCACGTCGCCTTACTCAGGTCGACGCGAAGGCCCTTGGCTTCGACTATCACGTGAGCTCCCTTGCTCGGGCGGCGACGAACTCCACCGACTCGGCCGGCGGAAGTGCGGTCGCCTGCAAACGATCGAAGATGAACTTGTATCGCTGCAACTCGTCGTCCTTCTCCAGAAACAGCCCACCGGCAGCGTTCTCCGCGAAGACCACGTCCGGGTCGGCGATCTCCTCGTATTCCAGGATCGCGAACGTGCCATCCATGCCGACGTGTGCTCCCACGCCAAACGGGAGCACCTGAATCGTGACGTTCGGCCGGTCGCTGATGGCGACCAGCTTCTCGAGTTGCGTACGCATGATCGGCGCGCTGCCCACCATACGGTGGAACACCGCCTCGTCGAGAACCGCCCAGAAGTCGATCGGTTCGTTCTGGTCGAGCAGCGACTGCCGCACTGTACGTACATAGATCCGGCGATCCAGCTCGTCGTCGCTGATGGTCGGTCGGGTGGCCCGGATGACGTTGCGGGCATAGTCCTCGGTCTGCATGAGACCCGGCACGAGCTGGGCCTCGTACGCACAGATCGACGTCGCGCCCGCTTCGAGCCCGACGTACGCGCCGGTGAGCACATGTCCGTAGCGCAGCCACCAGCCACGCTGGCGTGCCTCCCGCGCCACCTGTACGAGATCGTCGGCCTGAGACCCGCCGACGCCGTACAGCGTCAACATGCTCTGCACATCGGCGGCGGACGCACCGGTCTGGCCGGTCTCGATCCGGGACACCTTCGAGGCGGAGAATTCGAGCCGTTCGGCGACACTGTCGATGGTCACCCCGGCTTGTTCGCGCAGCCGGCGCAGCTCCATGCCGAGACGCCGGCGGCGAACCGTCGGGCTCGTACGACCGGTCACGCGGCGCCTCCGGACCTGGTACACGGCGATGGCACGTCTTACTATCGAACACTCTGGCGCCGATCGCACAACGGACGGCACACAGCGCCGGTGCATCGCCACCGTCGCTTCGACGCGAATCGGTGAGAGTACACCGGCTTATACGGATCTTGGCAGGTGCGCTCAATCAACGCGTCACACGAACGGACGACGCGGTTGCGGACAAAGCTCCGCAATTAGTGACAAAAAATGTGGATGTGCCAAGTCCAAATCTGCAACTTGCATTGATCACATGAGTGATGCACGCTGTTGGCAGGCGTTTCAACCGACGTCGCGAGCCCGGCTCACGCTGGCGATCAACACCAAAGATCGCCTGCGTTCGACGGGTAAACGAAGCATCGCATGATGCGGAACGGCCACCGCATCAGGACGAACCACAAAGGGCCCGGCGGCCGCCCGAACGGCGGAGGCGACTGCCGGACGAACCGAGCCATGCCCACCGCGAGGGAGTTCAGGTTGATACCCCGGTCCGGCGAGGTCATCCGAGTGACCCGCGCAGCAAGTGTTCAGTTCGCGGCGACGCCGCTGTTGTTCCGAGTGATCCGCGTCCACGACTGGTCCACCTACGACGGATGGGCCTGGCTCGACGGATATGAGCTGAACGCGGTCGGCGAGGCCGTCGACCGGCGGTCCATTTTCGTCCAGGTCGGTGGCCTGCAGCCCGCAAACCCGGCTATCACATCGCGATTCGTCGGTGCGCGTCGTGGCTCCAGTGGCGCCATCGGCGGCGTCGTCAACCAAGCCGCCGCGCTTCGCGCATAGTTCCGGCACGCGCGGTGCTGTGCCGCAGCATGCTGGCGCCGACGTTTTCGCGCCGACCGTGATTCGATCTTCACGCGTATTCGCCAAGCGAAGCACGCCATCGCTTGGCGCTTATACGATCTACTCACCCAGTTGGTTTCACCCGCGTCTCGGACCCGCGATTGTTCTGGGGGCCCGTCATGGCGCAGTCGACAATCCGGCGCCGCGGCACCGGCTCGTGCCCAACCGGGGTCGAGCGGCCCGATGGCTCGCCGGTCGATGGCGTCCGTCCATGTGCGAGTGCACTCGCCGTATCCGTCCTTCTCGCGTCGGTGCTCGGAACTGTGGCCGCGAACCGCGCCGTCACTACGGTCGTCACGACGGCGTACATCGCTGGCGGTCCACCCGAGCCTGCGGCGCCTCGCTTGATCGACTATGGCGGCGTAACTCCGCGGCGAACCGATAGCAGCAATAGCCGAGATGGCGCGCCGGTCAACGACGGCCGGGTCGGAACGGCCAGCCAACGACGGCTGGCCCAGTCATTGATCTACGCCGGCGGCGCGGCGCTCGTCATCGCCGGCTCCGGGCTGCTTCTCGTCGGTGTCCGCCGCAGGCTGTGGTGACGGGGCCGCCAACGCCCGGCGACCGGCACCGGATCCGTGAGCTCGTGGGCACCCTGGTCGGCCTGGCCGTCCTCGTCGTCGCCGGCCTCGGCATTTTGTGGGCCACGAACGGCCAGCTCGGCGGCCAGACGTCACGACACACCAACGTCGTCCATGGTTCGTTGCCCTCCCAGCGCTCGGTCACGCAACGGCCCGTTGGCGTTCCGGCGAACGCTCAATCACTCACCGTCGTCAACGCCAGCGACGGCGACTCCATCCAGGCCCAACCGGCCACTCTCGGGATCGCCGATCGCCACGACGACGGCCGTCGTCATACGGCTAATCGGCGTCGCCGCGCCCGCCCGGCCGGCGATCGGTGGCAAGGCCCAATGCTTCGCCGAAGACGCCTTCCGCGCATTGCTGAGACTCACTCCGATCGGCAGTCGAGTGTGGGTGATCGCCGACGCCCAGCTTCGCGATCCGGAAGACCGCTACCTGCTCTACGTCTGGAACAGTGCCGGAACGTTCGTCAATCTCGCCCTGGCCGACGGCGGCTACGTGCGGCCGCACCCGATGAAACCCAATACCGCCCGCCAGGGCGCGCTCAAGGAAGCGATCGACGGCGCGATCGCGGCGCACCGCGGCTTATGGGGGCGTTGCGGCAGATAGCGGGTACGACCGCGTGCCGACACAATCGTCAGGACGAACCGGGCGACGGCGCGGCGCCGCCGCTGGAAGGTGCCGGAGCGAGGACGGCGACGCCGACGGCGCCACGCCGTACGTCAACGTGACCGTCGAGCCGGGAGCGACTTGCGCGCCCGATGCCGGGTCGGTCGAAAGCACGCGGCCTACCTGGCCGGGATCGGTCGTGGTCTGCGGCACCGTCGTGAACTTCAAGCCGGACTGCGTCAACACGTCCTCGGCCGCTTGAAGATCGAGTGTCGTCAGGCCGCTGGGTACGGTGGTCAACGCGGTCGTCGACGGCGGAGTGCTTGGCGGGGTCGACGGAGGCGTGGTCGACGGCGCCACCGAGGTCGGCACGGCCGTCGGCGTCGGTGCTGGGGTCGGCGTCGTGTCCTTGTGTCGCGTCGCGAGGACCAGGCCGTAAGCGAGGCCGATGATCAGCAGCAGACCGATGATGCCCAGCAGAATGGGCAACCACCAGGCTCGTCCCGAACTGGATTGGCTGGGCTGACCGTCGTCCGGTGGCCGGGTCGGCGGCGGACCGCCGGGCCGTACGGTCGCCCGACCCTGCCAACCTTCCGGGACAGTCGGGCCGACCGCGGTCTGGTCCGGTGCCGTGGGGCGCAACACCGCGGTCGAGTCGTCGACGGTCGGCATGTGGCGAGTGGCATCGGGGTCGACGCCCGGTGTCTCCTGGGTCGCATCGAGATCTAGCGGCGGCCCGACCTGCGTGGCGTCCAGGTCGAGCGCCGGGCCGATCTGCGTGGCGTCAAGATCACCGCCGGACGGCGATCCTTCGACGTGTGCCGTAGCCCTCGTCTTCGACCGTCGCCGTCGCCGTCGCCGTCGCCGAGCATCGTCACCCGACCCCGGGCTTCCGCCTCTGTCGGCCGGTCGTCGTGGTCGCTGCAGTCCTCGCTATCGGTGGGTTCGGCCGCGGCCGCCGCGGCGTCGAATCCCTGAGTCGCATCCAGGTCGGCGTCGCCGGGCTCGCTGGGCGACGTACCTGAGCGGTCCCGATCCTCTGGATCACCGGGTGACCGCGGCTGATCTTCCACCCCTTGACGATAGTGGCCCGACTCCACCCGACCCGTGCGGGGCGGCGCGCCGAACCCAGGCGACTCGCACCCGTGGCAAGCGCCTCCCGGCGCGCCTGAGCTCAACCGGCTCATGCCCGTACCCGTGGGGTCGAGGGGTTTGATCTGCCTACGGCCCGGCGCTGGGCGACGGTGATCCACCCGGCGGGTTGGTGTCCGGGGTCGAGGGTGACGACGACGGCTGCGGATGGTCGTCACCGCAGGTCAGTGTGATCTGCTGATTCCAGACCGTGTTCGGGTCGTTCTGGTCTGGCGACTCGGCGATCACCGGCTTCGACTTGCCGCCCTCATAGCCGGCGATCAGGAAGCCGATGCTCGCGAGCTGGCGCCCCCAATCCGAGCAGCTCGTGTTGTTCGGGATGGGTGGGACGCTGAGCGGCGGCGCGACGCCATTGACGTAGATCTTGACCGTCATCCCGCGTGACGCAGGCGAACCGGCGGCCGGATCCGTTCGATTGACGGTCTGCGCGCTCCCGCTGTTGGCAAAGATCAGATCGACCGCCAGACCATGCCCGCGCAGCTCGTCGCGGGCTTCTTTAAAGAGCGTGCCCGCGGCCGCGTAGTCGGGAATGACGAACCCGTTGTTCCCTGGTGTAGCCGTGGGCGTCGACGTTTCGGACTGCGTGGACTGGGGCGCCGGCGACGCCGTCGGGCCGGCCGATGCCGACGCGGGCGGCGTGGTCCCCCGTGCCGCCGCTGCTGGCGTCACGTCGGTCAACGTCCAGCCGAGCGTCGCTCCCACCGCGGCCAGCACGAGAAAGGCCGCGATGGCGCCGAGGACTTGGCCGGCCGACGTCCCGGAACGGGGCGAAGGAGGGCCGGCGGACGGATGGTTGGCAGACGTTGGCGGTGGCGAACTCACCCCACGAGTGTGCCCTATCGGGGCGAATCCGTCGGCTCGCCTTCCCTCCCGCTTGCCAGTACGCTGCCCGGCATGGCCAAACTCGGCTGGACATCGTCCGTCGGGCTCGCTGTCGGCACGGCCGCCGGAGCGGCTGCGGCTCAGTTCGGGCTCGGCTACGGCCTGGGCATCATCTCGTGGGTGCCAGGCCCGTCCGGGACACCGGACGAGGTATGGCTCGCTAGCCTCGCGTGGGCGACGTTCATCGCGGCGACCTCCACGGTGACCGGCGCGATCTGGGCCGATAGACGCAGCGCCGGCGAGATCGGCGCCCCGCCGCAGCGACCCGCCACCGACGGTCGATCGATGCCACCCGGGGCGATGGCCACCGCGACGTGGCGGACGCTCATTGCGTTCTGCGCAGCGGTCGGATCGCTGCTGTCAGTGGCACTCGTCCTCGTGCCGGCACGGTCCGCCGTTCGCGCCGAGACACTGTCTCCGGAGTTGATCGCGGTCGGGTATGCGGTGGTCGGCGTCGTGATCGGGGTTCTGGTTGCGGTGTGTGCCCTCGCCGCCCGAGCGATCACCCTCAACGTCCTCGCCAGCGCGGTCTGGCTGTGGTTGCTCGCCATCGCCGCCGCCATCGACGGGGTGGCCACGACGACGGCGTACGGGTCGCGCCGCTGGCCGTCTGGCCATTCGGGCCGGGCACGTATTTCCACACCACCTGGTCGGTGGCGGGCACGGCAATGATGTTCGGGGCCGCGCTGCTGATCGGGGCCGGCGTCGCATGGATTGCGACCCGGCGCGGCGACAATGCGGTCGGTATAGCGCTGTCGGGAGCGATCGGACCGCTCATGGTCGCGGCGGCCTACCTGCTCACAGCGCCGCGGCTCGTCGGCGTGCGGGCCAACGCCCAGATCTCGGCCTACCTGACCGCGCCGTACGCGGTGATCGCCGGCCTCGCCGGCTCGGTGCTCGTCGTCGTGTTGCACGCCAACCGGGACAACCGCCGGGCTCGACGGGCCGCCGACGAAAAAGAAGCCGCGTCATGGACATCGTCGATCGTGACGGCGCCGATGCAGCGCGCGGCCAGCGATGCGGCCGCCGCGTCCGCCACGTCTTCCACGTCTGCCGGCGCCGGCGCCGGCGACGACTCGACCGTGCAGCTCGGCGTCGGGAAGGACGTGCCGGGCCGGCTGCCGGTGCCAGGCACGACCCAACCGGATAAGGCGAAGACGTCCACCGACGGTGGCGCCGTCGCGACGGCCACCGAGGCGGACAAATCCACGGGTACGAGTTCGGACAGCTCGGGCCGGCCGTCACCTCGTCCGGGTCGCAAGCCCGGCCGGCGTTGAGTCGCCCCGAGGATCCCCTAGTCGAGGGACCAGGTGTGCACGGGTTCGTTGGCGGCCAACCGGTCGGCATAACGGCGCAGCATCTCCCGCAGCGCTGACGACCGCGACACGCCCGTCGTCTCCTCGATGTGCTGTACGGTCTCCACCTGCCAGGTCGCGCCGTTGCGTTTCGTACGGCAGCGAGCCTCGATGATGCCGAGCAGGCGGTCGCGAATGTCCGGGCTCACACCGAAGCGGTCCAGGCCGGCGTAAGCCATGGGCAACAGTTCGGTCAGCACGAGGTCGGTGGCCGCGATCTCGCCGAATCCCGGCCACAGTTGCGTCGCCGCGATGCCGTCCCGCGCGGCGAGGTAGAAGTTCGTCTCGGCTTGGGTGAACGTGAGCGTGTGCCAGAGCGGTGTAGCCGCCTCGGCCAGCTCGCGGACCAGCCCGAAGTAGAACGCCGCGTTCGCCAGCAGGTCGACCACCGTTGGTCCGGCCGGCAGCACCCGATTCTCCACTCGCAGATGCGGACGACCGTCCATGATGTCGTACACGGGCCGGTTCCATCGGTAGACGGTGCCGTTGTGCAGGCGCAATTCGGCCAGCCGCGGTACGCCGCCGCCGGAGAGGATCTCCACCGGATCCTCGCTGTCACAGATCGGCAGCAGCGCGGGAAAATAGCGAACGTTCTCTTCGAACAGGTCGAAAATGGACGTGATCCATCGCTCGCCGAACCACACGCGCGGACGTACGCCCTGCGTCTTCATCTCGTCCGGACGCGTCTCGGTCGCCTGCTCGAACAGCGCGATGCGCGTCTCCGCCCACAGGTGGCGGCCGTAGAGAAAGGGCGAGTTGGCGCCGAGCGCGAGCTGGACGCCGGCGATCGCCTGGGACGCGTTCCAGTAGCTGGCGAACGTCTCCGGCGCGACCTGGAGATGAAACTGCGTGCTGGTGCAGGCCGCTTCCGGCGCGATCGAGTCGACCTCGATCTGCAGCCGCTCCACGCCGCGGATGTCGATGGGCATGTCCCCACCGCGCGATTCCATGATCTGCTCGTTCAGCAATTGGTAGCGCGGGTTGCCGGATAAGTTGTCCGGAACCGTGTGACGGAGGGTCAATGTCGGAAGGATGCCGATCACGACGAGATTGGCATCGAATTTGCGGGCGCGGTCGTCGGCCTTCGACACTGCCGTACGCAGATCGTCCTCATAGTCGTCGAACCCGCGGCCGGCGATCATCCGCGGTCGTGCATTGAGTTCGAGGTTGAACAGACCGAGCTCCGTTTGAAACGCGGGATCGGCCAGCGAACTCAACACCTGCTGGTTGCGCATGGCCGGCTCGGCCGCGGCGTCGATCAAGTTGAGTTCGAGCTCGAGGCCCGTCATCGTTCGCTCGGCGTCGAACGGAAAATCGTTCAGCATCAGCGAGAAGACGTCGAGGCAGCGGCGGACTTTACGCCGGTACCGCGTGCGATCCTCACGCGTAAACGCCACCGACGTGACGTCCTGACCCATGCCGTAGCTCCCGAAGTTGACAGTGTGCGTCAACGTTACGAGCACGGTGGGTAATCGGTCGAGGGACGAATTGGACAGTTCTCACCTGTCAGTAAGACGGCGATTGCGTACGGCCACTATTTCGCCGTACGCAATCGCCGTTGTCTGTCCTTATTGCTCGAACCCGAAGGGCGCGATGCGATGATTAGTCGCGGATGGCCTCGCCCTCGATCTCGATCTTGATCTTGTTACCGATCATCACGCCACCGGCCTCGAGGACCATGTTGTACGTGATGCCGAACTCCTCGCGGTCGATCTCGCCGGTTGCCGAGAAGCCGAAGAGCTCCTTGCCGTACGGGTTCACGGTGGCGCCCTCGAATTCGACAAGCAACTCGACCGGGACGGTCGTGGTCTTGATCGTCAGGTCGCCGCGCAGGACGAACTCGTTGCCGCCCTTCGGCGTGAGGCTCGTGCTGACGAACTCCAGCGTCGGGTGGGCCTGTGCCCCGAAGAAGTCGGCACTGCGCAGGTGGTTGTCCCGGGCCTCGACACCGGTCGAGACGCTCTCTACGACGACGCTCGCTTCGACATGCGACTTGGTCGGGTCGTCGGCTACGGTGATCTTGCCGCTGACCTCCTGGAAGGAGCCGCGCACCTTGCTCACCATCATGTGGCGGGCGACGAAACCGACCCGGGTATGCGCAGGGTCAAGGGAAAACGTACCCGGAGTCGGGATCTTGATGCCCTGGTACTCGCGGGTGGAACTGTCAGCCATGGTGGTTTCTCCTCTGGACGATATTTCATTGCGCACGCAACTATATACCAAGCATATGTTGCTCTGTCAACTATTGCTATACTAGGTGGTATGGCACACGAGATCATCGACGACCCCCGCATCACAGCGGTCGGTCTGCTCACCGAGGCCTATCTTGGCCTCAACGCTAAACTCGCGTGCCAGATCGCTCAGTTCGGACTGTCACCGATCGAGTTCGAGGTGCTGCTCCGGCTCGGCCGCTCGCCCAACGGCCAGCTCCGCATGACCGATCTGGCCGCGCAGACGTCGCTGACCGCGAGCGGAGTGACGCGGGTGGTCGATCGGCTGGAGCGCGACGCACTAGTGAAACGTACGGCGTGCCCGTCCGACCGGCGAAGCCTTTACACCGTGATCACCCAGTCGGGCCAGCAGAAGTTGGACGCGGCGCTTCCCGAGCACGTGAGGTTGATCGAGGAGTGGTTCACCGGCCGGCTGACCCCACAGGCACTCGACGATTTGTTGTCGGGCCTGCGTACGGTCCGCGACGCCGTCCGGCCCGGTGCCGAGGCCGGCGCCAAGTCCGCCGTCCAGATCCACTGATCGTCGCCGGCCGGGCGGCCCGCCCGAGCCGGGAGAGGCCCGCCCGAGCCGCGAGAGGCCCGGCACGAGCCGCGAGATCTTGGGCTTATCCACGTAATTTCACGGCAAATACGGTGGACAACCCCAAGATCCTCAAGACCCTAGGCGAGCCATTCGTCCGTGAACCGACAGCGGCCGAGACCAACCGCGTCGAACTCATCGTGGTACCCGCGCCGGTCGACACCGAGGCGGGCAAGAGCCTGGGAGATAGGGCTCGCGGAGTCCTTCCGCCCGAGGCCGATCGTCATCGTCGTCGTACGACACCGGCCCGAACGACAACCGTCCGCCCGCCCACACGGCGGCGCGTTGGCTTCCCAAGCCCGCGAAGAGTTCGGCCTCGACGTAGGCCACGGGACCATGAATCGACCAGGCGCGCAGTACGTGATCGAAGCCGGCCGGGAGCTTCTCGAAGCCGAGCAGACCATCGGGTTCGCCGCGATTGAGCGCGTCAAACAGTCGCATCTGTCATCGGCAGTAGGCCCAGTCCTTGGCGCAGTTCGACGACGGCGGCCGCGTGCTGCCCCTCGACGGCCCGGCCGAGGAGGTGAGCCGGAGCGAGCACAGCCTCGAGCCTGTACCCCACGCCGGCGGGTTATCTACAACCCCATGTCGCGGGCAATGATCAGGCGCTGTACCTCGGACGTACCCTCACCGATCTCCAGCACCTTGGAGTCACGCCACATCCTCGCGACCGGCGTCTCGTTCATGAACCCATACCCGCCGTGTACCTGGGTCGCCTCGCGTGCGTTCGTGACGGCGATCTCACTCGCGTAGAGCTTGGCGATCGCGGCCTGCCGCTTGAAGTCCTTGCCGGCGAGCATCCGGGCGGCCGCGTCGTAATACGACAGCCGCGCCGTGTGTGCCCGCATCTCCATGTCGGCGATCTTGAACTTGATCGCCTGGTAGTCGCCGATCGGGTGGCCGAATGCCTGGCGCTGACGGGCGTAAGCCGAGTGACTCGTCGACACATCCCTGCGCCAGCCCGACCGACAGTGCGGCAATCGCAACCCGGCCCTCGTCGAGCGTACGGAGGAACTGTGCGAACCCTCGTCCGCGCTGGCCGAGCAGGTTGCCGGCTGGAACCCGGCAGTCGTCGAAGTGCAACTCGTGCGTGTCCGAGGCGCACCAGCCGACCTTCGAATAGCCCGGTGCCACCGTGAATCCCGGCGTACCCGACGGGACGATGATCGCGGAGAGTTCCTTCGAGCCGTCCGGGTTCGTACCCGTGACTGCCGTGACGGTGACCAGCGCGGTGATGTCAGTGCCGGAATTGGTGATGAACGCCTTGGCGCCATTGATGACCCACTCGTTCGTCGCCTCATCCAGCACGGCCCGCGTGGCCGTGCCGCCGGCGTCCGATCCGAAGCCGGGCTCAGTCAGACCGAATCCGGCCAGCGCCTCACCGGCGACGAGGCTCGGCAACCACGTCGCCTTCTGCTCCTCGGTGCCGAAGCGGTAGATCGGCATCGCGCCGAGCGAAATCGCCGCTTCAAGCGTGATCGCGACGCTGGAGTCGATGCGGGCCAACTCCTCGAGCGCGATGCAAAGCGCGAAGTAGTCGCCGCCCATTCCGCCGACCGACTCCGGGAACGGCAGACCGAACAGGCCCATCTTGCCCATCTGACGGACGATCTCGTACGGGAACGTGTGCTTCTCGTAATGCTCCGCGATCACCGGTGCGACCACGTCCAGAGCGAATTCGCGGACGGTCGCCCGGAGAGCTTCGTGCTCGTCGTTGAGCTTAAAGTCGGGCATCGGTGCTCCTCATTGATTTTGCGATGCAGGGCGAAGCCCTGGTCGGTGCTCGAGAATCAGACAGGTGTGACGCCGTGTCGGCGACGGGAGAAGTGACGGTCCTTGTGCCGGGCGGCGGCGAACCGCGCGATCAATTCGTCGCGCAGCTCATGCGGTTCGACGATCGTGTCGACGACGAGCTCGCTGGCCAGCCGCACGATGTCGATGTCTTCCTCGTATTCGGCCCGCTTCGTGGCCACGAACGCGGCGCGCTCGCCCTCGTCCTCGATCGCCGCGATCTTGTTGGCGTAGACGGCGTTGACGGCGGCCTCCGCGCCCATCACCGCGATCTTCGCGGTCGGCAGGGCAATCGTCGCGTCCGGTGCGAAGCCGGGGCCGGCCATCGCGTAGAGGCCGGCGCCGTAGGCCTTGCGCACGACCACACAGATCTTGGGTACGGTCGCCTCGCTGATCGCGGTGACCATCTTCGCGCCGTGGCGGATGATGCCCTGCTTCTCCACGGCCGTGCCGACCATGAAGCCGGGTACGTCGGCCAGGAACAGCAGCGGCACGTTGAACGCGTCGCAGAGCTGGACGAAGCGGCTGGCCTTGTCGGCGGAGTCGACGAACAGCACGCCGCCCTTGAACATCGAGTTGTTGCCGACGATGCCGATGACCTCGCCGTTCAGGCGGCCGAAGCCGACGGTCAGCTCGCGCGCCCAGAGCGCCTGGATCTCGAAGAAGCTGTCCGCGTCGACCAGGCCCTTGACGTAGCGGCGCATGTCGAACGCCTGCCGCTCGCTCGCCGGCACGAGGGCTGCGAGGTCCGCACCGGTCGAGGCCGCGGGCTCGGCCGCCGGCGCCGTCTGCGGTGTAATTCGACGGCAGGTACGACAGATACCGCTTCACGACGGCGAGCGCCTCCGGCTCGTCCTTGCACAGGAAGTGACCGACGCCCGACTCGGTGGTGTGGACCTTCGCGCCGCCCATCGCCTCGAGCGTCGTCTTCTCGCCGGTGACCATCTCGACCATGCGGTCGCTGCCGAGATACATCGACGCGTTGCCGTCGACCATCGCGACGACGTCGCAGAACGCGGGAATGTACGCCCCACCTGCAGCCGACGGCCCAAACAGCGCGCAGACCTGCGGAACGCTGCCGGACGCGCGGCACCTGGTTGTAGAAGATGTTGCCGGCGCCGCGCCGACCGGGGAACAGGTCGACCTGATCGGTGATGCGCGCGCCGGCGCTGTCGACGAGGTAGATCATCGGCACCGATGTCGTGTACGCCCGCTCGATGATCCGTACGATCTTCTCCACCGTACGGGCGCCCCACGAGCCGGCCTTCACGGTGGAGTCGTTAGCCATGAGGCAGACGGGCCGGCCGTCGACCATCGCCGTACCGGTGATCACGCCGTCTGCGGGGAGCCCGTCGGCAAGGACGTTGGCATATCGGCCGTCCTCGACGAACGAGTCGGCGTCGACCAGCAGCGCGATGCGTTCGCGCGCGAAGAGCTTGCCCCGGCTGGCGTTGGCCGCGTGATAGCGCTGCGCACCGCCGGCCTGGACCTGCTTGCTCAGCTGCTCCAACGCCTCGTCGTCGAGCGACACGTGCACCCCTGTCCCATCGCGATCGACCACGCCACCTGAACGATCGTTAGGCTAGCACGCAGGCGGCGAAATCGATGGTTGGCGGACCAGGATGGCGAGTACGGCGCCCGAACCGGTACGATATCTGGTACCAGTCGAAAGGAAACCCATGTCAGCCATCTCAGCGTCAGAAGCGCGCAAGCGGCTTTTCCCGCTGATCGAGCAGGTCAACAACGACCACGCCCCGGTCGAGATCGTGCACCGTGCCGGCAATGCAGTGCTGGTGTCGAAGGAAGACTGGGACGCACTCGAGGAGACCGCCTACCTGCTCCGGTCACCAGCCAACGCGGCTTGGCTTGCCGAGGGCGTGGACGAATACCACGCCGGAGACGCCGTCGAGCGTGATCTCGATCGATCATGAAGATGAGGTTCGTGTCGACCGGCTGGCGCGACTACATGTTTTGGCAGAACACGGACCGTGCTGTAGTGAAGCGGATCAACCGTCTCATCGACGACATTGGAAACGGTGATCCGTTCGATGGCATTGGAAAGCCCGAACCGCTCCGGCACCACCTCGCTGGCACGTGGTCGCGCCGAATCACCGATGAGCATCGTCTCGTGTATGCCATGTCGACGGACAATTCCGGCGACGACATCCTGACGATCATCGCCTGTCGCTACCACTACGAAAAATAGGCCACAAGGCTCACGATGCGACGAGTCGCGTCCGCGGACCGGCGCGCAGCACACCCGAGGGCAGCTCGCGCCCGACGACGCGCTGGGCGAGTTCGGCCACCTCGATCAACTTGTCCAGGTCAATGCCGGTGTCGATGCCCATGTCGTGCAGCATGTGTACGACTTCCTCGGTGGCAACATTGCCGGTCGCACCCGGAGCGTACGGGCAACCGCCCAGCCCGCCGACGCTCGCATCGAAGTCGGTGACGCCGTATTCGAGCGCCGTCAGGATGTTGGCTAGCCCGGTGCCCCGCGTGTTGTGGAAGTGCAGCAACACCGGCTGATCCGGAGCCACGTCTCGGACGGCGTCCAACACATCCGGACCCGACGGGGCGTCGCCATGCCGGTCGTGTCGCCGAAGGAGATCTTGTCCGCGCCGTCCGCGAGCACCCGCGTCACGATCTGGGCGACCCGCCGCGGGTCGATATCGCCCTCGAACGGGCAACCGAACGACGTCGCGATGATCACTTCGGCACTGGCCCCGCCGGCGTGCAGTCTGTCGATCAACGCCGCGATGTCGTCGAGTGACTCTTCGGTCGAACGGTTGACGTTGCGGCGGTTGTGCGTGTCGCTGGCCGACACGACGACCTCCACCTCGGCGAACCCGGCGGCCAGGGCGCGCTCCGCGCCACGGATATTCGGTACGAGAGCGGAGTAGTGCACGCCGTCGACGGGACTGGCCTTGGCCCAGACCTCGTCGGCGTTGGCCATCTGCGGTATCGCCTTCGGGTGGACGAACGACACCGCTTCGATGCGCTGTACACCGGTGTGTGACAACGCATCGAGCAACTCGACCTTTGCGTCGACCGGAACCGGATCTTCGTTCTGCAAGCCGTCGCGCGGTCCGACCTCGCGGATCGACACGTGATCGGGCATCGTCGCCATCACGCCCTCCTCATCTCGCGCGGCCCGTCCGACGCCACCGCGGCGCCGCGCGGCCACCGCGAAGGGTCGCGCTGCTGCCGGCGGCTACTGCTTGACCTTCGGCGGCCGCATCCGACCGATGATCCCAGTGTCGTAGTCACCGCCGATGAACTCGGGGTTGTCGAATAGTTCGGTGAAGAACGGCAGGTTCGACTTCGGGCCGACGATGTCGAAATTGGCTGCTGCCGCACGAGCCCTCGCGATCGCGGTGGGACGATCATCGGCGAACACGATCAGCTTCGCCATCAGCGAGTCGTAGTTGGGCGTGACGGTGGTGCCGGCGGCGTAACCGGAATCAACCCGTACGCCCTCGCCGGTCGGCTCAACCCACGTCGTCACGGCGCCCGGACCAGGCATGAATCGCTTCGGGTCCTCGGCGTTTACGCGCATCTCGATCGCATGGCCGCGCGGAAACACCGTGTCGATGTCGAATCCCGGTTCCATGCCGCTCGCGACGCGCAGCTGCTCCTCGACGAGGTCGACGCGGTAGACGGCCTCGGTGATCGGGTGCTCGACCTGTAGACGGGTGTTCATCTCCAGGAAGAAGAACTCGCCGGTCGTGGGGTCGAGCAGGCATTCGACCGTACCCGCGTTGGTGTAACCCACGGCTTGGCCGGCGCGGATCGCGGCGGCCTGCAACCGCGTGCGCAGATCGCTGTCGACGGCGGGCGACGGCGTCTCCTCCAGGACCTTCTGATTGCGGCGCTGCACCGAGCATTCACGCTCGCCGAGCGCGATCACGCGTCCATCGGCCAGGCCGAGGATCTGCACTTCAATATGGCGTACGCGCGGGAAGTAGCGCTCGATGAGCACCGACCCATCGCCGAACATCCGCTCGGCGAACGCGCGAACCTTGTCGTATTCGGCGCGCAGGGTCGCTTCGTCGCCGGCCGCGGCCATGCCCATGCCGCCACCACCGGCCGCGGCCTTGACCATGACCGGATATCCGATGCGGTCCGCCTCGGCGATCGCATCTTCGATGGTGGCCGCCGGATCGGTGGTGCCTGGCGCCACGGGCACGCCGGCCGCCGCCATCAGGTTGCGAGCGTTGATCTTGTCGCCCATCGCCACGATTGCTTCCGGACTCGGGCCGACCCAGATCAGGCCGTGCTCACCAACCGCGCGCGCGAAGTCGGCATTCTCCGACAGGAAGCCGTAGCCGGGATGGATCGCCTCCGCGCCGGTCGCCTTGGCCGCGGCCAGGATCGCCTCGGTGTTGCGGTAGGACTGGGCCGGGTTCGCGGGGCCGATCAACACCGCCTCGTCGGCTTCCGTCACGAACGGCAGACCGGCGTCGGCCTCGCTGTAGACCGCCACGGTACGAATGCCGAGCCGCTTTGCGGTCCGGATGATCCGCCGCGCGATCTCCCCCCGGTTCGCCACCAACAACGAGCCGATCATCCTCAACAAACCCTCTCCGCCATCCCAACGACCTAAACGATCGTTAATCTACCGCTCCGCTCGCCCTACTCGCGAGTCACGTGTCCCACGTAACCGTTCCCGGCATCACACCACGCAACCGCCCACCGTGCCACGTAACCGTTCTCGGCATCGCACCACCGGACCGTTCTCGGTTCCACGTACATAGCTCTTAAGCCCCGTCGCGGCCCCGGACGTGCGGAAAGCCGGCCCTGCCCGCTCACGACGTAGATCAAGCCTGACCGCTGCGTCGTGAGTGGGCAGGGCCGGCCCCAAGCTCAACCCGTCAAGGCCGACAACGTAGCCGCCCGCAAAAGCTCGGCGCGCCGGTCCCGGTCCACATCAGCCGCGATGAACGGCGTCGAATTCATGAGACCGAACGCCGCGTGGGCCAGAACTCGGGCCTCCTCGTCGGCCAATTCGGGTCGCAGCAGGATCAGCGTCTGCACCCAGATCTCGACGTACAGGCGCTGCAGCCGGCGGATCGCGCGGCGCGGCTCCTCCGGCAGGCGGTCGAGCTCGTGCAAGTGCAGCGCGATGGCGGCTGGATTCTCCAATGCGAATGCGACGTGGAAGTCGAGCAGCGAATCGAGGAGCGCGCTCGGGTCGCCGGTGTGTTCGTCGGCGAGCGCCATGCCGCCGGACAGCAGACCCTCGCTCACCGGGATGAGCGCGGCGACAACCATCGCTTCCTTGCCGGCGAAGTGGTGGTAGAGCGCAGGCCCGGTGACGCCGGCGGCGGCGCCGATGTCATCCATCGACACGCCGTGATATCCGCGGGCCGCGATGAGCCCGACCGCGATTTCCAAGATCTCATCGCGACGGCTGCGTTTGGCATGGCCGCTGGTCCTGATCCGCTGGTCGGTGGAAGTCACACCGCCAGAGTAGCGACGTGGCCTGTGGCCAGCCCAGACCGCGACGCGATCCTCCCACGTGCCGAGCAACGCCGGCCGGGTGGCAGACGGTCGACGTTACGCACCCAGCTGGTAGGCGTCCCGGACCGCGGCGGCGTCGGCATCACGATGCTGCGCCTCCAGTGCCCGGACGAGCATCGAGGCGAGGTGCTGGCGAGTGCCATCGTCGTGGACATCGCACAAGGCCGCGTTTATCACCGGTTCGACCTCTTCGGGTCGGTCGGCCTTGAGTAGCAGATCGGCGTAGATGCCGGCGGCGAACGTGGCGGCACCGGTGTCGCCGACCGATCGCAGTACACTGATCGCCGGGCCCATCCGCAGGATCCCGCCGGACAGGTCGCCCCGGGCGGCGATCACCCGGCCACCGTCGCAGGCCAGGATCGCGCGCTCCCACACCACGTCCGGGTCGTCGCCGGCCAGCGACAGGGCGGCGAGATCGGCATCGGCGAGCGCTTCGACCGCCGCGTCGAACTGGTTCGCCCACATCAGCGACGTCGCGTTGCGCCGGCTCGCTCGTACGTGTTCGAGCAGGAGATCGGCCCGACGGTACGCGTCGGCCGCAACGGCATAGCGCAACGCCGCCGCGGCGTCCCGGTCGAGCGCGTCCAGGAGATCGCCGATCTGCTCGTTCATCTCGCCCACAAGTTCCGGGCAGTCCCGATGCGCCCCGCTCACCGCGACCATCTCGAGTTGCTCGATCGCTTGATCCGGCTGGTCGAGAGCGCGGTAAGCCTGGGCGAGCAGATGGCGGACGGCTTCGGCGCTCGGGTCGTTGAGGTCAAACGCGGCGACAGCCTCTTCGGCCACGTCGGCGCTGTCCAGCGGCCGGCCGCTGTTGAGGTACGCGGTCGCGAGTTGTTGGCGCAGCGTGGTGGCCGCCGGCCGATCGCCCGCCGCGACCGCGTCGGCGACGGAAGCCACCAGGTCGTCGATCGCCTCGGCGGCCCGGGCCGTGCCGGCCAGCATGGTGCCACGCTGACGGCGGAGCTGGCGGCGCATCTCGAGGTCATCGCAGACGCCGAGCGCCTCGTCGTAGGCGGCGAGCGCATCGGTCAACCGGCCGCCGATTTCGTGCGCGCGACCGCTGATCCAGCTCGCGGCGGCGAGCCCGGTGCGGAATCCGGCGCTGCGACACGCGTTGCGGGCGTGCTCAGCGGCGGCGTGCGCGGCATCGATCTGACCGGTCTCCCCGAGGATGCCCGCCCGGTCGACGAGCAGCCACATCGGCGTACGGGTGTCGTCGCTCACCGCCGCGTACGGCTCGGCCTCGTCGAGCGTGTTCAACGCATCCTCGACGCGTCCACCGAGCATGTAACAGAACGCGAGCCGACGGTAGGCGCTGGCCCGGCGTCCGACCGGGCCGTGCGTGATGACGTAGTCGGTCGCGTCTTCGGCGATCGGCAGCCCGAAGCCGGCACGATCAGTGCGGCACATCAACTGGGCGATACGCGACCGGGTGATCTGCCGGTTTACTTCGTCGCCGGCCGCGGCGAACAGGTCGAGTGCCGACATCCAGGCCAGCTCGGCGATCGCCAACTCGCCGTTGTTGGCCGACGCCAGTCCGTAGAGTTCAGCCCGGCGGCCGCGCTGCCGCGGCGTCAACTCCGTGGTGCCGTAGCGGGCGTCGAACGCTTCGCACGCCGCCTCGGCATTCGCGACGTGTTCCTCGCGATACCACGTCTCGGCCAGGTCGAGCAGCGCGTCGGGACCGAGGTCGTCCGCGATCGCAATCTCGTCCGTCGGCGACGAACGGACCGGACCCCCGGGGGTCACGCGGGCCACCCCGATGTGCGTACGGGCCCCCGCGGTGGGCGAGATCGGCAGATAGTCCACGACGGGCTCGGCGGAGAGGATCGTCGCGAACGCATCGGAGCGCGCCTCGTTGCCGTTGCGCGCATCGAACTGGACGGCGATCGATGTGCCGAGCGCGATCAGTTCGTCGGCGAGTGCTTTGATCTCGACGTCCGCGGCCGGCCGGTCTCCATACGCCGGCCGGTGCACCCGTCCGGTGCCGGCGCCGGTGGTGGCCGCCCGCCGCAGGAGATGCGCCGCGTGCCCGGCGAACGTCATCGCCGCGTACGGCGACGGTGCGGTGTCGAGCCAGCCGAGGTGTCGTTCGACGATCTCCAGCCCGCGTGCTTCGTTGCCGGTGAGCGCGCAGAAGGCCACGTGCTGACCGATCTCGGCCAGGTCGGCGACGATCGGCCGGTGTGCCCGGTAGGCCCGGCGGTGCGCATCCCGCGCCTCATCCATCCGACCGGTTCGCAGGAACGGCACCATCAGCGCGGTCAGGATCGAGCGGGGCTGCTCGGAGCAGTCGAGGTCGCCGTCTAGCACCGGTTCGGCGACGGCGATCGCGTCGGCGTCGCGCCCGATCTCGGCGAGCCATGTCGCCTTCTCGGTGGGGTCGCAGCCAAGGCAATCAGACAGCTCGTCGCGGGGTGCCGCCGACCACTGATCGAACCACTCTGTCGCGGCCGCATGATCACCCAGGTGTCGAGCGATCGTGTGGCGCAGTTGGTAGACCGCGTGGGGACTGTGGCCGCCCTCGCGCCAACGACGGCCCATGTCGTCCAGGACCTCGTACGTCCGGTCGAGCGAGATGTCCGGAAACCGTACGAGCCCGGATATGGTGGCCTTGAACTTCCAGAGCAGCGTGTGGGTTGACGCCCGATAGGCACGCGGGTCGCGATCATATTCCGCCAGGCACCACGCGAAGGTGACGAACGACTTAGCCGGCTCGCCGCCGTAGATGTACGCGTTCGTGGCCAGGAGTCGGGATTTGAACCGGAGTTCGGTCGCCCGCAACGCATCCGCGTGATGCATGACCTGCTCGGTGAGCGCGGTGCGGGCCGTACCGTACGGCATCTCGGCGGATTCGCGCAACATGTCCCAGAGCTCATCCTCCGTGTAGGACATCCCGCACGCCTCCCGGACAACGCTCGTGGGTCACCGGCCGGCCCGAACCTGTGATCGCGGCCGATCATCTCGATGGAACTCGTCGCCGGACCCACCGTATCGGTGCATGCCCGGCAGAGTCAGCCCCGCATAACGGTGCAGATCAGACAGATACCGTCGTGTCCCGGCGTGGTGAGCGTGCCAGCTTGCCCGGGCCGCGGCCACCCGCCACCGGCCGGCCGGGAATCGGCCCGATGCGGCGGCGCCACCAGGGCCGGGACAGGACCGCAGCGATCGTGGCTCCAGCCGCGTTGACCAGCACGTCGTCGACGGACGAATAGCGGCCGAGATCGAGGATCCATTGCAGCAACTCGATCGCGGTCGACCCCAGTGCGCCGACCACAAGCGCCGCAAGCGGACCCACCCGCCAACGCACGGGCATCCCGAAGCCGAGTGCCGCGAATACCAGGAGATTCCCGACGATCTGGACGGTCGCGTACGCATATCCGGTCTGCACCTGCTCCGTCAGATCACGAAACGGCACGAGGTTGGCGTCGCGTGGCCGATCCGACGGTAGCAGCGTGAGGCAGAGCCACGGCAGCGTACCCACGGTCATGAAGACCTCGGCCCATGCGGAGCGAGCGGCCCAGTCGTGACCCCAACCGGCGCGTCGGCGCCGCCGGGTGAGCCACACGGCGAGCCCTACCGCCAGGGGAATGGCGACGAACACTGCGAGCAGGACCGCCACCCACGACGACCGTGCGCCGACGACCGGCGAGTCGGCCCAGTTCATGACCATCAGCGAACAGTAGCCTGGCCGGCTCGGCGGCGACCGGCCATTCGCCTCGCGACGGCTATCCAGCGGCGAACGGCGTCAGCGTCGGGCGCTTCGGCATCACATGGTCGCCGGACGAGCGCCCGGTCAGGCGCCGCCTGACCCACGGCGCGAGATGATTCTTGGTCCAGCGTGCGTCGGCCGCTCGCGCCGCGGCCCAGGACAGCGGAGTCGGGTACGCGGGCGCATCGAGCCACGTCGAGTCCGAATCGATCCCGAGCGCCGCGAGCACGTGAGCGGCGACCCGGCGGTGTCCGATCGCGTTCATGTGCAACCGATCCAGGCTCCACAGCGCCGGATTGAGGAATTCGTCGTCACCCCACAGGTCGACGACCAGCGCGCCGTGCCGGTCGCGCGCTTCGCTGACCGCGTCGTTCATCATGGTCATGCGCGGCAGGATCAGGCGTTGACCGGGCAGCCGCCGGGTCACGTCGGCGAACCGGAACACGATCACCTCGGATCCGGCGGCGCGAAGCGTGCCGACGACGTACTGGAAACGCGGTAGCAGAATGTCGGGCTGGAATCCACGGCGCAACGCGTCGTTGCCGCCGGCCGCAAAGCTCACAACATCGGGGGCCATCCGCAGCACCGGCGGCACCTGCTCGTCGACGACACTGTCGAACAGGCGACCACGTATGGCGAGGTTGGCGTACTGAAAGTCGGGCGCCTCGGCGGCCAGGCGAGTCGCGACGAGATCGGCCCAGCCTCGGAAGATTCCCGTCTCCGGGTCGGGGTCATCGAGCCCCTCGGTGAAACTGTCGCCGACCGCAATGAAACTCCGCCACGCCATTGCCGCCGCACTCCCCCTCGGCCGTCGCTCCCCGCTGCAAGTTACCTCGCGTTCCTGAGTTTGCCAGCGCCCGCCAGATGGGCGAACGGCTGGATACCGTGACGTGGCGCACGCCCGAAACCGGCCCATGCAATCGGCACCGGAAATCCGGTGTGGGCGGGCCCGAAATACAGCGAGGCACCCGGCTGGGGACGCGTACGCTGCCGCCATGCCCGACCGGACGCCTGTCATGCGGATGTCGACGATGTTTCTCCGTACCTTGCGCGAGGATCCGGCCGAAGCCGAGGTGCCGAGTCACCGACTGTTGGTGCGGGCGGGCTACATCCGTCGTGCGGCCAGTGGCGGCTATACGTTGATGCCGCTGGGAAAGCTCGTCGTCGATCGCATCTCGGACGTGATTCACGACGAGATGCGGGCCATCGGCGGCCAGCAGGTGCAGTTCCCGTCGCTACTGCCCCGGGAGCCGTACGAGGCGAGCGGTCGCTGGACCGAATACGGCCAGGAGATCTTCCGGCTCAAGGACCGCCGGGGCGCTGACCACTTGCTCGCGCCGACGCACGAGGAGTTGTTCACGCTGCTGGTGAAGGATATCTGCGCCAGCTACCGCGACTATCCGGTGATCCTCTACCAGATGCAGACGAAGTTCCGGGACGAGCCGCGCCCGCGCGCCGGGTTGCTGCGGACCCGTGAGTTCATCATGAAAGACGCCTACTCCTTCGATCTCGACGACGACGGCCAGCGCGCCTCCTATCTGGCCCATCGCGAGGCGTACCAACGGATCTTCGACCGGCTCGGGCTGCACTACACGATCGTGTCGGCGATGTCCGGCGCCATGGGCGGGTCGGCCTCGGAGGAGTTCCTGGCCGATGCGGAGGTCGGCGAGGACACGTACGTGGCCTGCCCGACGTGCGGCTACTCGGCGAACACCGAGGCGGTCACCACACCCGCGCCAGAGGCATCCGATCCGTTGCGCCATCCGGAGATCGAGGTGCTCGACACCCCGGATACGCCCACAATCGAGTCGCTCGTCTCGCTGGTCAACGCGCAGCGGGCTGGTGGCCGGGACGATTGGCGGGCCGCGGACACGCTCAAGAACGTCGTACTCCAGGTCACCGACCCGGACGGTACGGCCGACCTTTTGGTGATCGGCGTGCCGGGCAACCGCGAGGTCGATCTCAAACGCGTCGGTGCGCTGCTCTATCCGGCCACCGTCGCCATGTTCGATGACTTCGCCGCGCGGCCGGATCTCGTCCGCGGCTATATTGGCCCGCAGGGTCCGGCCAAGTTCCGCTACCTCGTCGATCCCCGCGTCGTCAGCGGGACGGCCTGGCTGACCGGTGCCAACGAACCGGGTCGCCACGCAATCACTGTGGTGGCCGGTCGTGACTTCACACCGGACGGGACCATCGAGGCCGTCGAGATCCGGGCCGGCGATGCATGTCCGGCCTGCGGCGGCCCGCTGGAGATCCGTCGAGGCATCGAGATCGGTCACATCTTCGCGCTCGGCCGGCGTTATGCCGATGTGTTCGGCCTGGACGCCCTCGGCGCGGACGGTCAGCCGATCCGGATCACGATGGGGTCGTACGGCATCGGCATCACCCGGGCCATGGCCACGATCGTCGAGCAGCATCACGACGAGCGTGGCCTGGTATGGCCGGTGGCCGTGGCTCCGGCCGATGTGCAGGTGGTCGCGACCGGCAACGCCCAGATCGACGCGGCCCTGAGACTCGGTGATGACCTCGCCGCCGCCGGACTGCGCGCGATCGTTGACGATCGGACCGGAGTCTCGGCCGGCGTCAAGTTCACCGACGCCGAACTCCTCGGCGTGCCCTGGTCGGCCGTGGTCGGACGCCGGCTCGCCCACGGGTACGTGGAATTGCGTGATCGCCGCAGTGGCACGCGGGAGGACGTACCCGTGGATGAGGTCGTGAATCGGCTGGCCGGCGCGCTCGAAGTGTGATCTCGACCACGACGGTGCGGATTCGAGAGTCCACGGCGAAATGCCGGCCTCGGTCGCGGAGTTGCATCCTGACGTGGACATCGATATCTACTCCGACGTCGTCTGCCCGTGGTGCTACATCGGCAAACGGCGGCTCGAGGCCGCGCTCGCCGAATTCGACGGCGACGTGAACCTGACCTATAAACCGTTCCAGCTCGATCCATCGACGCCGAAGGACGCGCATCCCTTGCTCGACTGGCTCGCACCGAAGTTCGGCGGTCCCGAGCGGGCGCGGCAGCTGACGAGCCACACCACGCAGGTCGCCGCGGCCGACGGCATCGAATTGCACTACGACACCGCGCTGATCGCCAACACGTTCACCGCGCACCGGCTCGCCTGGTATGCCGCCCGCGAGGGTGCCGGTCCGGCGGTTGTCGAGGCCCTCCACCGTGCGCATTTCACCGAGGGCCGCAACGTCGGCTCCGTCGACGATCTCACGGCCATCGCCGTCGAGGCCGGGCTCGATGAAGCAACGGTACGGGAGTTCCTCGACTCCGATGCCGGCGTGGCCGAGGTGACCGCCGAGATCCAGGAGGCGTACGCGCTCGGGATTTCCAGCGTGCCAACGTTCGTATTCGCCGGGAAGTATGCGGTCTCCGGCGCACAGGATCCGGCGACGCTGCTGGCGACACTCCGCGAGGTGCAGCGACGCGAAGGCGAATCGGTCAAGCTGCATCCGGTCGGCCCAGCCGGACCGGTGTGCGACGACGACGTGTGCGAGGTCTGACGTTTGGGCGGACGTTCGCGGGACGTGCCCGCGTCGGCGCCGTCAGATCGGGTTGGCCAGCCCGTCGACGACCTGGGCATTCGGCAGTTCGGCGAGGGTTGCCCCAGGCAGGACGATCTTGCTGCGGCGCACGCCGGAGCCGATGACCACCAACGGCGTCGCAGCGACGGCGGCATCGACATACACCGGCCATCCCGCCGGTAGCCCGATCGGCGTGATCCCGCCGTACTCCATGCCGGTCTCGCTGACCGCCGTATCCATCGGGGCGAAGCTCAGCTTCCGCACGTCGAGCAGGCGGCGCACGACGTTGTTCACGTCGGCCCGAGTGGTCGCGAGCACCATGCAGGCGGCAAATCGTTGCACGCCCTCACGCTTGCCGGCGACGACCACGCAGTTCGCGCTGACGTCCAGCCCCACGTCGTACGCGGCGCAGAACGCGGCCGTGTCGGCGAGATCGGGGTCGATCGCGGCGACCTCGATCTTGTCGACGTTCGTCGCGCCGCTCCAGGACGCCAGGGTCTCGGCGACGGGCGCGGCGAGAAGGTCGACGCGGGTCCGAGCCGGTACGGTTTCGAGTTTTCCGATCACAGGAGTGCATCCTGCCGTATTCGCATTGCCGGGCGGTTGACGCCTCCGCCAAGGTGAAGCTATGCGACCCACTGCCGGCGAGTTGCTGCACTTCTCCGAAGACCCGACGATCCGGTCGTTCGAGCCGCACGTGGCCGCGACGGCTCGCCAGCCCGATGCGTACGTCTGGGCGGTCGATGCCGAACAGGCTCCGGCGTACTGGTTTCCGCGACAATGCCCGCGCGCGATGGCGTGGTCGGTCGCGTCGACGACCGTGGAGGACAGGCTGTCCGTGCTCGGTCCATCGGCGTCCCGCGTCCACGTGATCGAGTACGGCTGGCTCAGTCGTATGCAGTCGACGCAGGTGTATGCGTACCGGTTCGCGGTGGAGTCGTTTCGACGGTTGGGCGATGCGGCGTGGGTGACTTCACAGCCGGTGCAACCACTCGGTGAGGCAGAGCCCATCGGTGATCTGCTCGGGTTGCACGAAGAGGCCGGCATCGAGCTGCGACTGGCGGATGACCTGGCGCCATGGTGGCGAGCGGTGATCGCGTCGTCCGTAGGGTTCTCCGGGATTCGACTTCGCAATGCCCGTGCGCCGCTCTGATTCCGCGCCTAGCGGCCGACCGCCGCTTCGGAATCGTGCGAGTCCACACAGCCGGCCTTGCGAAGGATCTCGATGACGATGGCCGCCTTCTGATTGACGTACTCGGCAATGTCGATCGGGTGGGCCGCCGCGATCTGGCGCTTCTCGGCGGCGTACCGGTCGCGATCGTCGGGATGACTCCGCAACCAATCACGGAAGATCAGATGGCGCAGGTGCTCGTCGCAGTCCGGCGCGAAGACATGGAGATTGACGCCGTGATCGTGCGTCCACAAGCAGCGATGCTCATACCAGTCGGGCTCGCGAGTCCGTAGCACGTATCCGGCCGGCTCGAGCGCCGGAACATAGGCGGATTCGTCCGCTGGATCGGCCACGATGAGGTCGATGTCGAGGCGATTCTTCGCCGCAAGGCCCGGTACCGCGGTCGACCCGACATGGTCGATCGCGAGCGCGAGCGGTCCGAGCGCCTGCCGGATGCGGACCTCTTCGCGAGTGAACATCGCCGGCCACGTCGGGTCGTAGTCGTCGATCGTGATTGGCCTTGTTACCTGGGTTGGTCGGTCGCCGACCGCGCGGGCGGCAAGGCGATCCGTCGTTACCGGCACGATCGCGCCGGGAAGTGGCGGCGTATGCATCCGGCGACCGTACTCGACTATGGAGTTGCTGTCCGCCCGCCCATCGTGGCCACGATCGTACGGACTTCCCTGACGGCGTAGAACACCAGGACGTATCCGGCCACCGGGTCCGCCCACCACAGTCCGAACGCCGCATTGAGAAGCAAGCCAACAAGCACGGCGGTGGCCAGTACACCGTCGACAACGGTCACTCGTCCCTCGGCCACCAGGACGGGATTGTCGAGCGCCCGCCCAGTGCTGGCCTTGCCGGCGGCCAACCCGAACATGACGGCGGCGGTCACGGCCGTCCACACGATCCCGGCCGGGCTGTGCCGCGGCTGGTAGCCGACGATCAGCGCCCAGCTCGACTGGACGGCCAGGTACACGGCCAAGAAGGTGAAGGCGATCGCGATCAACCGCAACGCGCGGTGTTGACGGCCTTCATCGGCGCCGGAGAGTTCCCACACCACCACGATCGAGGCACCGATTTCGATTAGTGAGTCCAATCCGAAACCGGTCAGCGCTACCGATCGTGCGGCGATCGCGGTCCAGGCCAGGACGACGATGCCCACTACGTTCCAACCCAGGGTCAGGTACTCGAGGTGGAGCCCTCGCCGTACCAGCCTGCCGTAGCCATCGATCACTGACTGCCCATTGGTCACGGTGCCCTCACTGTCGACGTCGGCCATGGGTCAGTGCTGCCGCACCTGCTCGATCACGAGATACACGCCCAATCCGACGAGGACGATACCGGCCAACCGTTCCGCCCACTCCCGCCATGTCTCGCTGATGTAGGCACCAAGCCGAAACCCGAGCTGGGAGGCGACCAGTGCCTGTACCGCGATCGCCATGACGACCGGGATCACCGGCAGCCGGGCGAGACCGAGCGTGAAGCCGATCGCCAACTCGTCCAGGCTGATGGCGCCCCGAGCGCGAGCGCCGACCACACCGGCGCCCATGATCCGGCCGCTGGCCTCGTCCTCATCGTCATCCCCGAAGACGATCCACAGACCGACCGCGACCAGAACACCGCCGGCTACGTAGTCGGCGGTCGAACCCATCGCCCGTGATAGCGGCGCGCCGATCGCCAGGCCGATCAACGGCATTCCACCCTCGAACGCCACGAACAACAGCGATAGCCGCCAGCGTTGCCGCCGCGTCGGACGCCGAGTCCCGAGCGCCGCCGCCGCGACAAACGATCGACACCCAACGGCAAGACGAACGCCAACAGTTTCAGCACCATGACGTCTAGACCGTCCCTACCCCGTACCGATGCCGGCCAATTGCTCGACCGCGGTTCATTTGGTCGATCGACGGAGCCGCGAGCCCACCGAAATGATCAATTGATCCGACGCTACGCCCATGATTGCTCCGGCGAGGATCCCACCACCCGCGGCCAGAAACGGCCGGCTCGACAGGGCGGTTCCGTCGAGCCATTGCCATACGGCGTAAGCCGTCACGCCGGTTACGGGGCTCAACGTCAGTGCCCGGCGTACAACGGGCTCGGCTCCGCCTCCGACGCCTCCGGCGGGTGTTGTGGATCGATTCCCCGTTGTGGCATGGCGCAGTGTTGCGCACGGACGACGTACGTCGGATAGTCGCGCGCGGATGCCGCCGTACATGGCCGACGTTCTCTGTCCCCTACCTGGTTGGATCATGGCACGGCGAGCAAGAATCAGCCATGACGGAACCGCCATCCTGGCCCACGACGCCACCGGCCCACGGCTCAGTCATTCTGCGTGCGTTCACCGACGAAGATGCGCGTCTGGCTGTCGAGTTGGGCACGGACCCGTACATTCCCCTCATCGGCAGCCTGCCCGCGCACGCAACGGCCGAGCAGGCCCTGGAGTGGGTGCGCCGGCAACAGGGCCGGTTCGCCGAAGGGACCGGACTTCCCTTTGCTATCGCGGACGCAGAATCCAACAACGCCGTCGGCACTGTCGGACTATGGCTTCGGAACTTGTCGGAGGGGCGCGCATCCGCCGGCTATGCGGTCTCTCCGGTGCACCGGGGCCGGGGCGTCGCGAGCAGTGCGTTGACTGCGTTGACGGCGTTCGCTTGGACCATCCCCGCCCTGTACCGGATAGAGCTCTACATCGAACCGTGGAACAACGGCTCAATTCGCGCCGCAGAAAGGTCCGGATATCAGCGAGAGGACCTTCTCCGCAGCTATCAAGAGATCGGCGGCACCCGACGGGACATGCTTCTCTATGCAGCGACGCGCACATGATCACTTCGACGATGATGGCGGTCTGGCCTCGTCGGTCAGTCGGCGGTCGGTGGTGTTGGCCAGTTCGGCTGCGACATGCCTTGGTCGAAGAACAAGTATTCGTGCATGGACGACCGCACGAACATCGCCAACATGCGGGCGCGAGTGGTCGCCTCGGCGGCATCGGCCGCCTCGTCCGCGAGGTCGCACGCGGTCCGGGCGGCATCCTGGAACCCGGGGTCGGCGTATGTCGTGATCCACTGCCCGTACGGGTGTGCATCCAGGTCGCCGGCCTCCGCCAGCACCACGGTGCCGATATGGGCGTACAGCCAATAGCAGGGCAGTAGCGCCGCGACCAGCACGGGATATCCATCCCGGGACCCGACCGCGAGGAGGTGGTCGGTGTAGGCCGCAGTCACCGGCGAGACTGGCACAGCCACTGCCGCCCCGTGCTTGCTCAACCAGTCACGATGTAGAACTGATTCGACGTCAAGCGCCTGATGCGCCGACCCGGCGAAAAACGTCTGACCCGCCCGAGTGGGCGCCAGGTGACTGGCAACCGACAACGCGCGGGCGAACTCGACCAGATACGCGGCGTCCTGGGCGAGGTAATACCCGAACGCGTCCGCGGCCAGCGACCCATTTGCCAGAGCCCGGATGAACGGCATGCCGGCGACGGCATCGCGCCATCCGGCGATTTCGCGCCAGGCCGACGCGGTGAAGGATCCACCTGGTCGCCCGTCGATCATCGGATACCTCCTTACGCATCGCGACCGTCACGCGATCAGCCCCCAGGTGACCATACGACAGCGCCTTCGAGCCCGTTGCCGGCGGCACATCGACGCCCGGGACCGAGCGTGCGCTTGCGTACCGCTCAAGTGGCGCGGCGACATCGGTGGACATGGCTCGTGGTCGGCGGCAGACTGCATCGGTGCGATCTCGAACGAAAGGCATGTGGTGGGGAACGGCGATCGAAGCGCCAGATCCCAGCGCTTTGGCGCGGTTCTACTCTGATCTGGTCGGCTGGCCGGTTGGACACGAGGAACCGGGTACGGCGATCCTCGCCGCTCCCGAAGGATCCATCTACATCGTGTTCCAGCAGGCAACCGACTTCCCAGCGTCCGGTCTGGCCACCCGTGGACGGGCAACAACGCCCGATGATGCACTTCGACTTCCAGGTCGGCGACCTCGACTCCGCCGTTGCCGAGGCGGTTGCGCTCGGCGCGGTTGTGGCTGAACACCAACCGCAGGAGCACGTCCGAGTGCTCCTGGATCCGGCTGGCCATCCGTTCTGCCTCTGCCGCGACGACGGCTGAGATCGCACGCGTACGGATTGCGCCGTATGAGATCCGACGGTGTCGAGATCGGCCGTCGCGTCAGCCGAGTTGCGTTGGCCGAGTCGCGTCGGCCATGTTGGACTCGGACGCCGCAGAACTCGTTCCCTTCGGGATCGGCCATCACCATGTGATCGGGCGTGCCCTCGGGCGGATCGACGCGAATCACAGGTTGCGCCCGCATTGGTGAGGCGCGCCACGGCCGCTGTCACCCGCGGCCAGCGGACGTCCCACCGGCTCCTGGCGGCCCCCGCCGACGTTGACGTCGATGTGAATCCGGTTCTTCACGACCTTCGATTCCGGCACCTTCAAGAACGAGATGCCCGGTCGTATGCCGTCGGGATCGGTGACGTAGGCGCCGTCGTCCCACTCGTCTTCGGGGACCTCGAAGTGTCCGAGCCACTCCTCCCAGCTCCCGAAGCCCTTTGGTGGCGGCGCTTCGACGTATCCCAACGCCACCTTCCAGAACGCCGCCAGTGTCGCCGGTCGCGCGCAATCGACCGTCAGATTCCCATTTCGTGTCCATCGAGCCTCCAACCTCAGACTCCAAGTCGGCACCAACCAAACCATGGACCCCTGACGTGTTCGCCGCCGGCCACCTGGAGGCACTTGCTCCTATCCTGAGTCGAATGAACCTGGAGTTCAGCGGCGAGGATGTGGTTCTGGAAGGGCCCGGCGCCGTGGCACTTCGTCACCGTTCCGGACCAACACTGCGGCGAACTGGAAGCGATCTCCGGGTTCGTGAGCTACGGGTGGGGCATGATTCCGGTCACCGCGCGGATCGGTCGTACCGGTTGGAAGACGTCCTTGTTCCCGAAGGACGGACGGTACGTCGTGCCGGTGAAGACGTCGGTCCGGAATGCTGAACGGCTTACCGTCGGCGACATAGTCGCCGTCCGCCTCGCCGTCGCGATGGGGTAACGGAGTGTCGGCAAGGTGTGCTAGGCACCACCTATGCCGGAAAGCGACGTGTCCGTGGTCCCTGCCAACGAAGCGAGCTGGGATGACTTGCAGACGGTGTTCGGGCGCGGCGGCGCCGCCAAATGCCAGTGCCAGCGGATCAAATTGGGCGACGGGGCGTGGTTCGGCATGCCGGTCGAGGAGCGGGCGCATCGACTGCGCGAGGAGACAGACTGCGGCCACCCGGAGGCGGACGGGACCACCGGGATGGTCGCCTACATGGATGGCGAGCCGGTTGGCTGGGTCGCGGTAGAGCCGCGGGCCAACTATCGGCGGCTGCGCGGATCGTCGGTGCCGTGGGCCGGCCGGACCGAGGACCCGGATGACCTGGACGTCTGGGCGATCGTCTGCTTCGCGATCCGTCCCGGATACCGAGGACAAGGCCTCACTCGGCCGCTGACAAAGGCAGCCGTGCAGTACGCGCAAGCGCATGGCGCGAAGGCGGTCGAGGGATATCCGATGATCCCCAAGCCCGGGCAGAGCGTGTCATGGGGGGAGATGAACGTTGGTTCCCGCAACACGTTCGTGGCGGCCGGATTCCGCGAGGTAAGTCACCCGACCGCGCGCCGCATCGTGGTCCGACTCGACCTGGAATAGCGGAACGGATGCCTAAGCCCGGTCGACGAATCCCGCGCTTGAGGTCGTCATCCGGCCGGTGCTCCGCTCGATCGGCCTCGGCTCGTGGTTTGGATGATCATGGTGTACGTCCATTGAAGGCAGGAGGACAACATGCGCGCCACAAGCATTACGGCCAATCTTCGAGTGGCCGACATCGATGTAGCAAGAGGCTTCTATACCGACTACCTCGGGCTGAGCACCGAAGGGTTCAACATGGGATGGGTCGCCCGCTACACCTCTCCCGAGACTAGGGCGCACGTCCAGCTCGTAACGCGCGACGCAACCGCGGCCGAAGACTCGGTCATTTCCGTCCACACGGACGACGTCGAAGGTGCTTACGAGGAGGCTCAGAGGCTCGGCTACGAAATCGTGCACCCGATAACCACCGAGCCATGGGGTGTACGGAGGTTCTTCGTCCGAGCACCGGACGGCAACGTAATCAACATCGTGAACCATCGGGACTGAAACGCGCTAACCAGAGCCCGCTTGGTGGTTTGGGCGAAGCGCAGCGCCACTACCCGCGGGGCCATGCCGACCGCCCGCGCCTGGAAGCGCTGAACCGCCTCGCCGCTGCGGTGCCACCACGGGCCGCACGAGGGGCGTGTTGCCTGGCCTGGGCCAAACCAACTCGGCAATCGGTCCAAATTCTCTACGCTCAGAAATGACCCACACGAGTGGGCTGCTCTACGCCAACGCCGTCTGCAGTGTCTCCGCGGTGTATCCGTCACCGATGGGTCTCGGCGACCTGCTGAACTGTGCCTAACCGTGGTACGGGTCAGGCACGTGCGAGTGTGCTCGAGCTCAACAAACTCACGGCAAGGACGTGCCATGCAATCCATCACCGCTCGTGACCGTGACGCCGGTGTCGATGGACTCTCCCTGACGGACATGGCCTACCCTCACGCGGCTGAGAACGATGTCGTCGTACGGGTACATGCCGCGGGGTTCACTCGCGGGGAGCTCGACTGGGCGGGAACCTGGTCCGACCGTGCCGGCCGTGACCGGACGCCGACCGTACCCGGGCATGAACTTTCGGGCGTCGTCGCCGAACTGGGATTCGGAACCACGGGCCTGACCGTGGGCCAACGGGTGTTCGGACTGGCCGACTGGACCCGAAACGGATCACTGGCGGAGTACGCCGCCGTGGAGGCTCGTAACCTCGCTCCACTCCCGGCGGATGTCGACCACACCTTGGCGGCTGCCCTCCCGATCTCCGGGCTGACGCCGGCAGGGCCTGTTCGACCACGCGCGCCTTACGACGGGCCAGACCGTCCTGATCCATGGCGCGGCGGGCAGTGTCGGGTCAATCGCGGTGCAACTCGCAAGCGACGCGGGCGCCTTTGTGATTGGCACCGGACGGGCTGCCGACCGGGACACAGCACTCGGTCTCGGGGCCGATGTCTTCTTGGACCTGCAGGTCGACGGGCTGGAGAATGCCGGCGAGTGGACGTGGTGTTCGACGTCATCGGTGGCCCGATCCTCGAACGCTCGACCGAGCTGGTCCGCGCCGGCGGCACGCTGGTCACCATCGCAGCACCGCCCACCGTCCAGCCCGACAACGGGCGGGCCGTGTTCTTCATCGTGTAACCCGACCGTGCGCAACTCGTGGAGCTTGCTCAGCGGCTCAGAGACGGCCGGATCAAGCCGCTCGTGGGCGCCGTGCGGCCCCTCTCCGAGGCGCCCGCCGCATTCGCGCCCGACCGGCGTACGCGCGGCAAGACGATCATCCGGATCGCACAAGAGGCGGCCGGAGGAAGCTAATCGCGACCCGCGTGAGCCTTGACGATCTGATGGTGCCCGATACCGCGGCGGCGGCCGCTGCCCTGGAAGTGGCAACCGCCTATCAGTCGCCGGCGCTGCTCAACCATTCTGTGCAGTCGATGCCCCACCGTCGATGGAGCGGACGTCAGCGGAGAACGATGACGTTGCCGGTGATCAGAGTCGCGGCGTCGGAGGCAAGGTAGGCGATGACGCCGGCAACCTCATCTGGGTCAGCGACGTGGAAGTGTGTGCTGCTGCCGGCCACGAAGTCGCGGACTTGGTCGGTTACCCAGCCGGTGTCGGTGACTGGTGGATAGACCATATTCGCGGTGATCCCGAATTCGCCCAGTTCGAGTGCTGCGGACATCGTGTAGTTGGCTTGTGCGGCCTTCGCCGCGCCGTACGAGACCTCACTGGGAAAGCCGAGATCTCCGCCCGATGTGAGGCCGATGATTCTGCCCCAGGTCGCACCACGGGCGATATGCCGGCGAGCGAATTCGGTGATGAGCAGTGCCGGCGCGAGCGCGTCGACACGGAACTGTTGGGACCAGGTGGCCGCACTGACTTCCTTTAGAGCGCGGCCGTGGGGATCGCCGCGGCTCGGGACGAATGAGTCCTGGATCCAACCGGTGGCGTTGTTGACCAGGATGTCGACCGGCCCGAGCTGCTGCTCGGCGAGATCGAACAGTCGCACCGGGCTTGCCTCGTCTTCGAGCTCGGCCTCGATCCCTACGGCTCGGCCGCCGCCGGCGTGGATCGCTGCGATGACACGCTCTGCGTTCTCCGCGCGGTTGCGCCGATATGCCTCGGGTACGGCCGGGTCGACGTCGTCATGCACCGTGCGATAAGTGCAGAGGACGGCGCAGCCCTCGGCGGCCAGCGCTCGTGCGGTGGCCGCACCGATCCCATGATTTGCTCCCGTCACTATCGCGACGTGACCGCTTTCTGACCGTTCCACCATCGCGCCACCACCCGACTCGTCCCAGAGCACTTCGCCAATGGGGATCTTGGCAGGCTGAGGGGAAACTGTCGCCCAAATTCCGGGCACCACATCAACCACCGGAACTGAAACCGGCCATGGCTCATCCTCGCCCGTGGGTACCCGCTATATGCGCGCTGGCTACGGCAGGGCGACAGACACGCGAGAGACGTCGCCGTTGGTCGCGGCCGTCCGCCTCAATGATCGTTGGGACGAGCGCACTCGCCGCGACTCTCGGAAGCGTACCGACGAAGCTGCGGCCGAGGAACACGCCCACACGCGACTCATCGTCGGCGCCGATCACCGCCAGCCGTGCAGACAGCAGGTTTGCGTTCAGCTCCGCCGGCATGTGCGACCCGATGGCCCCATTGGCACGGTGATACCTCCGCACAGCGGACTCTGCGGCGGGATCGACGGACGCCTCGACGTCGACCCAACGCTGCCCGGTGAGCCGCAGTCGACTTGCGCGCGTTCCGGGTGGCGCCTGGCCACCCGCGGCGACTCGAACGGCCGACCGAAGCAATCCGAACCAACCGCCGCTGATGACTTGGGCGATCCCAGTGACTTGTTCGGATGTCTGTGGGATGCCGGCGCGCTCGAACTCTATGCGCAAGTCCGCCTCGATGTCCGGCTGGGATTTGCCGTTGCTGCGTCTCTTTACACGGTCCACGACTTCTCGGCGACGGCGGCCGGCTTCGCCGCGTTTGGCGAAGCCATCACCAGCCGAACCATTTTCGGACTCGTCCACAGCGACACTGTGGGAATCGTGTCATTCGCCGTGGCGCGCGAAGGCACGCTAGCGGTGGGCGACCGGCAAGCTCAAATGAGGTCGGCTGCACGTTGGCCACAAGCGGACCAAGGTGCGGTCAGTCCTTCAGCAGCGACACGCGACAGGTGCCGCGGCCTGCCCTGGAATGATGACAATCGTGGCGGTCGACCAGGAGCAGCAGGCGATACAGATCCGACAGGTGAAGGAGGAGGCACGACAGCAAGCGGCATGGCTCCAACAGGCAGCAGAGGAGCCGGAGCAGCAGCGGGAGTGGCTCGGGCAGAACAACGTGATCTACGGCGGGCTGATCGCGATCGGCTTGGTCCTGGTGCAGCCGTTCCTCACCACGACGTCCCTCGACTGGTCGGCGAAGATCTGTGTGATCGCTTTCTCGGTGGCGATCCCGCCGCCGGGCGCTCTGGTTCTGGTCAACCGCCAGGAGACATTCCGGCGCAGGTTGACCGACTCTCGTTTGGTGCGGGTCACCCAGTCGATCGCGCAGCTGTTTGCGTTCGTCGGTGTGGTCGCCGGTTTCTGGCACATCATGTGGCTCGCCGGGGTGGGGATCCTGGTTAGTGGCTTCGCGGCGATGATGGTCCATTCGGCGGGCTACTTCCGCCTGGAGCGAGCCGCCAAGGCCGCCGCAGCGCCCGCCGAACCTGCCGGGCCGCAGTCCCCGTACGACGCCGAGGGGTAGGTGGTTGCTCCTCGATGGCGTGACGTAAACCGGTCGGCCGGGAACGCCAGCAGGCGGTGTGCCTCAATAGCCGGTGGCGGCACCGATGATCTCCGCGAACTAGGGTCACATGACGCCTGCGGGGCCGAAGGCGGAGTCCTTAAGATTTTCTGCTGGCAGGCTGTCGGATCCGGAGCGACGCGTTCGTAGCAGAGGTGAGAAGTGGCCGGAGGTGGCCGCGACGACAAGGGAGTCATGAGATGACGCGATACCTGATCTCGTTCAATGACGGTGCGATGGACCATATCCCCGACGAGGACTTTCCCGAGGTGTCCAAGGCCGCGCACGACGTGATCCGGGAGGCTGTGAACGCTGGAGTGTGGGTTTTTGGCGGCGGATTGGCAAGGCAGATGGCGAGCGTTGTGGCCACCGACGGGATCGTCGCCGACGGCCCGTACCCCGAGACTAAGGAGGTCGTCGGCGGGTTCTGTGTCGTCGACGTGCCCTCACGGGAGGAGGCGCTGGCGTGGGCGGCGAAGACAGCTGTCGCCTGCCGCTGTGCACAAGAGGTCCGGGAGCTCCTGCCCGACCCCGAACAAGACGCGATGCTCCGCGAGGCTGATAGGCGACGGTGACGTCCCGACGGGGTCTGAAGGGCAACCGGCCACGCTAGAGCAAGACTTGCCTTGGCCGCGGTTGACGACCTGGATCGGCGCATCGACCTGAACTGAGACGCGGGGGCACTGCCGGGATCGGGCATGGAACGCGCCCGATCCCGGTGCCCGTCCGGGATCCTCCAACTACTGGTCGCCCAGTGACGCGACGGCTCGCCGCATGAGTCAACTGACGCCCTTGGTTACGGAGTTGGCTACAACCGGACCAAGGTCATTTAGTGTTTGTGCTGGTGGAGACGAGGGGAATCGAACCCCAACCCCCGCCTTGCAAAGTCTGGGCGGACTGTCGGTGGTGCTCATTGTGCTCCGGCAGGCAATCCTCGACGATCCCCGAACGTTAGCCGCGGAGTATGAGCGGCTTTGGGTCGAGCAGCTTGACGATCCGCGGAGCTTCTACGACGAGGTTCGGGCAAAGTTCAACGCGACTCACGAACCTCACCACCTGCTTTATCTGCTCGCCCGCTGCCGTCAAGCTTCTGGAGGACGTCGAGAAGCTTGACCGGCGTCGCTGACCCGTCAGACGACGCGCATGTAGTCCGGCACCTGGAAGGGCGGGGTATGCGCCGGCGATGGCCTCTGCCCCGGTTCGCCGCTGTCGCGACGTTCTACGGGTACGCCGGCGTCGTTGGGGCGCCTTCCGCCAACCCGGCAGACGCGGTCAAGGGTCGCGGGAGATTTGGTGCGGCGTGATGCCCACGCGACCGGGATCAGATGGCCCTCCGACCCTCGCTTCGGGCCGGGACGGTACGGGCCGAGTGGCCGCGTGCATCACGGCGAAACCGATGATCCACCGGCCTGGCTCGTCCGGTCCGCCGAGCGGTGGAACGATGACGCCAGGCCCGCGCCCACCAGCAGGGCGACCGCGATCAGGTAGCACGTGAAGAGCAGCCCGGCGAGGACGAGAAACACCTGCCCGGGCGTGTGGCCGGCCACCGCTCGGGTGTAGTAGCCGGCCAGCAGCGGCGTCGCCTCCACCATCACGGCGGCCGGAAGACCGCCCTTGAAGGACGGCGTCCAGCCGAGCTGCGTGATCGTGGCGTACCGGTAGAGGAGCGCACAGATGACCGCGATCACCGGGACGGCGGCGAGCGACAAGGCCCATCCCGGGACATCGATGCCCAGGCGGCTGCGCAGATTCGTCGTCTCGACGGCCGCGATCGCCACCAGCGCGATCATCAGCGTCATGCCAGCGGCCAGCATCAGCTGCCGGAGCATCAGCTTGAGCGCGGTGCGGCGTGGCAGGGTGAGCAGTCGTGACTCGACGCGCTCGATCACGCCGGTCGCCCCCTTGCACGCCCAGATCATCGTACCGATCGACAGCGCCAGCAACCAGGGTGAATCCCGCCGGGTGCGGAGGACCAGCTCGAGGACCTGGCCGCGCGCGCTGCGCGGAAGAAGCCCGGTGACCTCGCGGGCGACCGCATTCGCCTGATCTGCGTCGCCGAGCACGATCGAGGCGACTGCGACGATCCCCAGGCTGAGCGGAACGGTCGCCGTGACGAGGAACCAAGACATCGCCGGCACGTCGTCGACCAGTCCCGAGCCCCAGTAGAACTGGTAGACGCGCGTGATCGCGCGCCGCAGGTCGGTCGGTTCGCCATCGCCGCTGCTCACACGGTCAACATATGCGGGCGAGGCATTCCTCGCGATCACAATCGAGCGCGCGCACGCCATGACGCTTTCTCGACGGCATGTGTCACGACCTGGTATGAAGAGCAGATGGGTGGGGCAGAATCCTCCACGGAGTCCAAGGACTCCGGCCGGCGCGAAGTCGAGGTCTCGATATCGGTCCGGACCATCCTGTTGGTCGCCGCCGCGGTCGCGATCGCCTGGGCGTTGGCATCGATCGCAAGCGTCCTTCTCACGATCTTCGTCTCCCTCTTCAGCGTCGCCGTCCTGTTGCCGGTGGTGTCTTCACTGGAGCGGCGGTTTGGCTGGAGCCGGGGACTGAGTGCCACGGTGATCGTGGTGGCGATGTTGGTTTGCACCGTTGTCGTCGTGCTGGTGCTGGCGCTGGCGGTCGTCGATTCGGTGCGTGGGCTCAGCCACGACCTGCCACACATCCTGGACAGGGTCAGGCACAGCGGTCTGGCAAGTTCCTCAACGCTGGCAGTGGCTGGGTCGACACGTTGAGAAAGCATGCGAGCGACATCACCAAGGGCGTCGGCAACGCCTCCCACGGCCTCGCCCATGTCGGCGCTTCGGCGGTCGGGGCGGTCGCACTCGCGATCTCGCTCGTCTTCCTGACGCTCTTCGGCCTGATCGAGGAACCCCATTTGCGGGAGCGGACCGCGAGCCTGCTGTACCCGCAACAGCGCGAGCGCTACCTCGTCGTCACGGATCGGATCATCAACACCACCTCGCGCTACATGCTCGGCAACGTGGCGATCTCCGTGATCTGCGCCACCGTCTACGGCGTAACGGCGGTGATCCTCGGCCTACCGCACCCATTTGCCCTCGCGCTGATTGCGGGGATCCTCGATCTCATTCCCAACATCGGCGCCACGACCGCCGGCATCATCATCGCGATCATCTCGCTGTCGGTCAGCGTCAAAGCCATGATCATCTTCCTGATCGTCATCGTCGCCTACCAGCAAGTCGAGAACTACATCCTGCAGCCGACGATCGTCGGCAAGGCGGCGCAGGTGTCCGGCTTCACCGTCCTCGTCAGCGTCCTCGCGTTCGGGGCGCTCTTCGGGGTGGTCGGCGCGATCATCGGCGTGCCGATCGCGGCCGCGATCCAGATCGTCGTCGAGGATCTCACTGCCGCCAGAAGAGCTCGCATCGCCGCCGCCAACGCCGCGGGGCAGCAGGAGCAGTAAACGACCTGGACGCGGTGGGGCAGGTCTGCTCGGCTTCGCCTGGGTCGATGGCGGAGACGGACGCCCCGGAGCCCGAGATCCCGGGCGGGCGAAGCCCGGTCGCCGAGGCATTCGAAGGACTTGCTGTGCGCTGTGGTGCGGCCGGCTGGCGCGCGCGGCAGGCCGAAGGTCGAGAGCGTGGCGCCGAGCCGGCACGGTCGCGCCGCGCAAGCGGCGCCTTGATACCCAAGAGAACAATTCGGCAATCCGCCAGCTAGGACTTTGTGGACTCGACGTTGAGCCGTGCGAGCTACGATTGTGACGACTTACTTCGCAGAGGCCCGTTCGGTCCGAACCCGTTGCGCTCTCCTCGGTGCGCGGACCACGCCAGGTCCAATCTGATCTCGGGGTTCGGAGCGCCGATCTTCCCTGGAGAAGTTCGGTGCATACCAGTCCCGTTTGTCTCGGAATTCTTGTTTTACTGGCCATGGCAATCGTTCGCTCGCTCGCGTGGTTGGTGCTTGTTTGCCGTGCACGTCGAGCGGATCTTCCAGCGATTGCTCAATCGCTTGTTGCCGTTCGCGATGCCACCAAACCTCTGGCGTGGCTCGTACTCGTGGTCCGGTCAGTCTGCGCCGACTTGCCCGCCGTGGCCGAGTCGTTCGCGGCCGACCGCTCGACCGTGCGTCGGCCGCCTCGCTGATTCAAACGACCGTGGAGTCAACCGTCGGCTTACCCGACGCGGCGGGTCATGGCCTGGCGGTGCGAACGCACTGTGCATCCGCCAGATCCGGGAAGGCTGGCACCTCGACACGGAACCAACCGTCGCCGTCAAACCCGCGAGCGACGACGTGCTCGAGCTCGTCCGGTTGCGGGCCCAGCTCGAATTCGAACGATCCGAGGCCGAACGCGCGGCGCATTGGGCACATGTGGTCGACGTCGACGAGGGCATCACCGAGGTGGATGAGGAAATCGCAGCCACCGGCTTACGTGGCCACCTGACGCCAGAGTCGCGGACACCGAGATCTCGGAAGACCCGCTCCACTCGGCGGCGTAACAACACCCCCGGTCTGCCCCGGCGGCAGGCGAGCTGTGGGAGCCGCACGACCTCGTATTCGCCAGCACGATCGGCACGCCACTCGAAACCACGCAACGTCAACCGAGCCTTCTATGGATGCGCGCTGACGCTGGCTTGCCGTGGCTTCGCCTTCACGACCTGCGCCATGCGTTCGCGACGTTTCTCATCGATCAAGGAGAGGAGCTTCGCACGGTCATGGAGTTGTTGGGCCACTCCACGATCCGGCTCACAGCTGACACCTACGGTCATGTCCTAGCCGGGCGGGCCAGAAATGCCGCGTCGGCGATCGATCGGATCCTTGGTGAGAGAGCATGAGCGTCTTGGCTGTACAAGTGGCTGTACTCCGACCAAGGTCAAGAGAGAAAGAGCTGGTGGAGACGAGGGGAATCGAACCCCTAACCCCCGCCTTGCAAAGGCGGTGCTCTGCCAATTGAGCTACGTCCCCGCGGGCGTCGCGAGCGCTACCGCAGGTCGGGTGACGTGGTGGCCTCGTGCCACAAAGCGCGTTCGTCCTTCGCGGTCTTCACCTTGCGCGCGACGAATGCCGCACCGCCGAGAATGCCGGCCATCACCAGCAGTTTCTTCAACACGACGCGGTCCCTTCGATCCGAACGATGCACCCGGGACGCGCACGGTCAGACGCCCGGATGGTTGTGGGGTGGGGCTAGATGGAATCGAACCATCGACCTCAGAGTTATCAGCTCTGCGCTCTAACCGACTGAGCTATAGCCCCGTGCGCGACGAGCAAGATTACCGTACGTCCGACGGTAGACCCAATCGGGGGTACGAGGCTCCTTGATTACGAGCCGTACGCCCGGCGCCGCTTCTCGCGACACCGGGCGTGCGGGAAAACCGCTGGTCACTCCTTCTCGGAGAGGGTGACCTCGACGCCGCCGACGAGGTCTGCGCACACGTTGTAAACGAATGCGCCAAGGGTCGACAGCGCGGTGAACAGCACGACGCCGACCAGCCCGATGCCGCCGGCACCGCCGATAATCACCGGCGCCGTGACCTTGATGTCCTTGCTGTTCGACGTGATCGTCGCCAGCGCGCTGTTCACGTGCGAGAACACGTCCATCTGGTCAAGCGCCAGGTAGAGCACGGCGGTCGCCACGATCAGCACGAAGAACATCACAAACGAGACGGCGAACGAGAACTTCATCACCGACCACGGATCGACGCGCTTCACGAACAGGCGGGCCCGGCGCGGACCACGGGCGGCGGCGGCCGAGACGGTGCTCCGCGCGGAGCGTACGGCCTCGGCGACCCGACCGGCGCTCGAGGCCGGCGCACCATTGACCGGTGCGCTCGCCCCGCCGACCGTGGCCAGGCCGGCCGGCCGCTGCGGCCGTTCGGCGCGTTCGGCGCGGCACCCGGCCGGGTCGACGTCGGCGCGGCTGTGCCAGATCCCGCAGAGCCAGATCCCGGAGAGCCAGAGCCCGCAGAGCCAGAGCCCGCAGAGCCAGATCCCGGAGAACCAGGCGAGTTCGGCGCACCCGGATTCGGTGAGCCGGGCGCTGCCGGTGCGGCCGGCCCCGGCGACGTCAGAACCCCGGCCCGGCCGGACGCGCCCGCGCCAACACGTGCCGACGCCGTGACGGGCGGCCGGTCGCCGCGACCGTTCTCCTTGGCATCAGGCCCGTCACCGGCGGACTTGCCCTTGTCGGCGGGAACAGTGGCTCGGCCAACGGCGGCGCGATCGGCGGCAGCTTTTTCGGCTGCCTCGTCGCGCTCCGCCCGGTCCATCGAAGTCCCCGCAGCCCCCGATGTCGCCTGTGTCTCCGTCATTAACTGTCCTGTTCGTCAGGCTCGTCGGCATTGCGCGCAATAGCGACGAGGGATACGCCCTCCGGAAGGTCCATCAGCTTGACCCCCATTGTGTTCCGGTCTCGTGTCCGCCGCACCGGCTTCACCGGAGTCCGGATCACACCGCCATTGGAAGTTATCGCGAATAGCTCATCATCCGGGTTGATAACAACGGCGCCGACCAATCCACCCCGACGCTCAGTGATCTTCGCCGTCAGGACGCCCTTGCCGCCGCGCCCCTGCACAGGGTACTCGTCAATAGGCGTTCGTTTGGCGTATCCGCCCCCTGTCGCAACCAGAACGTCCATGCCCTCCCGGACGACCTCCATGGCGAGCAGAACGTCCGCGCCGGTGAAGCGCATGCCGATCACGCCGGAGGTCGCGCGGCCCATCGGCCGCAGTGCATCGTCGGTCGCGTTGAAGCGGATTGCCTGAGCATTCTTTGAGACCAGCAACAGGTCGTCCTCAGCCGCGATCAATGCCGCGCCAACGAGTTCGTCCTCGCCGCGCAGATTGATGGCGATAATTCCACCGCTCCGGTTGGAGTCGAATTCGACGAGGCGGGTCTTCTTCACCAGACCCTCCTTCGTCGCGAGGACGAGGTAGGGCGCCGCGTTGTAGTCCTTGATCTGGATGACCTGGGCGATCTGCTCGTCCGGCTGGAACGCCAGCAGGTTTGCCACGTGCTGGCCGCGCGCGACCCGGCTCGCCTCCGGCAGCTCGTACGCCTTCGCCCGGTAGACCCGACCCTTGTTCGTGAAGAACAGGATCCAGTCGTGCGTGGACGAGACGAAGAAGTGGCTGACGATGTCGTCCTGCCGCAGCGTCGCACCGCTGATGCCCTTGCCACCGCGCTTCTGCGACCGGTAGAGGTCGGCCTTCGTCCGCTTTGCATAGCCGGTGCGGGTGATGGTGACGACGACGTCTTCGCGGGCGATGAGGTCCTCCATCGAGACCTCGCCGTCGAACGGGACGATCTTGGTGCGCCGATCGTCGCCGTACCGCTCGACCACCGCCGCGAGCTCATCGCCGACGATCTTGCGCTGCCGCTCGGGTTTGGCCAGGATGTCCTGGAATTCGGCGATCTCGATCTCGATCGAGGCGAGCTCGTCGATGATTCGCTGACGCTCCAGCGCGGCCAGCCGGCGCAGCTGCATGTCGAGGATCGCGAGCGCCTGTGTGTCGTCGACGTCGAGCAGCGCCATCAGGCCGGTCTTGGCCTCGTCCGCGTTGGGTGAGCGCCGGATCAACGAGATGACCTCGTCGAGCAGGTCGAGCGCCTTGACCAGGCCGCGCAGGATGTGGGCGCGCTCCTCGGCCTTCCGCAGCCGGTAAGCGGTCCGCCGCTGGATGACCTCGATCTGGTGCGCCACGTAGAGACGGAGGAACTGCGCGAGGTTCAGCGTGCGCGGGACGCCGTCGACCAGCGCGAGCATGTTCGCGCCGAAGGTCTCCTGCAGCTGTGTGTGCTTGTAGAGGTTGTTCAGCACGACCTTCGCGACCGCGTCACGCTTCAAGACCAGGACCAAGCGCATGCCGGTACGGCCGGAAGACTCGTCCCGGATGTCGGCGATGCCGGTCAGCTTGCCTTCCCGTACGAGCTCGGCGACCCGCTCGGCGAGGTTGTCCGGGTTCACCTGGTACGGCAGCTCGGTGGCGACGAGACACGGCCGGCCCCGCTTGTCCTCCTCGACCTCGATAACCGCGCGCATCCGGATCGAGCCGTGGCCGGTCCGGTACGCCTCCTTGATCGCCGTCGTGCCGACGATCAGGCCAGCGGTCGGGAAGTCAGGGCCCTTGACGATGTCGAGCAGCGCTTCGAGCGTGGTCTCCTCGTCCGCCTCCGGGTTATCCAGGCACCACTGCACACCCTGGGCGATCTCGCGCAGGTTGTGCGGCGGGATCCGGGTGGCCATGCCGACCGCGATGCCCTCGGAGCCGTTGACGAGCAGGTTCGGGAATCGGGCCGGCAGGATATCCGGCTCCTTGGACCGACCGTCATAGTTCGGGTTGAAGTTGACGGTGTCCTCGTGGATGTCCCGCAGCATTTCCATCGCCAGCGGGGCGAGCCGGCATTCGGTGTAACGCATCGCGGCGGCCGGGTCGTTGCCGGGCGAGCCGAAGTTGCCGCTGCCGTCGATCACCGGATACCGCAGCGACCACGGCTGCGCCATCCGTACGAGCGTGTCGTAGATCGCGCTGTCGCCGTGCGGGTGGTAGTTGCTCATCACGTCGCCGACCACGCGAGCGCACTTCACATAGCCGCGGTCGGGACGGTAGCCGCCGTCGTACATCGCATAGAGGATCTTGCGGTGTACGGGCTTTAGACCGTCCCGTACGTCCGGCAGGGCCCGGCCGACGATCACGCTCATCGCATAGTCGAGGAACGACCGCTGCATCTCGACCTCGAGGCCGACCGGCTCGACGCCGCCGCCGACGTGGCCGCCCTCTACCAATGACGGGTCGATCGGCTCGCCGATGTCGTCGTCATCGTCGTCATCGGGATCGGACGACTCACCGAGTGCGTCGCCGATGACGTCGTCGCCGGCGGACTCGTCGTCCGGGAAGTTGTCGCCCGGGTAGGTGTCGTCGTTGTCAGTCACGGTCTTCCTCTACTCACGTCTGCTCACGTCGTCCAACGATGGACCGGTCGGATGTTTCGTACGGACGTGGCCCGGCCGATCAGCAATCGGGTCGGAGCCTCGTCCGACGCACGGCCGGCGGTCGACGAGATGCCGACCGCCGAACCGCCCGTCGTCAGATGTCGAGGAACCGGACATCCTTCGCGTTGCGCCGGATGAACGTGCGGCGGGCTTCCACGTCCTCGCCCATGAGCACGCTGAACAGCTCGTCGGCCGTGGCCGCGTCGTCGAGCGTGACCTGCAGGAGGGTACGGGTGGCCGGATTCATCGTGGTCTCCCACAGCTCCGGGTAGTTCATCTCACCCAGACCCTTGTTGCGCTGGATGTCGGGCACCGCTCGCGGGTTGCGTTCCTGCCGCAGCGCGATCAGGCCGTCGCGCTCCCGGTCGGAGTACGCATACTGCAGATCGTCGCCCTTACGGTTCCATTTGATCTTGTACAGCGGCGGCTGGGCCAGGTAGACGTGGCCGAGCTCGACCAGCGGTCGCATGAAGCGGAACAGCAGCGTCAGCAACAGCGTCGTGATGTGCTGCCCGTCGACGTCGGCATCGGCCATCAGCACGATCTTGTGATAGCGCAGCTTGTCGATGTCGAACTCATCGTGGATGCCGGTGCCGAGCGCCGTGATGAGCGCCTGGACCTCGTTGTTCTTGAGGACTCTGTCGATGCGTGCCTTCTCGACATTGAGGATCTTTCCGCGGATCGGCAGGATCGCCTGCACGCGGGGATCGCGGCCCTGCTTCGCCGAACCGCCGGCGGAGTCGCCCTCGACGATGAAGATCTCACTCACCGTCGGATCGGTCGACTGGCAGTCGGCGAGCTTACCCGGCATAGTCCCCGACTCCAGCAACGACTTGCGGCGGGCGAGCCGGCGAGCCTGGGCGGCAGCCAGTCGAGCGCGGGCGGCCTGAGTCGCCTTCGTGATGATGATGCGCGCCTCGGCCGGGTTGCGGTCGAACCAGTCGACGAGCCATTCGTTGCACGCCTTCTGCACGAAGCCCTTCATGTCGGTGTTGCCGAGCTTCGTCTTCGTCTGGCCCTCGAACTGCGGGTTCGTCAGCTTCACCGAGATAATCGCGGCGAGACCCTCGCGGATGTCCTCGCCACTGAGCTTGTCGTCACCCTTGAGGAACTTCTTCTCCAGTCCGTAGCGGTTGACGACCGTCGTCAACGCGGCCCGGAAGCCCTCTTCGTGCGTCCCGCCCTCGTGCGTGTTGATCGTATTGGCGAATGTGTAGACGCTCTCGCCGTAGGACTCATTCCACTGCATCGCGACCTCGGCCGCCATGCCGTCGCCCTCGGCGCTGAACTCGACGACCGACTTGTGGATCGGCGTCTTCGTCTGGTTGAGGTGGCGGACAAAATCGGCGATGCCGCCCTTATACATGAACGTCACCGACCGAGGCTCGGTCTCCTCGGTATCGCTCGGACGTTCATCGGTGAGCGTGATCGACAGTCCGCGGTTCAGGAACGCCATCTCCTGCAGCCGCCGGTAGATCGTCTCGAAGCTGAACGTCGTGCTTTCGAAGATCCGCCCATCCGGCCAGAACGTCACGGTCGTGCCGGTGTCCTTGACCGACGCGCCCTTGATGAGTGGGCCCGGCTTGCTGTTGGTGTATTGCTGCGTCCACACGTGGCCGTCCTTGCGGATTTCCACATCGACCCGAACCGACAGGGCGTTTACCACGGAGATGCCGACACCATGCAGACCACCGGAGACGGCATACGCTTTGCCGTCGAACTTGCCACCGGCGTGCAGCATGGTCAGCGCCATCTGGACGCCGGGCATCTTCGTCTTCGGGTTGATGTCGACCGGGATACCACGGCCGTTGTCCACAACGCGCACGCCACCGTCGGCCAGCAATGTCACACGGATGGTGTCGCAGAATCCAGCCAGCGCCTCGTCGACCGAGTTATCCACAACCTCTTGCACGAGGTGGTGCAGGCCGCGCTCACCCGTGGAACCGATGTACATACTCGGCCGCTTGCGGACGGCCTCTAGCCCTTCGAGAGCGGTGAGGGAGCTGGCGTTGTATTCGTCGGGGCGCTTGGGCGATGCCACGCTTGGTCGCTTTCTCACATGGCGGCACGCCGGGGCGTCCCCATGCGGGGTTAGCGCGGGCACGGGCCGGCGGCAGGAGAGCCGGGGCACCACCCGCGGTGATCATGTGCGGGTCGCTACAGTGGGAGTCGACGCCGAGCGTCCGTTTCCGGTCAGCGCCGGTCTCGGGGGGCTGCAGATTCGACCTCCGGAAGCTTCCCGGTCAATCTTACTGTGTCCGGCCGTCAGAACACGCACACGCGGCCCTGTAGTTGCCGTAGACGCACGAAATTCCCCGCCTGCACATCCCCCCATGCGTGATGGGGGCAACTTCCGGCCTCGGGCGCGATGGATTGGTCGCGGCTGTTTCGTCCAAGATCGTGGCGGGGACGGCCGCCCGATGCCGGATCAAGAGCTAAATCCCCTGGTACGGGGCTTGTTGGCGGCCGTACCAGCGGATGTGGACAACGCTGGCCGGCCTGGCTGGCCGCGCAATGCGGACATTTCTCGCGATGGGGTCGTGGATCTGACGTTTTGGGGGTCGCGTGGCGCGGCTCGCGTGCCGTAATGTCCCTCGACGCCGATCTTGCCTCTCCGCACGGAAAGGTGTGAATCTGACATGGGACTCGACAACGTCGCCGTGAAGTGGCCGCGCACCGGCCGCTTCTACGACCCGGTGACGCCAGCTGAGTTCGTCGACTTCGCCGGCATCGGCGACCGCGTGCCCGACGCGCCGCGACCGGCCGTCGCGCTCGCCGACCACATCGCCGAGACGGGTACCGCTCCCGTCAGCGCATTCACCGAGCTGGTCGATCTGCTCCTCGGACTCGACGGAGTCCTCTACGCGACCGACGCCGCCGCCGAGGACGAAGATCCGGTGATCGACCCGGACGGCTGCGCCTGGATCGCCGGTGGACTCGAGCGGTTCGTGACCAACCACGAGGAGTTCGGCGAGGACGTGACGTTCGAGTCCGTAGCCGATGTGATGCGCACCGCGGTCGCTGGTGGACGCCTCGCCGAGCAACAGATGCGCTGGCTCGACGGTCGCCTCGCCGCGCTCAAGGACGACAACGGCTCCGCACCGGCATGGAACTTCTCCCGGATTGAGTTGATCATCTTGGCGCGCTTCTACCGCCGGTGCGCGGATCGCGGGTTCGCCGTCTACGCCGACTTCTGACCCATCGAAGTCCGGTTGCGCGGGCGGCGGGCGGTCGCACGGAACTGTGAATATGTGGACATGCCATGGCCTGCCGGTGGCGTACACCGCAGAATGTAGATCGTGGCTGAAGGTATTCCGACCGACCCTGATCAGGCACTGCGTTTGCTGCTCGCCGGCAATCGTCGGTTCGTCCTCGGCCAGCGCGAGCATCCGAATCAGGATGCCGACCGGCGCGCGGCCGTCGCTCCCGGGCAACGCCCGTTCGCGGTGCTCTTCGGCTGTGCGGATTCGCGGCTCGCCGCCGAGATCATCTTCGACCGCGGTCTCGGTGACCTCTTCGTCGTCCGTACGGCCGGACACGTGGTCGGGCCGGAGGTGCTCGGCAGCATCGAGTACGGCATTGCGGTCCTCGACGTACCGCTGGTGGCGGTGCTCGGCCACGACTCGTGCGGCGCAGTCGCGGCGGCGCTGCAGGTCACACGCGATGGCGAAATGCCTCCGGGCGCCATGGGTAGCGTCGTTGAACGCGTGCTGCCGAGCGTGTTGGCCGCCGGTGGCCGCGACTCGGATCCGGACACCGCCGGCGAGGAGCACGTGCGTTACACCGTCGATTTGCTGGCCAACGAATCGGCGACTATCGCGCGGCGGGTGGCGGCCGGCCGGTGCGCTGTCGTTGGACTGTCGTATCAACTGGCCGACGGGAGCGTACGCGTGATTGCGGAGCGTGGGCTGCCGGAGGCCGTCGCGCAGGTCTGAGCCGACCTCAGCCGTACGTGTCACGCGGTCCGCGACCGGGCACCCGCCGTGCGCCACGCGACCAGGTCGGCGCGGACGGACCGTGGATGTGCAGCCGCGTCACGACGTTCGGACCAACCTGCTTGGCGATCTGTCCGAGCAGGCGACCGGCGAGCAAACGCAACTGCGTTGCCCAGGCCGTCGACTCGGCTTCGACGGTGAGTTCCCCATCGACCAGCTTGATCGGCCGGCAGTGCGCGGCGAGATCGCGCCCGACCACGCGTTCCCATGCGCCGAAGACCGCGCCCTCGGCGGCGGGTTGCTGCCATCCTCGAGACTTGATCAATCGGGCCAGGACGGAGCCGAAGAGTTGTGGGTCACGGGCATCCGGACCGGGACCGGAGTAGCCCCGGGCGCGTTTTCCCGGGCCGCGTCGGGCGCTGCCGGCGCGTGTGCCCGAACGGTTTGATCCCTCGGCATTGCGACGGATCTTGGCCGCGTCCAACACCGCGCGGGCGAGTTCGGGTCCGCGGGGACCGTCCGACATCGTCGGTCCCGAGGTCGCGGTCGCATCCTCGCGCGACGATTCCCGCCCGTCATCCGGCACGTCGGACACTCCCTTCGAACACGTCGAACCGTACGCCGAGCAGCGCCGCCGGTACGTCGGCCGCAACGGCACAGGTGACGATGAGCTGGCTCGCGCCGCCGACCAATTCGGCCAATCGGTCGCGTCGACCGGTGTCGAGCTCGGCGAATACATCGTCGAGCGCGAGCACCGGCTCGATGCCGTCGGCGCGCAGCAGGTCGTATCCGGCGAGCCGCAGCGCGAGCGCGAACGACCAGGATTCGCCGTGACTGGCGTACCCCTTGGCCGGCAGCTCGCCCAGCGTCAACACGACGTCATCCCGGTGCGGTCCGACCAGGGTCGTGCCGCGGTCGATCTCATCCTTGCGTGCGGCGATCAACGCGTCGGTCAGACGTTGTGCGAGTGCGGCGCGATCGGCCGTCAACGCGCCGCCGTCGGCCAGCCCTGAGCGGTACGTCATCGACGCCGCGCCGACTCCCGCGCTCACCGCCTCGTACGCCTTGGCGACATACGGCGCGAGTTCGGCACACAGCTCGATGCGCGCGCCGAGCAGTTCGGCGCCGTGCTCGGCCAAGTGGGTGTCCCACACCTCCAGCGTCGACAGATCGCGATTGCCGGCGCCGGTCTTTCGGGCCAGGTAGGACGTCCGCAGCAGGGCATTGCGTTGTTTGAGTACGCGGTCGTAGTCGGCCCGGACGCCGGCGAAGCGGGGTCGCCGCGCGACGAGGAGATCGTCGAGGTATCGGCGCCGTTCGGTCGGCTCACCGCGGACGAGCGCGAGGTCCTCCGGCGCGAAGAGCACCATGCGCAGCGCTCCGATGATGTCGCGGGCGCGACGCGTCGGCGAACCGCCGAGCCTGGCGCGGTTGGCCTTGCCCGGCTCGATCGAGATATCGACGTTCAGCTCGCGGGCGCCCTGCACGATCGACGCCCGGACGATCGCGGTCGACGCACCGGCCCGTACGAGTGGCGCGTCGACGGCCACCCGATGCGAAGCAAGCGTGGCGAGGTACGCCATGGCCTCGACGATGTTCGTCTTGCCGACACCGTTCGGACCGACGAGCACGTTCGGCCCGGGCTCGAACTCGACGACGACCTGCGGATAAGAGCGGAAGTCGACGAGTTCGAGCCGGGCTACGTACATGGGACTGGTTCGCCGTCAGCTGTGGACGGGGTGCCCGCCGAACTGATTGCGCAGCGCCGCCACCGCCTTCATCGCCGGCGAGTCGTCCTGCCGGGACGTGAAGCGGGCAAACAGCGAGGCGGCGATCGCGTTCAACGGCACGGCCAGGCGGACGGCCTCGTCGACGGTCCAGCGGCCCTCACCGGTGTCATCCGCGTATCCCTTGATCTTCGCCAGCTGCGGATCCTCGTCGAGCGCGCGGTCGAGCAGGTCGAGCAGCCACGATTTGACCACGGTGCCGTCCCGCCACGACTTGATCACGGCGGGCACATTGGTTACGTACTCCGATGCGCTCAGCAGCTCGAATCCCTCGGCGTACGCCTGCATCAGGCCGTACTCGATGCCGTTGTGGACCATCTTGGCGTAGTGGCCGGCCCCGACGCCGCCCGCGTGGGCGAATCCGAACTCACCGGCCGGCTTCAGTGCGTCGAAGATCGGCTGCGCCTTGGTGACGTCAGCCTCGGTGCCGCCGACCATCAGGCCGTACCCGTACTCAATGCCCCAGACACCGCCGGACACGCCGCAATCGACGTAGCCGATGCCCCGCTTGGCGAGCCGTTCGGCTCGCGGTCCATCGTCGGTGAACTTCGAGTTGCCACCGTCGATGATCAAGTCCCCGTCGGTCAGCAGGGCGGCCACGTCGTCGATCGTCTGCTCGGTGACCTCGACCGGCACCATCGACCAGACCACCCGCGGCGCGGCGAGCTTGCTCACAAAATCGGCGAGATCGGCCGCGTCGCTGACCTCCGGATTGCGGTCGAACCCGACAACGTCGTGGCCGGCACGGCGCAAGCGCTCGCGCATGTTGCCGCCCATCCGGCCAAGGCCGATGATTCCCAGCTGCATGGTGTCTCCCTCATGGGGTTCGCTCGGGCCGACGGGCCCGTCGGTCAGCACCGCACCGCGCCGACGGGCGACCCTGCCCGGCCGGCGGCACAACGCCGTCACCGACTTCTGGTGCGGCCGGTGGTCAGGATCCGATGCGGATCGGCATCATCAGGTAGCGGTACCCCGAAATGATTTCACCCTCCGCGTCACCGGGCAGGATCAACGCCGGCTTCTTCGGGTCCGTGAACGACAGTACGGCGACCGGGCTGTCCAGGGCTCCGAGACCGTCGAGCAGATACTGCGGGTTGAACGCGACCTGCATGGGCTCACCCTCGTAGCGCGCGTCCATCGCTTCGCTGGCCCGCGCGTCGTCCGAGCCGCCGGCCTCGACGATCAGGCCATCCTCGCTGAAGGCCAGGCGCACCGGGGTGTTGCGCTCGGCGACGAGCGACACCCGCTTGATCACTTCGGTCAGGGCGGCGACGCGGGACGCGGGCCTGCGCCACGTGGTGGTCGGGGAAGAGGGATCGGACCTTCGGATAGTCACCGTCCAGCAGGCGGCTGGTGCTGCGGCGGGTGCCGCCGGCGAATCCGATCATGCCTTCGCCGATGCCGCCGCGGGAGATCGCGACCGTCACGTCGCCGCCTAGCGGCGCCGAGTGTCTTGGCCGTATCGGCCAGCGTCCGAGCCGGTACGAGTGCCTGCAGATGGGCTTGTGAGTCGTCCGGGCGCCAGGTGATCTCGCGCAGCGCGAGGCGATACCGATCCGTCGCCAGGAGCGCGAGGGTCTCCCCGTCGATCTCCATCCGTACGCCGGTCATCAGCGGAAGCGTCTCATCGCGGCCGGCCGCGATCGCGACCTGGCTGACCGCGCTCGCGAACGTCGCGGCATCGACGGTGCCCGCGGTCTCCGGCATGTCCGGAAGCGTCGGATAGTCCTCGACCGGCATCGTCGGAAGAGTGAACCGGGCACTCGCGCACACCAGCTCCAGGTGGCTGCCGACCGCCGCGATCTCCACCGGCTTGGGTGGCAGGGCCTTGGTGATCTCGGCCAGGAGCCGACCGGACACCAGTGCCGCCCCGTCGGCGTCACCGTGCACATCGACCGTCACCTGGCTCGACACCTCGTAGTCGAAGCCGGAGACCCGCAGCTGACCCGCGGTCACCCGCAGCATCACACCGGCGAGCACCGGGACCGACGGTCGAGACGGCAGCGCCTTCGCTGTCCACGCGACCGCATCGGCGAGCACGTCGCGCTCAACGCGGAACTTCATGGTGGCCTCCACGAGGTGTCAACGGGCGGCCCGCCCGATTCGGTGCGGGGCACGCCCAACGAACTGTATGGCGCGAGCTGACGTTGCGCGAGTGCGGCCCGGTCCGGTGACGGGCATGCACAAGTGGATCTTCAGGTGATGATTGCTTGTTGTGTTCTTTAGAAAACTTCTCTTCGTCTTCATAGGCATTGTGTCTTCTGTGGACGACAGTTATCGGTGCAGTTCATCCCGCCCGCGCCGTCCCGCCATCGTTGTGGACGGGGGTGGGACAACTGGCGAGTTTGTCCACAACGAGCGCGGCTTGCCTCCGTTGTCCCCGACGAATCCACCGGTTGTCCACCGGTTACCCCCAAGTTTTCCCCGACGCTGTGCACCGTTGACGAACTCCGGCTCGGAGTCGCGAGACGGCGATCGCCGGCGAGATCCACACGTCGTCCACCACATTCGGCCGTCGTGCACAGGTTGTCCTCATGCGTCATCCACAATCTGTGGACGAGTGCCCTCACTGAGTTTGTTTGATCCGGTTGGTGAGTTCGGCTATCTGGTTATAGAGCGACCGACGTTCGGCCATCTGCTGACGGATCTTCCGGTCGGCATGCATGACCGTCGTGTGGTCGCGACCACCGAACGCCTGCCCGATCCGCGGCAGCGACAGGTCGGTCAACTCGCGGCACAGGTACATGGCGACCTGGCGGGCATTGACGAGGACGCGGGATCGTGAATGGCCCCGCAGATCGTCCAGGCTCACCCCGAAATAGTCCGAGGTCGACGCCATGATCTGGTCGGCGGTGATGTCTGGGCCGGATCCGTCCGGGATGAAGTCGCGGAGCACCTCCTCGGCCAGTGCAAGGGCGACCGGTGCGCGGGTCAGGCTGGCAAATGCGGTCACCCGGATGAGTGCGCCCTCGAGTTCACGGATCGAGTTGGCGATGCGGGAGGCGATGAATTCGAGCACGTCGGGCGGTGCCGACAGCCTCTCCTGCGCGGCCTTCTTCTGCAGGATCGCGATGCGCGTCTCGAGGTCCGGCGGCTGGATGTCGGCGAGCAGACCCCACTCGAATCGGGTACGCAGCCGGTCCTCGAGCGTCGACAGTTGCTTGGGCGACCGGTCGGACGTGATGACGATCTGCTTGTTCGCGTTGTGCAGGGTATTGAACGTGTGGAAGAACTCCTCCTGGGTGCGCTCGCGGCTCTCCAGGAACTGGATGTCGTCGATCAGCAGGATGTCGACGTCGCGGTAGCGCCGCTGGAACGCTTGCGTCTTGTCGTCGCGAAGCGAGTTGATGAAGTCGTTGGTGAATTCCTCGGTTGAGACGTACCGGACCGACCGGGCGTTGCCGAGACTCGTCGCATAGTGACCGATCGCGTGCAGCAGGTGGGTCTTGCCGAGGCCGGATCCGCCGTAGATGAACAGCGGGTTGTAGGCCTTGGCCGGCGACTCCGCGACGGCGACGGCGGCGGCATGCGCGAACCGATTCGACGAGCCGATGACGAATGTCTCGAACATGTACTTCGGGTTGAGCCGATTCCCCTCGCTGTTCGGCTGCGGGCGCCGGTCGTCGCGGCCCGTACCGGCGCCGGCTCGCTGGGGTGGCGCGATCCCGGTCCCGCCTACGTGCCCGGTGGGATATGTCGCACCCGGGTAGGGCGGCCGGCGGTAGCCCGAGTCTCGATCCGCGGGTCCGGCACGATCGTGGTCCGCTTCCGCTGGCTCGCGGTGATCCGCACCACGGTGGTCGGTCGATATGGGATCACTCGGGTCGACCGGGTGCTCGGCAACCGCGCTCCCGCTTCGCTCGAATAGCCAGCCATTGGCCGGCGGAGTGGACGGATTGTTTGGCGGGTTGAACGCGGCGGCATCGAACAGCGCGTCCGGTTGAGGTGCGGCGGCGCCACCGACGGCGAGACCCGTCGCGCCGGCCGGCGCCGGGGAGCTCGGCGCGCTGCCATCGTCTGGAGGCCGTACGGTGACGGCCACCTGTATCGGCCGCCCAAGCCGCCGTGACAGCGCCTCGGTGATCGCCGGGCGCATGCGGGTCTCGATGACGTCCCGCGTGAACGCATCCGGCACCGACACGAGTGCGGTGTCCTCGACGAGCGCGAACAGCCGGGTGAGCCGGAGGTAGGCGCGCTGTTGCGCGGAGGCGATGCTCTCGGCCACTTCGTCGGTCGCGGAGATCCAAATCGCCGGCAGGTGGACCATGTCTGTCATCTAGCACGCCTCACGTCGTCTGCCGGTCGGTTGTTCACCTGTGGGTGCCCACCGATTGTTTCTACTGCGTGGCCATGATCCGTCCACAAGTTATCCACAACCTGTGCATCGGCGTGATCTCGGCATATGACCGTCTCCCGCCCCAACGCTGGGCGCCCGTCGGGCCGTCGCGTTGGGCCATCGTTTGGTCCGACCGTGATAGTGACGATTTCGTCCGGTTCCGGACCTTATGGCGGCGCTGCCCAACGGAGGTCAGACGGGCACCGTAACAGCGTTGTCCACAGCGGCTCAACCGTTGTCCACAAGTCGACTGTTGCGGCCGCAGCAGGCTAGCGGCCCACTCGATGTGGCCCTCCGGCGGCATTGCTGCAGGTCACGACCCGTGCCATCAGAACAACGATCTCGTGCCGGTTTTGACGCTCTCCGTCCGCCCGCGTACGCTCATCCGGTTGCTCTATCCACGCTGGTAGAGTTGATGAGAACTGGTGGCCGGCCGTTCCGCCAGATGGCGATCGTTTAAGTTCCCACCCCGCTGGTGACTCAAGTCGCACTGGTGACTCGAGTCGCAGTGGTGTCCGGATCGCGATGTCGCAACGCCGGCCCCGGATTCACCCAGTTGAGCTGACACATCGTCGCAACGTGCGGCGAGCACGATGAAGACGGAGTGCCTGACGTGAGCAAGCGCACCTTCCAGCCGAACAACCGTCGGCGTTCGAAGACCCACGGCTTCCGCCTGCGGATGCGCACCCGTGCCGGCCGGGCGATCCTCGCGGCCCGCCGGGCCAAGGGTCGCGCTCGCCTATCCGCCTGAGCAGATTCGGGCAGGCATGTTGGCGGCGACCGACCGACTCCGGCGACGTGACGAGTTTTCCGCCACGGTCGCGGGTGGCCGGCGCGCCGCTCGAGGAGCTGTCGTCGTCCACGCCGCGGCACGGCCGCCCATCGCGGTCGTACCGAGCGCGGCCGTACCGACCGCGACCGAGAGCGCGGCCGACGAGCGGCCGGGCCAAATCGCTCAGACCGGCTTAGGCGCATCGAATCCGGTACGAAACCCGGCTAAGTCGTCGGTGCGTGCCGGATTTGTTGTGTCCAAGGCGGTTGGTGGAGCCGTGGTCCGAAACCGCGTACGCCGACGCCTGCGGCACTTGATGCGTTCGCGGTTGGAGCGATTGCCGGACCGTACGGATGTCGTGGTTCGCGCACTTCCGGACGCTGCTAACCGGACGTACTCGGCACTCGCTGCCGACCTGGACGGGGCGTTGTCCGCCATAATCAAGGACCCGATCCGGCCGGCGCGACCTCGGCGGTCCCGGGGGCGATCGTGATCACGAATATGTCTCCGCCGCACACACCGAAGCCGGGAGTGGCGGTTCCCGGACCGGGCGTCAACGGCCAGGACGCGGATGTGGTTCCGGCCATCGGCGCGGGCGCGCGCATGCTGTTACTACCCATCATCGCGTACCGTCGTTGGATAAGCCCGGCGTTGCCGGCGCGTTGCCGGTTCTACCCGTCATGCAGTGCGTACGCCGTCGAGGCGATTTCGACGCACGGTGTGGTCCGAGGAATCGGGCTGGCGACCTGGCGGCTGTTGCGCTGCCAACCCTTTAACCGGGGCGGGTATGACCCCGTCCCACCGCGGCGAACGATGGAAGACGGAGTCAGATAGCCCCATGGGATGGATCTATACAGGGATCTCCTGGATTCTGCTGAAGTGGCACGCGTTCTGGCACTTCATCGGTGTCGGTGACTGGCTCGGCACGAACTGGGACTGGATCCTCGCCACCGTTTTCCTCGTCATCACCATCCGCGCGATTCTGTTCCCGGTCTTCGTCAAGCAGATCAAGTCGCAGCGCGCCATGCAGGCGCTGCAACCACAGATCGCTAAACTTCGCGAACAGTATAAAAACGACAAGCAGGGTCTACAAAAGGCGCAGATGGAGCTGATGCGTTCAGAGAACGCTAATCCGCTCATGGGCTGCCTGCCGCTTGTCGTACAGATCCCGGTCTTCATCGGGCTCTTCCATGTGCTGCGGCATCTCAAGCCGAGCATGTCGGTCGCAGGTCAGCAGCTCTATGGCTGGTCGACGACGCAGTTCGAGAGCGCGTCACATGCGACGTTGTTCGGCGCACCGATCTCAGCGGCGTTCAAGTCGTCGAGTGCCGATGTCATCCTGCTCGGCTCGACCACGACCAACGTACGAATCGTCGCCGGCCTGTTGATGGCGATCATGATCGTCACGACGTTCCTGACGCAGTACCAGATGATCAAGAAGACCGGCTGGGCGACCGATCCGAACCAGAAGATGATCCAGCGGCTGATGCTGTTCGGCGTCCCGATCGGCCTGCTCTTCTCCGGCACCGTGTTCCCGATTGGTGTGGTCATCTACTGGGTCACCACAAACTTGTTCTCCCTCGGCCAGCAGTTCTACGTGCTGCGCAAGTTCCCGCCGCCGGTGAACGTGGACACCGGACTCGGGCTGGGGGGAATGTTCGGTGGTTCGAAGACGCCACCGCCTAGCAAGAACGGGCAACCGACGAAGGCCGGTGCCCGTAATGTGAAGAACGGCAAGCCGATTACCAACGGCGCGCCGGTCGCGAAGCCGACCGTCGCCGGGCCGAAGGTGGGGGCCAAGCCGGTTAACCCGAAGAAGGGCAACGCCGCCAAGCGGCTGTCGAGTTGACGCGACGCTCGCCCGTACGAAGCGCACCGACGACCTGCCGGTAGCGATTGGTACGGGCGGCGGCGCGCCTGGACAGCGCGGGCGAGTGACGCCACAGACCTCCCCGGTCGGATAGCGCGAGGCCATCCGAGGACCCGGGGGTTACCGAAGTCTCGAGCACAACGGAGATGACATCGTGACGGAAACGAGTACGCCCCCAGTCGCGGAGGCCGACACCGATACCGAAGAACCCAAAGCGAGCACGGACAGCGATCTGTTCGCGCAGAGCGAGGTGGCCGCGGACTACGTCGAGGGCCTGCTCGACATCCTCGACTACGACGGCGATATCGACGAGGTGGTCCAGGCCGGTCGGCCGGTGGTCGAGGTCGTCGGTGATCGCCTCGACAATCTGGTCGGCCAACGCGGCGCCACCCTGGAGGCGCTTCAGGAACTCACGCGCCTGGCGATCTATCGCCAGACCGGGTCGCCCTCCCGGCTACTTCTCGATGTCGGGGGCTATCGCGAGGCCCGTCGCAAGGAGCTCGTCGCGATCGCCAAGAACGCTGCCGAGCGGGTGAAGCAACATGGCGAGCCCGTCCGGCTGGAGGCGATGAACGCGTTCGAGCGGAAGTGTGTGCACGACGTCATCAACTCGACGACCGGTGTCGAGAGCGAGTCTGAGGGCGTCGAACCGCACCGTCGCATCGTCGTACACCCGGCATGACCCGTACCCACGAAGGAAAGCGCCCGCCGCGATCGCAAGTCGCGGCGGGCGTTTTTTCACGCGAACGCCGCGACGCCTAGGTTGGAGATCATGGCCGGCAGCGACCGCCCCGACGACTATGGAAACCCCCCGCGCGAGCTGCTCGGCGCGGCCGAGACCTACTTCGGTCCGCGGTTGCGCCTTGCCGGCCGCTACGCGCAGTCGCTCGCGACCGACGCGGTGGTTCGTGGCCTGATAGGCCCACGGGAAGCCGAGCGACTGTGGGATCGGCACATCCTGAACTGTGTGGCTATCGCGCCGGCGATGCCAACGGGCGCACATGTCATCGACGTTGGCTCCGGCGCCGGGATTGCCCGGCGTGGTCCTCGCGATCGCCCGGCCGGATCTGCGGGTGACGCTGGTGGAGTCATTGGCGCGGCGAACGGCATATCTCGAGGAGATCGTCGACTCGTTGGGTCTGGCCGAGCGGGTCGTGGTCGTTCGCGCCCGGGCCGAGGAGCTCGCCGAAAACGTGTCGATGTTTCACGTGAAACCCGCCGACGTCGTCACCTCGCGTGCGGTGGCTCCCCTCGACCGCCTCGCCGCGTGGTGCCTGCCGCTGGCGCGCATCGGGGGGCGAATCGTCGCGGTGAAGGGAACGACCGCGAGCGAGGAGGTGGCGACGCACGCGAATGCCGTCGCACGCCTCGGCGGGGGCGCTCCGATCGTGCGGGAGTACGGAACCGGGCTGCTTCCCGATCCGACGACCGTGGTGGAGGTGGTACGGGAACGGGTGGCGCAGCGCGGCGCAGTTGGTCCGCCGACTCGTCCGCGTGGTCGGTCGCGCGATCACTAGCATCCGGTCCCGTGAGCGATTGGGCCGTTGGTTCGGCGGGCCACTGAGCGTGAATGCGAATGTGTGGCCGGATTCATCGTGCCATGTGGTGATCTTGAGTGGGTGTCGCCGACCATGAACGGCGGTTCACGACGAGATCAATTTCCGGGCGAAGCGAGATTGTGGCCGCGACCGTCCGACGTCCTCCCCGTGGTCGGGTCGTTGAACCATCGTCGACGACGGTGGACTAGTTAAGCCGAACGTCGATATGCACGAAGGCGGTTAGTGGCGAGACTATAAATCTCGCGGTACGACCGTGAACCCGTTGGCAACTCTACGTTTGCCGGCGCAGCGCACGGATGGCGGCGACGTACGGCTGGCTCCCGGCGACCAGTGCGAGGAGTCAGCGACGCCTGGGCGTGTCCGACCGCGGGACGACGTAGGACGGTGACCGATCCGGATGTGGGCGGGATGACGGCGGTGCATGACGGAAGTGGCCACTGGGAGCCGATCGTCCCGGTGGGTCCTCCCGCCCATCTCGGCGTAGAGCGTCCGGCCGGCCGGCACAGCGCCCGTCCGGCCCGCCCTGGACGGCTCGGCCGCCGCTCGTCCGGCGCGAACACTGCCGATCCGGCCGACTCAGTCGGTTTGCCGGCGCGGAACTCGGTGACGCCGCCATCGCCGGCCGTGACCCGTGGGCGTCGCGGTCGAGGTCTGGACCGTTCGTGGAGCCAGTCGCGACGGCGAGGGTGAAGGTGATCCGCCTGTGGCGCGCCAGGAACCGGGGAACGGATGGAGGGAAGGGCATGTCCCGGCATCGCACGACCGGTCCCGGGCGTACGGATCGCGGGAACAACGACGGCGGCGCGGTATTGGCGATCATGGGTACGACGACCCTCCGGCCGACATGTGGCGACGGATCGCCTCGACCCGGCCGGCGGCGTCGGGGGTCTGTTTTGGCGGAATGTGGTGGCGGTAGGTCGCGCTCCGGTGGTGAACCGGCGCACGATGGCAGCGGCGGTCGACGTCGACCAGGATCGACCGGCGGGACCGCCGGTGGCCGGTGCGGCGAGGCGTCTTGAGGTCGTGTCTGGCGGCCGATCTCGACGTCCCTCCGACCGCCTTGATGAGTCGGCCGCGTTGTATGGTGACGATTCCGTGTTGTCGGGCGAGACACCCCCGAGTGTGCCGTCGCCACGCACCGGCGCGGTGTCGAGTTACAAGACAGGGGTCAGGATGACCGACGCTGATGTTTCACGTGAAACCGAAGATCCACCCCTGGCGCAGGAGGCGAGGCGGGCCGTGGAAATCCTCAATCCGAGCGGGGAGATCACGATGCCCCGTCCGGCACGGCGTCGCGTCATCTGCGTGGCGAATCAGAAGGGTGGCGTCGGCAAGACGACCAGCGCGGTCAACATCGCCGTGGCGCTCGCGCTGCACGGCAATCGCGTGCTGGTCATCGATCTCGACCCGCAGGGCAATGCGTCGACGGGCATGAACGTGCCACACCACGCCGGCGTTCCGGACGTGTACGACTGCCTGATCGAGGGCGCCGCACTTGAGTCGGTGACGCAACTGGTCGACGGGATTCCGAACCTCTCCTGCGTGCCGGCGACGATCGATCTCGCGGGTGCGGAGATCGAGTTGGTGTCGGTCGTGGCGCGCGAGTCCCGATTGTCCCGAGCAATTCAAGCGTCGATGGCTGAGTTCGACTACATCTTCATCGACTGTCCGCCCTCGCTCGGCCTTCTCACGGTGAACGCTCTCGTCGCCGCGCAGGAGGTGCTGATCCCGATTCAGTGCGAGTATTACGCGCTCGAAGGCGTACAGGCGCTGACGAGCAACATCGCGCTAGTCAAGGCGCACCTCAATCCGACGCTCGACATCTCCACCGTCCTCCTCACCATGTACGACCGGCGGACCCGGCTCGCCGACCTCGTCGAGCAGGACGTCCGGGCTCACTTCGGCGATAAGGTCCTGCGCGCCGTCATCCCCCGCAACGTGCGCGTATCGGAGGCGCCGAGTTACAGCCAGTCCGTGATGACCTACGACCCGGGCTCGCGCGGCGCGATGAGTTACTTCGAGGCGGCCCAGGAGATCGCCGTACGTGGTGCACGAATGGAAGGCGTGGGCACATGAGCAAGCCACGGGGTGGCCTTGGCCGCGGTCTCGGTGCGCTGATTCCGACCGCGCCGCCGGTACCGGCCACGCCGGCCGAGAGTGGTGGGGCCGCAGTGGGCACCGGGGCGGTTGTGGCGGACGGGCACGCTGATCAACTGGCGCCCGTGCCGGGTGCTCGTTTCGCCGAGATACCGGTCGACTCGATCGTGCCGAACCCGAAGCAGCCACGTCAGAATTTCGACGAGGGTGCGTTCGAGGAACTCAAGCAGTCGATCGACGCGGTCGGCTTCCTGCAGCCGATCGTCGTCCGGGAGACCGGCACGGACAAGTTCGAACTCGTCATGGGCGAGCGTCGTTGGCGCGCGGCACAGGCGATCGGCCGTGAACTCATTCCGGCGATTGTCCGCGAGACGCGCGACGACGCGATGTTGCGCGACGCGCTGCTCGAGAACATCCACCGCGCCAATCTGAATCCACTCGAAGAGGCGGCCGCCTATCAGCAGTTGCTCGACCGAGTTCGGCGCCACCCACGACGAGCTCGCCCGCCGGATAGGCCGCAGCCGGCCGCAGATCTCCAACACGATCCGGCTGTTGAACCTGCCGGCCGCCGTGCAGCGCCGTGTCGCCGCCGGCGTCCTCTCCGCCGGCCATGCCCGTGCGCTGTTGTCGCTCGATGACTCGATCGAGCAGGAGGCGCTCGCGACCCGCATCGTCGCCGAGGGGCTGTCCGTCCGAGCCACGGAAGAGTTGGTTCAACTCGCCGCGTCCGGTGACACCAGCCGGCCGCGCCGCGTCTCGGCGCCGGCAGACCGCGGTTCCCCGCGCGATGTCGGATCTTGCCGATCGGCTGTCCGACCGCTTCGATACGCGCGTGAAGATCGACGTCGGCCGGAGCAAGGGGAAGATCGTCATCGAGTTCGGCAGCGTCGACGACCTTGAACGCATCGTGGGCATCTTCGGGGTTGAAGGCGAGTAGTCGCCAGCACCGTCGTGGGTCGGCGGCCGCGCGGCTCGGCCTCCGCATTCTTATCCCAACCTCATTGATCGGTACGGTCATGTGCCGGCGAACATGAATCACGCCCCGATCGTCTAGTCGCCCGGCGTGCTGGCGGGCTCGGCGCCAAGTGATCACTCGTGGGTTGTTCACCCGACACCGCGGCTGTGGCGGGCGACGGTGACCGCATGGCCGAACATGAACGGCCGGCCTCTCGTGGTGGCGGCTTCTGTTAACTACGTGCCCGGAAATGGGTTACGGCCGGCCGCGAGAATCCACAGAAGTTATCCACAGGGCATCGCCGAGTGGGCCTCCACACGCGGTCAGAGCCAGTGCGGCCCTGTGGATGAGTGAGGTGGTTTGCCGTTGCGTGACGACGCCTCGACGCGATCCGACGAGGTCGATCTTGCATCGGCGGTCCAATTCGCAACGCCGGGCATACGGCAACTTGAGGTTCGAGGTCGCCGCCGGGCGCCCGCCAAGCCGGCTCCGGCAGCCGCTCGGTGTCCCCGTGTCGCCTCGGGCCCGCCCGCGTGCACCGTGCGCGTCGGGTCGGTCCGCGCGGGGCCGGCGGGCGCGGTCGGTCCGCGTTCACAGCGTCGCGTTGGGTCTGTCCGCGTCAACAGCATGCGTTTGCTTTGTCCGTGCGGCGCCAATGGGTGCGTTCGGTTTGGCCCTGTGCACCGCGTCGTGGTGGCCTTTCTGTTGCACTACGTCGCCGTGGGCCTCTCCGTGTGTATCGCGTCGCGGTGGGTCGGTCGGCGGGAGCCAGCGGGCGCATTGGTTCGTCCGCGTGCAGCGCGTCGCCAAGGTCTTTCCGTGCGGGCTGGCGCTTTGGTTCGTCCGCGCGCAGCGCGTCGCCAAGATCTGTCCGTGCGGGCTGGCGCGTGGGTCGGTCCGAGTTCATTGCGTCGCGGTGGGTGTGTCGGTGTGCGCCGTGCGGGTTGGATCCGTCCGTGCGCGCCAGCTCCGCATTGGATCTGTCCGCGTGGAGGGCGTCGGGTTCGCCGTGTCCGGGCGGCACGGCGTCGTGTGGGTCCGTCCATGCGGCGCCGGAGTGCGCTGGGTCTGTTCGTGTGCACCACGTCCGTTGGGCGGCGCGTTTCTCGCCGGTTGTTTCGGTCGTTCGCCAGTCTTGCCGTGCGTCGGTCGTTCCGCGTCGTCCTGCTTGCGAGCGCCGTCGCGTCCCGGACCACCTCGGTCGGATCGCGCCGGTACCAACTCGCCTCGCTACCGCACGACCACCTCGGTCGCCTCGACGGCGCACGGCGAGGAGGCCTGGTCCGTCGACGCGCGTCGTGTCCGGTCGTGTGTCGGCACGGCGTTGCCGATCGCGTACAGGGCGGCCGCCGGTGAACCCGGACTTCGTCGGCTACATCATGTGGCTCCCGATCGAGCCCGAGCTCGGCAGTCGACACGGTGCCGGTATGCGCGACACCGTGCACCGCGACATCTACGCCTGACAAGTCCCAACCGCCGGCCACATGCGACTGGCGCGACTTCCGCGACCTAGGTCAGGGGAGTCGTCGGCCGGTGAGATCCGACTCCGCCTCGCGGTGCAGTCGCGGTCGGGCCAGCGGCCAGCGGGGGAAATGCGAGCTCCGTCGGTAACGCCGAAGGACCCTCGACTTCGGCCTTACGACAATGCCGCTGGTCTCGGGGAAAGTACCGAGCAAGCTCGGGTCGTGTGTCGTTTCACGTGAAACCGAAGGAGGGGCGACAGTCGCCGCAAGCGGGACTATCGTCTCCTTGTGGTCGACACCCCCAGCTCACTTCCTTTGTTCACACAGTCGCCGAGTTTCCCACTCGAGGGCCAACTCCGGGTCAAGCGACTGGATCCACCCGTCGCGTCCGAGCCGGCTCGGGACGGCGAGGATCCGTCCTCGTGCGTTGCGTGTTCCGCGAACGACGACGCGTACATCTGGGTCAGCGAACGATGGCGGGTGCGTGCGACAGACGGCCCAACCGGACTTCCGATGGTGCTCATCCTGGAGTCGCGGTCTCATTTGGACCTGGGTGATCTGCCGAACTTGCTTGCGGCCGAATTGGGTGTCATGACCGTACGCCTCGAACGCGCCATCCGGTCGCTGGACGAGGTCGCACAGGTGCACGTGAATCGGTGGGGTGACGGCGCGGCCCACCTGCATCTCTGGTTCCTCGGACGGCCCGCCGGTCAATTGCAGCTGCGCGGACCGTTCCTCGCCATGTGGGACGAGATTCTCGAGCCGGTGCCAGAGGCGCAATGGCGTTTCAATCTCGCGCATATCGCCGCCTGGCTGGAAGAGTTCGGGGGCACGGCGCAAGTGGCACCACCACGGATCGAGTGGCACGCGCCGAGCACGTTCGCTGGGATAACGGCCATCGAGGACCCCGCCATCGACGCGACGCTCGGCGCGGGGCTGGCGGCAGACAACGCCGGGATCGATACCACCGGGATCGATAGCACCGGCGCTGACAACGCCGGCGGCCGACTCATCAGGAGAACCGGCCGACGGCGACACGAGTGACAGGTCGACCGACGGTCAGGCGACCCCCGAATCACCGACGGCCGGTCAGGCGACCCCGAATCACCGACCGCCGCGGCGACCGGCGTCGCGAGCAGCGTCGCCGACGCCGGGAGCGACGACCACATCAACTCGACGAAGGACGACGGCCAAGGCCGACTGGACGACCGTCGACTACGACGATTCCGAGGACGCGAAAACGCCGACCAACGTCACCGACAGCGCGCCAAATCCCAACCTCGCGTCAGACGACAGCGAAGCCGTCTCGGTGCGGATCCCGTCGCAGCCGAAGCGGCCGCAGGAGGAACGCGTCGGGCGGTAGGCGCCGGCGCCGTCATCGGCGTCACGGATCATCGCGCCAACCAAGCTTCGACGGAGACACCGTCACACCGCCGTGAAACGCAAGGGTTGCGGCCGACCGCGCCCCGAAGTCGTCAATCAGCCGCGTAGAACGGCCCGATCGACGAGCGTGGCGAGGGTCTTGCCGAGGTCGAGGCCGGCGGCGGTCACCGACATCGGCAGCAGCGAGGTGTCGGTCATGCCGGGCGCAACGCTGGCCTCGATGACGTACGGAGTGCCGTTCTCGTCGACGATGAGGTCGATTCGAGAGAGATCGCGGAGCCCGAGTGCCCGGTGCGCGTCCAGTGCCACCTCACTGACCCGGTGGGCCACGTCCGGATCGAGCCGGGCCGGAGTGTGCCAAGTGGTCAGTCCGGCGGTGTAGCGGGCCGCGTAGTCGTACACACCGTCGCGCGCCACGATCTCCACGGCCGGCAATGCGATCGGCCCGTCACCGGTGTCCACCACGCTGACCGCGACGTCCATTCCGGACACGTACGGCTCGATCAACGCGGTCGGATGGTACGCGAAGCAGCCCACCATCGCGGTCGCGAGCGCCGTCGCGTCCCGGACCACGGAAGTGCCGAGCCCGGAACCGCCCTGGGCCGGCTTCACCATCAACGGCAGGCCGAAGCGGGACAGCAGCCGATCGAGCACCGCCCCGGCCCCGAGTTCGGTGAAGCGCTCTTGCGGCAGCGCGACCCAGTCCGGCGTCGCGATCCCGGCCTCGCGCAGCACCGACTTCGCGGTCGGCTTGTCCCAGGCCAATCGCGCCGCCTGGGCATCTCCGCCCACGTACGGGACGCCGCACAAGTCGAGGATCGCCTGCAACGATCCGTCCTCGCCGGCGGCGCCATGCAACGCGATGACGACCGCGTCCGGCGGATCGGCCGCGAGCGACGGCAGAAGTGCCGCATCGACATCGCAGACCATGGCGTCGACGCCGGCGGCACGCAGGGCGTCAAGGACCCGTCGGCCGGACCGGAGGGACACGTCACGCTCGTAGGACAGGCCACCCGCGAGCACCAGCACGCGCGGTTCGTTGACCGAGCCCGTACCCGTGGTCATGTCGTTTCCGGACCGGGCGCATCGGCGGTCCGTGACCACCGCGGACCGCCACTGGACGGGGTCCAGGTGACCGCGCCGGCACCGGGCGCGCCCGCGCTGACACCGAACGCCGATCGCAGCGCAAACTCCTGCTCGATCACCGCGGCCAGCCGGCGCACACCTTCGCGGATGCGGTCCGGTGGCGGGAACGAATAGCACAGCCGGAGGTGCGCGCCGCCGGTGCCGTCCGCGTAGAAGCCGGTCCCGGGCACGTAGGCGACGCGTTCGGCGATGGCCCGCGGCAGCATGTCCTTGGAGTGGAGACCGCCGGGCAGCGTGAGCCAGATGTAGAAGCCGCCGGTCGGCACGGTCCAGCGCGTACCGGCGGGCATCAGATCGTGGAGGGCGGCGAGAGCGACATCTCGTCGCTCCCGGTACACCTCGCGGAACGTCTTGAGCTGCTGCTGCCACGGCATGGTCTCGAAATAGGTCGCGACGGTCGCTTGGGCGAATGCGCTCGGGCACAGGATCTGCGCCTCAGAGGCAATCACCAGCTTCTCCCGGACGGCGTGCGGCGCCAGAATCCAACCGACACGGAGGCCCGGGGCGAAGGTCTTCGAGAAGGTGCTGACGTAGATGACGCCGTCCCGGCTGCGAGACCGGAACGCCGGCACCGTCTCGCCGTCGAAGCCGAGCAGGCCGTACGGGTCGTCCTCGACGATCAGCAGCCCGGCGGACTGGCAGATCGCGAGGATCTCGTCGCGCCGCGGGTCCGGCAGCGTCACGCCGGCCGGGTTCTGGTGAGCGGGCACCGTGTAGAGGAACTTGGCGCGCTTGCCGGCCTTGGTGACAGCGGCGATCGCCTCCGAGAGCGCGGCCGGGATCAGCCCTTCGTCGTCCATCGGCACGTGTACGACGTCGGCCTCGGCCGCCTGGAAGACGCCGAGCGCGCCGACATAACTCGGACCCTCGGCGAGGACGACGTCGCCGGGGTCGAGGAAGACCCGGCTGATCAGGTCGATAGCCTGCTGGCCGCCCACCGTGATCACGACATCGTCCGGGGAGGCGCCGCTCGTGACATCGATGCCTGACAATGTCATCACATCGCAGATGCGCTCGCGCAGCGCCGGATCGCCTTGGCCGATGCCGTACTGCAACGTGGTTGCGCCGTGGGTCGAGCCGAGTTCGGCCAGCATCGCGCCGACCGCGTCGAGCGGCAGGGCGGCTACGTAGGGCGAGCCACCGGCGAGCGAGACGACCTCGGGCCGGTTGGCCACCGAGAACAGCGCCCGGATCTCCGAGGCGGTCATGCCGCGCATGCGCCGGGCGTACCGGTCGGTGTAGTCGTCGAGCGTCGTGCCGGTCGACATCGCGCCGGTCCTCCTCGCCTGCCCTACTTTCGGCGCGTCGTGTCACCACGCGTCGCCTTGTTACCCACGGAACGCTCGGGAGTCGCAAGGCTCCCGAGCGTCACGGTTCGCCGATCGTAGCCTGCGATCTCGACGACCATCGAGCCATTTGCCGGGTACGATCTTCTCTTGTTGAGGGGAGCGACCGAGATTCGCCCCCCACCTGTCCCAGGAGTCGGTCAGTGTCTCGACGCCTTGTCAATCTCACGCTGGACACGCTGGAGGACATCCCCCGGCCGTGCCGGCAGTGCGTCTATTGGGAACTCGACCCCGTCGCCGCGCAGCGGGCTTACGCCGCGGGCGCACCGGACCTGGAGAAAGAGGCCTGGGTCTCACAGACGCTGCTCGAATGGGGTTCGTGCGGAAAGCTCATCTACGTCGACGGGATGGCCGCCGGGTTCGCGATGTACGCGCCGCCGGCGTACGTCCCGAGGTCGATGGCGTTTCCGACCTCGCCGGTCTCGGCCGACGCCGCGTTGCTGATGACCGCGCACGTGGTCGGAGCGTTCGCCGGTGGCGGGCTCGGCCGGATGCTGATCCAGGGCGTCGCTCGTGATCTGACCAAGCGTGGCATCCGGGCCATCGAGGCGTTCGGCGATGCCAAGCACACCGAGCTCGACGAGGACGGCCAGCGGGACACGTCCGCGAAGCTCGGCGCGTCCGGGCGCTGCCTGGCGCCGGCCGACTTCTTCCTCGCGGTCGGCTTCAAGACGATCCGTCCGCACCGAAGCTATCCCCGGCTACGCCTGGAGTTGCGGACCGCCCTGTCCTGGAAGTCGGACGTGGAATATGCGCTGGAGAAGCTGCTCGGCTCGATGAGCCCCGAGTCGATCCTGCGGCCGGTCCGGCCGGCCACGCGATCGACGGACGGCATAACGACCGGTTCCGCTTGAGCGGAGTGCGTTTCGAGCCCGAGTGGGTCGCTCAGTGCACGGCGGTCGGCAGCGCCGCCCGCAGCGTCGACACGTCGATCGAACCGGTCTTGACGTCCTGCTCGACGGGGAAGTACATGCGCTGCACCGCCGCGATCATCGCCTCGACGGTGCGATTGCGGAACGCGCGCCTGCACGACGAGGTCCCGATCGCTCGGCGACGTCAGGTAAGCCAGGTCGACCCGTACGGCGGGCATCCGCGTCAACCGCAGCAGATCCCACGACTTCGGGTGCGTACGGCAGTCCTGAAGTCCCGTACGGGCGAGGATCTCGCGTTGTACGAGACCGGCCAGGCGCTCGCCGACGGTCGATACCTCGCCGTTTTCGGTGCCGTAGTGATAGGTCGCGACGCCGTTGGCGGCGGGACTCGAGTTTCCGTCGAGGTGGATCGAGAGCAGCAGGTCGGCGCCGAGGTCGTTGGCGAGCTTCGCCCGCGTACGGTCGTCGATCGCATCGACCGGCCGTGGGCCGCGGGTCAGGAACACCCGCATGCCGGCGGCGGCGAGCCGGCCCTCGAGCCGGGTGGCGATGTCGAACGCGAGGTCGGCCTCGGTCCATCGCAGCAGCCCGTCGGCGACGACCACACCAGGATCGGTGCCACCGTGGCCGGGATCGATCACGATCGTCTTGCCCACGAGCGTCGGGCCGGCGTGCCGGAATCGCTCGGCCTCCCGCAACGCCTGCGCATGTCCGCCGACGACCTTGCGACCGAGACGGCGGAGCGCGGTCATCGTCTGTGGACCGTACGCCCCGTCCGGTGCCAGGCCCACTTCGCGCTGGAAGCGGGCGACCGCCTTCGCCGTACGCTGGCCGAATACGCCATCGGAGCGGCCGACGTCGAAGCCCATCTCCAGCAGGCGCTCCTGGAGTTGCCGGACGTCGTCGCCGATCATCGGGTCGGGCATGGCATGGAAGAGCATGCGGTCGCCCAGGGTCCACCGTGCGGCCTCGAGCGCCCGCCACGTCTCATCGCCGACCTTGCCGTCAATGTTCAGTCCACGGCTCTGCTGGAAGGTCCGAACGGCAACGTCAGTCGCGTGGTCGAACTCGGCATCGACGCCACCGGACGCGCTCGCGTCGAGGAGGTCGAGATGCACCAGGATGGCGCGGATCTCGACGACCGCGGGGCCACGCTCGCCCTGGCGATACGAGTGCATCTGGACTCCTAGAGCTGGTGCGGTGGTGCAGCGTACGCGACCCGCGGTCGGTACACGCCGCCGGCCGGCGGGCCGGCGACTCGATAACCCGGCGGGCCGGCGACACGATGACCCGGCGGGCCGCCGACCGGGCAGGGAGTCGGGGACGTGATCGAACGCCTCCTGCACCGTAGTGTCCCGCCTCCGTTCGTCCCATGCGGTGCCCGCTGACAGATCAGGTCAAACCGTTTGATCGATCTTCAGTGGGACACCGAAACGATCTCAGCGGACACCTGTCGATCTTTTCGTCGGACGCCGGAAAAGCGGCCCCGGTTCCACTTCGAGTTCCGGCGCATGGTTGCCGACCCAACATCCTAAATATCACTTTGAGTGGTTCGCGTCGGGGGCGATGGTGTCTCACAACTCCGGAAATCCCGGAGCATGACAAAGGCCACCGGCTTTGGGAAGTCCCGGTGGCCTTTCGTCAGTGTCGCCGATACGCGGCCGCGCCGCCTACAGCACGCCTTCGATCAGCCGTACCAGCGTGCTCTTGGGGTGGGCACCGGCTACCGACGTCACCGGTTCGCCGCCCTTGAACACCGTGAGCGTCGGTACGGACATCACGCGGTAGTCGCGCGCGGTGTTCGGGTTCGAGTCGATGTCCATCTTGACGATCTTCACCTTGTCGCCCATCTCGCTGGCGATCTCCTTGAGGACCGGCTCGACACGCAGACACGGCCCGCACCACTCGGCCCAGAAGTCGACGAGCACGGGCGTCTGTGACATCAGCACCTCGTCGGTGAACGTTGCATCGGTGACTTCGTTCATGGTCAGCCTTTCGAAATTCGAGTGCGTGCGGCGGGCCGGCGAGCGGGACGCCGGGTCGTTCGGAGGTCATGCGGCCGATGGCCGATTGACGTTACCCCTCCGGCGTTTCCAGCGAGGCGATGAAACGCTCCGCGTCGAGCGCGGCGGAGCAGCCGGTGCCGGCGGCGGTGACCGCCTGCCGGTAGATGTGGTCAACGAGGTCACCGGCGGCGAATACACCGTTGAGGTTGGTCTGCGTGCTCGGGGCGTCGACGAGGACGTAACCGGACTCGTCGCGGGTCACCTCATGGAACAGCTCGCTGCGCGGGTCGTGGCCGATCGCGACGAACACGCCGGCGACGTCGAGCACACGCTCCTCGCCGCTGATCACGTCGCGGACACGGACGCCAGAGACCTGGCCGTCGTGACCGATCACCTCGGTGACAACGCTGTTCCAGACCACGTTGATCTTCTCGTTGGTCAGTGCGCGCTCGGCCATGATCTTGCTCGCGCGGAACTCGTCACGGCGGTGAATGATCGTCACCGACGACGCGAAGCGGGTCAGGAACGTTGCCTCTTCCATCGCCGAATCGCCGCCACCGACGACAACGATGTCCTTGCCGCGGAAGAAGAATCCGTCACAGGTCGCACAGGACGACACGCCGTGGCCGAGCAGTTCCTGCTCCCCAGGCACACCGAGGGGGCGCCACGCCGAACCGGTCGAGAGGATGACGGCCCGGGCCCGGTAGGCGGTCTCGCCGACGTACACGATCTTGATGCCACCGTTGAGCTCGACCCGGGTGACGTCGTCGGTGATGAACTCCGCGCCGAAGTGTTCGGCCTGCTTGCGCATGTTGTCCATCAGCTCGGGGCCCATGACCCCGTCGGGGAAACCGGGGAAGTTCTCGACCTCGGTGGTGGTCATCAGCGCACCGCCGGATGCGACGCCCTCGATGATCAACGGGCGCAGGTTTGCTCGCGCGGCGTACACGGCCGCGGTGTAGCCAGCCGGACCGGAACCGACGATGATCAGGTTGCGTACCTCGGACACTTTCCAGCGCTCCTCATGAGGTTCGTATCGACGCCCGGCGAACCGGACACCGATCGGCGGGTCGCGTGGCGGCCCGTCCACGCGATAGAACCCATTCTAGGGAGCCAGGATTCCCGTGCGGGTGCGCCGTGCCACAGGTCACGACGCCGCGCGGCCCGGCCCCCGCGGATGGTCGCCCAACCAAACCATTCGACGGTACGAACGCAGCCAGCGCTAGTGGCCCGTGGCAAGGACGTTCGCGCCCGCGCCGGGGAGCCCACACTCCGCACCGACCGCCACGACCGTCGCATTCGACAGCGTGACCACGACCGCCGGCTGTGCCGGCGTAGTAGGCGAAATCCGCCTTCACTGGGACGGCACCGAACTGTTCCTCGCACCTGCGCCAGGCAGCCAGGCAGCCCACCGCTGGCCAGTCGCTGGAGACGCAACGGGCGCTCCGGGCACCACGGACGCGGAATCAGTGCCGGATCCTTGAGCGCGGCCCGGTGTCGGGCGGGCCGGGCTCCGCGCGTACGGCTGCGGAGCCGTCGGCGCGGCCGTTAGGTCACTGCCGTAGTCGCGGCCGCTGACGGTGATCTCGGGCACAACTCCGCCGGCGCCCGCCCGCAGCGGCGCTCCCTCGGCGTTGCTGGCCACCCCGCTCGAATTCTTGGTTTCGCTGCTGGTGGCATGGATGCCGACACCGATGCCGGTCGCCGATGCCCGCGAGGACGATCAGCGCCGCGGCGACCTTGGCCGGACCCGACCACAGCGACCGCCGGCGCCGATCGTCGAAGTGAGATCACGCGCGCTGGAGGGCGCGTCGTGACCGTCGCGCGTCCGGGAATCCGGCCGGCCGGTTCGCGCCGCCGTGTGAGTGCCGGCCGTGTCCGCGGCGGATAGCATCGCCGGCGCTGCTTGGCACGGACGGCCGGTCGGGCAATGCCGCCAGGAATCGGTCGAACATGGCGTCCGGCATCGGCTCGGTGCCGTGGCGCGCAGCATGTCCGTGACGGCCGGGGTGGCGGCGCGAAGCCGCTCGGCCGCGCTCGCCCACCGGGGGTCCGACTCGATTCGCTGGGCGACCATCGCGGCCGGTCCGGCTGGCAGCGCACCGTCGAGATAATCGGCCAGAAGGTCCAGGTCGACCGGGGAGGTCGTACCGTCGTTCGAAGTCACGGTCGGTCTCCCCTCTCGCTGTTGGTCGGCGGATGCGGTCCGCCCGTTGATGAGATTCCGCTTTGCGATGAGACTCCGCTCGGCGCATCTGGGTTCCGCAGATAGCCGAGCATCACAGCCAAGCGCGCCCGACCTCGCGCGCAGCGACTCTTCACGGTGCCAATCGGAACGCCGAGCATGTCAGCGACGTCCGCCACAGGGAGTCCCTGCATGTCGACCAACACGAGCGCGATTCGCTGGTCGGCCGGGAGCTGGCCGAGTGCCGCGGTGACATCGAGAGCGGTGTCCGTGTCGATCTCCGGTGCGGCGATGTCCACGTCCGGAAGCTCGGTGGTCGGTCGTGCTTGGGCCCGCCGTACACGATCGAGACACGCGTTGACCACGATCCGGTGCAGCCAGGTGGTGACGGCCGAATCGCCCCGGAACCGGTCGGCGGCCCGGAACGCCGAGATCAGCGCGTCCTGTACGGCGTCCGCCGCCTCTTCTCGATCGCCCAGCGTACGGAGTGCCACCGCCCACAGCCGATCACGATGCCGTCGGACCAGCGCGGCGAAGGCGTCCGGATCGCCGGCAACGTGGGCGCGCAGCAGCTCCACGTCGCTCGTCGATCCGTCGTCGGCCACCGCCGTATTATGCGGCCAGATCGCCGAGCCGGCTCGCCCGTACGGGCGCCGCCGAGGATATGCCGCCCGGCCTGGTCAGCTGCCGTTGACCGTGATCTCGTCGACAGCGACCTGGTATTTCCCGTCGCCGGCCGGCGGCAACTTCGTAATCCAAATGAGCACGTATCGAGTGGTGACCCCGAGCGGCAGCACCTGCGACGGACCCGCCTTGATCGGCCCGGCCACGGTCTTGTACGTCTTGTTGATCTGATCGTCGCCGCTGGACGAATCGCCGGGATCGGTGTCGCCGACGCGGGCCGACACGGTCGCGCCGGGCGCGTCGAAGTCGACCTTGATATTGGCGACGTCGACCGGCTTGCCGAGGTCGATGAGCACGCCCATACCCGGCTTGAGATTTCCGAACGCCGCGCTCTTATACCAGTTCGTCTGCCAACCGGTGTTGTCGTCGCCGTCGACGGCCTTGTCGGCGTCGGTCAGGTTGTCGCGGGTGCCGTTGGGTGGGTCGACGATGCGCACCTGGTTGGCCGAGATGGGGATCGGACCGCCGCCGGTGGTGGCGCTCGTGGTCGGGCTCGTGGACGAGCCGGGTGACTCGGTCGGCGACAAGGCGGCGGCCGGGCTCGAACCGCCGGTGAGCCGCAGGGTGACCACGAGCGCGGCGGCCGAGATGAGCAGCAGGGCGGCCACGCCGATCGCGAGCTTACGGCCGCTGCGCCGGGGTACGTCCGGCTCCGACGGCCGCAGCGGCGTAACGAAACCGAGTGGGCCGCCGTCACCGAAGAACTCGTCGCCGTTGTCGGTGTCGAGCCGGCCGAGATCGGTGGCGAGCGCCTCCCCGTTCGGCGGCGCGACCGACGGATCGAGCAGATCCATCGACAGCTCGCTCAGGTACGCCGGCAAACCGCCACGGACCTGGCGCGGGCTGGCCAGAGACCCGGCAGCGTCACGGATGCCGTCGGGAAGCCGGTCCGGGCCCAGCTCGGCGTGCGGCCAGTGGCCGGTGAGCGCCGTATAGAGGATCCCGCCTACGGAGCGGATGTCCTGCTCCATCGTGGCCGAGTCGTCGGCTCGCGCGTCGGCCAGCACGACCCGGCCGTCGTCGGCGATCAGGACGGTCCCCGGGTGCACATTGCCGTGCGCCATGTCGGTCGCGTGTGCGGCAGCGATAGCACTGGCCACGGCGTGCGCGACCGCGGTCGCGCGGCCCGAGTCCAACGGGCCGTCGGCGACGAGTTCGCGCAGCGACGCTCCGTCGACCCACTCCCGGACCACGTACGCCCGGGCGTCCTCGTCGATAGCGTCGTACACATCGACCAGGTGTGGGTGGGTGATCCGGCTCGCGGCGACGGCGGCCGACATCATCTCGGACGCCGCCTGGCCGCCCGGATGCCGCAGGACGACCGCGATCGGCCGGCGCAGCACGACGTCGAGACCACGCCACACCTGGCGGCCGTTCGAGTCGTCGCTGATGTGCTCTTCGAGCTGGTAACGGCCGGCTAGGATCTCACCGGCAACCGAGGTGCCAACGGTCATCACGATGTGCGCGACGGGCGAGTCCGGGCCGTGGCCGCTCTCGGTCACCCGTCCTCCCCTCCGGTGCACGCCTTCACGGGGGCGATGACGCGCCCCGAGCTAGTAAGAGCCTAGGCGTCGAATGCACGTGTCGGCGAGGGAACCCTACCCGGCTTAACTGAAAGCTGACGTAGACGACTTCGTCACGATGCCTAACTCGTTGTCCGTTCGTGACAACGACGGCCCACCAGGTCCGGATAAATACTCCCCAATCTGGACGAATGGGGTTCCAGCCCCGGCCAACCCGAGCCGGCCCCCCCGAAACCACGTGGCCTTCCCGTACCACGTACCCCCGAAAGCTCGAAACCGTTCGTGACGGCGGCACCGCATGCCCAACCGGGCCTGGGGCAACCCGACCCCACGCAGACCTAAAGGCCCGATCAAAGTCAAGTGGGATCGGGTCGCCCCAGGCCCTAAAGCGCAACCACTACCGGCCGAAGCGAGCCCGAACCATGCCCGCCACATCCGTAATGTCGCGCGCCTTCATCAACAGCCCGGCCCCGACGTAGGCAACACCCAGCACGATCGCACCCACGATCAACGCGGCCACCGCACCGACCTTGCCGTTGCCCAACTCGTGCTGGACGAGCAGCGAGAGCAGCCACGCCGGGATCGCCGCGATCAGGGCCGCGACCACGAGTTTGCCGAGCGCGCGCATCGTGTCGCCGATCGCGAGCAGCCCGATCCGCCGGCGCAGCAACTGGTATCCGATGACCGCGGCGAGCACGTACGAGATCGCGTTGCCGAGCATCAGGCCAGCGTCGACGAGCGCTAGCGGCAGGGCGAAGTAGAGGATCACATCGAGCAGGATCCGTACGCCGACGACCGGCAGGTTGACCAGGGCCGGCGTCTTGGTGTCGGGCATGGCGTAGAACGCGAACAGCTGCATCTGGGTGATCGCGTACGGCACGAGGCCGATCGCCGCGACCGCGATCACCGTGCCGGTCTGCATCGCCTCGGTGTGCGTGTAGTTGCCCCATTGGAACAGTGCGACCGCGAGCGGTCGGCCCAGCACGATATAGGCCGCCGTCACCGGGATCAGGATGACCGCTGACAGTCGCGTACCCATGGTCAGGTTGTGGCCCATGTCGGCGAAGCGGCTCTCCGCCGCGGCCCGCGCGAGCCGCGGCATGAGCGCGGTCAGGATCGACACCGCGACGATGCCATGCGCCATCATGAAGATCAGAAAGGCGTTGTTGAAGATCGCCGGCCCGGGCGCGTTGTGACCGCGGCTGGCGGCGCTTTGGGACAGCTTCAGGATGACCGTAAGCCCGATCTGGGTCATGATCACGTAAGTCAGCATCCAGGCGCTCGTCCGCCCGATCTGGCGCAGCCCGAGCTTGCCGAAGTCGAAGCGCCACTTCCAGCGGAATTGCACGCGGCGCAACGCCGGGATGAGTCCGCAGGCCTGGACGACGATGCCGAGCGTCGTCCCGATGCCGAACACCAGCACCTGCGGCGTGGTGATGGTCGCGGAGAACAGGTGTGTCCTGCGCGGGCCGGGCATCAGCCAGAACACCAGCGCGGTCGCGATCACCACGAGGTTGTTGAGGATCGGCGACCACATCGGCGCCATGAAATGCCCGCGCGTGTTGAGCACGCCGGCGAGCAACGCCGCGATGCCGTAGAAGAAGATCTCCGGCAGGATCAGGTAGGACAGCGAGGTGATCAGGTGCTTGTCGGCGGCCGGATGAATGAGGCGGCGACGAGCTGCGTGAGCAGAGGGGCCGCGGCCACCGCGAGCACGGTCGCGCCGGCCAGGAAGATCGTCGCCAGGGTGAGCAGCCGCTGGGTGTAGGCCTCGCCCCGGTCGCGGTCCTGCGTGCGTGCCTTCATCAGCAGCGGCACAACGACGCTGGATAGCACGCCGCCGAGCAGCAGCTCGTAGACCATGTTCGGCAGCGTGTTGGACAGGTTGTAGGCGTTGCCGACCGTGGCCGCGCCGATCGCGGCGCCGAGAACGACCGTACGCATCAGGCCAGTGACGCGACTCACCATGCTGCCGGCGGCCATGACGGCGCTGCTGTGGGCGATCGACGGTTGCTCATCGGGCAGCGGCGCCGGGGCGCGCCTGGCGTGGTCGGCGGCCCAGGTGGCGCGCCCGGTGCGCCGGGGATGACGACCGGAGACGCGACACCGATCGCGCGCGTCGGCCGACCCGGCCAGCCCGGCTGACCGTTGCCGAACGGCTGGTTCGGATCGGTGGGCGGATAGACCGGCGGCAGGACCTGCGTCCGGTCCTCGGTGTACAGCTGGTAGGTCAAATCTCCGGTGCGCCCGAACACGGGAATCACCATCGTGACGTCGGCCCGGCCCGGCCCATCGTGCGGCACGATCGGCAGCATCATGGTCGCGTCCGGGTCATACCGGTCGCGGTCCCTCCGCCGGTCCGTCGATGCCATGCGCCGACCTTAACCGGTATCGGCACGGTCGTGGCGGCCACTGAGCAGCCGTTGCGCTGGTCGACACACTTTCATATCCGGGCGTACGTCGACCGGGTGAGCGCGCCTACGGGCGGTGGCGTGGTGGCGGCCGCGCGCGGTCGCACGCGCGTCGGCGGCGTACCCGCTACTGACGCGGCGCCTGTCGTCGCCGATGCGTAGCGTGGCCGCGAGGCGCCTGTCATCGCCGATGCGTAGCGTGGCCGCGAGGCGCCTGTCATCGCCGATGCGTAGCGTGGCCGCGAGGCGCTTGCCGTCCCGTGCCCGATACGCTGGCCGACGCTATGTCCGAGACACCACGGGCCGAACCGGCCGCACACGCTCTGACCGCCGCTCAGCGTCGCGCCGTCGCCGAACTCATCCGAGTCTGGCCGGTCGCCGACGAGATCGGCACGCGATTCGCCGCCGCCGGCTTCGAGTTGCACCTGGTCGGAGGTTCGGTGCGGGATGCCCTCCTCGGGCAACTCGGCGACGATCTTGACTTCGCCACCGACGCCCGCCCCGAACAGACGCTCGAGATCCTGTCGGGTTGGGCCGACAGGATCTGGACCACCGGGCAGGAGTTCGGCACGATCGGCGCGGCCCGGCGGGGACTCCGGCTGGAAATCACCACGTTCCGGGCCGAGTCGTACGACAGGGTCAGCCGCAACCCGACCGTCGCGTACGGCGACAACCTCGCCGACGATCTCCGCCGCCGCGACTTCACGATCAACGCCATGGCGCTGTCGGTGCCGGGGCACGAGTTCAGTGACCCCTACGGCGGCCGTGAGGACCTGGCGGCTCGGGTTATCCGTACGCCCGGCACGGCCGAGTCGAGCTTCGCCGACGATCCGCTGCGCATGCTGCGGGCCGCCCGGTTCGCGGCCCGGTTGGGCTTCGCCGTCGCAGACGACGTACGCGCCGCGATGACCGCGATGTCAGCCGACCTCGGGCGGATCACGGCGGAGCGGATCAAGGACGAGTTCGCGAAGCTGATGGTGGCCGGCGACCCGGTCACCGGGCTGCGGTTGCTCGTTGACACCGGGCTCGCCGAGGTGTTCCTGCCCGAGTTGTCCGGCCTCAAGCTGGAAATCGACGAACACGCGCAGCACAAGGACGTCTACGAGCACACGCTGACGGTGGTCCGCAACGCGATCAATCTGGAGGAGGCCGGGCCGGATCTCGTGTTGCGGCTCGCCGCGCTCCTCCACGACATCGGCAAGCCGGCGACGAAGGCGATCGGGCCGGACGGCCGCGTGTCGTTCCACCACCATGAGATCGTCGGCGCGCGGATGGCGAAGGCCCGGCTGCGAGCGCTGCGGTTCTCGAAGGACGTCGTGTCCGAGGTCGGTGCGCTTGTCGCGCTGCACCTGCGCTTTTACGGGTACGGACAGGGCGAGTGGACCGACTCGGCGGTCCGTCGCTACGTCACTGACGCCGGCGATCTTCTGCCCCGGCTGCATAAGTTGACGCGCTCCGACTGCACCACGCGCAACCGGCGCAAGGCAGACAAGTTGGCGGACGACTACAGCGCGCTCGAAGAGCGGATCGACCGGATCGCCGCCGAGGAGGACCTCGCCCGCGTACGCCCGGACCTGGACGGCAACGCCATCATGGCCCTGTTGGGGCTGAAGCCCGGCCCGTTGGTCGGCGAAGCGTGGCAGTTCCTCAAGGAGTTGCGGCTCGATCGGGGACCGCTGTCTCGGGACGAGGCCGAGGCGGCGTTGTACGCGTGGGCCGACGAGCGCGGGATCGACCGGCCTTCCGCGTCGCCTTAGCGATCGCGTGCTCTGTGTGATCCACCACGGTGGACGATCGGCGTCGTTGCAGCGGCCCGAATCGTCCACCGTGGTGGATCACCCCGCCAGCCGCCGGCGATCAAGGCCGCGCGAACCTGTTCGAGCACGCGATCCGGGTCGTTGCGGAGTGCCCAGGCCGGAAATCGGAGCACCCGATCACCACTGATGCCCATCGCGTTCTGCCGCTGCATGTCCGCCCACCACTCCCGGACCTCGGTGTGTTGGCCGCCGTCGATCTCGACGTGTACGGCGAACTCCTCGAAATACGCGTCGCGATACCGCCGGTGGCCGGCCGCATCGGTTGTCACGACCTGCCGGGTCGGCTCGGGTAGGCGGCCGCGACGGCACAGGACAAGGAAGTCGTGCTCCGCGATCGACTCGGAGCCGCCGGCCGCGTCATGGACCGTCGATGTGATCAGCGTCCGGCGGCCGACGCGGGCCAGCCGGCTCAGTGCCAGCATCATCGCTGCGTGATCGACGAGCCGCTGTTGGAACGCCGCCGTGATAATCGCTCGGGCACGATCGTCGGACGCGGCCCACTGGGCGGCATCGATGACCGAGCGGGCCGGCATCGTCCGAGGTGGAAACCCACGGCTCAGATCCGGTCGCGGTAGCCGCGAACGGTGGACGACGACATAGCGCGGCAAGCTTCGTGGTCGAAGCCGCGGCGGAACGTAAACGTGCACGCGACTCGACTCATAGCCGCACAGGCCGAACGAGGCGAGAGCGGTAGCGCCGGCGAGGGGTGCCGCTCGGCCGTTTCCGGCGGCGAAGGCTCCCACCCACGTGCGCTGGCCGGAGCTCAGGGTGGCGTTGTGCGCAACATAGACGCCGCGATGAGGGAGCGACCAGCGGCCGGCGGACACCCGATGTCGAAGGCTCGACACAGACATGAATCGCAGTGCTTGCCGGCGGCTGATCACGCTGTCCTGCCGGAACAGAACCCAGTCGAGGTCGTCGGCGTTGTCCGTTGGCATCGTTGACACGTCGGCAGTGTCCCGATCTCGTTGATCGCCGCGACCCCTGCTGTGCATCGCGAGGGTGCATGTGCACAAGGGTCGGCGCCGGATCAGGCCCGCGCGATCGGCCGTGTCCGTGCCAAGGCCGAGCCCGTTTCCGTACCCAGCCGGCCGACGACGGGCTGAAGCCGCGCCGACAACCCGCGATGGCCGGGGCCGACGGCCGAACCCGCGCCGACGGCCCGGGCCTGGGACGAGGCGAACCACCGCCGACAACCCGCGACGGCCTTGGCCCGCGACGGGCCGAACCCGCGCCGACGGCCGGGAAATACGACGAGCCGAACCCGCGCCGACGGCCGGGAAATACGACGAGCCGAACCCGCGCCGACAACCCGCGACGGCCGAGGCCCACGGCCAGAACCCGCGCCGACGGCTGGGGCTCACGACGGGCTGACCCGCGCCTACGGCCCGGCCCGCCGCTCCCATTGAAGATCCACCGCGGTGGACGATTACGGCCGCTGCAACGACGCGGATCGTCCATGGCGGTGGATCATCGGGTGGTGCAGCACGGGACGCGGCGCGGAAATGTCACGGATTGGTAAGGACGGCAGCGGCTGAGTCCGAGGTTCGTACGCGACAGTGGATCCGTGAGCGCGCCGAGCAGTACGGCGTGGCCGGACGAGTGGCCGGACCAGCCCGAAACTTCCGACCAGGTCGAGCGGCGACCGGTTACCGCACGAACGCACGTACGGCGAACCCGGGGAACCCGGCGCACTCGCTGTCGGCCGGGCCTAGACCCGACGCGCTCCGACTTACGGTCAAGGCGGTCGGCGACCAATCGCGAACGATGGCCGCACTGACGCCGGGCACACGGGTGTGGATCGAGGCGCCGACCGGGGAGTTCACCGCCGGCCAGGCGTACCGGCCAGCGGCGTTGTTGATCGGGGCCGGCAGCGGCATCGCGCCGATCCGGGCCTTGATGGAGACGTTTCCGCCGGGGACGGTGGTGCTGTGTCGAGCCCGTACCCTCGAAGATCTGATTTTCAAGACCGAGCTCGACCGGCTCGCGGTCGAGCGTGGCATGCAGGTCTGGTACGTCCTCGGCCGGCGCGACGACCCCGATCCGGCCCACGTGTTCACGCCGGCCGGCCTGCTAGAGCTGGTGGCCGACATTCGCGATCGCGATGTCTACGTGTGCGGCCCGCAAGGCCTCGGCGACCTGGTCGTGCGCACGCTCGCCGAGCTGGACGTGCCGGCTCGCCAGATTCACGTGGATCAGTTCGAGCTATGAACGCCTCGATCCGTCGCGTCGCCGGCAGCGCCGTCGCCGCGCTGATACTGATCGGTTTCAAGGGCACCCAAGGCCCCGCGGGTACGCAGGCGGGCGGCACCACTGGCGACAACCCGGCCGGTGGTGAGGGTAGTGGCCAGGGCAGCGGCGAGGGCAGTGGCGGCCCGCCGGTCAAGACAGGCCGGGCGACGTTGCCGAGCGGCACGTACACAGCGGACGGTTCGGTGATCTCGACGCCGTTCGGCCCGATCCAGGTGCGTCTGCACGCCGCTGGCACACGGATCGTGGATGTGACGATCCTGCAGGTCCCGAACGATCGCGGCCGCTCGACGGAGATCAACGATTAGCGACGCCACTGCTACACCGGGAGGTGCTGCAGGCGCAGAGCGCCGACGTTGACGTGGTGTCGGGAGCGACGTACACGAGTTATGCCTATGCCCAGTCGTTGCAGGCCGCGCTCGACGCCGCGGCCCAGCGATGATCGGCTGGTCACGCGGCGGACGACGCGATAACCTTCGCGGCCGGCGCGCCTCCAGCGGCGGCTGGCGTCGGGTCAGCCACGCGTACGACACCGCCAGCACCAGATAGCCCGCGGAGACGGCGACGACGGCACCGACCGAGTGGCCGTTGTCCGGCAGCGTGAGCGCGCCGATGAACAGCCCGACGACGAACATGAAGTTGAACAGCGTGTCTTCCAGGCTGAACACGCGGCCGTGGAAGTCTTCGTCACAGTGCACCTGGACGTTCGTGTCCACGACGATCTTGATGCCCTGCGACGAGATGTTGCCGAGGAACGTGGACAGCACAAGCAGCGCCGGCACGAACGGCAGCGCGAGCGGCGGCAGCGTGAAAGCGATCAGCAACGTCATCGCGAACACCCAGCCCCGGCCGCCGAGGTGTCGCGTCGCGTACGGCGTGATGAACGCGGCCGCGATCGCGCCGATGCTGCCGACCACGACGATCTGCCCGAGGCCGCCGATCGCCGACGAGTAGCTCGAGTAGAAGTAATGCGAGTAGAGCAGCAGGATCGCGAGCGTCAGGACGCCGAACAACGTGCGGCACAGTGCCTGGACCGCCATCGCGTATGCGACGGGCGGCCGGTCGACGAGGTGACGGGCGCCGGCCACCATGCCTCGGGCCGCCGCCGCTATCTCCCGCGGGATCGACACCGTACGAGGTACGGCGACGTCGGGGCCGAGTTCCATCCGGGCGAACGATCTGTGGGCCAACGTGGAGGCGGCCAGGTAACAGGCGGCGCCCGCGCCGGCGAGCGCGGCGTACCCGTGATTGTCTGTGTCAAGGCCGTGTGCAGGATCACAGCCGTCGTGCCGAGCCCGAGCGAGTAGGCGACCGTGCCGAGCGTGGAGGCGACCGCGTTGTTCGTCACGAGTAGCGGCTCCGGCACGACGTGCGGCGCGGCGGCGGACAGGCCGGCCAGGAAGAACCGGTTGATCGCGGTGATCAACAATGCGCAGACGAAGAACTCGAGGCTCAGACCGCCGATCGCGATCAGGGCGGCCGCGACGACCGCCAGCGCTCCGCGAACGAGGTTGGCGAGGTAGATGATGTCCCGCCGGCTCCACCGGTCAAGGAAGACGCCGACGTACGGCCCGAGGATCGAATACGGGATGAGCAGCACCGCGAAGCCCACCGCGATTTTGACCGAGTTCGTCTCCTGGGCCGGATTGAACAGCACCGAACCGGCCAGGGCGGCCTGGAACAGGCCGTCACCGTACTGGCTGGTAAGCCGTACGGTGAGTAGCCGGCGGAAGCCGCTCAGATGGGCGAGCGCTCGGACGTGTCGGTGGAAGGGGTCGACGGGTGGCACCCGGCCAGCGTACGGCGCAGCCAGGGCGGTTGTGCTCGGGCGCGGCGCTCCGCGCGCGTGGCGGGGGTCGGTAGATTGACCCGGTGACGATCATTTCGGACACCAAGGACTGGACGTGGGTGCTCGGCAAGCCGTGCCCCGAGTGTGGATTCGACAGCCAAACGTTCGCGCGCGAGGACGTCGGCGCGATGATCCGAGCCAACGCGGCCGCTTGGCGGGAGTTGTTGCTCACCCGGCCGGACGTACGGGAGCGGCCACGGCCGGATGTCTGGTCACCGCTCGAGTACGGCGCCACGTGCGGGACGTGTTCCGGGTGTTCGCCGTACGGCTGGACTTGATGTTGACGCTCGACGACCCGCTCTACGAGAACTGGGACCAGGACGCGACCGCGGTCGAGGAGCGCTACGCCGAGCGGGACCCGGTGGTCGTCGCGGGCGAACTTGGGGAGGCCGGGGGCAAGCTCGCCGACGGCTTCGACGCCGTAGACGGTGATCGGTGGGGGCGGACCGGCAACCGTACCGACGGCGCGCGGTTCACGGTCGAGTCGTTTGCTCGCTATCTCATCCACGATCCGGTTCATCACCTCCACGACGCCGGCTGAGCGGACGGTCGCAGCTAGACTGCCGACCGTGATTGGACTGGTCGGTGCGGGGCACATGGGCTCGGGCTCGCCGTCTCGCTGCTGCGCGGCGGCCACGAGGTCGCCACGACGTCGCCGGGCGGTCGGCGCGGACGCGGCGACTGGTCGAACGACGCGGGATCGGCGTCGTGCCGGACCTGCGGCCGACGTAGTCACCGCCGCGATCGGTGCTCGTGGTGACGCCGCCCGACGCGGCGATCGACGCGGCCGACGACATCGCAGCGGCCGCGAGATCGGCCCGGTAGCGGCCGCTGATCGCGGATTTGAACGCGATCTCCCCGACGACCGTCCTGGCGGCCGTCGAGGCACTGCGTAAGTCCGGTCTGGACCTCGTCGACGGGACGATCACCGGCGCGCCGCCGACGATACGGCCGGGCGCCCGCATCTTCCTGTCTGGCCCGCGCGCTCCCGAGATCGCGGCGCTGAACTGGCAGGACGTGCGGCCGATCGTGATCGACGGGCCGATCGGCCAAGCGAGCGCGGTCAAGATGAGCACGGCTTCGGTCCGTAAGGGCATCGCCGCCATCGTCACCCAGGCGTTGCGGTCGGCCGACCACTACGGCGTACTGGACATCGTCGTCGGTGAGCTGGGTGATCGGCTCGCCAGCGCTACCGAGGTGGGCAGCGCCGCCACCAAATCACGGCGGTACGTCGGTGAGATGCACGAGATCGCCGCGACACAGCGAGCGGCCGGCCTCAGCGGCGACCTCTTCGAGGCGTTCGCGAACGTCTACGCCGACATCGCGCAGACCCACTCGCGCAGGGTGAGCCCGAAGACGTTGTCGACGACACCCGGCCCATCACCGAGGTCGTCACCGACCTCCGCCGCCGATAGCTGCCGATAGCACCGGACCGCTGCCAAGCACGTTCCGGCCGTCTGCCCGCCGGCCGCTCGCTGACCGAGCAAGATCCACCAGCGCGGACGATTTGAGTCGTTGTAGCGACCGCGATCGTCCATGCTGGCGGATCATGGCCGCCCCGGCGGCGCCGCCGCCCGCCGCCCCCGCCGCCGCCGCGACCGCCGCGCCGTCACGACGATCGCCTCGGGCGTCGTCCGCACCATCTGAGGCGGTCGCGGTGTCGGCGCGGCTAGATCCACGAGTGCGGACGATTTGTGTCGTCTAGCGAGTCGTTGTAGCGACCCGAATCGTCCACGCTGGCGGATCATGGGCGCCGCAGCGACCGCAGCGACCGCAGCGACTATCGCGATGTCCGAAAGCCGCCAGCAGACTGTCGGAGGTCGGCGGCAGACTTGTTGGCATGGAACGTCACGCAGCCTGGATATCCGTACCGTCCCCGATCGGTGACCTCGGCGTCGCCGCCGATGCCGGTGAGATCACCGCGGTCCACTTCGGCGGTGTCGGCCGGCATCCGATTGCGACGAGCCCCGGCGCCGTGCTCGAACGGGCCCGGGAGCAGTTCGATGCGTACTTCACCGGCGATCTGACCGACTTCGACCTGCCGCTCGCCGTACCCGGGGGGTCTGATTTCGAGCAAGCGGTGTGGAAGGCGATCGCGGAGATCGGCTACGCGGACATGGCGACGTACGGCGACATCGCCAAGACGGTGGGCGACAAGGACGCGGCCCGCGCCGTCGGTGTGGCCTGCAACCGCAACCCGGTCCCGATCATCGTGCCGTGTCATCGCGTCGTCGGGGCGGGCGGCAAACTCGTCGGCTTTGGCGGCGGTCTGGACCGCAAACGTTTCCTGCTCCAGTTGGAGGCACGGGTGCGGGTCGAGCGGGACTTCCAATAGCCAAGACATGACAAGGGCACCTCCGCCCGGCCAGCGGAGGTGCCCTTTGGTGTCGAAACGAGGACGAACGCTTAGCGCTCGATCTCGCCCTTGATGAACGCCTCGACGGAGGCGTGCGCGTCGTGGTCGGCGTACTGCACCGGCGGCGACTTCATGAAGTAACTCGACGCGGACAGGATCGGTCCGGCGATCTTGCGGTCCATCGCGATCTTGCACGCGCGGAGCGCGTCGATGATGACGCCCGCCGAGTTCGGCGAGTCGTGCACCTCGAGCTTGAGTTCGGCATTCAGCGGTACGTCGCCGAACGCGCGACCCTCCATGCGGATGTACGCCCACTTGCGGTCGTCGAGCCACGGCACGTGGTCCGACGGGCCGATGTGCACGTCGCTGCGGGCCATCTCGTGCGGGATCTGCGAGGTGACCGACTGGGTCTTCGAGATCTTCTTCGAGACGAGGCGGGTGCGCTCCAACATGTTCATGAAGTCCATGTTGCCGCCGAAGTTGAGCTGGTACGTGCGCAGCAGCTCGACACCGCGGTCCTCGAAGAGCTTCGCCAGCGCCCGGTGGACGATCGTGGCACCGACCTGCGACTTGATGTCGTCGCCGACGATCGGCAGGCCTGCGTCCTCGAACTTTTTGGCCCAGACCGGGTCGGAGGCGATGAAGACCGGCAGCGCGTTGACGAAGCCGCAGCCGGCGTCGATCGCGGCCTGCGCGTAGAACTTGTCGGCCTGTTCGGAGCCGACCGGCAGGTACGACACGACGACGTCGACGTTCGCCTCGCGGAGCGCGTCGACGACGTCGACGACCGTGTCGTCGCGACTCGTCGACCATTTCCTTGTAGTACTGGCCCAGACCGTCGAGCGTCGGGCCGCGCTGGACATTTACCCCGGTCGGCGGGACGTCGCAGAGCTTGATCGTGTTGTTCTCGCTGGCAAAAATCGCCTCGGCCAGGTCATGCCCCACCTTCTTGGCGTCCACGTCGAACGCCGCGACGAACTCCACGTCGGAGACGTGGTAGTCGCCGAAGGTGACGTGCATGAGACCCGGTACGCGCGAGTTGGGATCGGCGTTGCGGTAGTACTCCACGCCCTGGATAAGGGACGAGGCGCAGTTACCGACACCGACGATGGCAACGCGAACGGAGCCCATCGCAGTGCCTCCTTCAATCATCACGGCCGCTCCGGCGTGTCCGGAAGCGGGATATTGCGAATCACGTCGGTCGGAGGTATGGGTGTCCGGCCGGCGACCCGGATCAGCCGGGTTGATGCCCGGTATCGGCGGGCGACCGGCCCGGCTGGCCGGGCGGCTGCCCGTCGCCGGGCTGGCGGCCGGAGCGCTCGGTGGCGATGAGCTCCTCCAGCCAGCGGACTTCGCGCTCACAGGCGTCCAGTCCATGTCTCTGCAATTCCAGGGTGTACGCGTCCAAGCGTTCGGCAGCGCGGCTGAGTGACTGCCGCATGCCTTCCCGTCGTTCCTCGATCCGGCGCCGACGACCCTCCAGGATGCGTAGACGCGTGTCGGCGTCGGTGCGGGCGAAGAAGGCGAAGTGCACGCCGAATCCGAGGTCTTCGAACGTCTCCGGGCCCAGCTCGGCCAGCAGCGTCTGGAAGCGCTCCTTGCCCTCGGCGGTGATCTTGTAAACGACGCGACCACGGCGGGTGGTCAGCGGCGGGACGCCCGGATCGGAACTCTCGGCCCCCGGCTCCTCGGTGATCCAGCCGTCGGTCTGCAACCGGCGCAGGGTCGGGTAGAGCGAGCCGTAGGAGATCGCCGCGCGGATGGCGCCGAGCTTGGCGTTCAACTGCTTACGCAGCTCGTATCCGTGCATCGGGGACTCGTGCAGGAGGCCGAGAATGGCAAGCTCGAGCATGCGGCCTCCTCCCCCCAGGTTGTTCCCGTTGGTCTGCGTACACCGCGCTGTTCAACTGCTGTTGTTGCCCCGATGTATCGCGGCGATACATCGCTACGGTAGAACGAAACGATACTCCAGCGCAATCCACAGCGTGGGAGACCTCGATCACCGACGGTGACCGAAGTCGCCGTACGGGCATTGACCGCGTACCCTCTTGGCCATGCGAACGCAGCGGCAGTCTGTCGACTACTCGCTCCAACGGCGGGCTCTGCTGCGTGAGGTGTACTCCAACCGAGTCGGTACGTACGAGGTGTGCGATGCCTCGCCGTACCTGAAGAGCGCAGCTCGTTTCCACGGCGACCAGACCGAGGACCGGTGCCCGATCTGCCGGCGGGAGAATCTCACCCACGTCAACTACATCTACGGCGACGAGCTCAAGACGTCGGCTGGACAAGCGCGTTCCCAGGCGGAGTTGCCTTCACTGGCAATGACGCTGCGTGAGTTCACTGTCTACGTTGTCGAGGTCTGCCGTGGTTGTGGGTGGAACCACCTCGTGGAGCAGTACGTGCTGGGTCGGGATGGTTTAGCGGATGCCGATGAAGACGCGGCAGCCGCCGCGGCGTCCTCGGCTCCGGCAACGGCGTCACACCGGGCGGCACCCCCGCCAACCGGAACGTCGTCTCGAGGCACGTCACCGGCGCCGTCCCCCGGCGCCGAGCCAACCGGGTCGCGCGGCCGTCGTCGCGGTGACCCGAGGTGACGTATCCCGGGGCGACCAGCGGCGTTTGACATAGGCGATCCCGGTGGCGACTGACTACAGCGCGGCCCCCGACCGGCAAGGTGACAAATGACTTCGTACGACGACGATGACCCGTACGCGCCGCCGCGGAGCGCGTACCCGCCCGACGGCGGGTACCCCTCCGGCGACCCGCGTGGATACGACGGTCGAGGCCGCCCAGGCTCGGCGAGCCAGGGCCACGTCGGCCCGCCACATCGGCGTCCCGGCGACGGACCGATGTCGCCGCCGGGCCCACGAGCCGGCGGTCGCGCCTCGGTCGGATCGGCCTCGGTGGCCTCCGGCGTCCGTGGGTGCGGTGTCCGTGCCAGCGGCAGCGGCGGGTTCAGCGTCGGTCGGTTCAGCGTCGGTCGGTTCGGCGTCGGTTCCGGTCGCATCGGTGAGTCCGCCGGCCGCCGGCGGACGCGCGACGGTCGGACGCGCGAGCGTACGGCCGGCCGACTTCGAGGCCGCGGCGCCGGGAATGTCCGAGGGCTTCGACCCGTTCGGCGCCGACGGAGTCCCGGATCCGTCGGCGGCCGGGCGAGCGTCCGTACCACCGTCAAATGGGCGTGCGACCGTTGGCCGCGCCGCGGTCCTGGCCCCGGCGGACCCGAACGCGCCCGCCGGACCCGGCGCACCGGGCGGTCCAGGTGGCCCGGCTGGGACCGGTCCCGGTGGACCGGCGGGCAAGGCGCCGATCAACAAGAAGAAGCGCCGACGCCGGCGGATCATCGCCTCGCTCGCTGTGCTGATCATGTTGACCGGCATCGGCGTCATCACCGGCGTGTATTACACCGCGTCGATCACGCTGCCCGCGGACGTGCCGCTGCAGCAGTCGACGACGATCTACTACTCCGACGGCAAGACCGTGATGGCCCAGCTCGGTGAGCAGAACCGCCAGATCCTGCAGGACAACCAGATCCCGCCGGTCGTCAAGCAGGCGGTCACGGCGGCCGAGGACGCGACGTTCTACACGAACGAGGGCGTCGACTTCAAGGGCATCGTCCGGGCGTTCGTCAACAACGTCACGGGTGGCGACACGCAAGGCGCCTCGACGATCACGCAGCAGTACGCCCGTGCGGTCGCCGGGCTCACGTATCCGGCGTCGTACTCGCGCAAGATCAAAGAGATCGCCATCGCGATGAAGATGACCAAGCAGATGTCGAAGGACCAGATCCTCGACAACTATCTGAACATCGTCCCGTTTGGCCGCGGCGCGTACGGCATTCAGGCGGCGTCGGAGGCGTACTTCAACGTCCCTGCGTCGAGCCTCAAGCTGAACCAGGCGATGGTGCTCGCCGGCATGATCAAGAACCCGAACGGCGGCATCTACGACCCGAACTGTGGCGCCGGCGGCAAGGGGCCATGTCAGACCGCGATCGACCGCTTCAACTACGTCAAATCGCAGTTGCCTCGAGTGGCGCCCCGACCGGGCTACGCCGACGCGGCAGCGATCGCGCAGCTCACCTACCCGACGAACTCCATCAAGGAGCAGGACAACCACGCCGCCAACGCGCTCGCGTCGCCGGAGGGCTACATCGTCCACCACGTGATGGACGAGCTCAGTCACGCGAAGAAGGCCGACGGCTCGCTCTACTTCCCGACCACCGGGCCGAACAGCCTCAAGTACGGCGGCTACCAGATCGTCACCACGATCAGCAAGAGCGCCCAGGCGGCCGCGGAGAAGGCCGCGAGCGGCAAGATCAAGGACACTCCGATGTACGGCATGAAGAAGGGTGAAGGCGCCGCACTCGTCTCCGTCCAACCGGGCACCGGCGCGGTGGTCGCCTACTACGGCGGCGCGAACGGCTCGAACATCGACTTCGCCGGCATCTACAACGACCCGGTCTTCGGCGACGGGAAGCTGACCAACGAATCGGTCACGCCGGGTTCGTCGTTCAAGACCGTCACGCTGGCCACCGCGCTCCGGCAGGGCATCTCGCTGAACTCCTACTGGTACGGCCCGCACACGCGCAAGTTCGCCGACCGGATCAAACCGGTGAAGAACGCCGGCGCGACCGAGGCATGCCCGGGCGCGGCGCATGTGTGCACGCTGTGGAAAGGCGTTGCAAGAGTCGCTCAACACCGTCTACTACGCCGTCGGTGAGGACAAGAAGGCCGGAATGTCACCGGCCAAGGTGCTCGACATGGCGTACGACCTCGGCATCAAGCAGGTCTGGGCCGGTGCTCCGTGCGGCGGCAAGCGCCTACCGCTCAACGGTTCCAACGGTAACGAGATCTGGCCCCATTGCCTCGGAGCGGACGTCAGCTTCGGCGCCTACAACGTCACCGTGCAGGACATGGCGAACGTCATGGCCACGTTCGCGAACAACGGCGTACGCGCCGACGAGCATTTCGTGAATTACGTGAACCAGGGCTACGGCAGCGACGCGCACAAGGTCTACCAGACCGCCGTGCACGTCACCCCGGTCCCCGGATACACGCACGAGATGGCCAACGACGAGCAGTGGGCGATGCAACAGGTCTACAAGAACAGCGACGAGAACGACAACAAGCTCGACGGCCATCGCGAAGCCGCGGTCAAGACCGGCACCTGGGAGTACGACGGCAAGAACGCCAAGCCGGGCCAAAACTCGAGCGGCTTCTTCAACGGATACACCGCTGGCGGCGACCCGAAGAATGGAGCGATAGCGACCTCCGTGTGGGTCGGCTTCACCGGTGCGCCGATGGCCGTCGTGGACCAGCGTGGCCACACAATCGGTGGCGCGACCGTGCCGGCCGCGGTCTGGGCCGCGTACATGAATGCGTACCTGAACAACGGCCCTGGCGGCCGTCCGTACCCGAACCAGCAGTTCGAGGGTCTCCAGAACACCGGGGATCCGGAACTCGGCGAGACATCGTCCCCGGCACCGCCACCGCCACCGACGCAGAACCCGTGCAACTTCCCGCCGCTCTGCCGCCTGGCGGTGGAGGCGGCGGCGGTGGAGGCGGCGGCGGTGGCGGAGGCGGCGGCGGTGGAGGCGGCGGCGGTCCCACCCCGCCACCGACGCAACCGCCCAGCGGAAGGCCAACCCCATCGCCGAGCCAGAAGGGCGGCGGAGGCGGCCCCGGCGGTGGCTGATCCCACGCCGGCGCAAATCGCGCTCGCTGGTCGGCGCGACCATCGCCCTGGTCGGCCGACCGGGCTTGGGCGGGATTGCCGGTAGCGGCAGGATGTAGCGGTGACGACTTCCGACCCTGTGCCCGCGGACGGCCGCCGCGTCGACGGCAGCCAGCGCGCTGACGGGCCCGGTGGCGCCGGCCGTGGGGTGCGCATCGACGTGCCGACGTGGGACGACAACTTCGTCCGCGGCGTGTCCGAGTCGATCGGCGGCCCGCTCGGCGTCCACGCGGCCCGCCGCCGGCGCTTTTGGGTGGTCGCACGTATCGTCATCGCGCTCACGTGCTTCACGCTCATGCTGCATTGGGCCGAGAAGTCAGACTGCAGCAATGGCGACTGGGTCAATCTCAGCCAGTATCGGCACGCCTGCTATACCGACGTGGTCGCGCTCTACAACAGCGAGGGCCTGTCCCAAGGCAAGATCCCATACGTCCAGTCGCCGGTCGAGTATCCGGTGCTCACCGGCGCGTTCATGGGTCTCATCGGCCTCCCCGTACACGCCTATACCAATGCGAATCCCGGCACGAATCCGTACGAGTGGTATTACAACCTCACCGCGTTAGCCCTGGGCGCGTGTGCGGTCGCGTCCGTCCTCGCCCTCCTCCTTCTGCGGCGAAAACGACCTTGGGATGCCGCGATGTTCGCGGCATCGCCCGCGCTGCTGCTGACGGCCACGGTGAACTGGGATCTCTTGGCCGTAGCGTTCGCGGTCTTCGGTCTGCTGGCGTGGTCGCGAAGACGGCCGACGCTGGCGGCCGCACTGATAGCTCTCGGTACGGCGGCGAAACTGTGGCCGGCGTTCCTGCTCATCGCGTTGTTACTGCTGGGCTGGCGTGCTCGGCGACTCGGGGACGCCATTTATACCTCAGGGGTCGCGCTGCTCGTCTGGGTCGCCGTGAACCTGCCGTTCATCTTGCTCTACCCCCATAACTGGAGTCAGTTCTTCCGGCTCAACGCCACCCGCGCGGTTGACTGGGGCACATCCTGGTACATCGGCACGAACGTGCCGCACGTATTCGGCACGGGCGTCGGCATTCCCGGATTCCGTTGGATGAGCCAGCACATCAACGCCGTCGACATCGTCAGCTATTTGCTGTTCGGGCTGGCCGTGGTGGCGATCGGGATGTTGGTGCATTACGCACCGCGCCGCCCGCGCCTCGGCCAGATTGCCTTCCTGATCGTGGCGGCCTTCTTGATCTTCTCGAAGGTGTGGTCTCAGCAGTACGTCCTGTGGCTGCTGCCACTGGCGCTGCTGGCCCGGCCGCGGTGGGGAGCATTCGTCGCCTGGCAACTCGCCGAGGTCTGCTACTTCTTCGCGTTCAGCGGCGAGCTGATGCGCGCGTCGGGCAAGCCGATCTTCCCCGAGGGCGTGTTCATCATCGCCGCGCTGCTGCGACTCATCACGGTGTGCGTGATGTGTGGCTTCATCGTGCGCGACATCATGCGACCGGAACACGACGTCGTCCGGCAGACCTATGGCGACGATCCGGACGGCGGGGTGTTCAACGACGCCCCGGATCGGGAACCGGCGGACGAGTTCGCGTTCTATCCGACGGCCTGATCCCTTCCGCCGGCGGCGGGCGTGAGGTCAGACGGGCGGGTTCTGCCCGGGCCGAGCCGCGCGCCCGTCAGCCCGGATGCTCGGGCCGAGCCGCGCGCCCGTCAGCCCAGATGCTCGCGCAGCATGGCGATGTCCGCGCGCTGCCCGTCAGCGCCGCCCGGAGTTTCGACCACGACGGGTGCGTTCGCCGCCCGCACCACCGCGCTGATCAACTTGGGATCGATTTTGCCGTGGCCGAAGTTGTCGTGCCGGTCGCGGCCGGAGTCGAAGGTGTCCTTCGAGTCGTTCGCATGGACGAGGTCGATCCGGCCGGTGATCGCCTTGACCCGGTCAACGAGATCGACCAACTCTTCGCCGCCGGCGTGGGCATGACAGGTGTCCAAACAGAATCCGGCTCCGAACTCACCGACCTCGTCCCACAACCGGGCGATTTCGTCGAGGCGACGGGCGCACGCGTTGTCGCCGCCGGCGGTGTTCTCGATCAGGATCGGCAGCGGGAAACCGCCGGACTCCGCCGCCGTACTGAAGACCTTGCGCCAGTTGGCGAACCCGGCCGCCGGATCGTTGCCCTTGCCGACGAACCCGCCGTGCACGATCAGGCCCTTCGCGCCGAGGGCGGCCGCTCCCTCGGCATGTGAGGCGAGCAGCTTCCGGCTCGGGATGCGAATGCGGTTGTTCAGCGTCGCGACGTTAATTAGATACGGCGCGTGGACGTAGATGTCGACCTCGGCCGCCCGAAGCGTGTCGGCGTCTGGCCGCGGCACGGGACTGTCGTAGCCCTGCGGGTCGGTCAGGAAGAACTGGACGACGTCGGCATCGCGGGCGGTCGCCTCGGCGATCGGGTCGGCCGAGTCGACGTGGGCACCTATACGCATGCATCGACCGTACGCCCTGGGGGTGACACCGAACCCTCGGTGAGGAAGCCGTCACTCGATGCGCGCTGGTCAAGCCGAACCCGTCACGGCGGCGGTCGCGCAGTGTAATGCCTTGATGCACAATCCGGTACCACCGCGTCACTCGTGTCGCGACCGAGTCGTTGCACGGGGTGGACGCCGGCGCCGCGAGTGGGCGTTCTCGAGGAGGCCATCACATGACGCTGTCGCTGCGACGCAGGTCGGTCCTGGTGCTGGCAGGCGTCGTCGCAACCGCGCCGCTTTGGCTCGCCGCGGCTGCGCACGCGGCCGATCAGGTGGTGACATTTAATGGCACGCCGGACATCACCGATTCAACCGTTTCGTGCCCGTCGACGCCGGACCGTCGCACGCTGACGGTCAGTCCCGGCGAGACGGTCGACTTCGTCAACCAGCTCGGCATCGACGCTACGTTGACGTCGAGCACCGGTCATCAGGACCTCGACGACGGGGAAATGGTCCCGGTCACGTTTGCCGCCGCGTCCGGACCCATCTCGATCGAGATGCTGCCGCACTGCACGCTGGACGTCGGCGTACACGATGTGCTGACCGTGACGGTCCTCGCGCCGGCCGCCGGACCGTCTGCATCTACCAGCGCGAGTGCGCCCGCCTCAGCTCCGCCGCCGGCGCCGCCGGCGAGTCCAGGCCGGAGCCGCACACCGACACCGAAGCACCCAGGACCGACGAAGCACACGCCCAAGCATCGGGCCACGGCCACAACGAGCAGGTCGCCGATGGTCCCCGGCGCCGGCAATGGTGGTGACGCGGACCTGCCGGGCCAATCGACCGGCCCGGCACCGGCCGGCGCGATGCTGTTCGGCGACCCGATCAGTGCGACGCCGGCGCCCCGTGGCGCCAGCGGACTGCTCACGCTGATCGCGACCGTCTCGGTCGGCGGCGTGACCGCCGCGGTCCTCCGGGCGATCGTTGCTCAACGCGCCACCAGATCACTGATTGGCTAGTACGGCCGTCCGGCACCCGGCCGCGGACGGGCGGACGTCCGGTTGGGCGTACCCGTGAAAGCGCATGGAGCTCACCGTGGTGCGGACCGATTGGGCCGCGCTGGCAAAACCCGGTATCCTGGCTGGGCTTGTCTTCCCGACGTCGTGTCTGGCACGGCGTGGAGTTCACAGGCGACGCCAGACCTCCTGCCACGGACCGACCGTGGCCGCTTAGCCCAGAGGAGGTGAGCAAGTCTTGCGTCATTACGAGATCATGGTGATCCTCGACCCAAGTCTCGAGGAGCGCACGGTCGCCCCGTCTCTCGACACGTATCTGAACGTGATCCGCACCGCGGGTGGCTCGGTGGAGAAGCTCGACGTGTGGGGCCGCCGGCGCCTCGCGTACGAGATCTTGAAGAACACCGAAGGAATCTACGCCGTCATCGATCTGCAGGCGACGCCTGCGGCGGTGGCCGAACTTGACCGGCAGCTGCGACTCAACGAGTCGGTGCTGCGCACCAAGGTCATCCGGCCGGAAGTCCGCTAAGTAGCGGATACGGGCATCCGTACGGCTGCCCACCGGCTCCCCATCAGCCCGACGGCGTTCTGTCGCACCAGTGTGACAGCGTGCCGAAGAGCTGAAGTTTCGAGGAGTGACCTGGGTTTCGCGAGTTAACCCGTTCCGGCGTTAACAGTCGAGGAGTGACATGGCAGGGGACACCACCATCACGGTCATCGGGAACCTGACCGACGACCCTGAGCTGCGCTTCACCCCGTCGGGTGCGGCCGTGGCCAAGTTCCGCATCGCATCGACGCCGCGGTTCTTGGACAAGGCGTCCGGCGAATGGAAGGACGGCGAGCCGCTCTTCCTCTCCTGCAACGTGTGGCGTCAGGTCGCGGAGAACGTGGCCGAATCGCTGCAACGGGGCTCCCGGGTCATCGTCTCTGGACGGCTGCGCATGCGGTCGTACGAGACGAAGGAAGGCGAGAAGCGCACCGTCATCGAGCTGGAAGTCGACGAGATCGGCCCCTCGCTGCGCTATGCGACAGCGAAGGTGCAGAGGATGTCGAGGTCCGGCGGCGGTGGTTACGGTGCGTCCGGCGGGAACAACTCGGGCGGTGGCGGCTTCGCCGCCGACGACCCGTGGGCGACCGCCGCGCCGGCCGCTGCGTCCTCGAGCGGTGGGGGCAACTTCGACGACGAGCCACCGTTCTAAAGCACATCTGGAGTTAGAGACATGGCGAAGGCTGCGGCCCTGCGCAAACCGAAGAAGAAGGTGAATCCTCTCGACAAGGAGGGGATCGCCTACATCGACTACAAAGACGTCGCGCTGCTGCGCAAGTTCATCTCCGACCGGGGCAAGATCCGCGCCCGCCGGGTCACGGGAGTGAGCTCGCAGCAGCAGCGGCAGATCGCCAGCGCGGTGAAGAACGCGCGCGAAATGGCGCTCCTGCCGTACACGACGACGGCACGCTGAGGAAGGGGATCGCTGTGAAGGTCATCCTCACTCAGGAAGTGTCAAAGCTCGGCACGCCCGGTGACGTCGTTGACGTCAAGCCCGGATACGGCCGTAACTATCTGCTCCCGGAGGGCTTCGCGATCGCGTGGACCAAGGGTGCGGAGAAGCAGATCGCGGTCATCAAGCGGGCCCGATCGGCTCGTGAGATCCGTGACCTCGGGCACGCAAACGAGGTCAAGACGCAGCTCGAGGGTCTGCAGATCACGCTGAAGGCGCGCGCCGGCGACGGCGGCCGTCTGTTCGGCTCGATCACGCCGACCGAGGTCGCCGCCGCCGTGAAGTCGGCGGGTGGCCCGGAGATCGACCGGCGACGCCTCGAGTTGCCTGGCCACATCAAGTCGACCGGCACCTACCGAGTGCAGCTTAAGCTGCACCCGGAGGTCACGGCGAACTTCGACGTGAACGTGGTCGGGGCTAAGTAGCTCGCAAACGTCAACGGCGCGTCCCGCTTCGGCTGGGCGCGCCGTTGGCGTGTTCGGGGTTGGTTGGGCGCGGCGGTTGTCGGTCCCTGGCGTTGGTTGGGCGCGGCGGCTGTCGGTCTGGGGCGTTGGTTGGGCGCGGCGGCTGTGTGGCTGGAATGGCGCGGCCATGATCCGTTCATATGGACGATTGGCGTCGCTGTTGGCGCCGAAATCGTCCACCGTGGCGGATCATGACGGCGAGATCACGGCCGGCGCTGGTAGGCACGCTCAGATTCTGGCGCGGCAATGTTGCTCAGGACGCCCGGTGTGGCTCCGCAGAGCGAGTCGCTCAGGAATACAGAGCGAACGAGTGCGCGATCTCGTGACGATGCAAACCACCGGCCAGGAGAAGCCGCAGCAGTACGCGCGCCTTGTACGGGTGCAGCAGGCCGCCGTTGATCAGGCCGCGGCGTCCGAGATCCGTCTCCGATCCGACCGCATGGTACGTGCCGGCGAGCACTGAGCCGCCGCCGGTCCGCGACGTCAGCACCACCGGCATCTGCTCCGCTAGCTCACCCAAGACCGGTGCGATCCACGACGGGACGTGCCCGACGCCGAAGCCGGCGACCACGAGTCCCTGGTAAGCGCCGGCGATATGGGCGAGCAGCGCACCGTCGTCGTCGAACGAGATCGTGTAGAGGCCGACGCGCGTTTCGTCAATGTCGATCGGGCTCGCCGGCAACCCGAGCGGCGCCCGGTCGAGCGGAGTGGAGAGGATCCGTACCTCGCCCTCGATCACGTGACCGATCGGCCCGGCGTCCGGCGACGCGAACGTCGCGACGCTGGTGCTGTGCGTCTTGCGTACCCATCGGGCGGCGTGGATCTGATCGGCGAAGACAACGAGCGCGCCGTGCCCGCGAGCCGCGCCGGCGACCGCGACCTGGGCCGCGGCGAGTACGTTGGCGGCCCCGTCGGGCCCGGCCAACTTCGGGTTTCGCATCGCGCCGGTGACCACGAAGGGTTCCGTATGCGGCCAGACGAGATCGGCGAGGAATGCGGTCTCCTCGAGCGTGTCCGTCCCCTGGATGACCACTACACCGGTCGCGCCCTCGGCGACCGCACTTTCGGCGGCCGCTATGACTTCGAGCATCCCGGCAAACGTAAGGTCGGCGCTCGGAACGGCGACCACGTCGCGCACGTCGAGGCCCGCGCCGATGCCGGCGAGTCCGGGTATGGCCCCGGTCAGGTCCGCCCCGGTCAGGCGCGTGACCACGCCGTCGCGCTCAAACATGGCGATAGTGCCGCCGAGGGTGAACACGGCAATAGTCATGATCGAAACGGTTCCTTACGTCGCAGTCCGGGCCGACGCGCCCACGCTACGCCAGCCGATCGCGCAGCCCCCTGCGAGCCGGCATGTAGCTGATCCGGTCAACGCGATGCCTGGGCTCCACCCAGGCGGTCTGCCGGGGCCCCGGTGGCAGGTGCGCGGCCTGATGGTTGCCCGGCCCGGTGGTTTGTGCCGGCCCGGTGGTCGCTACCCTGCCCGGAACGTCGGTGTGCGGCCGAACGATCGGTGTGCGGCCCAGGATGGTTGCTGCCCGCCCCGGCGGCCGGATTGTCGCTTCGCGGCCGGATGGCCGCAGCCCGGTCGATGGTCGCCGCCTGGCCGGACGGTTCGCGAGCCGGCCGGCGCGGGTGTCGGCGGTCGAGGTCACCGTCCGGAGCCCTATAGGCCGTCGTGTCGGTTGCACGACAACCCGACCGACATGTGGCACAAGTTGGCCCGACATTTCTTCGCCCCACAGGCTGTGCGCGGTGACTGTCGAGGTCATCGCCGTGCCGGCGTAGCGTCCCCAGTGGGCGTCCACAGGCTGTGCACACCCTCTGCACAAGCCTTCCGCCACTATCCACAGTGTTGTGCCCAGGCTCATCCACCGGTGGTGTTTGTCCTCCGGCCGCCGCGTCCATAGCCTGATCAAGCTGTGTGCCGCGGAGGGCGTGTGGGGGAAGTTGTCGTACCTCCGCGGTAAGCCATGCATGCGGTGGGGCGGAGGATCCTGTGTCGATCACGGACGACGTGAGGCCAGCGGACGGACACGGCACCGACGCCGTGCGTTCGGCCGAGCCGCCGCGCCCGCCTGAGCCGGCGCGACCCGGTGAACCGCCCCGGGCCCAGGAGCCGCCCCGCCTCGCCGAGCCGCCTCGCCTCGCGGACCCACAGCGGCTCGCCGACCAGTCACGCGGTCCGGACCAGTCACGCGGTCCGGACCAGCCACGCGGTCCGGACCAGCCACGCGCGGCCGATCATGGACGTTACGGCGATCAGGCGCGCGCGGCCGAGAACCGGGGCCAGCCGGGCGACAACCAATTCGACCGGACGCCACCCCAGGACGTCGCGGCCGAGCAGTGCGTGCTCGGTGGAATGTTGCTGTCCAAGGACGCGATAGCCGACGTTGTCGAGATCCTTCGCACCGGCGACTTTTACCAGCCGCGCCATGCGAGCATTTTCGACATCATCCTCGACCTCTATGGTCGCGGCGAGCCCGCGGACTCCATCACAGTGGCGGCGGCGCTGGTCGATGCCGGTGACATCGGACGCATTGGTGGCGTCGCATATCTGCACACGCTGATCGCCAGCGTCCCGACGGCGGCCAACGCGTCCTACTACGCGCGCATCGTCAGTGAGCGTGCCGTCTTGCGCCGCCTGATCGAGGCCGGCACGCGCATCGTGCAGCTGGGCTACGGCAGCGCCGCTGGTGGTGGCCGGGACACCGACGACATTGTCGACCTCGCACAGCAGGCCGTCTACGACGTGACCGAGCGTCGGGTGAGCGAGGATTTCGCCCGCCTCTCCGAGCTGTTACAGCCGACACTCGACGAGATCGAAACCGTTGGCGCCCAAGGCGATGCGATGACCGGCGTGCCGACCGGCTTCACCGATCTCGACCGTTTGCTTAATGGCCTGCACCCAGGGCAGCTCATCATCGTGGCCGGCCGACCGGGTCTCGGCAAATCGACGGCGGCAATGGACTTCGCCCGCAATGCGTCGGTCCGGCACAACCTGGCCAGCGCGATCTTCTCGCTCGAGATGAGCAAGGTCGAGATCGTGACCCGCCTGCTGTCGGCCGAGGCGCGCGTGCCGCTGCACACGCTGCGGTCCGGTCAGCTGTCCGACGACGACTGGACGAAGCTGGCCCGCCGGATGGGCGAGATCAGCGAGGCACCGCTGTACGTGGACGACACGCCGAACATGAACCTGATGGAGATCCGCGCGAAGGCGCGCCGGCTGCGCCAGCGGAACGATCTCAAACTGGTCATCGTCGACTACCTGCAGCTGATGACGTCGCCCAAACGCGTGGAGAGTCGTCAGCAGGAGGTCGCCGAGCTGTCCCGCGGCCTGAAGCTGCTGGCCAAGGAGATCGAGTGCCCGGTCATCGCGGTGAGCCAGCTGAACCGGGGGCCGAGCAACGTACGGACAAGCGACCTCAACTATCCGACCTGCGCGAGAGCGGCTCGATCGAGCAGGACGCGGACGTGGTGATCCTGCTGCATCGTGACGACTACTACGACAAGGAGTCGCCGCGCGCCGGCGAGGCGGACTTCATCGTCGCCAAGCACCGCAACGGCCCGACCGACACGGTGACGGTGGCGGCACAGCTACACCTGTCGCGGTTCGTCGACATGGCCATCGTCTAGCCGCCACCGCCGCCACAAGATCACGGCATGTCCCGTACCGGCGCGGCTTGACCGTCCACAACCAAGCGCTTCGGCCGCCCCTCGGCCAGTCGCCGCGTCACTGCGCGCGGTCACGCGACGAGCAAGCACGCCACGCAGGTCACGCGCGGGCTCGTGCCGCCGCCAACAGAGCCATCACCTCGTCGTCGTCCACCTGGCCGAAGCGCTCGTAGTAGCGGCTGACCGCATCGAAGAGGCGCGGCACGATCGGGCACACGACGTCGTCGGCGACAAGCCGAAGGTCGGTGACCGCCCGTGCGGCGCCGACCGGGACGGCGATCACCACGCGCGCGGCTCGCAGTTCCCGCGCCAATGCGACGGCGGCTTGTGCGGTGGCCCCGGTCGCGAGGCCGTCATCTACCAAGATCGCGATCTCGTCAGTGAGGTCGAGCGGTGGCCGGCCGTGGCGGTACGCCGAGACTTGCCGGTCCACCTCGATGCGGGCGCTCGCAGCGATCGCGTCCGCCTCATCCGGCGCGAGGTGTGCCTCCGCCTCGACGGCCCGGATGTCGACACCGTACGGACCGATCGCACCGAACGCGACCTCTGGAGCCCAGGGTAAGCCGAGCTTGCGAATCACGAGAACGTCGAGTGGGCGGCGGAGTTCCCTGCGCGATCGGTGCGGCGACCTTCACGCCGCCGCGCGCGATCCCGAGCACTCGGACGGGCGGACCGGTCCGGTAGCCGGTGAGGAGCCGCGCCAGGGCCAGCCCGGCGTCGGCCCGATCGAGATATCGCACCCCTCCTTGATACGCCGCCAATGGATGGCTGCAAGACTGGCCCGCATGATTGGCCCCGGGGCGACGGCGAGGGCGGGCGCGGCGTCCGGTCGATTCGGCCGCGCGGTGGCCGGAATCAACCACGCTCGCGGCGGATTGGCCGTCGACATCGTGCTCTACGGTGCCGGGGCGCTCTTCGCGGGCCTCACCGCGGCCAACGCAAGCCTCCCGCCGCATCGCGCGTGGGGCCACATCGCGGTGTGGGGCTACGCGGCCGCCGCGCTGGTCGCGGTCCTGCAGGCCGTCGCCGTCCGCCGCCGCCGTTTCGCCGGTACGTCGGCCCGCGCGCTCGTCACCGCGGTCACGTTCGTGGCGACCGCCGTGCTGCCGATGCTCATGGAGACCGTACAGCGGGCGGGCGGTCGGCTCGATCGGGCCCAGGAGGAGGTCGGCGTCGTCGAATCCGGCGGGGTACGGCTGTGGCACACCGGCACGCCGTACCTGTCGCATGATGCGATCGCGGCACTGCCGCCGGGCCAGCGGCTGGACGCCTACTTGCCGTACCAGCCGGTCATGGCCCTTTTCGGTCTGCCCCGCGCGATCGGCCACGCGGCCTGGTGGACCGATGCCCGGGTCTGGTTCACGCTCACCCTGATCGTCACGGTCGCGTGGGCGGTCCGCCTGCTGCGCCGGAGTGATCGTCGCGGACCTGGCCGCCACCCCAGGTTCGCTGGCCACGATCGCACCGACGATGTACGGGACGCCGCGCTTGTCCGGGCCGTACAGGCGGCGTTGGTGTTCCCGATCTGCGCGCTGACGATCGCGACCGGGGGCGACGACCTGCCGGTGCTCGGCTTGACGCTACTGGCTCTCGCGTTCGCCGCGCGCGGTCGCCACACTGCCGCCGGCGTGACTATCGGGTGGCGGCGCCTTGAAGCTCTTCGCCTGGCCGGTCGCGCTGATTCTCATCGCGCTCGCGGCGGCCGATGGATGGCGCCACCGACACCCACAGCCGCCGGGGCCGGTTGACCAGCCGCGATCGCTGTTGAGCGCGGCCGACTGGCCAACGGCACTGCGGTGTGCCGCCGGCGCGATCGGCATCCCGGTGATCGTGTTGATCCCGCCGTTCATCGTCGATCCGGGCTCGGCGATCGAAAACGTGGTCCGATTCCCGCTCGGACACGGTCTCGTGAAAAGTCCTGCTGCCTCGCCGTTCCCGGGGCACTTGATCGCGGACAACGTCTCGGGCGGGTCGACGATCGCGACGGTGCTGCTGATCCTCGCGGCGGTAGCGATCGCTGTGTGGCTCGTGTGGCGGCCGCCCACCGACGCCGGGGCGGCGGCCGCGATCGCCGCCTGGAGCCTGATCGCCGCGATCGCGCTGATCCCGTCGACGCGCTTCGGTTACCTGTTGTATCCGGTGGCGTACGATGTTGGATTCCGGCGCTGCGACGGCCGACAGCGACCGTATCGGCGAGGCCCACACCCGACGGCGGCCGAGGTGGTGGCGGCCGACCCGGCGGTCTAGGTTCTGTCCTGCCGATCCTCGTGTGTTTGATGTCTAACGCTCGGCTACGCAGATCGTGGGAGATCGCAGGACACGCCCTAGTTGAGTTCGTTGCGCCAGACGTCGCCCGGCCGCCGGCTCGATGGCAAGCGGATCACCTCGCCGCCGTGCATCGGAGCAACGAACCGGCCCGGGACTCCCTCATGGCCGCGACGGAGACGCGAGATGAGCCGCTGCGCCGGCACCGGGCGTGAGAAGAGGTGACCCTGACCCGCGTCGCAACCGAGACGCCACAGCCGCTCGCGCTGTTCGGCGCTTTCGATGCCCTCCGCGACCACCAGGATGCCGAGGCTGCGGCCCAGCTCAATCGTCGTACGGACGATCGCGTTCTCGGTCGCCCCGGCAATGCCCGACACGAACGATCGATCGATCTTGAGTTCGTCGATGGGTACGCGAGCGACGGTCGCGAGTGAGGAATACCCGGTGCCGAAGTCGTCCAATGCGAGCATCACGCCGTGTTCACGCAGGGTGTGGAGCACCTCGTCGACCACACCGAGAGTGCTGAGGGTGAGTGTTTCGGTGAGTTCGATGACCAGTGCGCTCGGCGGCAGGTGGTAGCGGTCGAGGGCGAGCGCGATCAGGTGAGGGAAGCCGGCGTCGAGCAAACTGCGCGGCGAGATATTGACCGCGACGGGCACCTCGAACCCGGCGTCCGTCCACATGCGGGCGCCGGCCAACGCTTGATCGAGGATGTGCTCGGTGAAGCCGGTAAGCAGCCCGGATCGCTCGATGCCGTCGAGGAACTGGTGCGGCGACAACTGGCCGAGGCGGGGGTGCGGCCAGCGGGCCAACGCCTCCGCCGACCGCATCATGCCGGTCTCCAGGTCGACGATCGGCTGGAAGGCGATCGTGAACTCGCGGTGGGCGACAGCGCGGGTGAGGTCGGCGCCGAGCGCGAGCCGGCCGACATCGGCGGTGTCACGTGTCGGCGCGTACGCCGTGACCGCGACACCGTCGAGTTTGGCCTGCTGTACGGCGACGTCGGCGCGCCGCAACAGCTCGCCGAGATCGCCATCGACGATAGTGACGGCGACACCGGCCGTTGCCGCGATGTCTAGCCGGACGCCGTCGACGGTGAGCGGTTGAGAATCGCTGCTAGTAGTTCGCGCGTGCGGGCGAGGGCATCCGCGGTCGAGTCGATCGAGGTCAACAGAACGGCAAACTCGTCACCGCTCACTCGGGCGACGAGCTCGCTCGGCCCGGCCAGATCGGCCAGTCGCTCGCCGACGCTGATCAGGACCTCGTCGCCCACGCTCTGCCCGAGCGCGTCGTTGATCTGCTTAAGCCAATGAGGTCAATGACTGCGAGGCCGGCCCGTTGCACGGAAGTTCGGCTCGATCGGGTCATCCGGATCCGACGCCGTTACTGACCGAGCCGACCTGATCCGGAGTCGCCGTGTCCATGCGCCCCATCGGACACGATCGCGCTTGGTCCGGACGGCTCCGCCGCGGTCCGCGCTGGTGCAGCCTGCTCAGCCGCCGCCGACGACGCTAGGTCCGGCCCCGGTGCCGCGACGCCGCCCTCGATGCCCGCACGCCCGCGCCCGTTGCGCGACGCCTGCGACGCTACGCCTAAAAAAAAAAAAAAAAAAAAAAAAAAAAAAAAAAAAAAAAACGCGACGCCCGCCCCCGTTGCCGCAACGCCTGCCCCCGATGCTGCAACGCCTGCCCCCGATGCTGCAACGCCTGCCCCCGCGACGCTCGGCGACGCGCAACGCCCGCCCCCGATGCCACGAAATCCGATGCGGCTTCGTCTGAGGCACGGGCCGAACTGGCGGGCAGGTCCGAAGCAACCCGCGGATCCGGAGCAACCCGCGGATCCGTAGCAACCCGCAGGTCGGAAATGGCCCGTGGGTTGGACGTAGCCTGGTCCGACGCGGAATGACCGTCCGTCGCCCGGTCCGCCCGGTCCGCCCGGTCCGCCCGGTCCGCCCCCCGGTCCGCCCGGTTCGCGCGGTCGCGCTGAGTCGGCACGGTCGGGGCATCACGGACATGTTCGGCCGGCTCGTCGTGAGACGGCTCAGCCGCGATCTGCCGGTCGACCTCGGCGAGGCCGTGCGCGAGCAGATAGCTGCGATTGGCGAGACCGGTCAGGCGGTCGTGCGTCGCCGCCCGGGCATGGCTGGTCGCCATCCGTTCGGCCGCCGACACGGCCGCCGATTTGCGTACGGCGGTAGCCAGCGCGGCCGCCAATGCCTGCAGGGTGTGTCGTTCCTGCTCAGTGAACGCGATCGGCGAAAAGAACCGTAGCCGCAACTCCCCGACCGAGTCACCGTCGGCTAGCAGCGGCTCGGTTGACCGGGGATCCGTCGGTCCGAGCGGGGCGACGATCACGACGCCCGGTCGCTCTGGCGCCGACGCCGCCGGGCCGACGTACGTGATGACGCGGGAGTCGCCACGGAGCATCATGTCGGCGTTGGACCGGGTGCGTAGGACGAGGTCGACCTCGCGCATGCGAAAAGTTCGGCCGTCCCATGCACCGCGGCCAGGCGTACGGTCTGCGGCTCTCCGGTGGAGGCGTCGACGAGTTGCGACAGGCGCGCCCAGGCAAGCCGGTCGACGCGCTGTGCAACGGTCCGCGTACGCGAGGTGGAGCGCGATCGGAGACGGGCAGCGCAGGCGCCATGCGAGGATCGGGGTCACCAGGTAGCCGGCGGCGATGCCGCAGCCCATGGGATAATCGCCATCACCAGGCGGACGGCGCGTACGCGGCCCATACTCGCGGGCCCGCTGCCCGTGTCAGCGCGATGCCGGGCACCGAGATCGCTTCGGTGGCGAGCGCGATGAGCGCGAGATGAGATGCGGCCGAGGTTGGACGACGTCGTCTAAAGGCGGCCAGAGTTGAGCAGGCACCAGCGGTCGCCGCGACGAACACCGTGATGACGTCCTTCGCGGTGTTCGCCACGATGCGGGTGGTCGAGGAACCGTGCCAGCTTCTTGCCGATAACGGTGGCGAGCGCGATCGTCAGGATCAGCCACGGTCCAGGCGGCCAGGGTCAGCCCGAAGATGATCAGTGAAGTCGGTGACCTGTGGCCGTGTCGCGATCCCGCCGATGCGCAGCCGCGGCATGAACCAGCTCGCGAACACGCCAAGCACGAAGATCGCGATCAGCCGTACGGGATCGACGGCAGCGATGCGGCCCAGGGTGATCATCAGAATCGATCCGGTGGTCGCCACGAGCGCAGCCGCGACTGCGACGCCGTGCACAACGGTGAGACGGCGACTCGCAGAAGCGGTGACGCGTCGGATCAGCGCGGTGTCCTTGCCCGGTCGGCCGGCCGGGGCCAGCAGGTGGCCGCCAACGTCTGGAAACGAACGCCTTCGGCGACGTCAACGGCGCCGTCCGCGGCGGTTCCGGACCCGTTCGGGTCCCAAACCAGGATGGCCGAATTATTCTCTGCGATGGACGCGGGTTTCGGCTATGCCGCCGGTCGAAAATTGTCGATCAGTGCGGAGCGGGATGGCCACTCAGCCGGTGATATCCCGGACCGGTCAGCCGGGTGATGGCCAGGACTGGTCAGCCGACGACGGCCCGGATGAGTGTGACGACCGACGCGGCCACGAGCGCGAGCAGCACGACGACGCGAAAGACATGCACATCGAGCCGGCGAAAGACGTGGTCGCCGGCCCACCAGCCGATGAATCCACCGGGTATGCCGACGAGACACGCTTGCACGGCCGGCACCGTGAGCTCGTGCCCATAGGCGAAGAACCCGATGCTCACGATGCCGCAGCCGACGAAGACGGCAGTTTGGTGGCGCGGAACGCTTGTTTGCCGTACCCGAGGGACTGAAAGGCGGCGACCAGCGGCGGACCGTTCGTTCCGGTCGCGGTGGTCAGCAGCCCGACCAGCAGACCGATGCCGATTAACGTGCCGCGCCGGTCGGGCGGCGTTTCGGCCGAAGCCATCAGGAACGTGCTGACCAGCACCGAAGCACCCACCAAGCCGGTCAGCGCGGAGGCCGGCAAGGCGACGAGCAGGTAGAGACCGAGCGGCATCGCTACGACCGCGATCGCGACGATGAGCGTCGCGGTGCGCCACTGCACATGGGCGCGATCACGCGTGGCGGTGACGACCGACATGGCCAGCGACGCGATCGAGCCGACCACGACGGCGGTGTTGACCGGCATGACGAGCGCCAGCAGCGGAACCGCAAGCAGCGCGAACCCGAATCCGGTGACGGCCTGAGCGGCGGCGGCGACGGCGACGATGACGAAGGTCGCGATCAGGGCGTCGGGCACGCCCACATTGTGTCCACTCCGTGGCCATCCAGACAGCGACGGCCGACACGTCTCGGAGCCGATGGCGACTACGCTCGGCCACGTGCCCGAACATCTCACACACGTCGACGAGACCGGCGCCGCCCGCATGGTCGACGTCTCGGCCAAGGACGTGACCGCCCGCCGGGCCGTCGCCGCCGGCCGGCTCGTCACCACCGCCGCCGTGGTCGCCCTGCTGCGCGACGACGCCCTGCCCAAGGGCGACGCCCTCGCCGCCGCCCGGATCGCCGGGATCATGGGCGCCAAGCGCACCCCCGACCTGATCCCGCTCTGCCACCCGATCGGCCTGACCGGCGTCACCGTCGGACTGGAGATCACCGGCACCGGCGTCGACGATCGGGGTCGCGGCCACCAAGACCACCGACCGCACCGGCGTCGAGATGGAGGCGCTGACCGCCGTGGCCACCGCCGGGCTCACCCTGATCGACATGGTCAAGGCCGTCGAACCACGGCCGCGAGCCTCGAGGGGGTGCGGGTGCTGCGCAAGGAGGGCGGCAAGACCGGCGAGTGGGTGCGCGCCCGTGAGTGAGCGCGGGTGATCGTCGCCTCCAACCGCGCCGCCGCCGGGGTGTACGCCGACAGACCGGCGCAGCTGCTCGTCGCCGGCCTGCGCGACCTGGGCTGTGAGGTCGACGGGCCGGTCGGTGGGTGCCGGACGGGCGACCCGGTGACCGGAGGTGCTGCGCGAGGCCGTCGCCGCCGGCGTCGACGTGGTGGTGACCAGCGGCGGCACCGGCGTCACCCCGACCGACCGCACCCCCGAGGCGACCCGTGGGCTGCTCGACTTCGAGATCCCCGGGCATCGCCGAGGCGAGTTCACGCCCCACAGCCAAACGAGAACCCGGGTGCCGGCGGCGGCACTGTCCCGCGGGCTGGCCCGGATAGCGCAGGCCACACACTCGCCATCGTCAACCTGCCCGGCTCCACCGGCGGCGCCAAGGACGGCCTGGCCGTGCTGGGCCCGATCCTGGCTCATGCGGGGGATCAACTCCGCGGCGGCGACCACTGAGCAAATCGTGGCGCGGCCCGCATCGGGCCCAACCGCATCGGGTCCGACCAGGATCGGTGGCGGCTCCGCCCGCGATAGGCTGACCGCGTGAGCGTGCAGCCGGCAGTGGAGCCGCAGACAGCCGTGGAAACCGTCGCCGTGCCGTGGGCCCGGGCGCGCGAGATCTGTTATCGGACGGGGCGAAACGCCGCCCGGCCACCGGTCGCGCTGCCGCTGGCCGCGTGTGACGGCGCGACGCTCGCCGCCGACCTCAGCCCGCTGACCGACCTGCCGGCGTTTCCGACGTCGACCGTCGACGGTTGGGCCGTCCGCGGCACCGAGCCCTGGCGCAATCTCGGACAGGTGCTGGCCGGCGGGACCGCGTCACCACTCGATGAGGACGGCACCTGCGTCAGCATCGCGACCGGCGCCATGGTGCCGGCCGGAACCGAGGCGATCGTCCGCATCGAAGACTCCACCGTGGACGGCGACCTCGTCCGGGGTGAGCCACGACCGGAGCGGGAATGGCGCGAGCCCGGCGACGAGGCGCACCGCGGCGACGTGTTGCTGCCCGCGGGCACGCCGATCACGCCCGCGGTCATCGGTCTCGCCGCGTCGAGCGGACTGGACGAATTGCTGGTACGCCCCCGGCCGACCGCGGCGATGCTCGTCTTCGGCGATGAGCTGCTCACCAGCGGGGCGCCGGGCGACGGTCGGGTTCGAGACTCGCTCGGACCGCAGGTGCCTGGTTGGCTCAACCAGCTCGGCGTCGCTTGCGTGATTACCGCGTCGCCGGGCCCGATCGAGGACACGCTGAACACTCATATCGCCGCCATCCGTGACCTGCTCGCGACGGGCGTCGACCTGATCGTCACGACCGGCGGCACGATGCACGGGCCGGTCGACCACCTGCACCCGGCGCTGGCCGCTCTGGACGCGCGTTACGCGGTGAACACGGTCGAGGTCCGGCCCGGCTTCCCGATGTTGCTGGCCACGCTGCCGAATCCGAACGGCGGCACGACGCACCTTTCGCCGGGCTCCCCGGCAATCCGCAGTCGGCCATCGTCGCGCTCGTGTCGCTGGTCGTCCCGGCGCTGGCCGGCTTGGCCGGCCGGCCACAACCCGCGTTGCCAACGATCCGGCTCGGTGCACCGATCCGTGGCCGCGGCGGGTACACCTACCTCGCCCTCGTACGCCGCGATGACACCGGCAATGGCCAGCCGGTCAGCCACGTCGCGTCGTCGATGCTGCGCGGGCTCGCCCAGGCGGTCGGCTTCGCCGTCATCGCGCCCGGCGACCGACGCGGCGGCCGGCGACGTCGTCCCGCTCGTACCGCTGCCGCTGTTCGCCGGGGAGACACCGTGACGGCACCGACCACGCCGCGCGTCGCGATCGTCGCGATCAGCGACGAACCGCTCGACGCGGAGGCCCATGAGCGAGCCGTCGCCCACCCGGCGGCGGGAGCTGTCGTGATGTTCCGAGGCGTGGTGCGCGATCACGACCACGGACGCGGCGTCACCGAACTCGACTACGAGGGCCATCCGAGCGCCGTCGACGTGCTGCGCGAGGTCGCCACCGAAATCATCGAACGGGAACCGGGCGTGATCGCCGTGGCCGTGTCGCACCGGGTGGGCCGCCTGGCCATCGGCGACGTCGCGATCGTGGCCGCGGTGTCGACGGCACACCGGGGTGACGCGTTCGCGGCGTGTGGACGACTCGTCGACGAGGCGAAGGCGCGGTTGCCGATCTGGAAGCGGCAGCTGTTCGACGACGGGTCGGATGAGTGGGTGAACTGCCCCTAACGGTTGCGTTAGCTCGCGAGGCGGCGGGCGACGGCGGCGGACTTACGGGCCACCCGTGCCTTCGACTTCGTGTTCTGCGCGGCGCGGCGGACCGACCGTTCGGCGGCATCGGCGGCATGCCGGGCACGCCACGGCAGACCGGGCTTGCCATCGTTGTCGAGCATGGCCAGGATCAGGCCGCCCATCAGGCCGACGTTCTTCAGGAAGTGGGTCCGATTCTGGCCGCGCTCGACCGGCTCGTCGAGCTCCCAGTACGGGTGCCCGGCGAGCGTGGTCGGCACGAGCGACGCGGCGAGTGCGGCCGCGCCGAGTCGCCGAGCCGGCGTCAGCATCGCCAAGCCGCCGACAACGTGCACCATGCCGTTCATGCGGACCAGCGTCTCCGCATCGGTCGGGATCTTCGGGTGGATCTGCTGCAGCGTCGGGCCGACCTGATCAGTCACCTTCTTGGCGCGCAGGGCGAGTTTGGCGGGATTCTTCACCGCGTTGACGCCGCTCACCACGAACACCGAGGCCAGCATGGCGCGCGCAGCCGTACGCATTGGGGTCATGCCTCGTTCATACCCTCCACGAGCCGGACTATCTCCCCGGTTGACTGATACATCCGATATTTTCTCCCGATCATCCCTCGGGTGTCGGCTGCGTACGCAGGTAGCGGGCGAAATGCGGGACGGTGAAGGCGACCGTGCCACGCTCGCCGCAGTAGATGAGGCCCTTCTTGATGAGCGCGTCTCGGGCGGGCGACAGAGACTGGCCGGTTTGCCGTACGAGCGATCGAGCGATCTCGGCCGTCGGCACGCGCGTCGCATCCGCGTCGGAGTCCGGGCCGGCGAGCGGCCGCCATGGCGCGCATGTAGTCGCGTTCGGCCGGAGTCGCCCGCTCGAACCGCGAGCCGAAGAAGCCCACGGCCAGCTCGGCCTCGGCGTCCGGGGCGGCGACCCGGACGTCGGCGGCCGTGATCGGCGATCTGTGGCGCGTGGTCCCAGGTCGCCTTGCCGTACGCCTGGACGAAGTACGGGTAGCCGCCGGACGCCTCGTAGAGCACGTCGAGCGCCTTGGGCTCGAAGTCGACGTGCTCGCGGGCGGCCGGCGCGCACAAGGCCTGGTCCGCCGACAGCCGGTCGAGCCGGTCGATGCGCAGGTAGCGGAAGAGCCGCTCGGAGTAGGACTTGGCCGCCGACAGCACCGCCGGCAGGTGCGGCAGGCCGGCGCCGACGACGATCAGCGGCGCGCCGGTCTGCGACAACTCGTGGCACGCCGCGCACAACGCCGACACGTCCCGGCGCGACAGGTCCTGCATCTCGTCGATGAACAGCGCGATCCCGGTGCCGACGTCGGTCGCGATGCTGGCCGCGTCGGCCAGCAACTCGACGAGGTCGATCTCGATGTCGCCGGAGTCGGCCCGGCCGCTGGACGCCGCGCACGTCGATGCCCGGCTGCCAGCGGTCGCGCATCTTGGCGGGCGGCTCGCCGATCGTCGCTGCGAACGGCAAAGGCCTTGAGCACGCCGATAGGAAGTCGTCGATGCGATCCGGTGCGCGGTGGTGTGGAGCGATCTCGCGTACGGCCATGTGCAGCGCCGCCGACAACGGTCGCCGGAGCGGCTGGTCGGGCCGAGCCTCGATCTTGCCGGTGCCCCACAGCCGGCCGATCGCCTGCGATCGCAGCGTGTTGAGCAGCACGGTCTTCCCGACGCCGCGCAGGCCGGTCAGGATGACGCTGCGCTCCGGGCGGCCGCGGGCGATGCGCTCCAGGACGACGTCGAAGATGCCCAGCTCCCGATCACGGCCGGCCAGTTCGGGCGGACGCTGGCCAGCGCCGGGAGCGTACGGATTGCGTACGGGATCCACGTCTCGCACCGTATCGGTCTGTCTAGCGCAATTGCTAGAACCGCATAGATAAGCCCAGTCGTGTCGCGACGACTCGGCATGTCGACAATGATCTACCGCTGTCTACAAAGATCGCTAGACAGCGCTAGATCGGACTAAGCACCCGGTCATCGAAGGCTCGACCGGCGCGAAGTAACCGTAGCACACCTGTACGGTTCCGGCTACATCCCACGTTGGCCAGATCCAGCGCTCGCCAGATCTCGGAATCGCGGTGGTGGTTACGCGACGGTGCCCATGCGGCCGCGGCGACCAGGCGGGGTCACACCGCCGTCGCTACTGCTGCTTGCGCAGACAGAGCACATAATCCTGGCTGCCGTCCGGTGGCCAGGTGAACGTGTAGTAGTTCGTCACCCCGGCCACACCGCTGCAGGCCGATGTGTTGTTCGTGCCGGTGACGACCTTCACCACCTGGAACGATGCCCGCGAACAATCAGTCGAAGCCATCGTTACCGGTGAGCCGCCGGAGCTGTTCACGCACGAGTTCGCGGCCGGCGGTTTCGGCGCAGCGGTGTTGCCGCCGTTCCGCGTCCCGAGCCAGATGCTGACGCCAACGAGAACGACGGCGATGAGGATGAGCACGAGGACCACCACGGTCTTCGGTCGCTGCTTCGGTTGCTCGACCTGCGGGTAGCCGCCTTGGGCTTGTTGGTAGCCCTGTTGTGGATAGTTCTGTTGTGGATAACCCGGCGGCGGGTAGCCCTGTTGTGGATAGGCCCTGCTGCGGGTAGCCCTGTTGTGGATAGCCGTGCTGCGGGTAGCCGCCCTGTTGGTACGCGTTCGGGTCGTAACCTCCCGGGTTGATATCCGGGCTGTTGGTAGCCCGGTTGTTGGTAACCCGGCTGGTAGGCGGCCGGCGGCGCGGAACCAGGATGGTAGCCGCCCGGTGGTGCGGAGCCCGGCTTCCCGGTAGCCGGCCGGCGGTGCGGAGCCCGGCTGGTACGCCTGCTGATTGCCGAAGTCGTACGGCGGCTGCGCTTGCCCCGGCGGCGGTGACGTCGGTGCGACCGATGGGAACGGCGACGTCGGCGCGATGAACCCGGCCGGCTGTGGCTCGCCCCGGCGGCGGTGGTTGTGCACCCGGCTGTTGGTAGCCCGGTTGTTGATAGCCCGGTTGTTGGTAGGCCGGCGGGGTGTAGGCGGGCGGCTGACCGTACGCCGGCGGGTTACCGCCCGCACCGTAGGCGGGCTGGCCGGAGGATCGCGGCAGTCGACGGCGGCCCGGACCGCTGGCCCGACGGAACCGGTGGCACGGGGGAGGCCGGCGGCGTCGAGGAAAGCGGCGGGTTGGACACGCGAACCGTTTCGTCCCTCCACGGGTCGGCGGCCACGCCCGAGGCTGGCCCCAACGCCGGACCAGCCGATGGTCCCGATGAAGCCGGCGGTCCGATGAAACCGGAGGCGCGGACGAAACGGGTGGCGCCGATGAAACCGGTGGCACCGGTGAGAAGGGGAAGACCGGCGGGTTGGACACGCGAACCGTCTCGTCCTGCCACGGATTGACCTGGTCGCCGGGCTCGCCGCCCTCGCCCGGCCTGCTCAGGACGGCGGCGTCGCTCGGATTGCCGCTGCTGTCGGGCGCCGCGTCCGCTGATGCTGGCGGGATCGATCCATCCTGCTCCGGGTCGGACGGCCCGGTGGGGCCATACGTTGACATTTGCTACCTCCGAGCGCGGACCTGGCCAGCGAGTGCCGTCACCGTACCGCTACCGTTCACGACTGACCACGCGGGATAGGGCGACAATTCGACCGTCGAGCGGGCTGAACTGCCCAGTGTCGGGTTCCCGACGCCCGCAACGCCCGACGCCCACGCAACGCCCGACGCGCACGGGACCGCCGACGCCCACGTGACGCCGCAGGGATGCCGGCGAACGCGCGCCGGCACGGCCAATGGTCGGCAGCACAGCCGACGCCCGCACGCACCCCAGCGACCGGCAGCCCCGTCAGCAGGGCCGACGCCCGACGGACCGCCCAGCCGGGCCTACGCAACGGGGCACCACGGCCAACGGCCGTCAGCACAGTCGACGCCCGGCAGTCCGCGCAATACCCAAGCGACCACGACGTCCGGCGGATCGATCCGCCCGCTACAGCAGCCGCAACTGTGGTCGCGAGGGCGTCTCGGGGTGAGATCCCCGCGATTGTCGAAGAGTCGTGGGTCGATTGCATCGAAGAACCGCGAGGGCGTCGTCGGCCCTCCGCGCCGCGCCAGAACCGGCGATGTACGTGGCTCACGAACAGCCGATCCTGGGCCCGCGTGAGGCCACGAAGAACAGCCGGCGTTCCTCCGCGATGGCGGCCGCCTCCGCGGCCTCGTCGGCCGGCCCGCCGTCGCATCCCGGCAGCCGCAACGGCAGCAATCCGTCCTCGCAGCCGACGATGAACACGACAGGAAAATTGAGCCCCTTGGCCGCGTGCAGCGTCAGCAACGTCACCGCTTGCGCGCGCCGGTCGAGTGCGTCCACATCGGCGTCGGTGGCGATATCGGCCAGGAAGGTAGCCAGGTCGTCGACGCATCGTGTCGCGAGAGGCGTCAACACCTCGACGGCCAGGTGTACGTCGGCCTCGGTGAGCGTGTGGGAGACATCGAGGTCGGCGTCGAGCGTGGGCGTACGCAGTCGATCGAGACCACGGCGCCAGCTTGCCGGAGTTTCGCGACAACCGAGCGGGCCTCGGTCGCCGTGCCGGCCATGAAACGCAGCTCGCGCGCGATCGAGCCGACACCCGGCCGGTCACGCAACCGATCGTGCGATCGCTTCTGCACCGGGATGCCGGCCCGCGACAACGCTTCGAGGATTGGCCCGGCTTGCGCATCGGTCCGGTAGAGCACCGCGATATCCGAGAACGACAAGCCGTCGGTCACGGCAACGCGACCGTCCACTCGACCCGAATCAAGCGACCGATGCGAAAGCCCGCCGACGAGCGCGTCAATCGTCCGTACAGAAATCGGCCTCATCGACGGCGCTCGCCGCCGGATACCGACCGACCCGATGCGTTCCGGGTCGGACCGGGCCGGATCGATGCGGCGACCGGGCACGAGCGTGGTCGGCGCGATCGCCTGTACGGCCGTGGCCAGAATCGGCGCCGACGAGCGGTAGTTGCGCGCGAGCCGCACCATCCGCGCGTCGACGTAGTCGGTGGCGAAGCGTTGGAAGTGCGAGATGTCGGCGCCGCGGAACGCATAGATCGCCTGATCCGGATCGCCGATCGCGCAGAGGTTGCCGTCGGTCGGGCACAGCAGGCGCAGCAGGTCGAATTGCGCGGGGTCGACGTCCTGGTATTCGTCGACGAACGTCCACGACCAGCGGCGACGGTAGGCCGCGACCAGGTCGGGCGCGCCGCGCAGCAGATCGACGGCGAGCGTGACCAGCTCGTCGACATCGATCAGATTGCTTCGCCGCAGCGCCGCCACGTAACGCTCGCGGAGCCCGTCGTCCATCGCAGAAGCGAGTGCCCGTCGCGCTTGCGGCACCGACAACGGGGCGACACCGTCGCGGAGTGTCGCCTCCTCATCGCGGCCGTTCGATCGGCGTCATCGGCCACCCGGAAGCCGTCACCGAGGCCGGCCCGGATTGGATGCTCGCGCAGGATCGTGAGCGCGAGCGCGTGGAACGTCGCGACGGTGACGTCGTCGCCAACCGGTCCAAGCAACGCGTGCAGGCGGTCGCCGACCTCCTCGGCCGCGCGCCGAGTGAACGTTATCGCGAGGCATTGGTCGGGACGGACGCCCAGCTCCGCGCACAGATAAGCGATGCGATGCGTGAGCGTGCGGGTCTTGCCGGTGCCTGGGCCGGCGACGATCAGCATCGGACCACCGGGCGCGGACGCGGCCACGCGCTGCATCGCGTCGAGGCGGTCAAGCAGGCCGGTACCAACCTCCTCCATCCCGGCCAGCATCGGTTCGAACGGCTCGTGCGGCGAGGCCGGAGCGGCCAGAGGCGGCTCCGTCGGCGTTGGGCCGCGCGTTGCTTCGGCGTCCGCGGTTTGGCTTCCACGGGTACGGGCTGGTCGGCGGCTCCGCCGCTGGCGGCCGCCGTACGTCGTGCCGGTCGGCTCGGGTCAGGTCGGCCTGGGTCGGGTCGGCGGGCGGCCGGTCGGCTCGGGTCAGATCGGCGAGTGGCCGGCAGGTCGAACAGCGCGTCCGAGGTGACCGAGTCGATCTCGCCCGGGTCGAACAGCCGGATGACGCCGTACTCGCCGTCGAAGCCCGGCGTCCGACGTACGTCACCGGCACGCAAGCGCCGGATCGCCTCACCGATCAGTTCGCCGCCGACCCGCGCGACGTCGTCGAGCGGTGCCTGGCGGAGCACGTACAACTCGGGGCCAAGCGCGGTGACGAGCGCGTCGAGGCGGCGACCGACGGACCGGCTGCGGGCGCCGACGCCGTGAATCTCGCCCAGGATCTCGGCCAGTTGGACGAGGTGTTCGACCTTCGTACCGGTCGCCGACGCCGGCCGGCGACCGTCCGGCTCGTCGGCGAGATCCTCGACCCGGCTGAGGACGCCGACCGTCACCGGCTTGCCGCACTTGATGCACAACCCGTTCTGCTCCGCCGTCTCCGCCGGTGTCCAGCTCACTCCGCAGGTCCGGTGGCCGTCGGCGTGGTATTTGCCCTCTTCCGGAAAGAATTCGAGCGTCCCGGTCAATCCGTCGCCGGTGCTCAGGGCGTCGCGACGGTGAAGTAGTCGAGCCCGGTGGTGAGGATCGTCGCTTCGCGGCCAAGCGCCGGCAGCGAGTGGGCATCCGAATTGGACACCAGCTGGTATCGGTCGAGGCTCGACACGCGCCAGTTCATCGCCGGGTCGCTCGACAATCCGGTCTCGACAGCGAAGATGTGCTCGGCGAGATCGCCGTAGCAGTCGGCGATCCGGTCGAACCGGACTTGGAACCCATCGCGGAGAACCACGGCGTCCAGATGTGCGCCGGCACGAGATAGCCGTCGTCACTCGACTCGAGCACGATCTCCAGCAGGTCACGCGAGTCGAGGCCGAGGATCGGTCGACCATCGGATCCGAGATTGCCGATCCGGCCGAGCCGCGTGTTAAAGCGTCGACCGCCGGACGTCGGGCAGGTAGACGAGGTGGTGGACCTTGCGCGTACGGTCGTCACGCTTGTAGATCGTCGAAATCTCGACCGAGAACATGAACCGTACGTCCCGGCTCGCCACGCTCGGCGGCACCGTCGTGCGGATGTGTGCCTCGAGCTCCGGGCCGGGTCGGTAAAGCCCGGGCTCGGCCGGCACGAGGTCGGTGCGCAGATGCTCGAACCAGGCCGGATGCGTGAAGTCGCCGGTCCCGAGCAGCGTGATGCCTTTCGTCATGGCGCCCGCGACCAGCGTCGCCACGGTGAGGTCGCGGCTGCACGCCCGCGAATACTTCGAGTGGATATGCAGATCGGCGATCCAGGACCGATGGCCGTCGGCGGTTGAGGGCACGTCGCATCCTGGCATGCCGCGCCACGCCGACGCACCGCACCACGCGCACGTTCCGCGCGTGGTGCGGACGCTCACCTCAGGCGAGCAACTTGTTACGCCGCGCGTAGACGATGAAGAACCGTACACGATGGCCAGTAACACGATCCACTGTGCATTCGTCGCGGCCGGTACGGAATCGATCGGCAACGCGTACGCGAGGATCACGTGGCGGCGGCTGGCGGCCCCGTGGTGCCCCGTACCACCGCATCGAGCACGAGCGCGACGCCCACACGGCCGTCACCACCCGAATGCCATGCCGGAACCGTGGATCTGCATCCCACCGCGCCGCCCACGCCTGGCCACCGCGCACGCCCCGTTTGGCTGTCGCGATGGCGGTGCCGGCGGCGAGCATGAACGGCCGGCGTAGCGCCAGCGTGATGAGCATCCACGCACCGAGCAGGCCGGTATGACGCCGCCTTGGCCAACACGAGCCGGGCACTGTTCATCAGGACCGCGGCCAGCGTGCCGGCAACCAGCGCGGTGACCATCGCGACCGCCACCAGGTCGGGTCGACCGGTGCGGCGCCAGGAGTAGGCGGACCGGGCCACCGGTGCGACGCCGGACAGAGAGCTGGCCGCGATCACGCCGAGGCCGTAGTGCCGGAGCAGGTAGTAGACAGCGGTCGGGACGGCCACGTCGATCACCATCGGGGCCAAGACGAACGCACCAGTTTGCCGGCGGGGTGACGGTGTCGGGCGAAACGATTGCTTGGGTCGGTGCCGAGTCGGCGGTCATGTCGTTCTCCTAGGCTGTCATGTCTGGACGGTCTCGGGATTCGATGACGTCGGGGCGGCGCCCGATGCGCTCGTCGCGAGGTCGAAGGCGGTCGCGAGTTCCTGGGCGTACGGCGCCGGATCAGCGCCGTGCTGGAGACGACCGGCGGCGGCGTCATCGACGCTCGCAGGCTCACGGCCATGACCAACGGATCGAAGGCGCGGAACTCGCCGGCGCGCTGGCCGTCCAGGAACGCGTCCACGAGTCGATCGAGGGCTTCGTCGGTCATCGCGCGGGCGGCCGAGACCCGAGGCAGGTGCGCCACGATTTCCTGCAACGCCCGCACGTGCTCGGGGAACTCGGCGATGAACTGGATGTTGGCGGTGATGTAGGCGCGCAGTCGGTCCCGCCTCGTCGCGTGCAGGCCGATGAGAGGCGTCATGAAGTCGGCCGCCGTTCGGGCGATCTGGGCGATGACGTCCTCGTAGAGCTGTTCCTTGGTCTGGAAGTGGTACGTGATCAAGCGCTTGCTGCTGAGCCCTGCGTGCGCGACCACGCTGTCGAAGGAGGTGCCGACGTACCCATGGGTGGCGAGCATCTGGATCGTCGCGGTCACGATCTGCTCGCGACGGTCGGCCGATGCCGTGCCGCGTGACCGGCCAGATCGATCGTTCGTTATCCGCATGGATAAAACTTATCCACCTGGATAACGAACTGGCAAGAGTTGAAAAGCGCCCGGGTCGGGTGATGTCGGCGCGACTATCGACCGGCGCCCGCCGACAGGCGGCACCGAACCGTACGGCTAGGACGATCTTGGAGCGAGCCGGACGTGGGCCTCAGCCGCCTGCGAACGGGGGCAGGACGTCGATCGTGGTGCCGGCCGGCAGGCGCGGCCGACCGGTCGTGACTCGCCAGGCCGTCGACGAGGAAGGTCGAGGCGGCGAGTACGGTCGCCAACCGCTCGCCGTGACGCTGCGAGATCGTCGCGATGATCGATTCGAGGGTCGCGCCAGTGACCTTCTCCTCCGGGCAACCGGCGGCGGCGCGAGCGCCCGCGAAGTAGCGCACGAGGATCATCGGATCGTCGGCCATCGACGCTTCAGCCACCAATCGCGGACATGGGACGGCTCGGCTGCAGGAAGCTCGGATCGTCGATCGCGTGCCCGGGCAGCTTGCCGAACATCGCCCGCCGCCACATGTCAGCGATCTCGTCGTCGTCGCGGCCGTCACGCAGTGCCGCCCGCAGGTCGGACTCGTCGCGACCGAAGAGGCAGTTGCGCACCTGGCCGTCGGCGGTCAACCGGGTCCGGTCGCAGTCGCCACAGAACGGTCGCGTCACGCTGGCGATTATGCCCACCTTCGGCGTCGGGATATCCGTCGATGAGCCACGTCTCGGCCGGCGCCGCCCCGCGGTGCGATGGGTCGGGCAGCAGCGTGAACTCGGCCGACAGTTGGGCCAGGATCTGCTCCGCCGTAACCATGGTGTGACGATCCCAGATGTGGCCGGCGTCGAGTGGCATCTGCTCAATAAAGCGCAGCTCATAGCGGTTCTTGAGCGCGAAGCGCAGAAGGTCGGCCGACTCGTTGTCGTTGATGCCGCGCATGAGCACAGAATTGATCTTCACCGGCACGAGCCCGGCGTCGGCGGCAGCGGTCAGTCCATCCAGCACGTCGGAGAGCCGGTCGCGGCGGGTCAGCGCCTCGAACCGGGCCGGGTCGAGCGTGTCGACCGAGACGTTGACCCGATCGAGGCCCGCGTCGGCCAATTGGCCGGCGAGTCGGGTCAGCCCGAGCCCGTTCGTGGTCAGCGAAATGCTGGGGCGCGGCCGGAGGGAGGCGGTGGCGGCAACGATGTCCACCAGGCCCTTACGCAGCAGCGGCTCGCCGCCGGTGAACCGAACCTCCCGGACGCCGAGACTCTCGACCGCGATGCGGACCAGTCGGACTACCTCGGCGTCGGTGAGTACCTCGGCTCGGGGCAGCCAGTCGAGGCCCTCGGCCGGCATGCAGTACGTGCATCGCAGATTGCATTTGTCGGTCAGCGAAACACGCAGGTCGACGGCGGTCCGGCCGTACGAATCGATCAGTGCGCCGCTGCTCATCGTTCGACGGTAGCGCGTACGGCCGCCATCACGACATCCCGATAGCCAGAACCGAACAGCGCGGTATGGACAAGGAGAAGATGCAACTGGTGCAGCGCTATCCGAGACGGCCATCCCGGCGATAGCGGCCATTCCCGTTGATAGGCGGCGATGATCTCGCTCAGGTAGGGTGCACCGCCGAACAGGCTGAGCTGCGCCAGATCGCTCTCCCGGTGTCCGCCGTGTGCGGCCGGGTCGATCAGGTATACCGGTCCGTCGGTCGACCACAGCAGATTGCCGGGCCACAGATCGCCGTGGATTCGGGCGGGCGGCTCGGCGTCTGCCTCCGCTGCGTACACCCCGATGTCGTTGACCAGCGCTTCGACCGCGGCTGTGTCCGCCGGACCCAACGCACCGCGGTCCACACTCATCCGGAGGTACGGCAGGAGCCGGCGCTCACCGAACCAACGCGACCATGGCCCGCCGTCTGGCGTGTTGTCGAGGGGCAACGCGCCGATGTATCCGGGCCACGCCGCTCCGAAGTGGGATGTGCCGGCGCGATGGGTGCGGGCGAGCGACGCGCCGAAGGCGCGGGCGGCGGCCGCCGATGGACTGCCTTCGTCGAGCCACTCCAACGCCAGGATGTCCGGCAGCGCGGAGATCACCTCGGGCAATGGTGCACCGCCGTCGATCCGGAGCCAGTCGATGCCGGCCGCCTCGGCCTCGAAGAATCCGTCCGGCCGCGTGGACGCTTGATCGGTGACCGCCCCGTGATTGGTGGTCGCCCCGGTCCGATCGCCTTGGGTCGCGGGCTCCGGCCAGCGTTTCGCGAAGACCGATGCCCCGTCATCGAGCGTGAGCCGGGCCGCGTTGCTGATCGAGCCGCCGTGCACCGGGGTCTCGCGGATGCGTTGATGTGTCAGGAACGTCGGCAGATGCTCCGGATGTGCGCGCAGGTAGGCGAGGTCCACGCTGCGCACGCTAGTCGGTGCGCGGCCTGGTGCCGAACCGATGGGCGTCGGACCGCCGTGAACGCCGACCGGCGAACCGAGTCTCGGCGTGACTGTGGCCTGGGGTTAATCCACCGTTCGGCGTCGTCGCTGCGGTGGATGGCGGTGTGTCATCCACAGGCTCCCGAGCCGAGCATTCCGCCCGTACGAACGTCGATGCAGGCTGACCGGCATGGATATCTCACTGCCGGCCGTGAAGACGCCGACCGACGTGCTCGCCGTGGTGCCCTATCTTCTCGGATTCACGCCGGAGCGGAGCGTCGTCATCATCGCGATGCGGGACCGGCGCGTCGTGTTCCAGGCCCGGGCCGACCTGCCGCCGACGGACGAGGTCGCGGCGGTGGCGGGTCATCTTGCGACGGTGGTCGCCCGGCAACGCGTCGACTCGGCGCTGATCGTGGCGTACGGCGCGGATGCCGACGTGACGCCCACGGTCGACGTGCTCCGGGAGTCGCTCGAGGCGCGGCGGGTCCGAGTGTCCGATGCGCTTCGCGCCGACAACGGCCGCTACTGGTCCTACGTTTGCCGCCGGCCGGAGTGCTGCCCGCCGTCCGGCACCCCGTACGACGTCGCGACCACGGCACTCGCGGCCGAGGCGACGTTCGCGGGCCTGAGCCCGGCCGCGTCCCGACGCGATCTGGAGGCCCGTCTCGCTCCGGTCGACGGGCTCGCGAGGATCGCCATGGGTGCAGCGACCGAGCGGGCCGAGCGACGCCTGAGCGCCCTGATCGATGACGCTGCCGGCCGCTCCGCGACGGGCGACGGGCGCCCGACGTCCGACGGCGGTCGCGCCTCGCAACTGGAGTGCGCCAACCTCGCCCGGGCGGCGGTGTACGAAGCCGGCGTGCAGGCCGTCGACGCAGCGAACGCGTGCATCGGTCGCATTGCACCGCTCGACGACGATGCCCTGGCCTGGCTGGCGCTGCTCCTGGTCAACGTGCCTGTGCGTGATTACGCCTGGGAGCGGGTCGATCGCGACGTGGGCGGCAGCGTCGACCTATGGACTGACGTCGTCCGCCGCGTCGAGCCGGATCTGGTCGCCGCGCCGGCGACGCTGCTGGCGTTCGCGGCCTGGCGCAATGGCGGCGGTGCGATCGCATCGATCGCGTTGGATCGCGCACTCGAGGCCGATCCCGCCTATCCGATGGCTCGTCTGCTGCTCGACGCGATCGACAACGGCCTCGCACCGAGCGCGTGGCTCGACGTGCCGCCGCCGGAGTCGCCGCGCCCAGTTCGACGAAGGGGACGGCACGGGCCGAAGGCGCGTCGCGCCCGCGCTGTCCCGCCGGGCCGATCGATCCGCTGACGAGCCGGATCCGGCCGAGAGCCGCGACCAGGGTGAGTAACCAGGAGAGCGCGACCAAGCGCCGCGCCGGGGTGGTGCTGTGCCGGGCGTGGTGGGCGCCGGCGTGGGGCGTCGGGATGCTCGACAACGGTCGGGCTCGGCCACGATGGTGCGGCGCGCCGATCGCGGGGGGCCTGGATGATGAGCCGTCTAGATCTAGACGAGGATCCGATCCGGCCGGGTGTAGACGTTCATCGTCGAGCCGCGCAGGAATCCGACGAGTGTCATGCCGGCCTCATCGGCGAGGTCGGCCGCGAGTGTGCTTGGCGCCGATACCGCCGCGAGCACCGGGATTCCGGCCATCGACGCCTTCTGCGTCAGCTCGAAGCTCGCCCGACCCGACACGAGCAGGACATGCCCGGCCAGGGGCAGGCGCCGTTCCCGGACCGCCCAACCGACCACCTTGTCGACGGCGTTGTGCCGGCCGACGTCCTCGCGCGCCACGAGAAGGTCGCCAGCCGGCGTGAACAGGCCGGCAGCGTGCAGGCCGCCGGTGGCCGCGAACGTGCGCTGTGCATCACGCAGCACATCCGGCAGCTTCGCCAGCGTTTTTGCGTCCACCGTCGTGCGTGTCGGCCGCAACGTCGTAGGGCGACTTGGTGCGTACGGCATCGATGCTGGCTTTGCCACAGACGCCGCACGAACTGGTGGTGTAGAAGTTCCGGGTCGGATCGACCTGTGGTGCGGCCACGTGGGCGTCCAACGCCACGTCCACCACGTTGTACGTGTTCGGCTCGTTGTCGCCGGCACACAGTTGCGCGGTGAAGACGTCCTCGTCGCGCGCGATGATCCCCTCGGTGAGCAGGAATCCGATAGCGAGGTCGATGTCGTGTCCGGGCGTACGCATGGTCACGGCCAGCGGCGGCCGCGCTTGACCGGCCGGTCCGACCCGGATCTCCAGCGGCTCCTCCGCCGTCAGCGTGTCCGGCCGTTGGATCGTCGATGATTCGCCGAGGTCGATACGCACGACGCCGCGGCGTGCCGTTACGCGTCCCATGCCTGCCATCTTGCTCCGTCGACGCGACGCCGTGCACGCATCGGTGGCAAGCTCTGTCTCGATGTCCGATCTTCCGTTCGCGTCGATCGTGCTGGCCGGGGGCGCGGGCCGGCGCCTCGGCGGCATCGACAAACCGTCGGTTCGGCTGGCCGGTATACCCATGATCAGACGGGTGCTATCGGCCACCGCTCCGTTCGGCCGGACGATCATCGTCGGGACGGCGAGCGCGTTGGACGGCGTACCCACGATCCAAGAGTCGCCACCGGGCGGCGGCCCGGTGGCCGCGATCGGCGCGGCACTCGAAGCGGTCGGGCCCGAGGTGGCCGACGTGATCGCGATCCTCGGCGGGGATTTGCCACTGTTGACCGCTGAGGCGATCGCCGAGCTGCGAAGCGTCGTGGCGCACGGTCGGGTGGACGGAGCGGTCTATGTCGACACCGACGGGCGGCGACAATGGCTGTGCGGTGCGTGGCGTGGTGCGTCCGTCGCAGGTCGCCTTGCGGCTCTCGCCGACAGCCGTGGGAGTCTTGCCGACGCGGCGCTCCGTGAGCTATTCGGTGTCCTCGCGGTGGCCGAAGTCGCCAGCAGCGGAGACCCGCCGCCGTGGTTCGATTGCGATACCCACGACGACATACGGCGGGCCGAGGAGTGGTTGATGCGATGAATGCGCTCGACGAGTGGACCGACGCCGTACGCGATGCGTTAGAGCTCGACCCAATCGATTCGAAACTCGTGCTCGACCTCGCCCGAGATGTCGCGCACGGCGTGCTCCGGCCGGCTGCCCCGCTGACCGCCTACCTCGTCGGCGTCGCCGTCGGTCGCGGCGCCGCTCCGCAGGCCGCCGTGGCTGCCGTGCAGGATCTGATCGCAACCTGGACCCCGACCGCCGGCGGCCAAGTCGACAGCGACTCCCGTCGGGTTGACTGAGAGTCGGCCATTACGCCGCGACTCTGCCCGACAACGCGGTTCTGCCCGATGAGGAGACAAACCATGACGTCCGACATTGACGGCCCGGTGATCTCGGTGATGCTGGCCGTGTCCGATGCGACGGAGGCCGCGGGATGGTATGCGCGGGCGCTCGGAGCGACCGAATTGTGGAATCTCGGCAGCGTCGTGGGCCTCACCGTGGCCGGTGCGCCGTTTTTCCTCGGCGAGCCGGAGAACAACCGCTGGGATACCCCGGACGTGGCGGGCACGAGGACCGTACGCATCGAAGTGTTCGTCGACGACCCGGACGGTTTCATCGACCGCGCGGTGGCCGCCGGAGCAGACGCTAGCGCCGAGGTCGTCCGCGATCACGAGGCGCCGTGGGGTGTGCACCGTCAGGGCAGCTTCATGGACCCGTACGGCCATCTGTGGTTGGTCGGGGACAGATCTCCCCTGCGGGCACACACGTCGGCGGCACACGACCGGCAGGCCGTAAGCCGGTCGGCCGTATGCCGGCCGGCCCGTAAGCCGCTCGGCCATAAGCCGGCCGGCCCACAAGTCGGCGGGCCATGAGCCGAGCCGGGGGCTGACATTCGCGGTGCCGCCGTGCCAGGATTCCGGACACGACGGTCGGTCGGACCAGCGGAAATACCGTGACGCGACCGTCGCGGGGAGGCGCTGACCATGCGGCGGGCGCGATATCTGACGCGTACGGTCGCCTGCGGCCTGCTCGCTCTCGCCGCGACAGCCGCGTGCACACCCGACGTCGTCTCGGTGGACGCCGCGAGCGCGTCCGACCGCGCCGGCACGAGCTCACCCGTGGCGGTCGGCATTTGCGGAGGTCGGCAGGGCGTACCCGAGCCGGGCGAGCTCCTGACCGCGCACGATGTCTGGCCGACGGTGGACGATGCCGGCACGATCGCCTCCGACATGTCATTGGACGACGCGGCCTGCAGCGCGGCGATCGCGGCGGCGCCGGAGCCGGCGCGGGTCAGCTGCGAGCTTGGCTTTCCCTGGTACCCGCCGGACGCGATGCCCATTGAGCTGGCCCGTCTCGGTGTGACCCGGGTCCGCGAAGCCGAGTTTCTGCGGGTGCGTTCGGATCGATCGGTGTCCGGGCAGGTCAGCGAATATGTCTTGACCCTCAGCGGGTCGGCGGCGGCCCACATTGAACAGGCTGCGGTCGCCTGCGACGGCATACAGGCGCTGAACGCTCAACCGCCGGTCTACACCGTCCGCGACTACGTCGGCGCGATCACCGTCGCCGTACGGGTCGGGTACGACACCGCCGTCGGCCTCACGTTCAGCGACCCAGGTCTCAGTGACGCGACCAAGCTCGCGCTGCTCGACAAGGCGGTCGAACTCGCATCGCGAGCGGCTCCGAACGGTTGACGTGCTTCGGTGGACCTGACTCTCCGTCGGCGTGACCGTTCAATTCCGTGTGCCACGATGCACGTACACCATGCACGTGGTGGCGGGCCGTCACCATGTGCAGTGGACGGTGCCACGAGTCGGAGGGAGCGTGATGCGGCGGATAGCTATCACGGCCGCGGCAGTAATCGCTGCCGTGGTGACCGCCGGTGGCCTCATCGCCTGCACGCCCGAGGTCGTTCCGGTCTCCGGCGCTCACCCCGGCCGGTCGAAACCCCATCCACTGCCGCGCCGTACGCGGTATGCGGTCCCGACGACTCGGCCAAGGCCGACCGGTTTATGTTGACGCGCGACGACATATGGGAGGATGCGGCGTCGGTCGGACAAGGGTTCGCCAACTACACCCTGGATCCGGCCGCCTGCGCCGCCGTTCTGGCCGCGACACCAAAACCGGAACCGGTGGCGTGCGACCTCAACTTTCCCTACTACCCGGACAATGAGGAACTCACCGAGCTCGCCCGGATCAAGGTCGTGGGCGTCCACACAGCCCAGGAGCTGAAGGTCGGCAACGATGGTGTCGTCGTCTCCGCGATACACGAGACGGTCCTCGACCTCAGCGCCAACGCCGGCGCGGATGTCTTGCGGTTGGCTCGCAAGTGCGGCGCCAAACCGTTCGCCGGCGTGTACGGGAGCACGAGCGGTGGCGTGATCGACATGCTTCTGGAAATCGATGAGACACATGCCGTCGCGGTTACCTTCGACCACCATTCCGGCCTGACGAACGTGCAGAAACAGGACCTGCTGACCAAGGCCGTGTCACTGCTCGACGGCTGACGTCGCTCGGGACGTACGGCCCGCGCTGTTGGGCTTTGGATTGTTCGAAGCCATCGCCGCCAACACCTCACCTTGCCGGCTTTCCCCACGCGCATCACGATTTCAACGGCCACGCGCCGATCGATCGTGATCATCGGTTCCAGCCACGCGATCACCAAATGTCGAGCGGCGGCCCGCGGGTAGGGTGGTCAAACGACGGGAGGAGCATCGCATGCCGGACGCCGCACGATCCCAGGGCAACAATCCCAACGACCGCAATCCACGGGACCGGTCGGAAGAGCGCCGCGAGGTTCCGCCGCCGGCCTCGGCGGCTGGCTCGGCCGCCGTCAGCGACGAGACGGGCGCAACCACCCGGCCGGTCGTGTCGCCGCGCCGCGAACCCGCGAGCCGACGCGGCGACGTCGCCCGACCCGACGCCCAGTGCCCCGATTCCCACGTCGACGCCGATGATCTCCACCGCCTCGGACGACCATGCCTCGGAGGACCGTGCCTCCGAAGACCATGCCTCGGAGGACCAGGCGCCGGACGACGACTCAACGGACGCCTCCGACGACGGCGCGCCGGACCATCTGCACCCGCCGATCGAGCACCTCCTGGTCGAGGACGTCACATCCGGTTCGGACCTCACCGCGAAGGTCGGCGACGCCTGGCACGATTTCGCGCGGGCGTTGGCCGCGGCTATCTCAGCGCTGCCTCGCGCCGCGCACCTCGATATCACGCTCGACCCGACGGCGACGGGCACCGGCACGGCCATTTACGAGGTCAGCGTGCAGCGCCACGCGGACGACGGTCTCGGGGCGCTGGCGGTCGGGAACGCGACGCTGCCCGAGGGTTCGCGACTGAGCCGTGATGCGGTCGCGCGGATGATCGTCATCGGCTGGTCGCCGCCCGGCGTCATCCCCGGTTCGGACAAAGACTTCGGCCTGGTCGGCAGCGCGACCGACGTGGCGAGAATCGCGGTGGTCGTCACCAAGACCTTGCGAGACGTGTACGGATCACCGCATCCGGCCTTCCTCAGGTACGCGGCTCATGACGCGGATGGCGCAGCGATCCCGATCGAACCGCTCGGCGCGGCCCGGGTGTCCACCGGCGATGAGAAACTCGACGCACTCCGGCTGTCTCCGGAGGGCTTCGCGGCCCTCGAGGATCCGTCGATGACGCTCCTCGAACGGGTCAAGATCGTCGTTGCCGGCCTTCAGCGCACCGAACCGGAGACACTGCAGGTCGACAGCGACGGCGACATCGGCATCCGTTCCGGATCGGCGATGGTTTTCGTACGGGTCCGGGACAACCCACCGTTGATCGACGTGTTCTCGCCCGTTCTCACCGAGGTTGAGGCGTCCGAGAAGCTTTATGCGAAGCTCTCCGAGCTGACCACAAAGATGCCGATCGGCCGGCTCTACCAGGCGAATAAGACCGTGTGGGCATCGGTGCCCGTCTTCGGCCGCGACTTCCAGCCCACTCATCTGATGCTCGCCGTACAGGTCATGACCGGTCTGGCCGACGAGCTCGACGACCGGCTGCACGGCGAATTCGGTGGCAAGCGGTTCTTCGGCGAGGGCGACGCCCCAGTCGAGTCGCCAGAGGCCAACACGGGCATGTATCTCTGACCAGAAGATCGCCGTACCGGAAGATCGCCGTACCGGAAGATCGCCCGTGCCCGAAGAGCACCGCAACTTCCTGGAAGTCGCCCGCTCATTGGCGCGAAACCCGGGCAACTTCCCGGAAGTTGCGGCGCGAGGCGGGACGGGGCGAGGCGGGACGGGACGGGACGCTGGGGCGAGGCGCGGGGGCGAGGCGCGATCGGCCGGCAGCCAGCCGCGTTGCCGTCAGTCCACGGCCGCGCCAGAGTTCGGATCGGCGATCGGTCCGGTGACGCTGACGACGGTGCCGGGGGAGTCGACGAGCCGGGATAAGACGATCATGCTGCGGGTGGATGTGATGAACGGCTCGGCGCGAATGCGTTCGAGCGCGCGCTCGAGATGGGCGATGTTGGCCGCCCGCAGATGAACGAGCGCATCCGCCTCGCCGGACACCGTGTAGGCGCCGATCACCTCGGGGTGGCGCCGCGTCGCGACCGCGATCTGGGCCGGCGTCGTTCGTCCGGTGCAGAACAGTTCGACGAAGGCTTCGGTCGTCCAGCCGACCGCGGATGGGTCGATGACGGCGGTAAAGTTCCTGATCACGCCGGTGGATCGAAGCCGATCGACGCGCCTTTTCACGGCTGGCGCGGACAACGAGACCTTGAGGCCGATCTCCGCGTACGAAGCGCGTGCGTCGGCGACCAATGACGCAACGATCTGCTGATCCACATCGTCGATCTGCAACGTTCCGCTCCCGGGACGCAAGGATTCCACCTGTCATGCACGTCCCAGCCTACCTACTGTTAGTGATCGTGACGGGACTTGTGCGCTCGCCGCGTAGGCGGACATACCTGATGTGCCCACCGAAAAATTTCGTCGTGGAGTACGCGATCAATGCGTGGATGGACACGACAGTGCCGGTCGATACCGATCTGGCTGTCAAGCAGTGGCATGTGCTGCGCGATACCGTCACCGATCTCGGCCACGTCGTACACGTCCTTGATCCACTCGACGGCTTCCCGGACATGGTTTTCGCCGCGAACGGCGCGTTCTCGGTCGACGGCGTCGTCTACGGCGCCCAGTTCCGCTACCCGCAGCGATCGGCCGAATCGGCCGTCCACCGCGGCTTCTACGAGGCCCGACCGGGCGACTGGCGCTTCGTTCCGCCGACCACGATCAACGAGGGCGAGGGCGACTTCGCGTACCTGCCCGGTGCGTACGGCGGGCTGATCCTGGCCGGCCACGGCTTCCGTACGGAGCCGGCGGCACACACCGAGGCCCAGGAGGTGCTGAGCCGACCGGTGATCTCGCTGCACCTTGTGGATCCGCGCTTCTACCACCTGGATACGGCGCTGGCCGCCCTCGACGACGATAACCTCATCTACTACCCGGCGGCGTTCTCGGCGGCGTCCCAGGCGATCTTGCGCCAGCTTTTCCCGGACGCGATCATCGCGACCGAGGCCGACGCGGTGGGATTCGGCCTGAATCTGGTCAGCGACGGATACAACGTCATGCTCAACGCGGAGTGCTCGGCGCTCGCCCGACGGCTCGAACTGCTCGGCTATCGGCCGATCCTGGTCGATCTCGGTGAGCTGAAGAAGGGCGGCGGCAGCATCAAGTGCGTCATGGCGGAGCTGCGCGCCTGAAGTCGAGGGTGCGCGGCCACCCGTCACCACGGCGTCAACTGCACCGTGATTTCCGGGTCGCTCGCCGTCGCCCTGCACTTGTACGGGACTTGACCGCTCGCCGCCGCGAAGACCGCCCATCTCCCGTACAAACCCGTCGAAGCGCGAAGGCTGATGCCGCGCACGCCGGCGGGTCGCCGCCCCGCTGCAGCGGCGCTCCGCCAGAAGCCGGTTCGCCCGGCTACTTGGACCCGCCCTGCTTCGGGATGACAACCAGACCGTGCGGTCTCGGTCGAGCCGCTCTTCTCGCCGGCCACGCCCACGGTCTCGCCCGCCTTGACCGAGGTCGGCTGAATCGTGGCGCGGTTCTCGATCACTCGCATCTTGTCGCCAAAGGTCCAGGTCAACGTAAATCCGTCGGCCGACTTCACGGTCATCGACGTCGAGCTGATCGCGGTGATCGTCCCGCGCTGTACGTCGATCGTCTTGTCGCCGTTGCGCGTCTGTACGGTCACCGAACCGTGCTCGACGTGCTTTGCGATCATCGCGCGGCGGATCAACAGCCGGCGCAGGCCGGGATGGCGTCGGTTGCCACCCTTCGGCGCGGCGGAGGCGCCGGGGTTCGCACTTCCGGTCGCGGTCACATCGGCCGGTGCGTTGCCCTCGCCGCCCGTGACATCGGTATCCGCGAAGCCGAGGGCGGTCAGCGCCGTCGCCTCGGGCGTCATCGTCGCCAGCGATCCCTGGGATGACGGTGAAGCGCCGCATGCCGCCACGCCCAGCATTCCGAGCGCGCCGATGGTGGCGGTCGCGATCGTTACGCCGAACCGGGAACGCAGTTTCATGACCAAACCCGCTTTCGTTGTTGGTGCTCGTGGGGCGGACGCGACCGCTCGGCTCGCGTCGAATGCTTGACGTCGACATGCTTAACGATGCGCGACGTATGAAACGGATCCATCAATGCCATGTACGGGATTGGTAAGCGGCGTCCTGCCGGCGGCGTCGGCGGGCACGGTCGTGGCGGCGGGTCAACGGCCACGTGCCGCGGCGAGAGTCGGTAGGGCGACCGTGAACCGGGCTCCGCCTTCGGTTGCGTGACCGGCCTCGATATGGCCGCCGAGCCGCGCGTACGAGCCCGGCCGCGAGCGCCAGCCCGAGCCCGGACCCGACCTTGCGTACGCCCCGGTACCGCTCATAGAGGGCCCCCCGTTCGAAGACCACGGCCAGATCGGCGTCGGTGAACCCTGGTCCGCCGTCGCGGACCTCGACGAAGCCGTAGCCCGGTGCGGCCGCCGCCGGTCCGCGTACGGCCAGCACGATCGGCGCGCCGGTGGGCAGCACTCGCAACGCGTTCTCCAGGAGGCCGTCGATCACCTGCCGGATGCGACCCGGGTCGGTGTAGACGATCACGGGTACGGCTGGCAACTCCGTACGCAGGACGATGCCGTCGGCGGCGAACCGGGCGCCCCAGCCCTCGGCGGTGCCGCCGGACCAGCTGGATCAATTCGACCGGAACGCTCTCCACCGGAAAGTCGGCCGCCTCGAGTCGGGCCAGAGCGAGCAGATCCGTCACGAGGCGCTCCAAGTTGCCCGCCTCGGCCAGCATGGTCTGGCCGGCCCGCTGCGCGCCGTCGGCGCCGATGACTCCATCGGAGAGCGCCTCGGCGTATCCCTTGAGCGATGTCAACGGCGTGCGTAGCTCATGCGAGATGGACAGCAGGAAGTCGCGTTGCCGTCCCTCGCTCGCCTTCAGCGCGGCGGCGAGGCCGTTGATCGCGTGAGCGAGATCCTCGGCCTCGGCCGGCGGTTCCGGACGCAGGCGTACGGACCGGTCGCCGGCCGAGAGCCGGGCCGCGACCGTCGCCGCGTTCCGGATCGGACGGGCGAGACGCCGGGCCAGCAATGCGCCGACGAGCAGACCGGCCAGGAGCCCAGCGAGTAGCGCGATCCCGATCCGGGCCACGAGGTTCGGTGCGGTGACCGGCACGGCCGGCGCCACGAGGACGATCCCGTCGCCGCTGCCGGTCGATCGGGCCTCGACGAGGTTGCGCCGTCCTGCGATCAACGCACTGCCGCCGACGATGCTCCGACCAGCGGTGATCTGGTCGATGACGCGTGCCGGCAGACCGGCCGGGTCGGACCGGCCATTGTGCACGAGGTACGCGTTGACGTCCTGCCGACGCAGTTGGCGCACCACGACCGCGGCCCGGATCGGCGCGCCGGCACCGGTGCCGGTCGGCGGGTTGATCAAAGAGGCGGCGAGCGACGCTTTGTCGGCGAGTCCCGTGCGGAGCGCGTCGTTGGCCGACCGCAGCGCGAGCGGGAAAGCCACGGCCGCCGTCACCAGTACGGAGATGAGCGCGGCGATGCACGTCGCCAGCACGGCGCGGGCCGTCAACGTACGCGTGAATCGCGATCGTGGGGCGCGGGTCAACCACGGTGGTGGACCGGCGCGGCCCGAACCGGCGACCACGACGAACCCGACGAGAACGACGAGACGGTGGGGTCCGGCCGGTCGCCCTGTCCGAATGGCTGCCCCGGCGCCGGACCCGGCACCGTCGGTACGTGCTGGGTCCGCTCGCGCGGCGCGGCCTGTTCCACGGTCTTTGCCGGCGGGATCGGGGAGCCGCCGGCCGTGCGCCAATCCACCGACAGTGGCCATCCGGGCTGCCCGGTATCGGTCCGGCCGGCATCGGTCCGTCCGGCATCGGTCCGTCCGGAATGGGGCGGGCCGGGGTCGGGCCGGTCCGTATCGGACTGGCTGGGATCAGGCATCGGCGGCATAGCCGACTCCGCGGATGGTTCGGATGATCGATCCGGCCACGCCGAGCTTCGAGCGGACCTGGGCCACGTGTACGTCGACCGTGCGGGTGCCGCCGTGCGCCGCGTACCCCCAGACCGACGCGAGCAGCTCCTCGCGCGAGAACACCCGGCCGGGCCGGTTCATCAGGTGCCCGAGCAGATCGAACTCGGTCGGTGTCATCGGGATGGACGTTCCGTCGACGAGCACGAGCCGCCGGTTGGGGTCGATCGTGACCGAGCCGACCTGCCGTACGCGCTCGCCGTCCGGCGTGCCGGCCGTGCGCCGCAGGACCGCCTTGACGCGGGCAACCAGCTCACGCGGGCTGAACGGTTTGGTCAGGTAGTCATCGGCGCCCAACTCGAGGCCAAGGATGCGGTCCACCTCGTCGTCGCGCGCGGTGAGGAAGACGACCGGCGTCCAGTCCCCGTCGTCGCGGAGCCGGCGGCAGACCTCGAGACCGTCCATGCCGGGCAGGCCGATGTCGAGCACGCAGGCGACCGGGCGCAACCGGCGGGCCGCGGCGAGACCGGCGACGCCGTCGGCCTCGGTGTGCACGCCGAAGTGGTCTCGCGCGAGATACATCCGTACGAGATCGGCGATCGGTCGTTCGTCCTCCACGACGAGCACGAGACCCTTGCCCGGGCGTTCGGTCACCCGCCCATGATGGCCGATCGCGGCCACGAGCCGGTCATCGGCGACGTTCGGGTTGTGTACGGGTCGCTGGTGAGCGTTGCCGTGGACGATTCAGAGTTGGCTCAGAACGCGCCGGCCGGGTTCATCCAGGACGGCATCACCGGGTCAACCGGATTCAATCGGCGTGTTCCGGCCGGCCGGAACACGTAGCCGAGGACCGCGTCCACGTGCGAGACGCCGGCGGCGTCGGGTGCCTCGATCAGGAACCGTTCCCGTACGCCGTCGAGGGCGGTCGCCGCGAACTCGACGGCGGTCAGGCCGGCGTCCGGCTGCCAGCGCACGTTCATGAGCGCGGCGACGGCGGCGTTCAGATGCAGGCGGGCTCGGTGGAGAGATCGCGACTCGGAGGTGATGACGACACGGTCGCGCGTGATGACGATGAGGTGGTCGGCAGCGTTCGGCTGGTCGAGCCGACCGCACCGGGCGACAAGCAGCACCGTCTGGCCGGCGCCGACGGTCCGCCGGAAGATCGGCAGGTGTCGCGCCAACGCTTCCACGGGCAGGCCGGCCTCGGTCGACGCGACCTGGAACGTACGGTCGAACACATCAGCGCCACCGAGCGCGTAGTCCGAGCTGGCCGCGCGGTGGTGGCCCGACACCGTACCGTGCGCGTCGGCGCCCGCCCCGACACCGGGCGAGTGACTCCCCGTCGCGGCACCGAGCGAACCGGTACCGAATGAACTGACACCGATCGCGCGGGCGTCATGGCGACCCGCCGCGTGCGCCGGTCGCGCAGGTGCGACTCGCTTGACGAAGGTCGCGTCAGCCTCGGTCGCCGCCGACGCGCCGTTGACGGTATCGACCGCCAGCGCATCGTCGTGGCCCGGATCGTCCTCGTGCCCCTTACAGGAGCTCAAGGATCGTCGCGTTGGCCATCCCTCCGCCTTCGCACATCGTTTGCAGCCCATAGCGCTCCCTCGTGTCACGCATCCGGGCCACCATGGTCGTCATGATCCGGGCTCCGGAACCACCGAGCGGATGCCCGAGCGCGATCGCGCCCCCACGGGCATTCAAGCGCTCCGGCGAGGCACCGGTTTCCGCCAGCCAAGCGAGAGGTACTGGCGCAAATGCCTCGTTCACTTCATACACCCCAATTTGCTCAATAGGGATGCCGGCGCGCCGAAGCACCTTCGCCGTCGCGGGGATCGGAGCGGTCAACATGATGACCGGATCGTCCGCCGCCACAACGGCGCTGTGGATGCGAACCAGGGGAGTCAACCCGTGAGCAGCGGCCCAATCCGAGGTGGTGATGGCGAGCGCGGCCGCTCCGTCGGAGATCTGTGACGCCGATCCCGCGGTCACCACACCGTCGGGCTTGAACGGCGTTTTCAACGTCCGCCAACTTCTCCAGTGTGGTGTCGCGACGTACGCCCTCATCGGCTTTGATGCCCGCGATCGGGACGATCTCGTCGTCGAACTCGCCGGCGTCCTGTGCCGCCGCGGCACTGCTCGTGGCTGGCCAGCGCGAACTCGTCGAGCTGCTGACGGGACAGTCCCCAGCGGGCCGCCATCATCTCCGCACCGACGCCCTGGTTGAACGGCGCCGGCGAGGCGTCCGCCGCGTTCTTGTCGGCGAACCCCTCGACGCCCGCGTAGCGCTCGCGAACCGCGTCGCCGAACGGCAGGCCGGGACCACTCACGACGCTCGCACCCATGGCAACGCGGGACATCGACTCGACACCGCCGGCGATCACGAAGTCGCACTGTCCGGAGATCACCGCCGCCGCGGCGAAATGCACAGCCTGCTGGCTCGACCCGCACTGGCGGTCGAGCGTCGTGCCGGGCACAGACTCGGGCCAGCCGGCAGCCAGCGCGGCATTGCGGCCGACGTTCCACGACTGCTCGCCGACCTGGGACACGCAGCCCCAGACGACGTCGTCGACATCGGCCGGATCAAAGCCGACGCGGTCGGCGAAGGCCGCGAGCAACTGGCCGGACAGATCGACGGGGTGCACTCCGGACAGGCCGCCGCCGCGGCGTCCGACGGGGGTCCGGACCGCTCCGACAATCACCGCGTCACGCATGGTTACTCCCCAGTAGGCCGTTCTTGCGTCGATGCTACCCGGCGGGTCATCCGTCGACAGATCTTGATTACAGTTGTCCGGACAGCGCACCGCGATCGACCGGGAGGGGCTGTGCCCATCCGTCCGTCCGTACCGTCCGAAGGCGACGACGACCGCGACGACGATCGCGACGACGATCGCGACGATCGCGCCAACGACCGGGATGGTGCCGATGCGCAGCCGTGGTCGCCCAACTGGGACGGCGAGATCGAGATGCCGCGGGCGCCGGCCACCGAGGTGCGTTTCCACGCCGACCGGCGCTTCATGTGGGCGAAGTTCATCGTGGCCGTGATCTTCGTGGCCACGCCCCTCGTCGCCGGTTCGTCGGTCACGGGCATCGTGGTCGGCCTCATCGTCGGGGTCGGCCTGGCGATCTACGGGCTGCGTGACGTGCTCGCGCCGGTGCGGCTGGCGGCCGATGCCGACGGGGTCACGGTTGTGTCCGGGTTCGCCGGCCAGCGCCGGCTCGCGTGGGACGACATCGAACGGGTACGTCTGGACGAGCGCTCCGCGCTACGGCGGCCGGCAAGCGCTGCTCGAAATCGACGAGGGCGAATCGCTGCACTTCTTCAGCCGCTACGACCTGGGCGCGCCGCCGTCCGAGGCGCTGGATCGTGTGCTCGAGGTGCGTGCCGCGCGGTCGTGAGAGGCGTCGGTGGTCAGCGGTGCTCAAACAATGAGCGGTGCCTCGGGGCGGGCCGCCGCGTCAACCCAGGCGGGCGAGCGTCGTCGTCAGGTGATAGGTCTGTAGGGCGGTCGCGACGCCGAAGATCACGACCAGGCCAACCAGGATCGCGGCCTGGAACTGAGTGCGCCGCTGCTGTGGCACGTGGGCGAAGCCGTAGCCGATCAGACCACCGGTGATCAGACCGCCGAGGTGGCCGGCGACGAGATAAACGCCGAACCGCCGAAGGTGAAGACCAGATTGATCATCAACACCGGGATCGAGCGACTGTACGCTCAGATCGAGCTTTCTCAGCACGAAGAAGAACACGCCGAACAGTCCGAAGATCGCGGTCGACGCGCCGGCGCTCGGCGCGCCCGGGGAGAAGACGTAGACGGCGACGTTGCCGCCGAGCCCGCAGACGAGGTAGACGGCGAGGAAGCGGGCCAGGGACCGAGCACGGCCTCCAGCGGCCGGCCGAGCACCCACAGCGCCCACATGTTCAGCGCAGGTGCAGGGGGCCGTAGTGCATGAACATCGCGGTGAACAGCCGGTAGTACTCGCCATCGGACACCCCGGCCACACAGTGCATCACCGGACCGATGCCGACGCCACCCTGCGATCGCTGGCAGCCGACCTCGCCGAAGACGCTGAGCCGGTCGCTCAACGGCGTCGTCGACCCAGCAGGCCACCGAGCTCTTGCCGCCGACCGCCGCGCCTTTGTTCTTCGTCGAGACGATCGAGGCGATGAAGACCAGCACGTTCAGCGCGATGAGGCTGAGGTCGCGTACCCGGCAGGCCGCGCGGGTCGCCCCGAAGGCGGTACGCGCCGGCCGCTGGGCTCCGCCGCCCCTCGGCCACGCACTCCGGGCACTGGTGCCCGACCGATGCCGTCCCTCATGCAGTCCGGGCAGATCGGCCGGTCGCAGCGCTGCACCGGACGTAGGTCTCGCGGACGGGTGCCGGTAGCAGACCGGGGCACTCGCCGGTGGGCGGCGGAGCCTGAGTCATGCTCGGAAGGGTAGCGCTTAGTCGTCCGGCCCGTCTCGATCTCGACCCGCTCGATCACGACGTCCTGGACGCGGCCGGTCGCCGGCGCCGGTACGGGTGGTCGCGATCGCGTCGACGACCTTGCGGGACTCGTCGTCGGCGACCTCGCCGAAGATCGTGTGGCGCATGTTCAGGTGCGGCGTCGGGCCGACGGTGATGAAGAACTGCGAGCCGTTGGTGCCCGGCCCGGCGTTCGCCATCGCGAGCAGGTACGGCCGGTCGAAGCGCAGCTCCGGGTGGAACTCGTCGCCGAACTCGATAGCCCGGGCCGCCGCGGCCGGTGCCGGTCGGGTCGCCGCCCTGGATCATGAAGCCGCTGATCACCCGGTGGAAGATCGTCCCGTCGTAGTACGGGCCGGAGCCCGGCTGCCCGGTGCGCGGGTCGGTGTATTCCTGCGTGCCCTCGGCCAGACTCGACGAAGTTCCGCACGGTCTTCGGCGCGTGGTTGGGGAACAGCTCGAGCCGGATCGGGCCGGCGTTCGTGTGCAAGGTGGCGTAGATCGTCTCGGCCACGGGTACTCCTCTGGTTAGGTGTCTCGCGGGCTGCAATCCTGCCATCTGTCCGTTCTGGCCCTACGGAGGGCCCTAAGAAGGCAGGATGTTCGAGGAGCGCCATGCGATCTGTGAGGCACCACTGGCGGGGGTGGGGTGCACGTGTTTGGACGCGGTCAGGAGACAGATCCCGGCAGGACCTCGCACGCGCCGAGTTCGGCGAGAGTATGGATCACTTCCGGCAGGCCGCCACGCACGCCGCGGGAGGCTTGGGCGCCTCCGTCGGCCCGAAGGTCGGTCTCGGCATGGACATGGCTCGCGACAGGATGGGATCCGCGCGCGGCTACGTCGGCACGGCCCGCGCGTACGTAGTCCCGGGGACGGCGAGGATGACGCGCGCCGCCTCCCGAGGGTGGGACACGACGATCGCACTCGTCATGCCACTCGCCGATGCGGCCCGCGTCGGCTCGATCCGGGCAGCGACGCTGCCCGACGGGATCAAGTTGCCGTCGGGTGTAAAGGCTCAGGCCATGAAGGCGCAGGCGATCAAGACCCAGGCGATCAAGGCGCAGGCGATCAAGGCGCAGGCGATCAAGGCGCAGGCGCAAGCGATCAAGGCTCAGGCGATGAAGGCTCAGGCGATGAAGGCTCAGGCCATGAAGAAGAAGACGCCGCCGAGTCCGTCCGGCGGTCACACGGCGACGGCGATGGTGTCGATCGTCGCGGCCGGTGCCGCGCTCGGTGCGACCGGTGCGCTCGTCGCCCGCCGCCGCAATCGCTCGAAGTGGGCCGAGTATGAGCCGGCCGCGCTGCAGGACGATGCACAGGCATTCGTGGACCAAACGCGATCGTCCGGTCGTGGCGCCGCCGACGGTCCCCGTACGGCGTCGAAGATGGCCGGGTGGGCGAAGGAACACAGCCGGTCGGCGGTGGATGGCGTACGCGGGAAGATGCACGACTCGTCCGCGACGAGCGCCGGCAGCCATATGGACGAGATGACATCGCGGCCCGGACGCATGGGTGACGACATGGCCGAACCCATGCCCGGCAAGACATCCGACGCCACGGAACGGGCCGGCGACGGCGCGCATCACATGGCCGATAAGGCGGACGCGAAGCTCAACGACGCCGCCGGACGCCGGGGCGCCAAGCCGTCGTCGAAGTCGACCGACGCGAGTGACGGCAGCGGCGATGCGACGCCGAATGCAATGCCGCCGAACAGGAACGGGCGCCAGCAGCAGTAGCTAGATGTCACGAAGCTGACGGGTCGATAGCCAGGAAACGGGTCGGAGCGGTCGTTCCGGCCCGTTTGCTGTCGCGTTTGCTGTCGTGGGGTTTCGGCCACCGCTCGCGGTCGCCCCGGGCTGGCCGCTAGAGCCAGCCGGACTTGCGGAACTGGCGGTACAGGATGATCGACGCGACCAGGCTGAGGCCGAGCACCGCCGGATAGCCGTACCGCCAGTGCAGTTCCGGCATGAACTCGAAGTTCATACCGTAGATGCCGGCGACCGCGGTCCAGACGGCCGCGATACCGGCCCAGGCCGCGATCTTGCGCATGTCGTCGTTCTGGTCGACGGTGACCTGGGCGAGCCGCGCTTGGAGGATCGAGTTGAGCAGGTCGTCGAACGAGGTGCACCTGGTCGACCGTTCGGCTGAGGTTGTCGTTGACGTCGCGGAAGTAGAGCTTCAACTCCACGGGTACGTCGGCGATGTGGCCACCCGCGATATCGGCGACCGGTCGCTGAAGCGGCAGCACCGCGCGCTTGAACTCGACCAGTTCCCGCTTGAACTGGTAGATGCGCTGGATCGAGCCCTGGCGGTCGGTCGCGAATACGCTGTCCTCGAGCTGGTCGATGTCGATTTCGATCTGGGCCGCCGTCGCGACGTACGAGTCGACGATGCGGTCGTAGATGCGGTGTGCGACCGCCCACGGACCCTCGGCGAGCTGCTCCGGATTGCTCTCCAGATCGGCTCGCAGCGACTTGAGCTCGCTCGGCGCGCCGTGCCGTACGGTGATCACGAAGTCACGACCGATGAACAGCATCACGTGCCCGGTCTCGACGATCTCCGACGTCTCGGTCAGCTCGCCGTGCTCGACATAGCGCGTCGTGCGCAGCGCGGCGAACGTCATCGCCGGATAGCGCTCGATCTTCGGGCGTTGATAGCCCTGCAACGCGTCCTCGACCGGAAGTTCGTGCAGCCCGAACGTTTCGGCGATGTCCTCGAGCTCGTCGGCGCTCGGTTGATGGAGGCCGAGCCACAAGAACGCGTCCGGATCGCGGCGAACCATGTCGAGCGCTTCGGCGTAGTTCCACGTCCCGGGCTTCCGCCGACCGTGCACGTAGATCGCGCAGTCCACGATCGAGCTGTGCATCGAGCCGCTGCTGTCGTTTGGATGGCGGGCCGGTGTCGTCCCGAGAATTCGCGTCATCGCGCTGAGCGCCCGGGTGATTCCCCGATGATCCCTCTGGTCCCGTTCGCGCGTCATGCTCCTCACCTCCGCTCGCGCCTCAACCTCCGCGCCCGAATCGGCAGGCGGGGGCGCGTGCCGGGGGCGGAGGTTCGCCGTGACGATCGACCGGCACGATGGCCGGTCGGTGGAGCGCCGCGGGCCGCGGGGCGGCCGCGGCGTCCGGGGCTGAGGTTACCCGCTCGCAGGGCATTTACCCCTGTCGGACGTGAGTCCGGGCGTGTGCCACCCCGGCCGCATGAACCGCCCACTACGACGGAGCCCACGAGCCAGGAGGCCGTGGGCAGTGCGCGGCATGAGCGGCGCGGCCAACGGCCAGCCGTTGCTCGGCGGCCCGCTTTCGTTCGCCGTGGCGCCGTCGCGTCGCCCGCCGCCACCCCCAACACCCACGGCGACCGGCGGCCGCGCACGACGTAGCCCGCCGGTTGCCCGTTTGGTGTTTGGTCCGTGCCACGTTGTGGTCGGCGTGGCCGGCCGGTCGCCAGATCGGGATCCGGCCGTCAGATGCGGACGGCGTGCCCTTATCTCGCCGACGACGCTGCTCGGACCGGCTGGGCGTCGGGTCGGCGTACCGGTGAAGGGTCTGGGTTTAGATCTTGATCAGGTGGTTGAGCGGACGGCGTCGATAGCTTCAGCGAGTCGGCGCACGCCCTCGTCGATCTGATCCGTTGTCACGGCCGAGTAGGCGAGCCGCAGGGCGTGGTGGCCGCCCTCCAGCAGGAAGTCACTGCCCTTCACGACCGCGACACCACGTTCGGCCGCTGCGGGCAGAACCTTGTCCACGTCGACGTCCTCGGGCAGCTCGATCCATAGGAAGTAGCCGCCGTCCGGCTCGGTGAACCGCGCGCCGGGGACGCGCGCGCGCAGCGACTCGGCCAGGCGACTGGCCCGCTCGCCGAGCGCCGCGCACACCGTCTTGATCGACGCGTCGATGTCGCCGGAGACGCAGAACTGGTGGACGATCGCCTCGGTCACCATGACCGGCGAGATGTACTGGCTGGTGGCGCGCTTGGCGATCGTCGCGATGAAATCCTTGGGGCCGACCAGGTAGCCGACGCGCACGCCGGGGCAGACGGTCTTCGTGAACGAGCTCGCGTGCACGACGACGTCGCGGGTGTCCCGGCTGAGCAGGCTCGCCAGGCGCTCGCCGCGGAAGCGGATGTCGGCGTACGGGTCGTCCTCGAAGATCGTGAAGCCGTACTCGGCCGCGAGGTCGAGCAGCGTCGCGCGCCGGGCCGCGGACAGCGTCACGCCGGCCGGGTTCTGGAAGTTCGGAATGATGTGCGCGAGCGTCGGCCGCACGCCGGACTCGAGCAGGCTTCGGAGCTCGTCGACGTCGATTCCGTCGGCGTCGATCGTGACCTGGTGCACCTCGGCGCCGAGCGCGCGCAGGTTCGCGAGCGTCCGGTCGTAGGTCGGCTTCTCCACGATCACCGCGTCACCGGGCTTGACGAAATGACCGAACACGAACGCGTCCGCCTCCAGCGAGCCGTTCGTGACGATCACGTTCTCCGGCTCGACGTCGTGCTTGTCCGCGATCCACTTCCGCAGTGGCAGGTATCCGACGGACGTGCCGTACGCCGTGATGCCGGCCGGATCGGTGTCGAACGCGCGCGCTGCGGCGGCCTTGAGGCCGGCGACGTCGACGATGTCGATGGACGGCGCCCCTCGGGCGAACGAGATGAGTTGCTCGGCGGTCATGCGACCAGCGTACGGAAGTCGTTGCGCCGAGTGGCCGCCGCCCGTGCGAAATGTCCACCATTCGGGCAGGTGCTCAGGTCGAGTGTGAGCGCGCGGGTGCCCCGGATCTGGTTCTGCGCCGATGGCGCGGAGCTGGCGAGTTGTGGTCCGGACCTCGGGCACGGCCGCGTGCCTCGCGCGGCTCGGGTGTAGGGCACTTCCGCTACTTTCGAGCGTGATAGACGTTCCGAAGCGGGTGTTGGTCGGGATCGATATGTGGCGGCGGGATGAACTCGGGCCGACTGTCAGAGCCGATCCGGACACGCCAGGTCTCCCCGTGGATCACCCGATGGTGATAACCACACAGAGCGACTCCGTTGTTGCGATCGGTCGAGCCGCCGTCTGCCCAAAAGACCACGTGATGGACGTCGCACCAGCGCGGCGGCCGATCGCAGCCGGGAGGCGAGCCGCCATCCCGGAGCAGCACCGCCACGCGAGCCGCGCCGATGAACGGGCGGCGACTTCGGCCGACGTCGATCGGGACGCCCGAACCATTGAGCGTTACCGGCAGGATCCCGGCGTCGCACGCGGTCCGTCGAGTGGTCGCCGGCGATAGCAGCTGGCCGGTATCAAGGTGCCCGACGGCGACGTTGCGTCGAAGCGCTTCGTAGTCGATCGTGACGATGACCTGCGCGGCCTGGCCACCGCTGTCCGGCAGATCACCGGCGCGCAGCGCAAAGCGGCACACCTCGACGAGCGCGTCAGCGCGCCGTGCGGCGGCCGTTCGCGGATCCGGTCCACCACTGTCGCGAAGAGGCGCCGTCAGCGGTTCGATGGCGGCGCGGATGATCGCCGCTCCTTCGCTGTCGAGCACCCCCCACAAACGAACGCCGCCCAGCCCGTCGGGCGGCATTGTGAGCCCGCGGCGCTGGCGTGCATGTTTCTCTTCACGCTCGAGCCGGTCGCGGAGCCGTTGGTCGGCGAGTTCCGGGTTGACGTGGGCGAGCACCCGCTGGCCGAGGCGTCGCAAGATCGTGGGCTCGAACTGCTGCGCGTGTTCCACGAGGACGCCTTCAACCTCGTCCACCAACGCCGGTTCGTCAGCCGGGACGTCGTCCAGCATATGACCGATGGCAAGAACTTGGCCAACGTTGACGACGCCGGCGCTCACCGCGTTGGCGAGAGTAATGCGGGCGTCCAGAATCTCGCCGACGGCGATGAGCGACCGGGCTTCGGCTGCGGTCACTCGAAGCAGGTCCCGGAGCCAGGCGACGGTCGACGTCGCTCCGTCCCGGCCAGGCAGATCGCGGGCGTGCGACTCGTGTATGACCGTCGACAACGCGGCCGTGGCTACGGACACGATCCGCTGCAGATCCACGGCCGACTCACGCAACGCGTTGTCGGACAAGCCGCAGACGGACGTAGACGTGAACGACGCGATCTCGGCCGCAGCCCGCTCCAACGTCCCGTCCATGCCAACGGAATCGCACACGTGTACGACAATTCAAGGCGTCCGGAGATCGACGAGCGCGAGCGGAAACCGTTGTGGCACAAACGATCCACGAACTGGACCGATCGGGTCGCCGCCGACGACCGCCAAATGCGGGCCTGCCAAATGCGGCTACCCGGCCTTGGCCGCCACCCGCTGATCGGCCCAGACGCGGATGATGTCGCGTACGGAGATCACGCCGAGTACGTCGTCGGCCTCCATGACGACCAGGTGCCGGAATCCGCCGCGGATCATCGCGGAAGCGGCGTCCTCAAGCGTCCAGTCTGGTCCGGCGTAGACGACGTCGCGGGTTAGATGGTTGGTCGCCCGCTCGACATCGGGATCGAGTCCGCGCCCGATTGCGTACAGGACGTCGCGTTCGGTCATGATCCCAACGCCCGCCGACTCCGGATCGTGAACGACCGCCGAACCCATCCGGCGCGCCGTCATGAGCTGGGCAACCTGGCGGATCGTGTGCTCAGGGCCCACCGTGAGGACGGGCTTGGTCATCGCATCGCGTACACGCATTTCCGCTTCACCCCTCGCGCATCTATGGACGAGTACGGATATGGTCGCCCGTCCGCGAGCACTTCTCAAGACTTGCGCGCCTACTAGACCCCAGTCTGTCGCTATTCGCGACATAACACAGCTGGTTCTGAGGTCAGGATCATCGAGCGGCCTTACGGTCAGACCAACGCAACTCAATCGGGTACGGGCATCGAACGCAGGTCGGCGAGGAAGGTCTGGCGATGGTCCTCCGAGAGAATCCGGAACGGCGCCGCGGCGATCTCGTTCGTCCGTGCCTCGATCGCGTCACGTCGTGCGCCGCGCGATTTCTGGATTGCCTCCATCTCAGCTGCGCTCAGTCCCGCCGACCGCCACGCGATCGCGTGCGCATCCGATCGGTGATATCGCAAGGCACTTAGCCGATTGAGCAGAAGGACCGTGGCCGGAGTTCCGACCGGCTCATAGTTCGGCGTCATGGCCGTGAACGCGCCAACGGACAGGGGTGGACGTAACGTTGCGGCGACGACAAGGTCGCCGGTGATGGCAGCAAGCCGCCCGACGGTGCTACTCGCGCTCGCCCACAACGGAATTAGCGCGTCGGCCTGCGTCGCGTACAGATCGTCGAGAAACGCATGCCCGGCCGGTGTGGCCTGGATCAGGCCATTGTCATCACGGATCACCGCGCCGCGATCCTCCGCCCGGCGGACCAAGGAATCGATGTCGGCGGCGTTGTGGTAGCGCACAACCTCGGCGAAGGCGGCGGCTGTGACGACGCCGTCCGGAGCCGCGAGGACGGTACGGAAGTCTATGAGAAGTTCGCCGTAGCCGGCACCGTAGCGGTCGCGCAGGCCCGCACCACCCGATCTGGCGCAGGCGCCCATCGCCGCCCGGAACAGCCGGTCGATCTCCGCGCCGGCCGCGGCTACAAAGTCGACAAGCCCCGCATCGACCGGAGCGCTGCACGACGCCGAAACGTTCGCCTGGTGCGCGCTCGGTGAGTCCGCCGTCACGGCTGGAGGCTCTTGGCGGTCGCGGCGGCGATGCTCGCAACCAGGAAGACCACGTTCACAACGGTGAACGCCACCATGATCCAGACCAGGTATCGCGGAATCAGGGCGATGCCGAGACCCATCAGGGTGATCATCGCGCCGTAGTCGCGGGAAAGCTTGACGACCCGTACCGGTAGCGATCGCGACGTCACCAAGCTCTGCGCCTGCGCACCGCCGGCTAGGACCGACGTGACGAGATTGATCATCCAGCAGCCGGCGAACGCGGCCACGAACCAGGCCGGCGTACGTGGCTGGTAATGCACCGCGACCGCGGATACGGCCGAAACGAGCGCGATCTGCACCGCGACGTCGCACAGGATGTCGAGCCGACGCACCGGCCGCGCTCGTCTTGCGCGCGACCCGAGCCAACTGCCCGTCCGCGCAGTCGAACTCATAGGCGATGTGCCACAGCACCAGGGCACCGAGACCGACAGCGAGCGCCGGCACATCCCCTCCGCGCATCGGCCCGGCGAGCGCGATGACCGCCGCCGACGTCCCGACGCCGATGACCAGATTGACCATGGTGAGCAACGAGGGCGCGAGGCCGAGCCGGTAGCCGGCGAGCGCGATCCGCGCGCCGATCGGCTGGTCGATCGCCTCCGACAGCAAACCGCCGCCGCGGTTCGTGGCGAGGAATGTGCTGGCGGTGGGGGCGGTCGGGGCGGTCACGGGTCACGGTCCTTCGGGTCGGGGGCGAGAGCTGTGCGAACGATCGCGATACGTCAACGGCGGTGGGCCGCGGCGAGGTCGGAGTAGACGGCGATGAGCTGGTCGACGACCACCGCGGGCGAGAACGTCGCCAGGTAGCGCGCGCGGGCGGCGGCCCCCCGGGACGGCGCATCAGCCAACGCGGTGGGCAGGGCCGCGGCGAGCGCCTCCGCCGTCGGTTCCACAACCCAGCCCGCTGGTTCGCCGGTACGGGCACCCACCAGGTACGGAATCCCGCCGACGGCAGTGCCGAGGACCGGCCGTCCGTTCGCGAGGGCCTCGATGATCACTGTCGGCAAGACTTCTTCCCACGTCGACGGCACGATAACAAGCGCCGCGGCCCGGATCGCTCGCTGGACGCCGGCATTATCCGTACCCCCGAGGTATTCGACGTCGGAGCGCGACGCGGCGGCGGCGCTGGCCACGTCGCGGAGCGGGCCGTCGCCGATGATCCGCAACGGACCCAGCGACCCGGCCGGATGCCGCTGCCATGCCGACAGCAGGAGTTCGAGACCCTTTTCGGCGCTCAGCCGCCCGATGAATAGCGAGCCCGAGCCCGGGTCGGGCGGCGGCGGGCCCGGATCGGACACCGCGTTCGGCTTGACCGTGATGCGTTCGTCCGCGATTCCGTATTCGCGAAGGTATTCGGCGATGCCGTCGGTGAGCGCGATGAACCGGTCGACGGAATGCCACGTGCCCCGGTGCACGGCCAGGGTGGTCGCCATGATCGTGCTCTGCGCCCTCGACCCGCGGTAGCAGGCGTATCGGATGCCTGGCGTCGCGACCCGCTTGCCGACACAGTCGCGGCAGATCTTCCCGTCGCGGAGGAACGTCGCGGCCAGGCACACGTGGCGGTAGTTGTGGATCGTCTGTACGACCGGAACGCCCGCGTCGTGGGCCGTCCGAACGACCCAGGGCGACAGCAACGGGTACGGATTGTGCAGGTGGAACACGTCCGGGCGCTCGGTGGCGAGCAGTTCGCGGAGTTCCCGCTGCGTGCCCGGCGCCCAGATCGGCGACAGCGGGAGCAACGCCCGGCCGGCCGGCGACATGTGCTCGATCTCGTCCGAGCTTCGCAGGAACGGCAGCACCGTGATCCCAGCCGTGGACAGCTGGGAAATCTCCTCGTCCACGATGACGTTCTCACCGGATGGCTGAGCCGAGGAGTATCGATTGTGTGCGATGACCACCTTCATGACCGCCACCACCCTACGGGAGCGTTGCGGCACACTAGTCGCATGTTGTTCGTACTGTCGACCGAGTGGCACTGTGTCGAGGCGTTGGGTGAGCCATGCCTGAGCTGCCCGAAGTCGAAGCGCTGGCCGCCTACCTCCGTGACCGGGCCGCCGGTCACCGCATCGAGCGGATCGATCTGGCCGCGATCAGTGCGCTGAAGACGTTCGATCCGCCGCTGTCGGCGGCCAACGGGCGGACCATCACCGGCGCCGGCCGGCACGGCAAGTTCCTGGACATCGAACTCGACGGCGGTGAGCTACATCTCGTCACGCACCTGGCTCGGGCCGGCTGGTTGCACTATCGCGATGCCCTCGCGCCGGCGCCGCTGCGGCCCGGCAAGGGGCCGATCGCGCTGCGGGTACGGCTGGACGACGGCTCCGGCTTCGACCTGACCGAGGCCGGCACCCAGAAGAAGCTCGCCGCTTACCTGGTGACCGACCCGACGGCCGTCCCCGGTGTGTCCCGCCTCGGGCCCGGACGCGCTCGCCGTGTCCCGAGACGAGTTCGCCGCCGCACTCAAGAGCCGCCGAGGCCAGGTCAAGGGCGTGATCAAGGAGCAGGAAGTGTTGGCCGGCATCGGGAACGCGTACTCCGACGAGATCTTGCACGCGGCGAAGCTCTCGCCGTTCGCGATCACGGATCGGATCCCGGACGAGGCGATGGATCGGCTCTATGCCGCGACGCGTGAGGTCCTGACGCGGGCCGTCGAGCGATCGGTCGGCCAGCGCGCCGCGGAGCTGAAGGGCGAGAAGCGGGCCGGCCTGAACGTGCACGCGCGCAACGGCCTGCCCTGTCCGGTCTGCGGCGAGACGATCCGCGAGGTGTCGTACGCGGACTCCAGCTTCCAGTACTGCCCGGGCTGCCAGACCGGCGGCAAGCCGCTGGCCGACCGGCGGTTGTCGCGCCTCATCCGGTGAGTGCTCGGCGCTCGCCGCCTTCGTACGGAACTTGGGCGCTCGATCCGACCGCAGCCGGCCAGGTTCCGTACAACCGCGGATGACTTTGCTCACGAACGGTGCTCACTGAGCGTTGAATTCGGCCGGCTGTACGCTCTCCGAAAGGCGCCGGTCACGCTCCGCCGATAATCGGCAGCCCACGCAATTGGGGCGACGAAATCGGTAAACCGCAAAGGCGTTCATGTCTCGACACGCCGATCCTGGCGAACTATGGTCGGGTCGGTCGACATCGTTACGTGATGTGACATGGCACACTGAGGGCACCGTGACAGACAGGACGCCTGGTGTGGCCAGGTCCTCGCGCGCCGACGTCGGCATGCGCAGACCACCATTGGACGGACCGACCGGCATCAGCTTCGCCGGTCGGGCTGAGGCTGTTTATGCGCCGCCCGAGCAGATCGGCGGCGTGAAACCAGACCCAGCGCGTACTGCCCGGGAGGACACACGGATGGCGACGTCAAGTCTTCAGTCGCCGTCAACCACCCCCATGGCACCATCGGCCCATCCCACGGTTCCGTCCGCCCCGGCGGCGCCGTCCGGTTGGAGGTCGAGCAACGGCGTGCCCGATGACCCGCACGAGCCATCACCGAGCAACGGCGTGCCACGAAACTCGTCGTGGCTCCGGCATCGCCGGCTGTCGACCTGGCACCGGCCGTACGCGGCCGTCCTTGTGGTCGCCGATCTCGTCGCCGTGGCGCTGGCGAGCCTGACCGCTACCTCGCAACTCAGCAAGGCGACCAGTGGTTTCCGCGATCAGCCCGGCCTGTTCCGGGTCATCGCGTACGTGCTGCTGCCCCTCACGTGGATCATCGTGCTGTGGGCGCACGGTGCCTACGACCGCCGCTATCTCGGCATCGGCACCGACGAGTTCAAGCGGGTCGTACGAGCGGCGATCACGGTCGCGGCCACCGTCTCCTTTGTCGCCTTCGCCACGACCGTGCTCCTGTCCCGTCTGTCGGTCGCGGTCGCCCTCGTCGGCGCCCTGGTCTACGTGTGTGTCCTGCGATTCGTGGCGCGGCGCGTCTTGCACCTCGTCCGCGGTCGTGGCGGCGCCAGCCACCGGCTGCTCCTGGTCGGCACGCTGTCCGAGGCGGTCGAGGTGTACACAGCCGTCACCCGGACCCGCCACGCCGGGATGCTGCCGATCGGAATCCTGCTGACCGACGGGCGGGCGACGCAGCCGCGCAAGAAGGCGCCGATCCCGGTGCACGTCAATCGCGACCTGGTCGCGCTCGTCAATGAGATCGGCGCGGACACGGTCGCCGTGTGCGGGTCGGCCTCCGGCGACCGCGCCGACCTTCGCCGACTCGCGTGGCAGTTGGAAGGCACCGGCGTCGAACTCGTGGTCGCGCCCTCAGCTGACCGACATCGCCGGCCCGCGGGTGCACATCCGGCCGGTCGAGGGCCTTCCGCTGCTCTACGTCGAGGAGCCCAAGCTCGCCGGCATCTCGTGGCTGGTCAAGAACGCCCTGGACCGGCTGGCCGCCGCGGTCGGCCTGCTGCTGATGACGCCGCTGTTCGTGGCGATCGCGATCAGCATCAAGGTGTCCGACAGTGGGCCGATCTTCTTCCGGCAACGCCGGACCGGTCGCGAAGGCAAGATCTTCTCGGTGTGGAAGTTCCGCACCATGTACGTAGATGCCGAAGAGCGCCGCGCCATGCTCGTCGATCAGAACGAAAAGGACGGCATGCTGTTCAAGATGCGCAAGGACCCGCGCGTCTTCAAGGTCGGTCGTTGGCTGCGCGCCAGTTCGCTCGACGAGCTGCCCCAGCTCATCAACGTCCTTCGGGGCGACATGTCGCTCGTCGGACCCCGACCGCTGCCGGCCGAGGACGGCGACTTCCTCGGCGACGTACGCCGGCGGTTGCTCGTGCGTCCGGGCATGACCGGACTGTGGCAGGTCTCCGGGCGCTCCGAGTTGTCGTGGGACGACGCGGTGCGGCTCGATCTGTACTACGTCGACAACTGGTCGCTGGCGTTCGACCTCACGATCTTGTGGCGGACCGTCGGCGTCGTGCTGCGGACAAAGGGCGCCTACTAGGCCCAGTCGCCCGCGGGTGCACACAGGATGGGCACATCTAGGGCACACACGGGTGGTGGGCTGGCCGTACGTTGAGGGCCATGAGCAACCGCAAGGTTCTGGTCGTCGAGGACGAGCGAGCGATCGCGAATGCGATCGCGGCGCGGCTGCGGGCCGAGGAATTCGACGTGGCGCTCGCCGCCAATGGCCCGGACGCCGTCGCACGAGCCGCGGTGTGGCGCCCGGACCTCGTCGTGTTGGACGTGATGCTGCCCGGCTTCGACGGTCTCGAGGTCTGCCGCCGCATCCAGGCCGAACGGCCGGTGCCGGTGATCATGCTGACCGCTCGCGACGACGAGAACGACCTGCTCGTCGGTCTCGCGATGGGCGCCGACGACTACCTGACCAAGCCGTTCTCGCTTCGCGAGCTCGCCGCCCGCGTGCATGCGCTGCTCCGCCGGGAGGAGCGGTCCGCGCAACTCGCCGCCGAGGCTGCGCCGACCGGTGCGGTCATCGTCGTGGGCGATCTCGAAATCAACCCCGCGGAACGACGGGTACGGCGAGCCGGGGTCGAGGTCCACCTGACACCGATCGAGTTCGACCTGCTGAGTCACCTGGCCCGCCGTCCGCGGACCGTCCTGCCCCGACAGCGCCTGCTGGCCCAGGTGTGGGGCTGGTCGGACGTTTCCGCCACCCGTACCGTCGACAGCCACGTCAAAGCCTTGCGCCGCAAGCTCGGCGCGGATGTGATCCGTACCGTCCATGGCGTCGGTTACTCGCTGGAGATCGGCGCGGCGCCCGACCTCGGCGTGGCTCGGTGAGCGGTTGGACGGGCGACCTCGCGGACGCCACGCGTGATCTAGCTGGAACGGTCGGCCGGGCCGCGGACGGCGCACCCGGCGTACGGCGGGCGCGCATCGCCGGTGCCTGGATCATGGACGCGCTGCCCCGACCGCTCGACGTGCTGCCGTGGATCAAATTGAAGCTCGGGCTCGCGTTGGTGGGCGGCGGCGTCGCGAGCCTGTTCGTGTTCTACATCGGCATCGGCTGGGTGCCGGTGTCGTTGTCCGTCACCGCGATCGCGGTCGCGCTCGTCACGTCGCAGATCCTGGCGCACGGAATGACCCGGCCGCTGCGCGAGATGACCGCGGCGTCGCGGGCGATGGCCCGAGGCGACTACACGCGGCGCGTCCGGGCCACCGCCCGTGACGAAGTGGGCCAGCTGGCCGACGCGTTCAATCAGATGGCGACGGATCTCGCGGAAGCCGACCAGCAGCGGCGCGAACTCATCGCCAACGTCTCGCACGAATTGCGTACGCCGATCTTCGCGCTGCAGGCCGTCCTGGAGAACGTCGTGGACGGCGTCGAAGTGCCGGATGCGGCGACCCTGCAGACGGCTCTGGCGCAGACCGAACGGCTCGGGCGCCTCGTGACGGATCTGCTCGACGTGTCGCGACTCGAGGCGGGCGCGGTGCCGTTGCACGCGGACACGTTCGCGGTCGACGAGTTCCTGGGCGCCGCCGTACGTGAGGCCGAGGTCACGTCCCGGGCCGCCGGGCGCGACGTGAGCGTTCGTGTCGTACGCGTCGCCGGTTGAGGTGGTCGCCGATCCGCATCGGCTGCATCAGGTGGTGGCGAACCTGCTCGACAACGCTGCTCGGCACAGCCCGGCCGGCGGTCGGATTACGGCATCGGCGCGGATCGAGGCCGACACTCTCGTGGTGGACGTCGCGGACGAGGGCCCCGGGATTCCGCCGGCAGAACGGACGCGGGTCTTCGAACGGTTCACTCGTGGCGCCGTCGCCGACGACGGCGGGACCGGCCTCGGGCTGGCCATCGCGCGCTGGGTCGTCGAACTTCATGGCGGCACGATCACGGTCGTCGATCCGGCGCCCGACCATGCCGGATGCCGGATCCGTTTCCGCGTGCCCGTCCGGGTCGTTCGAGAGGGGCGGCCGAGTGGAAGTGCGCCGACCGCCGGTCCAGGCGCCTAAACCGGACTTGTACGGAAGTTGGGCGGTGATCATGGCCGCGACGGCCGAAGTGCCGTACAAATGCCGGGGTGGAAAGTGCGCCACGAGGTCACGGCCGGGTGGAAGTGCGCCGACCAGTCGGCCCAGGCGCTTCGGAAGCGGAGTCCAGGCGCTTAGATAAACACTGTGACGATTCACGCCTCGAACCCGTTCGCCACACCGGACGACCAGCGCTCATCGGTGCGGCGCCTGCGTGGCCGGCTGCCGTCGCCGGTGACGCTGTGGACGGCCGGGTCGGATCGGGACCGGACCGGGCTGACGGTGTCGTCCGTGCTGATCGTCGACGGCGATCCCGGTCGCGTCCTCGGCATCATCGGTGACGAGGCCGACCTGTGGGCGACCGTACAGGCCACGCGGCGCTTCGCGCTGATCCAACTCGACACGGAGGACCGCCAGGTCGCCGACCGGTTCGCCGGTCTGTTGCCGGCGCCCGGTGGACCGTTTCGCGTCGGCGAGTGGGTTCAGACCGACTATGGGCCGGTGCCGGCGGCCCGAACGTGGGCCGGCTGTCGATTCGACGATGCCCGGCCGTACGGCTGGGGGCTCCTGGTGGAGGCGAGCATCGAAGCGATCACGCTCGCGCCCGCGGCCGACGCGTTGAGCCACATCGGCGGGCGATATCGGGATGTTCCCCTCGAATAGCGCGGACGTCCCGCCGCGTCGGGTGCCGTCGACTCGCATGTGACGAGTGCCACTACACAATCGGATGAACGTGGGAGGTGAATTCCGCCCGAGCGCCGGGGACGCGGCGATACGCGAGTTCGCCGCCCGCCATAGAGCCACGCCACAGAAGGCATCTGGCGGCCGCCTGACGAGACGCTGAGGAAGAGCGGCCGCGTCGCTACCCGGGAAGGGTGTGCGTCCATCCGTACCCTGGTTGCATGTCTTCGCCTTCGACCGGACGCGCACGACCGCCCACATCGACCTCGGCTGACCCGGCGGACGACGACCTTGGCACGCGTCGCGTGGCCGGGCGAGCAGCCGTCGGCGTTGGCGCCGGTACGGAGGCCGGCGGGCTCTACGGCCGTCCGTCGCGGGGTGGCCGCGAACCGGTGCCCGACGCCGGCGGACCCGGCGGTCGCGGCCCGGGTGGTCCGGGGCAAGGGCCCGATGGTCCCGGCGGGCCGGGCGGACCTCCGCGCCGACGCATCCGTCCCCGGTGGGGGCGCATCGCGCTCGTCGTGGGAGTGGTGGTCGCGCTGGTCGCCGGTGGGATCGCCATTAGTGGGTACGTCTTCGTTAAGCACATCGATGCGAAGTTCCATCACATCGACGCGTTCTCGACGATCCCCGGACAGCGCCCGGCGAAGACGAACGACGGATCGCAGAACATTTTGCTGCTGGGCAGCGACTCACGGGATTCCGCGGCGAGTGCCGACCTGTCCGGTTGGCGCACCGACACGATCATGCTCATGCACGTGACCGCGGATCACAAACACGCTTACGTGATCTCGATTCCGCGTGACTCCTGGCTGCACATCCCGCAGAGCATGTCGCAGCCGAGCCACGGCAATACGAACGCGAAGATCAACGCTGCGTTCTCCTGGGGTGGCGTGCCGCTCACGGTGGAGACCGTCGAGCAGTTCACCAACGTCTACATCGACCACGTCGTACTGATCAATTTCGGCGGATTCGAAGAGGTCACTAATGCCCTCGGCGGCGTCGACATGTACGTCGACAAGACCATCACGTCAATCCACAAGCCCCACCGTGTGTTCACCAAAGGCACGCACCACTTCAACGGAGCGCAAGCGCTCGACTACGTACGGCAGCGGGAACAATTCGGTAACGGTGACCTGACGCGAGTGAAGCATCAGCAAGAGTTCCTCAAGGCAATCATGGACAAGGCGACCAGCACCGGCACGTTGACGAGCATCGGCAAGCTGAACTCGTTCCTCAGTGCGCTGTCCAAGGCGGTCTTGGTGGACAAGGACTTCGACCTGGGGTCAATGGCCTGGCAGATGCACAGTCTGCGCAGTTCCGACATGACGTTCCTGACGTCGCCGACAAGCGGCTTCGCGACCGAAGCCGACGGTGAGAGCGCGGTCGTGGTCGACAAGGCGAAGGCGGCCACGCTCTACACGGCCGTACGCAATGACACGATCGGCAACTGGATCAAGGCGAACAAGACTTCGTAGCCAATGTGTCCGCTGCGTCGGGGTATGCCGGATAAGTGACGCTCGTCGAAGGACCTCTCGTTACGTAGAGTGGCTGTCCGGAAGCCGTGGTCGGTAGGCCGCGGCCTTGCCACAGTGACGAGCACCAGGCACGACCCGCGGACGCTGTGTTCGCGCTGAGCAGTGACGCTCGCGGTCGTGACGACCGTTGCGCACATCCCGTAAGCTACGGGACCGGTGAGCGACAGCGTGGCACCGGTGGCTCTGGCGATGTAGCCAGTGCTTCCCCGCCCGGACACGTCGAGCTCTCGTCCCGCCCTGCGCACCGCGCAGTCGACGTCGGCGTGTCGACTTGAGGCAGGACCGACAGGAGTTGGTGTGACTAACTACGGATCGCCGCGCCCCGAGCCCGACCCGAGGCGCGCCCCGGGCCCGGGCGGCCAGCCGCCGGCCGGTTACCGAGGCGCCGGATCGTCGGGTGTGTACGGTGGCGCGAGCGCCGGCCCCGGTGCGTACGGCGGGGGTCGTGCCGGCGCGGGTACGTACGGCGCGCCCGGTTCGGGCGGCACGTACGGCAATCCGGGTTCGGCGGGCGGCCGTTCCGGTGTCGCCAGCGTTGGCGGACGTTCGGTGTCGGATCGGGGCACGGCCCAGCCACCTCGCATGCGCACGAGTCCGGACGGCGCCTACGCGAACGGGTCATACCCGGACGGCATGCATCCCGGTGGCGCTGGCGCGGGCGGCGGTGGAACCGGCCGGGGGTCTGGCGGCGGCCGATCAGGCGGCCCAGGTAAGGGTCGCTCCGGCCCCGGACGCCCGGGCGCTACGAAGGGGCGCAGTCCCTGGTGGGCCAAGGTTTCGTTGATCCTCGGCCTCGTCGTGATGCTCGGTGGCCTGGGCGGAATGGCCTTTACGAAACTCCTCACCGGCCAGGTCAACGGCGCCATCAGCCAGGTGTCGCTGCTCGCCCCCGATGGCAGCGGTGGCGTGAAGGCCACATCGATCGACGGTTCGATCAATCTGCTGATGATCGGTCTGGACACCCGCGACAACAACCCCAAGATGGGTTCGCGGGCCGATTCGATCATCATCGGCCATATCCCGGCGACACACGACCAGGTCGACCTGATCTCCATTCCCCGCGACACGTACGTGCCCATCCCGGCCTACAAGCCGTCACACTTCGCCGGGTGGAGCGACAAGATCAACGCGGCGTTCCAGGACGGCAGCCAAAACGGTGTGGGCAACGCCGGTGGCGTCCAGCTTCTCCAGAAGACGATCGAGCAAAACTGGCACATCACGTTCCAGGCGGCACTGATCGTGAACTTCGACGGCTTCTCCGACGTCGTCAAGAAGATCGGCGGCGTCAAGATGTACGTCGACGAGACGACGGAGTCGCTGCACCACGGTTACGTGACCGGCCATCCGAACGAGCACACGCCCGCGTGGACGATCCACACCGACGGCACACCCGGGCACCGCATCCCCGGCACGACGCCGGTGATCTACAAGAAGGGCTGGCACACCTTCAACGCGTACGACGCGCTGGATTACGTACGGTGCCGGGACTTCCTACCGAATTCGGACTACGACCGGCAGCGCCACCAGCAGCAGTTCATCAAGGCGTTGCTGCACCAGGCGTATGCGAAGGGCATCTCCGATCCGTTGCAGATCAGCTCGTTCCTGAAGTCGCTGGGCAAGGCATTCCAATTCGACGGTGGCGGTCACAGTACGAGCGACTGGATCTTCACGTTGAAGGGCATCAACCCCGGCGCGATCCGTACGATCAAGATCAACAACGGTACATACAACACGGTGATGGTCGGCAAGATGAGCACCCAGCAGATGTCCGCCGACAGCCTTCAGTTGCTGGGCGACGTCCGCACCGACACGGTCGACAATTTCCTCGCCGTACATTCGGACTGGGTGACCACTAGCTGATCGCTCGACGGCGCTGAACCACCGCGGCCGCCCGGCCTAGATAGTCGGGCGGCCGCTGCGTGGGAGCCGCGTTTACGCATCCCCGACGCGATGATCGCCATAAACTTGGGCAAATCGCGAGCGTCCGGGAGGTGCGCCACGGCTACCGTCCGGAAAAGATCACCGCTGTGGGCCAAGTTATTGGTGATCCTGGGAGCGGTGCTGTTTCTGGTGCCGCTGGGGCTCATGGGCGCGGAGAAGGTCCTCACCGCTCGCTATGCGAGCGCCATTCACAAAAGCGACCTGCTGGCACCGAATTCGCGGAGCGGAGCCGACGGCACACAGCTGACGTCGCTGCGTGGCCCGCTCAACTACCTGCTCATCGGATCGGACGCCCGGGCAAAGAATCCGGGCGCGGGTGCGCGGTCCGACACGATCATCATCGTGCACATCCCCGCGACGCTTGACCGCGCGTACATGATCTCGATACCTCGCGATCTGCGGGTGGAAATCCCGCCCGATCCGGCGCGCAATTTCGGTGGCGACTTGAACAAGATCAATGCCTCGTTCCAGTACGGCGGCGAGGGCAGCGGTGGCGTCCAGCTCTTGTCGGCGACGTTGACGAAGCTGACCGGCATCCACTTCGACGGCGCCGCCGTGATCGACTTCAGCGGTTTCGACAAGGTCGTCCAGGAACTTGGCGGCGTGCACATGTGCATCGACGAACAGGTCCGTTCGATTCACACCGGCCACCTCTTCACCGTCGGTTGCCAGGATCTGACGCCCAAGGAGACGCTGGACTACCTCCGGCAACGCGAGACGCTGAAGAACGGGGACTTCGACCGCCAGCGCCACCAGCAGCAATTCCTCAAGGCGATCTTCGCGAAGACATTCGCGAACGGGCTCGCCCAGAACCCGATCAAGCTGGACCAGGTGATCCGGGCCGTCGGCTCGTCGCTCACCGTTGACACGAACGGGGTTCCGCTGGATCAGCTGGTGTTCACACTGCGCAACATCAACCCGTCATCCCTCGTCGGGGTACGGGTGCCGTCCGTCACGGAGACGATCGCCGGCGTCAGCTACGTGGTCGCACAAGACCAGGCCCAGTCGCTGTTCGATTCGGTCTTCGACGACACGGTGGGCCAGTGGGCCATGAAGAATCCGACGTGGATCAACGCTCTCTAGCCGATGGTTAGCGCCGTTCCCGCTTGCGTTGTCGCGGTTGGCGACGGGATTTCGCTGCCAACCGCCACGAAGTCGGCGGTGCGTAGCTGAGCCGTACGGCTCGGTGCCTCTAGACTCGAATCGTGCCTCTACCCAGCATCAACGCCGCCGACGTGCCCGAGAGTGCGTACATCCTCGACGTCCGGGAGGACGACGAGTGGGATGCCGGTCACCCGCCCGGCGCCCACCACGTGCCGATGATGGCGATCCCGGCCCGATTGACCGATGTCCCTGCCGAGGAGCAGGTCGTCGTGCTGTGCCGGCACGGCCACCGCTCGGCACAGGTGGTGGGCTTTCTCGCCACCCGAGGCCGGGACAATGCCGTGAACCTCGACGGCGGGATCGTCGAATGGGTGGCGGCCGGGCGGCCAATCGTCACCGACGACGGACGTGACCCCTACATCGCCTGAACCCGGGGCGCAACCATCCGGGACCGAAGACACCGAGAGCCGGGCCTTATCGGCAAGCACGGCCGCAACGAGCGACATCGGCACCGTAAGCGGTGTTTCGCTCGGTCGCCGGCCACGACCGATGGTGGTCGCCCATCGCGGCTCGTCGGCCGCATTGCCCGAACACACCATCGGTGCGTACATGCGGGCGATCGCCGAAGGTGCCGACGGTCTCGAATGCGACGTTCGGCTCACCCGTGACGGCCATCTCGTTTGTATCCACGACGGGCGGCTGAATCGGGTGAGCAACGGGACTGGCCGGGTCAGCCGTCATGTGCTGGCCGAACTCGACGAACTCGATTTCGGCTCGTGGCATCCGGCACCGGCCGATGTGGAACCGCCGCTGACCACGCGGGTCGCGACCGGGGAGCCGACCGACCCCCGTACCCGTGTATTGACCTTGGAAAAGCTCCTCGACGCGGCGGTTGGTGCCGGTCGACCGTTGCAGCTCTTGATCGAAACCAAACACCCGACGCGCTATGGCGCCGAGGTCGAAGACCGGCTCGTCGCCATGCTGAGGTGGTACGGACTCGACAAGCCGGACGAGGACACGGCGGTACGGGTGACCGTGATGTCGTTCTCCGAACTCGCCATGCGGCGCATCCGTGTGATCGCGCCGAATCTCGACACGGTGCTGCTGACCGAATTCGTACGGCCGGATCGGCGCGAGGGACGGCTGCCGATCGGCGTGAACGTCGCCGGTCCGGGTATCCGCGTCGTCAAGTCCAATCCTGGCCTGGTTGCCGCGTGGCATCGCCGCGGCCACCGTGTCTTCGTCTGGACGGTCAACGAGCCGCGCGATGTCGACCTCATGCTGAAGCTTGGCGTCGACGCGATCATCACCGATCGACCGCGGATGGTGCTGGAACGCATCGGCCGGTGAGCTCGCTGGGCTCGAGGTAAACCGCCGGCCGGACGTGACGAGTCGTCCGTCAGCAGGCAGACTCGCGGCATGGCCGAGGCGTTCGACACCGGTCGCTTCCTGGATGAGGCGATCGATCTCATCAACCAGCTGACTCGCGGGGAGTCCGGTCTGCTGGGATTGCGGCGCGTGGTCTCGACGGGAACGTGGGCACTCGATGCTGACGGCGTGGCGATCGTTGAGTTCGGCCCGATCAGTGGTCGCATCGTGGCGGCAAGCGGCGCGGCGGCAGCGGTGCTCGGGCGGCGGGTCGACTCCGGCGACGACACGTTGCGGCGTCTCGTGGGCGGCGAACCGTACGTCGTGTGCGCCGCAGCGGACCTGCCGCCAGACCTGCGCGACATGTCGCGGCGCTCGGCCTGTGCCGTGATCGGCCGTATCACCCGGGGAACGGGCACGGTCGGAGCGCTCGTGGCGATGCTGCCCGAGGGCGTCGACCCGGCCGATCCGATGCGCACTCGCCTCGTCCGTTATCTGGTTGCCGTGGCGGCGCGGCTCTACCGGGAGAGCCCCGGCCTGCCGCTGCACCCCGATCCGACGCTGCGCATCCGGCCGGACACCACCGCCGTGGTCGACCGGGCCGGCATCGTACGGTGGACGAACCCGGCGAGCCGCCACGTCGTCGAAGCGACCGGCGTCGAGGTCGGTGAGGCGCTTCCACTGCCGATGCCCGGACCGGGCCAGGTGCTCGAACACAGCCTGCCGGGCGGCGGCACATTCACCCTCACCGCCAAGTCGTGGCCGGACCGGCCGGATGTGTCGCTGACGATTCGCGACATCACCGAGGCGCGGCGCTGGGAGCAGAGCCGGGAACTGTTCGTCGCCCTCACCAGCCACGAGTTGCGAACACCGGTCACCGTGATCAAGGGCTACGCGGACACCCTGATCGGACGGTGGGACGTGCTCGACGAGGCGAGCCGGCGCGACGCGGCCCGGGTCCTGGGCATTCGTGCGGCCGAACTCGCACGGCTCCTCGACCGGCTGTTGACCGCCGTCGGCGAACCAGGCGTGCCGCCGGTCGTCGAGCGCTTCAATCTCGCCGAGGCCGTCGCGGCGGCGATCGCCGAGCTGCCGGCCGAGTTGCGGGCGCGTGTCCGATATCGGACACCGACCGATCTGCCGATCGTGTTCGGCGAGCCGGCCAGCATCGCGAGCATCGTGTCGGAACTGGTGACGAACGCCGGCAAGTATGCGCCGCCGGGATCCGGCGACATCGAGGTCGACGGCGTCCTAGATGCCCGTACGGTCGGCATTCGGGTTTCCGACCGCGGCATCGGCGTACGACCGGAGCATGTCGAGAGCGCGTTCGAACGTTTCTGGCAAGCCGACACCGGGGACCATCGTCGATATGGTGGCGTCGGTTTGGGGCTGTATCTCGTCCGAAGAATCGTAGAGCGGCAAAACGGGTGGGTCTCCTTACGTCCCCGCGATTCCGGCGGTACCGTCGCAGAAGTGCGTCTTCCGCGCGGTGATCTCGGGCGGATGGCGCTGCGACAGTCTGGGGAGGCTTAGCCGGTGGCACTGACGGCTGCGGAGCGCGCCTGGTGCGTGGTGGTGCCGCATCACCCACGCGGCGCCGGGCAGGCGCGTAGCCGCCTCGCGGCTGAAATCGGCCGCGTCGTCCGCCCGGAGTTGCTCGCCGACGTGGTGAGCGTCGCGGCCGAACTCGTCGGCAACGCGGTGCGCCACGCGACGCCGCTGCCCGGTGGGGTGATTCGGGTGGCGTGGCTGGTGCGGCTGACCGCGGACATGCAGACCGTCGAAGTGCGGGTGACCGACGGCGGGCGCCAGCACCGAGCCGCGGGTGCGGACGTGCGACTCCGACTCGACCGACGGTCGCGGCCTGTCGATCGTGGCGGCACTCGCCGAGCGCTGGGGGTTCGAACGGGACGGACTCGGCCAGTGCGTGTGGGCGCGGATCACACATCCGAGCCGCGACCGCGCCGCCGCCACGACCCGCTCGACCGCAACCGCCGCCTCGGCCGGCGACTGACCCGCTCACGCCCTTCGAGCCGGTGGCGTGCCGTCGGCGGCTAGAGTGATCCGTCGTGACCAAGCGACGCAAGAGTGGGGCTTCTCGATCCACGCCGAAGCCGGCGAAGGTGCGCGATGTATACGTGCCCCGGCCATTCGAAGGCTTGACCGACGAGGGCGAATGGATCGCTCTGCGTGAGCTGGTGCCGGCCGCGACCGCGCCGCTGTCGCTCGTACCTTCGTTAGTGGAGCGCTATCGGCGACCGCTCGGTCACCGTGGCTACCGTGCTTCCGATGGCGTGGCCGGCGCTGACGAAGCCGGACGGCCGGGTGCTCGTCGGTTTGCAGCGCAATACTCAGTCGGGTGACGCGTCGCGCGATGTGGCGCTGGCGATTCTGTTGGCGCTGGAAGGCGAGCCCGGCGAGGCCGTGACGATGCCCGCGACGCCCGGCCCGGGCGAGCGCCTGCAGGACATCCTGACCGATGCGCCGCTTTCGGTCACCATTCGTGATGGCTTCGAGTTCTGGCTCGACGACGAGGCGACCGAGGACCCGGAGGTACGCGCGTCGCTGGAGCGCGCCAACGCGTCGATTTACCCGACCGTACGGATGGCCGCCGCCCCGGCCGCCTACTGGTGCCGCGTGCCGGACCGCTCGCACGTGCGGTGGGTCCTGCCCGACGATGAGGACGCCGCGCTGAACGCGCTGGCCCGACTCCAGGCCGCCGGCGAGCTGACTGCTGGGCGCCAAGACGAAGTTCGCCGGCATGTTCCGGGCCCATGGCCGGCTCGTACCGGTGTGGGATCTGCCTGAGGAACCGCCGGCTGAGCAGTGGGAGGAGCCCTTCGACGCGTTCACGAAGCGCTACGCCGAGGCGTACGCCGACGCGGCCGCACTGACCGCCGAGGAGCGTCGCGCACGGCAGGGCCTCATCGGCCGGCAGGTCACGCTGCGCTGACCGGGGACCAGTCGGCTATCACGCGCTGACCGGCAGTGGATCGCGCGCGACCGGGCATGACATGCATCGCGGCCCACCGCGTCCGGAGCCGAGTTCCGAGCCGGGGATCCGGATCACCTCGATGCCAGCGCGTTCCAGTTGCGCGTTCGTCTCCACGTTCCGCTCGTACGCGATGCACAGGCGCGGCGCCAGCGCGAGCGTGTTGTTTCCGTCGTCCCACTGCTCGCGTTCGGCGGTCACCGGGTCGAGGCCGGTGTCGATGACGCGCAACGTGTCGAGTCCCATCGCCGTGGCCGCCGCGGTCAGGAACGGCGCCGGCCCGGACACGCTCACCTCGTTGACCTCGCCGCGTGGCGCCGGCGTCGGACCGGCGGTGATGGTGTACGCGACGAGGGAGTCGGCGACGTTCGGATACATCACGACGGCGTCGACATCGACCATCGTGCAGACGGTATCGAGGTGCATCGTCGCGCGCTCCTGGGCGATCGGCACCGCGAGCACCGTGTGCGCCAGGTTGGCCGCGAACGCCCGCCGGGCCAGCCGCTCGGCGCCGGCCGGGGTGGTGCGTTCCCCGACGCCGACCGCGATCACGCCGGGGGCGAGCAAGCAGCACGTCGCCGCCTTCGACGTGCTCGAGGCCGGGCTGGTAGAGCAGCGACGTGCCGGCGAACCTCGGGTGGTAGCGGTAGATCGCCTGCGTGAGCGTGGTCTCGCGGGCCCGTGCCGGCATGGCGAGGCTGGTGACCGCGGCCTGGTCACGGATCCACAGGCTGGAGTCGCGGGTGAACAGCAGGTTTGGCAGCGGATCGATGACGAAGTCGTGCGGGTCCATCATCCGGTAGACGAGCCCGCCGCCGGAGCGCAGCTCGTGGTGGGCGATGCCCGCGATGAGTGCCGTACCGAGACCGGTCGGGTCGAGGCCCGCGAGGTGGTCCGCGACGCGTCGCCGCAGGCTGTCGCCGAGGCGTACGTCGGCGAGGACGGCCTCGGTCAGCTCCTTGCGAGCGGGCTCGATCGCGAGCACATCGACGAGCAGGTCGCCGAGGTAGAGGACGGTCGTGCCGCGGGCGCGCAGCGCCTCGGCGAAGATGTCGTGCTCCTCCTGCGCCCGACCGACCCACGGGATGCCATCGAACAGCAGCGAATCGTTGTTTCGGGGAGTCAGGCGGGCAAGCTCAGGTCCTGGGCGGTGGAGCAGCACGGTGTCGAGCCGGCCGACCTCGCTGTCGACGTATCGGTTCACACGACGCAGCGTATCTACTGGCGGCCCACCTGTGCGGTGGCGGGCGGTGGCAGCCCGCGATTCTGGCCGCAGGTGGGTTGATTCCCGACCAGAGCGTCGGTCATTCCGGGCGTGCCACGCTCACCAGGGCATTCGCGATTCCGGGGCGGGACGTCGTACCGGGTAAGTTGCGGAGGCAATCAATGCTGTGCCGGTACGTCGATGAATACGGCATTCATCCTCTGTCATTCGCGCCGCTCGGCCTGTTTCCGTACCGAGGTCAACACGTAACGTAGTGAGAAGTAGCTGAGCCATGGGACCGGGGAGGCGTACTGTGACCGGCTTTGTCCATAGTCAGGATGTCGTGGTCCGGTCGCCGGATCCGACCACCGGTCGGGCCGGTGACCTCGAAGTTCCCGGCGCGCCGCGTTCAACTCCTCGCGAGTGGGCGCGGCGCCGTCGTATCGAGAAGCAGGGACGCCGGGTCGACGCGGCCCGCGAGCGTACAAAGGGCCGGCTCAACCGCCTCGGCAATGACTGGGTATTGATCGACGCGGCCACGCTGGGCCTGCCCTCACACGAGTCGTTCCTCGCGATCGGACCGGGTGGCGTCTTCGCCGTGACCGTCAAGTCGCAGGGGCGCAACCGCGTTCTCCTGTCCGGCGACACTGTCCAGATCGCCGGTCGGCGACCGGATTATCTCGGTGAGACTCGCCGGCTGGCCGCGGCGATGTCCACCGCGCTCAGCCGGTCCGCCCGCGTGCGGGTTCCGGTCACGCCGGTGCTCGCGCTGGCCGGCTCCGGGCTGATCAGCGTGTACGGTCTGCCGCGCGGTTGCGTCGTCATGCCCTACCGTGAACTGGACAACCTCCTGCGGGCGTACGGAGAACGCATAGCTCCGCGTACGGTGGACAAGCTCGCTTCGATCGCGCGGCATCCAGCGACCGCCATCGACGTAAGAGGTGACGAACTCGTCTCGTCGTACACCTGGCAGTCGGGCGTTGCACCGGCTGACAAGCTCGGCCGCTCTCGGTAACGTCGCGGGGAGCCGACAACGAGCGCCGTGACGGGACCGCGACGCAGCGTGCGGCGGAAGGAAGGTGCACGTGGCTCATCTCGAGATGTCACTGACCGAGCCGTTCGCCGTCCCCGCGTCCGAGCTGGCCGACCTGTCGGCCGGACGATCTCATCCCCAGCACGGTTGACCATTGGGCCGACGCGGTCGATGGAGCGATCGAGCCATGCATCGTGATCGACGCCAAGGCGGTTGTCGCCGCGGCCTCGCCCGCGGCGTGCCGTCTGCTCGGATTCGCCGATCGGTCGGCCGCCGTCGGAGTGTGCCTGCACGACGGCGTGCTTCCGTTGATCGACTTCGCCGCGACGGCGAGCCCGCTGCCGGACACCGAGCTGGCCAAGATCCCGCCGGTGCAGGCATTACTTTCCCAGCGTCTGGCGCGCGGGCTGCTGCGGGTGCGTCTGGGTGGCGACGTGGTCACGATCGACGCGGTGGCCACGCCGCTTCTCGAAGGCAGCCACGTCGTCGGCTCGCTCACGTTCTTCTGCACCGTCTGAGTCTTACGGCCTGGCCCGGCGGCTGGCCGTACGCTGTGGGCATGCCAGGTGTGCCACCGACGCGCTTCGTCTTCCTCGGACCCGAGGGTACGTTCGCCGAACAGGCGCTGCGCACCATCGCGGCCGCGGAGCGAGGCATACGTACGCCGATGCGCAGCGTGCCCGAGGCATTCGAGGCGGTGCGCTCCGGCGACGCCGACGCAGCCCTGGTGCCGTTGGAGAACTCGATCGGTGGCCAGGTCGGCGTCACCCTCGACGAACTCGCCGAGGGTGAGCCGCTGGTCATCACGCGCGAGGTCGTGCTGCCGGTGAACTTCGTGCTGGCGACACGCGAGGGCACGAAGGTCGACGACATCACGGCCGTCGCCGCCCATCCGCAGGCCGCGACGCAGTGCCGTGGATGGCTTGCGCGCAACCTGCCGGATGCCACCGTCGTCGACGCGTTGTCCAACGCCGCCGCGGCCCAGGCCGTTGCCGACGGACAGTTCCCGGCGGCGGTGTGCGCGCCGGTCGGCGCGCAGCGGCACCGGCTTTCCGTGCTGGCCGAGCAGATTGGCGACCACCCGGATGCCGTGACCCGGTTTGCGCTGGTCAGCCGGCCCGGCCCGCCACCGATGCCGACCGGCGACGACATCACCTCGCTCGCCGTCTACATCGCACACGACCGGGTCGGCGCGCTGCTCGCCGTACTCACCGAGTTGGCCGTCCGTGGTGTGAACCTCACGCGTATCGAGTCGCGCCCGACCGGCGAGCGACTCGGCCGATATCTGTTCTTCCTCGACTGCACCGGCCACGTCGCCGACGTACGGCTCGGCGAGGCGCTGCGCGGATTGCGTCGCATCTGTGCGGACGTACGGTTCCTCGGCTCCTACCCACGGGTCGCCGCGGACGCTGAGGGTGCGCCGCCGACCGTACGGCCACCGGGCACCGCGGAGGCCGACTTTGCCGACGCCGACGCCTGGCTCACCCGCGTGAGAGCCGGCGAAATCGCGTAACGAAGGCGACGGCGCACACCCTACGATCTGCGGTGATCACCGTACGCATTCCTGACGTAGCACCAGTGCGTGTGCCATGATTCCGCCATGGACACCGGGGAGTGGCGCCAGTCCAACGAGCTTGCGCCTGTCACCGACATCGACGGCGATGGTGCGCCGCGCCCCTCGCGCCTAGCGTTGGCCCGGCGCCAGTGGCGGGGTTACGTGACCCAGCACGGTCGCCGTGGGGCCGTGCTCGGTCTCGGCATCACGTTCGTGCTCCTGCTCGCCTCGGAATGGATGCCGTGGGCAAACGTAGTGCCACAGTCGAACCAGAATCTCAATTTCGACGCCACCGGAGACGCCACTGCCACACTGGCGACCTCGTCCTCGGGCGCCTTCGAGGTGGGCATCGACGACGCCAACACCGCGATGATTCTCACGTACCACCTGATGTGGGTCATCGTGCTCGCGCTCGCTGGCGCGACCGTCTTTGCATCTCGACGCACCCGGCAACCGCTGTTCGGCGCGGCGATGGGCGCGATCGTCGTTCAGTTCGTCGCGATCATCCCGTTGCTTCGGCATCCGCGAGGGCTCATCGTCAACGCAATCTCCGACATCGCCGCCGGCAGCGGCGCGACCGAACTGGTCGTCACGCGCCAGGCCGGCATGTTCTGCGCGGTCGCTGCGCTCGTCGTGCTCGCCGGTTCGATGGTGTTCGCGGTGGAGGGCAATGTGCTGCCGTCGCTCGCCGCCGACGCCGAACCGGTGGCCAGTGCGCCCGGACATACGCCCGATCCCCCCACTGTCGATGTCGCGGTCGACATCGAAGTGCTGGCCGACCAGCCCGTGACGTCGGACGGACACCAATCGGGACCACCAGCGATCGAGGCCGTACCGGAGCCGCCCGGCCAACCGGACGTCGTCGCGTTCACGGTGGAGCCCGTCGAGGGACTTCCGGAGCATCCGGACGTGCCGGCGCCGCCGGCGGCGACCGATCACAGTGCCTACGCCCGACCGCTCAGCAACGACAAGTACCGGCCCTAGCCGCCAGCCTCGTCGCCGACAGGTCCAGCGATAGCGGTTGGGCGATATCGATGTGAACCCCCCGCCGGCACCCGGTACGCTCACGAATCGTGATTGACCTGCGGCTGCTGCGAGACGACCCCGACCTGGTCCGAGCGAGCCAACGCGCCCGGGGCGAGTCCGAAGCGGTCGTCGACACGCTGCTTGCCGCCGATGAGAGCCGCCGCGCGACCATCGCGTCGTTCGAGTCGTTGCGCGCCGAGCAGAAGCAGCTGGGCAAGCAGATGCCCGCGGCTAAGGGCGCCGAACGCGACGCGTTGCTGGCTCGTACCAAGGAATTGTCGGCACAGGTCAAGACGGCCGAAGCGGCCGTGACCGACGCCGAGGCCGCGCTGCGGGCGGCACAGTACGCGATCCCGAACGTGATCCAGGACGGCGCGCCGCCCGGCGGCGAGGACGATTTCGTCGTGCTGCGCGAGGTCGGCGATCGGCCCGCTCTGGACAACCCCCGCGACCACCTGGCGCTCGGCGAGCTGCTCGGCGCGATCGACATGGAGCGCGGCGCGAAGGTGTCGGGTAGCCGGTTCTATTTCCTCACCGGCGTCGGTGCGCTGCTCGAACTCGCCTTGCTGCAGATGGGCCTGTCGCAGGCGGTCGAGGTCGGCTTCACTCCGATGATCGTTCCGGTGCTGGTCAAGCCGGAGTCGATGGAGGGCACCGGATTTCTCGGCGCACACGCTCCCGAGATCTACCGGTTGGAGGCCGACGACCTGTATCTCGTCGGCACCAGCGAAGTGCCGATGGCGGCGTACCACGCGAACGAGATCATCGACCTCGACCGACCGCGTCGCTACGTCGGCTGGTCGACGTGCTTCCGCCGGGAGGCCGGCAGCTACGGCAAGGACACCCGCGGCATCATCCGCGTGCACCAGTTCGACAAGGTCGAGATGTTCTCGTATTGCCGGCCGGAGGATGCCGCCGCCGAGCATCTGCGTTTGCTGGCCTGGGAAGAGGAGATGTTGGCCAAGGTCGAGGTGCCGTACCGGGTGATCGATGTCGCCGCCGGCGATCTCGGCACGTCGGCCGCGCGCAAGTTCGACTGCGAGGCATGGGTGCCGTCACAGGGTCGATACCGCGAGCTCACGTCGACGTCGAACTGCACGACGTTCCAGGCCCGGCGGCTGAACGTACGGTACCGGGACGCCGACGGCCGGCCGCAGATCGCGGCGACGCTGAACGGCACACTCGCAACCACCCGCTGGCTCGTGGCGATCATGGAAAATCACCAACAGCCCGACGGTTCGGTGCGCGTGCCGCAAGCGCTGCAGCCGTTCCTCGGCGGTCGGGATGTGCTGAAACCCGTCTAGGACGTGCCGGTGTCGCTGATCACCGAGCGCGCCGGACAAATATCACCGAATCGGCCCGAATAACCGCGCCTTTCGCGAGTGTTCGCACGTGCGTTGCCCGAGAACCCCCAGCGTTTGCCCAGCTCGGAGTAGCGTTGTCGCTCCGACCTTGGAGGTACGAGGTGACGGACGTAACTGTTCCCTCGGATCTGGGACCAACCGCTCCCCGATCCATGACCAACCGGCACGCGACCGCTCCGGCAATCCCGGGCCGCTCGCGGGCCGCACATCGAATACCACGCGACGTCCTCGACCGTGGCGTAGCAGACCGTGGCGTCGTAGACGGTCGCGTCGCAGACCGTGGCCCAGCCGGCGCCAGACGGACTCGGCATCCGGCCGATCGCCGGCGAGTCGGGCTGCCCGGAATCGTCGCCACCGACCTCGACGGCACGGTCGTACGCTCCGACGACACGGTCTCCGGGCGTACGTTTGCCGCGTTCGCTCGGATGAAGGCGGCCGGCGTTCCGATCGTCGGCGTGACCGGCCGAGGGCCGCGCCTGCTCGACCTGAGTCGCCGCGACCTGCCGGTGGCCGACTATCTCGTCCTCGCGCAGGGCGGCTATGTCGTCGACCTGAGCGCTGGTCCAAATCCAGTGACACTGTTCGCCGAGTCTTTGCCGTGCGACACGGTGGCCGAGGTCATCGACCGGATCGAGGCGTACGTCGGTCCGTTGTCGGTGCTCGTTGAACCGGTCGACGCGCCGGACCCGTTCCTGTGGGGCGACCGGCATCCCGCGTGGCGCTTCGCTGACGCCGTCCATCCGTGCAGCCGGGCGGAGGCCATGTCGACTCCGGCTGTGAAAGCGTTCGCTCATTCGGACGCGTTCGGCGTCGACGAGCTGCTCGCCCTCGCGCGAAGCATCGTCGGGCCGGATGTCGTCGAGATCACTCAGGCCGGTCTCGGGTATATCGAGATCTGCCCACGCGGGGTCACGAAGGCGACCGGCCTCGCCGTCGTCGCGACTCATCTCGGCGTCTCGGCGGACGACGTGCTCATCTTCGGCGACATGCCCAACGATCTGCCGGCCTTTGGCTGGGCCGGCTGGAGTCGCGTCGCGGTCGCTAATGCCCACGCCGAAGTGCTGTCCGCGGCCGACGAGGTCACGTTGTCGAACGACGACGACGGCGTAGCCGTCTACCTGGAGCGACTACTGTCGGACCGGTGAGCCAACCGTCGCATCCGATCGCCCCGTATTCGTCGCCTCACCGGTGGCCCACCGTTTCCCGGTTGCCCCGGCTGATCGCGACGGACATAGACGGCACCCTGACCCGGCCCGATGGTTCGGTGTCCCCTCGATCCGCGCGGGCTCTGCTGGCCGTGTCGGCCGCCGGCGCGCAGGTGTTGCTCGTCACCGGCCGTCCGGTTCGTTGGCTCGTCCGGGTGTACGCCTACCTGCCGGAGCCGTATCCGGCGGTCTGTGCGAACGGCGCCGTCCTCTACGACCCGGGTGGCGACGCTATCGTCTCGGCGCGCGCGATTCCCGCCGACGACCTCCGCCGCGCGACCGAGGCACTGCGCGCCGAGCTGCCCGATGTCACATTCGCGGCGGAGACCCACGGTGGACGTCGGATGCTGCATGAGGCGGCGTATCCGATCCTTTTCGACCCGGACGACCCGGATATCGCGACCGCCACGCTGGCCGAGATCTGCTCCGTACCGACGGTGAAGCTTCTTGTTCGGGCCACGGGTTGGGATCCGGACGAGTTGACCGCGGCCGTACGAGCCGTCGTCGGCGATGAGCTGGAGGCGACGCATTCGTCGCGCAGCGGCCTCGTCGAGTTGTCGGCGGCCGGCGTGACGAAGGCGACCGGACTCGCGACGTACGCCGCCAGTCTCGGCCTCGGCGCGGCAGACGCACTGGTATTCGGCGACATGCCCAACGACCTGCCGATGTTTGCCTGGGCGGACGGTCACGCGGTGGCCGTGGCCAATGCACATCCGAGCGTCCTCGCGGCCGCGAGCGACCTCACCGCCGCGAACACCGAGGATGGCGTCGCGGAATACCTGGAACGACTTCTCGACGCCTGAGCGCGCGGCGCTAGAGCCAGCCCTGCGACCGCGCAGCCGCGATGGCTTCCATGCGGTTGCGGCTGCCGGTCTTGCCGATCGCGGCGGACAGGTAATTGCGCACCGTGCTCTCCGACAGGAAGAGGCGACCGGCGATGTCGGCGATGGTGGAGCCGTCGACGGCGGCGGCGAGCACCTCGCGCTCCCGCTCGGTGAGCGGGTTCGGCCCGGCCGAAAGTGCCGCCGCCGCGAGGGTCGGGTCCACGACGCTCTCGCCCGCGAGCACCCGACGGATCGCCGCGGCCAACTCCTCGACCGGCGCGTCCTTGACCAGGAATCCTCGCGCACCCGCTTCCATCGCCCGGCGCAGATAGCCCGGCCGGCCGAACGTCGTGAGAATCAAGACACGACAATCGGGTACGGCATCGCGCAGCGCCGCCGCCGCGTCGAGTCCGGACATGCCTGGCATCTCGATGTCGAGCAGCGCGACGTCGGGCTTCGTCTCGATCGCCGCCGCCGCAACGGCGTCGCCGGTGCCGACCTCGGCGACGATCTCGATGTCCGGTTCGAGGCCGAGCAGGAGAGCGAGCGCGCCGCGCATCATGCCCTGGTCCTCGGCCAGCAATATTCGGATCATGACAGCTTGCCCTGGACGGCGACGACGATCGAACCGGCCGCCGACGTCGGCTGGGCCGGCACGTTCGGCGCGGCGACCGGTGATGCGGCAGAGCCGGTTCCACTATCGACCGCTGGATCGGGGCCGTCGGCATCAGACGTCCGATCGACGCCCGACATAGCGGGAACGACCGCCGGCACCGCCGCCACCGCCGGTTGCGCGGCTTCGCGGTCGCTGCGCTCGACGTGGTCGCGTCCGGCCCACATCGAGCGGTCCAGTTCGGCGGCGCACGGCGGTGTCGCCGTGGCCGGCATCGTCACGAACACCCGGAAGCCGCCGTGTGAAGCGTTGCCGGTGGTGAGCGCTCCGCCGGCGGCGGTCACCCGCTCGCGGAGACCGACCAGCCCGACGCCGACAGGGGCAGCACGATCGCCCGATCCGGGCGCGGCACGGTGGCCGCGTCCGGTGTCGCGGATCTCCAGCGTTGCGGACGTCGCATCGACGGTCACGGTGACCTCGCAGGCCTTGGCTCCGCTGTGCCGGATCACGTTCGTCGCCGCCTCGCGGATCGCCCACCCGAACACCGGTGACGCGGCCGGCGGCACCGGCGGCCCATCGTGCCGGACCCGTACGGAGATGCCGGCGCTAGCCAACGCCGTCCGTACGCTGTCGAGCTCGACCGTGAACTCCGGCGCCCGATATCCGTTGACCGCCTCGCGCACCTCGGTCAGCGCTCGGCGTCCGATCGCTTCGATGTCGGCGGCCGCCTCGGCGGCCAGCGCCGGCTCGCGTTCGACCAGGCGGCGTACGACCTCGGCCTTCACCACGATCAGTGACATCGTGTGCCCGAGCAGGTCGTGCAGGTCGCGGGCGAACCGCAGCCGCTCCTCGGCCACCGCATTCTGCGCCAGTTGGGCGCGAGTGTCCCGCAGGATGCGGATGTACCGCTGCATCTGCTTGATGACCTGCACCAGCGCGCCGGCCATCAATGTGCCGAAGACGATCTGGGCCAGCCCGCCGAGGTCGGGTGCGTCGGCGCCACGGGCCAAGAGCGCCCAGCTGGTGGTCACACCGATGACGCCAAGCGTCCAGGCCGCGGCCAGCTTCGGCGGGAACAACGCGGCGCCGACCACGGCGACGTAGAGCATGATGTTCCACCAGCCGGACGGCTCGTCGCGGTAGGCGATGAACAGCGTGATGCCGAGGGCGGCGAGCACGAGCAACAGCACCACATCGAGCCGGGGGAGGCTGCCGCGCCGTTGGCGGCGGTCCTCGTCGAACGCGTTCGTTACGACGATCAGATAGAGCACCATGAATGTGACGAGTCCGACACTCGCCCACATGGCGTGCGGCACCTGGCCGCGCAGGGCCGCGATCAGCGGCGGGATCAGCGGCCACATCCAGGCTCCGGCCCAGATCACGCCGGTGGCCCGCTCCTTCACCACCCGTGGAATCGCCATGGTTGCCATCCTCCAGTATTCGCCGCTCGTTGGACCGGCCCGTGCGGTGTGACCACGTTCGCACCGACCCGCCGGGAGTGCGAGCGGCCGGTGACTAGCGTGTCGCCGCCGACCGCCGGTACGCGACCGCGGCGAGCATCGCGAACAGCAGCCCCCACGCGGCGAGGACCAGCAGCCCGAGTTCGGTCGGGGCGTGTCCGGCCACGGCCCGCCAGCCGAGTTCGGCGTACCGGTTGCTCGGCAATGTACGGGCGAGGTGTTGCAGCCCGCTGGGGAACGCAGTGGTCGGCACGAGCAGGCCACCCAGCACCGACAGCGAGAAGAACAGCACGAAGCTCGCGGTGGAGGCGACCTTGGGCGACAGCGCGTAGCCGAGTGCGAGGCCGAGCAACGCGAACGGCACTGTTCCGATCCACATCACGCCGAGGATCAGCAGCCAGTGCGAGACCGGCAGGTGGATGTGGTGTTCGACCGCGCCAGCGATACCGACCGAGATGATCGACGGAATCGCGATCAACGTACTCGTGAAGGCCTTGACCGCGACGACCGCGCGTGGCCGCAGCGGCGTCACGCGCAACTGCCGGAGCCAGCCTTGCGTGCGTTCGACCGCGACGGAACCGCCGAGCGACAGCACGCCGATGATCGCGCCGTAGCCCCCGATGCCGACCATGATCGTCGCCTCGACCGGGATCCCCTCGGCCTGCGAGTTGGGGTCGCCGAACCCGGTGAACACCACATAGGACGCGACCGGCATGAGCACCGTGAAGACGAGGATCCCTGGTTCGCGGAGCATGCGCCGCAGCTCGAATTTCAGATAGGCCCACATGTCACTGCTCCGATCGCGCGGCGGTCAGCACGGGTGCCGGGTCGCGTCGCGACGACGTCACCTGGGCGGTGAGGGCGAGGAATGCGGCCTCCAGCCCGGCACTGCTGATTTCGAGGTTGGCGAACGCGCGCCCGCTTTGTACGAGCGCGATCACTGTGGCGTCGGCATCGGTCGACTCGATGCGGACGCGGTCGCCACGCACCTCCGTCGAGCGCGTGCCGGGCAGGCGCTCCAGGCCGTCGGCGCTTTCGCCGACCAGATCGAACGCGACGGTACGGCCACTGGCTAGCGCGCGGATTTGCGCCGTCGGGCCGTCCGCAACGATCCGGCCGCCCGCGATCACGACGACGCGATCGGCGAAGTCATCCGCCTCCTCGAGGTAATGCGTGGCGAACAGCACCGTACGGCCGCGGTCGGCATAACGGTGCATGGCCGCCCAGAACGCCTGCCGGCCGGCGACGTCCATTGCGGCCGTCGGCTCGTCCAGCACCAGCAGGTCCGGATCGCCGGCAAGCGCGAACGCGAAACGAGCGCGCTTGGCCTCGCCGCCGGACAGCTTGTCGAGGCGGGCGCCGGCGCGATCATGCAGGCCGGCGAGCGTCAGGATCTCGTCCAGCGTGGACCGTTTCGGGTAGAGCGCCCGGGCCAACTCAACGAAGTCGCGTACGGTCGCGCTCGGCAGGAACATCGCATCTTGCAGAACGGTGCCAACCCGGCCGGCCTCGATGGCTCGAGCCGGTGGGGCGCCGAACAGCCGGGCCGTTCCTCGGTCGGGCGCGACCAACCCGAGCATCACGTTGATGGTGGTGGTCTTCCCGGCACCGTTCGGCCCGAGTAATGCGATTGTCTCGCCCGGCTCGATCGACAGGTCAAGGTCGCGTACGGCGACGAGATCGCCAAAGCGTTTGTGGATCGCGGTGAGACAGACCGCGGGGGTATCGGATGGCATGTATCCGACGGTAGGAAACGCACGGGTACGGCGGCAGATGCGACGCTACCGCTTCCGACGGGACGAATGTCCTACCGATCCGCGCGCCTGGCCGATCTCGCCTGGTTGATCTCGAAGGTTCCACCATCTAGATGATCGATTCCAAGGGGTCAGTGGTCGAAGGCGGTCAGGGATCGCATGACTGGTTGTCCGGTGTGCCAGTTGTGCCAGATCACTGCTGTGAGGGCCAGGACGCGTTGCAGGATCCGTACGGCGACGCCGGTGATGGTGCGGCCACCGTGTTGTTCGAGGTCGAGTTGGCCTTTGAAGGTGTCGTTGACCGATTCGATGCTCTGCCGTACCGCACGAAGCAGGCCGCGGCCCGGTCGTGGCGCTTCACCGCGGTACGCAGGACGCACCACGGTGATACCGCTGTCGTTAAGCCAGGTCTCGGTATCACGGTCGCGGTAACCCTTATCCACGATCAGGATCAGCCCGTCCGGGTGATAGAACATGTTGGGCTGCAGGGCGACCAGATCGACGAGGACTTCACGTTCATCGGTCTTGGCGTTGGTCACAGCGAATGCGACGGGTAGGCCGTGCACGGTGGTGACCAGGTGCAGCCGCAGGCCCCAGAACAGCCGGGAGTGCGACGCGCAGTAGCCGTAGCCCGCCCAACCCGCCAGATCGGAGCGTTGGACCGTCTCACGCGACGCGCCGCAGGGTACCGGGGTGGAGTCGGCCACACGGATCGGGTGCTGCCACAGGTCGGTGTCGGTGACCAGCACGGAGATGAGATGGGTGATCTGGGTACCCAGGTTGCGCAGCCGCTTGTTGTAGCCGGGCTGCTTCGGCAGATGCGGGAACAGGTGGATGATCGACTTGCGGGCGTAGCGGATCCACCGGCTCTCGTTGTGGAACCCGAGCAGTGCCTGCATCACCGACACCGTCACCAGCTCAGCGTCGGTGATCTTCGGAGCGATCCCGACCACCGGCCGCCACCGGTTGAGCTGCGGGGACGCCTTCAACTCGTCGTCAATCCTGCAGTACAGTGCGGTCGCGAGGGTGTCCAGATCGACGTACACGTGGCCTCCATGGGCTCGTTGTTTTAGGCAACGTCGATCATGGACGCCCTCGCGTCTGCTCGCTGTCCCGTATCCCTTGGAATCGATCATCTAGAGGTATTGGCCCGTGCCAGTGACCGGGATCTGCTGATCACCGTCGGGCGCGCCGGGGCGACCGGGACCCATCGGCAGAGCCGGCCGGCCGCGCATCTGTTCGAGTTGTACGCGTGCGGCCATCTGCTGGGCGACCAATGCCGCCTGGATGCCGTGGAACAAGCCCTCCAGCCAGCCGACGAGCTGGGCTTGCGCGATCCGAAGCTCGGCTTCGCTCGGCACGTGGCCGGGCTCGAATGGCAGTGACAACCGCTCGAGCTCCTCGACCAACTCGGGTGCGAGACCGTCCTCCAGCTCGACGATCGAACGGCGGTGGATCTCGGTCAGCCGTTGGCGGCCAGCCTCGTCCAGCGGCGACGAGCGGACCTCCTCGAGCAGTTGTTTAATCATGCTGCCGATGCGCATGACCTTGGCCGGTTGCGCCACGAGCTGCGATGGATCCTCGTTCGACTCGCCGGCGCCGTTCGAGCCGACCGACATCGTGCCGATCGGTGCGCCGTCGGGGCCGACCACCACAACGGTGCGGCCGTCGCTGTCGCTGCCGGAGTCCGTATTCGGTTTCGTGTTCGGTTCCTCAGCCATTGATCCATCCTCTCGCATGCCAGCCGGGGCTCGTCGCGGGGTGGCCCGGTTCGGCGCCGGCCGCCGCCGTGCCCCCGGACGCCCGGGGATCGGGCGTCCCGCGGACGCCCGGGGAATCGAATGTCAGCCGGCTGCCCGGGGAATCGAATGCCCCGCGGGCGCTCGGAGAGGAATCAGGAATGTCAGCCGGATACCCGGGGAATCGCCGGTCGCCGGGTCAACCTCGATGAGTTTCAGCGATACGGACCGAAATCCGGCGTCCGCTTGTCCGCGAATGCCGCGGCGCCCTCGGCCGCCTCCGGGGTCTCGACGAACAACTCCAACCCGTCGAACGAGAGGCTGGAGATGCCGGCGATGTGATCGGTGTCGGCGTTGAACGAGTGTTTGAGGAAGCGCAGTGCGGTCGGCGAGTAACTCGCGATCTTGCGCCCCCAGGCGAGCGCGGTCGGCCGCAATTCGTCGGCCGGCACGACCGCGTTGACCAGGCCCCAGCGCTCGGCGGTCGTCGCGTCGATCTGGTCGAGCAGAAACCACATCTGGCGCGCTCGCTTCTCGCCGATCACCCGTGCGAGGTATGCGCTGCCGTACCCGCCGTCGAACGAACCCACGCGCGGCCCGGCCTGCGCGAATCGCGCACCCTCGGCGGCGATCGACAGATCGCAAATGACATGCAGCACGTGACCGCCGCCGATGGCGATGCCGTTGACCGCGGCGATCACCGGTTTCGGCACGTCCCGGATGATCCGGTGCAGCCGTTCGATCTCGAACGTGCCCCATTCGGTCTCGCCGTAGCCACCGGTGGCGGCGCGCTCTTTGACATCGCCGCCGGCGCAGAAGGCGCGATCACCGGCGCCGGTGAGCACGATGGCCGCGACGTCCGTACTGGTCCACGCGGTTTTGAAGGCGAAGATCAATTCATCAACGGTACGGCCACGGAACGAGTTCATCCGGTCCGGGCGATTGATCGTGATCACCGCGACTCCGCCGTCGGCGACCTCGTAGGCGACGTCGGTGAACTCGTTGATGCGCATGCCGCGCCCCTCTCTGCCGCCTGACCGTCGCCGGCGGGTCGCCTGCGCCGGCGATGCCACCATATCCGCGCCTGCGGCCGTCATCGGGCCGCCCGGCCCGGTAACGTCGCGGACGTGGCCGTTGATCCGCGCGAGGTGCTGACCAGACCCGCGCCGCCGCCCGACTTCACCGTCGCGTACGGGGACGATCCCGACCAGATTGTCGACGTACGGATGCCGCCGCCCGGTGTCGAGGTGCGGCCGTTGGTCGTCTACGTGCACGGCGGGTTCTGGATGGCGGAGTGGGATCGAGCGCACGCCGCGCCGCTCGCGACCGCGCTCGCTGCGCTCGGCTATCCGGTCGCGTGCCTCGAGTTCCGCCGCATCGGTCAACCCGGTGGCGGGTGGCCGGGCACGTTCAATGACGTCGCGACCGGTGTCGCAGAGTTACCCGAGTTGGTCGCGGTCGCGGTGGCCGAGCGTGGCGGCGTCGCGCCGGACACGATCCGGCCGATCCTGGTCGGCCACTCGGCGGGCGGCCATCTCGCTCTCTGGGTGGCGCGTCGACTCGGGCCGTCCGGCACGCGTGGCGTCGTCGGACTCGCTCCCGTTGCGAACCTCGCGACCGCGTACGAGTTGGGCTTGGGTGACGGTGCGGTGGCGAAACTGCTCGGCGGTGGCCCGGTCGACGTGCCCGAGTTGTATGCCGCGGCCGATCCGTCCGCAAATCTTCCGCTCACCGTGCCCGCGGTCATCGTGCACGGTGACCTCGACGCTGTGGTGCCGGTCGAGATCGGTGTGGACTTCGCCGTCGCGTCTCGATCCGCCGGCGATGACACTCGCATGCTGCGACTGCCGGATGTCGAGCACTATGCACTCATCGATCCACAGTCGCCAGTGTGGCCGCAGGTCATCGGCGCGATAGACAGCCTGCGCTAAGGCCGTACCGAGAGGAGCTGACCGCCGTCGCTCGCCGGATCATGGTGCCGCGACGGTGTTCGGGCACCGCATTCGCACCAAGATCGGCGTAAGGACAGACCGCTGGGGTGCCGCGCGGTGGGTCAGGGTGGACCGCGCGGCACCCCAGCGGCGGCCAGGGAGGGTGTTGATCAGCCGGTGGCGCTCGGTGCCGGCGTCGGTGCGCCGGACGGTCGTGCGCCGCCGGTCGGTCGCAGCGGTGCGCATGTTTTGAGCGCCGCGGCGACCTTCGAGTCGCTCGTGGACAGTCCGTTCGGGCCGGCCGAGAACGTCACGCCGTGTGAGCGCAGACAATTGGCGTACGCGGTGAACTGGCTGTTGTTGAAGCCGCCGTTGCCACGGCCGGCCGCGGTGGGCTGCAATGACTTGCACGCGGTCAACGCGGCCGACCAGGTCGAAGCGGACACCCCGGCCGGCGGGTTGCTGGGATCGTTGAACAGGCCGCCACCGAAGCCGACCGAAGCCACCGAAACCGCCGCCGAAGCGACCGGCGCCGGCCGAGCCGGACGGACGTGGACCGCGGCTGAACGACGGCCGCGCGCCCGGTGAGCGGGTTGCCCGTGCACCCGGGGCCCGCGACGGGAGCGTCACGCCGTGCTGGTTAAGGCAGGACAGATACGCCTGGATCCCGGTAGCACCGCCGGATGCACTACCAGACGCGTCTGCGCTCGGGGTCGTGGCCGCCGCCGATCCACCGCCGCATCCGGTGAGCACAGCGCCGGCCGCCAACCCGGTCAACACCAGGCCGGCGATGCGCCCCGCCAGCGGCAACTTCACGGTCCCTCCTCGCGGCGCCGCTACGACGCCGTGGGAGATCAGACGGCATGCACCTGGATGCGACGTCAGGCGAAGCTCGGAATCACCTGGGACTCGTGTTCTTTAAGCTGCCTCCCAGGTGGGATCGAGCCAACCGCGAGCCGTGAGCCCCAGACTGCCACACCATGAGACGCAGGCCTTCCGGTCGTCAGTGGTCGGTGGTCGCGGCCGCCGTCGTGGTCGTGGTGGCCGGCGCCGTGGCCGCGACGGAGATGACCGGTGGCGGAAACCCTGTCGTGGCAAAGACGACGGCTTTTACCGTACGCAGCGGCACGGTCACGGTAACCGCATCGGCGTCGGGCACCGTACAGCCGATCGACTCGCGCGCGTTGACGTTCGGCACCAGCGGCACGGTCAGCACGCTTAAGGTCAAGGCCGGCGATCAGGTCACCGAGGGCGAGACGCTCGCGACACTCGATCCGGCCGACGCGCAGTCGGCGGTGTCCTCCGCACAATCTGCGCTCGACGCCGCAAACACCAACCTGTCGCTCGCCGAGGAGCAGGCAACCGAAACGACCGCGCCGAGTCAGACCGGATGCGTCGCGGGTGCGGACTTCGTCCTGGTGACGCCCTCGGCCAACCCATCGCCGTCGGCGAGCCCGTCGCCGCGCCCATCCGCGAGCACATCGCCGCAGCCGACGCAGTCCCGACGGCCAACGGCTTCGGCCGCGCCGACGAACGGCGGCTGTGGCGCCGGGAGTGGTCGCTCCGGATCCGGCGGATCGGGGTCTGCGGGTGGTTCGAATCAAAGCACGGGTACGGATTCCCTCCTGCGGGCCGAGCAGGCGGTCAACAATGCCGAGCTCACGCTCGAACAGGCAGAGACGAAGCTCGCCGGGACGACGATAGTCGCGCCGAACGCCGGCCGCGTTCTATCGGTCGCCGGCGCGGTCGGACAGGCCGCGTCGGCCGGGGGCTCGGGCTTCATCGTCCTGGGCGGGATCGACTCGCTCGCGGTCGAAGCGCAGTTCTCCGAGGCGGATGTCGCGGCCGTGGCGGTGGGTCAGCCGGCGACGGTGACGCTGGCCGATCATCCGGGCGTCGCGTACCAGGCCAAGGTCACCGAGGTCGACCCGGCCGGAACGGTCTCGGGTCAGCTGGTCCGCTACGGCGTCCAGCTCGAATTCACCAAGCCGCCGACGGATCTGCTGCTCGGTCAGAGTGCGGTGGCCGCGGTGGTCACGGCGTCCGCGCCGGATGTCATCTACGTCCCCAACGCAGCCCTGTCGAACCTGGCCGGCGACACGGCGACGGTCAAGGTGCGGGCGGTCGGTGGCGACGTGACCCGTACGGTCACCGTGGGTCTGTCCGGTGATCAGGGTACGGAGATCAAATCCGGACTGGTCGCCGGCGATGTCGTGATGGTGTCGACCGGCTGAGCGCGCGACCGGTCGCCGGCCCGCCGGCTTGGCGGCGCGTCGGATCGGCAGCACACTGACTCAAAACGCCTACCAGCGTGACGGGTCAGCGGTTAGCTTGCCTCGGCGAGCTGAGCCTGGAATCGCAGGCCGCCGACCGCGAGCGTTGCGATCTTCCCGTCGAGCGCATGGCCGGAGTTGTCAGTGCGGTTGTAGTTCGACATGACGGCGACGAGCCAATCGTGACCCGGCTCGATGATGCGGCCGATGCTGTTGTCGCCCCACTGGCCGCCGTACGCGGTCATGGTGTCCCAGCCGTTCTTGTTGTAAACGCCGGTCGCCGCCGAGGTGGCCGCGGCCGGGACCCCCAGCGCTGATCGGACTCAACCTTCGACATGAGTGACAGCAGATAGTTGCGGTTCGACTCGGTGATCGGGCCCTTCGGATCCATCACCGAGGTGAGCAATCGCACCTGATCGGCCGGTGTCGTGTGGGTGAGCCCCCATGCGGACGCGACGTGCGTTGCCTTGAGGCCGAACGTCTGGTTCGCAGAGGTCAGGCCGGCGACGCGACCGTCCATGGCGAACAACGCCGACGCCGCGTTGTTGTCGCTCTGCGTGATCATCTTGAACGCGAGGTTCTTTTCGGCCGACGACATCGAGGTCTTCGAGTTTTGGTGCTGGTAGAGCCGCGTGGCGAGGATATCGAACTTGACGATGCTCGCGGTCTGGAACGTTCGGTTGGCATTGATCGCGACGGCCGCACCGGTCGCGCGGTCGACCACGGAAACGGCCGCGTTGCCACCCCGGCCGCGGATGTACGTGGTGAGTTCGGCCGGCAGCGCCGCGTTGACGACACGCCTCACGTCGAATCCGATGCTCTCAGCCGAGGCGCTCTCCGTGGCCGTGGACGCTCCACTGCCCGCGGCCGATCCTCCGACGATATGTGCGGCCGGCGACTTCGTGAAGTTGAGGCACCCGGACAGGCCCATCGTCGCAATGACAGCGACCGACAAGACGGCGGCGGCGTTGCGCAAGCGGTGACCCCAGCACAGCCGGGGGCGTACGTCGTCGGGGTGCGCCATGGAACGTCACGCTAACGGACGCGCAAAAGCAATGGGGCGACCAGGTGGCACATCCATGCGGCAGAGCGCAGATTCGCCTGCGGCAGCACCAACCGGTGTGTCGTCTCGGGAGGATCATACCCAGCGAACTCCGAGCTTGTCCCCAGATGCGATCCAGTCGCCGGTGATACACCTTTGCTGTTTATGTCACATGTCCGTACGACTTTCGAGGGTTGCGACGTCGGGCTTAGCGCCGTTCGTCGATGTACAGCCGGCCGCTCATGGCCGGACCGGACCCGCGATCGCGAGGGCGAGACGGAAAGGGTGCGGTGTGCGACCGAACGAACAGGCGGCCCGGCTCACGCGGGTTCTCGTCGTCGACGACGAGCCCAATATCTGTGCATTGCTGTCGGCGACGTTGCGCTTGACCGACTTCGACGTGCGTACGTCGGTGAACGGGACGGATGCGTTGATCGCGGCCGAGGAGTTCGAGCCCGATCTCGTGGTCCTTGACGTGATGCTGCCGGACCTCGACGGTTTCCAGGTCGCGCGCCGGCTGCGGGCCAGCCGGCCGGTCCCGGTGCTGTTCCTGACCGCACGCGATGCTGTGGAGGACCGGATCTCCGGGCTCACCGTCGGTGCCGACGACTACGTCACCAAGCCGTTCAGTCTCGAAGAGGTGGTGCTGCGGATCCGGGCCATCCTGCGGCGCAGCCAGTTCGAGCGGGATGTGCCGGACGCCGCCGTGCTCACGTACGCCGACCTGCAGATGGACGAGGACGCACACGAGGTGCGCCGGGGCGGCAAGCTGATCGACCTGTCGCCGACCGAGTTCAATCTGCTTCGCTATCTCATGACCAATGCCGGTCGGGTGGTCAGCAAGGCGCAGATTCTCGACCGCGTGTGGAGCTACGACTTCGGTGGCGACGGCCGGATCGTCGAGTCGTACGTCTACTACCTGCGCCGCAAGATTGACAAGAACGCTCCGGCGCTCATCCACACCGTACGGGGCGTGGGGTATGCCCTGCGGCTGCCACGAGGTGGCGACGAGTGATGTCCCGGCTGCGAGCCGCCGCGAGCCGGCTCCGGCCGCCGCTCGAGCGTGGACTCCAGCCGGCGCGTCGGCTGCGGCCGTGGCGCGAATGGACCCTGCGAACCCGTCTCGTCGTCTCGATCGCGGTACTGACCGCGGTCGCGCTGGTCGCGGCGAACACCGTCGGCGTGTTGTTTCTCCGGTCGTACCTGATCAGTCGGGTGGACCGCCCAGATCTCGCTGCAGGCGCGGGCCGACCAGGCCCGCGTGGCGAGCGGCAAGCCGCTCTTCGGCGAACTGCCGCGGCCGCGCAATGGCCTGGTCCAGGACTTCCGGGTGTTGGCCTTCGCGTCCGACGGCACGCAGTTCGCGATGGACACCGCCTTACCCGTGGCCCCCAACACCACCGACTCCACCGGGCCCGATCTCGGTAGTTGGGACGACGTGCGCAGCCACCGTGACCGCGGCGCCTACACCGTCGCCGGGCACGACGGCACGCCGTGGCGGGTGATGGCATATTCGCTCGGCGCCACGGCTTGACCGGCGTGTCCGGCGTATCACTGCGTGACGTGGAGAGCACGTCGACCAATCTGATCGCGATCGACAGCGCGGTCGCCGGACTGCTGCTGTTGATGCTGGGCCTCGCCGCGTCGAGCGTGGTGCGCATCGGTCTGCGGCCGCTGACCCGGATGGAACACACCGCGGCCGAGATCGTCGACACCGATGATCTGGCCCGCCGAGTCACCGACGTAGATCCGCACACCGAGCCCGGCCGGCTCGGCTCGGCGCTCAACGCGATGCTCAGCCGGGTCGAGGCCGCCGTGCACGCCCGTACGGCATCGGAGCAGCGCCTGCGGCAGTTCCTCGCGGATGCGTCCCACGAGCTGCGTACGCCGTTGACGTCGATACAGGGGTTCGCCGAGCTGTACCGGCGCGGCGGCACCCCGCCGGGTCCGGAGCTGGACGAGGCGATGGGGCGCATCGAGAGCGAGGTCGGGCGGATGCGGCTGCTCGTCAACGACCTGCTCCTGCTGGCCCGGCTCGACGAGGAGCGGCCGCTGGCCCGGCATCCGGTCGACCTGCTCGGCGTGGCGGCCGAGACCGTACGGGATGCCCACATCCGCGTGCCGACGAGGTTCGTGCAGTTGGCCGCGCTCGATGACGCGTCGGACACGTTCGAACCGGTGACCGTGATCGGCGACGCCGACCGGCTACGCCAGGTCGCCGCGAATCTCGTGAGCAACGCGTTGCAGCACACCGGCGACAACACTCGGATCGTCGTACGGGTCGGGCGCCCGAGGGCGGCCGCGGGGAACGGGTCCAGCCCGCCGTACGGTGATGCAGTCGCCGGCACCGAACTGGAGCCGGCCGCGTTCATGGGCCGCGAACTACCACCGGACATGCCGGTCGCCGTGCTCGAGGTCGCCGACACCGGGCCGGGGATGGAACGGGCGGACGCCGAACGCGTCTTCGAACGCCTCTTCCGTACGGAGCGCAGTCGCGACCGCCGCCACGGAGGGGCCGGGCTCGGCCTCGCCATCGTGGCCGCGATCGTGCAGGCGCACGGCGGCCGCGTCGAGCTGACCACCGCGCCCGGCGCCGGAAGCCGATTCCGGGTGCTGCTGCCGGCAGAGGCGACCGATCCGACCGACGAACTCATAGCGGGCGATCCCGGCGCCGACGCGCGAACCGCCGACGAAGCCGCTGCGGATTCCCAGCTCGCTCCCAGCGATCCCTAGGTTCGCGCCGAGCAGGTCCGATAAGGATGTCCGCCATGCAATCGAGGCAAGACCCTGTGCCGTCCGGCGACCCGGATGTGCCTGATGACCAGGCGGATGTGCCGCCGGTCGAGCACGCCTGGCCCGTCGACGCGTGGGCTTCAAACGGTGCGGCCGCCACCACATGGCCAGCCGCCACCCCCGGGCGGGCGGCCACCACCGGGCCAGCGGGCGCCGGCGAGCGCGACGCGTTGCCGGATGCCGCGACGGCGGATCTGGGATTCGCTGGCAACGGCACGTTCGACAGCACCGCCGACGACACCGTTGCCGACCAACAGCACAGCGGAGTCTTCGATGCAGACGAGCCAACCCAGACGTCGGAACCGAGCATGCTCAAGCGATTCGGTACACAGATCCGGCGGCCGGTGCTGCTGGTCAACCTCGTACTCGGTGCGCTGATTCTCGCCGGTGGCGGCTTCACGTACGCATCGGTCGCCGGCACCGGCGCGACCAATACCGCGAACACCGCCGGCTCGGGCATTCGTTATTCGGTCCGAGCCCAGACGGTCACCCAGACGGCGTCGGCGTCCGGGAGTGTCGCGAGTTCCGACGTGGTGACCGCGAACTTCATTACGAGCGGCACGGTCACGGCGATCTATGTGAAGCTCGGGCAGGCCGTGACGAAGGGTCAGGAGCTCGCGCGGATCGACGCAACCGCCGCGGACGAGCAGCTCACGACGGCGAAAGACAACCTCACGGCGGCCGAGGACAGTTTGACCCGCGCCCAGGACAGCAACGACACGACCGCGATCGACTCGGCTCAACTGCAGGTCGACTCCGCGAAGGACGCGGTCACGTCGGCGCAGGCCGCCGTTGACGGCGTCGTCTTGAAAGCGCCGATCAGCGGGACCATCATCGCCCAGAACGGAACCGTCGGCGCATCGAACGGCAGTTCGACTTCGTCGAGCGGCGGCGGCTCGGGGACCGGCTCGGGATCGGGGTCGGGCGCCGGCGGTTCGGGAACTGGTTCCGGAACTGGTGCAGGCGCCGGCACCGGCACCTCATCCAGCTCGTCGACGTCGTCGGGCAGCGGATTCATGCAGATCGCGAACCTCGGCAAGATGGAGGTCGACGCCGACTTCGCCGAAGCGGACGCGACGAAGCTGACGACAGGCATGGCCGCCCGCGTGACCTGGAATGCGCTGACCGGAGCGACCGCGACCGGCACGGTGACTTCGATCGACCCGACCGCGACGACGAGTAACAACGTCGTGAGCTACGGCGTCGTCGTCGACCTCACCACGTTGCCAAAGGGCATCCGGATCGGACAGTCCACAAACGTCGTGGTAACGACGGCGTCGAAGCAGAACGTCCTGGCCGTCCCGTCGACGGCGGTGACCGGTGCCGGCACGACTGGCGTCGTCACCGTGTACGCCAACGGCACGACGCACCGCCAGCCGGTCGGCATCGGGCTGATCGGCGACACGTTGACCGAGATCACGTCCGGGCTGCAAGCCGGCGATGAGGTCGTACTGCCGACCGTCACGAGCAGTGGCACGACCACGAATCCCTTCGGCGGCGGCGGTCTCGGCGGCCTTGGTGGCGGCGGCTTCGGCGGCGGGCTCGGTGGCGGCGGCTTCGGTGGCGGCGGCACCTTCACCCGAGGTGGCGGCGCCGGTGGCGCTGGGCGTACCGGCGGTACGGGCAGCGGCGGTACGGGCACGGGGGACGGCGGATGACCGTGGCGGCCGCAACGCAGCGCTCGATCCGCCCGGTCTTGCAGGTGGAAAACCTCGTCAAGACGTACGGAATAGGCGACACAGCCGTGCATGCGCTGCGCGGGGTGTCGATGTCGGTGGAGCGCGGCGACTACCTCGCGATCATGGGCTCGTCCGGATCCGGCAAGTCGACACTCATGAACATCCTCGGTTGCCTCGACATCCCGACGTCCGGCCGCTATCTGCTCGACGGCGTCGACGTGGCGAACCTCGACGACCGTCGGCTCGCGCTCGTCCGGAACCGCCGGATCGGCTTCGTGTTCCAATCGTTCAACCTGATCCCGCGTACGACCGCGCAGGCCAACGTCGAGCTGCCGCTGGCGTACGCCGGGATCAAGGCGGCCGAACGGCACCGCCGGGCCCGCGCGGCGCTCGATCTGGTCGGCTTGGGCGATCGGGGCGGCCATGAGCCGAACCAGCTGTCCGGTGGCCAGCAGCAGCGCGTGGCGGTGGCCCGTGCGCTCGTCACCGCGCCGGCGCTCGTGCTTGCCGACGAGCCGACCGGCAACCTCGACAGCCACTCAACCGCTGAGGTCCTCGGTGTGCTGGACCGGTTGAACCAATCGGGCCGCACGATCGTGCTCATCACGCACGAGCCCGATGTCGCCGACCACGCGCGCCGGCTCATCCGCCTGGTGGACGGCCGCATCGTGACCGACCAGCGGCACCGGCCGTTGCCGTATCTCGAGCGGTCGGTGACGGTGTCGTGAACCCGTACGAGACGGTGCGCTTCGCGCTGCGCGGCGTGACAGCGAACAAGCTGCGGTCGAGCCTCACCGTGCTCGGCATCCTGATCGGTGTCGGCGCGGTCATCCTCCTGGTGGCGGTCGGCAACGGCGCCCAGGTCGCGATCCAGAAGAGCATCGAGTCGCTGGGCACGAACACGCTCACGATCTCGTCCGGCGGCGGTCGGGCCTCCGGCGCGACCAGTCGAAGCACCGAGCTCACGCCGGCAATAGCAACGTCGTTGGTGGACAAAAACCTGGCACCGGACGTGGTGAGCGCGTCGCCTGTCGTCACGACGTCCGAGGACGCCACATACAACGGCGGCGACACGACCATCAGCCAATTCATCGGTACGGTGCCCGGCTACCTGTCGGCCGAGAGCTACTCGGTATCGACCGGGACACCGTTTACGTCGTCGGACGTCGACGCCGGCCGGAAGGTCGTGCTGATCGGGCAGACCGTGAACACCGACCTGTTCCCGGACGGCGGGGCGGTCGGCAAGCAGATCACCGTCAATGGGACGCTCTTCACCGTCGTGGGTGTGTTGGCCGACAAGGGATCGGCCGGTTTCGCCGACCCGAACGACGTGGCGATCGCGCCGATCAGCGCAGTCCGTGCGTCGCTGACCGGCTACGGCTCGGTGAGTCAGATCTTGGTCGAGGCGGCCAACGCCGACCGTGTCGACGCCGCGCAGAATGAGGTCACCGGCATCCTCAACACCGAACTCAAGGTGACCGATACGGCGAACGAGCCGTTCCGGGTGCTGAATCAGGCGCAGCTCTTGTCAACCCGTACCAACACGTTGAAGACTTTCACCGTCCTGCTCGCGGCCGTGGCCGGCATCAGCCTGCTGGTCGGCGGCATCGGCATCACGAACATCATGATGGTGACCGTCACCGAGCGGACCCGGGAAATCGGGATCCGTAAGGCACTCGGTGCGCGGCGGCGAACGATTCTCACGCAATTCCTGGTCGAGGCGACCGTGCTGTCGGTGCTCGGCGGCGGCCTCGGCGTGATCGGCGCGCTGATCGGCGCCCAGTTCACGATCGCCGGCATTACACCGTCGATCGTTCCGAGTTCGGTGCTCCTCGCGATCGGTGTGTCGGTCGCCGTCGGGCTGTTCTTCGGCAGCTACCCCGCCAGCCGCGCCGCGTCCCTGCGTCCGATTGAGGCACTTCGCTATGAGTGAGACCGCACGAGGCGATATCCCCAACCAGGCTCCGCCGACCACCGTCGCGACGGCACCACGCGGCGCCCACGCCATCGACGACGTCGAGTTCGTCGACGGATTCGCCAGCGGCAACAACGCGCGCGAGGCCGTCGATCTGAGTGCCGACCCGTTCGCCGACGACCTCACCGCCGAACTGGCAGCGGCCGCTCCGAAGCCATGGCACAACCGGGCGACGGTCGTGCTCGGCGCGTTCGTGCTGATCGTGGGCGGTTTTCTCGGCGGCGTACAGGTGGAAAAGCACTATGGAAAGACCACGACGGCGGCGAACGCACGCGCGGCCCTCTCGCAGTTTGCCAACGCCCGCGGTGGTGCCGGTGGGACCGGTGGCTTCGGCCGCGGTGCCGGAACCGGGGGTACGGGCACGGGCGGCGGCACCGCGTCGGCCGCTCCGTCGACGGCATCGGGCGGTACATCGGCGCAGGCGAACGCCGGCAAGATCACGTTGGTCGACGGGAGCACGATCTACGTGACGCTGGCCAGTGGCGACGTGTTGACGGTCAAGACGACGTCGGCGACGAAAGTCTCGGTCGGCGCCGTCAGCAAAGTCAGCGGGCTCAAGGCCGGCCAATCTGTGACGGTGACTGGCCCGACCGACTCGTCCGGCAATGTCACCGCGACGTCGATCACCGCCGGCGCCTGACGCGCTCAGATCATGAGTTTCATGCCCTCATGGCTCGCGGTGAAGCCCAGCCGGGTGTAGAAGCGGTGGGCGTCCGGCCGCCGTTTGTCCGAGGTGAGCTCGACGAGCCGGCAGCCGCGTTCGCGGGCCTGATCGATCGCCCACATCATCAGCTCGCCGCCGAGCCCAGTCCCGCGCCGGTCGCCGCGGACCCGCACCGCCTCGACGTGGGAACGCTCGCCGCCATGCCGCCCCAGACCCGGGATGTACGTGATCTGCATGCAGGCGACCACCTCGCCATCCTCGTCGCCGACGACGAGCAGGTTCCGCGGATCGCCCTCGATGGCCGCGAAGGCTGCCTCGTAATGCTCATCGACGACCGGGTAGTCGCGATTCTTGCCGAGCACATCGTCGACGAGGAGTGCCACGATCGCATCGAGGTCAGCTCGGAGGGCCCCACGGATGATCATCTCAGCATCGTAGCGGCGATGGTCGGCTGCTCAGGCCGCAGGAGTCGCGGCGGGTGGGCGAGGTGCGAACGGCCACTCCTCGAATGCCTGGCACCGGCCATCGGCGGCGAATCGCATCACCCAGAGGTCGCGGAAATCTTGCTTCGTCGGGGGTCCATAGTGGACCTCGATCCGCACGACCGCCGTACCTCCGTCGACAGCCACCACCTCGCTGGTCATCGTGAAGTCCTCGTCGGGCGCGGAGCGTTCGCGCTCCCACATGATGCCAATCGCGGGCAGGCCGACGACCGGCTCCTCGTACGGGCTCGGCGAATAGACCGCGTCGGCCGTGAACAGCCCGGCCAGTGCCTCGGTGCCCGGGGATCGCCAGGCCCGCTCGTAGCCGGCGACCCACCTCTCCACGTCCTTGGTGTCCATATCGCCGAGCCTGCCAGAGGCCACCGACATGGGCCTCGGCTTCCCTCGTCTCGAATGATTGCCCAGTTACGAGCGGCTGCCGGCGCCTAGAGCGAAAGTTTTGGTCCGGCGCCATCGCGGATGCCTTGCGTGGCTGGACTGAACTTGTGCGGTCAACACATGCCGTGCGCGAGATCACGGGATGTCCGATCTGTGATCGCTTCTATGGCGAGATCGATGAACGCACCGTCCTGGACGTGGCGCTTCGGCAGCTTCCGGAGAAGGCGGGGGGCGAACTGCGTACGGTCCTCGAGCCGCTCGATGCCCTCTACCGTTCCAAGACCTGGTCAGATCCGATCGCAGAGCCGGGCGAGCCGTGGTGGCGTCGACGATGCTCCGGATAGACCTTCGCGAGTCGGATCCGGCCCCTTGATCGTTCGGCTGTGCAAGATCCGCGAGAAGTTTCGCGCGTCCAAAGCGCCCGCTCCAGCAGCCGGAACGGCGGCTCGGCACCACCTCTGAGCCAGATTGGCTTGCGATGGTGCCAAAGTGATGCCATGATGGTGCCATGGACCTGAGACCGTACGTCGAGAGCCTGCGTAACGAGTTCGCGGTGGCAGCGGAAGGAGCCGACCCCGAGGGACGGGCGCTGGCCGAGCGTCTATTCACTCAGCTCGAAGCGGCGACCCGACTTACATTGCTCGATGCGCTCTCCGACGCCGCCGACGAGATCACCCGCGATCTCGCGCCCGGCTCGGTTCACGTACGGCTGCGCGGGCGCGAACCGTCATTTGTCGTCACGGCAGCCAGCCCACCGAACGAGGAACTGGACGAGGCCGCTGGTCCATCCGCGCCACCGGCTCCGGTCGCGCTCCCGGATGGCGACGAGGGCGGCACGTCTCGGATCAACCTCCGCCTCCCCGACCACCTGAAGGCGAGCATCGAGGAGGCCGCCGGCCGGGCCGGGTTGTCGGTCAACGCGTGGCTTGTCCGAGCCGCGGCCGGAGCGGTCGAGGCGGGCGATCCCGAGCGCCGGCCGCCGCGGCGAGTCGAGTCGAAATCGGGCCAGCACTTCACCGGCTGGGCCCGCTAGCCGAACCCAAGCTCCGTCCCGCCCGACCACCAGCAACCGTTCCTTCCCCGTCTGACCAGCAGCAACGCCAACCGCCGACATTTCGGGAGACCACCATGCCCACTTTCGATACACCAGAACCGATTTCCGTTCTCATCGATCTTCCAGTCGGCGACGCGTGGATCACCGCGAGCGATCGGGCCAACACGGTGGTTGAAGTACGGCCACGCAACGCTTCAAACCGACCTGACGTGAACGCCGCCGAGCAGACCACCGTCGAATTCGTTGCGGGCCGGCTGGTGGTCAGGGCACCGAAGAGCTGGCGCCGATACAGCTTCTTCAGCGCCGGGCCATCGGTCGACGTGCTGATCGAGGTGCCGACCGGATCGAGTGTGCAGGCCGAGGCGTCCTGGGCGGCGTTCCACTGCGAAGGTCAGTTCGGTCAATGCCGGTTCAACACCGGCGGCGCGATCCGGCTCGACCAGGCCGCCGAGCTGGACATCGACACCAGCCACGGTGAGGTCGCCGTCGAGCGGGTCGCTGGCTCCGCGCGAGTCACGAGTTCCTCGGGCAAGGTGCGCCTGGGCGCGGTCGACGGCACCGCCGAGATCAAGAATTCATCGGGCGACTGCTGGATCGGGCAGAGCACCGGAGACGTCGCGCGTCAACACGGCGTACGGCGATATCACGGTCGATCGTGCGCTCGGATCGGTCACGGCGCGCACCGCCCACGGCAGCGTCCGGATCGGTGAAGCCGTACGCGGATCGATTGATCTGCAGACCTCGTACGGCGGCATCGAGGTCGGAGTCCGCCGCGGCACGGCCGCATGGCTCGACCTCAACTCCCGCATCGGCCGGGTGCACAACGGGCTCGACGCCACCGCCGGGCCGGCGGAGACCGACGAAACCGTCGAGATCCGCGCGAGCACATCGTACGGCGACATCATGATCCGCCGCGCCCCATCAGCCCCCAGCCTTCTGAACCTATCCAGGAAACGAGGACACGATGATCAGCCCATCGCGACCCGCAATCAGCGCCACCGGCCTGCGTAAGTCTTATGGCGACAAGGTCGTGCTCGACAGCATCGACCTGGAGATCGCGGAAGGGACGATCTTCGCGTTGCTCGGCCCGAATGGCGCCGGCAAGACCACCGCCGTCCAGATCCTGTCCACACTGATCAATGCCGACGGTGGCAGCGTTCGCGTCCTCGGTCACGACCTGAGGCAGGATCCAGATGCGGTACGCGAACTCATCGGCGTCACCGGCCAGTTCTCCGCCGTCGACAACCTGCTCACCGGCCAGGAAAACCTGACCTTGATGGCCGATCTCCGTCATCTCGATAAGGTGACCGGTCGTCGGCGTACGGCCGAATTGCTTGAGCAGTTCGACCTGACGGAAGCGGCGCGCAAGCCGGTGTCGACCTATTCCGGTGGCATGCGCCGGCGGCTCGACCTGGCGATGACTCTGGTCGGCAATCCCCGCGTCATCTTCCTCGACGAGCCGACCACCGGCCTCGATCCGCGCAGCCGTCGCGGCATGTGGCAGACGATTCGGGACCTCGTTGCCGACGGCGTGACGGTCTTCCTCACCACGCAATACCTGGAGGAGGCCGACCATCTCGCCGATTGGGTCGCGTTCCTCGACCACGGCCGCCTGATCGCCCAGGGCAAGCCGCTCGACCTCAAACGCCGCATCCCGGGCGGCCACGTGGTGCTGCAATTCGACGACCCGGAAGAGCTCGACTCGGCGGCGCGTGCGTTCGGGACCGCGGCCCGAGATGACGCTGCGCTCACTCTGCAGGTCCCGAGCGACGGCGGGGTCAGGTCGCTGCGGGCGCTGCTCGACCAGCTCGACCGTGCGTCGGTCGAGGTGGCCGGCCTCGCCGTGCACACCCCCGATCTCGACGACGTATTCCTCACGCTCACCGGCCAGCCCGATCCCCTCGCTCCCGAGCGGATCGGACTCGGTGCCCGGTCGACGCGAATACGAAAGGACATCCGCACGATGACCACCCTCGGCCTTGCCGTACGCGACTCGAGCACGATGCTGCGGCGCAACCTCCTGCACATGCGGCGCTATCCGTCGATGACGTTCATGCTCGTCGCCATCCCGGTCATACTTCCTACTGCTCTTCGTATACGTCTTCGGCGGAACACTCGGCGCCGGTCTCGGTCCGTCCGGCGGCCGCGCCGCAGTACGCCAACTACCTCACGCCGGGCATCCTGCTCATCACGGTGGCCGGCGCGGCACAGGGCACCGCAATATCGGTCGCCATGGACATGACCGAAGGCATCATCGCCCGGTTCCGTACCATGAAGATCTTCCGGCCTTCGGTCCTGACCGCACACGTGCTGGGCAGCGTCATCCAGACGCTGATCGGTCTCACGGTGGTGACCGGCGTGGCCTTGCTCGTCGGATTCCGGCCCAATGCAAACGCGATCGAGTGGATCGCGGCGATCGGCGCCCTGATCATGATCAGCTTCGCGGTGATCTGGCTCTCGGTCGCGTGCGGCCTGGTTTCGAAGAGCGTCGAGACGGCCAGCAATCTACCGATGCCGCTGATCCTGCTCCCGTTCTTGAGCAGCGGATTCGTGCCCACCGACTCGATGCCGACCGCGCTGCGCTGGTTCGCCGAATACCAGCCATTCACACCGGTTATTGAAACGCTGCGCGGTCTCCTGCTCGGCACCGGGATCGGCAACAGCGCGATCTGGGCCGTGGTGTGGTGCGCCGGCATCAGCGCGGTGAGCTACCTGTGGGCGCGGAAGCTTTACAACCGCGAGGCCAGCCGCTGACACGCGCGGCGCGGGGTTCATACGGGTCGGTGGTCTTCGTTTCGCGAAGACCGCCGACCCTGCTGCGGTACGGCGATGCTGAAGTGCCCGCCATGCGGCTCAGCCCGTCACGGATGCGAGCTTCGCGACTTCCTGCCCTCCAGCGAGCGACCGTTCGGAGACGATGCCGAGCCCAGGTGCATAGACCTTTTCGTCGACAACATCCGGCTCCAATACGGTCGACCTCGAGCGACCGTACGGTGTTGTGGACGGTGCCGTACGGAACCGTTTCGGAACCACCGGTGCCGACGATCCATGCGGTGTCCTCGGCCTGTCCTTTGAGGTATTCCTGCCGGTACGCGTCCGGGACCCGCGGGTGGGCTTCCATGATCACGCCAGGGTTGGCGCCGCCGACGCCGGCCGTCCACGATCCGGACGTGTCGACGGAGCCATCCGGGTTGTACGCCTTCGTGTCCTCGCCGAGATACCAGACGTTGCCCTGCTTGTCCTGGGCGAACCAGTCCAGCGTCGCTTCGAGCGTGCGGTGGTGGCTGTCGGTCGCGACATCCCGGACGACGACGGCGCGCACACGCTCGATCACCTTCGTGTCGCGGGTCACCGTCACCGTGTCGGTCTGCGCCACACCATCGCGCGTGCCCTGGTAAACCATGACCCGGCCGACCGGCAACGGATAGTACGGGTTGTCGACGGTGGTGACGAAGTTCGACGGGTCGATCGGGCCGGCGGTCGACACCGATGCCGTTGCCTTTGACGCCCGGTCTGCACGGGCGGCAGTTGGTGCGGAGCTGGTGCCGTTGGAGCAAGCGATGAGCGATCCGGCAAGCGCGAATGCGATGACGACACGCAACGAGGTGGTTGCTCTCTTGGACATGCGCTACCTCCGTACGATCTCGTACCGAGAGTGCGCCGCCGTGCATTAAGCGCAGATGAATCGGTCAGTCGAGCGCACGTATCCGCAAAGCCACGCTCGCACCGCCGGCCGCACGGTTGACCGCGGTCGCGTCGCCGCCGTGTGCGCTGGCGATGAATCGTGCGATGGCGAGCCCCAGGCCGGCACCACCGCCGGCGTTCGTGTCCGAGCCGACGAATGGCTCAAACGCGTGCGGCAGGATGTCCTTGCGGAAGCCCGGTCCGTCGTCCGACACGGTGAACGTCACGACACCTTCCGGCCCGGGCGTGACCGTCGCGTGCAACACGATCACTCCGCCGACCGGCGAATGGCGGACGGCATTGTCGACCACATCGTCGAGCGCCTCTCGTACCCGGGTCGCGTCGATGCACACCTCGTCGTCCGGCGCGTCCACGCTCACGCTCACGCCCGCGGCTTCGGCGACGTACCGGTGACGCCGCGCGAGGTCGTCAAGCATGGCGTGGAGCCGGACCGGCGCGCCATCGACCGAAATGCGCCCACCGTGCGCGCGTGACATCGACAAGAGATTCTCGGTGAGTCGCGTCAGGTGTGTGACTTCTTCCGATGCGCTGCGCACCGTAGCGGTCAATTCGTCGACACTTCGGCGTCCAGCTCAGCGCCAAGTCGATCTCCGCCCGCAAGATGGCGAGTGGTGTCCTCAGCTCGTGGCTGGCGTTGTCGACGAAGCTGCGCTCGGTCTCGAAGGCCGCAGCGATGCGGTCCAGCATCGCGTTGAGGGTGGACGCGAGCCGCGCCAACTCGTCGTCGGCGTTGCCGGCCGACAGCCGCGATGTCAGGTTCGATCCGGCAATCGCGGCCGCCTCCTGACGGATGCGTTCGACCGGACGAAGGGCGCCGCCGATGAAGACCCATGCCACCACCGATGCCAGCACGAGCGCGATCGGCATGCCGATGACCAGCGATCTCTGCAGCTCCGCAAGTTGATCCGCACGGTCCTGCAGCGAGGAGCCAACCAGCACGACGTAGCGCCCATTTGCGGTTGTGACCGGTACGGCCAGGACGCGACTGACGTTGTCGATGCCCGCGACGCGACGATCGTAGAACCCCGCGTCCGTCACTCGACGCACGTCCGACGGCGGAATCAGCGGTGCCGACGCCACATTCGGGCTCGATTCGATGACGCGCCCGTCCGAGTCGACAATCTGTGCGAACGCCTCGTCGGTCTCGATGAGTCTCGCTCCGACATCGAGCGGTACGGCGCCGCCAGCGCGGAACTCCGCAACGATTACTTCGGCCCGGGACCGCAGGCCCGCATCATTGACGGCGAGGAGATCCCCGGCCCCGCGGATGTAAACGAACACACCAACGGCAGTCAGAACGGCACCCATCGCGATCGCGAAGCCGATCGTGAGCCGCATGCGCAACCTTCGACGGTTACGCCAATTGCGTAGCGACCGCATCGCCCAGCCGGTAGCCGACGCCCCGCACCGTCTCCAACGATGACGTGCCGAACGGCCTATCGATCTTGTTCCGGAGGTTGCAGACGTGCACGTCGACGACGTTCGTGTCCGATTCGTAGGCGAAGTCCCACGTACGTGCGATCAACATGCCGCGCGTGAGCACTTCGCCGGAGTTTCGCATGAAGCACTCCAGCAGCGCGAACTCCTTGGCCGTGAGGTCGATGCCCGTCTGGCCACGCCGTACGTCGTGCGTGGCCGGATCGAGCCGCAGGTCGCCCACCGTGAGCACGGTCGGTCGAGGTCGTGCGCCGCGTCGGACCGCCGAACGTACGCGAGCGATGAGCTCAGCGAACGCAAACGGCTTGGTCAGATAGTCGTCCGCACCGAGATCAAGACCTCGAACCCGATCGGGTACGGCGTCGCGAGCGGTCAACATCACCACCGGCGTCCAGTCGCCCGCCTCTCGAAGGCGTCGACAGACCTCGAATCCGTCCGGACCGGCCCCGGCATCCAGCACGATGTCGAGCACGATCGCCGCGTACGTCGTCTCGGACGCGAGCCACAACGCATCCTCGCCGGTGGCCGCGACGTCGACGGCATAGCCCTGCTCGGTGAGGCCGCGCCGCACGAGCGCGGCCATCTTCTCGATGTCCTCCACCACGAGGATCCGCATGAGTGCACCACCAAGATCGCGCCGACGTCGCCCACAGGCATCGGCCACAGTTTGAGCCTAATCCAGCCAGATGAAGCGGCGATTAATCTCGGGCCAGCCCTCGACGACATCAAGGTCGGGCACTTCTCAAACCCGCTCTTTACTGCCAAGGCTGATCGGCGGCGGCGCTTGCAGATCGAACGCCCGGAAAAGTACGGCGCTGCGGACTCCCAAAACGCGACCCTGCATTGCGGCGATGGCCTCCACCACCACTCGCGCCGGCGGATGACCCGGTATGCCCGCGAGGTACTCCCCGTGCGCCTCTAAGGAAGCCACGCCCCGCTCAAGCGGTGCGCCGCTGACATCGACACCATGTGTGGGCTGCCGGTGTCCCCCGACGAGCAGCCACCGCACCTGCCACGGCGCCAAGCCCTCACTCAGTTGCTCACGAAACACCCAGCGGTTCGCCGCATCCCGAATAGCATCCAGCGTGACTAACCCTGCGACCCGGTGATCTGCCTGGTTGAGGCCGGTCACGAACTCCACATCCCAGCTCCCCACGAGAACCACATCGGGCTGGAACACACGGATCGTCCTCGCGATATCCCGTCGTAGGCCCAACCCGTACTCGAGGACACCATCGGGATAGTCCAGGAAGTCGACCTTCGTTACCCCGACCGCTGCCGCGGCGGCTAGTTGTTCCCGCGTGCGCAACTCCGCTGTTCGATCGGGTGGGACGGCATCCATTCCGGCCTCGCCGCGGGTGAGCATGAGGTAGGCGACCTCCACGCCCCTCGCCGTCCACGCTGCGACTGCGGCGGACGAACCGTACTCCACATCATCCGGATGAGCCGCCACGCAGAGCACTCGGCGGAATTCGCTGTCGGGCAGCGCGGGCAACACATCACCGGTCATGGCCGCAGGCTAGCCGCTGGCTCGATTCGCGCCCACCGGTCGTTCGGAGGGGCTCTCAGGCCGAATCGAGATTATGCTCGCGCGCGTAGCGCGCGACTGCCATGCGATCGCGCGAACCGGTCTTCGCGAAGATGCGGTTGATGTGCGTCTTGACCGTGTGGCCGCTCAGGACCAGCGCGGCGCGATCTCCGGGTTCGTCATGCCGCGCGCGATCATGCCGAGGATCTCCGCCTCGCGTTGGGTGAGTCCGTCGGGTAAATCGCGCCGTACCGGGCTGCCGGCGGCGGCATCATCGGCAGGCGTCGCGGCGCCCGACGTGGCGGCGAGCAGCCGCGCCTGTACGCCCGGATCGAGCACGGCCAGCCCGCGCGCGGCGGCGTGCAGCGCGCCGGCGATGTCGGAGCGGTCGGCGTCCTTCGTCAGGTAGCTGCGAGCGCCGGCGCGCAGCGCGTCGAGCACCGATCGGTCGTCCGCGTACGTGGTCAGGATGACGATCGCGACCTCCGGATGTTCGGCGGCGAGCCGACGCGTCGTCTCGATCCCGTCCAGTACGGGCATGTGCAGGTCGAGCAGGATCGCGTCCGGTCGTCGGTGTTCTACGAGGTCGAGTGCCTCTTGTCCGTTCGCGGCGGTACCGAGTACCTCGATGTCGGGCAGTCCACCGAGCAGCAGCTCCAACCCCTGCCGCACGCTCGCCTGGTCGTCGGCGACGACGATGCGCAGCCGCGCGCTGGCAGAATCGGCCACGCTCACCTAGTCCTCCTCCGGCGGGTCGTCGGCCGGCGTCGTCTCAACCGGCAACAGCTCGTCCGGCACCTCCGCGTCGACCGTCCACGTGTCGCCGCGACGCCCGACGGACAGCGTGCCGCCGATCAGCAGAAGGCGTTCCTTCATGCCGGTCAGGCCGTAGCCGCTGTCCGCCGTCTCGAGGGCCGGGTCGACCACTGTACCGTCGCCGATCGGGTTGGAGACCGTGAGTCGTAGGCGGTCCGGCTCGTACGCCAGGCGAACCTTGACGCGTTGGCGCGGCGCGTGCTTGGCGGCGTTGACCAATGCTTCCTGCGCGACCCGCAGCAGCGCCATGCGTGGCGGTCGGCGGCAGATCGCGAGGCGTGCCGTCCACCGTCACCTCGACGGTCGTGCGGTGCTGGCTGGTATGCGAGCCGGCGATGTTCTGCAGTTCCTGGTCGAGCGGCAGCGTGTCGGAGCGCAGCGCGTGCACCGCGCGCCGCGTCTCGGCCAGGCCGTCGGAGGCCATCCGCTGCGCGGTCGCGAGCACGTCGAGTGCCTTGTCGATGTCGCCGCTGTCGGTCAGCACGGCGCGCGCGGCCTGGATCTGGATACCGAGACCGCCGAGCGAATGCGCGAGCACGTCGTGGATCTCCCGCGCGATCCGGGTGCGCTCGTCGAGCACATCCGCGCGCCGCTGTTGGACCTGCAACTGTCGTGTTCGTACCAGCAATTCAGCGGCCTGCTCGGCCTGCACTCGGTACGTGCGCCGCTGTCGCCCGATCAGCAGGCCGCTAGCGATCGTGACCGGGTACCCGATCAACTCGGCGGCGTTCCCGCCGAACGCGAGCGCACCGACCAGCGTGCCCAGGATCCCGACCCCGACCACGGCGAGCGCCGGCCCGGGCGCGGTGTCGGCACCGGCCGCCAGCGCGGCGATGGCGGCGAATAGCACGAGCAGCGTGCCGTTGTGCGACATGGAGAGCACGCCAGACACCGCGGCGATAACGCCCAGCGTCAGTGGCAGCCACCAGTCGCGCGAGACGCCCGCCGGTGGCCGCCAGTCCAGCAGGCTCCAGACGAGAATCGATACGCCGATGATCGCGTACCCGCCGATCTGTATGCCGAGGTCGCTCCGGTTGTCCGCCTGCGCTTGGGCGAAAAACGTGATCAACCCGATCCAGATGAAGCCGAATGCGCGGGCGGCCCAGATGATCGAGCGCGGCGTGGCCCCGGAGTCGCGCAAGGTCCAGCGCCGCATCCGGCCCGCTGGCGAGGCACTCCTCGCCGTAGCGTCGCGTTCGGCACCGGTCGACATGCCCGCCATCCTTCACCTCGCAGGTCTCGAGGGTTCCACGCCATCGTCCTCGACGGCTCTGACCCGGTCGTCTCCGACGACCTTACGAGCGCCCGCTCATCGACCGCGTCGCCGCCTGGGCTGATGTCGGCGCGAGCGCCTGGTACCAAGCCTGGTACCCGCACGTAGTACCGCGCCTCCTACCGCGAGGCCGCAGGCAACATGCGGGTCATACCGAAGATCGGCTCGTGCTCCGATTCGGCGAATCGCCGCCGTGGCGAGAGTGGGACGTGTCCGCAACACACCGCGATGCCATCGCTGGACAAGCCAAGCGGACCGACCAAAGGGAGCCGGAAATGTTGTCTGAACTGTCGCAGGCGATGATCGTCAACGGTGCCGTGTGGGGCGCGGTGCTGGCCACCGATCTCGGCCCGGCCCGAAAGGTCGGCGTCATGCGCATCGTCCGACCGCTGGTCGTGGCCGCGGTCATCGTCCCGCTGTTCGTCGCGAAGCCCGCGACGCACGGCATGAGCCTGGTACTCGAGATAGCCGGCATCGTCGCTGGCGCGCTATGCGGACTGGCTGCGATCGCGCTGATGCGCGTGTACCGCAGTCCGGAGACCGGAAAGCCGGTCAGCCGTGCGGGATGGGGCTACGCAACACTGTGGACGGTCGTCATCGGTGCCCGCGCACTATTCTCGTACGGCTCGGTTCACTGGTGGCCCACGCAGCTCGTGCACTGGGGCATTGCGCACCAGGTGACCGCCGACGCGCTCACCGACGCGCTCGTGTTCATGGCGATCGCGATGCTCGTCACCCGTACCCTCGGGATCTGGGCCCGCGCCGCATCATTGACCGGCGCCGTCGCGGGCGAGCACTCCGCGGCAACCGCCGACTCGCGTTCCTGACGAACACATTTTGCTCGTACGAGCCAGAGCGGCGCCCCGCATGTCGTGGCGCCGCTCTTGGCGTGTATGGGTTGGGGCAGCGCCGCGGCCTCAGCAACCGGTGCCTCCGTCAGCGGCGGCATAACGAGATCGAGCTGGCCGCCCACGACCTCCTGCAGCAACTCGATGCGACCAGCAGGCAATGACTGGCATGTCGAATAAGCAGCAGAGGATGGTCAACATCTGCAGCACCCAAGACGCCGGCATCGCTTCGCGACGGCGCAGGCTCGACACCGACGCGGGCTACCTGCAGTTCGACCGCAGGGAGTCACGCCGATGCGCACAGGCTGGAGTGAAGTCGTGATCCTCCCGAAGGTACGGGACCCTCGCCTCGTGACGATCCGCCGTGGTGGGACTCTCACCGATGCGGATCACCGTCTCCTCGCTCTATGGGCTGCCTCATGCGCAGAGCATGTCCTTGGCCTCTTCGAGTCGGCACAGCCTGGGGACCCGCGACCGCGGCAGGCGATCGAGCATGCCCGGGCCTGGGTGCGTGGCGAGGTCAAGATGATGCAGGCTCGCGCGGCGGGCGGCCATGCGATGGGGGCAGCCAGAGACCTGCGTGGGGCGCCACGGCATGCCGCGTACGCCGCCGGCCAGGCCGGGGCCGTCGCCCACGTCGCCGCGCACGAGCTCGGCGCGGCCGCCTACGCGATCAAGGCTGTACGTGCAGCGGCACCGAAAGGCCTCAGCGAGGCCGCAGGGCGGCGCGAGTGTCAGTGGCAGCGCGATCAGCTCCCGGAGGCGATCCGCGAACTCGTGCTTGACGACCAGAGGTTGCGCAACGACATTTGCTGGTCGGTGTTCGACTGTTGAAACTTGCACCGTGCGTCGTTGGCCGAATCGGTCCAACGTCCCTGACTTGACGCCTGCGATCTTCCGTACGGCACTGGATGCGATTGAGGCGGGTTATCGGTTCGCGCCTCGGTCATTCCCGGTTGCGGTTGGCGCGCAAGGCTTTCGACAGTCGACTGGTCTTATGGCCGGCGGCGTTGGCGAAGGCCTCGCCTAGCGCCGCGGCGTCGATCTAAGGCAGGATGCGGCGGAAGTAGGTGGCATCATCGAGGGCCGGTGTTTCGGTCCGTCTCCGCCTGCGGCTCCCGAGACGTGTAGTACGCAACTGGTGGCAGTGCTCAGCCGGCAACGAAGCGGGATGCCGCGTGCGGGATGCAGAAGAGTGCGAGGGCGGCGGCCGTCAGGTACGCAGCCGCGCCGATGGCCATGCTGGTCTGTAAACCGGTGGTGAAGCTGGAGTTGGCGGCCAACAGTGAACCCCCTAACGCGACGCCTACGGCGCTGCCGATCTGGCGAGTCGTGTTGAACAGGCCGGACGCGGTGCCGGAGTAGCTGTCCGGCGCAGCCGACATCACGGTCGTGGTCGCGCCGGTGAGGGCAAAGGACGTGCCAAAGCCCGCCGCGGCCATCGGCGCCACCAGCAGTGCGTAGTCCGGGTTTGGTCCTACCGCGACCCAGCCGGCCAGGCCCGCGGCCCCCAGCAGCATGCCGGTGACGACCAGCGGACGATTTCCGGTACGGCGAGCCAGCCGCCCAGACAGCACCGAGGCGAACATCGTCACTGCTACGGCCGGGAAGAGCGCAATCCCGGTACGCAGTGCGGACAGGCCGCGCTCATGCTGGAAGTACAGGCTTGCCGTGAAGATCATGCCGTAGAAACCGAAGTTGAACAGTAGGCCGATGGCCGCCGCGCCACTCAACTGGCGGGAGCGCAGCAGCCACAGGGGCAGTACGGGCCTGCGAGCCAGGCGCTCGCGCAGGACGAACGCGGCGGCGGCCAGCAGGCACAGCCCGGCACCGGCGAGGATCAGCGGGTCCGCCCAGCCGCGTCGTCCGGCCTCGTTGAGCACGGCGATGAGCAGGGCCACTATCGCGATGATCGCGCACTGAGCCGGCCAGTCGACGGGACGGTCCGAGCGTCGCGCCGAAGCGGCCACGTGGCGCAGCGTCAGCAATAGGCAGGCGCATCCGACGGGCAGGTTGATGAAGAACACCCAGCGCCAGCCCACCGTGGTGACCAGCAGACCGCCGACCAGGGGGCCGGCGGAGGCCGCGATGCCTGCCATAGAACCCCAGAGACCGAACGCCCGAGACCGATCCTCCGGCGCGGGATACGACTGTTGGAGCAGGGCGAGGGACCCGGGCACGATCAGCGCTGCACCGAGTCCTTCCACCAGCCGGGCGGCGACGAGCGACACGGTGCTCTGGGCGAGTCCGCACCCGGCCGAGGCGATGACGAACACGACCACGCCGGTGCAGAAGATCCGGCGGTTACCCAACCGGTCCCCAAGTGCGCCAGCGGTCAGGAGCAACCCCGCGAACACCAACGTATAGCCGTCGGTGATCCACTGAATCCCGGTGAGCGAGGCCGACAATTCCCGTCCCACCACCGGAACAGCAACATTGATAACGGTCACGTCCAGGATGACCATGAAGTAGCCCGCACACACCGCCAGAAGCGGCGCCAGCCGTCGGCCCGAGGCCACGCGCCCATCCCGCCGGTCGGACTCGGGGCTAGCGCCTCGCACCATGGCAACACGTTATCCAGGCACGGAAGGCCGCCGAGGCCTACTCAAGGACTTCGTGGCATTTGCTGTCGTCGATCGGCGACCAAATCTCTCGGCAAACAAGGCCGCGACCGAATCGTGTGCGTTGTTGACGGCTGTGGCTAAGCAGTCGAAGGAGGCAGATCGCCGACTCGGTCGCGCCCGCCTCATCGCGCGACCGCGGCTCTATCGACAACTTGGTACGGTGGCCCAGGTCGCACCGCTTGGACAGTAGGGCAGCGCGCAAGGGATAGAGGCCAGGCAACGATGCAGGCGTCGGAGCTCCCGCGTGCGGTGGCTGCGGCCATGTCGACCGCCTCATCATGTGATCTGGTAGTTGACGACGCGATCCTTCTTCATGACTCGAACAAGCTGACTCTGCGTCTGCTGCCTTGTGACGTCCTGGCCCGGGTGGCACCTGTATCGCATCAGGTGGCACAGTTCGAAATCGAGCTTGCTCGACGGCTCGCCGAGTCCGGGAGCCCGGTGGCTGCTCTTGAGCCGCGCGTCGAGCCACGCGTCTACGAGCGCGATGGCTTCGTGGTCACGCTGTGGACCTACTACGAACCTGCGACGAGTCGAGACGTCTCACCAACCGACTACGCCAATGCGCTCGGGCGGCTGCACGCCGGCATGCGCCTGCTCGATGTCCCTACGCCGCATTTCACGGATCGGGTCGAGCAGGCCCAACAACTCGTGGCAAGCCACGACCACACTCCGGCGCTCGCCAACGCGGACCGTGAGCTCCTCGGCAACACGTTACGAAACCTGAGGCGAGCGATCGGCGAGCGCGGCGCCGCCGAGCAGCTACTGCACGGCGAGCCGCATCCAGGAAACGTGCTCACCACGAACTACGGGCTGCTGTTCATCGACCTCGAGACGTGCTGCCGTGGGCCTGTCGAATTCGACCTCGCCCATGCGCCCGAAGAAGTCAGCAAGCACTATCCAGGTGTCAATCAAGGCTTGCTACGCGAGTGCCGGATCCTGGTGCTGGCGATGATCACAACCTGGCGCTGGGATCGAAGCGACCAACTCCCAAACGGGCGCCAGCTGGGCAGAGAGTGGCTCAGCCAGATCCGAGCAGCGCTCGATGGCAACGGCCTGGATACCCGCGGCTGATCGCGGGCCGTCGAGGTCGTGTCACGCTGGCTGTTGATGTCGGCGCCGGCCGTGGCGAGATCCAGTCGCACATAACGATCATTGCGCCTGGACGCGGACTGTCATCTGATCGAGGCCGGCTGCTTCCCGCCGTTGAGGTCGGGTCGGTTCGACAACCGGCGGAGTACCCCGCCGCGGTGTCCGGGGTGTACCCGTCGCACTTGCAGGGCAGCCACGGGCGACAGGACGAGCAGGCCTCACGCCACTTGCACGGGGGCGAGGATCTCGTTGAGCGTGTACGCCGCCAAAGCCGTGGTGACGATCGGTTCGAACGTCGACAGGATGGCGGCGGTCGAAGGGCCCGGCGAGCGCGTGTCCCGGGTGCGAGAGATGCACCAGGTGACTTTGGACGCGCTTGTCGAGGTTGCGCCGGGTCTTCGGCGGACGGCGTGCGCGGACCGTCGGTCGAGGTCATCTATCGCAGCGATCGGAAGCTGGCGCGAACTTCTTCGGTCAGTAGTTCCGGCTGCTCCCACGCGGCGAAGTGCCCGCCTTTAGGGAGTTTGTTGTAGTGGATGAGCTCCGGATACGCCTGCTCGGCCCAGCTCCGCGGGGTTTGAACGACCTCGTCGGGGAAGGCGCTGAACGCGACCGGGATGGCGACGTGCTTCGGTGCAAAGAAGGTGTAGTTTTTGTTCTCCCAATTGATGCGCGCCGACGAGACCGCGGTGTTCGTCAACCAGTAGAGCGTGATGTTATCGACAATGTCGTCGCGGGTGAGCCCTTCACGCTGACCGTCGAAGACGCGCGCGATGAGTTCCAGGCTGCGCGCGTCGTGGTCGACGAGCCAGCTGGCAAGCCCGACCGGCGAGTCGGCCATGCCGTAGATCGTCTGTGGCCGGTTGGCCATCTCAAGCGCGTAACCCACCCCGTGCTGGTAGAAGAAGCCGAGCTGGTCGCACGCGTGTTGCTCGTCCGGTGAGAGATCGGAGGGCAGCGGGCCGCCGGTCTGGACGGCCTTGTCGATGTCTGGTGGAACGGTGAAAGGCCAGGTGAGGTGAATGCCAAGTAGTTCCGGCGGCGCCTGCGTACCCATCACGTCCGAAACCATCCCACCCCAGTCGCCGCCATGCGCCACAAATTGCGTGTAACCGAGGCGCTTGATCAGCTCCACCCAGGCGCTGGCAATGCGGTCGGGACCCCAGCCCGGCTCGGTCGGCTTGCCGGAGTACCCGAAGCCCGGCAGCGACGGGATCACCACGTCGAAGGCGTCGGAGGCGCTGCCGCCGTGCGCCGTCGGGTCGGTCAACGGTCCGATGATCTTCAGCTGTTCGATGACCGAACCCGGCCAGCCGTGCGTGACGATGAGCGGCATGGCGTTCTCGTGCTTGGACCGAACGTGGATGAAGTGGATGTCCAGCCCGTCGATCTCGGTCATGAACTGCGGCAGCGAGTTCAGTGTCGCCTCGCACTTGCGCCAGTCGTAGCCGTCAGCCCAGTACTCCGCAAGCTGCTGAGTCGTCTTAATACGGCAGACGCACTTCGTGATCTACGGTTCTGACGCTGCGGCGGCGTGGCGTTTGTAGTGGCTGCGGCGGGCTCTGGCCTGGTGGCGACGGCGCCAGTTGGACCATGTCAGTAGGGGCGTGTTGTCCGGGGCTGGGTTCAGGATCAGGGCGTTGGTCAGCCGGCGGAGTTCGGGGATGGTTAGCGGGATCAGGTCGGCGTCGAGGTTGGGGTGTGTGGGTTGCTCACCGCCCAGGTGGGCGAGGGTGACCGCGAGGATCGCCAGGGCGATCATCGCGAAGATCGTGAACCGGTGCCACGGTGTCCAGGCCCGGCACTGGTAGTGGTCGAGACCGACGAGGCCTTTGCTGAGCTGGAACGATTCTTCTACTTGCCATCGGGTGGCGGCGACTCGCACGAGGGTGGTGAATGGGACCGGGTGTGGGCTCCAGCACCGGTAGTAAGCCAGTGTGCCGTCACAGTGGCGGCGGATGAGCAGGCTGAAGGCGCCAGGGCCGACGGTGTGGTCGGTGATCCACGCCCATTCGTGGTCCCGATCTCCTTTCGATCCGGCTCCGGCTGAGTAGCGTTGCCAGGCTTGATGGGATAGGCCCTGGGCGGCCAAGCCGGCGGTCATCCGGACCGTGGGTGTGACCTGGATGGTGCGGTTGACCGCGATCGCCAGAACGTAGCCGATCTGACGTTGGCGTAATTCCGCAGTGAGGCGTGGATCGGCGCCGTAGACCGCGTCGCCGGTGACCCAGCCGGCGTTGATACCGGCGTCAAGGGCTGCGGCGATCATGTCGCGGGCCAGAGCTGGTTTCGTCGCGAAGCCGACATCGTCGGGAATCCCGGCCGCTCGGCAGCGTTCGGGCAGATCACACCAGGATGCGGGTAGATAGATGCGCCGATCGATCAACGCTCGTCCGCGCGGAGATGCATAGGTGAGGAACACGCCGACCTGCGCGTTTTCGGTCCGCCCCGCGGTTCCGGTGTACTGCCGTTGAACACCGACCGAGTGGACTCCCTTTTTCAGGAAACCCGTCTCGTCCACGATCAAGACACCCTGGTCATGGCCGAGATGCTCAGCGACGAAGTCGCGTAAGTCGCCACCGGCGCCGCGATGGTCGAAGACGACGTCACGCAACAGGCGTTGCATCCGGTCCGGAGTGGCATGCCCCGCGTGTTCGGCCAGCCACCAGCTGTTTTTGCGTTCGATCGGCGCCAGCAGCCCGGCCAGCAGGTCTCGGGCCGCCCGACGAGGTTCTACTCGGGCGAAGCGTGGGCACAGCCGCGTCCACAAGTCCTCGAACACGGGGCTTGACCCCTGATCTTGGACACGGGGTTTTTATGCGGCCGGGGCCAGCGTAGTAGATGTTGTTGCTCGGGTGCGTTCGTAGGTGATCGGGGATTGGTGTGCGAGGCGGGAGTGGCGGCGGATGGTGTTGTAGCGGTGCAGCCACCGGAACGACGTCAGTCGGGCTTCGTGTTCGTCGGTGAAGGCGCGGCGGCCTTGCAGGGTCTCGCGTTTGAAGGTGGCGTTGAACGACTCTGCGGCGGCGTTGTCCGCTGAGCTGCCGATGGCGCTCATCGATTGCCGAACCCCGGCCCTGCGGCAGGCGTCGGCGAAGGCCCGGGACGTGTATTGGGCGCCGTGGTCGGTGTGCATGATCGCGCCGTCCAGGCTGCCCCGGGTCCGCAGGGCGGCCTGGAGGGCGTCGAGGACCGGGTCGGTGCGCATGTGATCAGCGATCGCCCAGCCCGCGAGGCGTCGGGAGCCCAGGTCGATGACGGTGGCCAGGTAGAGGAACCCGCGATCACCGACCGGGAGATAGGTGATGTCGCCGACGTAGCGCTGGTTCGGTGCCTCGGCGGTGAAGTCCCGGCCGATCAGATCCGGTGCCTTCGCCGCCGCCGGATCGGGCACGGTGGTCCGGACTCGGCGACGCAGCCGCAGGCCTTGGATGCCGAAGCGGCGCATCACCCGGGCGACCCGCTTGCGGTTGACCGGCAGACCCTGGTCGCGCAGCTCGGCGGTGATCCGAGGTGCGCCGTAGGTGGCGTCGAAAGCGGCGTGCACCGTGGTGATCTGATCGGCCAACGCGTGGTCGGCGGCGTCGCGTGCGGCACGCGCCGCCGCCGTGGACCGCCAGTAGTAGAAACTCGACCGGGACACTACAAGGATCTGGCATAACCGCTTCACGCCGTAGCGTGCCTGATGGTCGGCGACGAACTGGAAGCGGTTCACCAGCGCGTCTCCCCGGCGAAATACCGGGCCGCCTTGCGGAGGATGTCCCGCTCTTCCTCGAGCTCCCGGACCCGCCGCCGCAACGCGGCGTTCTCCTCCTCGACCGGGACCGGCGGCTGCCAGGCCGTGCCCCGCGGTCCCGGATCCGACATCCCGCGTCGTTGGTCATCGTTACGAACCCAGCTGCGCAACGTCTCACGGTTGACCCCGAGATCATCGGCGATCTGCGCGATCGTCGCACCGGGCCGAGACCGGTACAACGCCACCGCGTCAGCCTTGAACTGAACCGGGTAATGCTTGTTCACCATCGTTTCCAGGACTCCTGTCCACCAGGACCATCACGATCCCAGTTTCAAGTGTCCAAGATCAGGGGGCAACTCCCCACATCCCGCCACAGATCAGGGTCTAATATCTGCGCAACGGCCGCCGCGCGGTTTTCACTGTCCACAACGGATGATGATCACGCGGTGGCCGTCTCACACGACGGCCCTCAAACCCCCGCCCACTATGTGATCACCGCCAAAGATCACGAAGTGCGTCTGCCGTATTAAGAGGCACGCCCTGCGACTGATCAGTGACCGTCTCCTTGTCGGGCCAGCGGGTGGCCGCGACTCGGTTTCGCAGTTCTTCAAGATCCGCATCCGAGGTTTCGATCGTAAACGGCCGGATCTCTTCGGTCTTGGCAGACATCTGAGTCTCCTTGAATGGTGGGGCCAACCGCCTCGTGTGGCTAGCCGAACGTGAAGACGTACGCCTCCGCACCGGGCCTGAGGAATGAGATTTTCAGCGTTCGTTCACGGACCTTGTCGTGCTCGCGCACGAGCTGGTACATCCGGCTGTCGCGTAGCAAGCCGTTACCGTCGACGTCGACGTCTACACCGTGTGAGGGGCCCGGAGCCTCGTCGTCGACGAGCACGCGGAACGGGATCGGCTCCTCCGTTCCGGCAGACAGTACGAGATTGGCGTCGCGCGCATCGAACCGGAACGCGATGCTTCCATCGGCGTCGCCAAGCACGACCTTCTCCGGCCCGATCGTCCACTCGCCCGCAAGCGCCCACTGGTTGGAGCCCAACCATGTCGGTCGCTCGAAGGCGCTCCGTGTGGCAGGCACAACGCCCTCCGGTGAGGCGAAGCCCTCGCTCTGCTGGTAGCCGAGATACGTCTCGGGCGTGCGCAAATGATCCCAGTCGGCCTCCTTCTCCACGCCGACGCCTTCGACGGACACGAGATCCCGTTCGATGCCAAGCAATCGCTGAATGCTGCGCTCGGATTGCTCGTAACGTCCCTCACCAAAGTGGCTGTCGCGAAAAATGCCATCTCTGTCGATGAAGTAGAGCGCCGGCCAATAGTGGTTGTCGAAGGCGCTCCAAATTGCGTAGTCGTTGTCGACCGCGACCGGGTAGTCGATGCCCCGCTCCTCGACCGCCTGCCGCACCAGGTCGATGTCGTGCTCGAAGGAGAACTCCGGCGTGTGAACTCCGATGACGACCAGCCCGTCGTCGCGATAGGCGCGCGCCCAGGCACGAACGTACGGCTCCGTGCGCAACCAGTTGATGCACGTCAACGTCCAGAAGTCGACCAAAACGACCTGACCGCGCAGCCCGGCGGGGCTCAGTGGCTCGGAGTTGAGCCACGCAGAAGCCCCGCTGAGCGGCGGCATATGCAGACGCGCGGACATGGCTATCTACCGCAGCGACCGGAAGCTGTCGCGCACTTCTTCGCTGAGGATTTGCGGCTGCTCCCAGGCCGCGAAGTGCCCGCCCTTGGCCACTTTGTTGTAGTGGATGAGCTTGGGATAGGCCCGCTCGGCCCAGCTCTGCGGAGCCACGTACATCTCGTCCGGGAAGGCGCTCACGGCCACCGGGATCGGGTTGCCCTTGACACCCCAGAAGGAGAACCTGTTATCCGCGTAGATCCGCGACGCGGAGACCCCGGAGTTCGTCAACCAGAAGTGCGTGACGTTGTCGAGAAAGTCGTCGCGGGTGATGCCTTCGGGCACCCCGTCGAACGAGCGGGAGATCATCGCCAAGCTGGCCGCGTCGTGGTCGAGCATGTACGTCGCCAGGAAGACCGGCGAGTCGGTCAACCCGGTCAGCGTCTGTGGGCGCGAGGCCATCTCGAGTTGACCGAAGACGTGCTTCCACGTGAAGTCCAGCTGCTCGCACGCCTGCCTCTCCTCGTCGGAGAGATCAGCCGGCAGGTTCTCCAGCGCGTTGGCCGCTCCGAGGACGTTCTTCTGGAACAGGTTGTCGATCTCGGGCGGAACCGTGCCGGCCATGTTGGTGTGGACTCCGAGCAATTCTGGTGGCTGGGATACGCCCATCAGGTCCACCACGATCGCACCCCAGTCGCCGCCCTGCGCCACGAACTCCGAGTAACCCAGACGCTTCATCAGCTCTACCCACGCGCGGCCGACGTGGTCCGGGCCCCACCCGGCCTCCGTGGGCTTACTGGAGTAGCCGTAGCCGGGCATCGACGGAATCACCAAATCGAAGGCGTCCGACGCGCTGCCGCCGTATGCCGTCGGGTCGGTCAGCGGCCCGATGAGCTTCATCTGCTCGAGAACCGAACCCGGCCACCCGTGCGAGACGAGCAGCGGCATCGCGTTGTCGTGCTTGGAACGGACGTGAATGAAGTGGATGTCCAGCCCGTCGATCTCGGTGATGAACTGCGGCAGCGCATTCAGCGTCGCCTCGCACTTGCGCCAGTCGTAGCCGTCAGCCCAGTAACTCGCGATCTGCTGAGCGGTCTTGAGAGCCACACCCTGCGACTGGTCCTTCACCGGCTCCTTTTCGGGCCAGCGCGTGGCCACGACCCGCTTACGGAGTTCTTCAAGATCCTTCTCGGGGGTTTGGATCGTAAACGGCCGCACTTCGGTCTTGGTAGACATCTGAGTCTCCTGTCCGTCAATGCGCTCCTTGGGCCAATCACGACGATGGCCGGGCACACTTGCGACATCTTTTCGACGCTACGCCCGTGACATCGGCGCAGGGTCTGGATCTAAACCTTCGACAAGCCGTTGTTCTCAGAGTCGGTTCAGGTCAACTCGTTCACGGCGCTCTCGAGCTCCGCCCTCGATGTCGCGGAC